>CAWJTT010000020.1:0-363576 GCA_963845865.1 uncultured Actinomycetes bacterium
TGTTCACCTGATCCGCACCGCATCGTCACCAGTTGGCCTCACGCGTGCGCGCTCGGCGATCCTAGGCTTCTCTCAGACGACGCTCATCGGTTTCGGCAACGGTGCCGAGGGCATGTCGGGCGAATCCATGGAGGACGTCGCATCTCGCAGGCGAATGCTTTCCGGCTGATGGCCAGGCGGGTCAGAATGCCGGCGGGTGAGACCCGGTCGACGCGGCGGTCCTGCGCGCCGGATCACGTCATCGTGGTTCTCGGCTACCACGAGTTCGGCGACGACGGCCGGCACGGGATCAGCTCGATCTGCCGGGCCGCCGTCCGCCGAGCCGAGGAACTCGCCGCCAGCGCCAAGGTGCCACCGCGGGCGGTGATCTTCACGGGCTGGTCGTCGGACGGAGGGCCGGCCGAGGCGGACCAGATGGCCGAGGAGTGGACGGGGCGGCGCGACGTCCCCCTGATTCGCGAGCCGCAGGCTGTCAACACGGCCGAGAACGCGGTGCGCTCGCTGGAGCTCGTGCGGGCGATCGAAGGGGCCTCGGAGGTCGTGCTGGTGTGCTCGATCCGTCACTTCCCGCGAGTGCGCTTCTTCTTCGGCCGGTTGTACGGCCGCTATGGCTACAGGACTCGCTATCGCTACGTCGTGCGGCCCCTCCCGTCGCTGCCGCTCGTGCGCCACGAGCTGTCGTCGATCGCCCGGATGGCGCGGGATCGGCGCCGAGCGCTGCGCCTGCTGGACGAGGCCGACTCGGGCTGAGACAGCCGGCGCCGTCCTGCAGGGGGTAGGCTCCCTCGCTTGGCGGGCGACGACAACGCGGTTGCGATGGGCCTGTTGTTCTACCCTCGCGGCGGATCGGCGCTGGTCGCCGCGTACCTGTCGCGCGCACTGATCACTCGCGGATGGCATGTGACGCTCGCGTGTGGGTCGCTGGGCGCCGAGGGCGCGCTCGGCAACGCGACGACGTTCTTCGCCGGCATCGACACGGTGCCCGTCGCCTACGACGAGGCGGTGGCGCGCTGGGAGCGCGGAGCGGACCCGATGGATGCGCCGTTCCCGATGCACCCCTCCTACGAGGAGCGCGAGGGCGCCCCCGACCGGTCGTTCCCTCGGGTGACGCCCGAGCAGGGCGAGCGGATGGTCGCGGCCTGGGCGAGATTGATCGCCGGATCGCCTGCCCTCCGCCGCGCGCAGGTCTTCCACCTGCACCACGTCACACCGATCCACGATGCCGCCGCGGCGGTCATGCCAGGCGTCCCGATCGTGACGCACCTGCACGGCACGGAACTCAAGATGCTCGACGCGATCGCGCGCGCGGAGCCGGGCATGGGCCAGGGCCCGCACGCCCGCTGGTGGGCCGAGCGCATGGGCGAGGCGGCGCGCCGCGCGGACGCGACGATCGTCATCTCCCCCCATCAGCGCGACGAGGCCGTACGGCTGCTGGGACTCGACCCGACCACCGTCCACCTGCTCCCGGACGGCGTCGACGTCGAGCGCTTCGCCGTGCGGCGATCGGATGATCTGGAGCGACGCGAGCGCTGGCTCGAATGGCTCGTGCGCGATCCGCAGGGCTGGGACGAGGCGAGCAGGACGCCTGGGAGCGTTCGCTACACCGAGGACGAGGTCGTCGAGGCATTCTTCGACGCGAGCACCGGCGAGTCGCGCCCCGTCCTGATGTTCGTCGGGCGCTTCCTGGGCTTCAAGCGCGTGCCGTTGCTCATACGCGCATACGCCCGTGCCCGGGCGCGCATGGCCGTCCCGGCTCCGCTCGTGATCTGGGGCGGTGCGCCGGGCGAATGGGAGGGCGAGCACCCTCACAGCGTCGCCACCCGCGCTCGGCGTGAGCGGCGTCTTCTTCGCCGGGTGGCGCGGCCACGACGACCTGCCGCGTGGCCTCGCGTGTGCCGACTGCTTCGTCGCCCCGTCCGCTGCCGAGCCGTTCGGGCTCGTCTACCTCGAGGCGATGGCCTGCGGGCTCCCCGTGATCGGCACGCTCAGCGGCGGGCCGCCGAGCTTCATCAACGTCGTGACGGGCGAGCCGGACGGCTGGCTCGTGCCGCCCGACGACGAGGATGCCCTCACGGACGCCATCGTGCAAGCGGTCAACGACCCGAGCGAGCGCAGCCGACGCGGGGCGAACGCCGCCCGGCACGTCCGCGACAGCTACTCGTGGAACGGCCTCGCGTGCCGCTTCACACAGCTGTACGACCACGTCGTGGCGGCCCGTCGGGGTTGAGGAGTCTACGCCGGATCGAACACGATCACCGCGCGGCCGCGCAGGCCGCCGGCCTCCATCAGGCGGTGCGCCTCGGCCGCCTGCTCGGGCGGGAAGGTCGCGGCGACGCGGAGCGCGAGCAGCCCGGCCTCCGCAGCGGCGCGCAGGTCCTCGAGCCAGTCCGTCCGCTCGAGCACCGTCGCCACCTGCAGGCGGTGGATCGTCACCCCGTCCTCGACATCGCCGCCGTCCCACGTGCGCACGAACGCGAGCCCACCACCGGGCCGGATCGCGCCGAAGGCGTCGCGTCCGCGCAAGGCCGTGTCGAAGACGCCATCCGCGACCGCGGCAGGGTACGGCTCGCCGCGCGGCAGCACGACGTCGGCGCCGAAGCTGCGCACGAGATCCTCGTCGGCGGGGCTCGCATCGGCAAGCACGCGCAGACCCGCCCGTTTCGCGAGCGCGATCGCGTACGACGCAAGCAGACCGGCGCCTCCGGTGACGAGCAGGCTCGAGCCGGCGCGGGAGGTCGAGCAGCTCGAGGCCGAGCAGCGCCGTGAGGCCGTTCATGGGCAGCGTGGCCGCCTGCTCGAGCGTCGCGCCCGCGGGCACCGCCACGACGGACGCGCGCCGGCACGACGATCAGCTCCGCCTGCGCGCCGCCCTCGGGCCGCCGCGGCAGCACCGCGGCCATCACCTCGTCGCCGGGCGCCACGTGCTCCACCCCCGGGCCGACCGACTCGACGACGCCGGCGGCGTCCATGCCCGGCACCCAGGGCGCCGCGCACGCCGTCGACGCCGCGCCGGCGCAGCGCGATGTCCGTCGGGTTCACGGCCGCGGCTCTCACCGCGATCCGCACCTCGCCCGCGCCCGGCTCGCGCACCTCGCGCTCGACGACGCGCAGCACGTCCGGCCCACCCGGCTCGACCACACCGACCGCGCGCGCCGTCGTCACAGCCACCCCAGCAGCTCCGCCACGCTGCCGATCGTGTGGTCGGGACGGCGCGTCTCGGGGATGCGCGCGAGGTCGAGCGACGCGCTGATCCCCGAGCGCACGAGCACCGTCGTCGAGTCGCCGAGGCGCCCGAGGGCGACGTCGAGGCCGAAGTCGTCGCCGACGACCGCGACCTCCTGCGAAGGCACTCCGAGCCGGCGGCTCAGCTCGCGCACGGCCGCGCGCGACGGCTTGCCGACGACGATCGGGCGGGCGCCGCTCGCCTTCGCGATCGCCGCGGTGAGCATGGCGCCGCGGCTCAGGACCGGCCCGTTCGCACCCGCGTAGGCCGGGACGTAGCTGCCGGTGAGCAGGCGCGCGCCCGCGAGGACGGCGCGTGCGGCGCGCTCGAGCTCGTCGAAGTCGGCCCGGGCGGGGTGCGCGACGAAGACGGCGTCGGCGGGCGCGGCCGTCGACGAGCTGCACGCCGGAAGCCGCGAGATACGCGCGCGCCGGCTCGGTCGCGATCGGCAGCACGCGCGCGCCGCTCTGGCGTTCGAGGTACGCCTGCACGGAGCAGAGCGGCGTGATCACCTGCCCGTCGTCGACCGGCAGCCCGGCGGCCCGCAGCTGACGCGCGAACGCGTCCGGCGGCACGTGGCTGCCGTTCGTGAAGACCGCGAAGGGCCGGCCGGACGCGGCGACCCGGTCGAGGACGTCACGCGCGCCGGGAATCGCGTGCACCTCCTCGGGCCCGTGCGGTGGACGAGCGTGCCGTCGATGTCGAAGACGAACGCCGCGGACGCGGTCAAGCGCCACGACGCCACACCACCAGGTCGTCGCCCTTGCGGACGCGCAGATACGAGATGGAGCGACGCCGCTCGACCTCGCGCAGCAGACGGACGAGCGGGGCGCGGGCGCTGACCGGCGCCCCAAGCGGCTTGTCGGCGATCGGCGGCGCGGCGCGCATCGCGTCGACCTGCTCGGCCGGCATCGTCAGCCGCAGCAGCAGCTCCTCCTCCGAGATGCGGTCGCCGAAGCGGGCGCGCGCGCCGTCCAGGCTCACGGGGTGCGCGTCGCGCAGCGCGTCGACCTTCGGCAGCGACAGCACGCGGTCGGCGACGTCGGGGTCCGGCGGCGCCGCGAACTCGCCGTAGTGGCCGAGGAAGTAGCGCACCGTCTCGTCCGAGACGTTCAGCCAGCGCTCGGAATCGATCACGTTGCGCGTCGCCTGATACGCGATCAGCTGCGAGACGGGCGTGACGAGGATCGGATAGCCCATCTCGGCGCGCACGCGCACGACCTCGTCGAGCACGGCGTCGAAGAGCTCCGGCCGGCGGATCTCCTCGAGCATCCGCTGCGTCGTCGTCACCATCCCGCCCGGCAGCTGGTGGTGGTAGTAGGCGGCGTCGTACTCGCGCGGCTCGCCCGCCGGCAGGCGCTTCTCGCGCACCAGCTCGCGGAAGTACTCCGCGGCCCGAGCCAGCGCGTCCAGATCGAGCCGGTGGCCGTAGCCCTCCGCCTCGAGGTTCCGCAGCGTCGAGTCGACCGTCGGCTGGGAGGTGCCGCTGCCCGCCGGCCCGATCGCGGTGTGGACGACGCCGAAGCCGGCCCCGACGCCGACCGGGTAGGTCAGAGGAGCGAGCCCGATCGTGCAGTGGCTGTGCAGCTCGACGGGTCGCCCCGTCGCGACGAAGTGCGGCGCCAGCTCGCGCACCGCGTCGGTGGTCAGCAGGCCGCCCGGGTCCTTGAGGTAGAAGCGGTCGATGTCGGCGCAGCCGGCGAGCGCCGCGACGCGCTCGGCGTAGTAGGCGTGCGTGTGCACCGGGCTGATCGAATACGTGAGCCCGACGACGATCTCCTCGACGCCCTCCTCCCGCGCCATGCGGGCGACGCGCCGCAGCGCCTGCGGGTCGTTGGCCGGCTCGGCGAACTGGAAGCGGCGGATGCCGTTGCGCACGACGCAGCGGAACGCGAGCCGCATCAAGTCCTCGTCGCACGGCGACCACGCGATGAAGCGCATGCCGGTCGTGATGAAGTTGAGCGGCGTGTTCGGCATCGCCGCGCGCAGCAGGCGGATCAGCTCCCACGGGTCCTCGCGGTGGAAGCGCACCGACACGGCCATGTGCGTGCTCGAGGTGAAGTCGAGCGCGTGGAAGCCGACGCGGTCGAGCGTCGGCGCGATCGCGAGGATGTCCGTGGCGGTGAGGCCGGTCGCGCCCCAGAGGCTCTGGTTGCCGTCGCGCGTCGTCGTGTCGACGATGTCGACCGCGCGCGTCACGCGACGTCCACGCGAAAGAGCGGCTGTCCGTACTCCACGGGCGCCGCGTTCTCGACATGGATCTCGGCGATCGAGCCCGCCATGCCGGCGGGGATCGAGTTCATCATCTTCATCACCTCGATGATGCACACGATCGTGTCGGGCTCGACCCGCGACCCGACCTCGACGAACGGCGCCGCTCCCGGCGCCGGCGCGCGGTAGAAGGTGCCGATCGTCGGCGACTCGATCGTGTGGGCCCCCGCCTCCGGGGGCGCCGGCCGCTCGGTCTGCAGCCGCGGCTCGGCCTCGGCCGACGGCACGGCGCCGCCGCGCAGGACGTGCAGCTGCAGCCCGTCGGTCTCGATCCGAAGCTCGTCGAGCTGCGATTCGTCGATGATCCGGAGGATCTCGCGGACGTCGTCGTCGCTCAGGGCCACGCGGCTAGCCCTCGCGCTCGCGCACGCCGAACATGCCCATCACGAGCGACAGCGCCGAGCCGGCGGGCGCCTGCTCGCGTCGCGGCAGGGCGGTCACCGGCCGCGACTGGAGGAGGTAAAGGCTCGCGGGCAGCTCCCGCCCCCGCGCCAGCGCCCACTCGACGTCCTGGTGGGAGCCGAAGCAGCGCTCGACCGCCCGGCCGAGGTCGACGAGCGCCTCGAGCGCCGCCCGGTCGAGGCAGGGTGCCTCGCGGCGCTCGGCGGGTACGGCGACGCGGACGGTGCCCCCGCCCTCGTCGGGCACGTACTCGACGTCCTTCGCGTGGATCTGCTCGCGCACGACCTCGCGCGTCACCTTGCTGACGAGGTAGTCGTCGGGCGTCACCTCGCCGCCGACGACCGCGAGGCCGAGCCCCCAGCTCGCGTTCACGGCCACCATGCTCGGGTCGCCGCTCACCGGGTTGCACGTGAACAGCACGCCCGAGACCTCGGCGTCGACCATCAACTGGACAGCGACGCCCATCGCCGCCTCGGACGCGGAATCCCCGAGCCCGGCGCGGTAGGTGATCGCCGGCGCGCTGTACAGGCTCGCCCAGCAGTCGCGCACGGCATCGCACACCTCCTCGGCGCCGCGCACCCAGAGGTAGGTCTCCTGCTGGCCCGCGAAGCTCGCCTGCTCGCCGTCCTCGCCGAGCGCGCTCGAGCGCACCGCGACCGGCGGCTCGCGCGACGCCGGCCTCATCCGCCAGCTCTGCATAGCGGCGCGCGATCTCGTCGCGAACCGCGCCGGGCACCGGTGCGGAGCGCATCGCCTCGCCGATCGCGCGCGACGCCGCGCCGACGGAGTCGACGTCATGCGATGAGGCCCGCGCGAGCTCCGCGGCGATCGTTCCCTCGAGGCCCGCCTCTGCGACGAATGCGCGGAACGCGCTCGTCGAGAGCGCAAAGCCGGGCGGAACGGGCAGCCCGGCACCCAGCAGCTCGCCGAGCGCCGCGCTCTTGCCACCGAACGATGCGCCCTGCTCGCGGCGTAGCTCGGCCAGGCGGAGCGTGTGGGCTCCCCGGCTCACTCGAGAATCGTCACCGTGCCGGCCGTGCCGTCGACGCGGATCTGCTGGCCCGTCACGATCTGCGACGTGGCGCGGCCGGTGCCCACCACGGCCGGGAGCGCGTACTCGCGGCAGACGATCGCGGCGTGCGACATGACGCCGCCGATATCGGTGACGGCTGCCCTGATCTTCGGGAAGATCGGCGCCCAGGCGGGCGAGGTGATGCTGCAGACGAGGATCTCGCCGTCGCGCACGTCGCCGATGTCGCGCGCCGAGCGCACCACGCGGGCGACTCCCTCCACGACGCCGGGCGAGGCCGGGGTGCCGCTCAGCTCGGAGCCGCCCTCCGCCTCCCGCGCCCAGGCGTGCACGCGCTGCGTCGTGACGCCCCAGAGCATGATCAGCGCCGGGTCGAGCACCGCCTCGGGCACGGCGCCGACGGCGGGCGGAGGCGTCCAGTCCGCGAGCCGCTCGAGCAGCTCGCGCCGGTGCGCGACGATCGGCGGCCAGTACTTCGGCCCGCGCGCCTCGCCGCCCGTCGCCCAGGTCAGCAGAAGCTCGTCGAGGGCGGCATGCACCTCGAGACGCGAGAGCTGGAAGATGCCGTCACGGTCGTGCAGGAATCCGTGGGCGACGAGCAGGTCGCCGAACTCGCGGATCTTGTTCCACCAGCTCGTGAGGAACCAGTAGTCGCAGATGAACTTGTGCTCCTCGACGTACGGGAACACGGTGCGCGACAGCGCGAGCAGGTCGTCGAAGCCCTTTCGTGCGTCGGCGTCGAGCAGCGCGCCGTACTCCTCGGCGAGACGCGTACGCTCGGCGGCGACGTGATCTCTCGGCCGCTCGAGGTCGTCGCCCGCCTTGTGCGCGGCGACATGGCCGATCAGCGCCGCATACGGGATGGTCGGGTCGTCCAGCCAGCTGCCGTACGTGTGGTAGAGGCCGTCGCCCGTCCCCATGTGGAACCACGGGTGCTTGACCCGCTCGAGCTCGGCCAGCCAGTCGCGCCCCGCGTCGCTCTCGGCCAGCGCGGCGTCGATCTCAGCCGGCGAGCGGCCCTCGACGAACGCGCCGTCGACCCCCCGCTCGACCGCAAGTCGCGCGAGGCGGCGCAGCTCGGCGTCGGGCCGGAAGAGGAGCACGTCGATCCCCGCGACCATCTGCGCGATGTGCTGGTCGGGAATGTCCGGCAGGCTCGCCTTGCACAGCTCGGCGAACGTCATGTACGCGCCGTATCCGAGCAGCAGGAACTCGAAGTGGTTCTGCCACATGAGGTCGGCGAGGCGCAGGACGCGCCGGTAGGCGTCGAGCACGGCGCAGTAGCTCGTCTCCTGGTCGCCGAAGCAGACCTCGTCCGGCTCGTACTCGAGCAGCTGAGGGACGCGTAGTCCCTCGAGCTCCTCGATCAGCCCTTCCATCTTCGCGCGCCAGGTCGCGTACAGCTCGTCCCAGTGCGTGTAGTAGTGGCCCGCCCGCTGCTGGAAGTGCTCGGCGCGCTCGGCGACCTTCGCCGGATCGGTCACGGGATTGCCGGAGATGTAGATGTAGCCGTTGATGCAGCGGTAGTCGATGCCCATCGCCGGCGGTACGGCGAAGACGCGGTTCTGCCACGAGCCGAGCGCCTGGTAGGCGGTGTCGATGCAGATCGCGTCGAACGCGGGCATCGGCTCCGGGAAGTGCATCGAGTTCCAGAACCAGAAGCGCTGCTCGTCGCTCTCGCGCCGCTCCTCGTCGAAGCGCGCGTAGTACGGGTACATGTCCTCCCAGCCCTCGCAGCCGGGAGGAGTCTCGACCTCGTAGGGGCTCGGAAACGAGCCGGCTATCGGCGTTCGGGCCATCTGACCTCCCGTGGCTGGCTCGCGGACATGTTTGCCATGGTTCCCGCTCGAATGGGCGAGCCGATCCTACTGCGTGCGCTGGGCTGGGACCACCCGCGCTGTCGCCTGCCGATGGAAGCCTGCGCGGCGGCCTATCCCGCGGCGCGCGTGGCATGGGAGTACCGCTCGCTCGAGAGCTTCGGCGACCAGCCGCTGGCCGAGCTCGCGCACCGCTACGACCTGGTCGTGATCGATCACCCGCACATCGGCGAGGCCGTCGAGGCCGGCTGTCTGCGACCGCTGACGGCCTCCGATCCCGGCAGCATCGGCCCGAGCCACGGCTCCTACCGCCACGCCGGGCAGCAGTGGGCACTCGCAAGCGATGCGGCGTGCCACGTGGCGGCCTGGCACCCGTCGCTCGACGCGCAGCCGGACGGCTGGCAGGGGGTGCTCGAGCTCGCACGCACGCGTCGGGGTCGGGTTGCTCTGCCGCTCCAGCCCGCCCACGCCCTCTGCAGCCTCGCCACGCTGTGCGCTCAGGCGGGCGCCCCGCTCGAGCCGCCCTTCGACCTGCCGGCGATCGAGCGTGCGCTGGAACTGCTTGCCGAGCTGGCCGCGCTGGCGCCGGCCGAGGCGTTCGACTGGGAGCCGCCGCAGGCGCTCGCCTGGCTCGCCCGGGGCGACGGCGACTACGTGCCACTCACGTTCGGGTTCGTCTCCTATGCCGCCGACGTGCGTTTCGGCGCGCCTCCCGGTGGGCGCGGCGCGATCCTGGGCGGCGCCGGACTGGCCGTCACGGCTGCCTCGACCCACCCGGCCGAGGCAGAGGCGTTCGCCGCCTGGTGCGCGTCCAGCGGGGTGCAGACGGACATCGTGGCGGCGGCAGGCGGCCAGCCCGCCGGCCGCGCCGCCTGGCACGACGCCGCTGTCGATGCGGCGGCGCACGGCTTCTACGGAGACACGCGCGCGGCGATCGAGCACGCCTGGGTTCGGCCGCGCGACGCCTGGTGGCCGCCGTTCCAGCGCGATGGCGGCCGCCTGGCGCACGACGGCCTGCGCGCGCACAGGCCGGTCGCCCGGATCGCAGCGGAGATCGCGAATCTCGTCTAGTTGGGGTGCGCGATCTCGTCGGGCTCGTCGTACCAGCGCTTGGCATCGCCCACGCGTGCGCGCGAGCGCCAGCGCAGCCCCTTGGGCTCGCTCTCGACGCGCTGCCACAGACGCTCGCTGCGTTCCAGCACGCGCGCCTGCTCTCCCTCGGAGAGGCCGCTCGTGGCGACCACGTCCCGCGTGCGTCTCCAACGATCCGCGGCTCGTGCGCCAGAGACCCCAGTCGCCCGCCAGGAGCTGGGCGACATACGCGGCGTTGACGGCGTCGTCGTCGTCCTCGGTCACGTCGTGGTCGAGCAGCAGGGCGATGATGTCGTGCGCGTCCTTGCTGTTGAGCTGCACCACCTGCAGCTTCGTCAGGAGCAGCTCTGCGGGCGGCAGGGTCGGGGAGTCCAGCTCGAGGCGGTCGGCCAGCGGCAGCGCGTGGCACATGCGGAAGCCGCCGACGAAGAGGTCGATGTGCCGGGGACTGGACGGGTCGTAGAAGATCATGCGCTCCGAGCCGTTCATGGCGTTGAAGCGCTCGTTGGGCTCGTACCCGGCCGCGACCAGGAAGCGCGCGGTTTCACGGCCGGTCTTGCGCGCGCAGATGAGATCGATGTCGGCGTAGCTGCGCGCGAGTGCGGGATGAATGGGCCCGGCGGCGTGGAGCCGGATCGCGAGGCCGCCCAGCAAGCGCAGCGGCAGGCCTGATTCCTGGATGCCCGCGGCGAGGCGTCGCGCCTCGTCCTCCACCTCATGCTCGATGGCGTCAGTCACGATGAGCGCGGACAGTAGCATCGGCCCGTGCACGTACTCGCGGCCCTGATGACGGCACCCCACGAGCCGCTCGTCGTGGACGAGGTGGAGCTCGCGCCGCCCCGCCGCGACGAGGTGCTCGTGCGCGTGCTGGCCTCGGGCATCTGCCGCTCGGACCTCTCGTACATGGGCGGCAAGTGGCCCATCCCGTGCCCCGTCGTGCTGGGCCACGAGGGCGCCGGCACGATCGAGGCGGTGGGAGAGGGCGTCGATCCAGGGCGCATCGGGGAGCAGGTCGTGATGACGTTCGCGCCCAGTTGCGGGCGCTGTCGCTATTGCCTCGAGGGGCGCGTCAACCTCTGCTCCGAGGCGGCCGCCTGCATGGATGCCGGGGTGCTGCGCGACGGCACCTCGCGGCTCACCTGGCGCGGCCGGCCGGCCTATCACCTGGCATTCGTGTCGAGCTTCGCCACGCACGCCGTGTGCCCGGCCAATGCGGCCATCCCCATCGCGGACGCCGTTCCCGCGGACCTGGCCTGCCTGCTGGGGTGCGGGGTGACGACCGGCGTGCTGTCGGTCACGAGGCGAGCCAACGTGCGCCCGGGCGACGCCGTCGCGATCTTCGCCTGCGGCGGCGTCGGCCTCTCGGCCGTGCAGGGCGCGCGGCTGGTGTCGGCCCACCCGGTGATCGCCGTCGATCCGCTGCCTGCCAAGCGCGCGCTCGCGCTCGCGCTCGGCGCCTCGCACACGATCGACCCGGCAGACGGAGATCCGGCCCAGCAGATCCGCGCCCTCGTGCCCGGCGGAGTCGACCACGCCTTCGAGGCGATCGGCGACCCCGAGGTCGCCGCGCAGGCATTCGCGTCCGTTCGCGACGGCGGCACCACGACGCTGATCGGCCAACCCGCGATCGGCGTGCGGGCGTCGTTCCCGGTCTACGACGTGACGCAGTTCGAGCACACCATCCTGGGCTCCAACCTGGGCGGGGCGAGCCCTGCATTGCACATCCCGCCGCTGGCGCGGCTGGCGGCGGCGGGGCGCCTCGACCTCGCCGCGCTGGTGACCCACCGGTTCCCGCTCGAGCGGATCAACGACGCCGTCGCCATCACTGCCTCCGGCGAGGCGGGCCGGGTCGTCATCGCCATGCCTTGACCCGCCTTGCGCCGGTCCGTACAGTCGCGGCGCCGACAGCTATAGCAAGCAGGAGACATGGGGCTCCCGAGTTTTCGCAAGCGCTCGAAGGACCGCGACGCAGCGACGCAGACGCTCGAGCTGTACTACGCGTCCGACGTGCACGGCTCCGACCAGTGCTGGCGCAAGTTCCTCGGTGCGGGGCGCTTCTACGGCGTGCAGTCCCTGATCATGGGCGGTGACCTCACCGGCAAGGCGATCGTGCCCATCGCGCTCGAGCCCGACGGATCGTTCAGCGCGAGCTTCCTCGGCGAAACACGCCGCGGCACCTCGCAGTTGGAGCTCGATCAGCTCGCCGACGCGGTGCGCTACAACGGCATGTACCCCTGGATCGCGGACAGCGCCGAGATCGACCGCCACCACGGCGACGCGGAGGCGCGCACGCGCCTGTTCGAGCAGGTGATGCTCGACGAGCTGCGCCGCTGGATCGCCCTCGCCGACGAGCGCATGCCGCCGCTCGGCATCGAGGTGTACGTGATGGCGGGAAACGACGATCCGTGGAGCTGCGATGCGGTACTCGCGAGCGCCGCGCACACGCAGTTCTGTGACGATCGCGTGACGCTCGTCGGCGGGCACGAGATGATCTCGTGCTCCTACGCCAACCCGACGCCGTGGGACAGCCCCCGCGAGCTGGACGAGGACGCGCTGTATGCGCGCATCAAGGCGCTCGCGGAACAACTGGAGCACCCCGAGAGTGCCATCTTCAACCTGCACGTGCCGCCCTACGACTCGGGCCTCGACACGGCCTACGAGATCGACGACCAGCTGCGCATCGTCGTGCGCAACGGCAAGCCGCACGAGATCCCGGTCGGCTCGACGGCGGTTCGCCAGATCCTGGAGGAGTACCAGCCCGTGCTCTCACTGCACGGGCACATCCACGAATCCCGCGGGGCGGCGCAGATCGGGCGCACGCTCGCGCTCAACTCCGGATCCGAGTACGCCAGTGGGCGCATCCACGGCGTGACGGTTTCGCTCGCGGGCGAACGCATCCGCTCGCACCAGTTCACGATCGGCTAGAGAGGGAGGATCGGCATGGCAGAAGACGTCACCCGCATGGAGACGACGGCGGTGACGGACTCGGGCTTGTTCGTCCGCAACGCGACCGGCCTCGTGCGCGGCATGAGCCAGCGCGCGAGCATCGCGCTCAACTTCATCCCCGGCCATCCGACCCAGACGCTGTCGGCCGTCCTGTTCTATTTCCTCACGGTCTTCGCGGGCGCGAACATGTACCTCGCGCTGCTGCTCGTCGTGCCCATGACGCTCTCGTTCTCGTATGCGTTCGGGCTGCTCACGCAGATGATCCCGCGCTCCGGCGGCGACTACATGCTCGTCAGCCGTGTCATCCATCCGCTCGTCGGCGTCATCTCGTCGTTCTGCATGTCGATGGCCGGCTTCCTCTCGAACGCGTTCTTCGGGCTCGCGTTCGCGATCTACGCGGTCAGTCCGTCGGCGATCGCGATCGGCAACATCGGCGGGTACCCCGGTCTCACCGAGTGGGGCCAGGACGTCGCCGCGAGCCGCTGGTGGCAGTTCTTCCTCGGCGCCGCCATGATCACCGTCTCGTCGCTCATCCACCTCAGCGGCTGGCGCTGGATGATCCGCTTCCTGATCGGCTGCTTCTGGTTCGTGACCGGCGGCATGGTGGTCACGGTGCTCGTGCTCCTGATCCGCGGCAAGGACACGTTCGCCAAGGGCTTCGACGCCTTCGCAGGGCAAGGCCAGTATCAGGGCACGATCGATCGTGCAGTCAAAGCGGGCGCCAACCTCTCGCCGGGCTTCTCGTTCACGCAGACGCTGGCGCTCGTCGCGGCGCTCGCCACCGTTTCGATCTACTGCTACTGGTCGTCGTTCGTGGGCGGCGAGCTGCGTCAGGCGAGCACGATCAAGACCGCCAACAACATGGCGCTCGGAGGCATTCTCGGTCTCGTCGTCGTGGCGATCTTCGGCACGTTCATCCTGAGCGGCACGGGTGAGCAGTTCATCCGCGCTGCTCAGTCGGGCGGGCTGCCCGAAGGGCTTCCGCTGACCAATCCGACGTACATCTTCCTGACCGGCGCGAGCGTCAACAACACGCTCTTCGCGGTCATCCTCGCACTCAGCTACATCGTGTTCTGGCCGCTCATCTGCTGGCTCAGCCTGCTGCAGCCGACGCGCATGCTGTTCGCGTACGCGTTCGACGGGATGCTCCCCAAGTTCTTCGCGCAGACGACGCGCAAGGGCGCGCCGTGGGTCTGCGTGGTGGTCTCGGGCGCAGCCTCGATCCTGGTGCTGCTGTGGGCGACCTCGAACACGGCGACGCTGTTCAAGGTGCTGGCGTTCGCCACGCTGATCCAGTTGATCGCGATGGCGCTCGTCGGGCTGTCGGGCATCCTGGCACCCAGCCGGCGGGCAGAGCTCTACCGCGCGTCGGCTTCGCAGAAGACGGTCGCGGGCATCCCGCTCGTGCAGATCGCCGGCGTCGGCTGCATCCTCACTGCCGCGTTCCTCTACTTCGAGTTCCTGCACGAGTCTGCACTCGGAATCGTCAAGCGCTCGGAGTTCTTCGTCTGGGCGGGCGGAACGATCCTGGCCGGCGTGATCTTCTACTACGTCGCACGCGCCGTGCGTAAGAGCCAAGGGGTGGACATCGACCGCGCATTCGCCGAGATCCCGCCCGAGTGAGACTGTCCTGACGACACCGGCCGGGCCCGCGCGCGGCGCGGGCCCGGCCCTTGCATGCAACAACGGAGGAGAGCTCTGATGGGACGCCTCGCGGGCAAGCGCGCCGTCGTGACCGGCGCGTCGAGCGGCATCGGCCGCGCGATCGCGAACCGCTTCGCCGCCGAGGGGGCGGCGGTCGCCGCGTGCGGTCGCGACGCCGAGCGGGTGGAGCGCACCGTCGCGGAGATTCAGGCAGCGGGCGGAACCGCCACGGGACTGCTCGGGGACGTCGCGACGGTCGAGGGCGCGCGTTCCGTGGCCGACGGCGGCAGCCGAGCAGCTCGGGCGGCATCGACGTCCTCATCAACAACGCGGGAATCGACGTCAGCGACTGGCGCGACCTGCATGAATGGCCGGTCGAGGAGTTCGATCGCGTGCTTGCCACCAACCTGCGCGGGCCGTTCCTGATGAGCAAGTTCACGCTGCCGCACCTGCTCGCGGCCGGCGGCGGCTCGATCGTCCACATCTCCTCGGTGTGCGCGATCACCGTGTGGGCCGGCGATTGCGGCTACGACATCTCCAAGGCCGGGCTGAACATGCTCTCCGACCACATCGCCGTGGAGTACGGCCCGCGCGGAATTCGCTCGAACACGCTCATGCCCGGCGTGATCGGCACCGAGCTGCACAACTCGGTGATGGACGCGATGAACGACGACCGCGCCTTCGAGCGCGAGCTGCTCTCGCGTCATCCCATCGGCCGTTTCGGCAGCGTCGAGGAGTGCGCCGAGGCCGCCCTCTTCCTCAGCGAGGACGGCGCGCATTTCCTGACGGGCGCGAAGATCTCGATCGACGGCGCCTACAGCCGCGTCTAAAGCTGGCCTAAGCGGCGCGGCGCCGGCCTGCGTCCGCGAAGCGCTCGAGTGCCTCGCGGTCGAGCTCCACGCCCAGTCCGGGGCGGCGGGGGCGCGCGAGCGTGCCGTCGCCCGCCAGCTCCAGCTCGTCGCGCGTCAGCTCGCGGCGCAAGGGGCTTTCCGCGACCTGCTGCGGCACGAACTCGAAGAACGGCATGTGCGGCGTGATCGCCGCAAGTTGTGCCGTGGCAGCGATCGTGATGCCCGTCTTCCAGCCATGCGGCACCACCAGCAGACCGCGCTCGGCCGCCAACTCGCACACGCGGCGCGCCTCGGTGAGGCCCCCGACGCGGCCCACGTCCGGCTGCACGACCTGAATGCCTCCGCGATCCATGAGGTCGAGGAACTCGAAGCGCGTGGCCTGCCATTCGCCGGCGGCGATCCGGATGGGGGAGCGCTCCGAGAGGCGCCGGTAGCCGTCGAGGTCGTCGATCCAGAGCGGCGTCTCGACGAAGAACACGTCGTAGGCGGCCCACGTCTCGATCACGGCCAGGGCGCGATCGGCGTCGTCCCAGGCGTAGCCGACGTCGACCATGATCGCGAACTCCGGCCCCGCGGCCTCGCGCACGGCGCTGATCGTCTCGACCATCAACTCGTCCCGCTCGTCCAGGCCCTGATGGGCGTAGGGCCCCGAGATCAGCAGCTCGAGCTTGGCCGCCTGAAAGCCGAGGCCCTTGGCCCAGACCACCTGCTCCACCAGCGAGCGGTGCAGGTCCTCCCAGTTCGCGACGCTCGGCAGCAGCGAGGCGTACGGCCGGAAGGTCTCGCGCGCGGCGCTGCCGAGCAGCTCCCAGGTCGGCTTGCCGGCGGCCTTGCCACAGATGTCCCAGAGCGCGATGTCGAGTGCGCCCAGCGCATGCACGAGCGCCCCGCGGCGGCCGGTCATGGCGGTGCCGACGTAGAGCCTGTCCCAGATCGCCACCGGGTCGAGCGGGTCGAGGCCGATCAGCGTCTCGGCCAGGCCGAGGTCCATGGTGTGCGTTCCCGGCGCCTCGATGCAGGCCCGTGCGACCCAGGCGTTGAGGTCGGTCTCGCCGATGCCGCTGATGCCCTCGTCGGTGTGGATCTCGACGACGATGTCGTCCTGGTTGCTGCTGGTCGCTTCGCGCTCGTAGGCGGGATCGAGCAGGACATGGCAGTCGATCCCGGTGATCTTCACTGCGGCAGCGTCTCCACGACGTAGCAGTTGGCCATCGTGCCCCCGTCGACGACGAGATCCGTCCCGGTGATCGCCGCAGCATCATCGGAGGCGAGGAACGCGACAGCCGCGGCGATCTCCTCGGGCAGCGCCATGCGGCCCTGCGGGATGCGCGCGAACCCGCCCATCATGTACTCGTACATCTCCTCGCCGACGTACTGGCGCGTCAGCGGCGTGGCGGTGTAGCCGGGATGAACGACGTTCGAGCGGATGCCGTGGCGCGCGAGCTCCAGCGCCATGATGCGGTTGAGCCCGAGCAGGCCGGCCTTGGAGGCGCCGTAGGCGACCTGCTCGCCGTCACCGGCGAGGGCTGCGATCGAGGCGATGTGGACGAACGCGCCGCCGCCGCTCGCGGCCATCGCGCGCGCCGCGCGCTGCGACACGAGGAACGGCCCGGTCAGGTTGACTCCGAGCACGCGCTGCCAGCTCTCGGCCTGGACTTCGAGAAACGGACAGTCGTCATCGATGCCGGCGTTGTTGACGACGACGTCGATACGACCCCAGACCTCGAGCGCCCGGTCGACGATGCCCTGCACATCGGCCTCGAGCGAGACGTCGGCGACGTGCGCGAGTGCGCGCTCGCCGAGCGCACCGGCGACCGCCCCCACTTCGGCCTCGGTACGCGACACGACCATGACGCTCGCGCCCTCGTCGTACAGGCGCCGCGCGACGGCCTCGCCGATGCCCCGCCCGCCGCCCGTGACGATGGCTCGCTTGCCCGAGAACCTCGACATACGCGGACGGTACCCGCGGCCCGGATGCACCCGCAAGAAAACTGCACGAGCGGAGCCGCGCGGGAGCCACTCGAATGCGGCTGGATCCGCCTGAGCCCGCCGCGAACGGTCACGAGACGCCTTGACGGATTCGGAGCCCGCGTGGGCGCTCATCAGGGGACACTGTGAAAGTGTTCGACTGGGCAGCTGGTCGCCTCGCTCGCGTGAGCTCAAGTGATTGCACCCAAGCCGGTGAGGCTCACCAGACCAGCGAAGATCATCGCAGCGCCGGCAAGACGTCCCCCCGTTTGACCGAACGGAACAGTCTTCTCAAGGAGGATGAACGCAGCGATCGCCGAGATCCACAGCAGGTTCATCACGCCGCCGACGAATAAGAGGCCCATCAGAATCCAGCAGCAGCCGACGCAGTAGGCCCCTAGTGCGAGTCCTAGGCGGAAGGCGCCCGAGAATCCGCTGCGCCAGTGATGCGATATGAAATGCGCCGGCGCCCGACAGTATGCGAGACAGGCGCGCTTGTACGGCGTCAGTTCGTATGCGCCAGCAGCAATGAGCAGAGAGCTTCCCAGCACCGGGCTTGCCAACTCCATCGTGGGTGACAAGAGGGCCGACTGTTCGAGACTCTCTTGAGCGACGGTCGCCGCGACGGCGAAGAGTCCCCACACCGTGAGATACCCCGCGACGAACACGAACGTCGGCGCCACGGGCTGACACTCCTTCGCTGCCTTCCGCGCGACCGCGGCATAGACCAGCGTCATCGGAGCCGCTGTCGGCAGCATCATGGCGACCATCATGACTGCCCACATCAGCAGCCTCAAGCCGAACTCAGTCGCGGTCCACGTCCGCATGTGGACGATCGACTGCATCGCGTCTGCCATTGACCCGTCGGTCATTCCTACCGACATGCGCCCGGCCTCAACGATGACGTAGATCCAGGCGGCTGCCGTGATGCAACCAAGACCGAGGAGAATCGCCCATAAATCCCGTCGCGGCAATCGCGCGGACGACACCGCCCCTGGCCGGCCCGCGGTTCGTTGAGCGCTCGTCAGCGGATCACGCCGTCCTGATTCATGTGAAGGTCGTTGAATTGACCGTAGCTGTTCTCTAAATCGAGCTCGATGCCCGCTCGGACTTTCGTATTGCCGTTGCCCATCTCTGCGTAGGTGTACTCGAATCCTTCGGGAAGGCCGATCTGGGATCTTGTCGGATTGCCATCGAACGGGCTGATAATCGGCGCTCCGATGGACTCCACGAGATTTCCGATCTTCACCTTGGCCGTTCGCCCATCGACGTCGATCGAAAGGTCGATCGGCGCGTATAGCGTGTCTAGAATCGTCGACATCGTGCTGCTGTAGACGAAGAAATGCGTTGCGCCTGGGCTGGTCGACTCACCGTGAAGGATCTTCCTCAGGCCCTCCCGCTGGGCCGGATCCGCCCGCTCGTCGATGATCGCCTGCTGCTTCCCGTTACCCTGCGCGATCTCGCCGGGCCAGTACAGGAGCAGCGCCCAGTCGAGGCCGTCGAGCCTCGCATCGTTGAAGTTTCCCTCCTCGATGTGGCCCGAAACCATGGCCTCGCACTGACCGTGAGTCGAGGGCGCTCCGAATTGGCACGGGCACCCCCAGTGGCAGTTGCAGTTTACGTACTCCACACCGCGAATCATCCAGCGATCGGGCATCGTCGTCCCTCCTTTGGAGGTTCGTCAATGAACTGCCGCCGAGCATGATCTCATGGCCGTGCGCCCACTGCAACCCAACACAGCAGCTTCGCGAGAGCAGCCGCCTCTACCGAGGTTGAATCGGCAGGTCCTTCCTCCTGCCCGTGACGCCGCTTGACTCGGGCCGCCGTCGGATCGCGCGGGCTCGGCGGCAGCCTCCAAGTGCGTTGTCGCTGCCTCGGAGGGCGGCCGCACGTACGCTCACGGTGCGACGATCAGATACGCGCCCGAGGTGTTGCCGTTCCGGTCGACAGCGCGGTAGGTGACACGCGCGCGATGCTGCAGCACGAGCATCCTCGGGCAGGCGGCATACGGCGCGGTGCCGAAGCGGCATTCGAAGCCGCGCACTCCCGCCGCGTCCGTCGCATGGAGGGTGACTCGGAGCGTCGAGCCGGCCCGGCGCGTCGAGGCGGACACGCGTGGCGGAGTCGAGTCGCTGAAGTCGAAACCCGAGCGCCACGCCGTCGCCGCCATGTGCTTCAGGCCCCGGACCGAGGGGTGAAAGGCGTCGGTGGGAGCGACGTCCTCACGGTCGTAGTCGAGCCGGAAGAACGCGCCGCCGTCATAGCGGCAGTGCACGTCGCTCGAGCAGACGCTGCGCAGGATCGCGTTGTAGCGCTGCTCCGCGACCTGAATCTCCCTTCGCCGCGCCGCAGATGGCACGCCACGGGCGTCGAGTTGCGGGTCGCACAAGGTCCCGTCCGAGAGCTGCGATTCGTTCCCGGGAATGGTCGCCGACCGATCGTTCCAGCGCGCCTCGTCCGTCAGGCTCGTGACGAAGATGCGCGCGCCGGGCATGCGCTCGCGAGCGATCTCGAAGGCCGACTCGACCGACTTCCGGAACGCAGTCGGCGGGAGTCACGTGGGCCGCATCGCGAGCCGCACAGACGTCGTTGCCGCCCGACTGCACTGTCACGAGACCCGCGTGGAAGGCGGCCGCGCGGAGGAACTGCCGAGACAGGTCGGAGATCTTGGAGCCGTCCTGCGCCACCAGCAGGCGGTGATTGCGCAAACCCGGGGCGAGCGCGACCAGCCGGCTGTAGACGCTGTCGACATCGGGGCTGTCACCCGTCGACCACGAGAGATCAGGGTTGTCGCCACTCTTCGGCACCGCCGCGAAGCCCGTATTGAACGAATCGCCCGCAGCGGCGATCGAGCGCGGCGGACCGGCGACGGGCGGAGCCACCAACGCCGGCACACCCGCGCGCACGCGGGCAGCCGGACTGACGGATCCCGACAAGGCGACGACGACCAGCGTGGCGCCGAGGGCGAGCGTCAGTCTTCGCACGGGCGATCGAAAACGCACGAGCTCAGTTCGCCAGGTGGAGTTGCTGGAGGAAGCTCGTCACGTCGTCCCAGACGAGCGGGCTGGCCGCGGCGCCGAACGCGAAGCCGTGCGTGCTGCCCGGGATCACGTGCAGCGTCGCCGAGCCGCCGCTCTTCCGGATCGCGCGCGTGAGCGCGAGCACGTCCGGTCGGGTCACACGATCCCGGCCGCCCACGACCTGCAGGACGGGAGCGGTGAGCAGACCGGCGCGGGCCAGCGGCGAGCGCGCCGCGTACTGGGCTTGATTGCCGGCAGGCGGGCCGAGCTCGCGCCGGGTGAGGCGTGCCTGCGGGTCGTAGCGGCTGGATGGATCGGCCACGGTCGCGCCGAGGTTCGCGAACCCGTAGAGATCGACGACCGCTTGCAGTCGTGCCGCCCGGGCGGCCGGCGTCGTCGCGGCGAGCGCGGCCAGGTACCCCCCGTGGCTCGCGCCGATCAGGATCACCGGGAGCCGTGCGGTGGCTGGAGCCCGCCTGGCGTACGAGAGAGCGGCCGCCACGTCGCTCAACTCCCCGCCTCCGTAGCCGCTCCAGCGATAGTCGACCGACAGCACCCCGATGCCGAGAGGCACGAGGTGATTCGAGTACACGCGAGCTGCGACACGCGTGCTCAACGCAGCCCGCGGCCGATTGGACGCGATCTCGCCCCCGTGGATCACGATCGCGAGCGCGCGCGCGTGCGGCGGGAGCGCCAGGACACCGGATGCGGCGCCCATGTGCACGCTGCGCCAGGCAAGCCGCGGAGCAGCCGCGGGTGCGGCCTGCGACTGGGCGCGCATGCCCGTCATCCACACGGCTGCGACCGTGACGGCGACTGCGCAGGTGACGGCGACCACGGTTCGCGTGCCCACGGGATCAGGCTTGCGCTTCCCCGCGCGCTTCGCAGTCCTCCAATCGACGGACGCGGTGGATGAACCGGGGCGCGACTGACCGGGCGTGGTCGACGGTCGCCGGCGAGTAGCGCACACCAGCGGGCGGTAACCCCGTCAGCAGAGCGCTCGTGAGCCGATAATCCTTCACGTGCGCGTACTCCTCACCTGTCGACCACTGACGGGCCACTACCGCCCGATGCTCCCGTTGGCCCGGGCACTCGGCGCGGCAGGGCACGATGTGGCGTTCGCTTCCGGCGAGCCGATCGTCGGCGAGGCGGAAGCCGACGGCTTCACGTCGTTCCGCGCCGGGCTCGGCGTGGAGGCGCGCGAGCAGCTCGGACCCGAGGTGGGCTCCCTCCCGCCCGCGCAGATCCGGTCGTTCATGTTCCGCGAGCTGTTCGTCAACATCGAGCTCGGGCCACGGGCCGACGACCTCATGCAGATTGTCGAGGCGTGGAAGCCGCAAATCATCGTCCATGAGGTCGCGGAGTTTGCCGCCCCGCTCGTCGCGACGGCTTTCGGCATTCCGTACGCGGACCATTCCTACGGGCCTTCGGTGCCGCTCGATGTCATCCGTGCTGCCGGCGAGGCCGCCGCTCCCCACTGGCACGGGTACGGCCTCGAGCCGGACGCATTGGGTGGCCTCTATCGCAACCTGTACCTCGAAGTCTGCCCTGCGAGCCTCCAGATTGGACATGCGGTCACGACAGACGTACAGGAACTGAGGGCATTCGAGAGCGTCCCATCCGCCGGGCCGAAGCCGGCCTGGCTCGACGCACTGCCAGCACTGCCGACCGTCTACGTCACGCTGGGCACCATGTACAACAAGAACCTGGACGTGTTCCGGACTGTGCTCGACGGCTTGCGCGGAAAAGAGCTCAGCGTCATCGTCACGGTCGGTAAGCAGAACGACCCGGATGTGTTCGGGCCGCAGCCGGACAATGTCCAGATTCGCCGGTTCGTGCCACAGGAGCTGGTGTTCCCGGAGTGCACCATTGCCGTGACTCACGGCGGGGCGGGCTCGACGATGGGAGCTCTCGCGTTCGGCCTGCCGCTCCTTCTCGTCCCTCAGGGCGCCGACCAGTTCTTCAACACCGAGCGCGTGGTTGCCGCCGGCGCTGGGATCGGACTTCTACCCGGCGAGTTGAGCGCGGCGGCGGTGCGTGAGGCTGTCCGTAGCACTCATGCAGGACCAGGCCTTCCGCACCGCAGCGCAGAGCATTGCGAGCGAAATCGCGGCTATGCCTGACGCCGCAGACGCGGTCGTGGCGCTGGAACGACTTGCGAGCCGTCATTCCGCGTGATCAGCCGCCGTGTCTGCGTGTCGCTCGTATAGTCGCTGGCGTGGGTGAGCAGCCGCTGCTCAAGACGTTCTGGTTCAGTGATATCGAGGGCTCGACCAGGCTCGTGGCCGAGGTCGGCGATCGCGCGTTCCGCGAGTTGCTGCGCGAGCATCGGGCCATCGTGCGCGCGGCGTTCGTCGAATATGGCGGCGAAGAGATCGGGACGGAGGGGGACAGCTTCTTCGCAACGTTTCCGTCACCGGCTTCCGCGGCGTGTGCCGCCCAGGTTGTTTGCTCGAGGCCTGGATGGTGGTCCGATCCGGGTGCGGATCGGGATCCACGCCGGGCTGTCGCTCGTCGAGGAGGGCGATCATGTTGGCCTCGACGTTCACCGTGCGGCACGTATCGCCGGCGTCGCCCACGGTGGGCAGATCGTTTTGTCGGACACGGCGCGGGCACACGTCGCCGGCGATGTTGTGGATCTCGGCGAGCATCGTCTGAAGGATCTCTCGGCTCCACTGCGGCTCTTCCAGCTCGGCGACCGGAACTTTCCGCCGCTGCGCAGTCTTCATCGCACGAACCTGCCGGTGCCGGCGACACCGTTTCTCGGGCGCAGTGACGATCTCGAGGCTGTGGCGACCCTGCTTGGCCGTGAGGATGTGCGTCTTGTGACGCTGACGGGCCCGGGCGGGATGGGCAAGACGCGGCTCGCGCTGCAGGCCGCGGCCGACGCCGCGGACGAGTTCGCTGACGGCGTCTGGTGGATCCCGCTCGCGCCGCTGGAGGATCCCTCGCTCGTCTTCTCGACGATCGCTCAGACGTTGCAGATCGCCGGTGCCGGCGGAGAGGTTACTGCGACCGTGCTGAGGGAGCGCCTGAGCGGGCGCAACGTTCTGGTGGTGATCGACAATGCCGAGCACCTCCTGCCGGCTGTGGCGGACGCGGTGGCGCACCTCGCAGCGATCGACGGGCCGTGCCTGTGTGTCACGAGCCGCGAGCGCCTCGCGCTTCCGGGCGAGCACGTCTTCACGGTGCCTGCCTTGAGCGAATCGTGACTCGGTAGCGCTGTTCGTGGCACGGGCACGTCAACTCGATCCGGCGTTTGCGCAGGCGCCGGGATTGGCGGCTCTCTGCCGCCAACTGGACAACCTTCCACTCGCGATCGAGCTTGCCGCGGCTCGGTCGACCCTGTTCTCCGTCGACGAGCTCGCCGAGCGACTCGGAAAGAGTGTCGAGCTGCTCAAGGCCGGCCGGGGCAGTGAGGAGAGGCACGAGACGCTGCAGGCGGCAATCGACTGGTCATATCACTTGCTCGGAGCCGAGGAGCAGCGGGTCTATCGGGCGTTCGCGACGTTCCGAGGCGGCTGCACGGTGGACGCGCTCGAGCAGATCGCGGCAACGGATCCGGACACGATCGGATCGCTGCTCGACAAGAGCCTCCTCAGTCGACGCGATGGCGACGGAGGGCCCCGCTTGTTCATGCTCGAGTTGGTGCGGCGGCACGCAGCCGATCTGCTCGCCGAGGACCCTGGGCGGGGAGCGCTCGCTGCCGCAAGTGCGCGGTATTTCACAGAGTTGACGGAGCACGGCGTTCGCACGCGTCACGAGCTTCGCAGCAGACAATGGGCGCTGGTGGGGCGTGATGCGCGACGAGCGCGACAACGTGCGCGCCGCTCTTGCGTTCCACCATGCCGCGGGCGACGCCGAGTCGCTCGCGCGCACCTGCGCCGGCGAGTGGTTCCTCTGGTTCTTCGTCGGCGACCCCGTCGAGGGCGCGGAGTGGCTGCGTCGTGCGCTGGAGCTTGGCCCGCCGCGGCATCTGCTCTCGCCCGTCGAGAACGCCTATGCGGCTGTGCTGATGGTCTCGGGTGAGGAAGCCGAGTCCGCGGAGCTCGCTGCCTCCACGCAACTCGCTTCTGCAGCCCTGCGGCACGCCCGCGAGATCGGCGACGTCCGCGCCGAGTTCGCTGCATTGATCACCCTCGGCAACGGACTGTCGGCTCGGCGGCCCCGACGCCCAAGCCGCCGGGATCGCCGCCTGGACCGACGGCGCATCCGCCGCCCGCGCCGCCGGCGAGGATTGGTGGGAGGTCTGCGCGCTCGCCAACCTCACAGAGAGGGCACTCGAACTCGGTGATCGGGACGAGGCGGTCAGGCTGTGCGACGAAGTCTCGCGAATCGAAGCCGGCAGGCCGAATGTGATCATGAATCTCGACCTCTTGCGGGCCGAGATCGCCTGGATCGACGGCCACACGGATCGCGCCCGCGACCAGGTGCGCCGCGTCCTGGAATTGCAGCAACGAGGAGCGCTGTTCGCGTTGCATGAGAACGGGCTTTTCCTTGCCGCCCGGATCGTCGCCGGCCAGGGTCGCCTCGAGGATGCTGCGCTCCTCATCACGGCCGCCATGGCGAGGGAGGGAGACTTCGGCCTTGCTTTGCCAGCGGCTTGGAACGAGCCAGCCACTGCACTGGCGACCCAGCTCGCGAATGACCTGGGTTCCGACCGGTTCGCCGCCGTAGAAGCTCGCGGCCGACAGCTCTCGCTGGATGAGGCCATGGCGCACGCGATCGATGTCCTGAGCCGCGCGGATTGACGTGGAATGGTCGACTCGTGCGCAATCCGCCTCGGCGAGCGCAGAGAGCTGATGACGTCGCCACAGGCCCGACCGGGGCCATCACGTTTCCGGAGGAGGCCACGCAAAACCAGTTCCGACGACGTCGCTGGAGCGTTCGCGAAGCTCGGCTAGCCGTTTGCGGTCGTCGGAGGCCGTCGCTCGCTTGGTTCCGCGAGCCTTCGCACGCTCATCCCGAACCTGGAGATCAAGCTTGAGCTCGGTTCGAAGCAGCGACATCGCCGACCACACGGCTAGATGTTTTACAGGTGGCTCTTTCTCGAGGCTAGCGCGGATCTTGGCCCAAAGTGCTTGCGCGTCATCAGAGAGCAGCAGGCCGGCTCCGTTCTCGTAATACCAGCGCCGCATTTCAGCCGCCGTGAGTGCGGAATTGTCGTACCGGGCAGAGTGATCCGTCGGCTCCGGGCCGACATCTGTCAGTTGCCACAGGCTTCCGTAGTGCGTAATTCGCGCTTCAAAGAGGCCGGGTGCGACTGAAATTGACTGCTCCTCCCGATACGTTCGCGTTGTCTTGACGGCTGCGGTCCACGTGACGGCTGCGACAACGAGCGAGGTGGCGCCGCCAATCAGCGCTCCAGCTACTTCCGGTGCGACCGACACGTCAGCGCCTCCATTCAAGCAGGGCACGATTCTACTTGAGGCTAGCGTCTTGGTGCGAACAGCCGATTTTCTCGTCGAACGGGACCAATCGATTTATCGCTAGACCACCGCGAGCTCCTCGTGGAGTCGACTGCCGGGAGGGCATTCGCGCTTGACTGTTCCTAGCGCTCGAGATGGACAACGTTCGTGTTGGCGCCCAGAATGCCGGACCCGACCTCGCCCAGCTCGACCTCTGCGTCTCGCTTGTGACCTCGCGGACCTAGATGACGTTCACGATCACGTCGTGCGATCGGAACGGGTCGGCGATTGTGAATGCGCCCCCAGCGAGGCTGATGACCGCCTGCCGCATCGGCCTGGAACGTCCTCGTCGACCGGACCAGTGAGCGTGACGAGGCCTGCGGGAAGCGGGATGCCGGCCGTGACCGCCGGGAGAGCGCCGCAAGCCCGGACGCGAGCGGCCCGTTCAGGAGCGCCCGCGAAGAGATCGCCGAAGGCGAGGATCTCCACGAGGCCGAAACCGCCGGTGACGGCGCCGTAGACGTAGATCCACCAAGCGATCGAGAGGTCGCTGGAGACGGCTGGCACGCAGACCGGCGTGACGCAGAGCGTGAGCGTCGCCGCTGATCGTGGCTGTCACCGCGAATGTCGCGTCCACGCTGGCGCTGATCGAGAACGAGCCGTCGGTCGTGGCGGCGCTCACGTGGCACAGCACGTGCAACATCCCGCTCTCGTCGATGCCGGCGAGGACGGAATCGACTGTCACGGCAACTCTCCCCGGTGGCACACAGACGACGGCGAGCGGGGCCGCGCCGAGGAAGAAGCACGGATGCCCCGGGATGAACCGCGGGCGGAAGCTCGGCTGCTGCGACGAGAGCCGGGCGCACGAAGTCGCGCAGGAGCGACGCGTTGCCGAGCGCGAACGCGCCGGCGTCGACCGGCATCCCCGTAATCGAGCTCGACAGCAGCAGCGAACGGGAAATCAGCGCGACGTGCCGGCGGGCCCTCCGATCGCGTAGCAAACATGGAAGGACTGTGTCTGGACGAGCAGCGCCGACGAGGAGACCGCCAGCGGGGCCGGGAGCACAGGCGCTGGCAAGACCGTGACGGTTCCGAGGCCGGCAACCGCTTGCTGCACAGCCGACTACACCTCGCTCCTCACGTCCGCGAGCAGCTGGGCCTTGGCCGTGTCATAGCCCGTCGCCCGCCGAGGAGGTACGCGTACGCGAGCATGAGCGTGACCAGCTCGAAGCGAGCAGCTCGCTCTCCTGCAGCGCGACGACGATCTTCGGCTGGCCGACGAGGGGGCTCGCGCTGAAGTAGATGACCACCGCATTCGATACCAGGTAGAGGTGATCCGTGACGGTGACGACGCCCTTGAGGGCAATCTCGGAGAGCGGCGGTGTCGGCGGATTGGGAATGCCGGGAGGCGCGCCGTTCAGCTGGCTGACGTGAACGGTGTCTTGTCGATGCTGAACGAGATGGAGACGTCGCGTTGGCGGAGAGCGTGAGGCCTGTAGGGCTGAACGCCGGCGTCACGGTTCCCGCGAAGCGCGCGTTGGAGACTGGCGGGCAGGCAGCGCGCGGTCGTGAGGCGCGTGGCGACGAGCGTGCTCACCGTGCTCGCGGCGATCTCGACGACGAGGTCCCAGTTGCCGGTGTCGGCGGTCGGCATGGAGCGTCACACTCCCCGAGGAACCGCGTTGAGCTCGTACGGCGACCTAGTCAATCACGGCGGCCTCGACCGGACCGCTCGGGTAGATGATCTCCTTCTCGATGGCTTCGCCGATGAGCTGGCTGAAGCCCGAGTGCGCAGCGACCTTCAGGCGTAACGCATCAGGACCGCGGTGCGAGGGCCTCGGGCTGATCCTGCTCAAGCTACGTGATCACGCCGGTGGGGTTACCCCGGAACGAGGCGATGTGGGCCGCGCCCCGGGCAACGTAGTTCCAGACTTGACGAACAGCGTGAGCACGGCGGGATCCGGAGCGTCGAGAGTCAGTGATGTGCACGCGCTCACGAGTTCGCTCGCGCGGTCTCGCGGGCGCTGACGGAGGCCGAGGTCGGGAAAGGCCTTCGCTAGCGCCTTCAGCGGGTCGCGCCGGAACGCCTCCGCGTCTGCGGGCGAGGCGGACAGCGACGATTGGATAGCATCCTTGTGGCCCGCGAGCTTTGGCACGAGCTGTTCGGCCTCGCCGCCCATGAGGGCCGAAGACTCGCTAGAGAGAGCGTTCCATTTCGGTGCATGCTCGGAGGGAGACTCTCGCGGCTGCGACGCAGCTCTCGGTTTTCGCTGTGGCATCGGCACTGCCTTTCTGGTGTCAGACGAGGCTTGTGTCACGGGCACGGATGTACGGCGGGCTGAGATTGACGTAGACGGTGGGTAGAGGCGCTCGGTGTTCATTAGTGAGACTCGCGTAGAACGTGCACGGTGCGCGCGGTGAAGTTGACGTGAAGGGCGTAGCGCCAATGCTGTGACAGCATATGGTTGAACGTTTCGCGGACCGTAGTGAGCGGAGTAGCGCGCTGTGACGGTATCTGGCGCGACGGTGTATGCTTGAGTGCTTGGTGGCGGGATAGGGATTGAGCGCGTGTGCTGGCGGACACGTGCGCGGCAGGAGCGCAGGATGGCGATGATGTGTTGAAGCGGTATAGAGAGCGCTTGAGGTGGTTGAGCGGGTTGGTAGTGCGCGACGCGAGAACGGAAGATGGGCTGGCGTGGCGACCAGCAGATCGCCGCTCAGGCACGATCTCGGGCAGGTGATGGCAGCGTTGAGAGTGTGCGAGCATTCGTAACACGGGCAACGGCACGGCGAGCGCGGCGGCGCGAACGACACGAAGTTGAGCAGCGTGCGATGGGGACGGGGACGCTGCTCCAGTGAAAGAACGGAAACGGCACGAAGGGCACGCAGAACGGCACGGTGCTTGGTGTGTACACGCTGGCCACAGTAGCGCGAAATCGGTGCTGTTTGCGAACGTGTGGTAGGCGATCCTGCGACGGGCTCGGCAGCGGCGATGGCAGTCAACGTGGGCTACCGGCGCGAGCTCGGCAGCGCGGGTTGAGGACGAATGCGCATGGTGCCGAGAATCGCCGGCGCGGGTCGCTGATCGTGCAGCAACGGCCCCTGCACGGGAGAGTGGCATAGATGGCGACGGGCACTGAGAGGCAGATTGGTGCGGCGAGTGCAAGGTGATGAGAGAGGTGACGCGAGGTAGGAACCAGCAGCGCGGGAGTGCGCGGCGCTGCGAGAAATGAGCGGGCGACGATGCGCTCGACTGTGTGCACGAATGCGACGCAGCCTGAGAGCGCGGGTTTGCGATAGCGCTCTGTCACGAGCTTGCGAGCTGGGTACATGCCACGACGCCTGCTGGTTGTAGGTCAGCGTGCTGAAGCCGGCTGCCGTTAGCGCGTGTACAGCTCGTCAGCGAGGTGGCGGCCTCATCGGGTAGAGGAACGTCTCGCGACGGCACGACAGATGGATAGAGGTGAATGCTCGTCGCGATACAGCGGGAAGCTGCGTTGCGGTTGAACGACATCTAGGTACGCGTCTCTGGCGCGGTATGTAGAGGCTCGAGTGCCCATTCCATGTAGAAGCACGACGAGCGGGAGGCTCGGATAGAGCATTCGTCGACTGTCACGGCGGTCCGTCGCTGGGAAAGGGATATGCCTCAGCCCGCCACGTGTCGGCGCGCGATCAAGACGGGGCTTATCGGACCTTCACCGCTGGCGCTCGCGCAGTACGGAAAGCACCAGAATAGCATGTCGTATGCTGGGTAACTCGGCAGCGGTGAACGGCGCGAGAGCTTCGCCTGTGCGTGACGTAGAGGAGGCGGATCGGCTCGACGCGCTCGGGGTGGGACTGCTCGTAGCGGTAGACGAGTGCCTTCACCTCGGTGGGCAGGTCGCGATGGTGGTCCTCTAAGGGGCTTGAGAGGATAGCGTTTGCGCTTGGAGCCCGGCTCGGCGGCGGGAAGGTCGGCGTACGTCCTCAGCTGCTGGCGAAGCAGCGGCAGCACAGCACGCGGATCCGGGACATTCTCAGTGCGGTTCAACTGGGTGGCTCTCGTGACTGGGCATTCGGATCTCTCGACGACTCCGGAGAGCCTAGCGACTCGTGCTATACGGCACATGTTCCCAAGGGGCGGTTTCTGATGAGGGCTTACGGTTCTTGCGCTGGATCCGTGCGGCGCCGGGTCAAACCTGCGGCCTCGTCGCGGCGGGCGCGGCACCTCTAACGAGCGGAACCGGGGATCGGTCTATGCTCGTCGCGGATCTCGTACGGTCTTGTGAGTTTGGGTTTTGCCGAGGGGTGGAGGTCGGAGTCCATCAGTCGCAGGGGGAGCTATGGCAGCGGTCAAAGCGCGGGACGCCGACTTCGAAGGGTTCTCGGGGGAGCTTCTTCGACCTGGCGATCAGGGCTACGACGAGGCGCGCCGTGTTCACAACGGCCTGATCGATAAGCACCCGGGCCTGATCGCGCGCTGCCGTGGCGTCGCCGACATCGTGGCGGCGGTCAACCACGCTCGCGACCGGGGCGCGGAGATCTCGATTCGTGGCGGCGGACACAATGTGGCAGGCAGAGCCGTCACCGAGGGTGGCGTGATGATCGACCTGTCCCTGATGCGCGGCATTCACGTCGATCCGCTGGACCGCAGTGCCCGCGCGCAGGGTGGCGTCACTTGGGGCGAGTTGAACCGCGAGACGCAACTGCATGGCCTGGCAGTCACCGGTGGAACGATCTCCACGACCGGCATCGCCGGCTTGACACTGGGCGGTGGGCTGGGTTGGCTGATGGGAAAGCACGGGATCGCCGCCGACAACCTCGTTTCGGCTGAGGTGGTGACCGCAAGCGGCGCTGTCGTCGCGGCCAGCGACACTGAGCACCCCGACCTGTTCTGGGCCTTGCGTGGCGGCGGCGGCAACTTCGGCGTGGTCAGTTCGTTCGAGTACCGGCTGCACCCGGTCGGGCCCATCATCACCGGAGGCCTGGCGATCCATCCCTTCTCGGACGCCGCGCGGGTGCTGCGCTTCTTCCGCGATTTCACAGCCTCCACACCGGACGATCTGGGCGTGATGGGCGTCCTGCTCCACGCGCCCGACGGCTCCGGCACCAAGCTGGCCGGACTGCTCACTTGCCACGCCGGCAGCCAGAATCAAGCGCAGGAGGATCTGGCCGAGTTGCTCGCCTTCGGCTCGCCCCTGGACGTGCAGATCGGGCCCATGCCCTACAGCTTGGTAAACACGATGCTTGACGCAGGCTTCCCGAGAGGCGCGCTCAGCTACTGGAAATCAAGCTTCCTGAGTGAACTCTCGGACGCTGCCATCGATATCACGGTCGCACAATTCGCAAACTGCACCTGCTCGCCCATGAGCGCGATCGCGTTCGAGCACCTCCACGGTGCCCTGACGCGAGTACCGACGGACGCGACGGCAGTGCCGCACCGCAGCGAGGGATACAACTTCCTGGTCGTCAGCGAGTGGATGGATCCGGCCGTCACCGACGACAACGTGACCTGGGCGCGAGCCGCATTCGCCGCCATGCAGCCATTCACCGCCAACCAACTCCGCTACGCGAACTATCTGGACGAGGACGACATGCAAGGCGACCCGGCGCGCGCCGCCTTTGGACCTAACTACGACCGCCTACTGGCCGTCAAGAACGCCTACGACCCCGACAACCTGTTCCACATGAACACCAACATCGCGCCGGCGGTACGCCGACCGGAACCGGCGGCGTCTTAGCGATCGAGCGCACCGCCGTGCATCGCGGCAGTCCTCCAATCGGTGGACGCGTGGATGCACGTGCCGGCCAGCCAGAGCGCCACCCCCACCCCGCGCGCGTGGCTACGTGTAGATGCAAACAGCGAAGCTGCTTGGGGTGCAGCGTGCCGCGCGCGCGCGGCACGCTGCGTTGGGTGGTTAGGTGCGCGTCGCGTGCAGGCGGGCGAGGGTCGAGGCTCCGACGAGGTAGAAGGCGTCGCTCGAGGCTGCGACCGGAGAGTAGTAGCCGACCGGCGAGTGCCAGCGCTGCGTGCCGTCGCGCGTGTCGATGCCGTAGCTGCCTCCGGCCAGTGTCGCGACGTAGACGATGCCGTCGACGACCGCGGCCGAGCCTGAGATCTTGCCGCCCACGGCGTAGGTCCACCGGGCCCTGCCGGTGTCGGCATCCAGCGCGTAGAGGTTCCCGTCGTAGGAGCCGGCGTACAGCGTGCCGTGGTCGATCACGGGCGACGCGTACACATAGCCGGAGGTGCTATGAGCCCACAGGCGGCGTCCGCCGGAGAGCGCGAAGGCGTAGATATTGCCGTCGGTGGAGCCGATGAAGACGCGCCCGCCGACGATCGAGGGGCTCGAGTAGAACTGACCCAGCGCCGGGCCGTCCGTGCGCCAGATGACGCGTCCGCTGCTCGGGTTGAACGCGTAGACGTGACCGTCATACGCGCCCACGACGAGACGCCCCGCTGCAACCGTCGGCGCTCCCTTGATGGCGCCATCGACGTGCTGGTGCCAGCGCACGTGGCCGGTCTTGGCATCGAGGGCAAACAGGCTGCCGTCCTGCGCGCCGAAATAGAGCACGCCGTCACGCAGCAGTGGCGACGACTCGCTACGCGCGCCGACGGCAAAACGCCAGCGCACGGCGCCATCGCTCTGCCGCAGTGCGTACACGAAACCGCCCAGTGACGAGACGTACAGCGAGTGGGCGTCGAGCGCCGGCTTCGAGGCCAGCGGAGCTGCCAGCTGTTGCGTCCAGAGCGAATGCCCATTGCGCGCCGACAACGCCACCACGCGGCCGTCGCCCGTTTCGACGAAGGAGGCGCGGTCGCCGATCGCGGGCGGGAACTCGAGCACGCCGCCCAACTGCCGACTCCAGAGACTCTTGAAGGGGGGCCGCTGCTGCTTGGCCACCAGGCGTCGCTTCAGGGCGTCGCTGACGCCGAGACCGCTTCTGGCGGCCTTCTGCACACCGCTACCAGCATGCGCGTGCGGGGCGAAGCCCAGGCCGCGGGCTGGGGACAGCGTTGGGCCGTGCTGGGCGGCCAATGCCGTGCTGGCCATACCACCGAACAACGCCAGTGTGCCGGCGCCGACGACGAACCTACGAAAGGCGAACTTCACTATTTTCACACATCCCGAATCGCGTTTGCTTATTCGAGACATAAGAACAACGATCGTGCCTCTCGACATCAATGGTCGACCAACGGCACCTTCTGACCGCCAAGCGGCCAGCAGCGCTGCGCGATCGTGATCCTCTGCCGCGCGATCCCGCTCTACCATCGCCCTGAGATGAGCCCGATCACCCACCTCTTCGCCCGCGTCCCGGTATCCGACCTCGACGCCGGCAGCGACTGGTACGCGCGGTTCTAACGACCGGAACCGGGGCATCGTCATAGATCACTGAGCGGCGCTTGACCCCGTCTTCCGGACTGCCGTACTGTTGGCCGCTCAAATTGGAGTGCCGACACACGGCAACGCCACCAGCGCATCTCCCCAGGTGATTGGTTGCGCTTCGGGTTCGAGTAGCCACCCGGCCTAGAGAGATCGGGCACAGAAAGGGCACGAGAATGGGCGACATTCCCCCCGAGCAGAGGCCTGGCTCCGGCCTGACACGGCGCGGGCTGCTCGAGCGCTCGGCGGCGCTCGGCGTAGCGATCTCGGTACCGGGCTTCCTGGGCGCCGCGGCTGCGGACGCGAGCACCGTGGTCTCCAAGCCGAATCGCGGAGGTCATCTCCGCGTGGGCATGAACGACGGCGGCGCAGGCGATTCGCTCGCCCCCTGGAACATCCCGATCTACTCGGCCGCGGCGCGGGCCGAGCAGGTCTACGAGCGCCTCTACAAGTACGACGCACACGCGTTCCCGCGGCCCCGTCTGGCCCTGTCGGTGACCAGCAACCGCAAGGCGACGATCTGGCGGCTGAAGCTCCGCAAGGGCGTGACCTTCCACAGCGGCAAGCCGCTGACGGCGGACGACGTCCTCTACTCGCTGCGCTACATCGCCGATCCCAAGAACAAGGCGGAGTCGCTCGCGCGGCTCGAGCCGATCGACCTCAACGCCTCGCGCAAGGTCTCGCCCACGGAGATCGAGTTTCATCTCAAGAGCCCGATCGGCGACTTCCCGGGCCTCCTGGCGGAGAAGGCCGTCTGGATCGTCCCCGACGGCAAGACCGACTTCGCGCAGAAGCCCGACGGGACGGGCCCCTTCAAGTTCTCCGACTGGCAGCCCGGTGTCCGGGCCAACTTCGTCCGCAACGACAACTACTGGGGGCTCGCGCTGGGACGCGGCCCGTGGGTCGACTCGCTGGAGATCCTCTCCATCCCCGACGACACCGCGCGCGTCAATGCGCTGATCGGCAAGCAGGTCGACGAGATCGCGTTCATGCCGTTCGTGCAGGCGAAGGCGCACAAGGGCGATTCCTCGATTCAGATCCTGCGTGCGGCGCAACCCCAGACCAACCCGTTCTACGTGCAGATGGATCGCAAGCCGTTCACCGACAACAACGTCCGGCTTGCGCTCAAGTACGCCGTCGACCGGGAGGCGATGGTCTCCAAGGTCGAGCTCGGCTTCGGCTCGGTCGGCAACGACCTCTTCGGCAAGGGATTCCCGTCCTACAACAACAACCTCCCGCAGCGCAAGTACGACCCCGAGCGAGCGAAGGCGTTGCTCAAGAAGGCGGGCTACGACACGTTCCCGTTCAACCTGCCGTCGTCGAACGCGTTGCCCGGGATGCTCGAGTCCGCGACGGCGTTCAAGGAGCAGGCCAAGGCGGCAGGCATCCAGGTCACGCTGGAGAAGCTCGACGCAGGCTCCTACTTCTCGAACAACAAGTACCTGAAGGTGTCCAGCTATCAGACGAACTGGGGCCAGTCGTTCGAATCCCAGGTACAGGACGGCATGCTGAAGTCCTCGCCGTACAACGAGACGCACTGGTACGACCAGAAGTGGGCGGCGGCCTTCCGGAAGGCGCAGCAGATCCCGAATGCCGCGAAGCGGAACGCCGCCTACAAGGCGCTCCAGGAGCCGATCTGGAAGACCAGCGGCTACGTGGTCTTCGCGTTCTTCAACACCGTCGACGCGGCGTCGGCGAAGGTGCACGGGATCGTTCCGAGCGTCGCGTCCGGCTACTCGAACCTGGGATCGTTCGACTTCAAGGACCACTGGTTCGCCTGACGGAGAGCGGCCTGCCCGCGTGTCCACGATCGCCTCCAGCCGACCCGCGGGACGGCGCATTCACCCGTTGGTGCGGTTCGTCCTCCGCCGCCTGGCGATCGGAGTCGTGCTGCTGGCGTTCGTCTCCGTGCTCGTGTTCGCCGCCACCCAGGTGCTGCCCGGAGATGCCGCGAGCGCGATCCTGGGACGCAGCGCGACGCCGGCGCAGAAGGAGATCTACCGCAAGCAACTCGGGCTCGACAAGCCGTTCGTCGTGCAGTACTGGAACTGGGTCTCGCACGTCATCCGCGGCGATCTCGGCACGTCGGTCGCTTCTCAGACCCCGGTCACGGCGTTCATCTCCGCCCGCGTGGGCAACTCGCTCGTGCTGGCGCTCGCCGCTCTGGTCGTTCTCCTGCCGGTCTCGCTGGTGCTCGGCATCTGGTCGGGGATCCGTCGCGACCGCGCGGACGATCACGCGATCTCCATCGTCTCGCTCGGGCTGATCGCGCTGCCGGAGTTCGTCACGGCGACGCTGCTCGTGGCGTTCATCGCCGTGACGCTGGGGCTCCTGCCGCCCACGTCGATCCTCGAGAGCGGCGGCGCGCTCTCGAATCCCAGGCTGCTCGTGCTGCCCGTTCTGACGCTCTGCCTGGCCGCCTCGCCGTACGTGATCCGGATGGTGCGCTCGGGCGTGAGCGAGGCGATGCGGGCGGACTACGTCGAGATGGCGCGCCTGAGCGGCATCCCCGAGCCTCGGGTCGTCCTGCACCATGCGCTGCGCAACTCGCTCGCCCCGACGGTGCAGGTGTTCGCGCTCACGATCCAGTACCTGATCGGGGGCATCGTCATCGTCGAGACGGTCTTCGCCTATCCGGGCCTCGGGCAGGGGCTCGTCCAGGCCGTCGTCGCGCGCGACATTCCCACCGTCCAGGGCGTGGCCATGCTCCTGGCCGCCATCTACATCGTCATCAACATCGCGGCCGACGTGATCGTCGTGCTCCTGATCCCGAAGCTGAGAACGAACCTGTGAGCGCGAGCGCGAGTGCGGGCACGGGCGCGATCGAGCGCCGGCTCGCGTTCACGCGCTCGTGGTCGGTGCGGATCGGGCTGACCGTGCTCGCGTTCGTCTTCGCCGTTGCGTTCATCGGTCCCTATTTCGCCCCCTACTCCCCCAGCGCGATCCCCGGCATCCCGTTCTCGACGCCGTCGCGCACGTACTGGCTCGGCAACGACTATCTCGGCGAGGACGTGTTCAGCCGCGTCCTCAGCGGGGGCCGGTCGGTGATCGTGTACGGCGCGATCGCGACGCTGCTCGCGTACCTGGTCGGCGGCACGATCGGCCTCTTCGCCGGCTATACGCGCAGTCGCTTCGACGACCTGCTGATGCGGTCGATGGACGTCCTCCTCGCCTTCCCGCCGATCCTCTTCCTGCTCGTGATCGCCACCGGCGCCGGCGCGAACATCTGGGCGCTCGTGCTGGCGATCGCCGTCATCCACATTCCCTCGATCGCGCGCATCATCCGCTCAGCGGCGCTCGACATCTCGGTCCGCGGCTACGTGGAGGCCGCGATCGCCCGCGGCGATCGCACGCACGTGATCCTGCGTCGCGAGATCCTGCCGAACATCTGGGGCACCGTCGTGGCCGACGGCGGCCCGCGTTTCACGGTCTCGATCCTGCTCGTCGCCGCGGTCAACTTCCTCGGTCTCGGGCTCTCGCCGCCTGCCGCGGACTGGGCGATGATGATCTCGGAGAATCGCTCCGGCATCACGATCAACATGTGGGCCGTCGTCGCCCCGGCGCTGATGATCGCCGCGCTCACCGTGTCGATCAACGTCGTCGCCGACGCGATCGCGAGCCGGCTCGGCAAGTCGGTCGAGACCGAGGCGCTGCGGCGTTGAGCGAATCCATCCTGAGCGTCACGGAACTGCGGGTCGAACGTCGGGCGGCGTTCGATCGTGGAGGACGTCTCGTTCGACGTCGCCGCCGGCGAGGTCTTCGGTGTGGTCGGAGAGTCGGGCAGCGGCAAGACGACCGTCGCCCAGGCTCTGCTCGGCTACACGCGGCCCGGGCTCCGCATCGAGTCCGGGAGCGTTCGCGTCGGCGGCGAGGAGATCGCCGGCCGGGAGACGCATGAGCTGCGCGCGCTCCGCGGGCGGCTCGTGTCGTACGTGCCGCAGGATCCGGGAACGGCACTGAACCCGTCCATCCGGGTCGGCAATCACGTGCGCGAGGTGCTGCGGGCCCACGCCCTCGAGCAAGGCATGGACGAGCGCGTCGCAGGCGTCCTCGAGCGCGTCCACCTTCCGTCCGACCGCTCCTTCCAGCGCCGCTTCCCGCACCAGCTCTCGGGCGGCCAGCAACAACGGCTCGCGATCGCGCTCGCGCTCGTCTGCGATCCGCCGCTCGTGGTGCTCGACGAGCCGACCACGGGTCTCGACGTCGTCACGCAGGCGCGCATCCTGGCGGAGCTCGGGCGCCTTCAGCGCGAGAGCTCCATCGCCCTGGTCTACGTCTCTCACGACCTCGCGGTCGTCTCGTCGATCGCCGACCGCGTCGCAGTCATGTACGCGGGGCGCATCGTCGAGGAAGGCCCCACGCAGGCGATCGTCGCCGCGCCGCGCCACCCGTACTCCGCCGGCCTGATCTCGAGCGTCCCCGACCACGTCGAGCCGCGGCGCCTGGTCGGGATCCCGGGCGTCGCTGTCGGCGTCGCCGATCGCCCTGCCGGCTGCGCCTTCGCTCCTCGCTGCGAACTGCGCATTCCCGCATGCGAAGAGGAGATGCCCGAGCTCGTCGCGGTCGACGACGCGTCACCTCGTGCGCTGCCTGCGCTGGCAGTCGACAGTGCTGCCCGAGATCGAACGGCGACTCGACGAGGCGTCGCTCAGCGCGGAATCGCCGCTCCTGAGCGTCGAGGACCTCCACGCGACCCACCGCACGGGCCAGGGCGAGGTGGTGGCCGCCGGCGGCGTCAGCTTCACCGTCGAGTCCGGCGCGTGCGTCGCGCTCGTGGGCGAGTCGGGCAGCGGCAAGACGACGATCGCGCGGTGCATCGTCGGGCTGCACGCCCCGAAGTCCGGGCCGGATCCTCGTCGCCGGCGAGCCGCTGGCGGCGTTCGCCGGCGACCGCACGCGCGAGCAGCGGCGCGCCGTCCAGATCGTGTTCCAGAACCCGTACGACTCGCTCAACCCGCGGCGCTCGGTCGAGGACGCGATCGGCTGGCCCGTGCGAGCGTTGCGCGGCCTGAATGCGCAACAGGCACGGCTCGAGGTGGCGAGACTGCTCGAGCAGGTTCGCCTGCCCGCAGCGTTTGCCCGGCGCTATCCAGGCGAGCTCTCCGGCGGAGAGCGGCAGCGCATCGCGATCGCGCGCGCCCTCGCGGCGGCGCCGAAGCTGCTCGTCTGCGACGAGGTCACCTCGGCGCTCGACGTCTCGATTCAAGCCGCGGTGCTCGACCTGCTCGCCGAGCTCCGCCGCGAGCTGCAGTTGTCGCTGCTCTTCATCAGCCACGATCTGGGCGTCGTCGCAAGCGTCGCCGACCGCCTGCTGGTGCTCGAGAACGGGCTCATCTGCGAGGAGGGAGCCGTGCGCTCGGTGCTGTCGGCGCCACAGAGCGCCTACACCGCGCGACTCGTCGCCGCGGCTCCCTCGATCGCCGCGCCGGCCCACGATCTAGAGCTACGCCGCGATCCCGTGCTCGCGGAGCGCCAGACGCGCGTTCCCGCCGTGGATGCCGTAGATCTCGAAGTCGGCCGTGCTCGGCCGCGGCGGCTCGACCTCGTGGACGGAAACGGCCGCGTACCCGGGGCTGAGGCCCGCGCTCGCCGCCTCGCGCGCGGAGGCGTCCAGCCGCTCGAGGTAGCGCAGATCCTGCTCGCCGATCCGCCGCGCCTCCTCGGGCGTCAGCACCGGCCCGTGCCCGGGAACGACGTGGCGCAAGGTGTGGCGATCCAGCGCGGCGAGCAGCCGCTCCGTCGCCTCGCGCGCCCGTGCGAGCGAACCCGCGAGCAACGGGATCGTGATCGCCGAGAGGTTGTCGCCCGGGAGCAGGATCCCCTGCTCCAGCAGCACGTAGGCGAGCCCCTCCCGGCCGTGACTCGACGCGTCGATCACGGCAACCCGGAACGTGCCGAGGTCGACGTCGCCGGGCGCGAGCTCGCGGTCGACCCGCAGCTCGGACGGCCACTCGACTCCCCACTCGGCTCCGCCGCTCTGCCAGTCCGGCAGCCGCGCTCCCGTCCCTGACCTTCTCGGCGGCGCCCGCTCCCGCCACGACCTCCGCGTCCGGGAAGTACGGGATCCCGCAGACGTGGTCGTAGTCGGCGTGGGTGACGACGAGGAAGGAGCGGCCGCCCGAGCGCTGCTTCGCCTCCGTCGCGATCGTCCCGATCTCCTCCGGCGTGAAGGCGGGATCGCACAGCAGCACGTCGCCCGCGACCGCCAAGCAGGGAGTTCGTCTGCCAGAGCGGCGACTGGAAGCACCAGACACCGCCACCCAGATCGCGCTGCTCGCTCACCGGCCGATCTAACCAGATTCCTCGACCAGTCTTCGCAGCAACGCGAGGCTCGTGCGCAGCCGGTCGACCTGGTCGTGGACGCCGGCGCGATTGTCGAGCCCCTCGACCGTGAGGAAGAACGTGCGCTCGGCGACTCCCGCGCGCAGCGCGCGCACGAGTGCCGCGAGCGGCGCGACGCCCTCACCGGGGTAGCGGTAGAGCACCTCGAAGCCGCGCCGGTGGTAGGAGTCGTCGGTCTGGATCGAGCGGAAGACGTAGTCCTTCACGTGCCCCGCAGCCGCGAGCGGCGCCAGTTCCTCGACGACGGGCAGCGGGTCGTCGAGCGCTGCGATCGGGTTGATCAGGTCGAGGAACACCCCGAGGGAGTCGCGGCCCAGCTCCTCGACGATCGAGCGGTACTCGCTCACGGTGAAGTCGGAGTGGTTCTCGAGCAGCAGCCGCACGCCGGCCGCCTCGGCGCGCGACCGCGACTCCGCGAGCACCCCGACGACGTACCGCCGCTCGCTCTCGATTGCGTCGGGATCCCCGAAGAGCTCGGCGCGGTAGAAGCCGGAGGCGACGCGCAGGAGCGGACTCCCGATGGCGCTCGCCCGCTCGAGCCAGCCCTCGACGCGGCCGACCCCGAGTTCGATCCCGTCTCCGGCGCGCGCCTGGCCGAGAAAGTCGCCCGAGGCGAGCAGCTGCAGCCCGAGCTCCCGGGCGCGCACGCGCAGGCCGGCCAGCTCCGAGACCGGCCGCTCGCGCACGTGGTGCAGGTTCAGCTGGACGCACGCGCAGTCCAGCTCGGCTGCCTGCTCCAGCACCCGCTCGACCGTCGTCTCCCGGCGCTCCAGCAGGAGATGCCAGCACAGCGTGTCGACACCGAGAGCGATCACGACGGCCCATGGTTTCACACCGCGACCGGATAGAGTCGCCACGCCCCACGCCGGAGGAGATCGCATGTACTACATCGAGTTCGTCGAGAAGAACGAAGGCGTGCCGCAGCGGCAGTTCCAGGAGGTCGTTCGCATGTCGAACGAACGCTGGGCGGCGGCTCATCCTGGCGAGGAGCTCGTCATGATCATCGGCAGGACATGGCGGATGGGCCCGAAGCCGACGTACATGGTCGTCTGGAGGATCAAGGACTTCACGACGTTCGAGACCTGGAACGCCGAATTCCGGAAGCAGCAGATCCTCGACGACCACGACGAATTCAACGCCGTCGGCACGATCGTCGATGCGGGCGTCTACGAGGACCTCGGCCAAGCGAGGTGCTGTGACCCGCTTCACGGGCAAGGTCGCGGTCGTCAGCGGCGCGAGCAGCGGCATCGGGCTGGCCGTGGCCGAGCGCCTCGGCGCCGAGGGCGCACGGCTCGTGATCGTCGCTGCGCCGTCCGACGAAGGCGATCTCGAGCAGGCAGCTCGCGAGCCTGCGGGCGCGCGGTGTCGAGACGGAAGGGCTCGCGGCCGACATCGCCGACGAAGGCGCGGCGCAGAGCGTGATCGCGCGTCGCGCGCTCGCGCTTCGGGAGCCTCGACGTGCTCGTCAACAACGCGGGCGTGGCGTATTACGAGGAGCTCCTCGAAACGCCGGTCGCGCATCTCGACCGCACGCTCGCGGTCAACGTCCGCGGGACGTTCGTCATGTCGCGCGAGGCGGCGGCGGTGATGGCGCCGGGGAGCGCGATCGTCAACACCGCGTCCACGGCGAGCCTCGCCGGCGAGGAGTTCCAGGTGACGTACAACGCCTCGAAGGGGGCGGTGGCGGCGCTGACGCGCTCGCTCGCCATCGACCTCGCGCCGCGAGGCATCCGCGTGAACGCCGTCGCGCCCGGCTGGGTCGAGACCCGGTCGACGCGGCGCGGTGATCGACGATCCCGAGCAGTGGTCGAAACACCGCTCGCGCATTCCGCTCGACCGCGCGGCGTCGACCGCCGAGATCGCGGCCGTGCACGCGTTCCTCGCCTCCGACGACGCGGCCTACGTCACCGGGGCCGTCGTGGTTGCCGACGGCGGCCTCACGGCCGGATTATCGCTACTCGAACTGGCGTGCGATGCCGCCGCCCGACGGCGGCCACACCGTCGGGATCCCCGACGTCCCCGTCGACATGCGCGAGGTGCGGACATGAGGATCGAGCACGTCGACCTGACCTTCCTGAACCTGCCGCTGGTGCGGCCCGAGGGCTGGGTCTGGGGGCGGCGCTCGTCGTACACCGTCGGTCTCGTCGAGCTCCACACCGATGTGGGCGTCACCGGCATCGGGGAGGTCAACGTCTGCATGGGACCGAATCCCGACGTCATCCGGGCGATGACGGAGCAGATGGCCGCGCTGTTCGTCGGTGACACGCCGCTCGCGCCACAGCGTCTGATCAACCGCGTCCTCGGCGCGGGCTGGTACCCGTTCCACCGCACGGCGGCGCTCGTGCTCGGAGGACTCGAGATGGCGTGCTGGGACGCGGTCGGCAAGCACCTCGGCCAGCCCGTCTCGACCTTCTTCGGCGGCGCGCTCAAGACGTCGTTCCCATCGATGTACTACATCCAGGCCCAGAGCGACCTCGACGCCATGGTGGAGCAGGCGCGCGACGCCGTCGGGCGCGGGTTCGGGACGATCTACTTCAAGGTCGCCATCGAGGAGGAGCGCGACGTCGAGCTCGTGCGTCGCGTACGCGAGGCGGTCGGCCACGGCCCCAAGATCCGCGTCGACGCGAACGAGGGGTGGAGCCCCGGCACCGCCGTCCGCATCCTGCGCCGGATGGCCCCCTTCGTGATCGAGTACATCGAGCAGCCCGTCTCGATGTTCGACCTCGACGGCATGGCTCACGTGCGCGGCGCGAGCGGCGTCGCCGTCGGTGCGAATCAGACCTCGTGGGGCCAGCACCAGATCCTCGAGATCGTGAAGCGCAACGCGGCCGACGTGATCATGACCGACCCGCATCAGGAGGGAGGCTTGCTGCCGACGAAGAAGATCCTCGGCCTCTGCGAGATGGCCGGGCTGCCGTTCGTGAACCACGCGTTCAACGCGACCACGATCACGCTCGCAGCCCACATGCAGGTGATGTGCACGTCGGGCTCGACGATCCTCGCGATCCAGGGTCACCCCGATTTCCTCGGCGACGACTACGTGACGCAGCCGCTCGACTACACGGGCGGCACGCTCGAGGTGTCCGACGAGCCGGGGCTCGGCCTCGAGGTCGACCGCGACAAGCTTGCTCGCTACAAGGCGAAGTTCGAGGACGAGGGAATGGCGTCGACCTACCCGACGTCGACGGACGCACCCGTCATCTCCGTCCCGGCGTTTTGACTCGCTACGAACGGCTCCGCCGCGGCCTCGATGAGCGCGGCTGCGCCTCTGCCGTACTGGTCGGGCCGGGGCACGCCGTGCATCTCGCCTCGTACAGCCGGTACCTCTCGTCCGCGACCGCGGTCGTCGTGGGCGAGGACGGCCGGCGCACGCTCGTCGTGCCGCGCTACGAGCTCGAGGCCGCCGCGGGGCACGCCGACGCCGTCGTCACCTACGGCGACGACGGCTTCCTCGACTTCGACTGGCTGCCGAAGCTCGTCCGGGCCTGCCGCGAGCTCTGCCATGGGAAGGTCGGCGTCGCCGGCATCGCTCCCTTCGAGGGCGCCGTGGCGATCGACGACCTCGCCGCCGCGGTTCGCCGCGTAAAGGACGAGGACGAGCTGGCTGCGGTAACGCGCTCGGTGGAGCTGACGCTCCGCGCACAGCGACGGGTCGCCGAGCTCGCACGCGAGGGGCTGAGCGAGATCGAGCTCTTCACCGCGGCGCTCGCATCCGCGCAGGATGCGGCTCTCGAGCCGGTCGAGTTCGTCGGCGGCGTGTTCTGCGGAGCGCGCACGACGGCGGTGGCGCCGCCGGTCGAGGTGCCGGGCGTTCAGCGTCCGCGCAGTGGCGACCCGGTGCTCGCCGACATCGCTCTGCGCGCGGGCGGCTACTGGGGAGACACGACGAGAACGACGATCGTCGAGCGACAACGCGGAGGCGGCCGAGGTGATCGACGAGATCACGTCGATCCTGGCCGAGAGCGGCCGCGCGCTTCTGCCGGGCGTGCGCGCCTGCGACGTCTTCGAGCGCATGCGGAGCGCCATCCTCCGCAGGTTCCCCGAGGGCGTCTTCGCCCACCACGGCGGCCATGGGATCGGGATCGACGTGGCCGAGGATCCCCAGCTGATCCCGTCCGAGCCGATGCCGCTCGAGAGCGGTGCGGTGCTCGCGGTCGAGCCCGCGGTCTACTTCCCGGGGCGTTTCGGCGTCCGCGTCGAGGACGTCTACGCCGTCACCCCTGCCGGCGGGGTGCGCGTCGGCGGATGAGGCCGGTTCACGCAAGTCCGAGGTAGCGTCGCGCGTTGCCGCCGAGGAAGGCGCGCCGCCCATCGGCGTCGAGGAAGCCCGCGTGCAGCCGCACGGCGTCCACGAACTGCGGGTACTTGCCGAACTCCTCGAACCACGGCCAATCGGTACCCCACACCACGCGGTCGACACCCACCGCGTCCACCAGTCGCTGCGAGGCGCGCGAGCCACGTCCGGAACGGGTATTCCGTGCCGTCGGCCCACTCCATCCAGGGCCCGCCCAGAACCGAGGTCGAGATGAACACCCGCTCGGTCTCTCGGGTCAGTTCCGCCACGGCCTCGATGTCCTCGCCGCGGTCGAAGCGCACGTTGCCTCCGTGGTTGAACTGCACCGGCAGTGCCGGGCGGGAGGCCAGCACGCGCGCGGCGTCGCGCAGTCGCAACGACGGTTCCGGACTGTCCTCGAGGCCCACCATCAAGCGACGGTCGAGCGACTCCAGCAGGTCATAGACAGCCGTCATGGCGGAGTCCGAAAACTCGAGATCGAGGTAGGCGGGAAAGAACTTGCACCCCGCCGCGCCATCCGACAGCTGCTCGGCAAGCAGCTCCAGGTTGTCCGGATTGCGCGGATCCTGCAGCGTCGTGAACCAGACGAGCCGGTCCGGGTAGCGATCGATCCAGCCCCGCGTGTACGGAACCCCGCCGTAGAAGTCGGACGGCGTGAACCCGAGCCGGCGCATGAACGGAGCGAAGTCGTAGCCGTCGTACGAGATGACGAACGCCCGATCGACTCCGGCTCTGTCCATCTCCGAGACGAACAGGTCGGCACCGTGCTCGTGCCAGTGGTAGTGCTCGTAGCGCGGCGCCTCGGGGTAGGCCTCACTCGGCCAGGCGCGCAACAAGAGGTGCGACTCGGTATCGATCACGGCGTCTGGCGCGATACCCGCCAGAGCCGGGGAGTCGGTCAAAGCTGCTCCTGACCAAGCGTCTCGTAGAGACCGGCATCGCAGTCCACCACCGCCTGCCAGTCCGCCATCATCGCCGCTGCCTCGGGATCGGTCGCGAGTTGCTCCTTCCACTCGTCGAGCCGCGCGCTGCCGTCGATCTCCCACACGACGATGTAGTGAGGGCCGCCCAGGCGCCAGGTGCGACCCACGGCGAGAACCGGCCGATCCTGCGGATTCGCGCGCGCCCAGTACGCGTCGGTGCGCTTGACCGTCTCGCGGAAGACCTCGGGTGAGACGCCGGGCTTGCGCGAGTAGAACTCGATGTAGAACATTCGTCACTCCCTGCCGGATTGTCACGTGCCGGGCGCTTCAGAAGATCGCGGTCGCCTCGATCTCCACCTTCAGCTGTTCCGTGACGAGGGCGCTCACGGCGAAGAGCGTCGCAGCAGGCTTGTGGTCGCCGAAGAACTCCGTGCGTGCAGCGGCCACCGCCGCGCGGTCGTTCATGTCGGTCAGGAAAATGCCGACCTTGACGATGTCGGTCCGCTTCGCGCCGGCCGCCACGAGCAGCGCGTCGATGTTGCGCAGCGCCTGGCGCGCCTGTTCGCCCGCATCGTCGCCCCCGACGATCTGGCCGAACGCGTTGTCGGCGATCTGACCGCTGATCGAGAGCACGCGGCTGCCGGATGCGAGCACTGCAGGTGCGAACGGTCCGGTCGGCTGTGGCGCTCCCTCGGCAATGACGATGTGGTTCGGCATGTCGCTCCTTTCGCGTGCATGGAAAGACGGTGACCCGGACGTTCTGCTCAGCCCATGCGGTCGCGCTCCGACAGGTGCTCGACCGTCTCTCCGCTCGCCGAGAGCGTTCGGGTCACGTGGTCCGAGCAGTAGATCCACAGGATCGTCATGGGACCCTCGCCGCGGTTGCGGAATGCGTGCTCGATCCCGTGCGGAATGTAGGTCGTGTCGTGCGGCTCGAGCGGTGTCACGAGACCGGCGATCTCGACCTCCGCGAGGCCTCCGATCAGGGTCACCTGCTCATCGCAGTTGTGCGTGTGCAGCGGGGCTCCCGTGCCCGGCGGGTAGATGCTGATGCCCGTCGTTATGGGCGCTCCGGGACGCGAGCGGGGTGTGACGAGCGGCAGCGTCCTGACACCGCCGCCTCGATCGAGCGGCTCGATCTCGTCGAACCTGATGAGCATGAGAGCACCTCGCGGTTAGCGCTCGCTCACGGGAATGTCTCCTCCGGGTCCCTCCGGGCGAGCGGCGGTTCGACCGCCTCCGCGACGAACCCGAGCGCAGCGACGGTGTCGAAATACGCGAAGGCACCCGACTGGTCCGCGCCGAAGCCGTAGCCGGCCTGCAGCAGCGCGTAGCCGGCCTGCTCCATCTCGGCGATCGTCGTCGCGATGTCGGGAACCTTGAACGCCATGTGATGGAGGCCGCACCCGTGCTCGGCGAGATACTCGTGGTAGATGCTCGGTCCCTGCAGCGGCTGAATCAGCTCGAGCTGAGGATCCGAGCCGCCAAGGGCGATTCGCATCGAGAACGTGCCACTCGAGCCTCGGTAGCGGCGCTCGCGCAGGGTGTTCTCGTCATACGTCCAGAGCTGCCAGACGTCGCCCGCGCCACGCGGGGCGCCGTACGTCCGCATGGCGGCGTCGAGCTCGGGCACGACGATGCCAACCTGGTAGGGGCGCGAGTCGCCGAGGGCCACGACGGGTGGCCTCGCAGGATCGGTCACCGAGGGAGCTCCTTCTCGCCCGTGTGGATGCTCAGCCGACCGTCGGCCGGGCGGGCGGTTCCCAGCCCCTCCATCAGCGCATAGCTGTCGAAGCACACTAACGCCTCGCTGATCAGGCCGTCCACGCAGGCCAGCCAGGTGATGCCCTCCACTGCGACTGCACGGGACGCACCCGGCACGTCGTAGCTCCACCGGTACGCGGCCGTGGATGCGTCGGCCAGCAGCCCGGTGATCTCGAACTCGAACAGCGGCGTCTCTCGCAGCCACCCGACCGTCAGCTCCTCGATGGCGGCTCGCCCGCGTATGGGACGCGCCCGGCGCAGATCGGCCGTTCTGTGCTCCACGTCGACCATCACGCCGTCAGGAGCGAAGAGCGCCGCGAAGGCCCCGGCGTCGCGAGCGACGAGCGCGTCACGCCAGCCATACGAGAGCTGTTCGGGAGTCCTGGACGTTTCAATCACCTGACCGCGGGCCCTGCGCTCCGCGCGAGGAGCCAGAGCACTCGCCATCTGCCGTCGCAAGGATAGGCCGCCGCGTAGGCTGCCGCCCGTGGCCGACCGCCGCCTCCTCGTGCTCGTCTGCGCAGTCGTCCTCGTCGAGACACTCTTCTTCGCGGCCCTGACGCCGTTGCTCCCGGAGCTGTCCCGGGAGTTCGGGCTCTCGAAGACCGGCGTGGGCGTCCTCAGCGGCGCGTACCCGGCCGGCGGCATCGTCGGCGCGATCTGCGGCGCATGGCTCGCGACGCGCGCGGGGCTGCGCGCGACCACGGTCGTGGGGATGCTCGTCCTGGCGATCTGCTGCGCCGGCTTCGGACTGGCCGACGAGGTCTGGCTGCTGGACACGCTGCGCTTTGCGCAGGGAATCGGCGCTGCCATCGCGTGGACCGGCGGTCTGGCGTGGCTGGCGGCGGAAGCGCCGCCCGAGCGCCGCGGCGAGTTGCTCGGGATCGCCCTCGGCGCCGCCGTGACCGGCGCTCTCCTGGGCCCGCTCGTCGGCGGCGCCGCGCGGCTGACCGGGCGGCCCGTCGCGTTCGCCAGTGTCGCGCTGCTCGGCGTCGTGCTCGCGATCTGCGCGGCGCGCATGCCGGCACCCGGACCGCCGCTTCGCCAGCCGCTCCGGCTGCTCGTCTCCGCGCTGCGCAACTCCGACGTGATCTCGGGGGTCTGGCTGATCGCCCTGCCGTCGCTGCTGTTCGGCTGCCTGACCGTCCTCGGTCCGCTCAGCCTCGACGCCGTCGGCGTGGGCGCCCTCGGCCTGACGATCTTCTGGCTCGTGAGCGCGGCCGCGGGAGCTGCGCAGAGCCCGTTGCTGGGCCGCTGGTCGGATCGCCGGGGGCGCCTCGAGCCCGTTCGGGCGGGTCTGATCGCCTCGATCGCGGTCTCGCTCACCATCCCGCTCGCGGACCGGCGTGCGACGCTGATCGCGCTCGTGCTCGCGGCATCGATCATCTACAACAGCTTCTGGGTCCCCGGCGGCGCGCTGCTCACCGAGGCGGCCGAGTCGCACGGGCTAGGGCCCGGCTTCTCGTTCGCGCTCTTCAACTTCTCCTGGGCGCCCGCGGGCGCGATCGGGGCGATCGCCGGCGGCTGGCTCGCGGACCTGCTCGGCAACGGCACCTCGTATCTCGTGCTCGCGTCCATCTGCGCCGTCACGCTGTGCGTGATCACGCCGCGCCGGGTGGCGATCCGCCCTGCCGAGGCGCGCGACGCGCTCGGGGCGTGACGAGGATTCAAGTGCCGAGCAGCTCGTGGGCGGCACCTGTCGCGCGCCGCCCACGACCCCCGACTTCGCGGACGGAACCGAGCCCTTCGCCGTGGTTCGGCCGTAGCGCGCAGCTCAGGTCGGCGCGCGGCCGCGAGCACGGAACCGGCCATCAGGCCTCCGGCGGTCGCTCGCGATAGGTGAAGACGTTCAGGCTGACGGCGCCGCCTGTGGCGGCCACGGTCGCCGAGTGCGGCACGCCGCCGGGCAGCGCCGCAAGCTGGCCCGCCTCGAGGCGCACGGCCTGCCGTCCACGACGAAGTCGATCGCACCCGACACGACGAACGTCATCTGGTCCTGCGGGTGCGCATGCGTCTCCCAGCTCGAACCGGCGCCGTAGCGGTACAGCGTCGCGGTCAGATTGGGCGTGTGCACCGTCGCTCCGAAGATGCCCGGCCGAATCTCTGCGAACTCCTGCTCGTCCCAATCGATCGTCTGCGGCGAGTGCAACGGAGGCTCCTTCCGTACAGGAAGAGGATGCGCGGACGAGGTCGTACGCTGCCCCGCAGCATGAAGCTGGGCATGTTCATGATGCCGTTGCACCCGCCGGGCCGCAATGCCTGGGAGACGCTCGCCGAAGACCGTGAGGCGATCCTCCTGGCCGACCGGCTCGGCTTCGAGGAGGCGTTCGTCGGCGAGCACGTCACCGACCTCGCCGAGAACGTCACCTCCTCGATGATGTTCCTGGCCAGCGTCGCGGATGCCACGAAGCGGATCACGCTCGGCACCGGCACGCTCAACATGCCCAACACCCACCCGGCGACCGTCGCGGCGCAGGTGGCGATGCTCGATCACATGCTCGAGGGGCGGCTCATCATGGGCATCAGCCCGGGCGGATTGATGTCGGACGCCGAGGTCTTCGGCAACTACGAGAAGGACCGCAACGCGATCTTCCTCGAGGCCATCGACATGGTGCTCGAGATCTGGAGGCGCGACGGGCCGTACGACCTGCACGGCGAGCACTTCAGCGTCACCACTGCCCAGACGATGATCCCGGAGATCGGTCAGGGCACGATCCTCAAGCCGTACCAGAAGCCGCATCCGCCGATCGTCGTCACTGCCGTCGCGCCGCACTCGAGAGGCGTCACCGAAGCCGCCAAGCGAGGCTGGACATCCGATCTCGGCGAACTTCCTCCTCCCCGAGTGGGTCGCGTCGCACTGGCCGCGCTACGTCGAGGGCTGCGACGCGATCGGCGCAACAGCCGATCCGGCCGACTGGCGCGTCGCCAAGTGCATCTTCGTGGCCGACGACGAGGCCACTGCGCAGCGTTACGGCAAGTCCGACGAAGGGCCGTACCACTTCTACTTCAAGCAGCTGCTGCGCAAGCTCGTCACGGCGGGCGGCCGCTCGAATCTCTTCAAGCTCGACCCGAGTGAGCCCGACGATGCCTTGACGCCCGAACGCGTGACCGATCGGCTCGTGATCGCCGGCACCGTCGACAGCGTCGTCGAGCAGCTACTCGCGTTCCGCCGGACGACGGGCGACTTCGGCACTCTGCTGTACGCCTGCATGGACTGGAAGGACGAGGCCCTCGGCCGGCGCTCGATGCAGCTGCTCGCCGAGCAGGTCATGCCCAGGCTCAACGCGGAGCTGGCCGCAGGCCCACGCTAGGCGCGAGCCAAGCGCCCCGCCCGGCGCGCCGCCAACAAACGTCGTCCCCAGGTCGGCAAGTCCCGCCGATCGTCGGGTGGCCGAATTCGCAGACCATCCGTTTTGTAGCTTTTGTCGCACTCGTCTGGCACGATCGACGCGAAGAGTCTGCGTCTCTTTCTGCCTCGGAGGCTCGACGTGCCCTCGTCGTTCGCGATCGCCATGAGTTCTTGTCGATCGGAGTGCGCGCCCGGAGAGGTCGATCGGGGCTCATGCGCGGGGATGCGGGGCATGATCTGTGTGCTGGGGCTTGGTGTGCTGATTTTGTGTGCTCCGGCACAAGCCGAGGCCGGCCCCGCCTGGCTCCCCCCGATCGACCTCGTCGCGGCGGGACAGCATGCGCTCTCGCCGCAGGCCGCATTCGATGCACAGGGAGACGCCTTCGCCGTCTGGCTCAGCATCAGGGGCTCCAAGTTCATCGTGCAGGCCGCGGTGCGACCCGCGGCGTCAGGCGCCTGGCAGGCGCCAGTTGACCTTTCGGCGGCCGGACAAGACGCTGAGAGGCCGCAGGTCGCGGTCGATGCGCAGGGAAACGCGCTTGCCATCTGGCTGAGCAACGGCGCCGTGCAGGCAGCCGCGCGGCCGGCTGCTTCAGGCGTGTGGCAGGCTGCGGTCGACCTCTCCTCGGCCGGCGCAGCATCGCCGCAGATCGCGCTCGACGCGCAGGGAAACGCACTCGTCGTATGGACTCGCGCGGACGGCACCAACTCAATCGTGGAGGCAGCCGCGCGCCCGGCAGCAACAGGCCTCTGGCAGCCAGCCGCGAGCCCGACTGTCAACGCGGTAGCGATACAGGTGGCGTTCGATGCAGAGGGAAACGCCTTTGCCGTCTGGACAGGTTCCAACGGCACCAATAGCGTCGTGCAGGCTGCCGTGCGCCCTGCAGGATCGGGCATCTGGCAGGCACCCACGGACCTGTCGACAATCGGAGAGGACGCGTCTGGTGCGCAAGTCGTGGTCGATGCGCGAGGAAACGCCCTTGCCGTCTGGCGACGCTCCGACGGCGCCAACCACCTCGTGCAGGCAGCCGCCCGACCGGCAGCATCGGGCGTCTGGCTGGCACCGGTAGACCTGTCGGCATCAGGCCTGAATGCGGAATCACCACAGCTCGCGGTCGATGCGCAGGGCAACGCACTCGCCGTTTGGGATCACGTCGAAGGAGCCACGTACGCGGTGCAGGCAGCCGCGCGGCCAGCAGCATCGGGCGTCTGGCAGGCAGCGGTAGACCTGTCGCGAGCCGGACAGGCCGTGACTTCACCGCATGTGGCATTCGATGTGCGGGGAACCGCCCTCGCAGTCTGGGAGCGCTATACGGGATCCCACCTCGTCGTGGCAGGAGCCGTGCGACGGGCTGCATCGGGCCCCTGGGAACAGCCAAAAGACCTTTCGGCAGCCGGGCAGACGGCGTTGGACCCGTACCTGACGGTCGATCGGCAAGGAAACGCACTCGTCACTTGGGACGGTTACGGCGACCACGCCGATATTCAGGCGGCAGTCTGGGACGAGGCAGGCCCGTTGCTGAAGCGGCTCTCCGTGCCAACGACCGGGAAGGCCGGTCGGGCGCTCGCGTTCAGAGTCGCGCCGCGAGACGTGTGGTCCGCGATTGCCACGACTCGCTGGCAGTTTGGCGACGGCACGGCCACGACCCGCGCGAACACGACCCACGCGTACTCCAAGGTCGGGACATATCACGTGCGCGCAACGAGTAGCGATGCGCTGGGCAACACCACCAGCGCCACAAGCACCGTGCTGATAGACACGGTAAGGCCCATCATCAGCAGCGTGCGCCAGTCGCACCAACGTTGGCGTGAGGCAGACGAGAAGACCGGCGCGACAGACCCGAGTGCTCCGATAGGCACCACCTTCTCCTTCACGCTCAACGCGCCCGCACAAGTGAGCTTCGCCTTCGCAATGCGGACACCAGGACGCATCGTCAAAGGCGTCTGCGTGACCGTGGCCGCGACCCTTGAGACCGCGCCTCGCTGCAATCGCACGACCACACAGGGAAGCCTCTCGTTCGTGGCGAAGCCCGGCCGCAACGAGCACCGCTTCACAGGTGCTCTCCCCCGCACCAAACCACTGCGACCTGGCTCTTACACACTCACGATGACAGCCACAAACACAATCGGCGACACCAAGAAGCCTGCCGGGCTCCACTTCACCATCCTCCAGTAGCCAGAAGTGACGGATTGGCCCTCGTGACTGCCGTTCCGCCCCATTCGATAGCCGTCACCGAGGCGCCAAGCGAGGCTGGACTCGCACGAACCGTCGCGCAGGTGTGTCGCTAGCCTCCAGCTAGGCTCGACCGAGTCAAGCGATCCCTCTGCCCGCCGCGTGGCGAGAGCCATGAGTAGGATGGGCGAGCACCCCGCCCGCACCACGGAGGTTCGCTTCTATGGCTGTCCAGATCGCGGTCTCCGAGCTTCCGGAGGTCGGCCTCGAACGGCACGAGTACGTCGATCCCGAACACTTCGCGCTCGAGGTCGAGCGGTTTTGGAAGCCCGGATGGCGGTTCGTGTGCCACGAGTCGGAGATCGCGGCGCGCGGGCAGTTCGTGCGCTTCGACCTCGCGGGCGACAGCGTGATCGTGATCCGAGGCGAGGACGGAGCGGTGCACGCGCTCCACAACGTGTGCCGCCACCGCGGCTCGCCCGTCGTTGCCGACGAGAGCGGCGTGTGCCGTGGCCGGCTCGTCTGCCCGTACCACGGCTGGTCGTATGACCTCGACGGCACCGTGCGGACGACTCCGAAGATGCAGGACGACTTCGACCGCACCGGCTGGAACCTGAAGCGCGCCTGGGTCGAGGTGTGGAACGGCATGGTCTTCGTCTCGCTGGCTCGTCAGGCACCCGAGCCGATCTCCGAGCGCCTCGCCGGCGCAGACTTCTCCGGCTACGACCTCGACCACCTCAAGATCGCGTGGGAGCGACGCTACGTCGTCGAGGCGAACTGGAAGCTCGCCTGGGAGAACGGGCTCGAGTGCTACCACTGCGGGCTCAACCACCCCGAGCTCTGCAAGGTCGTCCCCGATCGAGGACTACGGCGACCAGCTGAACGCGCGCGAGGTCGCCGAGTACGACTACATCCCGGACCGCCCGAACCTGCCTGGCGTCGAACGGCGGCGCGGCGGCCGCGCGCTGCGCCGCGAGGACAACCCGGCGACCGGTTCGACGGCTTTGCAGTGGCACCTCGGCGCGTTCGAGATGTTCGCGGGCGTGGACGCCGTCTACGTCGCCTGCTTCCGCGCGCTCGGCCCCACGACGACCGACATCCGCGCGCTGACGCTCGTGCACGAGGACGCCGTCGAGGGCGTCGACTACACCGATGCGGCGTTCCACATCAGCGAGGTGACGCGCGAGGAGGACAACGCCCTGGTCGAGGTGGTGCAGCGCGGCATCCGCTCGAGCGCCTTCGAGCCAGGCCCGTTCAACGGGCGCCTCGAGGCGGCGAACCGCGTCTTCACGCAGGTCTACCGCGACGCCATGCGCGGCTGAGCAACCCTGAAGGGCGCGGCCCTAGGTGTCAGGCGCCCCGAGCATCTGCGAATCCGGCGCCGGGCCGTTGATGCGCTCCGCCCGCTCCTCGAGCAGCTCGGCGACCACGGCCTGGATCGTCGCCGCGATCGGAATCGCGAGCAGCGCGCCGATCAGGCCCAGCACCGCCCCACCGCAGAGCACCGCGATCAGGACGGTGAGCGAGGGGATCTGCACCGTGCGTCCGTAGATCATCGGCTGGAGGACGTGGTTCTCGATCTGCTGGTAGACGTTGACGGCGATGAACATGATCACGCCGGCGCGGACGTCGACGAAGATGAACGCGGCCCCGATCACGACGATCGAGCCGATCGTCGCGCCGACCAGGGGGATCAGGTCGAACACGGCCATGAACACGCCGAGGGCGAGCGAGTAGGGGACGTCGAGCAGGTAGAGGCAGATCGTCGTCACCGTGCCGCAGATCAGCGAGATCACGAGGTTCCCGGCGACGTAGCCGCCGATGGTGCGGTTCATGTGCTGCGCCGCGGCCACGACCCGCGGCCGGCGTTCCGGGGGTATCTGTCTCAACGCGACGTCCGCGAGGGTGGGCAATTCGAAAAGCAGGAAGAGGGTCAGGAAGAAGACTGTCGTCACGGCGACTGCGCCGCCGAGCACCGTGTCCGCGGCGCCGAAGACGATGTTCGGCAGGGTGTCGAGGTGCTGCTTTGCCTGGTTCGCCAGGTGAAACCGGTTGTCGAGGTCCTTGAGCGTGCTGTTGTGCTTGGCGTCGGTGATCGCCTGTGGGAGCGCGGTGGAGAGCTGGTCGACCTGCGTCACGAACGGCGCCACGAAGGCCGCGACGACGGCGACGAGCAGGATCAAGAAGCCCACGAAGACGACGGTCGCGGCGGGTCGCCGGCCGATGCGCGGCTCGAGCCGCGTGACCAGCGGGTTGAGCGCCACAGCCAGGAACGCCGCGGCCAGGATCCACACGAAGACGTCGCGCATGCGATCCATGAAGCCGCTGATCAGGCCCAGGGCGATCAGTCCGACGACGATCTTGCCGACCGCGCCGGCGCTGATGTCGATCGTGACGCGGCGCCGTGCGGGCGACTCGAAGGACGGCTGCCGGGCCTTTGCCCGCGGCTGATCTGCGGCCGCGGGGGCTTCGAGTTCGTCGACGGGCATGCGCGAGTGGTGCCCAGTTACGGCCGCGCCGAATCCAATCGGAGCTCCCGCGGGCCTGACTTGCAGCAGGGTCATGACTCTCGTGGTGCTTGGTTTTCGGTCAGATGGGTACACGGCAGGCCATGACTGATCATCGAAATCCGCGCAGGACGCGACCGACCCGCCCTACGGCGTCCGACGAGACTCTCGTCCAGCAACCGGGTCAGCGTTTCGTGCGGGAGGAGCACGTGATCGTGCCGCCCGACGCGGATATCACGCCAGGCGCGGTTCACGAGGAGGAGCGCGTGGGCGTCCGCCGCGACGGGTCGGTGGTTCGCGAGCTCGACCGCGTCGAGCAGCCGCCGGTCGAAAAGCAGCGCAACTGGTGGCCGTGGGCCATCTCCGTCATCCTGCTGCTCGCTCTCGTCGGGCTCGCGGTCTGGTACTTGACGCGAGACGAGCAGAAGACGGTCACCCCAGTCGTGGGCCAGGTTGCGCCCGCCGCGGTCCAGCGTCTGCAACAGGATGGCTTCAAGACCCAGATCATTCGGCGCGTGAGCACGCGGCGGCCCGGCACCGTCGTGGGAGAGCAGCCCGCGGGCGGAAGCAAGGCCGACAACGGCTCGCTCGTCGTCCTGACGGTCGCTGCGGCACCCACGTCGGTGGCCGTGCCGAACGCCGTCGGCGTGCCGCAGGGAGATGCGCGCGACCGGCTCGTGGCCGCCGGCTTCCGGGTCAAGAGCGCGTCGGTGAACTCTGACCAGCCGGTCGGGAGCGTGGTCGCCCAGGCCCCGGCTGCCGGCGAGAAGATTCCCCGCGGAACGGCCGTTCGCATCAACGTCTCGAAGGGCAGCGCGACGGCGAACGTCCCGAGTGAGGTCGGCCAGACGTCCGACGCGGCTCAGCGCGATCTCGCCGCCAAGGGCTTCAAACCGAGCCTCGTGCGGGTGCCGTCCGATCAGCCGGTCGGCGCCGTCGTGGCGCAGAGCCCGACGGGCGGCCAGGCGCGCAAGGGCACGACCGTGCAGCTCAACGTCTCGAGCGGCCCGGGCGCGACGACCACGACGACGGCTACGACCACTCCCACGACGACCTCCTCGACCTCGACAAGCGGCGTGACGACCACGTCGCCGTAGGTGCCGCGCGCCGCTCCCCAGGTGCGACGGATTCGTGTGATCGGCCGCGTGGCGTTACCGTGCGAGACAGCGTGCAGAAGCCGACCCCTCCGACTTCCGGCTCGCGGATGTTCGCGGGCCGCTACGAGATCCAATCGCGCCTGGGCTCGGGCGGGATGGCCGAGGTGCTGCTCGCCCGCGACCGCGGGCTCGGTCGCCTCGTGGCCTTGAAGCTGCTCGCGCCTGCGCTCGCCGACCCCACGCTCGTCGAGCGATTCCGCCGCGAGGCGACGGCCATCGCCTCGCTCAACCATCCCAACGTCGTCGTGATCTACGACCACGGCGTCGCCGACGAGCAGCCGTTCATCGCGATGGAGTACGTCGACGGCCGAACGCTCAAGCAGATCATCGGCGACCGCGCGCCGCTCGCACCCGACGACGCCGCGGCGTATGCGCGCCAGGCCCTCGACGGCCTCGCCGCCGCCCATGCGCTGGGAATCGTGCACCGGGACGTCAAACCGCAGAACCTCCTCGTGCGCGACGACGGCACGCTGAAGGTCGCCGACTTCGGCGTCGCGCGCTCGGCCGACGAGACCATGCTGACGCAGCACGGCTCGGTCATCGGCACCGCGGAGTACATCTCGCCCGAGCAGGCGCAGGGCGAGTACGCGTCGCCCGCATCCGACCTGTATTCCCTGGGAGTCGTTCTCTTCGAGATGCTCACGGGCGAGCTGCCGTTCAGCGGAGAGCTTCCACTGGCGATCGCAAATCAGCACGTCCTCGAGCCCGCTCCCTCCGTGCTCGAGATCAATCCGGCCGTGCCCGCCGATCTCGCACACGTCGTGCGCCGCGCGCTCAACAAGGAGCCGTCGCTGCGCTACGAATCCGCCGCGGCGATGCGGGCCGCGCTCAGCGACTCGCCCGCAGATCGGCCCGCCCCGACCCTGATCGCGCCGCCCATGGCCGCGCACGCGACGCAGGCTGCGACCGAGGCGCTTCCACGCGCGACGCAAGCCTCACCGGTTCCCACCGCCCGGCCGACCCGGCGTGCCATGTTGCTCGCCGCGCTCGCAGCTGCAGCCGCTCCTGCTCGTCGCGGCGTTCCTGCTCGCGACGCGAGGCCCCGCGGAGCCCAGACGAGTCGCGCTGCCACAGGTGCTCGGAAGGCCCGTCGCCTCGGCGGCCTCGCTCCTGCGGGCGCGCGGCTTCTCCGTTCGCATCGCGAGCGCGCGGCACACCGCGAAGCAGACCGGCACCGTCGCGGCCATGCGCCCGAGCGTTTCGTCGGCAGCGCTCGGCACGACGATCACGCTCGTCCCGAGTGCCGGACCGCGCTCGATCGCGGTCCCGGCCGTCGCGGGATACTCGGAGGAAGCGGCGACGGCCGTGCTGGAAGATGCGGGGCTGATCGTCCAGCCGAGCGCGGCGTACGCGTCTGTTCCGAGCGGGATGGCCGTCGGCACCACGCCCCCGGCCGGGAACATGGTGCCGCCGCACAGCTCAGTCGCACTGACCATCTCGGCGGGGCCCGCGCCCACCGTCTCCGATCAGCCCGCGTTTCCGCCGGGCAAGGCCAAGGGCCACGACAAGGGCAAGGGCCACGGCGACAGCCAGGGCAACGAGGGCGGCGACTAGCGACGCGGTTTCGAGATGGCGGCCCCGCGGGTACCCCGTTGCCGACGGCGCTTGCCACCCGAGGCGCCCGAACCGAACGGAAACCCACGTGGCGCTCCTCGACACGATCGAACGGATCGACGCTGCGGTCGGCGGCTCACTCGAGCGGGCCGTCTGCAGTCATCACCGGCGTCGCCTCGGGAAGCTCGGGTGGTCGCGTGCACTCGCGGGTGCGGGCGGCTGGGCCGCCCGGACATCGCCACCGCGTCGGGGCAGCTCGATGGAGGTGCTGGTCGACGGCGAGCAGGCGCTGCCGCGCATCGCAGAGGCGATCGCCGGCGCGCGCTCACACGTCCACGTGGCCGGATGGTGCGTGACTCCAGCTTTCGAGCTCACGAAGGGCGCGCGCCCGGCGATCCTGCGGGAGCTCCTCGCCGAGGCGTCCGGGCGGGTGCCCGTCCGGGTGCTCCTGTGGGCCGGAGCACCGCTGCCGTTCTATCCGGTCTCCCGCGGAGACGTGCGGCGGCTGCGCGACGAGCTCTGCCGCGGGAACCGCGTGCAGTGCGCGCTCGACACGCACGAGCGGCCGATGCACTGCCACCACGAGAAGCTCGTGATCGTGGACGACGAGGTGGCGTTCGTCGGTGGCATCGACCTGACCGACCTCGCCGGCGACCGGCTCGACCAGCCGGGGCATCCGCCGCGCGGGGCGCTTGGCTGGCATGACGTCGCCACACAGGTGCGCGGTGCGGCCGTGGCCGACGTTGCGCGCCACTTCGTCATGCGCTGGTCCGAGGTCACGGGGGAGGTCGCCCACCAGCCCGTCGCTCCGAGCGCGGTCGGAGACGGCGAGATCCAGGTCATCCGCACGGTGCCCGAGCGGATCTACCGATCTCACCCCGCCGGCGACTTCTCGATCCTCGAGAGCTACGTCGGCGCGCTCCGCTCGGCCGAGCGGTTGATCTACATCGAGAACCAGTTCCTGTGGTCGCCAGAGATCGTCGCCATCCTGCAGGAGAAGTTGCGGAACCCGCCGACTGACCGCTTTCGCCTGCTGCTCGTGCTGCCCGCCAAGCCGAACTCGGGAGCCGACGACACGACCGGCCAGCTCGCCGTGCTGACGGACGCCGACGCCGGCGCAGGGCGCCTGCTCGCCTGCACGCTGTACGCAGTCGGGGAGGGCGCGGTCGATCGCGTCTACGTCCACGCGAAGGTCTGCGTCGTCGATGACCGCTGGCTGACGGTCGGATCCGCGAACCTCAACGATCACTCCCTCTTCAACGACACCGAGATGAACGTCGTGAGCCACGACCCGGCGCTCGCGCGGGAGACACGGCTGCGACTCTGGTCGGAGCACCTGGAGCGGCCCGTCGAGAGCCTCGGCGGCGATCCGGCGACACTGATCGACGAGCTCTGGCGCCCGCTGGCCAGCGAGCAGCTCGAGCGGCGGACCGCAGGAGCGCCGCTGACGCATCGGCTCGTGCGGCTCGCTCACGTCTCGAAGCGCTCGAAGCGCCTGCTCGGCCCCCTGCAGAGCCTGCTCGTCGACGGCTGACGTACGCGGAGACGGCACTTCGTGCGAAGGTCCCGCGGTGCCCGATCTCGCTGTCGCCTGCATCGCCGCTCTGGGCTCGGCGACCCTGTACGCAGCGTCGGTGACGCTTGCAGGCGCTCGAGGCGCGGCAGGCCCCGGTCGCGTTGCAGCTACGGCCATCGCTGATCGTCTTCCTGCTCAGGCGGCCTCGCTGGCTGCTCGGCACCGGGCTCGGCCTGCTCGGCTGGCCGCTCCAGGCGGTCGCGCTGGCATTCGGCCCGCTGGCCCTCGTCCAGCCGATCCTGGCGCTCTCGCTCGTGGGGCTGCTGTTTGCCGGGCATCGCGTGCTCGGAGAGCCGGTCGATCGCAGCAGCCTCGTCGCCGTCGCGGGCATCGTGGGCGGCATCGTCCTGCTCGCCCGCGAGGTGCCCACCGGCGGCGGTGGCGAGCACGAGCTGCTGCTGGCGATCACGCTCGTCCTGCTCGGCGCGATCTCGCTCCTTCCCTACGCCCGCAGAGGCGGACGCGCCGATTCCGCCGTCGCCCTCGCGTTCGCCGCCGGCGCCTCGTACGTCGTGCTGGCGCTGACCACGACGCTGCTCGACGGCGCGATCGGGCGCAGCGCCTGGTGGCCGGCCATCGCGTGGCTGGCCGTGTGCGCGGCGGCCGCCGGCGGCGGCGGTCTCACGGAGATGAGCTCACTCCAGAAGGCGCCGGCCACCGTCGTCGCGCCGATCATCTTCTCCGTGGAGACGATCGCACCTGCGCTGCTCGGGCCGGTCGTCGGGCAACGGCTCGGCACGGGCTGGGAATCTGTCGCCATCGATCTCGCCGGCCTCGCACTCGTCGGTATCGGCGTCACCATGCTCGCACGGTCGCGCCAGGTGGCGGGCCTCGTAGCCTCCAGTGCCTGAGAGGTCCTGACCGATGAGCCCATCCCCACCCCGCGTCCTGATCCTGACCGCAAGCGTCGGAGCGGGTCACGATCTGCCGGCGGCGACGCTGGCCGCGCAACTCGAGGCCGAGCGGCCCGGCGTCGAGGTCGTCACCGAAGACGCGCTCGCGGCGATCGGCGGCATCGTCAAGGTGATGAGCGACGACGCCGCAGGTGTCGTGTTCTTCCGCTTTCAGGTGATCTGGGACATCGGCTTCTGGTTCGTCGCGGGTTGCGGGCCGACGCGACGACTGACGCAGACCCTGCTCACGCGTCAGAGCACGCCCGGGCTCCTGAAGCTGATCGAGCGGACGCGTCCCGACGTCGTCGTCTCGACCTACCCCAACGTGACGGAGGTGCTCGGCCGCCTGCGTCGCTCGGGCCGCCTGGAGATCCCGGTGATCGCGGCGATCACCGATCTCGCCGCGCTGGACTACTGGGCCAGCCGCGGCGTCGACGTCCATCTCGTGACGCATCCCGAATCGATCCCCGAGGTACGCCGCATCGCGGGCGGGGCCAGCGAGATCCACTGCGTTCACGGATTCTCGCTGCCCGAGTTCCGCGTCCCGATGCCGGCCGGGAGGGCGCGCGAGCTGCTCGGCCTGCCTGCGAGCGGGCGGGTCGTGCTCATCTCTGGCGGAGGCTGGGGCGTCGGCGACGTGATCGGTGCGATCGCGGAGGCACTGCAGGTGGACGGCGTGACGCAGGTCGTCTGTCTGTGCGGGTACAACGAGTCGCTACGGGAGCGCGTCGTCCGGACGTTCGGGAGCGATGCGCGGGTGCGCGTCGAGGGGTTCACCGATCGTATGCCCGACTGGATGGCCGCGAGTGACGTGCTCGTTCACTCCACCTGCGGCCTGACGGTGCTGGAAGCGCTCATGCGCGGGTGCCCTGCGGTCTCGTACGGATGGGGACGCGGGCACATCCGCCGCAACGACGAGGCGCTGCGCCGCTTCGGCCTGGCCGAGGTCGTGGCGACGCGCGGCGAGCTCGGGCGCGCGCTCGAGCGTGCCCTCGCACGCCCGCGGCGGCCCGACCCGCGCTTCGCGGACCTGCCCTCGGCGGCCTCGTTCGTGCTCGCCGCAAGCGACCGCGCGGGCAGCACGGCACCGGCATGAAGGTGGCCGGCGCCGTCGCTGCAGGCTGCGCCGGAGCGGCCGCGACGTGGTGCTGGCCCGCGCCGCTGCCGCTTGCACCGAGGGTCGCGGAGCGGCTCGGCGTCCCCTGCCGCCTCGGCCGGCCGCAGGGCGTTGCGCTGACGTTCGACGACGGCCCGCACCCGCAGGGGACGCCCGCTGTCCTCGAGGAACTGTCGGCCGCCGGCGCGACGGCGACCTTCTTCCTGGTGGGCGAGCAGGTCGCGCGCTGGCCGGCGGTGGCCGCGGAGATCGCTGCCGCAGGCCACGAGATCGGCCTCCACGGATACGTCCACCGGCTCCTTCTGCGGCGGCGTGTCCCTCAGCTCGCGGCTGATCTCGACCGGGCCATCGAGATCATTGTCGCCGCAACGGGGCAGAAGCCGACCTGCTACCGGCCGCCCTACGGCGTCTTCTCGAGCGGCGCACTCGCGCTCGTGCGACGACGAGGCCTGTCACCCTTGCTCTGGTCGAAGTGGGGATGCGATTGGCGCGCGCGCGAGACTCCGGAAGCGATCTGCCGCCGCGCTACGCGAAACCTCGTGCCCGGTGATGTCGTGCTCCTGCACGACGCGGATCACTACAGCGCGCCTGACTGCTGGCGCAGGACCGCCGCCGCGCTTCCCGGGATCTTCGCTGCGGCCGCCGCACTCGACGAGCCGTTCATGCCCGTCACGGAACGCACGTACTGAGCGACGCCGTCGGCGAACGGCGTGGTCGCACGCCAGTGCAACTCGTCCCACGCGCGCCGGCCCGAGATCTGCACGCGCGCGAGATCGGCCGCGCGGCCAGGCTCGTGCACGATCGCGACGTCTCCTACGAGCGTCGCGACGATGGCGGCGATCTCGCGCACGCTCACGACCTCTTCCCCGACGAGGTTGTAGGTACGGCCCAGCGCCTCGTCCTTCAGCGCCGCGACGATGCCGTCGGCCAGATCCTCGACGTAGACGAACTGCCGCGCCTGATTGCCGTCGCCGTTGATGCTCAGAGGCTCGCGCGCGAGCGCGCGCGACACGAAGCGCGCGACGACCGTCGACGCTCGCGCGCCGGGCCCGTGGGGAATGCCGAAACGCAGGATGGTCGGCGACAACCCGTACATGGCCGCGTACGAGCGGCAGTACATCTCGCCGGCGAGCTTGGTCGCCGTATAGAAGTGGTCGGGCGGCACGAGCAGCGCGTCCTCGTCGAGCGCCTCGGCCCCGGGGGCGTTTCCGTACACCCAGATCGTGCTGCCGTACACGAAATGGCGAATGCCCTCGCGGCGGGCGGCCTCGAGGAGGTACCCGGTGCCCCGCGTGTTCACGAGATCGGCACGCAGCGGGTCGAGGGCGACCTCGCCCACATCGGCCACCGCCGCGAGGTGGATGACGGCGTCGCAGTCCTTGATCGCGCCGTCCAGCGCGTCGGCATCGAGGATGTCGCCGACGAAGCAGTCGAGCCCGTCGGCGACGTGACGTGCCGAGAGGACGAGGTCGAAGATGCGCGGCTGATGGCCGAGCTGGAGGAGGCGGCGAACCACGTGGGAGCCGATGAATCCCGATCCGCCCGTGACGAGGACTCTCACACGACCGTCCCTTCTTCCGCCCCCCCGAGCGACGGCTGATAGTACAGCGGCACGCACCAGTGGTTCGCCGCCACCCAGTCGGTGTTCGGCAGCTCGACGGCGTGTCCCATCGTCCGGTGGCACGGCTCGTCGTACACCTTCCCGGTCGAGCGCTCGATCGGACGGAAGACGATGTACTTGTAGAGCCCGGAGACCATCCCGGGCGGCAACTGGACGCGATCGGGATGATCCACGTCCAGCCATTCGCGGGCCGCGTCGTTCTTCCAGGCCGTGATCTCGTCGAGCCGCTCGACGCCGAGGATGCCGAGCGCCGCAGTGAACTCGTTCATGCGGAGGTTGAGTCCTGGATGGGCGTAGTCGGGCTTTCCATAGTCGCGATACGAGCGCGCGAAGTCGATCAGGTCGTCGTGCTTCGACACGAGCATGCCACCCTCGCCGGTCGAGATCGTCTTCGTGGCGGCGAACGACCAGATCCCGGCGTCGCCCCACGTCCCGGCACGGCGGCCGTTGAAGGAGGCGCCGTGGGCGTGGGCGCAGTCCTCGATCAGGAAGATGCCCTCGGCGCGGCAGAACTCCGCGATGCGCTCGACGTCGAAGGCGATGTGGCCCCCGATGTGAACGAGGAACGCTGCGCGGGGCCGGTGCGCGAGGGCCTTGGCCTCGAAGTCGGCGAACGATGCGCAGAGGTCGTGACGATTGCAGTCGACGAAGACGACCTCCGCGCCGGCGGCCTTCGCCGACAACGGCGTCGCCATGAACGTGTTCGACGGACAGAGCACGGTGCCGCCGCGGACCCCGGCGAACTCGAGCGCCGCAAGCGCCGCGCCCGACCAGCTGCTCGTCGCGACCGCCGGCAGGTCGTTCCAGCCGTGCCAGGCCGATTCGAACGCCTCGACCAGCGGGCCTTGCGACCAGCGCTGCGACGTGAGCGCCTGATCCCAGAGCTCGTGCAGACGGGCCCGATCGCGCTGATCGAAGCCGATGGCGAAGGTGCCGAGCTCGGGGCGTTCGGCGGGCGGCATCACCAACGACATCAGCGCGGCGACGGCGCGATCGCCGCCGCCGCCCCCACGCTCAGCACCGCGTCATCCACGGGCAGGCTGCGCGCCTCCGCCGCTCGGCTACGAGCGCGCGGGCCTGGCCGGAAGCGGTTGATCGACGAGGGACCACAGCAGGGCGAGCTTACAGATCGCGGCTCTGAGCACGACCTGAACAGGTGATCGACGCCGTGAATGCCACGGGATCCCTTGACGCCTCGCAACGCTATGCCTAGCATTACGAGGTATGAGGGCGGAGCTGCTCAAGGGCCACACCGAACTGCTGCTCCTGCAGGCTCTGGCGGCAGGCCCTGCGCACGGGTACCTTCTGATCGAGCGGCTGCGAGGCCTGAGCGGTGGAGCGCTCGACATCCCCGAAGGAACCGTCTATCCCGCGCTGCATCGACTGGAGCGAGCCGGCGTGATCCGCAGCCGGTGGGACGAGAGCGGACCACGCCGCCGGCGCGTCTACGAGATCACGCGGCGCGGCCACTCCGAGCTACGTTCCAAGCGCCGGGAGTGGTCCGGCTTCGTGCGCGCCATATCCTCCGTCGTTGGAACGGCACATGGCTGACGCACTCACGGAGTACCTGGCAGAACTGGAGCGCGCGCTGAAGGTGCATCCGCGCCGCCGGTCCCGAATCCTCGCGGAGATCGAGAGTCACCTGCAGGAGTCGGCCGCCCAGCATGGCGCTGCGGAGGCCATCGCGCGCCTCGGCAGGCCGTCCGAGCTGGCGACGTCGTTCACCCCCGGCCTGACCGATCGGCTCTGGGCGGAACGCGACCGCCTGGCCGCCCTGGCGATGCTCGCCGCACTGCTCGCGTGCGTGCCACTGGCACGAGACCTCTGGGAGACGAACAACGGCGATCGCGGCGTCGTCCTCTACGCCATCTTCCTCGCGCCCGCGGCGCTCGTCGCGACGGCGTCCGCGATCCTCGTGCTGCTGCGACGGCCGGCCGGCAGGCGACTGGTCGCGCCCCTCGTGGCGCTCGTGGCGGTCGCCGCGCTCTTCACGCTGCTCGACCTGCCGCCCGTCGCCGGCGTGATCGACGGCTACCGCACCGCGGTGGGCAGCGGCTACGAATCGTCCGGCTGCGGCACGAGGGCGCTCGCCGTGTGCGCCGCGGACCACGCGGACGAGATCCGCCTCAACTACACCGCCGGCGCAATCGCGCTGACGGTCGTGTACTTCTGGGCCGTGACCGGCTGGACGCCCGGGCGCCGCCGTCGAAGCACGCCTGCACGCGATTTCGCCTGATCCGCCCATCGCGTTCGCGCAAGGTCGCGCTTCGAGTTTGCCGCGGGACGGACCGGGGAAGGGGACGGCCCGCGGCAGGGGCAATGATGGCGACCGATTCCTGACACCAACCTGAACGCCGCGCAGGCGTTGCAGATGGGCACGCGCAGAGCCTGCCGCTGGGCTGACGCGCGATCCGACGGTGCACACCTGGGGTCAGACCCGCACGGTCGGGGTCAGACCCGCACGGTCGGGGTCAGACCCCAGGTGTGCGCGGCCCGACGTCCGGTCGTCGCGGAGCGCAGCGATCTCGCAGTCAGGCGATCGTCAGCACCGCCCGAGACTGGCCGCGGCGCTCTCAGACGCCTCTCACGAAGCATGCGGAGGATGACCGCGGCGGGACCTGGAACGGACGGGAGTCACCGATGATCGAAGTGCGCGATCTCTCGAAGTCCTACGGCGACAAGCTCGCCGTCGATCAGCTCACCTTCACCGTACGGCCCGGCATGGTCACCGGCTTCCTCGGCCCGAACGGAGCCGGCAAATCGACGACCATGCGCGTGATCCTCGGCCTCGACCGCCCGACGGGAGGCTCGACGACGGTCAACGGCAAGGCCTATCGCGATCACGCGGCGCCCCTGCGGGAGGTCGGCGCGATTCTGGAGGCGCGCGCGATCCACACGGGCCGGACCGCGTACACGCACCTCGTCGCGCTCGCCCAGACGCACGGCATTCCGCGCAGCCGGGTCGACGAGGTGATCGCCCTCGTCGGGCTGCAGGACGTGGCCCACAAGCGGGTCGGCTCGTTCTCTCTGGGCATGGGGCAGCGCCTGGGAATCGCCGCGGCCCTGCTCGGCGACCCGAAGACGCTGATCCTCGACGAGCCATCCAACGGGCTCGACCCGGAAGGCATTCGCTGGATCCGCAACCTGCTGCGCTCGCTCGCCGCCGAGGGCCGCACGGTCTTCGTCTCGTCCCACCTGATGAGCGAGATGAGCATGATGGCCGACTGGCTGATCGTCGTGGGGCGCGGGCGCTTGATCGCCGACTCGACCGTCGAGGGCTTCGTCAAGCTGGCATCCGGCGAGGCCGTGCGCGTACGCACGCCCGACGCGGCGAGGTTGCGCTCGTTGGCGGAGGCGGTCGAGGGTGTCACCGTCACGGACTCCGACGACGGCGATGAATCCGTGCTCTCGCTGCAGGGCATCTCGTGTGCAGCAGTCGGCGAGCTCGCCGCGACCAACACCATCGTGCTGCACGAGCTCACGCAGGAACAGGCATCGCTCGAGGAGGCGTTCATGCGCCTGACCCTCAACTCGGTCGAGTATCACGCGGCGTCCACGTCCGACGAGACAGCCGTGGGAGCGGCCCGATGAGCGCGGTAGCCAACCGCCCGAGTGGCGAGCGCGCGGCACCTCTGCCCGGCGTCTCGCTCGGCCGCGTGGTCCGCTCCGAGTGGACGAAGCTCTGGTCGCTGCGCTCGACGCGCTGGTCGCTGCTCGTGTCTGTGGTCGCGATGGCAGGGCTCGGCATCCTCGTCTCGGCCGTGCAGATGGCGCACTGGAACCAGATGAGCTTCGACGACCGCGCGTCCTTCGACCCGGTCGACGTCAGCATCGGCGGCTGGCACGTGGCACAGCTCGCGATCGGCGTGCTCGGCGTGCTGCTGATCACGGGCGAGTACTCCACGGGACAGATCCGCTCGACGTTCGCCGCCGTCCCGCGCAGGTTGCCCGTGCTGTGGGCCAAGGCGGGGGTCTATGCCGCGATCACGTTCGTCCTGATGGTGGCCGCGTCGTTCACCGCCTTTCTCGTCTCGCAGCCGATCCTGCGCCGTCATCACGTCGACACGACGCTCTCGAGCCCCCACGTCCTGCGCGCCGTCATCGGCGCGGCGCTCTTCCTGACCGTGACCGGCCTGCTGGGCGTGAGCCTGGGAGCGCTCGTGCGCAACACCGCCGGGGGCATTGCGACGTTCGCAGGCCTGATGTTCGTGCTGCCCGGAATCACGGCGATCCTCCCGCACAGCTGGGGCGACAGCATCGATCCCTATCTTCCGCTCAGTGCCGGCACGGACATCGTGACCATCCACCACGATCCGAGTGCGCTCTCGGCATGGCCCGGCTTCCTCCTGTTCCTCGGATACGCCCTGGCCGCATTGGCCCTCAGTGCGCTCCTGCTGGTGCGCCGGGACGTCTGAAAAACCCCGCCGCGACGCCGGCCGGCGGATCAGATCGCGATGCGATAGCCGACGCCGTGCACCGTGTCGATCGTGACCGTGGCGCCGAGCGCGGCGAGCTTCTTGCGTAGCCGTGAGACGCACGCGTCGAGCGTGTTGTCCAGCACGACCGAGCCGTCGGGCCAGCCCGCGGTCGCGAGCGAGCGACGGCGCACCACCTGGCCGGGGCGGTTGAGCAACTGGCTCAGGACGCGGAACTCGATCGGCGTCAGCGTGGCGTGCGCGTCGCCGACGACCACTGCGTGCGCCACGGAATCGAGCCGCAGGCCGCCGACCTCGAGGCCCTGGCGCCGTCCGCTCCGCCGCAGCAGCGCCCGCACGCGTTCGGCGAGCTCACCGAGGGCGAACGGCTTGATCACGTAGTCGTCGCCGCCCGCCTCGAAGCCGGCGACGCGGTCGGGCACGGCGTCCCGCGCGGTCAGGAAGACGACGGGCACCGCGTCGCCGCGCGCACGCAGCGTCGCGCAGACATCGCGCCCGTCCGCGTCGGGAAGCCCGATGTCGAGGATGAGCAGATCAGCCCTGCGAGCGTCGAACGCGCGCAGCAGATCGGAGCCGGTCGCGACTGCCTCGACCGCGAAGTCCTCCTCGCGCAGCCCCCGGACGATGAGGTCTCGTAGACCCGCGTCGTCCTCTGCCAGCAGCACGGAGTAGCGCACACCCCGAGTATGCCCGCGTGCCGTGGATTCGAGCACGCGCGTTCAGGTGCCCGTCACGTCGCCGTCCAGGAGAACGCGCGCGACGCTCAGGACGACACGGAAGCAGGCGATACTGGGGCTGTGATGGCGCCGTACGTGCAAGTCGTCGAGGACGACCCGGAACTCCGGGACCTGATTCTCCGCGGCCTCTCCGAGGAGGGATTCGACGTCGCGGCCAGCGACGGCGCCGAGACGGCGTTGCGCCGCCAGGCCGAGCGCCCGGCCGACCTGTTCATCATCGACATCGGGCTCGAGGACGCCGACGGCCGCGATCTCTGTCAGGCCCTGCGGGCCCGAGGCGTGCACGCGCCCGTCCTCTTCCTCACCGCGCTCGACGCCACGCCCGACCGGATATCGGGCTTCCGCGCGGGCGGCGACGATTACGTCACCAAGCCCTTCTCCTACGGCGAGCTCGTCGCCCGCCTCCACGCACTGCTCCGCCGATCGGACTCCGGGCATCGCGCGGATCCAAGTGCTCTGCATCTCGATCCCGCACGCCGAACCGTGCGCTGCGGGGAGGCGAGCATCGAACTGACCCAGACCGAGTACCGCATCCTGGGCGCGCTTGCCGGCCGGCCGGGGGAGACGTTGCGCCGCCTCGAGATCGTGGGCGCGGCGTGGCCCCCAGGCGCGATCGTCAGCGAGAACACGATCGACGCCTACATCGCGCGGCTGCGGCGCAAGCTTCGCTCTCTGCCCTCCGCTCCCGAGATCGTGACGGCGCGCGGCGTCGGCTACATGCTTCGATGAGGCCTCGTCGCACGCGCGGCATCCGTGCCCAGCTCCTGACCACGAATGCCGTCGTCATGCTGCTCGCGCTCGTTGTGCTGACCATTGCGTCCAATGCGATCCTGCGCCGCGCGCTCGACGGCAACGCATCAGACGTGGTGCGCGCCCGCGCGGGCGCCGGGCTCGCGACGCTACGGCCGAACGCCGACGGGCTGAGAGTGATCGAGTCGCCCGACGACGCCGCGATCGACGTGCAGATCTGGGTCTTCGACAAGCACGGAACGGTGGAGGGGCCTGCTCCCTCGAACGCGACGCTCGATCGCCGCGCTGCGGCGCTCGCCGGGGGTCCGGAGATGAGTGTCGACGTGGCCGGCACGCGGCTGCATGCAGTCCCGGTCGAGCGCGGCGGCAGGCGGCTCGGGACGCTGGTGGCGGGTGTCGATCTGCATCCGTATCGCGAGACGGCCCGCGCGGCGCTGATCGCATCGATCGCTCTCGCCGCGGTGCTCTTCGCCGTCGTCATGCTCGCGTCGCGCTCGATCTTGCGACGGGCGCTCGAGCCGGTCTCCGAGATGACGCGGGCTGCGGCCGACTGGAGCGAGCACGATCCCGATCGCCGCTTTGCGCGGGGCGAGCCCTACGACGAGCTCTCGAGTCTTGCGGCGACGCTGGACACGCTACTGACGCGCCTCGGGAACAGCCTTCGCAACGAGCAGCGCTTCTCGTCTGAGATGTCGCACGAGCTGCGGACACCGCTGGCGCGGATCCACGCAGAGGTGGAGCTCGCGCTCCGTCGCGAGCGCACTCGCGGGGAGCAGCGCGAAGCCCTGGCGTCGATCGGGCGCAGCGCCGTTCAGATGGCGCGCACGATCGACGCCCTCATAGCCGTCGCCCGCTTCGAGGGCGCGGCCACACGCGGGACATCGGATGCCCGCGAGGCGATCGAGCACGCAATCGAGGCGATTCGCCCGGCGGGCGGCGCGCACGCGATCGAGCCGCACGTCGCCGCGCCGCGCACTGCCGTCCGGGTAGGAGCCGGCGCGGAGGTCGTCGAGCGTATCCTCGCCCCCGTGATCGAGAACGGCTGCCGCCACGCAGCCTCGTCCGTGACGGTCGCGGTCGCACGCGAGGGCACGACGGCCGTCATCACGGTGACCGATGACGGCAAAGGGGTCGACGCCGCAGATCTCGAGCGCATCTTCCAACCGGGCGTGCGCATCGCGTCGCGGCCCGCAGACCGGAGCGCCGGTCTGGGCCTGGCCCTCGCGCGGCGCCTCGCTGCGGCCGCGGGCGGCTCGATCCTGGCGAGGCCGGGCCCGGGCGGGCACTTCACCATCCGCCTGCCGCTGGCTTGAGAAGCTGAAGCTGGTTTCAGATCTCGGCGGAGGAGTGAGGCACACTCCGGCTGTGCGCCAGACCTCGCGCGTGCTGATCGTGGACGACGACGCCGGAGTGCGGCGCATGCTCGCGCGCACGCTCGAGGCGGAGGGCTACGGCGTGTCCGTGGCCGCCGACGGGGGCAGCGCGCTCGTCGAGATCGAGCGCTCGGCGCCCGATCTGATCGTGCTCGACGTCGCGATGCCCGGTATGGACGGCCTCGGCGTGACGAGGCGCCTGCGCGGCAAGGGCGACGCCCTGCCGGTGCTCCTGCTCACTGCCCGGGATGGAGTCGCCGATCGGGTCGCCGGGCTCGACGCGGGGGCGGACGACTACCTCGTGAAGCCGTTCGCGACCGCTGAGCTGCTCGCGCGGGTGCGGGCTCTGCTCAGGCGCGGGCGCGCGGCGGGCGACCTCCTGAGCGTCGGCGACGTGACGCTCGACCTGCGGGAGCGAGCCGCATCGCGTGGCGGCCGCGATCTCGATCTGACGCCGCGCGAGGCGGATCTCCTGGAGTTGCTGCTGCGGAACGCGCGCGTCGTGGTGTCGCGCGAGCAGGCGCTCGAGCACGTCTGGGGGGAGGGCGCCGCGACGGCGAATGCCGTCGACCGCTACGTCGCATACCTCCGCCGCAAGCTCGGCGACCCGCCGCTCATTCGCACGGTACGCGGCGTGGGCTTCGTACTCGATCCATGAGGGCGACAAGCCTGCGGCTGCGCATTGCGCTCGCAGTGGGCGCGGCGATCGCGCTCGCGACGATCCTCCTCGGTGTGACCGTGATCGCGCTGTCCGAGCGGGAGGAATCGACCTCACGCGACGATGCCCTGCGCGCGGGCGCGGCTCAGGTCGCTCAGCTCAGCGCCTCCGCCCCGGCGCTGCTGACGGCGCCCGGCGCGCTCGAGGGCCAGGTGGGGAGCCGGCGGCTGCTCGTCGAGGTCGTGGACCGCCGCGGGCGCATCGTGGCGCGCTCCGCCTCGCTCGGCGGAGGGCTCCTCGCAACACGGGAGCAGATCGCCGAGGTCATACGAAGCGGTCGCGCCCACTACGCCAACGAGCAGCGTGGCGGCGAGTCGCTGCGCTCCTACCGGGCGCCGCTGGCCGCGATCGGTTCGGGGCCAGCGGCGGGCGGAGCCGTGCTCGTCGCGACGAGCACCGCGGCAGACGAGCGGACGGCGCACCGTATCCGCGTGCTCGTCCTGCTCGCCGCCGCCGGCGCGGCGGTGCTCGCCATCGGCATCGCGCTCCTGCTCACCCGCCGCGCGCTGCGGCCGCTGACCGACCTCTCCGCCGCGGCGCGTGAGATCGGCGAGACCGGCGACCCGACGAGGCGGCTGCCTCCGGCCGGAGCCGGCGACGAGGTGGGAGCACTCTCCGAGACGCTCAACGCCATGCTCGCCTCGCTCGAGCGGGCGCGCGAGGCCGAGCACCGCTTCGTGGCCGACGCGTCGCACGAGTTGCGCACGCCGCTGACCGCGCTGCGCGGAAACGCGGCATACATCGCGCAGCACGGGGCGAACGCGGAGGTGCTGAGCGATCTCGAGAGCGACGCCAGACGGCTCGCACGCCTGCTCGACGACCTCCTCGCCCTCGCACGCGAGGACGCGGCAGGGCCGTCGTCGTCCGAGTCCGTTCGCCTCGATCGTCTCGCGCTCGCGAGCGCGAGCCCGCGGGTCGAGGTCGACGCCCCCTCGCCGGTCACGGTCCGCGGCGATGCAGACGCGCTGGAGCGCGCGATCGCGAATCTCGTCGAGAACGCGCTCGTGCACGGCCCGGCGGACGAGGTCGTGCGCATCCAGGTGCGCGAGGAGGCCGGCCGGGCACGCCTCACGGTCACCGACCAGGGCGCGGGACTGAGCCCGGAGCAGGCCGAGCACGCATTCGAGCGGTTCTGGCGCGCACCCGTCGCCGATGCCCCGGCGGGCTCGGGCCTCGGTCTCGCGATCGTGCGTGCGACGGCCGAGCGCCACGGAGGAAGCGTGTCGGTCGCCGGCGCGACCTTCACGCTCGAGCTGCCGAGCTTGCCCTGAGCGTTCGGAGGGCCACCGCTTCTCAGAGACCTCTCAGGCGGCGTGGCTACACATCGGCTACGAGGCTTGGAAGGAGCACTCCCTTGAATATTCTCCGCACGACATCGACGCGCCGGCTCATCGCAGGGTCCGCGCTCTCCATCGCGCTCGTCGTGGGCGGCGTCACCGCCGTGATGGCGGCGGGCAGCGGCGGGACCCCACCGCCGGCAAAGCCGCTCGCGGCTGCGATCCACGATTCGCTGGCGGCCCCGAAGCCCACGGGCATCACCGCGCGCGTCCACTTCACGAACAACCTCGTCTCGACCGGCGCGCTGCCGGTCGGCTCGCCGCTGCTCACCGGCGCGAGCGGGCGGCTGTGGCTCTCCGGCGGGCACGTGCGTCTCGAGCTGCAGTCGGACGCGGGCGATGCGCAGATCACCGCGGGCGACGGGCACGTCTCGGTCTACGACGCCTCGAGCAACACCGTCTACACGGCGCAGGTCGGGGCGAATGACACGACCACTTCCGGCACGGAGCAGGCACACGGCGTGCCGACCACCGACGAGATCTCGTCGGCCCTGTCGAAGCTCGCCGAACACGCGACGCTCTCGGGCGCCGACCCGACGACGCAGGCCGGCGAGCCCGCCTACAAGGTCACGGTCACGCCCAAGCACGACGCGGGACTGCTCGGCCAGGCCGAGGTCGCATGGGATGCCGCGAACGGGATTCCGCTGCACATCTCGATCGCGGCCGCCGGCAGCAGCTCGCCCGTGCTCGCCCTCGACGTCACCGACATCAGCTTCGGCAGCGTCGACCCCAGCGTGCTCACAATCACGCCCCCGGCCGGCGCGAAGGTCGTCGACCTGGGCTCCCTCGGGCACGGCTCGGACACGGGCAGCGCGCCGGGTCACACCGAGACGCAGGGACTGACCGCCGTCAGCGCCGCCGTGCCGTTCACGCTCGCGGCGCCGGACACGCTGGTCGGCCTCCCGCGCACGGACGTCCGCCTCATCAGCGACGGCAAGGAGCCCGCCGCGCTCGTGACCTACGGCCAGGGCCTCGGCGGGATCGCCGTGATCGAGCGCGCGACCAGCGCGCAGGGCAACGGCGACAGCCCGCTCGGAAACCTGCCGGCCGTCTCGATCGGCGGAGCGACCGGGCACGAGCTCCCGACCGCCCTCGGAACGCTCGTCACCGTCGAGCGCGGCGGCGTGAGCTACACGCTCGTCGGCTCGTTGCCGCCGAACGCCGCGGAGGCCGCGTTGCGGGCGGTACTGGCGTGACCGCGGTCGTCGAGGCGCGCGGACTCGTCAAGACCTACGGCACCATCACCGCCGTCGACCACGTCGACCTCACCGTCGAGCCGGGCGACGTCTACGGATACCTCGGCCCCAACGGCGCCGGCAAGACCACATCGCTGCGCATCCTGCTCGGGCTGATCCGTCCGAGCGGGGGCAGCGCACGGCTCTTCGGCCGGGATCCGATGATCGACGGCGTGCGCGCACTGGATGGCGTGGCGGGGTTCGTCGAGGCGCCGCGCTTCTATCCCTACCTCTCCGGCCGCAAGAACCTCGAGCTCGTCGCGGCGCTCGACGGCGGCGACGCGCGCTCGCAGATCGACGAGGCTCTCGACACCGTGGATCTCACCGACCGGGCGAAGGATCGCGTCGGCGGCTACTCGCACGGCATGCGCCAGCGCCTCGGCATCGCCGGGGCGCTGATCCGCCGCCCCCGGCTCCTGCTGCTCGACGAGCCCGCCACCGGGCTCGACCCGGCGGGCATGCGGGACATGCGCGCCCTGATCCGCTCGCTGGCCGCCAGCGGCATCACCGTGCTGCTCTCGAGCCACCTCATGAACGAGGTCGAGGAGCTGTGCAACCGCGTCGCGATCATCAGCGCGGGGCGCATCGTCTACGAAGGCGGCCTCGACGAGCTGCGCGCCACCGCAGCCGGCACCTACACCCTGCGCACGTCCGACGATGCGCGGGCAGCCCGGATCTGCGAGAGCCTCCCGGGGATCCGCGAGCTCGTCGTCGGCCCGGACGGCATCCGCGTCCGAGCCGAGGAAGCCGAGATCGAGGAGCTCAGCCTCGAGCTCGCGCGCTCGGACGTCGGGCTGCGTGCGCTGATTCCCGACGCCGCCTCGCTCGAGGAGCGCTTCTTCGCGCTCACCGAGGGCCCGCACGATGCGGCCGGAATCCGTGCCCGAGCTGGAGCGGGTCGCGTGAGGCCGCGCACCGTCTCCGTCTACCGCTGGGAGCTGCGCAAGCTCGTCGCGCAGAAGCGCACCTACCTGGGCCTCGCCGCCGCGATCATCGCGCCGTCGATGTTCGTGGGGGCCATCGCCCTGCAGAGCGGCTCGCCCAACGACGTCCCGTTCGGCCGCTACGTACGGGACACGGGCCTCGCCGCGCCGCTCGTCCTGCTGACCTTCGGATCGATCTGGCTCTTCCCGCTGATCGCCTCGCTCGTGGCCGGCGACATCGTGGCCGCCGAGGATGGCAACGGCACGCTCAAGACGATCCTCACGCGGAGCGTCACGCGCGGCCAGGTGTTCGCGGCGAAGGTCGGGGCCGCGGTCACCTACGCGGTGCTCGCACTCGCCCTCATGGCGGCCGTCTCGATCACCGAGGCGACGATCGCCTGGGGCTTCAACCCGATCACGAGCCTCTCCGGCACGACCGTCTCGGCCTGGCGCGGGCTCGTGCTCGTGCTCGCGAGCCTCGGCGTCTACGCGCTGCCGCTGCTTGCGATCACGGCGATCGGCGTGCTGCTCTCGACCGTCACGCGCAACTCGGCGGGCGCAGTCGTGGGAGCGCTCATGATCGCGCTGCTGATGCAGCTGATCGGCATCCTGCCCGGGGTGGGCGCGATCAAGCCGTACCTCCTGACGACGCAGTTCGACGCCTGGCACGGCTTCCTGCGGACGCCGATCGACTGGGCGCCGATCACACGGGGCGGCTGGGTGTCCGCGATCTACGCCGCGGGGGCGCTGGCAGCCGCATACCTCGTGTTCCTGCGCCGCGACGTCGCAGGAGGCTAGTCTCCGGGGGAGCCGCGTGCGACGCCGAGCAGTCGTGACGACCACCGCGACCACCGCGACCATCACACCGGCAGCGAGGACGCAGGCGAGGACCGTGCCGTCGATCCGGTGATTCCGCGCGGCCAGGCAGCCGAGCGTGGTTGCGACGGCAACGATGACCGCCATGCGCCACTCGTCACCCACCACGAAGTCCCACCAGAAGCGCCCGAAGCCGCGCAGCACGCTCACGTCGCCGGCTCCGATCCCGGTCGGCGCAAGGCGTACATGCTCAGCTGGGCGCACCCGAACCACGCCAACAGGATGACCGGCAGCGCCAGGTCTCCGCCAGGCCACTCGACGGGATGCGCGCTGCTCGCCACCGCATTGAGCCCCTCCACGAGCCAGAACAGGCCGAACGTCGACAGCAAGAGGCCGACGCTGTACTTCATGAGATTCTCGGGCACGCGGGAGAGCGGCCGGTGAACGGCGATGCCGACGACGAGGACGAGCACGAACGCGGCGACCGCCCCCGCGACCGCGGGCACGTGGTCGGCCGAGCTCGCGCTGAAGCCCACGACGATGAACACGACTTCGAGGCCCTCCAGCAGGACGCCCTTGAAGGACACCGTGAACGCGTACCAGTCGAGGCCGAGACGCTGCTCGCCGGGGGCGCGCCGCGCGGCGGCCGTCTCGGAGGCGAACGCTTCGTCCTCGTCGTGCAACGCGATATACCCGGTGCTGCGGAGGATGGCCTTCCGCAGCCACTGCAGGCCGAAGGTGAGCAGGAGGACGCCCACCACCAGCTGCAGCCACTGCCGCGAGATGTGCTGCGTGAGGCTCGGGCCGATGACCGCGACGGCCGCGCCGAGGATGACCAGCGCCGCTGCGGCTCCCCACAGGCTCGCGCGCCAGCCGCGCGTGACGCCGAGCGCGAGGACGATCGTGAGCGCCTCGACGAACTCGACCGCCGATGCCAGAAACGAGGCCGTCGCAGTGCCGAGACTGGAGAAGCTCATCGCGTCGGCGTCGGCCGGTAGATCGGGCCGCGTTCGAGCACTCGCTCGAGCTGGCCCTCCGAGATGAAGTCCGGGTAGGCGTCCACGCGCACGACCTCCCCGAGCTGCCCCGGGTAGCCGAGGCGCCGCTGCACCGCCGGATGCAGGTAATAGCCGGCAACGGTCGCCGTGACGAGCGCCTCGTGAGCCGACGGGTCGCGGACGGCGAGCGACTCCACCCACGCGATCGGGTCGCCGGCGTCGCCCGCTGCCTCGAGCGCCCGGCGGAGCGCGCCCGCCAGGTCGGGGCGCGACGCGAGCACGAGGTCGAGCTGACGGCCGCCGATGTCGAGGCTGCCGGGCGCCGGCATCTCCTGCGTGCCCGGGATCAGGCCGTCGGCGATCCGCACCAGGCGCGCGCGCAGGTCCCGATCGAGCGCCGGCGCGGTCACGCGGGCACCCGCTGGTGGGCCCGCTGCTCGACCAGGCGGTCGGCGAAGCGCAGGGCGAGCGAGCAGATGGTGTTCGTCGGGTTGACGCCGCCGGCCGTGACGAAGACGCTGCCGTCGGCGATGTAGAGGTTGTCGACGTCGTGCGCCCTGCCGTAGGGGTCGACGACCGAGGTGGCCGGATCCGTGCCCATGCGCGCCGTGCCGAGCAGGTGCCAGCCCGCGCTGCGCATCAGCGTCAGCGTATCGACGCTCAGCGCGCCGGCCTCGAGCAGCGACTCGCGCGCCCGCTCGACGTGGAAGTCGAGCAGCCGCCGCGAGTTCTCCGACGCCCTGTAGGTGACCCGCGGTGCAGGCAGGCCGGCCGTATCGACGAGCACCGGATCGAGCGTCACGCGGTTGGCCTCGTCGGGAAGGTCCTCGCCGAAGATGCCCCAGCTCAGGCAGTGCCCGAAGCGCTCGGCGCACGCGTACATGATGGTCGGGGCCCCAGACGGCCGCGCCCGCGCGCGCCGGCATCGCCGCGTTCATCGGGCCGCCGGTCGACGGCGCGAGGCTCCACTTCGCGCCGCGCACGAAGCCGCGGCGCTCGTCGGTCTCGTAGAACTGCAGCGAGTGGATGCGCGAGCCGACGTTTCCCCGCCACGTCTCGAGCGGCTCGCCGAAGACGCCGGTCGCGACCGCGAACGGGTGCATCATGAGGCGGCGCCCGACGAGGCCGCTCGTGTTCGCGAGCCCGTCGGGGAACTCCGGGCAGGCCGACAGGAGCAGGAGTCGAGCGCTGCCGATGGCGTTCGCGGCCAGCACGACGACGTCCGCCTCGGCGCGCTCGGTCCTGCCCTCCGCGTCCACGTACTCCGCCCCCGTGAGGAGCCCGTCCCGGCCGAGCAGGAGCCGCGTCGCGCGCGCGCCCGTGAGCACGCGCGCCCCGTGTGCGATCGCCTGCGGCCAGTGGGTGATGTCGGTCGACGCCTTGGCGCCCTCCGGGCATCCCTGCATGCAGGAGCCCCACTGCGCGCACGCGTGGCGCCCCGCGTACGGCGCCGAGAGGATCGCGCACGGCGCGGGCCACCAGTGCCAGCCCAGCCGGTCGTGCGCGCGCACGACATCCATCACGCCGCGGCCGAGCGGCAGCGGGGGCAGCGGCAGGTCGGCGCCCTCGGGATAGGCCGGGTCGCCCGCGAAGCCGGCGACCCCGACCTGGCGGGCGATGCGGTCGTAGGACGGCTCGAGCTCCTCGTACGAGAGGGGCCAGTCGTCGGCGACGCCGTCGAGCGACCTGACGCGGAAGTCGGACGGCGTCAGACGCGGCCAGTCCCCGGCGTAGAGCACCGTCGAGCCGCCGACGCCGTTGTACATCAGCGGCGCGATGTCGGACTCCGAGACGTCGATCGGGTAGTCGGCCGGAGCAGCTCGGACGTTCGGGTCGGGCGCCCACTGCTTGGTCGCCTGGAGCTCCCAGTCCGGCTTCGGCCCGGGGTAGTCGGCGCGATCGGGCCAGTCGCCCTGCTCCAGGCAGACCACGTCCATTCCGGCCTCCGCGAGCCGGCGTCCCACGACGCCGCCGGCGGCGCCCGCTCCGATCAGCAGGACGTCCGCGCGCGGGGGCCTCACGCCAGCCACAGGAACTGGCCGCGCTCCCAGTCGGTCACCTCGTCGTGCCAGGCGTCGCCGCCGTAGCCGGGATTCGCCGCGCGGGCCTTCGCGATCTCGTGGCGCTTGAGGGCCAGGAACGCCTTGACGAACTCGGGGTGGAATGCGCTCCGCAGCGCGTCGTCGGCCTCGAAGGCCGCGAGCGAGTCCTCGAGCGTGCGCGGGAGCAGGACGAGGTCGTCGAGCCGGTAGGCGTTTGCCTGCAGCGGCGGCGGCGGCTCGATGCGCCGCGCAATGCCGTCGAGCATCGCGACGAGCATCCCGGCGAGGGCGAGGTACGGATTCGAGGCGGCGCAGCCGAGGCGATCCTCGATGTGCGTTGCGTCGCCGCGCCCCGCCTTGACCCGGATCGCGACCGACCGGTTCTCGAACCCCCAGGTCACGCTGGCCGGCGCGTACGTGTTCTTGCGGTAGCGCTTGGAGCAGTTGACCGTCGGCCCGAGGAACGCGTTCATCGCCGCGGCGTGCTCGAGCAGGCCGCCGACGGCCCACCCGAACTCCTGCGTCAACTCCTCCCGCTCCGCATCCCAGAAGACGTTGCGCGTGCCGTCGAAGAGGCTCATGTGGAGGTGACTGCTCGAGCCGCTCGCGTCGATGAACGGCTTGGTCATGAAGCACGCCAGCAGTCCGTGCAGCGCCGCGATCTCCTTCGCGTACGTCTTGTACGTGAAGTTGTCGTCGCCGCCGGCGAGGCCCTCGACCGGAGAGAACGTGAGCTCGTACTGGGTCGGGCCCCATTCCTGGTTCAGGGTGCGCGGTCGCAGGCCGAGCGCCTGCAGGTGGCGGACGATGTCAGGCAGCACGGGCAGGCGCTGATTCGTCAGCGTCGTCGTGATGTCGGTTCCCTCGAACGGCGGCACACGCGTCTCGGCGTCGAGCAGGTAGAACTCGTACTCGGCCTGCATGCGAGCCGTCAGGCCCTGCTGGCCGGCGCGCTCGACCTGGTGTCGCAGCACGCGGCGCGGGCTCGCCTCGACCGCTCGCCCGTCGGCGTACTCCATGTCGCAGATCACGCGGGCCTGGCCCGGGCAATGCGGCAGCACGCTGAATGTCGTCAGGTCGGGTCGCATCACGAGGTCGGCGAACGTGAGGTCCTCGCCGAAGCCGGAGCCGGGCGCGAGCTGGCACTCGTGATCCCAGCAGAAGATGTCGCTGACGAGTGCAAGGCCGTTCTCGACGAAGCCTCGGAAGTGGTCCGCCGTCACGGTCTTGCCGCGCGACACGCCGTTGAGGTCAGGCGTCTCGAAGCGGACGAGCTCGATCGCATGCGCCTGGAGCAGCTGCTCGATCGCGTCGCCGTCGAGCGGTGCGCTCACGGCCGTCGGCGCTGGGACGGAGGCAGCACGGGGCGCGATTATGCCATGGCCCTGCCGCGGGATCAGGCCAGCCAGCGGGCGAGGTTGGCGGCGACGAACGCGTCGTCGGAGAGCTCCGGGTACTGCCGGTAGACGCGGTCGATCTCCTGTGCCTGGCCCGGGCTCAGATCCTCCGCCGGATCGAGGCACCACCGGCCCTCGAGCAGGCCTTGCCGGCGCAGCACCTCGTGGCAACCCGCGATCACGCCGTGGAACGCATTCGCGACGTCGAAGAACGCGGCATTGCAGTCGGTCACGGCGCTGTCGAGCGCGAGCAGGTCGGCAGGCACTGCGTCGAGGTCGCGCGCGGCACGGCAGCGCTCGAGGATCTCGACGGCCGTCCGCGTCCACACGGACCAGTGGCCGAGCAGGCCGCCGACGAAGCGCAGCTCGCCGGCCTCGGTGCGAAACGGCACCGTGAGGTCGAGCACGATGTGGTCGTCGTTGCCGGTGTAGAGGGAGATCCGTCCCTGCGCTGCCGCCGCGGCCACGCCGTGGACGACGTCGAGGGTGCGGTAGCGATCGAACGGGGCGACCTTGATCCCGACCACGTTCTCGATCGCCGCGAAGCGCCGCCAGAACGCGCGCGAGAGGACCACGCCCCCGACGGCCGGCTGCAGGTAGAAGCCGACCACTGGAAGCTCGTCGGCGAGCGCGCGGCAGTGGGCGAGCATCGCCTCCTCGCTCGCGTCGCCGAACGCGGCGAGGCTCACGAGCACCGCGTGGTAGCCGAGGTCGCGTGCGACCCGGGCCTCGGCGACGGCCTGCTCGGTCCGGCCGCTGACGCCCGCGACGAGGAAGAGCGGGCGCGTCGTCCACGCGCGCGCCGTCTCGGCCGCGAGCTCGAGCACCGGGCGGTAGAGCCCGGCTTCGCGGATCGCGAACTGCGTGGTGTGGACGCCGACTGCGAGCCCGCCGGCCCCGGCGTCGAGGTAGTAGCGCGTCAGTGCGCGCTGCCGCCGCTCATCGAGGCGGCGCCCCGCGTCGAGCGCCAGCGGGTGGGCGGGGATCACGGTTCCGGCCCGGAACGCCGCCATCGCGTCCGCGGGGATGTCTCCCCAGTGCATCAGCCGAGCTCCGGCCCGGCGATCGCGTGGACGAGTCGAGGCGTGCCCGCGATCGCGTCGCGGCGAAGCGCCAGCCGCACGAACGGACGCTCCGGCGCGAAGCCGCGGGCCGCGAGTCGATCGGCGACGGCCGTCGCCTGCTCCGGCACGTCGACGACGACGGTCCCGGCCAGGCCATCGAGCCCTTGGGCCAGCAGCGTCACCGCCGTTGTCGCGTCGCGGGCGACGAGGGGGCCGAGTTGGGTGGCCGTGCGGCCGGTGCGCGAGAGCAGGTAGCCGCCTCCGTCCGTCGCGAGCGCGGCGACGGGCGCCGGCCGCGCTGAGAGGTCGTCGAGCACGGCGCCGCGATCGGCGCCGAAGGCCGAGCGGTCGAGGTCGCGGACGCGCGCGGCGACGGCCGGCTTCGGCACGGCGGTCCCGCCTGCGGTGCTCGTGCCGCGCCAGCGCATCACGTTCCCGACGGGGCGGAAGCCCAGACGGGCGTAGACCTCTGCGCCCGCGGGGGTCGCGTCGAGTACGGGGAGGAGCCCGGCGCCCTCCAGCGAGGACATTGCTCGCTCAACAAGGCGGGTGGCGAGACCTCGGCGGCGATACGGTGCGTGCACAAGCACCATGCTCACCCACCCGAACGCGGGAGGATAGGGAAGGGCGAGCGCCGTCGCTACCAGCCGCCCCTCGTCGCGCACGGCGTAGCCGTGACCGACGCGGAGCATGAGCCGCCAGTCCGCGGCAGCCTGGTTCCAGCCGGCCTCTGCGGAGAGCGCCAGCGCCGCGTCGACGTCGTCGGCGCCGAGCGTGTCGATCGGCGCGTCGCGCGCGTCAGAAGGAGCCATCCCGCACCTCGAAGCCGGTCGGCTTCGCGAGCGTCGGCATGCCCCGCGCGAGCCAGTCGGCCTGCCAGGCGACGAGCGTCTCGAGCGGCACGGTCGGCGGCCCGAAGCGCGCGAGCGCGCGGCTCGCGTCGCTCAGCAGGGCGGTCGGCGCCTCCGTCGCCGACGATCGTCGCCGAGTTGCCGAAGCGCTCGGCGAAGGCGTGGGCGAGCGCGCGGATCGACGCCGTCTCGGGCCCGGTCACGTTGAGCGGTTCCGTCGGAGCCGTGCAGTGCCGCAGGCAGCGCAGCGCGAGCGCGTTCGCGTCGCCCTGCCAGATCACGTTGACGTGGCCCATGGTCACGTCCACGGGCTCGCCGTCGCGCACCTTGCGCGCGACGTCGTGCAAGACGCCGTAGCGCAGGTCGATCGCGTAGTTGAGCCGGTAGATCACGCCCGGCGTGCCGTGCGTCTCGGAGTACCAGCGCAGCACCCGCTCGCGGCCGATGCAGCTCGCCGTGTAGTCGCCGGGAGCAGGCAGCAGCGGCTCGTCCTCCGTCGCGCCGCCCGAGGCGACCGGGACGAACGGGTAGACGTTGCCCGTCGAGAACGCCACGATCCGGCTCTCCGCCATCGCCTCGGCGACGTACATCGGGCAGGATGGTGTTCGTCGCCCACGTGCGCGACGGCGCGTCGCTCGAGCCGAACTTGTGGCCGGCCATCAGGATGACGTTCGGCACGCGCGGCAAGCGCGCGATCGCTGCGCGTTCGAGCAGGTCGGCGCGGATCGGCTCGACTCCGTGCGCCTCCAGCGCCGCCGCGAGTGCCGGGTTGCTGAAGCGGGCGACGGCGAGGATCCGCTTGCCGGGCGCGGCGCGGCGCGCCATGCGAGCCAGCGTCGGTCCCATCTTCCCGCCGGCACCGAGCACCATGATGTCGCCCTCGACGGCCTCGAGGTCGGCCACGACGTCCGGCGTCGGCCGCGAGAGCTGCTCCTCCAAGTCCTCGACGTCGCGCGGCGCGGCGGGGCTCGTCTCGGCGGTCCGCATCGGCTGACGAGTCTACTGGACGCCTCCAGACGCCCGGATCGCGTGCGCCGCCGCCGCTAGGATCGCCGCCATGAGCCGCCCCGCACCTCTCGTCGCCTCCGAGGTGCCACCGGCGGAGCGGCTGCGGTCGCCCGCGCTCGTGATCGTCGACATGCAGAACGACTTCGTGCGCACCGGCGCGCCGCTCGAGGTACCGGACGCCCGCGGGACGATCGATGTGCAGCGGCGCCTGCTCGCCGCGTTTCGTGCTCGCCGGCTACCAGTGCTGTACACGCGCTTCCTGTCGCGCGAGGAGGACAACCTGCTGTGGCGCTGGTCGCCCGAGTGCCACCCCGCGACGCGCGCGTGCTGGCCGGCTCACCTGCGCAGCTACGACGACGCGCCGGCGCCGCTCCCCTGCGCCGACGTGATCGACGAGCTCGCGCCGGAGCCCGGCGAGCCCGTCATCGACAAGCACGGCTACGGCGCGTTCCACGGCACCGACCTCGATGCCCGCCTGCGCGCGCTGGACGTGCGCGCGCTCGCGATCACGGGCACCGTCACCCAGATCTGCGTCGAGGATACGGCCCGCGAGGCATTCCATCACGGGTACGCAACGACGATCGTCGCCGACGCCGTGTCGAGTTTCGCGCCCGACCTGCACGCGGCGACGCTGCGCACCTTCGCGATGAAGCTCGGCTGGGTCGCGCAGGCCGACGAGGTGATCGCCGCGCTTCCCTGAGAACTGGTTTTGAGGCCCGCGCGCCAGCCGCGCAACGCGGGACTAGCTGCACTTGGAACTGGCAGCGTCCGAGAAGCTGTTGACGGAGCTGGCAACGCCCGCTGCATCGCTCACGATCGCAGCGATCTGCGTCGTCGATGGACTCGACGGAAGCGCCTTCACGGCCGTCGCGAGCGTGTCTACCGACGACTTGATCGCACTCGTCTCGCTCGGGAAATCGCTCTTGGCCGAGTTGACCAGCGCCGTGGCATCGCTCTGGATCGTCTTGAACTGGGACTTCAGATCACTGACATCGCTGCTGGATGTAGGAACCGAGACGCCCTTGACATCGTCCTTCAGAGTGCTCAGATCCGAGCAGTACGCAGGCTTGCTGCTGCCCCCGCAACCAGCAACGACCACCGCGACGATGGCCAACAGCGCCAGAGGCGCGAGCAGCGCAACACGGCCTGCATCGTTTCCTGACCTCCGTCGACCGATACCGGCAATCCCGCTCGCGAGCATCGCGAACTCCCTCATCGTTGGAAGACCCGAACAGCTTTAGCACACTCTCGCAGTATCGGTCACTGCTCCGGAGGCAGCGCAACTGGTCTCCCGTCCTCCGCTGCGGATTGGTAGGCGGCCATCAGCACCTCGACGCCCAGCCGCGCGCTCGCGGCACTGCTGTCCGGTGGCCGGCCGGTTTCGATCGCCCGCACCAGTTGCTGGAACGGGGTCACGTAGGTGTAGCCGGCGAGATATTCCTCCAGCGGAACGCGAGCGCCGTTGTACATCAGGAGCCCGTGAAAGGGCAGCACCGTCAGATTGTGATGCTCGAATTGCAGCTCCATCACGTTGTGCCAGTTGCGCGGGTCGAGCGCACCGGCCACATCCATCGAGGGCAGGGTCTCGAGCGGCTGCTTGCCACTCGCCAGGACTGCGAAGAAATCGCCGTAGTCGGCAATCACCTGCCCGAAGTTCTCGACCGTCGGCCTCGCGATAGACATCCCAGTACGCGGTAATTTTGGCCTGGATGGAGCGAGGCCGCCCCCACAGACCGATCGAGGTAGTCGACCGCGTAGCACCCCAGGTTCGTGAGCTCACCACCGCCCGACCTGGACGACGGATCGAGTCGTTCCGGCCAGACGACTGCCAGCGGAAAGTCCGTCGAGAACGTGAAGCTGAAACTGTGGGCATAGTTGATCGCACGCCCATACCGGCCCGCTCTGACCTCATCGAGGAGCTTGGCCGTGACCGGGTCGAAGCGGCCGATCGCCGGAATGTCGTAGACGAGCTGCACATCGCCGCCGGCCACGGCGTTCTCGATGCGCCGGGCCGAGTGCAGGCTCTCGGCCATGGGCTTGTTGAGGAAGATGTGCTTGCCGGCTCGGGCGGCGCGCTCGGCCCATTCGGCCTTCTGGTGCGGAGAGCACGCGAGAGCGACGATCTCGATCGCGGGATCGTCCAGCAGGGCCTCGGGCGAGGACGCCAGCTCCATCCCGATGGCCGTGGACAATCCGGCCGTACGGCGCGGATCGTCCTCCCAGCCGGCGACGACGTGGGCCGCCGGCTCTGCCTTCAAGGCGGCCGCGACGAACTCGCCGTGCGTGCAGCAATTCCCGAGAATGCCAAGGCCATACCGCCTGGAGCCTCCCATTCCTAGGGATGCCCGGCCGTCGCGCCCGTCGCCTTCGTGGCCCGTACGACCAGCCCGGGAACGGGATCGCCGGCTTCGAGCCGGAGCTCCGCCGGCACGATCTCCGGCCGGAGGGCCGCATCCCGAAGGACGCGCTCGAGGTAGGCGCGCGTGTGACGGTAGCGCCCGTTCACGCTGAGGGTGTACTCCGCAGCGGGCTCGGCGCCGAGCAACTCCTCGACCGTGAAGATGAGCCGGCCGCCGGGGCGCAAGGCGTTCGCGGCAGCGGCGACAATGCCGTCGAGCGGCCCGAAGTAGACAAGGGTGTCGGCTGACACGATCACGTCGAACGCGTCCGCGGCGGCGCCCAAATACGCGGTCAGCTCGCCCTGCACCAGCTCGTCGTAGAGCTCACGCGCCCGCGCGTGGTCGAGCATGCGAGCGGACAGGTCGACTCCCACGAGTCGCCGCGCATAGGGCGCTATCAGCGGTCCGCACAATCCGGTGCCGCACCCGGCATCGAGCACGTCGAGGCACCTGGATGGCTGGGCGCCCGATCGCGCCAGCATCTCGGCAACGAGCGCCGGCGCGCGGTACTGGAGCCTGGCAAGGCGCGAGTCGAAGCTCCCGGCAAAGCTGTCGAAGGTCTTCTCGATGAATGCGTCCGACGCCCGCGGCGGGACGTCGCGGCCGGAGCAGGCCGCGAGCATGTGGCGGGCGATGGGATCGTCCGGCTCCTCGCGCAGCCACTCCTCGAAAACGGTCACGGCCTTGTCGACCTCGCCAAGCGTGCAATGCGCAAGCGCGAGCAGCCGTCGGGCCTCGGGATGTTCGGGCCTCAGCGTGATGACCTTGCAGAAGCACACAGTCGCCTCACGAGTGCGCTTCTGGCTGTTCAGCAGGACGCCCAGGTTCTGGTACGCATCCGAATGCGCGGCATTGATGCGAATGGCCGTCCGGTACGCCGCTTCGGCCTCGACTGGATTGTCCTGTGCCCGAAGGACGACCCCGAGGTTGTTGTGGGCATTGGCGTGATCCGGATCGAGCGCGATCGCGCGCCGATACGCGGCGACGGCCTCCTCCAGCCGAAGCCGGTCCTGCAGGACGATCCCGAGATTGCTATGCCAGTCCGCTCGATCCGGTTCGAGCTCGAGGCTCCGCTCGATCAGCGCGATTGCCTCGTCCCCCCGTGCCTGCTGATGGGCGAGCACACCGGAGTAATGCAACGCATCGGCATGGTCGGGTGCCACTTCGAGGATGCTGCGGTAAATCTCCGCAGCGCCCGACCACTGCTCGTTCTGCTGCAGGAGAATCGCGACCGACATTGCCTCGTCGAGGCTGAGGGCACGATCCTCTGTAGGCGCCTGTTCCATGGTGTGGCCGGCCCGCGTGTATCGCATCGGGCGTACTCCGGTCGACGCGCCGCTCGGGCTAGCCTTCCTTGTTGCCCTTGATGTCGTACTTGAAGTGAATGCCTGCCTCGAGCGAGCCGTCGGCCTTCTGCGGCTTGTACTGCAGGTCGACCTTGGCGAACGCCATGCTCACACTCTCGGAACGGCCTTCGTCGCTGTCCGAGTGTGTCACGCTCGTGATGATCACGTCGTTCATCTTGATGACGAGGAACTCCTGCTGGCCCTTGCCGGCCTTGCGGTGCGTGATCGTCGCGTCCTTGAGGTGCACGCCCGTGGCGCACGCCTGCATCAGCACCGGCGACGCCTTGTCGATCTTGTGCGTGAAGGAGAGGTCGTGGAAGCTCGCCTTGCCCTCGCCGCCTCCGCTCCCCCCTCGCATCTCGCCGGCGTTCGAAACGCCCCACGACCAGCTCAGGACCTCGATCTCATCCTTGTGCTTGTCGTCGATCGATTCGCCCTTGATGTCGCCGAGCTTCGCGAAAATGTCTGACGCCATGACGAGCCTCCTGTCGTACCGTGCGACTGCCCGTGAGGGGCATCGTGGCAGGCTGCGCCACCACGCGGCACACGCTACAAGCTGTGCTCCTGATCCGATTCACGAGCAAGCGTCAGAATCCCGCAACTGTCCGGGGGTCGAATGAAGCTCGAGCAAGCCAACACGATCGTGCAGACCGTGGTCGGCGAGGCGGCAGCCCCGGTCTCGGTCTTCGTCGCGGACGGGCACGGCGAGCTGGTCGCGGCCGCCAGCATGGACGGTGCGGCGCCCGACACGCGTCTGAATGCACAACGGAAGGCCTACACGGCAGCGCGCAGCGACGCGCTTTCGACGCGCGACCTGGCCGACAAGGTCAGGGGCGAGCCCGGCGAGCTCGCGAGCTTCGACCCGTTCTTCACCTTCTTCCTGGGCGGCGTTGCGGCGTTCGACGGGGCGCGCAGGGTCGGCGCCGTCGGGGTGAGCGGCCTTCCGGGCGCCGATGACGATGCCCTGGCGCGCCGGGCGCTTGCGACGGCCGGCCTCGGGGACGGCCCTCCCTGAGGGCGTCAGGGAGCAACCGGTGCCAGATCAACCCTCCGCAGGAGCGCGTGACCCCGCCGCGCTGAGAAGCGCCCGCTGGCTCGAGGCACCGGGCCTGAGCGGCTTCATGCACCGCGCGTCGCTGCGCGGCGAGGGCTTCTCGCGCGCCGCGCTCGACGGGCGGCCGCGTGATCGGCATCTGCAACCCGTGGTCGGAGCTCGTCAACTGCAACGTCCACTTCCGCGGCCTGGCCGAGGCGGTGCGGCGCGGCGTGCTGCGCGGCCGGCGGACTGCCGCTCGAGTTCCCGACGATCGTCGCTGGGCGAGAACCTGCATGAAGCCGACGACGATGCTCTATCCGCAACCTGATGGCGATGGACGTCGAGGAGACGATCCGCGCCTATCCGCTCGACGCGCGTGGTGCTGCTCGGCGGGCTGCGACAAGACGGTGCCCGGCGCAGCTGATGGGCGCGGCCAGCGCCGACGTGCCGGCGATCATGCGTCACCGGCGGCCCGTGCTGAGCCGGCGCGCTACCGCGGCCGGCGAGCTCGGCGGTCGGCACCGACCTCTGGCGCTACGCCGAGCGAGCTCCGCGCCGGCCGCATCACGCGACGAGTGAGTACGCGGAGCTCGAGGCCGCAGTCGACCCGTCGGCCGGCCACTGCAACGAGATGGGCACGGCCTCGACGATGGCCGCGCTGGCCGAGGCGCTCGGGCATGACGCTGCCCGGGCGCGGCCGCGATCCCGGCCGCCGACGCGCGGCGCTGCGCCGCTGGCCGAGGCGACCGGCCGCGCGGGCCGTCGAGCTGGCGTGGCGAGGACCTGCGGCCCTCGCGACGATCCTGACCGCCGGCGGCGTTCGACAACGCGATCACGTGCTGCATGGCGCTCGGCGGCTCGACCAACGCCGTCATCCACCTGCTCGCGCTCGCCGGCCGCGCCGGCGTGCGAGCTGCCGCTCGAGCGCTTCGACGAGCTCGCCGCGCGCACGCCGGTGCTCGCCAACGTGCGGCCCGCCGGCGAGCACCTGATCGAGGAGCTGTTCGACGCCGGCGGCGTGCCGGCGGTGCTCGCACGAGCTCGCGCCGCTGCTCGCACCGCGACGCGCTCGACGGTCAACGGCTCGCACGATCGGCGAGAACGTCGACGGCGCGCGCGCGCTCGACGCGCGACGTGATCGCGCCCGCTCGACGAAGCCGCTCGGCGCCGAGCGGCGGCTCGGCCGTCCTGCGCGGCAACCTCGCGCCCGCGCGGCGCGGTGCTGAAGGTGAGCGCGGCCGACGCCGGCGCTGCTCGCGCCACCGCGGCCCGCGCCGTGGTCTTCGAGGACATCGACGACCTGGCCGCGCGGATCGACGACCCGACGCTCGACGATCGACGCGCCGACTCGGTGCTGGTGCTGCGCAACGCCGGCCCGAAGGGCGCGCCCGGGCATGCCGGAGTGGGGCATGCTGCCGATCCCGCAGCAGCTGCTCGCGGCGCGGCGTCGCGCGACATGGTGCGCATCTCCGACGCGCGCATGAGCGGCACCGGCTTCGGCACCGTGCGTGCTGCACGTGGCGCCCGAGGCGGCCGTCGGCGGTCCGCTCGGCGCTGGTGCGAGGACGGCGACCTCGATCGCGCTCGACGTCGCACGGCGCGGCGCTCGACGCTCGAGGTGGACGACCGGGAGCTCGACGGCACGCCTCGCCGCGCGGCCGCCGCGGCCGCCGGCGCTACGCCGCGGCTACGGCGGCGCTCTACGCCGAGCACGTCCTGCAGGCCGACAAGGGCTGCGACTCGACTTCCTCGGCGGCGCCGGAGGAGGGAGAGGGGGCGGGCTCGATCCGGGGCCGGTGATTCCCTAGCGGGCCGCGGGAATCTCGTCGAAGTAGCGCTCGGCCAGGGAGCGGCCGACCGCCGTGAGGCCGCCGGTGGGCGCGCGCATGTGACTGCTGGCGAGCACGCCTCGGCGGTGGAGCAGATGCTTGGCGCAGGCATTGAAGTGCTCGATGCCCTGCGACTCGAACACGAGCAGCGGCAGCACCGGGGCGAAACAGCGGCGCGCTCCCACCGCGTCGCCTTGCCGCCAGAGCGCATAGGCCGCCGTCAGGACGTCCGTGACCTCGGCGCCCGGGGCGATTCCGACCGCGCCGTTGTCGAGCGTGTCGAGCAGGAAGAGGCCGGCATTGCCGCCGAAGACCGTCAGCTCGCCGCCCGCCACGGCAACCCATTCGGCGATGCGCTCGGGACCCGCCTCGAGTTTCACGCAGCCGATCTCGGCACTGGAGCGCGCCAGCTCCACGACGAGCTCGGGCCCGAGCTCGATGCCCAGGAACTCCGGCGCGTCCTGTACCATCGCCGGCAGCTCGGCCGCCGCCGCGATCTCGGCGAAGTAGCGCACGAGCTCGCGCCGCGATGGGCGAGTCGTCACGGGCGGCGGAACCACGACGCCGTCGGCTCCGGCTTCACGCGCCTCGCGCGCGAGCGCGAGTGAGGAGTGCAGCGCCTCCGCACCCACGCCGGCGAGCACGGGGATGCGGCCCGCCACTGCCTCGACGATCGCCTCGAGCGCCTCGCGGCGCTCACGGGGAGTGAGGCGGAAGACCTCGCCGGCGAGCCCGAAGCACAACAACCCCTGAGCACCGCAGTCGACGCTGAAACGGGCGACGGCCGCCTGCGACGCGAGGTCGAGCGAGCCGTCGTCGGCGAACGCGGTGGGGATGCTCGGGAAGATCCCCGCCCAGGTCTGCAAGCGGGCAGCCACGACTCAACCGGGCCGCGGCGGCGGGTGGCCGGCGACCTCGGTCTCGACGGCGTTGATGGACCAGCCCGCCAGCCCGGCCAGGAACAGCGTGCGCAGTCCGTCGCCACCGAAGGCGAGGTTCGTCGGCGTCGTCATGAACTCGCCCGTGAAGTCGTCCAGGTAGACCTCGAGCGACCCCGAGGACGAGAGGCGGTAGACGCGATCGGGACGGCAGCAGCCGATGAAGAGCGCGCCGCCGGCGTCGAACGCAGGCCGTCGGGCACGTGAGGGCAGCGGCAACGTCTCCTCGCGCTCGCCGAGGACACCGTCGCGCAACGGGTAGCTGGAGACGCCGGGCCAGCGCGACTCGACGACGTAGAGACGGCTCTCGTCCGGCGCCAGCGCGAGGCCGTTCGGGAACCGCCGGCAGGCCTCGTCGGCGATCTCGGCCGCGCCGCCGGGGCCGACACGGAAGAGATAGCCGTCGTCGCTCGTCCAACTCGAGCCGGACTCCGTCACCCAGAGCGTCCCGTCGCTCGCGTAGGCCGGGAAGTTGGGCGAAACGAGCTTGCGGCCCCGACGGAATCGAGCAGCGTCTCCGACGAGCCGTCCGGGGCGACGCGCACGAGCCTGCCCGCCGCGGCGTCGCAGACGACGCAGTTGCCGGCTCCGTCGAAGGCGAGGCCGAGCAGGAATCCGCCCGGCCGGCTCGCGACCTCGATGGAGCCGCTCGCCGGATCGATGCGCAACAGCTCGCCGCCCTCGGTGCCGCAGTAGAGGTGCCCGTCGTGCCAGGCCACTCCCTCGGGGTGGTCGATGCCGACGGCGACGGCGCGCACGTCCCTCGTCGCGTCGCGAAGCGGCGTGCTCACGCGGCCGCCTCCCGCCTGGCCGCCGCGGCCTCGCGCAGTCCCTGCATGTAGCCGATCGCATGCAGGCGGGCGAGCAGCGCATACGACGGGTCGTCGTTCGGCTCGCCGGCGAGCGTGGGCACGTGATCCGGACGCAGCACGCCGTCGAACTCGAAGTCGTGCCAGGCCTCCATGCAGGCCAGCATGTCGGTCTTGCCCTCGTCGTGGAACGTCTCCACGAAGTCGGTCGGTGTGCCGCGCACGTCGCGGAAATGCCCGAAGGCGATGCGTCCCTCGCTCCCGAACCGCCGGATGACGGCGGGCAGATCGTCGCAGAAGAGCGTGAAGTTGCCCTGGCAGAGGCAGATCGCGTTGGCCTCGCTGTCGGCCAGCGCGAGCACGCGCTCGAATGCCTCGACGTTGATCATGATCCGGCTCACGCCGCGCAGCAGCGGGATCGGTGGATCGTCGGGATGCAGCGCGAGCCGCACGCCGGCCTTCTCGGCGACCGGGCACGACGCTGGGCGAGGAAGTACTCGAACGCGTCCCAGAGCACGCTCGGCCGGGACGTTGCCGGCCCAGGTCGGCGCGTCCTTCAGGTCGGCCAGGCGGAACCCGGTGACGAGCGCGTCGCCGCGACCGCGAGCGCGAGACGGTCGTGCGCGTCCAGTTGACGCAGGCCATCCAGTTGTAACAGAGCATCGGAATGCCGAGCCGGCCCATGTTGCGGATGAGCGTGCAGAAATGCTCGATCTCCTCGTCGCGGCCGGGCAGACCGAGGCGCGCGCGATCCATGGGCGGCCAGTCCTCGATGCCGGCGAGCCTCAGGCCGGCGCTCTCGTAGCGCTCCTGCATGCGCGCGAGCGGCTGGAAGTCCCAGGGCCGGTCGCCCGTGTTGTCGTGCCGGCCGTCGGGCGAATCTCGAGCTGGAGATGACGGCGTCGACGCCCACCTGGCGCACGACCTGCCAGAACTCGATTGGTCTCGGTTTGAAGTACTCGGCGATCTGCAGCATCGCGACGGTGCGCTCCCGGGAGCACTTGATCGATCAAGTGGCGACTCTAGCGTCGTGCGCGCGGCGATGCAAGCCGCCGCCCCTTGACAGGCACGGGGCCAGGAATATACTCGGCCGACCCGAGAGCTTGAACGATAAAGAGCACCGGGAACGTCAAGCAAAGGGGTGATCGAATGGCTGAGCGACCGGCAGCTCCCCAGGCGCACTTCGCGCGCAGGGCAACCGGGTTCGTTCGCGACATCAAGGTGCGCGATGCCGTCATCTTCAACGTGCTGCCGGCCTGCCGGGGCTGGTCCTGGCCGTCTCGATCTTCTGGATCCTCTCGGCTTTCTCGGGCGTCAACATCTACGCCGCGATGGCGATCACGGTCGTCTGCTCGTTCCTCATCTCGGGCGCCTTCGGCCTGCTCTCGCAGATCATGCCCCGCTCGGGCGCCGACTACATCCTCGTCTCGCGCTCCGTGCATCCGGCGCTCGCCGTCGGCTCGAGCATCCTGATCGGCGCTCCTCGATCCTCGCGCTCGGCTACTGGGGCGTGTTCTCGGCCAAGGTCTGCCTCGGCCCGATGCTCACGATGGTCGGCGTCGCGCCGACTCGCCGCGCTGCAGAGCTGGGGGACGACGATCGCCGACAAGCCCGGCGACATGATCGTCGGCATCATCCTCGTGATCGCGCTCGTCGCGATCATGATGTACGGCACGCGCCTGATGATGCGCGTCCAGCTCTGGCTCTTCGGCCTCGCGATGGCCGGCTTCATCGTCGCCGGCCTGACGCTGCTGTTCACGTCGCGCAGCGAGTTCATCAAGTCGTACAACGACTACGCGCGGCCCTTCACGAAGCAGCGCCGACACGTACCACTACTTCATCGCCAAGGCCATCGGCGGGCGTCGTCACCGGCGGCCCGACGGACTGGCACAACACGATCGTGGCCTCGGGCGCGATCATCGCGTTCGGCGTCTGGGTCTGGTTCTCGACGAACCTGGCCGGCGAGATCCGCTCGGCCGGCACGCGCAGCAACTGGTACTCGATGCTGTCGGGCCTCGCGATCACGTTCGGCTCGATCACGCTGATGGTGATCCTGCTCTACCACACGGTCGGCCAGCAGTTCCTGACGGCGGTGAACGGCATCGCCGGCGACCCGGAGGTCTACACGCTGCCGAACGAGCCGTGGTGGATCACGCTCGTCGCCGCGATCCACACGAACACGATCTTCGTGGCCTTCCTTGGGCTCACGTTCCTGTGCTGGGCGCCGCTGATCGTCTACATCCAGATCGTGCAGCCGGTGCGCGCGCTGTTCGCGTGGGCGTTCGATCAGGTGATCCCCGAGAAGCTGGCGGCGATCAATCCGCGCACGCACACGCCCGTCGTCTCGCTGGCGCTGGTCGGGCTGATCGCGATCCCGTCGCTCTACGCGGCGGCGTACACGACGAGCTTCTTCAAGTACATCGCGCTCTCGACGATCGTGGGCTTCCCGGTCTTCATGCTCGTCGGCATCGGGGCGATCCTGTTCCCGTACCGCAAGAAGGCGGCCTACGAGGCCTCGGTCTCGAACATCGACTTCCTCGGCCTGCCGTTGATGGTGCTGTTCGGCGTCGGCTCGATCCTGGCCGGCCTGTTCGGCGCCTGGCTGTGGTTCGCGTACGCGAAGCTCGGCCTGCCGAACGCGGGCAAGAGCGTGGCCGACCAGCTCTTCACGACGCCGGGCAACGGCGGGCTGTCGCTGATCGCCTGCTGCCTGATCGTCGGTGGGCTCATCTACTTCGTCTCGCGCGCGGTGCGCGAAGCGCAGGGCATCGACCTCGTCGCTCACCTACCGCGAGCTCCCGCCCGAGTGAGGCGTGGTCTTCCGGCGACGCAAGGCGGAGGGGGGCAAGGAGCCCGCCTGCGCCTCTACTACGCGTCCGACATCCACGGGACCGAGGTGCTGTGGCGCAAGTTCCTGCACGCGCCCGGGCTCTACAAGGCGCCGGTGATCGTGATGGGCGGCGACGTCACCGGCAAGGTGGTGATCCCGCTGGTCGAGGACCGCCGGGCGGTCGTCACCGCCAGCTCTTCGGCCGCCCGAGCGCGCCGAGCACGCCGGAGGAGCTGGCCGACGCTCGAGCACCGCATCCGCGCCAACGGGATGTACCCGTACGTGATGACCCCCGAGGAGGTCGAGCGGGTCGCCGGGCTGACCGAGGAGGAGCGCGAGCCCTGGTTCGCGGAGGTGATGCTGCGAGACGTTCTCGCGCTGGATCGCGCTGGCGGACGAGCGGCTCGCCGACCCCGGCGTGCGGTGCTTCGTGATGCCCGGCAACGACGACCCGACGGGCGTCGACGAGCCGCTCGAGGGGCTCGAAGCGCGTCGAGGCCTGCGACGACGCGCGTCGTCGACTTCGACCGGCTACACGATGCTCTCGCTCGGCTACTCGAACCGCACGCCGTTCGACTCGCCGCGCGAGCTCGAGGAGGACGAGCTGTACCGCCGCGTCGAGGCGCTGGCCGACGCAGGTCGAGGACCTCTCGCGCTGCGTCTTCAACCTGCACGTGCCGCCGTACGACTCGCGGCCTCGACACGGCGCCGGAGCTCGACGAGGACCTCAACGTGGTGCTGCCGCGGCAAGGAGCCGAAGATGATCCCGGTGGGCTCGACGGCGGTCCGCGAGCTGATCGAGCGCTACCAGCCGATCGCGGCCTGCACGGCCACGTCCACGAGTCGCGCGGGCGCGACGCGGATCGGGCGCACGCTCGGCGTCAACCCGGGCAGCGACTACCACACGGGCCGCATCTCCGGCGTGCCTCGTCCACCTCGAGGGCGGACCGCGCCGACTACCAGTTCGTGATCGGCTGAGGATGGCGAGGATACACTCCCGCTGCATGACGCCGGTGGCGCGCGCGTGACGTCGCCGATCGAGCCGGACATCGAGGACGAGGCGCGACGGCTGCTCGCGGCGGCCGACAGGAGGGACTGCGGCTGCGCCTGATCGGCGGCATGGCGGTTCGGCTGCACTCCAGGGCGACCTCCATCCCGCCTTCGAGCGCGAGATCCGCGACATCGACGTCGTCACGGGCAAGCGTGAGGGCGGCGCGCCGGGGCCTTCCTCGAGGCGCAGGGCTACGGGCCGAAGCGCACGTTCAACGCGATGAACGGCGCGCGGCGGCTGCTCTTCTACGACGAGACGTACGGGCGCCAGATCGACGTCTTCATCGACACGTTCGAGATGTGCCACGTGCTGCCGGTCGGCGAGCACCTCGAGCGCGATCCGGTGACGGTGCCCCTGGCCGATGTGCTGATGACGAAGCTGCAGATCGTCGAGCTCAACGCCAAGGACCGCTCCGACGTCTACGCGCTGCTGCTCGAGCACGAGCTCGGCGCGGGCGACGCGAGCGCATCGACGCCGCGCGCATCGCCGACCTCTGCGCAGCGACTGGGGCCTCTACCACACGCTGCAGCTCAACCTCGAGCGCCTGCTCGAAGGGCTGCCGGAGAGCGGCCTCGACGAGGCGACCAGCGGTTGATCGCGGAGCGGATGGCGGGCATCGCCGCGGCGGTCGAGAGCGAGCCGAAGTCGGTGAAGTGGAAGGCGCGAGCGCGCGTCGGCGAGCGCGTGCGCTGGTACGAGGAGCCCGACGAGGTCGCCCAGGGAGGCTACTGATGGGGCGTCTGGACGGGCGCGTCTGCGTGGTCACCGGAGTCGCATCGGGACTCGGGCGCGCGATCGCGCAGGAGCTCGCGGCCGAGGGCGCCGTCGTCGTCGGCTGCGACATCGAGGACGCCGGCGGCGCGAGACGATGGCCGGTATCGGCACCTACTGCCATGCCGACGTCAGCCGGAGGCCGACGTCGAGGCGCTCCTCGCGAGAGCGGTCGAACTGCACGGGCCGCCTCGACGTGATGGTCAACAACGCCGCCATCCAGATCGAGGAGGAGCTCGCGGAGACGAGCGAGGAGCAGCTCGACCGCGTGCTCGGGACGAACCTGAAGGGCGTCTTCTTCGGGTGCAAGCACGCCGTGCGCACGATGCGACCCGCCGGCGGCGGCGTGATCGTCAACGTGGCATCGATCCTGGCGCTCGTCGGCGACGGCATCCTCGCGGCCTACTGCGCCGCCAAGGGAGGCGTGCTCGGCATCACGCGCGCGACCGCCGTGCAGTACGGCGCCGCCGGCATCCGCTGCAACGCGATCTGCCCCGGCGACATCGACACGCCGCTGGTGCAGGCCTACTTCGACACCGCCGCCGACCCCGCCGCGCTGCGCGCCGAGGTGAGCGCCGAGTACCCGCTCGGCCGCATCGCGCAGCCGCGCGAGATCGCACGTGCCGTGGTCTTCCTGGCCTCCGACGACGCCTCGTTCATGAGCGGCCAGCCGCTCGTGGTGGACGGCGGCCTGCTGGCGACGTGCTACTGACATGGGCTGCCGGATCGACGACGCGTGGACATACCGCGGACTGCGCTGCATCCGGCTCGAGAACGAGCATCTCGCGGTCGACGTGCTGCCCGAGCTCGGCGGCAACATCTTCCGCTTCATCGACAAGGCTCGCGACCACGACCTGCTCTGGAAGTCCCCGCGCGTGCGGCCGCATCGCGCGGAGCTGCACGCCAACTTCGACGACCACTGGGCGGGCGGCTGGGACGAGGCGTTCCCGGGCGGCGCACCGTCGCCGAACCGCTACGGCGACGAGCTGCCGTACATGGGCGAGCTGTGGACGCAGCGCGCGCGCCACGAGATCGTCGAGTCCGGCCCTGACGCCGTCGAGCTCGCCGTCACGATCGAGACGCCGATCACGCCCGCGCGCTGGACGCGGCGCCTGCGCATCGAGCGCGGATCCCCGACGCTTGCGATCAGCTACCGCCTCGAGCACACAGGGCACGCAGCCCTTCGACTTCAACTGGGGCATCCATCCCGTGCAGGCGATCACTCCCGCCCATCGCTTCGACGTGCCCGGCCAGGGCGCGCTGGTCGACGAGAGCGGCGGCGGCACGCTCGGGACGCACGGCGACACCTACGAATGGCCGATGCTCGGCTCGCTCGACGTCCGCCGGGCGCTCGGGCCAGACGCCGCGTGCTTCGCGCTGCACTTCCTCACCGAGCTCCAGGACGGCTGGGTCGCCGCAACCGACACGGCCGCCCGGCGCGGGTTCGGGCTGTGCTTCGACCGAGAGCTGTTCCCGGTCGTGTGGCTGTGGCTCGTGTACGGCGGCTGGCGCGGGCTACTACCACGCGATCGTCGAGCCGTGGACGGGGTATCCGAGCCCGCTCGCCGATGCCGTGGCCGCCGGGCGCGCGCGCGTCCTCAACCCCGGCGAGGCGCTCGAGACCGAGGTTACGGCGGTGCTCTACGGCGGCGTCCAGTCCGTCTCGCGGCTGGAGGCCGACGGCAGCGTCGAGGCCTGAGGGGACGACGGCGGCGCACCGACGCCGTTCGGCATCGAGCTCGATCAGGCCGAGTCGCGCAGAACGAGCTCGACCGGGAACTCGAGCCTGCTCTCAACCGGGCCGGACCCCTCCAGCGCGTCGATCAGGTTCTGGGCGGCAGCGCGACCCATCTCGTAGCCGGGCGTGCGCACGGTGGTCAGAGGCGGGTCGACGAACTCGGCGAAGTCGAAGTTGTTGAAGCCCGTGACCGCCACATCCGCGGGCACGCGCAGCGCGCGGCGGCGCAGCTCCTGCAGCACCCCGAGCGCGAGCAGGTCGTTGCCGCACATGATGGCCGTCGGGGGATCGTCGAGCCGGAGGAGCTGATCCACCAGCGTCGGCCCGAGCTGCGTCCCCCAGGTGCCCTCGAAGCGCTCGAGCGCCGGATCGATGCCGACGCCCGCCGCCGTGATCGCGTCTCGATAGCCCAGGCGCCGCTGCTCGATCATCGGCCACGGGACGCGCGCCGCGACGAACGCGATGCGGCGATGGCCGCGCGCGAGCAAATGCTCGGTCAGGCGGCGCGCGCCGTCGCGGTCGGCAGCGGTGAGCGACGTGATGTTGGGAGAGTCGTCGACGCGCTCGAACGCGACCGCGCGTGCGCCCAGCTCGGCGACGCGCGAGACGTACCAGCGCCGCAGGGCCGGCTCGCCCGAGAGGAAGAGGAACGCCCCGTCCGCGCGATGCTCGAGCAGCGGCGTGAGCAGCGCGTCCGAGGCCTGATCCGGACGGCCGGCCTGGATCAGGACCCCGTAGCCGCGATCGCGGGCGATGTCCCCGATGCCCGCAATGATCAGGTCGGTCATCGGGTCGGCGAGGAAGCGGGCGTCCTGGTCGAGCACAAGGAACGCCAGCGTGTGGCTGCGCGCCGAGCGCAGGCCGCGCGCGGCCGAGTTGGGGTGATAGCCGAGCGCGCTCATCGCCTCGGCAACCCGCTCGCGCGTCTCCTCGGTCATGAGGTGCGTGCGGCCGTTGACGAGGTTCGAGACGGTCTGCGCCGAGACCCCCGCGCGCGATGCCACGTCACGCATCGTCGGCCGTTGCGATCCCTGGCGTGTCACGTCTTCCGCTCCCCCGAGAGCGCTTTACTTGAACGCAAAAGCACGTCAGTATAGGCAGCCCGGCAAGAGCCATGCACGAAGGAGCAGAGCCAGGTGCAGATGCACGGGAAGGTAGCGATCGTCACAGGTGCGGGGACCGGGATCGGCCGCGCGATCGCACAGCGCCTCGGTGCCGCCGGAGCGCTCACGCTGTGCGCGGACATCGACGAGGAAGCGGCAAACAGGACGGCCGCGGAGATCTCCACGGCGGGCGGGCAGGGCGAGGCCGTGCGCTGCGACGTGGCGAGCGCCGACGACGTGGACAGGCTCGTCGATCGGGCCGCCGGACTGGGGGGCCCGCACGCGCTCGTCTCGAACGCCGCCATCCAGTACGAGCACTTGCTCGTCGACACGCCGCCCGGCGACTGGGACCGCGTGCTCGGGGTCAACCTCAAGAGCGTCTATCTCGGGGCGCGCGCCGTCATCCCGCACATGCGGCGGCTCGGCGGCGGCTCGATCGTCAACATCGCCTCGGTGAACGGCTTCTGGGTCGAGCCGGCGCTGGCGGCCTACTGCGCGGCCAAGGGCGGCGTCATCAACCTCACGCGCGCGATCGCGCTGGAGAACGGGCGCTATCAGATCCGCTGCAACTGCATCTGCCCGGGCTACATCGACACGGGCATGGCGCAGCGCTACTTCGAGATCCAGGACGACCCCGAGGCAGCGCGCGAGGTGGCCGGCAAGATGCATGCGCTCGGCCGCGTCGGCCGGCCGGAGGAGGTGGCCGCGATGGCCCTCTTCCTGTGCTCCGACGAAGCGAGCTTCTGCACCGCCCAGCCGTTCGTCGTGGACGGCGGCCTCTCCGCCGGCGTCTCGGCGGGCGCCGACCTCTAGTGTCAACGTCAGGTGTTGAGCTCGACGTCGACGTCCTGCGACTGCTCGCCGCCGAGCATCTGCGTGAGGTCGTACGGGTAGGCCTGGCGGTCGAAGCGCTCCGGCCCCGGCGGCTTGGGCCAGCCCGACATCGTGCGCCGTCGCGGACGGTCGAGCAGGTAGTTGGCCTTGACGGCCCGCTCCTGCTCGCGGTAGGCGCGTGCCCGCTCCTCTGTCCAGCGGTAGCGCTCGAGGCGCTCGGGATCGAGCGTGCGGCCGTGGCCCGGCGCGCCCGACAGCTCGACGTGCCCGCCAGGCAGCGGCAGCTTCCCGCCCGTGAGCACGTCGTCGCGCACCTGGTTGTACTCGGTGTCCATGGGGATGCAGAGGCGCGGCATGGTGCCGAGATAGAGGCCGGCGGACTCCGGGTAATAGCCGAGCGCCGCGAACATCGCACCGCGCATCGACTGCTGCAGGCCGAGCTCGGAGTTGCTGTGGATCTGCAGCGACATGCCCATGAAGCGGGTCATCTGGAACAGCCGCCAGAGGCCGAACACCCCCAGCCCGATGTCGGGCACCGAGATGTTCACGGGGTCGTAGCGCTCCATCAGGTACCAGTCGAATTCCCACGCGTCGGCGGCGCGCGAGACGCCCTCGGGCTGCACGATCGGCGGCGTCCACCAGTGGCAGGAGATCGGCATGCCCGTATCGCGACGTAGCTCCTCGAGCTTGCGGAAGTAGTACTCGCGCTGGAACCCGCCCGACGCGTCCGCGGGCGGGCGCGCGCCCGCGTAGAAACGCTGAGGAAGGAGCGATGCGAGCGGCTGCTCGATGTAGGACACCCGATAGGGCTCGAGCGCCCGCATGATCCGCCGGGCCTCGATCTCGTTCCAGGTGCCGTGGGAGTCGACGCGGATGTCGACCTCCGGCGGAATCGCCCCGCGGATGCGCGCGACGAGTTCCACGTGGTCGTCGGGCTCGTAGCTCGTCATCGACAGCTTGAGCGTCGAGAACCCCTCCGCGACCTGCTGAGCGGCGAACTGCGGCCAGCTCTCGAAGGTCACGGCGTCGCGCCCCTCCGCGTCGGGGAAGCGCTGCCACGAGTACGCGGCCAGCGGCACGAGCGAGGGCGGCTCGAAGCCGACGTCGAAGAGCTCGGCCCAGAGCTGGTGCAGCGGCTTGTCGAGCGTCTGACCGACCAGATCCCACCAGGCCATGAAGAGCGGGATCTCCCACTCGTCGTCGAGCAGATTGGCCTCCGGCGTCGCCCGCAGGCGTTCGATCGCGGCGTGCGCCGGAGCATCGACGGCCACCGACCACTCTCCCGTCCCCACCGGCCCCTCGTTGGTCACGAGCTCGACGAAGCCCCACGACCACGCAGGCAGCGCCTGCCAGCCGGGCGTGTAGAGGCCGACCATCGGCATCAGGACGTCGTGCACGCGCGCCTCGCGCAGTGTCAGCCGGTGCCCGGCGAGTGCCTCGCGCAGACGCGCGCGCACCTCCTGGCTGCGCGCCCGGAGGTGCGTGTCGAAGTCGCGCAGGTCGTCGATCGCGAGCATCGGGCCTCAGAGCACGCCGTAGGTGCGGAACGCCTCAGCCACGGGCATGCCTTCGGCCAGCCGGTCGCGCATCACGTTCTCTCCGGCGACCTTCTCCTCGGCGAGACGAATGACCTCCTCGGCGACTCCGCGCGGGACGATGGCGACGCCGTCGTCGTCGCCGATCACGAGGTCGCCTGGATGCACCGTCACGCCCGCGCACTCGATCGGCACGCCCACGCCGTCGACGTCGATGCGCCCGAGCGAGTCGTAGGCGAGCGAGCCCCGGACGAACGTCGGGTAGCGCATCTCGATCAGGTGCGCCGTATCGCGCGCGTAGCAATCGCCGACGAGGCCGCGGGCCCCGCGGACGCGCGAGGCGGTCGCGAGCAACTCGCCCCAGTACGAGCCGGAGCTGGTCGATACCACCATCACGTCACCCGGTTGCTGGGAGTCGACGGCGTGGATCTCACCCTTGTACCACTCGTCGCGCGGCGGGGGGGCCTCGACCTCGACGACGTGCACGGTCAGGGCATAGCCGGCGAGCCGCGCGCCCGGATAGAGCGAACGCACGTGCGGCGCAAGCAGGTTGCTGCGGACGCCCACGCGATCGAGGCAGTCGGCGACCACGGCCACGTAGAGCGCCTCGAATCGCTCGAGCAGTTCCGTGTCCGCCGCGTTCCGCGTATCGTGCGCGCCCATCTCCTCGCTCCCCTTGATCGTTCAAGTGCGACTCTAACGAGCGCCGCCGCGCCGAGCAAGCCCGGCTCGGCGCCCACCGCACGCGCCTCGTGCCAGGTACAGTCGCGACGAGCGGCACGCCGACTGGAGGATGGCCGTGAGTGATCCACACGCCGGTGCGGGGACGCAGGTCGTGCGCGGAGTCGGCGCCCTGGCCGCCGAGACGCTGGCGGAGGCGGCTGCACTCGTCGCGGCGTTTGCGCGGCAAGCCGGGCAGGGCAGTCCTGCAGCGCGTGCCGAGAGCATCGGCGCCCGCGCATCGGCGTTGTCCCTGTCGAACGAGATGGCGTTCGCGCGCGCCTCGCGTCAACTCGACGCGGCCGAGCACGGCCAGGCGGACGACGCTGCGCTCGCGCGAGCGCGGGCGAGCGCAGCCGATGTCCCGCTGCAGGTCTGCCAGGTCGCGAGCGACCTCGTCGTGCTCGCAGCCGACCTCGCTTCGGGTCCCATGCCAGAGCGGCGTCTCGATCTCTGGGGCGTCGTTCAGCTTGCGGCCGGGGCATGTTCCTGCGCGGCGCTGCTCGTGTGCGCGAACGCGGCCCTCGACGCCGATGACGCCCGGTCCGTCCAGGCACGCCAGGCCGAATCCGCGGCACGTGCCGCAGCCCACCGGTTCCTGGACGAAGCCACGACAGCGAAGGCCGCCGACTGACGCGGAGGGAACCGGCCTCGCAGCGGCAGATCCCAGCGCGCCCTCGCTGGAAACGTTTCTAGTTGCGCACGGTCATCGACACGCTGCGCTCCCCCACGTTGCCGCCGATGTCGAACGCGCGGATCGTCAGCACGTAGGCGCCGTTGCGGACGAGCCTCGTGTCCCAGAGATACCGATTCCCCGAGACGAGCAGGTGGTAGAAGAATCGGCCGTCGCAATCGCCCGCAATGTGGCACACGTCGTTCGGGAGCGGCGGGCGTGAGTGCGCGGCGAAGTGGGCGTAGAGCCGCTCGCGACCCGTGAGCAGCAGGTCCGACTGCCAGGGGGAGCGCTGCCAGACGATCGCGCCGTCGGCGACCCGGCGGATCTGGACCCAGATCCGGTACGGGCTGATGTCCGCTGCGAGCTCGTGCCGGTCGCGATAGAGGCCGACATCGCCCTGCGAGTCGTCGATCCACGCACGCAGATCGACTGCGCCGTGCAGGTGGTCGAACACCTGCGACAGCGCGCCGTCGCTGCCCGCGAGCTCGCTGCTCGTGTGCGGTGACCACCAGGCGTCAGGCGGACCGTACGCGGAGACCGCCCGGATCACGGGTGCCGCGTGATCGGCATATGGCCGGAGCTTGCCGCCCGCGTGCAACGGATTGACCCACGCGCGCTGGCCGTTCACGAGCGCCCACTCGGAGAGGTGCACGTGCCATTCGTTGAGACAGGTCCAGCCGATCATGTCGCCGGCGTGGACGTACGTCCCCTCGGCCCACCAGGGAGAGGCGTGCCAGTAGGCGAAATGGCCGACCTCGAAGCGGCGGTCGTTGCAATTGAGCGACAGCTCGCCGCGGCGCGTGTAATGCACCTTGCCGCTCTCCACGGCGAAGATGCGGTGCGACATGCCGGGCGGCGCGAGCAAGGCGGGCTTCGAGTCGTCCACGGCGATGTCCACGCCGAAGTGGTAACCCCCGTCGCGGGGATCGTTGAATGCTCCGTGGAGCGCGTGCGCGGCATGCAGCGGCGCGACCGGCCAGCCCGTGTAGTCGTCGTCGTAGTGGTAGCGGAACCCGTCGGGCAGCGCGCCGTCCGTCAGTAGCTGCGGGGCGCCCATCCTGCGGCCGTGCTCTGGATCGGGGTCGTAGAGGCGCGGCGGGGCGTCGCTCGGGATGCGCGGCGCCTCGTACGGCCCCAGGGCGAGCGTCGGCGGGATGAGGTGGAGACGGTGGTCGCGCGGTGGAGGAGGAGGCGGCAGCACGATGCGGTGGACGCGCGCATCGGCGGCCGGGGCCGGCTCCTGCACGAGCGCGCGGGGCAGGTGAAAGGGCCGCGGGGCCACGTCCGGCGCCGGCAGGACGGCGCCCGCCGGCGTCGGGTGGAGCGAGGGCGCGCGCTGGAGTTGCGAGCGCGTCGCGGGCGCGCCCTCCGGCAGCAGTAGGAGTGTCGCGAAGACACCGCAGCCGAGCAGCGCGACGAGGCGGAGGAGCGTGGCCGAGCGACGTTCCATCGCACCAATGTATGGGCGCGGCCCGCGGGCGCGAACCCCGGCTACGCGCGCGGCGCGCGCGCCTCGCAGCGCTCGAAGAACTCGTTGAGTGCTGCCATGCACGACTCGCGCTCCTCCTCGAACGGCAGGTGAGCACTGTTCTCGAAGAGGATGAACTCCGATCCGGCAACCTGCTCGTGCGCCGCGCGCACATGGTCGGGGACGATCTCGTCGTACCGGCCGGCCAGGAACAGCGTCGGGATCTCGACCTCCGAGAGGCGGCCGAGCACGTCCCATTCGAGGAGGTTGCCCGTGACGTTGAAGTCGCTCGGCCCGACCATCGTCATGTACGGGCCGACGCCGACGCCCGAGAAGGAGCGCTCGAGCCCCTCGGGCCACGGCTGCATGCGGCAGATGTGCGTCTGGAACCAGACGGCGATCGCGCCCTGGTACTCCGGACAGGCGTAGAAGCCGCGTTCCTCGTGCCAGTCGATCGTGCGCTGCACGTCCTCCGGCAACCCTGCCTTGAGCGCGGTCGTCTCCTGGATGAACCTCGGCATGTTCGCCGGGCTATTGGAGATCGTCAGGCTCACGAGCGGCGGGCGCCGGTCGATCGCGTATTGCATGCCCAGCATGCCGCCCCACGAGTTGCCGAACATGTGGTGGCGCTCGAGACCGAGTGCGCTGCGTACCGCGTCGACCTCGTGGACGTAGCGCTCGACCGTCCAGAGGGACTCGTCCTCGGGCCGCTCCGATCGCCCGCACCCGAGTTGATCCCAGTAGATCACCCGGCGGCGGTCGGCCAGGTCGTCGAGCGCCGTCAGGTAGTCGTGACAGAACCCCGGGCCGCCGTGGACGACCAGGAGCGGCGCGCCCGGACCCTCGCCGACGCTGCGGTACCAGACGCTTCCGCCGGGAACGTCGATGTGTCCCTCGCTGGCCATCGGTCGTCCTCTCCCAGGGGGCAACGGCGCGGCGATTGTCGCACACCGCGAGCTGGCTCCTACGAAGCAGCGAGACGGCACAGGTACCGCGTAGTGCCGATGGCGTCGTCGGAGATCGAGAGCGCGAGCGAGTGACCCGGGGCGCGGCGCGCGGCGGCGGCGCGCATCAGCGCCGCGCGCTCCTCCCGCGTGAGGCTCGCAACCTCGCGCACGCTGCCGCCCACGAGGTAGCCCGACACGTGCTCCGCGAAGTGCCCCCGAGCAACCGGCCGAAGCTCTCCAGGTCGAGCGCTCCGTCGCGGAGCGGCGTCGGGATCGGGGGCACGAGTGCGGTCAGCGCGGCCCACCGCGCGATGCTACCGTCGCGACACTGCCACGCCGCCCTCTAGGCTCTCCACCGTGAGCCACAGGCCGCTGCGCAGCCAACGCTGGTTCGGTGCGAACGATCTCGCGGGGTTCATCCACCGGGCCTCGCTACACGCCGAGGGCATCTCGCGTGCCGCGCTCGACGGCCGGCCCATCGTCGGCATCTGCAACTCGTGGTCCGAGCTCGTCAACTGCAACCTGCACTTCCGCAGCCTGGCCGAGGCGGTCAAGCGCGGCGTCCTCCAGGCCGGCGGGCTGCCGCTCGAGTTCCCGACGATCTCGCTCGGCGAGAACCTGATGAAGCCGAGCACGATGCTCTTCCGCAACCTCATGTCGATGGACGTGGAGGAATGCATCCGCTCCTATCCGCTGGACTCCGTGGTACTGCTCGGCGGCTGCGACAAGACGGTGCCGGCGCAGCTGATGGGCGCCGTCAGCGCCGGGGTGCCGGCGATCATGGTGACGGGCGGGCCGTCGCAGGCGGCGTACTTCCGCGGCCGCGAGCTCGGCGCCGGCACCGACCTCTGGCATTACGCGGACGAGCTGCGCGCCGGACGGATGTCGCAGGAGACGTTTGCGGAGCTGGAGGCGGCGGCGACGCCCTCGGTCGGCCATTGCAACGAGCTGGGCACGGCGTCGACGATGACGGCGCTGGTCGAGGCGCTCGGCATGTGCCTGCCCGGTACCTCGACGATCCCCGCCGTGGACGCGGGTCGCCTGCGCGCCGCCGAGTGCACGGGCACGCGCGCGGTCGCGCTCGCGCGGGAGGGCCCAGCGCCGGCTGCAATCCTGACGGCGGCCTCGTTCGACAACGCCATCACGCTGCTGATGGCGCTCGGCGGCGGGACGAACGCGGTCGTGCATCTGCTCGCGCTCGCGGGCAGGCTGGGCGTGCCGCTGACGCTCGACCGCTTCGACGAGCTCTCCAGGCGCACGCCCGTGATCGGCAACCTGCGCCCCTCGGGCGAGCACCTCTTCGAGCACCTTCACCGCGCCGGCGGCGTGCAAGCCGTGCTCGCAGAGCTCGCACCCCTGCTCCACGGCGAGGCGATGACCGTCACCGGCGAGACGCTCGCGCACGGCTACGCCGGCGCCGAGGCGCTCGACCGCGCCGTGATCGCCCGGCTGGCCGAGCCGCTCGCCCCTCATGGCGGACTCGCGATCCTGCGCGGCAGCCTCGCCCCGAGCGGGGCGGTGATCAAGCAGAGTGCGGCCTCCGCCGCCCTGCTGCGGCACCGGGGGCCGGCGCTCGTCTTCGAGGACGTCTACGACGTACAGGCGCGCATCGACGATCCCGCCCTCGAGGTCTCGCCCGAGACGGTGCTCGTGCTGCGCAACTCCGGCCCGCGCGGCGGTCCCGGCATGCCGGAGTGGGGACAGGTGCCGATCCCCGGGAAGCTGCTCGCCCGCGGCGTGACCGATATGGTGCGCGTGTCGGACGCCCGTATGAGCGGCACCGCCTTCGGCACCGTCGTCCTGCACGCCGCGCCGGAGTCGGCGGTGGGTGGGCCGCTGGCCGCCGTGCGCGACGGCGACCAGATCGTGCTCGACGTCGAGGCGCGGCGGATCGACCTGGACGTCCCGGCGCCCGAGATCGAGCGCCGGCTGCGGTCGACGCCCGCACGCCCGCTGGCGTACGGACGCGGCTACGGCGCGCTGTACCTCGAGCACGTGCTGCAGGCCGACCAGGGATGCGACTTCGACTTCCTGCGCGCTCTGCCGGACAGGCTCGCCGAGAGCGAGCCGCTCGGTCTGCTCAGCGGCTGGGTCGGGGGCTGGTGATCTCGAGCATCACCTTGCCGCGCGCACCGTCGGCCTGCGCGAGCGCCGCGAACGCGGCCTCATGGTCGGCGAGTGCGACGCGGTGGGTGACGATCTGCGCGGGCCGGATCCGGCCGGCATCGAGCAGCCGCACGACCCAGCTCCAGGCGCCCGAGGTGTAGCCGAAGCTGGCGGTGACCGTGAGGTCGTTGTTGACGAGCAGGTCCGCGGGCAGGTCGAGCGTGCGCCCGGCAGGCGGGAGGCCGAGCAGCAGCACGCGGCCGCCGCGCCGCGCCGCGCCGACGGCGCGCATCACGGCGGCGGGCGCGCCCGCGGCCTCGATCACGAAGTCGAAGCCCTCGGCCACGGCGTCGTCGGTGGTGAAGGCGGTGGCCCCCACCTGCGCGGCCAGCTCGGCCTGCTCGGCCCGCCGGCCGAGCACCACGATCTCCGCCGGCGACCAGAGCGCGGCCAGGTGCACCGCAAGCAGCCCGATCGTCCCGTCCCCGATCACGAGCACGCGCTCGCCCGGAGCGGGGGTCGCCTTCTGCAGCCCGCGCAGCACGACGGCCGAGGGCTCGACAAGCGCGGCATCGAGCAACGAGACCCGCGGCGAGAGCACGTGCACGAGCCGCGCGGGGACGGCGACCTGATCGCTCGCCCCGCCCTCCTGGGTGAAGCCGAGCTCGGCGTAGGTCGTGCAGACGTTCGTGGCGCCTGCGCGGCACGGGCCGCAGGCCCCGCACGGGATGATGCACTCGGCCACGACGCGATCGCCTTCGGCCAGGCCCGAGACGCCGGGGCCGACCGCCTCGACGACGCCGGACCACTCGTGCCCGAGCGTAAGCGGATAGCGCACGAAGGCGGGATCGACGAGACCGTCGCGCAGCTCGACGTCCGTGCCGCAGAGACCGCAGAAGGCCGGCTGCACGACGACCTCTCCGGGACCGGGCTCGAGCGGTCGGCGATCCGCCAGCACGACACCGCCCGTCCCGTCGACGACGAGCGCGCGCCTCATGCCGGCACCGCCTGAGCACGGCCCGGCAGCAACGCGGCGATCCTGTCCGCGTGCTCGCGCACGCTCTCGCCGATCCCGTGCAGGCGCCAGGCCGGGACGTCGACCTTGAGACCGGTCACGCTGATCGCACCGGCGCACCCGCCGTCTTCGAGCACGATCGGCGAGCCGATGCAGCACACGCCCTCGGCGTCTTCCTCGTCGTCGAGGAACCAGCGCTTGTGCCGGACGTCGGCGAGCTCGGCCATCAGCCGCTCCGGGTCGGTGAGGGTGCGCCGCGTCTTGCGCGGCATGCCGGCCTGCCGGAGATGCGCGCGCGCCTCGGGCTCCGGGATCGAGGCGAGCATCGCCTTGCCCACCGCCGAGCTGTGCATCAGCTCGCGCTTGAAGAGGTTGGTCGCGAACCGCACGGCGTCGCTCTGCGCGTCGACCCGGCCGATCACGACGACGTAGGGCGCCTCGAGCACCGCGACGCGCGACGTGAGGCCGGTGGCCGCGGTCAGCTCGCGCAGCACGGGCAGCGCGAGGTCGCGCAGGGCGATCTGCGAGACGACGAGGTCGCCCAACCGCGCGAGCGCGAGCCCGAGGCGGTAGCGCCGCGACATGCCCGCGCCCGAATCGGCCACGAACCCGTACCCGAGCAGCGTCTGCAGGATCGCGAAGGCGCTGCTCTTCGAGGCGCCGAGCGCGCGGCTGAGCTCGGAGAGCGTCAGTCCGTCGGGGCCGGCGTCTCCGAGCACGCCGAGCACGAAGACGGCGCGCTCCACGCTCTGCACGCGATAGCGGTCGTCGGGCGTCATCACGGTGGACGCCGAATCTAGCAGAAGATGTTCGGCTCTGCCGAACAGATGAGAACCGTTTGACAGCTGCGTTCCCACATGAAAGCGTTCACGGCATCGACGCGCCGTTCGGAATCGCCGAAAGCTCCACTGTCGCGGAGGTCGCCGCCAAGCTCGCGCAGGTGCGTGCGCTGCTCGACGAGCGGCGCGCGCCCGCGATCGTCCTGACCAGTACAGGCGCCGTCGCCTGGCTGACCGCCGGTCTGGAGAACCGCATCGAGGCAGGCTCGCCGGCGAGCGCCATGTGGGTCGTCGTCACCCTGGACGAGGCCATTGCGCTCGCAGCCAACGTGGAGCGCGCGCGCATCGAGGCCGAGCACGACCTGGCCGGCCGCGGCCTGCGCCTCGAGACGGCCGACTGGTACGCCGGAGACGCCGGGCTCGAGGCGCTCGCCTGCGAGCTCGCCGGCTCCCCGGCCGCGGAGCTGGCGAGCGACGGGCACGCGGCGTTCGGGATCGATGCCGACGCCGAGCTCGCCGCCCTGCGCCTCGCGCTCGCGCCCGGCGAGCAGGAGCGTCTCGCGGCGCTCGCCGCCGACGCCGCGCGTGCGCTGGAGCAGACACTGGGCTCCTGGCGGCCGGGTGAGCGGGACGTCGAACTGCAGGCCCGCGTGGCCGCGTCGCTCGAGCGCGCCGGCGCGTTCGGCGCATGCCTGATCGTGGGCGGCGACGATCGCGTCGAGCGCTTCCGCCATCCGCTTGCGATCGGCGCCCCCGTGAAGCGGCTCGCGATGACCGTCGTGGTCGCCCAGCGAGGCGGTCTGCACGTGGCGGCCACGCGCCTCGCCTGCAGCGACGGGCTGCCGGACGGCGTGCGCGCGGGATGGCGCGCCGCCCTGCAGATCGAGTCGCGCATGCTCGCCGCAAGCGTCGCGGGCGCGACCTACGGCGACGTGCTCCGTGCCTGCGAGGCCGCCTACGCCGAGGCCGGGCACGCGGGCGCGTGGCGCGAGCACTATCAGGGCGGGCCGATCGCCTATCGCCAGCGCGAGTTCGAGATCGCGCCGAATCAGCACGAGAGCCGCTGGTATGCGCAGCCGATCGAGCCGGGGCACGCGATCGCCTGGAACCCGAGCGTGAGCGGTGGCGGCAAGAGCGAGGACACGTTCCTGGTCGACGGCGCCGCGCTCCGCTGCCTCACCGATACCGGCGAGTGGCCGCAGGCGGCGACAGTGGGCGGCCGAAGCCGGACGGCGATCCTCGACATCTCCACGGGCGCGACGGCATGAGGGCAGGCGCCGCGCTCGCGCGACTCGAGCTCGCCGGAGCGCCGCCTCCTCCAGCGAGCACGGCGCGCTTCCCCGACGGCGCGTCGTTCCGCGTCGAGATCCCGAGCGTCGAGGGCGCGCGCGTGCTCGGGGAGGTCATCCGCAGGGCCGAGGCGCACGGCGTCGTCGTCAACCGCGTCTCGCAGGGAAGCGGCGCGATGCTGCTGTCGGAAGCGGAGCTCCGGGAGATGGCCGCCATGGGCGCCGAGGCGGGAATGGAGGTCTCGCTCTTCACGGGTCCGCGCGACGGCTGGGACGTCGGTGCGCACAGCCGCTCGCCCGACGGCGCCGCGCACGGCGGGCAGGTGCGCGGCGTGCGCGGATTGGCCTACGCCGCCGAGGACATCGCCCGGGCCTGCGAGGCCGGCATCCGCAGCTTCCTGATCGCCGATGCGGGCCTCCTCGACGTGCTCGTGGACATGCAGCGGGCCGGCGAGCTGCCGCGCGACTGCGTCTGGAAGATCTCGGTCATGCTCGCGCCGTCCAACCCCGCCGGACTCCGCGTCCTCGAGCGGCTCGGAGCGACGACGGTCAACATCGCGTCCGACACGACCGTCTTACAGCTAGCCGAGATGCGCGCCGCCTCCAGCCTGCCCATCGATCTGTACGTCGAGTCGCCCGACACCCTCGGAGGGGTCGTGCGCGGCCACGAGGCCGGCGATCTCGTCGCCGTGGGCGCACCGCTGTACGCCAAGTTCGGCCTACGCAACTCGCGCTCGCTCTATCCCTGCGGAGAGCACCTCGCTGCGGACGCCTGCGCGATCGCGCGCGAGAAGATCCACCGCGCCGCGGTCTCGCTGGAGTGGCTGCGCCGGCTGGCGCCGGAGCTCCGGCAATCCGCACCGTTCGCACCCGGCCTCGGGATCCCCCGGCCCGGGCCTCACACGTCCTGATCGAAGGAGGGTTCATGTCCCGGAAAATCCTGATCGCGGTGCTGGCGGCGGCCATCGCCGTGACGGTGGCCGGCGCCGCGTTCGCGGCCTCGACGAAGCGCAGCACCACGGAGCTCACGCTCTGGCACAACTACGGCACCGAGGGCAACGCCGTCGCGACGAACAACCTCGTCAAGGCCTTCGAGAAGGCGCATCCGGACATCAAGATCCGCGTCGTCAGCCAGCCGGCGGACAACTACTTCGCGCTCCTGCAGTCGTCGGCCATCTCGCACACCTCGCCCGACCTCGCGACGATGTGGACGGGCCTCTTCGACCTCAAGTACGCGAAGTTCCTGCTCAACCTGAAGCCGTACTTCAGCAGCGCCGAGACGAGCAAGCTCAACGGCATCAGCTACATGGCGCCGGACTTCGACATCGCCAACGGCTTCCTCGTGATGCCGCTCGAGGACCAGTTCTACATCGGCTTCTACAACAAGGCGCTGTTCGCCAAGGCCGGGCTCAAGAAGCCGCCGACCACGTGGAACGAGCTCTACTCCGACTGCGCCAAGCTCAAGGCCAAGGGCATCACTCCCATGGTCTACGGCGTCGACACGCAGGGTCTCGGGCAGACGTTCTACCCCTTCTACGACTTCAGCTACGCGATGGCCGGGATTCTCTCGCCGGCGCAGTGGCGCGGCCTCTACACGGGCAAGACGCCGTGGACGTCGCCGAAAGTCGTGTCGCAGCTGAGCAAGTGGGCTGCGCTCAAGACGAAGGGCTGCACCAACCCCGACGTGCTGACCAAGTCGGGCATCCTGAGCGCCTTCTCGACGGGCAAGGCGGCCATGTTCGTGGACGGCAGCTGGGACACCGCCACGTTGCAGAAGGGCCTCGGCAAGAACCTGGCGCCGTTCGCCCCGCCCTACAGCGACTCCAAGCAGGGCGGCGTGATCCAGTACCCGGGCGACGGGTTCTCGGTCATGAAGTCCTCCAAGCATCCGAAGGAGGCCGTCGAGTTCCTGAAGTTCCTGATGACGCCGCAGGCGGCGAAGATCATCTCCGCGGCGGGCCTGATCCCCGACGTCAAGGGGCTCACCACGACGAACCCGCTCTCGAACGAGATGCTCGCGCTGGCGACGAAGGGCGGGCTCAAGCCGTATCCGATGCTGGACAACGTGATCCAGTCCGAGGTCGTCGACGTCGCGGGCAAGCAGCTGGTCGCCGCCTTCGCGGGCACGACCACGCCGCAGAAGGCGCTCGCCAGCATGGCCGACGCGCTCAAGACCGTGCCGGCCGAGCGCAAGGGCTCGACCTTCAAGTAGGCACCGGCGTGGCGCCCGCGGCAGCGCGGGCGCCACGCGCCGCTTCCCGATGGCAGCTCACCCCGGCGCTCGCCGCACCAGCTTGAACGCTTCGCGCCGGCGCGCCGGGCTGCTGTTCTCGCTACCCGTGCTCGCGCTCGTCGGCGGGCTGCTGCTCGTCCCGATCGGGCAGACCGTGTACTACAGCTTCACGCAGTGGGACGGCCTGACCGCCACGTGGGTCGGCACGAGCACGTACTCGCGCCTGTTGCACAGTCCCGATTTCCAGCAGGTGCTGAAGAACAACGCCATGCTGCTGCTGGCGGTGCCGGTCGCGATCGGGATCCCGCTCGTGATCGCGTTCCTGCTCTCGACCCACCTGCCCGGATGGAGGCTCTTCCGGACGGTGTTCTTCCTGCCGACGGCCGTGTCCTGGGTCGTGATCGGCGCGATCGCCGCGCGCTTCTTCGCCGACGAGGGCACGCTCCAGCGCATGCTCGGCGGCATCGGCCTCGGCGGCCTCCATCCCAACATGCTGTCCCACCCCCGCTCGGCGCTCGCCGCCGTGGCGATCACGTTCATCTGGGGCATGTTCGGCACCAACCTGATCATCTTCCTCGCCGGCATGTCGACGATCGACACGTCCCTCTACGAGGCGGCGAAGGTCGACGGCGCGGGATCGCTGCGGGTTCTGGTGTCGATCACGCTGCCGCTGCTGCGCCGGTTCGTGCAGTTCGCCTTCATCATCACGCTGATCTCGGCGTTCACGGCGATCTTCAGCCTGATCTACGTCATGACCGGCGGCGGCCCGGGCTTCGCGACGACGACGCTGGAGTTCTACGGCTACCAGCAGGGGTTCGCAACGGGCGACTTCGGCGCGGCCGCCACCGCGGGCGTGATGCTGTTCATCGCCGTCGCGGTCGTCAGCATCGTCCAGGTGCGGCTCTTCCGGGGGGCGGACGAATGACGGCGCACCGGCTCTCGCGGCCGCTCGTCTACCTCGTGCTCGCGGCCATCGCCCTGGTGATGCTGTATCCGTTCTACTACATGATCTCGACCTCGCTGCACTCCAGCGAGCAGTACCAGCTCGGCAGCGGCGGCTATTCGCTCGCGAGCTGGCACAACCTCTTCGACGTGCTGCCGGTGTGGCGACAGCTGCTGAACTCGACGCTCGTGTCGGCGGGCGGCATCGCGATCATCCTGTTCGTCAGCACGACCGGCGGCTATGCGTTCGCGATCCTGCACTACCGCGCGGTGACGATGGCGTTCCTGCTCGTGGTCGGCGCCATGATGGTGCCGCTCCAATCGATCATCGCGCCGGAGTTCATCAACATCGTCCACTACTGGCGGATCAACCACCTCGACTCGGCGATCATCGTGTACGCGGCGCTGGGCGCGCCGTTCTCGACCTTCCTGATGACGATCTACCTGCGGCGCCTGCCGCTGGACATCCTCGAGGCGGCCATGATCGACGGGCTCGGATGGGGCCGCGCCTACCTGCGCGTGATCCTACCGCTGGCCAAGCCCGCGATGGCCACGATCGCCGTCCTGCAGTTCATCCAGATCTGGGATGACCTGCTCGTCGGGCTGCTCTTCCTGCAGGATCCCAACGTGCGTCCGATCACGGTCGGGCTCGCGACGATTCCCGGCCAGCACGGGCTCGACGTCCCGCTGCTGATGGCCGGCTCGCTCGTCAGCGCGCTGCCCGCGGTGCTCGTCTATCTGGCGTTCCAGCGCCACCTCATCACGGGCCTCACGATGGGCATGGGAAAGTGACGTCGCGCGCGTGTCACGCGCTGCCGGCGCAGTTTGCCCGTTTGACAGAGGGATTCGTGTGCGACGTTCCGTGAGTGGCGCATCTTTCTGGCGACCATCCGGGCGCGCGCATGACCCTGAATGCACTGGTGCTTGCCCGGCGTGGCGCCGGCCGGGCGCTCCTGTGGGCCGAGCAGAAGCCGCTCCTCGTCGTATTCGCCTCGGCGGTGGCGACTGCGGGCGTGTCCGTCCTGCTCGCCGCGTACGCGGGCTGGCCGCACGTGCTGCATCTCCTCTATGCGCCGCACTCGTGGCTCTGGCTCCTGGTCTGCCTGGCCGGCGAGGTCGTCGCGTACGCCGGGTACGTCCTGACCGTCCGTGACATGGCGCGCGTGCATGGCGGCTCGGAGATGAGCGTGAAGCTCTCGACGGCGGCGGTGGTGGGCGGATTCGGCGTGTTCGCCGCGACGCGCGCATCGGGCGGGTTCGCAGTCGACTACTGGGCGTTCCGCCGCACCGGGGCCGCCAGGCGCGAGGCGCTCACGCGGGTCCTCGGCCTGGGCTTCCTCGAATACACCGTCCTCTCGACGGCTGCTCTCGTCGCCTCGGCCCTGTTGTACCTCCACCTCGACGGGTACGCCGGCGACGGGGTGACGCTCCCGTCGCTGATCCTGATTCCCGTCATCGTCCTCGCACTCTGGGCCACCTCGCCCAGGCGAGTCGGCCGCTTGAGCCGGCCCCGACGGGGGCTCGTCAAGCGCATCCTCGCGGATTCCGTCGCCGGCGCAGGCTACGTGCGGCGAATGCTCGCGAGCCCGGGAGAGCACGGGCTCGGCGTGCTCGGGAGCTTCGCCTACTGGGCCGGGGACATCCTCTGCCTGTGGGCGGCGTTGCAGATCGTCAACAGCCAGATCTCGGTGGCAGCACTCGTGCTCGCGTACTCGGGCGGCTACGTGCTCACGCGGCGCTCACTGCCCGCCGGAGGCGCCGGCCTGGTGGAGGTGGCGCTCACGCTCGCCCTCGTCGGCATGGGCATGCACTTCGTCCCGGCACTCGTCGGCGTCATCATCTATCGCCTCTTCAACTTCTGGCTCCCGATCGTGCCCGCGCTGTTCCTCCTACCGGCCTTGCGCGATCTCCGTGCTCAATTCAGGGATGCAGAGCGCGAACCACGCCCAAGCATCTGACGCCTCGCCTACACGGCGCGGCGCGTCCGCCAGACCACGTTACCGCTCTCGTCGGTGATCGTGATCGCGGCCGTGAGATCTGCACCGGCGGCGGCCAGCGCAAGCGTGCGCCTTCCCGCCAAGGGCACGCTCGGCAGCGTCACGCCGTGCCCTGCCGTCGAGATCGAGATCCTGAGATGCGCGGAAGCGTTGTCGGACACCTGCCAGCGCAGCCGGACGCTGCCGCCTGCACGGCCGATGCGCAGCACGCGGACCTCCGGAGGCGTCGTGTCGCGCTCGACATTCGCCGAGGCGACCAGTGTCCGCGGCGAGGTGTTGCCGGCGAGGTCGGTCGCGCGCAGCCACAGCCGATAGGACCCGGGCGCGGCCGGGCGGCGGCCGTCCCGCCCGTCCCAGCGCACCTTCACCGGACCGCGCCGCTGCCTTCCGAGCTGATGTGCCGCGACGACCGAGCCGCGCTCGTCGGTCACGACGAACGCCACCGTCGAGACCTTGTCGAGACGGGCGGAGACGCGGACGGCTGCACGTGGACTGTCGGCCACCGACGGGTAGGCCTCGACGGTCCTGTCGCTCGGGGCTGCGATGACCGGCGGCGTCACGCGATAGGCGGCGAAACGGTCGGCGTAGGTGCGGAACACGGGATTGCCGCTCTTGAGGGCGAGCTGTCGGAGCTGCAGCGTCATGAGATCGTGGTAGCCGAGGGGCGCCTCCCTGGACCCCTGGTAGAGCGACCACGCACCGGTGTCGTACTTCCGTAGCAGCGCGGCGGCGGCGGCCGCGCCGTCATTGGCCCAGCCGAGCACACGGGTGTCCGACGTGATGGCGGCGTAGTCGTAGAGGGAGATCACCGTCTGCAGGTCGCCGTTGAGCACGCGCAGCGACGGATCCTCCGCGTAGAGCGGCCACCAGCGGCCGCCCGAGGAGCGGCCGAGCAGGCCACCGGCCGCCAGCGGCCGTCCGAGACCGGGGAGCGCCTGACGGGCGAGCGCGAGATCGTCACCGTTCTGCGTCGCCTGCCAGGCGCGGGCGAGCGCCTGGATCGCAACGCCCTGCGCCATGCCGCTCAGCCACGGCGCGCGCGAGCCCGGGTAGTCGAACGAGTACTCCCAGGACACCCAGCCGCCCTGTTGCGGCACGCTCATCTCGGCGAGCTGGTCGATCATCTGCTGCATGCCGGTGTAGTCCTTGTCGAACCAGTAGCCGTTGACCTTCGTCCAGTTGAAGAGCGGCTGGAACTGGAGGCCGTGGCCCGGGTAGTACGCGTAGACCAGCGGATCGCCCCCGACGCTGACGCGCGCCGCGGACGCCGGCGGCGCCGATGCGGCGAACCAGATCCGGTTCGCATCGAGCTGGCGGAAGAGCGGGCGCATGCGAGCAGGGGTCAGTGCCTTTCTCTCGGCGAGCGTGGCGAGCATGACGATCTGGGATCCGAGCTCGTCGCGCCGGCGTTCCTTCGCGGGCAGGTCGAGCGTGCGCATCACCCGCATCGCCTGGCGGAGGGACCGGCGGTACCCGTAGTCCTGGTCGACCGTCAGGCCGCCCGCCTCCGAGACGGCCGAGAGCGCGTGGCGGACCGAGTCCGCAGAGCGCGACGCCTCCGTCACCGACACGCCCGCGTGAGCCGCCCCGGGACACGCGGCGAGCAGTGCAACCGCAACGACCGCCAGCAGCGGCCACCTGCGCCGGAAGGACTCCTCGAGGGCAACGGTCATCAGCTGATTCTCAGCCTAATGACGCCCCGGCGGCCGTCATCAACGTTCCGTTAAGGATGACGTGCGAAGAAGCGAAGGCCGCTACGACGTCCCGCGCGCCAGCGTCGGATCGGGATGCCGGCCGCAGCGGATCGCGCGCCGCTCGTGATCGGTGACGACCTTGCCCGCAATGATCACGACGCAGTACTGGACGATGTGCGGGTCGCCGAAGTTGACCTTGCAGCGCGTCACGCGTTGCGATCGATAGGTCTTCGCATCCCGGTAGCAGTGCGCCCACCTCACAGTGAGGTACTGACCCCGGAGCTCGCGCACGAGTGCCAGGCGCACCAGCGTCAGCGGGGGTGGCGGCGGCGGCGCGGCGATCATGGCTGCAGCACGACCTTGGTCGCCTCGCGCGCGTCGAACATGCGGTAGCCCTCCGCGGCGTCCGACAGGGGGAGACGGTGCGTGACGACGGGTGTCGGGTCGAGCCTGCCTGCAGCCACGAGGCCGAGCAACCGCTCGCGATCGTGCGCGGGGTCGCCGATCGTGAAGCGCAGCGTCAGCTCCTTCTCGAACATGCGGGCGTTGTCGAGCGGGTAGTCGGGCTCGAAGTGCGCCCCGACGACGGAGATCGTGCCGCGGCCGCGGCACAGCCGGAGGCTCGCGTCGAGTGCCGCCGGGACGCCGGCCGCCTCGATCACGACGTCGGCGCCGAGGCCGCCGGTCGCGGCGAGCACGGCCTCCTCGGCCGCCGCCGGATCGAGAGGCTCGGCTCCGAGCCGACCAGCCAGCGCTCGCCGATCGGCGACGCCGTCGACGGCAATGACCCGCCCTGCGACGCCGACCGCACAGAGCACCGCCATCAACCCCACGGGGCCGCACCCGAGCACGACGACCGTGTCGCCCACGCCGACGCCGCCGCGGACGACCGAGGCGTAGCCCGTGGGCAGGATGTCGGCGAAGAAGATCGCCGCCTCGTCACTGACTGCGTCGTCGAGCGCCAGCAGGCACCGGTCCGCGGCCGGCACGCGCACGAGCTCCGCCTGACCGCCGTCGAGCCGCGGGTAGACCCCCGAGTAGCCGAACAGGGCGCGCCCCTGACACTGCGAGACCCGCCCCGCGCGGCAGTGTGCGCAGGTGCCGTCCGAGATCATGCTCGTGTTCACGACCCGATCGCCGAGGCGGATGCGACGCACGTCCGCGCCGACCTCGACGACGGTGCCGGTGAACTCGTGGCCGAGGATCGTGCCGTTCTCGAAGCCCGGCGTGAAACCGTGAAACGGAAACAGGTCGGCGCCGCAGATGGCCGTCGCCGACACCTGTACGACGGCATCGCTCGCGTCGAGGATCGCGGGATCCGGCACGGTGTCGACGCCGACGTCGCCGGGCGCGCGCAGGACGACGGCCCTCATGCGGGCTGCTCGATCTCGACGAGGTACCCGTCGGGGTCCACGCAGAAGAAGCGGCATCCGCCCCACGGCGGGCTGAAGGGCTCGGCCAGCATCGCCACGCCCTCGGCCTGCAGCAGCGCGTGCACCGCGCGCGCGTCGGGCACCTCCAGCACGAGCACCACGTCGGCGCGCGAGCGGTCGGCCGGGGCCGCCATCGCGACGCCGGGCCGGTCCTCGGCCGGATGGCCCTGCTCGGCCAGCGAGAGACGCGCACCCGCGCACGAGAGCGTCGCATAGGGCGGCTCGTCGTAGACCGCGTCCACGGTCAGGCCCAGCCGGTCACGATAGAAGGCGAGCGACGCCTCGAAATCCGAGACCGCCAGGATCGCGCCCGCGCGCGTGACCGGGAATCCGGCCATCAGCTGTGCGTGTGCCCGCCGTCGGCGACGATCATCTGGCCCGTCACCCAGCCGGCTTCCTCGGAGGCCAGGAAGGCGACGGCCGGGGCGATGTCGGCGGGCATGGCCCGCCGCGGGATCGCCTGCAGCATCTGGACGAACTCGAACGCCTCGGCGTGCGGGCTGGCCATGACACCCTCCGAAGCCGTCAGCCCAGGCGCCACCGAGTTGACGGTGATGCCGTGCTTGCCGAGCTCGCGGGCAGCCGCGCGCGTGAAGGACCACACGCCACCTTTCGACGCCACATAGTGGGCGAGGTTGGGCGTGCCCGCCAGGACGACGTTCGAGGCGATGTTCACGATGCGGCCGTAGCCCGCCTCGCGCATCGGCGTCTCGACGGCCTTGATCGTCAGGAAGACGCCGTCGAGGTTGACCGACATGATCCGGCGCCACTCCTCGAACGTGATGTCGTCCCAGGCCGTGAACGGCACGATCGCGGCGACGTTGACGAGCACGTCGACCTTGCCGTGACGCGACATCGTCTCGTCGACCATGCGCTGGACGTCGCCGGCGTCCGATACGTCGATGGTCAGCCCGACGGCTCCCGGCAGCTCCGAGGCGGCCTTCTCCGCGCCCGGGCCGTTGATGTCGGCAAGGACGACCTTGGCCCCCTCGTCGCTGAGCTTCTGGGCGACCGCCCGCCCGATCCCCTGTGCGGATCCGGTGACGATCGCAACTCGGTCCTGCAGCTTCATGTCGGGCCTCTAGATCTCGTAGCAGTCGGGGGCGTGGCGGTAGGTGTGCCAGGCGTCCATGTCGTGCGAGTAGAAGAGCTCCGCGCCGTGCTCGGCGGCCAGATCCTTGACTCGCCGGATCGAGCGGACGCCGGCGCTCGGGTTGTTGTGGAAGCCCGGTTGAATGCCCTTCTCCAGAGCAGCCGCGGTATAGGCGACGTCGACGGCGAACAGCAGCGGCCTGGCGCTCCCGTCCGGCTTCAGCAGGAGCGAGTAGTGCCCGACCGTGTGGCCCGGCGTCTCGTAGAGGAAGATCCCCGTCGCCAGCTCGACGTCCCCGGTCACGGTCTCGAGGTTGAGCCCCTCGCAGTCCCAGCTCTTGTCGGAGTAGCCGAAGAACTCGAACGGCTCGTGGTTCCTGGCCTGCGCGACCTCGTCGGCGTGGATCACGTTCCGGGTGCCCGCGAAGAGCTTGTTGCCGCCGACGTGGTCGATGTGCAGGTGCGAGTTGACGAGCGTCGTGACATCCGAGACCGAGAACCCGCAGACGGCGAGCTGCGCCGGGATCGTCTGCTCAGGGGTCTGCTCGGGCAGCTCGAAGGGCAGCACGCGATTCATGTGATCGAGGTCGATGCCCGTGTCGAAGAGGAACAGCCCGTCGTCGCTCTCGACCAGAACGCTGTAGACGGGGATGCGCACCTGCGGCCCCGGCACATTCCAGAGGAGCTGTGTGTGCTCGATCACGATGGAGCCGTTGTCCAGCAGCCAGACCTTCATGACTCGAGCGCCTTGCGCACCGCCACGAGCTTGCGCGCCCGCTCGGCGCGGAGCTCCGCGATCCGCTCGGGCGTGTAGTCGTACAGCCCCTTGCCGGTCTTGATGCCGAGCTCGTTGCGATCCACGCGATCGGTGATCGTCTTCGAGACCTCGGAGCCGTTGCAGAGATCCTGGTTGAGATAGCCGCCGACGTTCGTATAGATGTCGAGGCCGGCCATGTCGAGCAGCTCCATCGGGCCGATCACGGCGAGCTTGTAGCCGATGCCCCAGCGCACGCAGCGGTCCATGCCGTCGGCGTCGATGATCCCGCGGTCGACGAGGTCGACGGCCTCGCGCATGATCGCGTAGAGGATGCGGTTCTCGACGAAGCCGGGCACCTCACGCTCGATCACGGCCTCGTAGCCGATCCGCTCGACGAGCGCGACCGCCGCGGCGATCGCCTCCTGGCTCGTCCTCTCACCCGGGATGACCTCGATCATCGGAATCAGATGCGGCGGATTCGACCAGTGCAGGCCGACCACACGCGTGGGGTCGGAGCAGACCTCCGCGATCTTCGTGATCGGGATGCCGGAGGTGTTCGAGGAAAGGATCGCGCCCGGCGCCGCATGTTGCTCCAGCTGCGGGAACAGCTCCTGCTTGAGCTCGAGCCGCTCCGGGATCGCCTCGGCCACGAACTCGGCGCCCGCCAGCGCCGCACCCAGCTCGCTCTCGTAGCGGATCCCGCCGCCCTCGACGCGCGGCGTCTCGAGCCGGTCGAGCACCCCGTCCGCCAACTCGAAGCCTGCGCGAGCCCGCTCGAGCGCCTCTGCGCTCACGTCGTACAGCGCGACGTCCATCCCGGCGCGGGCGAGCACCGCGCCCATGCCGGGTCCCATCGTGCCCGTGCCGATGACTGCCGCTCGCTTCACGTCTGCCATGTGCCCTCCTGTCGTAATTCCTGGATGCGTCGCCAGACGCGCTCGGGCGTCAGCGGCAGCGTCGTCATCGGCACGCCCGCGTCGGCGAGGGCGTTCACGATCGCGGCCGGAACGGCGGCCAGCGCTCCCTCGCCGCAGCCCTTGGCGCCGAACGGGCCCGGGCCGTCGCCGTTCTCGACGACGATCGAGGTCATCTTCCCCGGCATGTCCTCGAACGTCGGCACGCGGTAGTCGAGCAGCGTGTCGTTGACGAGGAAACCGTCCTCGAAGACCATCTCCTCGATCAAAGCGTTGCCGATGCCCTGCATCGTGGCGCCCTCGTCCTGCCGCTCGACCATCTGCGGGTTGATCGCCCGGCCGACATCGGCGACGGTCGCGCTGCGCAGCACCCTGACGATGCCCGTCTCGGGCTCGACGGACACCTCGGCCGCGGCCACGCAGACCTCCCAGAAGACCGGCCCCTCGGCGTACGAGCCCGTGCCCTCGGGGTGGACGTCGCCGCGACCGATCAGCTCGCCTCCGGCGAGGCCGAAGCGGCGCTCGATGAGCGCCGGATACGTCTCCGGGTCCGGCTCCGGCTCTCCCGCGATCTCCTCGAGCTGCGCCCGGACGTCCTCGGCTCCGCGCATCACGGCGAGACCCGCCAGCGTCGTCGAGCGACTCGCGCCCGTCGAGCGGTCATACGGCGTGAAGCGCGTGTCGGTGCCGCGCACGACGATCGTCTCGGCCTCGATCCCCAGCACCTCGGCGGCGATCTGGGCGAACACCGTGCGTGGCCCCTGGCCCATCTCGGTGGTGCCGACGAGTACCGAGACACGGCCGTCCGCCTCCATGCGCACGACCGACGTCGAGACCGGATGCGCGCCCGCGGCCAGTAGGCCGACGGAGACGCCGCGGCCGACCAGCGGGGGCTTCGGCTCGTCCCAGCCCACTCCGGCCGCGGCCTGCTCGACATCGCCCACGAGGTCGGCGTCGAGCGGCTTGCCACCGAGACGGATCTCCTCGCCGGGCAGGCAGAGGTTCTGGCGGCGGAGCTCGAGCGGATCGAGGCCGCAGCGCCGCGCGATCTCGTCGACCTGGCTCTCGCCGATCCACTGCAGGTGCGTCGCGCCGAACGCGCGGTAGCTGCCCGACGGAGCGGTGTTCGTGTAGACGCAGCTGGCGTCCACGCGGAACGATTCCCAGCGATACGGGCCCGGCGCGGCGTCACCTCCCGTCGCGGTGACCCGCGGCCCGTTGTCGGCGTAGGCGCCCGTGTCGAACCAGCACTCGACGTCTCGCCCGAGCAGGCGACCGTCGCTGGTCGCGGCCGGTGCGCACGCGCGCCTTCATGCCGTGGCGCCGCGAGGTGACCATCGACTCGCCGACCTCGTTCTGGATCCGCACCGGGCGACGGGCCTTGCGGGCGAGCGCGACCGCGATCGGCTCCATCTTCGTGTACGACTTCGAGCCGAAGCCGCCGCCGAGATACGGGACGATCACCCGCACCGAGGAGAGCGGCCGCTCGAACAGCGCCGCGATCTCGGCCCGCACGAGGAACGGGTGCTGGCAGGTCGCCCAGAGCGTGATCTCGCCACGCTCGACCTGCGCGATCACGGTGTGCGTCTCCATCGCGTACTGGTAGACCGCCGGGAAATCGTACGAGCCCTCCACCACGATGTCGGCGTGCGCGAGGGCAGCCTCCACTTCGCCACGCTCGATGCGGTAGCGGTAACACACGTTGCCCTCGCGCTCCGGTAGCACGCCCAGGCCGTGGAAGAGACCGGGCCGCAGCGGTCCGTCGTTCACGAGCGGCGCTCCCGGCGCGATCGCCTCTGCGACGGTGGCCGCGACCGGAAGCTGCTCGTACTCCACCTCGATCGCGAGCACCGCGCGCGCGGCGGTGGCCTCGTCGTCGGCGGCGACGGCGGCGACCGGCTCACCGTGGAAGCGCACGCGGTCGATTGCGACGATCGGCCGGTCCTTGATCGCGTGGCCCCAGTACGGATCGATGTCGCCGAGGTCGCGCCCGGTGAGGACGCAGGCGACTCCGGGGATCGCCTCGGCGCGCGAGGCGTCGATCGAGACGATGCGGGCGTGAGGGACGGGACTGCGCAGCACCTTGCCGAAGAGCATCCCCGGCACGGACATGTCGCCCACGAACTCGGCCTCGCCACGCAGCTTCTCGCGGCCGTCGAGCCGCTGCATCGAGCGTCCGACCTGACGGGCGACGGTCCCGGTCGGGCTCTCGACGCTCATGTCACCGGTTCCGAGGAGGCAGGCACTCCGGCGAGCTCGCAGACGGCCTCGACGATGCCCTTGTAGCCCGTGCAGCGGCAGAGATTGCCGGCCAGCGAGCGACGCACGTCCTCGACGCTCTGCAGGTCTCCCGCCTGCAGCAGGGACGACACCGTGAGCAGCATCCCGCCGGTGCAGAACCCGCACTGCAGCGCGGCATGACGCATGAACGCGTCCTCGAGCAGGACGAACTCGGGCTGCTCGGCCAGCCCTTCGATCGTCGTCACGTCGCAGAGGTCGGCGTGCGCGGCCAGCGTGCAGCAGGCGCTCACGGGCTGCCCGTCGAGCAGCACGGTGCACGCTCCGCACACCTGGACGTCGCACGAGCGCTTCGCCCCCGTCAGGCCCAGGCGGTTGCGGAGGAAGTCGAGCAGCAGCTCCTCGGCCGGCACCTCGCGCACGACCGTCGCGCCGTTCACACGCAGCTCGAGGTTCACGCGCGCATCCGCGTGTCGGCCCCGAGCCGTCCGAGCTTGCGCAGCCAGGCGGCCCAGTACTCCTCGAGGAATGCGTCGCGGTACTTGTCGCCATGCATGGCAAGCGCGGCCTCGGCCGGGATCGGCCGCAGCGTTCCGTACGTGGAGGCGATCGACTGGAGCCGTGCCGCACGCTCCAGCGTCGCCGCGCTCAGCGTCGCCCAGGGGACGTCCTTTCCGGTCACGAGCACGCCGTGGTTGCACAGCAGGACTGCGCGGTGCAGTCCGAGCGCCGCCGCCACGGCACGGCCCTGGCCCGCGTCGAGGACGAGCTCCGGCGAGCCCTCGAAGACCGGCACGCCATCGGCGAAGAGGACGGCGTCATGTGTGAGCAACTCGAGCGAGGCGTCGGTCGCGCCGAGCGCGGTGGCATAGGGCGGATGGCCATGGACGACCGCGCCGACGTCGGGTCGCGAGTGGTAGACGGCCTGGTGCAGCACGGCCTCGAGATGCATGTCGGGCGCGAAGACGCTGTCGGGATCGTCGAGCGAGAACTCGACGATGTCGTCGGGCTCGACCTCGTCCAGTGCGACGCCCTTGCGCTTGATGTAGACGCGGCCGTCCTCGCCGCGTGCGCTGACGTGCCCGAGCGTGAGGTCCGCGTAGCCCTCCGTCGCGAGGATGCGCGACGCCCAGGCAACCTGCTCGCGCAGCGACTGCTCGATCATCGTCAGCCGCGGCGCTCGGTCGGCGGATAGTCCGGATGCGGGAACCCGAACACCATGACCGCGTCCTCGTCGCCGGTGTTGGAGACGGCATGCCACACACCGCTCGGCACGTACAGCGCGTCGCCCGGCCCGAACGCGAGCACGCGGTCGTCGAGCAGCAGCTCGCCGCGGCCGGAGACGACGTACGCGAACTCCTCGGTCTCGTGTCGCACCGGCGCGAGCGTCGTGCCCGGAGTGAAGACCGAGTAGCCGAGCGAGCCCTGGTTGCCGCCCACGTTCCCCTCGGTCACGAGCATCCGGCTCCAGCTGCCGTTCGGCAGCTCGATCGGATCGACCGCGCCGAGGGCGACCACCTGCGCTAGATCGCCCATTCCCCGTCCTTCAGGATGTACGTGCCGTCGTCGACGATCTGCATCGTGGCCTTCAGGAAGACGCCGTCGAGGTGCAGCGAGCACACGTTCTGCCCGCCCGGGTAGGCGTTGTGATTGTCCCCGAGCGCGAGATGGACGGTGCCGACGCGGCCCTTCTCCGAGGGCGTCCCGTAGGGAGCCTTGGTGCTCGTCCCGAACGCGAACTCGCCGAGCACCGTCGCGTTCTCGACGCCGTCGATCGCCGCCTTCAGCTTCTCGGCCTCCTCGCCGCCCTCGATGCTGACGGCCTTGCCGCCTTCCATGTGCCACGTGATCGGCTCGCTGACCTGGCCGGTCAGGCCGATCCCGAGCATGACGCCGTCGACGACGGCCGTGCCGTGCGTGAAGTCCTCGACCGCTGCGAACGCGACCTCGGCCCAGAGCGGCACGGGCCCCATCATCTGCCCGCGCCGCTTGATCGGCGTCACCTCCAGCGATGGGCGTCCCTCGATCGAGACCTCGAAATCGGTGCCGGCGTCCGTGGTCACGCGCACGCGCTTCTTCCCCTCGAGCACCGCCATCGCGTCCCGCGCGCGCTGAGTCGCGACGTGGATGTCGTCGACGGTCAGATCCCAGGTGCTGCCCATGCCGCCCTCGACCGACGCGATCTTGCCGTTGGCCGCGCAGGTCTCCTTGACGGCCGAAACGTGCGCGAAGCGGTTGGCCCACTCGAGGTTCGTGATGATGATCACCTCGTCCGAGGCGACCATCGCCTGGTGCAGGTTGCGCGGCGGGGCCATCGGGAAGCGCACGTCCGCACGGCCGCGCCGGACCTGCGTCTCGTTGTTCATGACGACCGGCCAGGCGCCGCGCTCGAGACAGACCTCGGCCACGGCCTCGGCCTGCTCGCGGTGCTCGTCGTCGCAGATGATCGTGACGACATCGTCCTCCGCGACGGACATGCAGACGTCGACCACCAGCGCCGCGTCCTGCAGAAGCTTGTCGCTCGGCATTCGGCTCACCCCACTCGCTCGTGTGTGAATTGCGTCAGCACGTCTCTCGCGAACCGCTCGACCTGGCCGAACTGGTCGAGCGCTCCGAAACGGCAGATGAAGTGATCCACGCCCGCCTCGGCGAACGTGCGCAGCCAGGCCGCGATCTGATCGGGCGTCCCCACGGGCCCCCAGTTCGAGAGATCCATCGCCTTGGACAGCTCAGGGTAGTACTGCGAGATGTAGCTGTCGAAGTCGGCGCGCGCCGCGTCCTCGGACTCGCCGATGTTCATCGTGACCTGGTACGAGATGACGAGGCGCTCGAAGTCGGAGCCGACCTCATCGGCGTGGGCGCGGATCAGCGCCAGTTGCTCGACCAGCTCCTCGGGGTGCTGCGCCCGGCAACACGTCATCCAGCCGTCGCCCCAGGTGACGATGCGCCGGCACGCGGCGCGCATGCGGCGCTCCATCACGTCGGGCGGAGCGTCGCCCTTGAGGCGCGGATTGGACACGACCCAGATCGGCGGCGGTGCCTGCGCAGGCATCAGCGGCCCCTGCTCGGTGCCGGAGAAGAACGACACGTCGTCGTAGGTGAAGTGCGCGCCGTGGAGCGTGACGCTGCCCTTCGTCCACAGCTGGCGGATTGCCTCGAGGCCCTCGTCGAAGATGGCGGCGCGCTTGGAGTAGTCGAGACCGAGCGCCTCGAACTCGCGGCGGACGCCCTCCTCCGGATTGCCCATGCCGGTGCCGAGGATCGTGCGCCCGCCCGAGATCGCATCGAGGGTCGCCCACTCGAGCGCGAGGTAGAGCGGATTCCGCGTCGAGGAGACCATGCAGGCTGTGCCGAGCTTGACCCTCGAGGTGCGCTGCGAGATCGCCGACAGCAGCGAGACGGGCTCCCAGCGCGGCTTCGAGAAGAGGCTGTCGCCGACCCACACGGAGTCGAAGCCGAGCTCCTCCACAACCGTCGAGAGGTCGAGCAGCATCGGGAGGTCGTAGTCGGGGGCGATCAGCGGCTCCCGGTTGTTGAGGTTCACCCCGAAGTGGAGCGGTCGTCCCTCAGCTGGCATTGCGGACGACCACCTCCTCGTCGGTCGCGGCCTCGAGGCGGCGCTGCGGGATGCGGATGTGCTCGCCGAGCAACCGCTCCGCCTTGTCGGCGTCGCCTGCGCGCACGGCGCGGAGGATCGCCTTGTGCTCCATGGTCGAGCGCCGCAACGACCCGCGCAACGCGACCGATCGCATCTGGTAGCGGCCCATCTGGCCCAGCAGCCTGCTCATCGCCTCCTGCAGCATCGCGTTCCCCGAGACCTCGACGAAGGTGGCGTGAAAGGCGGCGTTGGCGCGGAAGAACGCCTCGACATCCGAGGAGTCCGCAAGCACGACCATCTCGTCGACCAGCGCCTGCAGCCGCGCGAGCTCGTCGGGCCCGAGGCGCGGTACGGCGAGCCTGATCGCGAGCGTCTCGAGTGCCTCTCGCACCTGGTAGGCCGCGAGGAACTCCTGCGTCGACAGCGCCGTGACGACCGCGCCGCGGCGCGGGCGGATCGTGACGAGACCCTCGGAAGCCAGGCGCCCGAGCGCTTCGCGCACGGGACCGCGCGAGACGCCGAGCGAGCGCGAGAGCGCAACCTCGTTCAGCTCGCTGCCCGGAGGGAGGCGGTTGTCGAGGATCTCCTGCCGGAGATGCTCGTGCACCCGCTGCCAGAGCGTCAGGTTCTCGAGCTTCGCGGCCTGCCCGCCGGCGTCGCCCTGCTGCTCCGTCTCCTCGGGCGTCATTGCAATCACATCCCCTACGGGGTATACAACCACCACGTGTCAAGTGTCGACAGTTCGGAGTTGACCCTAGCACCTCAGGAGGGACGTCATCAAGGCTCGCGGAGGGACGGGATGACCTTCGACTCGCACATGCACGTCGGCGACTTCCCGCTGTTCAACGTCTCACTCGATCGCGAGGGTCTCGCCGCGCTGATGCAGGAGACGGGCATCTCCCAGGCGCTGCTGTTCGCGCCCGACAACGAGCTCGTGCGCGAGATCGCGGAGGAGCTGCCAGGCGTCTGGGCGCTCTTCTGGGCCAACCCGAACCGGCCCGAGGCGCTCGAGGAGGCGCACGTCTTCCTCGAGCATCCGCGCTTCCGCGGCATCAAGTTCCACCCGCTGCTCGACTCCTACCACCCGAACGATCCGTCGGTGCACCCGTTCATGCAGCTGGCCGGCGAGCGCGGGATGCCCGTCCTGTTCCACACCGGTCACCCGATCTTCACTCTGCCCTGGTCGATCGAGGAGGTCGCCGCGAACTTTCCGGAGACCAAGGTCGTCTTTGGACACATGGGACACGGCAACATCGTCTACATCAACGCATCGATCGACATCGCCTGCCGGCGTCCCAACGTGTACCTGGAGACATCCGGCATGCCGATGCACACGAAGATCCGCGAAGCCGTCGAGCGCGTCGGCGCGGACCGCGTGATGTACGGCTCGGATGCCCCCTTCCACCATCCGGCGGTCGAGCAGCTCAAGGTGCGGCTGAGCGGGCTCGGCGCCGACGACGTCGAGCGCGTACTCGGCGGGAGCGCGGCCGCGCTCTACCTTCCCCCGCAGGCAGCGGCATGAGCCCGTGTAGCCTCGCTCCGACGCTTCCCCGCGACCCCCATGAGACGGGGCGGCAGGGAGCCATATGACGTGACCACCCAGCGCGCTCAGCCAGTCAAGGCGGATCCGGAAATCTCAGAGGAGGCAAAGCAACGGTGAGACGCAAGATATTCAGCACGGGCATCGCCCTGGTCGTCATCGGCGTCGCCGCGACGGCGACGACCGCCGCCCTAGCGGGATCGGCGAAGACGGGGGCCGTCTCGAAGATCGCAATCGCCACGCCGGCGAAGGCGAACGACTACGGCTGGAACCAGCAGGGCGTCGCAGCCGCGCGCAACGCAGGCAAGGTCAACGGCGCCACCGTGACCGTGCAGGACGGCATCGGCTACGACAACACCCAGGCCGTCCTGCTCCGGCTCGCCCGGAGCGGCAACCAGTTCGTCATCGCCCAGGCCAGCGGGTACAACGCCATCGCCCCGCGCGTCGCCGTGCAGACCAAGGTTCCGATGATCAGCTACGACAATCCCAAGAACCTGATCAAGAACTACATGTCGGACATCGAGACCTCGAGCCAGGACGGCGCGTACCTGGCCGGCGTGCTCGCGGCCAAGAAGTCGCAGACGGGCAAGCTCGGCATCGTCATCTCGGCCGCCGACACGAACTGGTACAAGCAGTCCGGCGGCTTCGTGGCCGGTGCGCGCAGCGTCAACCCCGACGTGAAGTTCTCGTTCGCCCAGGTCGGGCAGGCCGCCTATGACGACGCCGCCGGCGGCAAGCGCGTCATGCAGGCCACGATCGCCTCGGGCGCGGACGTCATCTTCGGCATGGGCGACGGCGCGACGCTCGGCTACATCCAGGCCGTCGAGACGTCGAAGAAGAAGGTCTGGTTCATCGACGTGATCGGGAACCCGACCCCCATCGACAAGAAGGGCGCCGTGCTCTCGTCCGTGCTGTGGGACTTCAGCAAGGTCTTCAAGCAGGCGATCGCCGACATCAACGCCGGCACGTACGGCACGAAGTTCTACACGCTCGGCCTCAACAACGGCGTCTCGCTGATGCAGACGAAGTACATCCCGGGGCCCGTGTGGAAGGAAATCCAGAAGACCCGCAAGGGGATCATCAACGGTTCGATCAAGGTGCCGCTGACGCCGACGAAGGCGTCGGTCGTGGCGCTGATGAAGTAGCCGAACGCTCGTCGTGAACGCCGATCGGCCGCACGGCAGTGACTCGACGGCGGGGGCAGGCGCCCCCGCCGTCGAGCTGATCGGCATCACGAAGGCCTACCCGGGCGTCGTCGCGAACGACGACATCAGCCTCGCGATCCGCGCGGGCGAGGTGCACTGCCTGCTCGGCGAGAACGGAGCCGGCAAGTCCACGCTGATGAGCGTGCTGTCGGGGATGACGCAGCCCGACGCCGGGCGGATCCGCGTCGCCGGGCGCGACGTCAGGATCGACTCCCCGCGCAGCGCTCTCGCCCTGGGCGTCGGCATGGTCTACCAGCACTCGACGCTCGTACCGGCGCTGAGCGTGCTCGAGAACCTGCTGCTCGGCGAGGGCACCGGCGTGCGCCTCGACAAGGTCGCCGGCGCGGCGCGGCTCGCCGAGCTCGCCGCGACGCTGGCAGTGCACGTCGAGCCGGCGGCGCGCACCGGCGATCTCTCGCTCGGCGAGCAGCAGCAGATCGAGATCATCAAGGCCCTGTGGCGGGGCTCCAACGTCCTGATCCTCGACGAGCCGACCTCGATGCTGACGCCGGAGGGCGTCGCGGAGCTGCAGAAGGTGCTCGTCAGGCTCAAGGAGGCGGGGGTCGCGCTGGTCTTCATCACGCACAAGCTGCACGAGGCGATCTCGATCGGCGACCGCGTCACGATCCTCAGGCAGGGACGCGTGGCCGGCGCCCTGGGCGAGCACGAGCTGGGCTCGCGCACGCCGGAGCAGCTGCAGGCGGAGATCGTCCGCATCATGTTCGGCGAGGAGGCGGGCGCGAGCGCTCCGGTCGCCGAGCTCGAGGGCACGCTGCGTGAACGCCGGCAGGCCGCGCACATCGCCGGCGACGTCCTGCTCGAGCTCGTCGGCGTGGCCGCCGGCGGCGACGGGATCTCGTCGGGCATCGAGAACGTGTCGCTCGTCCTGCGTCAGGGCGAGATCCTGGGCGTGGCCGGGGTCGACGGCAACGGCCAGCGCGAGCTCGCAGAGGTCGTCGCCGGCCAGCGGCGCGCCACTGCCGGGGAGGTGAGGCTGTTCGGCGCCCCGATCGGCAAGCTCGACGTGCGCGCGCGGCAGAAGCTCGGGCTGCGCTACGTCACCGACGACCGCCTCGGCGAGGGCATCGTCGGCTCGCTGGGCGTCGGGCTCAACCTCGTCCTCAAGCGCATCGGCCAGCGGCCGTTCTGGCGCAGGGGCCGCATCCGGCGCGCGGCGATCGATCGCGAGGCTCGGGAACTCGTGCGGGAGTTCGACGTGCGCACGCCGAGCGTCGCGACCCGGGCCGGCACGCTCTCGGGTGGCAACATCCAGAAGGTGCTGCTCGCACGCGAGCTCTCCTCCGACCCGAAGGTCGTCGTCTTCAACAAGCCCACGTACGGCCTCGACATCCGCACGACGCTGGCCGTGCGCGAGCGGATCCAGGAGCTCGCAGGCGGCGGCGTCGCCTCGCTCGTCATCTCGACCGACCTGGAGGAGCTGCTCGGGCTCTGCGATCGCATCGCGGTGCTGTACCAGGGCAAGCTCGTAGGCACGTTCGAGAACGGCCCCGGTGCCGCCGAGCGCATCGGCGAGCTGATGGTCGGGAGCGAGGCGGCGTGAGCGACGTCGCGACGACCGTCGACGTCCCCGAGAACGTACGGGCGACAGCGCCGCTTCAGGGAATCGCCGACCTGCTGATCCGCTCGATCCTCCCGTTGCTGCTGGCGCTCGTCGCAGGCGGGGCGCTGATCGCGGCACTCGGGCACAACCCGTTCAACTTCTACCTCGACATCTACCGCGGCGGCATCGAGCTGACCGCCTGGCAGGACAGCCTCATGCGAGCGGCGACGCTCACGCCGATCGCGCTCGGCCTGATCATCGTCTTCCGCGCCAACATCTGGAACCTCGGGTACCAGGGGCAGTTCCTGCTGTCGGCGGCGATGGTGGCCGGCCTCGGACCGCATCTCGAGCGACACCTCTCGGCCACGCTCACGCTGATCGTCCTGTTCTTCGTGGCAGGCATCACCGGGGCCCTCTGGACGCTGATCCCGGCGATCCTCAAGGCCTGGTACCAGACCAACGAGATCATCACGACGCTGATGATGACGTTCATCGGCACCAGCCTGGCCGCGATCCTGGTCAAGGGCCCGTTCCAGGACTTCTCGTCCAACGTGCCGCAGACGACCGTGCTGCCGCTGGACGACATGCTGCCCACGCTCGGGGGCACGCGCACGCACGTCGGCGTCGTGATCTCCGCCGTGCTCGTGCTCGTCGTGCACTACGTCACCACACGCACGTCCTACGGCCTCAAGCTCCAGGTGCTCGGGGCGAACCCGCGGGCGGCCGTGCATGTCGGGCTCGATCCGAAGAGGGTGATCCTGAGCGCCTTCCTCTGCAGCGGTGCGCTGATCGGCGTGGCAGCCGCGATCGAGATCCTCGGTATCTGGGGCTACATGCGCGCCGACTTCAACCCGGCCTACGGCGATGCCGTGATCCCGTTCGTGTTCCTCGCGCGGCTCAATGCGCTCGCGGTCGTCCCGTTCATCCTCTTCTACTCGGTGCTCTCGATCGGCGGCGACTTCGCCGCGCAGGATGCCGGGCTGCCGGTCGACTTCCTGCTCGTGATCGTCGGCCTCACGTTGCTCTTCATGGTCTTCATCGAGTACCTCGGGCGTAACCGCGAGATGGGCCGCACGTACCTGTCGCCCGGGTTGCGCGAGGGCCTTCGCCTCAGGAAGCCGAAGTGATCGCGCTCCCGGTCGCCTCGATCTTCACGCAGGCGTTCCTGACGTCGCTCGTCGCGGGCGGCCTCCTGGCCGGGGTGCCGCTCATGTTCACGGCGCTCGGCGAGCAGATCTCCGAGGCCTCCGGCGTGCTCAACATCGGGCTCGAGGGCATGATGCTGACGGGCGCCTACACGGGGTTCGTCGGCGCCTACTACGGCGGCCAGGACTGGCTCGGCTACCTCGCGGCGATCGGCGGCGGCGTGCTCGTGTCGTTGATCATGGTCGTCCTCTGCGTGCGCCTGCTGCTCGACCAGATCGTCGTCGGCATCGCGATCACGCTGCTGGCGGAGGGGGCGACGAGCGTGCTCCAGGGTGCCCAGTTCGGGCAGTCCTACCCTCGCCTGCCCGCGGCGCCGACCGTGTCCATCCCGCTGATCGATCGGATCCCGATCTTCGGAGAGAGCCTCTTCCAGCAGCCGCTCGTGGTCTACCTCGGCTTCGGGCTGATCGCGCTCACGGCCTGGCTGCTGCGCAGCACGAGGCCGGGTCTGAACGTGCGCGCGGCCGGCCAGAGGCCCCAGGCGCTCGACGCGGCCGGAGTGAGCGTCGTCGCCACGCGCAGCCTGGCGGTGATGACGACCGGAGCGCTCGCGGGCCTCGGCGGCGGCTATCTCGCGATCGCCGGCGCCGGCATCTTCGTGCCCTTCATGACGCAAGGGCAGGGCTTCATCGCAATCGTCATCTGCATGCTCGCTCGCGGCCGCCCGCTGTGGGTCCTGATCGGCGCGTTCATCTTCGGCATGTCGCTGCAACTCGCCACGGCGCTGCAGATCGCGGGCGTCGACATCTCGACGGACGTCATCAACATGATCCCGTTCGTCGCCGTGATGCTGTCCCTCATCCTGTTCGCGCGCGGCGACTTCCTTCCGCCCGCGCTGGCACAGCCGTACGTCAGGGGCGCGCGCTGACCGCCCCGGAAGGGAAGACCATGCGAGATCCCGACTTCACGCTCACCGCCGGCCCGACGGCCTCGTCGCCGCGCGTGCTCGCCGCGCTCGGCTCTCCGATGCTCTACGACTACGACCCGGTCTTCCTCGACCGCTTCCGCGGGCTGGAGTCGAAGATCGCCGCGCTCTTCCAGACCTCGAGCGACGTCGTGCTCATGCAGGGCGAGGCCGTGCTCGGCCTCGAGGCAGCCGCACGCGCAGTCACGAGGCCGGGCATGACGGCCATCAACTGCGTCTCCGGTGTGTACGGAAAGTGGTTCGGGCTGTGGCTGGCCGAGTACGGCGCGACCGTCGTCGAGGTCGAGGTGCCGTACGACGCGCAGGTCGAGCCGGAGATGGTCGAGGCCGCCTTCGCGGCGCACCCCGAGACCGAGCTGCTCGCGGTCGTGCACTCGGAGACGCCGTCGGGGACCGTGAACCCCGTGGCGGACATCGGGCCCATCGCGAAGCGGAGTGGGGCGCTCGTGATCGCCGACGTCGTCTCCTCGCTCGGCTGCGACACGCTGCGGCCGGACGACTGGGGCCTGGACATCTGCGTCGCCGGGCCGCAGAAGTGCCTCGCCGGCCCTCCCGGCATGTCGCTCGTGACGGTGAGCGACGAGGCCTGGGCACGCATCCGCGCGAACCCCGCGGCTCCGCGCGGCTCCTTCCTCTCGCTGCTCGACTGGAAGGACACCTGGATCGACGGCGGCCGCACCGCGTTCCCGTACACGCCGTCGGTCTCCGACGTCAACGGCGTCAACGCAGCCTGCGAGGAGGCGCTCGAGCTGGGGATCGACGGCCTCGTCGCGCTGCACACCATGGCGGCGCGCGCGTCGCGCGCGGGCGTGCGCGCGATGGGCCTCGATCTCTGGGCGCGCAGCGACGAGATCTGCACGAACTGCGTGACCGCCGTGCGCACTCCGGACGGGATCGACACGCTCGCGCTGCTCGCGCACGTGCGCGAGCATTACGGCGTGATGCTCTCCCCCGGTTACGGCGAGATCAAGGAGAAGCTCGTGCGCCTCGGCCACATGGGACCCGCGGCGCGGTCGCTCAACCCCGTCGTCGCGCTGGCCGCGCTCGGCCGCGGGCTCGCCGATCTCGGCGCTCGGCTCGACATCGGCGCCGGGATCGAGGCCTCGCTCGAGGTGCTCTCACAGACGAAGGCGCCCGTGTGACGCTGCCGGCCTTCGAGCTGCACCGCGCCTCGTCGCTCGACGAGGCGACCGACCTGCTCGGCCGCTTCGGAGACGACGGGATCGCGATCGCCGGGGGCACGGAACTGCTCCTGCTGCTCAAGCTGGGCTTCAGCACATACGACCACCTCGTCGACGTGCGCGCGATCCCGGAACTGTCCGGGATCCGCGTGGAGAACGGCTACCTCGAGATCGGCGCCGCGACGACGCACCGGCAGATCGAGCGGTCGGCGCTGGCACGCGAGCGCATTCCGGCGCTCGCGGCGATGGAGCGGTCGGTTGCCAACATCCGGGTGCGCACGGCCGGCACGCTCGGCGGCAACCTGTGCTTCGCCGATCCGCACTCCGACCCGGCGACGTTCCTGCTGGCGGCGGGTGCCGACGTGGTCGTTCGCAGGGGCGGCGCACCGCCTCGCGTCCTGTCGATGCAGGAGCTCACGCGCGGCCCGTACGAGACGGCGCTCGAGGAGGGCGATCTGCTCGCGCAGGTCCGCGTTCCGGTGACATCCCGGGGAATCGGGATCGCGCACCACAAGCTCGCCTTTCGCGAGCGGCCGGCGGTGACGGTCGCAGCGTGGGTGCGCGTCGCGCAGGGCAGCCTCGCGGAGGCGCGAATCGCCGTCGGCTCCGTCGGCCCGGTGGCAGTGAGGGCCGCTGCCGCCGAGTCGCTCTTGCTGGCGGGCGGGGCCGTGGACGACGTCGCCGAGGCGGCGGCCGAGGAGTCGGGGGCGGTCGGCGACGCCAACGGCTCCGAGGAGTACAAGCGCCAGCTGGTGCGCGTGCTGGTCGGCCGCGCACTCGCCGAGGCGCGCGAGCGGGCGGGCTAGCCGCGCCATGCGGACGCGCAGCTTCGCACGCGTCCTGGCGGGCGCCGTCGTCTGCGCGGGCCTCCTCGCCACGGGCCTCGGAGCGCTCGCCTCGGAGCCCGTGGCCGGCACACGAGCCGCCGTGCGGGCCGTCCCCTGCGGCTGGGATCCGAGCAGGCCCGCGACCTACCGCCACGTGATCTGGATCTGGATGGAGAACCACAGCTACGACGCGATCATCGGCTCGGACCAGGCCCCGCGCACGAACCAGCTCGCAGCCGCCTGCGGCCTCGCGACGAACTTCCACAACATCACGCACCCGTCGCTGCCGAACTACATCGCCGCCACCTCCGGCGACACGCAGGGCATCAGCGACGACTGCCAGCCCAGCGAGTGCTCGCGGGGCGTGCAGAGCCTGTTCGGGCAGATCCAGCAGGCCGGGATGACCTGGGCTGCCTACAACGAGAGCATGCCGAGCGCGTGCGACCTGGAGTCCGGCTCCGGGTCTCATCCCACCGGCGACTACGCGCCGAAGCACAACCCGGCCGCGTACTACCTCCGCCTGCGACCGGGGTGCCGGCAGCGAATCGTGCCGCTGGGCACTCCCTCGTCGGGCCCGCTCGCGCGCGCCCTCAGGGGCCGCACGCTCGCGAGCTTCACCTCGATCACCCCCAACCTCTGCAACGACACGCACGACTGCCCGGTCTCGACAGGCGACGCCTGGCTCTCGCGCTGGCTGACGACGATCGTCACGAGCCCGACCTACCGCGCCGAGCGCACCGCCATCTTCATCACCTGGGACGAGGGCGAGGGCGGAAGCTCGGACGATTGCGCGCTCAACGAGGGGGACGCCGGCTGCCACATCGCGACGCTTGTCGTGAGCCCCTCGACACGGCCCGGCACGCGCTCGAACGTGCTCTTCAACCACTATTCGCTGCTCCGGACGACGGAGAAGCTGCTCGGCATCAAGACGCTCCTGGGCCATGCGAACGACGCGACCAGTCACAGCATGCGCGCCGCCTTCCACCTCTAGCGTCAGGCAGCCGCAGCCCCTCGGCAGAAGCACGACGAGGAGATGCGCACGGTCGCCTGGGCCACTGCCGCGTCCAGCCGCGGCTTCACGGCCGCCGCCTCATCGGCCTTGCCGAGTCGCGACAGGCACTCGTGATAGCCGTGCAGGCTCCAGACGTTGTCCGGATGGCGGCACGGCCGGCTGAGCGTGTCGTCGAGGCCGAGATCGGCCCGGTACACGGCTTCCGCTTCCTCCACCCGCCCCTGCTCCAGCAGCAGTGCGCCGAGCGCATGCCGGGTCGGCTGCATCCATCCCCACGGCTCGTCGTACGGCAGGCTGTCGTCCAGCAGCACCGAGCGTCGCAGGTGCCCGAAGGCCTTCTCGAGGTCGCCGCTGCGGTAGGCGACCTCGCCGTCGAGCATCTCGGCCGCCACGGCGAGGACGTCCTGACAGGTGTTGTTGAAGAGGTAGCGGGTGTCGGGCACGCGCGCGACGGCCTCGTGGAACAGCCGCTGCTGCTCCGCGGCGCGCGCCGCATCGCCTGTCGACGCGTAGGCCACGCCCTTGGCGTAATGCAGCATCGCCGTGGTCGTGCAGTAGAGCGCGCGGTCGGCGGGGAACGGCTCGTCGATGATCTCCTGCCAGCGCCCGAACCGCACGAGCACGTGCAGGCGCATCGGCACGAAGCCCTCGGCCCAGTCGGCCATCGGGGGCACCTCGATGCGCAGAAGCTCGTCGCTGAGCGTGGCAGCCATCTCGTCGGCCGCCTCGAGCGCCGGCTCCAGCTGGCCGAGGAAGAGCGCCCCGTAGATCTTGAAGTGGTAGTCGTGGCAGCGGTAGAGCGTGTAGAAGTTGAGCGGGCCCTCTCGCGCGAGGTACTTGCGATCGGCCTCGATCGCCCGCTCGTTCCAGGTCACGACCTCGCGATAGCGACCACACAGCACGTCGATGTGCGTGGGCATGTGCTGCAGATGCCCGGCGTCGGGCGCGAGGCCCCGCAACTGATCCGCCGCCGGCAGCGCGCGTTCCGGGAACGGCGACATCTCCATCGTGTGCAGGTAGATGTGCAGCAGCCCGAGATGCGGCTCGGGTGAGCGAGCCATCCCCCGCTCCAGCACGTCGATCGCCTCGAGCGTGTCGGCGCCGTCGGCCGGCTCGCCGGTCTGCAGGTCCCACAGCTGCCACGGCGTGCGGCCGACAAGCGCCTCGGCGCACAGGGCGGCCACATCGGGGTCGTCGCCGAACTCCCGGTAGGCGCCGCGCATCGCCTCGGCGTAGGCGTCGCTCCAGACGGAGCACTCCGCGGGCGGCGTCGCGGCCGGGAAGCGCGCGCCCAGCGCCTGGATCAGCGCCTGCTCGACGGGGGTCGCGCGGCCGAGCAGCGCATGCGCCCGTTCGACGGCGGCGCGCGCGGCGGAGACCATCTCGGTCAGCTCGTCCGGCTCGAACGCGACCCAGTCCTTGTTGTAGTTCGGGCCCAGCGCATAGGCGATGCCCCAGTGGGCCATCGCGCAATCCGGGTCGGCCTCGGCCGCCCGCCGGAAGCAGCGCACGGCCTCCTCGTGGTTGAAGCCGTACGACCAGACCAGCCCGCGGTCGAACCAGGCCTGGGCGTCGGCCGAGGAGGTCGAGACCGGACGGCTGTACGCACCGAGGTCGAACTCGTACTCGAGCACCGGCGGCGATTCTCGCACACCGCCGGGATGATCATGCAGGGGAAGGAGAACGGAAGGCTCTCGCATCTGGAAGGATGGGGCGTGCGCGCGGCGCAGTTGACGCTCACGGGGGACGAGCCCCGATTCGAGATGCGGGAGCTCCCCGACCCGGTGCCGCGAGCCGGCGAGGTGGTCGTCGAACTCGTGACCGCCGCCCTCAACCGCCGCGACTGGTGGCTCTGGCGATCGCCTGACACGCCCACACCGGTGACGCTCGGCTCCGACGGCGCCGGCCGCGTCGCGCGGTGGGCGCGGGCGTGGGTGACATCTCGCCCGGGGACGAGGTCGTGATCGACCCCGCATTGAACTGGGGCGATGACGAGCGAGCGGCCTCGGCCGCATTCGACATTCTCGGCTGCCCGACGGACGGGACATTCGCCGAGCGGGTGGTTGTCCCGGCGATCAACGTGCATCGCGAAGCCCTCGGCGCTGAGCTGGGAGGAGGCGGCCGCGTTTCCGTTGGCAGGCCTGACTGCCTGGCGCGCCTCGGTGACGTGTGCCGGCGCCGCGCCCGGGCGGCGCCTCCTGGTGACCGGCGGAGGTTCCGGCGTGTCGACGTTCTGCCTGCAGATCGCAGATGCGCTGGGCGCCGAGGTGTGGGTCACCTCCGGCAGCGACGTCAAGATCGCCCGCTGTGTGGAGCTCGGGGCGCGCGGGGGGTTCCGCTACGACGACCCCAGCTGGCCGGAGCAGGTACGCGCTGCCACTGGCGGCGAAGGAGTGCAGGCCGTGGTGGACTCCTTCGGCGGCTCCGGCTGGGCGCAGGCGCTCGCGGCGCTCGCCCGCGGCGGTGTGCTCGTGAACTACGGCGACACCGGCGGCGACGAGGCCACGATCCCGGTCGCCGCCCTCTACTGGCAATGGCGCTCGCTGATCGGTACGACCATGGGTAGCCCGCGTGAATTCGGCGCGCTGTGCCGGCACGTGGCAGCGAGCTCCTGGCGACCCACAATCGACTCCGTGCATCCGCTGGCCGACCTGACCGTCGCCGCGCGCCGCCTCCTGGCACCGGAGCGATTCGGCAAGGTCGTACTGCGCATCGCGTAACTGACGATGGGCGTTCCACCGGCGCGGACGGCGCGCCGGTAGGCGAGCATTGCGGCGATGCAGGTATCCGCCGCCGAGCGCTCTCCGTGGACGGTTCTCGGCCTCGCGGTGGGCGTGCAGTTCGGTGTCTCCCTGATCGATCAGGGCGTGCTCACGCTGACGGGGTTCATCAAGCTCGATCTCGGCCTCTCGGCGTTCCTCGCCGGCCTCGTGGTCGCGTCGTTCGCGCTCGGGAGGATCGTCGGCGCCTATGCGGCCGGCGTCGCGGCGGATCGCCTCGGCGAGCAGCGAACGCTGCTGGTCGGCGGGCTCGCCACCGCGGCGATCGTGCTCGTCGCGTCGCTGATGCCCTTGCCCGCGTTCGTGCCGCTGATGGTGCTCGCCGGCGCAGCGGGCGCGAGCGCCACGCCGGCCGGCGGCCGCATGGTGCTGCTTGCGTTTCCGAGGAATCGCCACGGCGTCGCGCTCGGCATCCGGCAGACGGGCATCCCGGTCGGGGGCCTCGTCGCAGCGGCCACGCTGCCGTGGATCGCGCACGCCACGAGCTGGCGCTGGAGTCTCGCCTTCGCTGCCTGCGTGGCGGCACTGACGGCCCTCCCGCTGCTGAGCCTCCGCGACGCCCCTCCCCCACCGCGCGTCGAGGGACCGCAACCGCATGTCGGGCGCAACCGCGACCTGCTCCTCCTGACGAGCTGGGGATGTCTGATCGTGACCGGTCAGTACGCGCTCGTCGCGTTCCTCGCGCTGGCTCTCAACGAGGGCGCCGGCCTCTCGCTCGCCGAGGGATCGATCCTCGTCGCGGTCGCAAACGTCGCGGGCATCATCGGCCGGGTGCTGTGGGGCTTCGTCAGTGACAGGCATCGCGGCGGCAGCCGCAAGGTGTACCTGCTCACGATCAACGTCCTCGGCCTGATCGGTGCGCTGCTGCTGTTCATCGTGCCGCCGACGGCGCCGATCGTCCTGATCGGCTGCATCGTCGCGCTCGCCGGCCTCGCGCTGATCGGCTACCAGGGCCTCTTGATCACGATGATCGCCGAGGTCGCAGGGCCGGAGCGAGTCGGCGCAGCGACGGGCTTTGCGATCACGTTCATCGCGTGCGCGATCGCAGCAAGCCCGCCGCTGTATGGCCTCGTCGCCGATCTGGCCGGGAGCTACCGGGCGATCTGGGCGGCTCTGGCAGTCGTCCTCGTGGTGGCGCTCCTACCGGCCATGCTCGTCAGAGAGCACGGCGCCGGGCAGGCGTGAGCTGGTATTCGCCTTCCAGCCGCGGCTCCCCCGGCACGCCCTGATCGAACGTGCGCGCGAACCGCCGCAGAGCGGCGTCGAGCTCGTCGGTGCGCGCCTGGGTCGCCCAGGCCTTCGAAGACGCGCATGACCTGCCCGTAGCTCCCGCGCGTGAGGTCGACGAACGCGTCCGGCGTGAGGTCTTCACTGCCGTACCGCAGCGTCAGCGCGCAGGCGCGGCAGTCTCCGCGAAACGGCAGAGCGTGTTCAGCAGGCGCATGTCCTCGACGCTGGTCGCACACGTGTCGAGCAGGGCCGGGCTGCACACGACGACGGCGAGCGACTGCGCGCGGGAGAGGGCGACGTTGAGGCGATTGCGCGAGAACAGGAAGCCCGCGTCCCGCGGCGCATCCTCGCCGCTCGACGTGGCCATCGAGAAGAAGACGATCGCGGCTTCCTGACCCTGGAAGCGATCGACGGTGCCGACCTTCACGCCGTCCGGCAACGCCGCCCGCAAGAGGCGGACCTGGGCGTTGTAGGGCGCCACCACCATGATGTCGCCGGCGCTGATCGGACGCTCGTGGCCGCCCTGCTCGGTGATCCTCTCGCGCAGGAGGCCGTCGATCTGGGCCGCGATCGCGGCAACCTCCTCCCGCGAGTGAGAGCTGTTGCCGGCGTGGGCGACGGTCAGGAGCCTGAGCCCTGTCCCCGCGCTCGTCGAGCGCTCGCCGGAGCCGGCATGCGAGTGCAGCCGTCCGTCGTAGAACTCGCTCGAGATGAACGCGCACACATCGGGGCGCATGCGCCACGACTCGTCGAGGAAGATCCCGCGGTCTTCCGGGATCGTCTGCTCGCCCGCGAGGACGTGGGCGAGCGCGCTCGCATCCGAGCCGGGCGGGTGCGTGCCCTGGACGACCTGGCTCAGCTGGCTCGGATCCCCGAGCAGGATCAGGTTGCGCGCCGAGGTGCCGCAGGCCAGCGCGTCGGCGAGCGCGAACTGGCCCGCCTCGTCGATCACGAGGACGTCGAGCTCGCCGTCCCACTCCTTGCGAGCGAACAGCCAGGAGGTCGCGGCGATCACCGCGCTGTCGGGGTAACTTCCACCCTCGCCGGCCTTGATCAGGGCGCCGTCGTGGTAGCCGGCGCCGTGGCGCGTGCCCGCGAACGTGAGCCCCTCCTCCGCCGCGGCCGCCTCGATCTCGCGGCAGAGGTTGTCGATCGCGTTGTGGCTGAACGCCGCCAGGCCGACACGCCTGCCGGCCCGGACGAGGTCGGTGACGAGCCGCGCGCCCGTGTAGGTCTTGCCGGTTCCGGGCGGCCCCTGGATGACGAGCGTGCTCTCCTCGAGGCCATGGGCGAGCGCGCGCAGCTCCTGCATGTCCGTGGTCTGGACGCTCCCGCCCGGAGCGCGCCCGGAGATCACCGGCGGGTCGTTGCGCAACAGGCGCTCGACCGCAGGGAACTCGTCGGACCGATCGCGTACCGAGATGGCGACCCGCAAGAGCGCGTCCTGATGCGCGGTCATCGCGATCGGTCCGCCGGGAATCGCCGCGGACGGCAGGGGCGCCTCGCTGCCCGATTCCCCGCCTGATCCAGACGAGGCCGGCGTCCTCATCGAGCGCGTGGATGCTCACGCCCGCGCCGGACTCGGGATCCTCCATCTCCTTTCCGCTCGAGACCTTGTGCTCCTGGAGCGGGAACGACATCGCGTGGGCACGCGAGCGCTTGACGACGCTCCGGCGCGAGGTCTGTCCTCGGCCGTAGACCCGCGAGCGCCTCGCTGTCGGCGAGCAACTCCTCCTGCGTCATCTCCCTGCGCGCGAAGTAGGCCCACCACTGCTGCTTCGCCGCGCGACTGTGGTAGGCGAGCAACTCGCCCGCGAGCCAGCGCTCGCTGCCCTCGGGCTCGCCCTCGACGAGCTGCTCGCGAAGCAGCTCTCGCTCGCTCGGCTCCGCGACCTCTACCTCCTCCGGCCGCCCATCGTCGGCGGCGAGCCAGGTGACGTCGCCGGGGGCCTGGTCGCGCAACCACTCGAGCACCGCGACGGTCGAGCGGCAATCCTCGGCGTTGTACCTCTCGATCGCCCGCAGGTGGCTGGGGTCGCGCGAGCCGAGATAGCGCTCGTACTCGAGCACCGCGTCAGCGCCTCGCCCCACCTCGGCCGTGCGCACGAAGCCCGGGAGCTTCTCGACCTGCTTGAGCCCGTAGCCTTCGAGGCCGATGCGCACGGCCTGGCGGACCGCCTGCGCGAGATCGACGAAGACGTGACGCCGCAGCAGCTGGTCGAGCTCGGCCTCGCGGACCGCGTAGAGCATGCAGAGCCGCTTGAGCACGCTGACCTCGACGTGCCCGTAGTGGTAGACGTGCATCGCCGGGTCATCGCGCAGCCGCTCGTGGATCGCATCGATCACCGTCGCTACGAGCGCGCGCTCCTCGTCCTCGTCGTGCGCCCACTCCGGCCGGTATGTCCATTCGCCACCGGACCGGGAAAGCAGTCCGAACATGAACGTGAGATCGCGGTCGGCACGCCAGAACGGATCGCCCTCGAGGTCGATCGCCAGATCGAGCCGCGAGGGCTCGGGAATTCGCTCGAACCCCCTACCCTGCTCGGTCGGCTGCACGAGCCGGGTGGCGATCGTGTCGCTCGACCGCGTCGCCGCCTGCAGCTCGGCCTGCTCGTGCAGCGCCGCGAGCGTCCCGGCACCGATGTCCACAGGCGTGCCGAGGACCGAGTCGTCGGCCAGCGCGGCGAGCGTCGTGACTCCCGAGGCCTCGAGCGCCACGGTCTGGGAGCGCCGGATCCCCGCGACGTACGAGAGGTCGTCGCGGGCGCGCCACTGCGCGTCGCAGTCGTCGCGGAACCCGCACATCTCGCAGGCCGCGCAGGGAACGGCGACCGTGACCGGCGGCGCGTCGACGAAGCGCTCGAGCGAGCGCTGCGCGCGCGCGAAGTAGGCGTCGAAATCGCGCGGCCGGAGCGACTCGCGGCGACCGGAGCCGAGCTCGATGTGCATGTGCTCGGGAGGGACCTCCTGCACGTCCCGGATGCCCGCGCTGTAGAAGCACAGTTGCAACACGTGCGCGGGCCGCGCCTCGTTGCGCGCGAGCTTGGTGTCCACGGCCTCGTAGCCGAATTCGCCGAGCGCCGTCGGAAGCTCGATCCGCTCGAGGAAGTCGGCGTGGCCTCGCCAGCGGCTCAACTCGAACGTCGCCTGGTAGATCACCGCTGCACCGGCCTCCATGGCGCTGCGCGTGCGCGCGGCCATGTCCGCGTAGCTGCCCGACTGCTCGATCTCCGTGACCTCGACTCCCTGCTGCCACGAGCTGATCGCGATAGGCGCGTTCGTGGGCGTCGCCTTTCTCGAAGATGAGGCGCTCGTACGCCCCGCCGCGCGTTGGCCCGGCGTGCTCTCCTCGCGCCGCCTGCAGCGCGAGCCCCGTCGCGTGGGCGCACCCCAGGTGTCGCGAGAGGTCGCTGGGGGCGAGCGAAAGGATGCCTGCGTCGAGTCTCATGAGCCTTGCAGCTGCACACCCCCATGATGGCCGACGGTCGGGCGGCGACGAGAGCGCACGTGCTCAGGAATTCTCGCGCTGAACGCGATCGAGCGTGAATGCCGGCAGGCACACGGCGACGTACTCGCAGGCCTCCAGCGTCGAGTAGCGGACGCGCTCTCCGGCAGCGGTCAGGATCGCCTGACCCGCGCGGACGTCGGTGTGCCCCGCGTCGTGCTCGACCCGCAGCGAGCCCTTCAGGACGACGGTGTACTCGTCGAACGCGGGCGTCTGAAACGGCTCCTTCCAGTCCGCCGGCGCACGCATGTGGGCGATGCTGATGCCGTCGGTTCGCGTGTTGACACTGCCGACGTACTCGTCGATCACCTTGCCGCCTGGCACGGGAATCGAGGTGGGGCTGGGAATCAGGCGCGGCATCTCATCTCCGGTCTCGGGGTGTGTGCTCGCTGCTAGCCTCACGCAGGTGCGAGTCCTGATCATGAGCGACATGGAGGGCATCGCGGGCGTCACCAAGTGGGCCGACGTCACGGGTGGCGAGGCGCTCCACACCGAGCGATCGAGGCTCTACACCGAGGAGATCAACGCGGCGGTGCGGGGAGCGTTCACGGGCGGCGCAACAGAGGTCGTCGTGATGGACTGCCACGGCGCCGGCGAGGGCTGGACGTTCAACTCGCTGATCCCCGACCAGCTCGACGCCCGTTGCGACTTCGTCGTCCAGCAGGAGTGGACGGAGTACACCGAGTTCCTCGAGCAGGGATGCGACGCCGCGCTGCTGGTCGGCATGCACGCGATGGCGGGCACGCCCGACGGCGTGCTCAATCACACGGTCTCGGGCACGGGCTGGCGCAGCCTCGCGTTCAACGGGACACTCGTCGGCGAGTCGGGCATCAACGCCGCCCTGTGCGGCACGTGGGGGTGCCCGGTGCTGATGGTCACGGGCGACACGGCCGTCTGCCGCGAGGTCACGGAACTGCTCGGCGACGGCCTCACCACGGTCGCCGTCAAGCAGGGGACGGGCCGTTTCAGCGCGCGTCACGTGGCGCCGCTTCGGGCGCGCGAGATGATCGAGCAGGCCGCCGCGTCCGCGCTCTCGGACCGGACCGCCGTCGCGCCGTACGACCCGGGCTCTCCGTGTGAGATCAGGGTCGAGCTCGCAACCAGTGACGAGGTCGAGCGCTACCGCCACCACGCCGTCGTGGAGGTCGCCGACGGTCGCACGCTGGTGTCGCGCGCAGACGATTGGTGGACGGCCTGGCGGCAGTTCTACTTCACGTTCTTCCGCGATCTCGGCTGATGGCCAGGCTCGAGCCCGCGCTGTGGTGGGAGGCTCGGCGGGCGCGTAACAGCAAGCCGTCCACGTACACCTGCCCGCTCTGCGGCCACCGGCTGCACGCGGCCACCGAGCACATGCTGATTGCACCGGAGGGCGACTCGAGCCGCCGGCGCCACGCCCACAGCGAATGCGTGCTCGCGGCGCGCAGCCAGGGCCGGCTGCCGCTGCGCGAGGACTGGCTCGCGACCCAGCCACGGCGCCCATCGCTGCTGCGACGCCTGCTGCGGCGAACCGAAACCGGCGGTGGGACCGGCACGTAAACGCAGTTGCCATGTCGAAGCGCTTTCTCACCCTCGCGCTGCTGCTGACTTCCGCCGTGCTTGCGGCCGCCTGCGGGGGCAGCAGCAAATCCACTGCGAGCGGCAACTCCACGGTGTCGACGGCCGACACGAGCGTCGGCACGATCCTCGTGGATCGCGACGGCGACACGCTCTACCTCTTCGCCAAGGACAGCGGCGGCGCGAGCTCGTGCACCGGCGCGTGCGCGAAGGCCTGGCCGCCGGCTGCACCCTCGAGCGCGAAGCTCCACGCCGGCTCGGGCGCGAAGGCCTCGCTGCTGACGACCATCACCCGCGGCGGCGGCACGAAGCAGCTCAGCTACAACGGCCACCCGCTCTACACCTTCAGCGGTGACAACAAGGCGGGCGACCTCAACGGCCAGGGCAGCAACGCCTTTGGCGCCAACTGGTACGTCGTCTCGCCGGAGGGGACGTCCATCACGAAGCAGGCCTCGCCCCCGCACGGGATGGGCTACTGACGGCGGACGCTGCGCACGGCGATCCGCGAGCGGTTGCCCGCGCCGTCGATCGCGACGGCGCGTACGACGAAGCGCCCGGCGCCGAGAGGCGGCGTCCGGAACGCGCCGCGCAGGAGCGGCACCGCGACCAGCCGGACGGCGGCCCGTGTACACGCGATACGTGGGAAGCGGCGGCCGTTCCAGGCCGCGCAGCCGCTTCCAGCGATGCGCTCGATGCCCAGGAGGACGCGCCGGACGCCTTGCCCCACGGGGTCGTCCAGCGCCGCGCCGGTCACGTGGGCGCAGCCGGTGGAGCACGTGAGCGTCACGGTCGGTCTCGTCGAATCGACGACCGGGCAACGCGCGCTCACGCGCGCGACAGCGATGGACGTGGCGCCGGTCTGGGTCGACCCGCCGATCGTGATCGGCCCGTCGGAAGCCGTGCCCGAGAGCACGAGCGACCCGTCCGGGGCGGGCGCGAGCGAGTCGGGAGCGAAGGCCGCGGTCGTCGCCCCGACCGCAGACGCGTGGGACCCCCGCTGTCCGGAATGTGCGGTCGAGCCGTCCATCCGGGCCGAATCGCCGGATGCCGTCGCCGCCCGCCAGGAGGACGTCGCCACGGCAGTCGAGCGCGCCGGCCGCCGGCGAGGCCTCGCCCGACAGCAGTCCGCTCGCGCCGAAGGTCGTGTCCAGACGCCCGCTCGGCCGAAGCCGGGCGGCGACCACGACGGCCGAGGTCGGTGCTGACCATCCGCCCACCGCGAGGATCGCACCCGTGCCCGTGACGCTCACCGCCGGCGCGTGCCCCTGGAGCGGCCCGAGCACGACCAGGCCGCCACTTCCGAATGCGCCGTCCAGGCGGCCCGCCGCAGTGATGCGGACGACTGCGGCAGCCACGTCGCCGGGGAACGCGACGGTCGTCGCGCGCCAGATGCCGAGCACGATCCTGCCGCGACGATCGATCGCGACGGCGTGGGTGCTCGCAAACGTGACGCCGGCGATCGGCACCTGCAGGAACCCGCCCGCGGCAAAGGCGGCGTCCGGCCGCCCGCTGTCAGTGATCCGGGCGACGACCGCGATCCGTCCGAGGCTCGTTCCGAACGGCGGCGCGCCGTCGACCGCACCGGCGAGGACGATGCTCGGGCCGGCGACTGCGACGGACTTCCATCCGCCCGGCAGACCACCGTATGCGCCGCTGGCGATCAGCAGCCCACCGCCCGCGAAATCGGGGTCGAGCGTCCCGTCGGCCAACAGACGAGCGACTGCGGGCACGGCGTCGTCGACCTCGCCCGCGACGACGATGCGGCCCTGTGCGTCGAGTGCGATGGCCTCAGCGCGCGTAGTCGCATAGGGAGGCGGCGGTGCGATCGTCGCCACGCCGCCGCTCCCGAACGAGGGGTCGAGCGCGCCGCCCGGCAGCAGCCTCAGTACCGCTGCGCGGGTGCGCAGGAGCGAGCCGTCATCGAGCGTCGCCCCGACGAGCGTGCGGCCCTGCGCGTCGACGACCACGCCGGCGCTCGAGGAGAATCGTTGCGGCGCGAACGAGACGGCGCCGCCCGCCCCGAACGAGCGCACCGGGCCGCCGTCGCCCGCCGCGGCCGCCGGGCCGAGCACGAGCAGCACCAGGCCCAGGGTCAGCGTCCGCCGCACCACGCGAGCGTACACCGGCCCCGCTGGATACCTAGCCGCGCGCCGGCAGCTCCTGCACCGACCAGCGGTTGCCGTCGGGATCGCTGAAGAAGACGAACCGTCCCCACGGGAACTCCTGGACGTCGCTCACCTCGACGCCACGCGCGACGAGCTCCGCGTGCGCGGCGTCGGCGTCGCCGACGACCATCTGGATCCCGCCCACCGAGCCCGGCTCCGCCTCGGTGATGCCCTCCCCGAGCACGATCGAGCAAGCCGAGCCGGGAGGGGTCAGCTGGACGAAGCGCAGGCCGTCGCCGACCGCGTGGTCGTGGTCGGCCGTGAAACCGACCTGGTCGACGTAGAAGGCCTTCGCGCGATCGACGTCGGACACGGGAACCGAAACGAGCTCGATCTTCCAATCCACGGTGCACTCCTCTCTGGTATACGGAACGAACTGTTCTGTTCCGTACAATATCAGAACGGAATGATTTGTTCCAGCTAGAATGCGCGTCCGATGAGCGAACCGCAGTCTCTCCCGCTCAGCGGCCGTCGCGCACAGGCGGCGGTCAACGACGGTGTGATCCTGGAGGCCGCTCGCGCGGTCTTCACGGCCGACCCGGGCGCGCCCATCTCGGCGGTCGCGCGGGAAGCAGGGGTCGGCATCAGCGCGCTCTATCGCCGCTACCCGGGCAAGGAGGACCTCCTGCGCACGCTCGCCGGCGACGGTCTGCAGCGGTTCATCGACGAGCTCGAGGCGGCGCTCGCCGACGATCGCGACCCCTGGACGGCGTTCGCCGACTTCATGCGCCGTGCGGTCGATGCCAACACGAGCTCGCTCACGCGCGCACTCGCCGGCACCTTCACGCCGACGCCGGAGATGTGGGCGAACGGCCACCGCTCGGCGGAGTTGCTCGCCGAGCTGTTCGGGCGCACGCGCGCGGCCGGCGCGCTGCGGCCCGGCCTCGATGTCCACGACCTGTCCCTGATCTTCGAGCAACTCGCCGCCGTGCGCGCCGGGGACGGGGAGCGCACCCACCAGCTCCGGCATCGCTACCTCGCCCTGATCCTGGAGGCGATGCACCAGCCCGGCGGCGATGCCCTCCCGGGACCCGCCCCGACGTGGGCCGAGATCAACGAGCGGTGGGCTGCCCGCGACGGCTGACGGGCACCGCTCCGACGGCCGCGCTCCGCGCGAGCCGCGCGTCTACGATCGGCGACATGGCACGCCTCGCAGGGAAATCCATCGTCGTGACCGGTGGCTCCTCCGGTCTCGGACGCGCGATGGCGTTGCGCTTCGCCGCCGAGGGCGCCGACGTGGTCGTCGGTGACGTGCGCGTGGAGCCGCGGGAGGGCGGCCGCCCGACTGCGGACCTCATTCTGGAGGCCGGCGGGCTGGGCACCTTCGTGCAGTCGGACGCGGCCAGCGCCGCGGACATCGATCTGCTCGTGCGCACGGCCGTGGAGCGCACGGGCCGGCTCGACGTCATGGTGCCGAACGCGATCGTGGCGGGGCCGCACTCCAAGGGACTGCTCGAAACCGGCGAGGACGATTGGGACGCGATCATGGCGGTCGGCCTGCGCGGCGTCTTCCTCTGCTGCAAGCGCGCCGTCCAGCAGATGCTGACCCAGGAGCCCGTCGGCGAGGCGCGCGGGCGCATTGTCACGATCTCCTCTCAGCACGGGATGGTCGGCGCTCCCGATCACCTGGCGTACTGCGCGGCCAAGGGCGGCGTCGTCAACCTCACGCGCCAGATCGCCGTCGACTTCGGGCCGCAGGGCATCATCTGCAACGCCGTGGCGCCGGGCAAGATCCTGACGACGCCCATCGACGAGCCGGACACGCCCGAAACGCTGGCCTACTCACACGCGCGCACGCCGTTCCCCCGCCTCGGCCGGCCCGAGGACGTCGCCTCGCTCGCCGTCTTCCTGGCCTCGGACGAGTGCACGTACATGAGCGGTGCGAACGTCCTCGTCGACGGCGGCTGGATGGCGTACTAGGAGGCGTTAAACTGGCGTCAAGCGCCGCGCCGCACCGGCCGCGAGGTTGCCCGAGGGCAGGTAGGCGCCTCGGTGCTCGTCGCCCGTGAAGCGCCCGTCGTCGACCACGTGATCGCCGAGCGCGAGCACGTGCCGGACCGAGCCGGGCACCTCGATGCCCTCGTAGGGAGACCAGTCGAGCCCGTCGCCGATGCCCGCGAGCGTGAGCCGGGACGGCTTCGACGGATCCCAGACGACGACATCGGCATCGCTCCCCACGGCGATCACGCCCTTCCGCGGATACAGCCCGAAGATGCGCGCCGGCTGCGCACAGGCCACGTCGACGAGCCGCTCGGGCGAGAGCGGCGCCACGTCCTCGACAGGCGCGGCGAACCCGAGCGGCAGGCGAGCGCCGATGCCCGGCAGGCCGGTCGGGACCTTCGTGAAATCGCCGGCGACCGGCACCTTGTCGCGATCGAGCCGCAGGTGGCAGTGATCGGAGGCGTAGGTGTCGAGCGCGCCGTCGCGCAGGCCGCGCATGAGCGCGGCGCGGTCGCGTGCCGTGCGCAGCGGCGGCGTCATCACGTAGCGCAGCGCGTCCGGCCCCTCGTGCCCGGCGCGCTCGAAGCGCAGGTGGTGGGGGCAGACCTCGCCGTAGACGGGCAACCCGCGCTGCCGCGCCGCCACGATCTCGGCGAGCGGCCGCGCCCCGGTGACGTGCACGACGTACGGAGTCGCGCCCGCGACCTCGGCAAGCGCGAGGAAGCGGTGCACGCACTCGGCCTCGAGCGCGATCGGCCGGCTGCGCGGGAGCGAGTCGAGACCGAGCCGGCCCTCCGCGACCAGTTGCCGGGTCAGAAGGTCGATCGCGCGCCCGTTCTCGCAGTGCGCCAGCACGACCATGCCGAGCGACGCGGCCTCCTGCATGACCGCGAGCGCGACGTCGTCGTCGGCCATGATGCCGAGCTCGACGTAGGCGAGCCACAGCTTGACGCTGCCGATCCCGAGCTCGGCGACGTCGCTCATGTCGCCCGCGCGGTATGCGAGCGGCTCCCAGATCACGGCGTGGAACGCGAGATCGATGTGCGACGCGGGCAGCTCGTCGGCGAGCGTGCGGCGGGCGGCCTCGACCGGGCGCTCGCCCTCGAGGGCGTCGACGAAGGCGAGCGCACTGGTGGTGCCGCCGAGCAGCGCCGAGCGCGTATCGTCGCGGACGCCGCCGAACACATGCGTGTGCACGTCGACCGCCCCTGGAAGCACCAGGCAGCCGGTCGCGTCGATCACCTCCGCGCCGCCGCGCTCGACCTCGCCGACCGCGGCGATCAGGCTGTCCTCGATCAGCACGTCCGCAGCCGAGGTCGATGCGGGAGAGACGACGTGGCCGCCGACGATCGCGATGCGCGAGCGCATGCTCACAGTGCAGGGGCGACGTCCGCCAACGTGGGCGCCGCGCTGAGCAGCCGCTGCGTGTATTCGTGACGCGGGTGCTCCAGCACCTCTGCGACGGGGCCGGATTCGACCAGCGAGCCCTGATCCATCACGAGCACGGTGTCGGCGACGCAGGCGACGACGCCGAGGTTGTGGGTGATGAACAGCATGCTCAGCCCGAGCGCGCGCTGCAGCTCCTGCAGCAGCTCGAGCACCGCGGCCTGCACGGAGACGTCGAGCGCGGAGGTGACCTCGTCGCAGATCAGCAGGTCGGGCTCGGCCGCCAGTGCGCGCGCGATCGCCACGCGCTGACGCTCGCCGCCCGAGAGCTCGACCGGGAAGCGCTCGGCCACGCGCTTCGGCAGGCGCACCCGCTCGAGCAGCTCGCCGACCCGGGCGTCGGCGTCGCGGCGCGACAGGCGCATCAGCACGCGCAGCGGCCGCGCGATCGAGCTGCGCACCTGGTGGCGGGGGTTGAGCGACTCGAACGGGTTCTGGAACACGATCTGGATGCGGCGCCGCACGGCGAGCGGGCGCGAGGCCGCGTCTGCAGCGAGCGGCTCGCCGCCGAACAGGATGCTGCCGCCGGACGGCCGGTGCAGCCCCGCGATGCAACGGCCGACCGTCGTCTTGCCGCTGCCCGACTCGCCCACCAGCGCGACGCAGCGTCCCGTCGGAATCGCGAACGACACGCCCGCGACGGCCGGACGGGCCGCCCGGCGGCTGCGATAGCTCGCCTCGAGCCCGGACACCTCGAGCAGCGCAGCGGTTTCGGGGTCGGCGGGCCGTTCGCGCAGCGTGCTCGCCGATCGCTCGACCACGGCGATCTCGTGCGCACGGCAGCAGCGCACCGCGTGCCCCGGAGCAGCATCGGCGAGCACCGGCACGGCCTCGTCGCACTGCACGGCGGCGTGCTCGCAGCGCGGCGCGAAGGCGCACCCCTTCGGCCACTCGCCCACGCCGACCGAGACGCCGGGGATGCCGCGCAGCGAGCGCGGGTCGCGGAAGTCGGGGATCGCGCCCACGAGCGCGCGCGTATACGGATGACGCGGCCGCTCGATGACGTCTGCGGCCGAGGGCGCTCTCGACGACGCGGCCCGCGTACATGACGACGATGCGGTCCGCCATGCGCGCTACCACCGCGAGGTCGTGGGAGACGTAGACCATGGCCATGCCCTGCTCGCGGCGCAGGCGGTCGAGCTCGAACAGGATGCGATCCTGCGTCAGCACGTCGAGCCCCGTGGTCGGCTCGTCGAGCACGGCGACGGGCGGCTCGCAGACGCACGCCATCGCAATCGTCACGCGCTGCTGCTGTCCGCCCGAGAGCTGGTGCGGGTAGCGACGCGTGAAGCCCGAGTCCGCTCCGAGCTCGACCCGGTCGAGTGCCGCGTGCACCGACTCGGGCGAGCCCTCGCCTGCTCGGTGCGCGGACAGGACGTCGAGGATCGCCTCGCCGACGCGCAGCGACGGGTTGAGCGCTCCGCCCGGATCCTGCGGCACGTAGGAGACGACGCGGCCGCGCAGGCTTCGCAGGGAGCGCTCGTCACGCCCGCGCACCTGCTCGCCGCCCACCTCGACCGTGCCGCTGCGCCACACGACTCCGGGGCGCGTGTACCCGAGCAACGCGAGCGCCGTCGTCGTCTTGCCACTGCCCGACTCGCCGACGAGCCCGAGGATCTCGCCGGCTCCCAGCGAGAAGCTGACGTCCTCGACCACCGGCTCGCCGGTGCGCAGCGCGAGCGTCAGGCCGTCGACGCGTACGACCGAGCGTGGCGGCGCGGCGAGGCTCATTCGGTCACGCTCCGCGCGGTCTTCGGCACGTAGGAGCGTCCGAGCGAGCGTGCGATGCCGTCGCCCGCGAGGTTGATGCCGATCGTGAGCAGGGCGATCATTGCCGCCGGCGCCAGCACCGCGAGCACGTTGACCGAGCTGAACTCGCGGTTCTCGCTGATCATGAGCGCCCAGTCGGGGCTCGGCGGCTGCAGCCCGAGGCCGAGGAAGTTGACCGAGGCGATGATCAGGATCGAGAACGTGAAGCGCAGCCCCGAGTCGACCAGGAGGGGTGCGAGGATGTTCGGCAGCACCTCCCGGCCGACGACCGCGAACGTGCGCTCGCCCCGCGCAACGGCGGCCTCCACATAGGCGCGCACGGCCTCGACCTGCGTCGCGGTCCTGACGACGCGGCTGATGCCCGGCGCCTGGATGATCGCGACGCCCACGATCAGGACGCCGACGCTCGTGCCCGCGCCGGTGATCAGGATGAGCAGCAACAGCAGGGGCGGGAAGGCGAGGAGCACGTCGACCGAGCGCATCAGCATTGGATCGACGAGCGAGCGGCTGTAGCCCGCGATCAGGCCGACCGCGAGTCCGACGGCGTATGCGAGCAGCGTCGCGGCGAGCGCGACCGCGAGCACCGAGCGGCCGCCGTAGAGCAGGCGGCTGAAGACGTCGCGGCCGAGGAAGTCGGTGCCGAGCCAGGCGTTGCTGGACGCGTCGCTGAGCGGGATCCCGATCGGCGCCGAAGGGTCGTGCGGCGCGACGTACCGGCCGAAGACCGCGACGAGCACGACGAAGACGACGATGCTCGCGCCGAGCGCGCCCGAGAACGAGCGCAGGAAGCGCAGCCGGCCGGTCATGCCGGTTCCCGCAGCTTCGGCACGAGGAGCATCACGAGCAGGTCGGCGATCAGGTTGAGCAGCACGTACACGACCGCGATCAGCATCGAGACCGACATCACGAGCGTGAGATCGCGGTTCTGAACGGCGACGACCAGCGTCGAGCCGATGCCGGGATAGGCGAAGACACTCTCGGTGATGATGATCCCGCCGATCAGCCACTGCAGGTTCTGCGCCAGGATCTGGACGCTGGTCGGCAGCGCGTTGCGCAGTGCATAGCGCCACAGCACGCGTCGCTCGGACACGCCGTTGAGCCGCGCCGTCTGCACGTACTCCGTCTGCAGGACCTCGAGCATGGTGGCCCGCACCATGCGGATGCCCGCAGCCAGCGACGCGAGCAGAAGCGTCGCGATCGGCAGCACCAGCTTGGTCGGATCGTCCAGCGGGCTGGCGCCGGGCGCGACGATCGCGACCGGCGGCAGCCAGTCGAGGCCCACGAAGAAGACGCCGATCAGCAGCGAGCCGATCACGAACTCGGGCAGGGCGATCGCCGCGAGCGAGCCGACGGAGATGGCGTGGTCGACCCATCCCCCCCGCGTCACGGCCGCGAGCACGCCAAGGCCGAGCGAGAGGGGGATCATGAACAGCGCCGTGATCAAGGCGAGGATCGTGGTGTTCTTGACGGCGTCCGAGATCAGCGGCCAGATCGGCGCGCTGGAGGCTCCCTGCGCCATGCCGACCGCCGAGTTGCCGAGATCGCCGTGCGCCAGCCCCTCGATCCAGTCCGTGTACTGCTGCCAGGCCGGGCGGTCGAGGTGCAGTTGCCGATTCAGCAGCTTGACCGTGGCCGGGTTGCCGTTGCGGCCCAGTACGACGCTCGCGGCGTTGCCCGGCAGCAACTGCGTGCCGGCGAAGATCACGAGCGAGGCGACGAACAGGGCAACGACGGCGCCGACCAGCCGCCGCCCCACGAAGCGGAATACTGGCGAGGCCTCGCGGCCCCCCGCAACAGGTGCCGCGACCGTCGAGCTCACAGCGTCAGAACTCTAAGAGGTTCTAACTGCATGAGCGTGCATGGTTGGGGTGGTGGTCAGAACCTCTAGGCGAGCCAGGCGTCGAGGAAGCGGTAGTTGCCGAGCACACCGGCGGCGCTGGGCTTGAGGCCCTGCACCTTCTTCGAGAGGCCGTCCACCCAGTCGGCGTTCGTCCAGTTGAGGTAGCCGCCCTTGTCGTACTGGATCTTCTGCACCTGGTTCCAGAGCGATTGCGCCTTGGCCTTGTCGGGCTCGGCGATCGCCTTGCTCAGCAGGTCGTTCCAGGACTTCGACTTCCAGTGCGTCTCGTTGTAGGGCGCATCCGTCGCCAGCGCCTGCAGGAAGAAGAACTTGAGCGACGAGATCGGCCACTGCGTCTCGGCGAACGGCATCTTCAGATACAGGAGCGACGGGTTGTAGTACGAGTTCGGCGCCACCTGCTTGAGGTTGATCGTCACGCCCGCCTGCTTGGCCTGCTGCGCGAGCAGCGTCGCCGCCTCGACGAAGCCGGGGAAGATCGGGGACGTGTTCAGCGTGATCTTGAGGTCCGACTGCCCGGCCGCCTTGAGCAGGGACTTGGCCTTGTCGATGTCCTGCGCGCGCTGCGGCAGCGACTTGTCGTAGAACGGCAGGCCCGCGCCGAAGATGTCGTTGCCGACGGTGCCGTAGCCCGAGATCGCGCTGTCGACGAGCGCCTTGCGATCGGCGATCAGCTTGATCGCGAGCGTGACACGCGGGTCCGTGAACGGCGCCTTCGTCGTGTCCATGTAGAACATCATCGCCTGCGGCGACGGGGCCACCAGGACGTTGATGTCGCCGGTCGACGCGTGCGCCTTGGCCTGCTGCGTCGGCAGCTGCGCCATGGCGTCGATCTGGCCCGAGAGCAGCGCGTTGAGGCGCGCCGTGTTGTCGTCGATGTTCGTGATCTTGAGCGAGTCGACGTAGGGCTTGCCCTTCACCCAGTAGTTCGGGTTCTTCGTGAACACGCTCTGCCGGCCGGGCGTGAACGACTGGGCCATGAACGGGCCCGTGCCGATCGGCTTCTTGTAGTCCTTGGCCGTCTGGCCCTTGGGGACGATCCACGTGTTGTAGTAGGTGAAGTTGCCCGAGAGATCCGCATCGGCGGCCTTGAGCGGGATGCGCACCGTCAGCTTGTTGACGGCCTTCAGCTCGCCCAGCTTGATGCCGGAGACGAACGGCAGCGCGGCGCTCGTCTTGCCCGCCATCTGCTGGATCGACCAGATCACGTCCTCGGCGCCGAAGGTCTTGCCGTTGTGGAACGTGACGCCCGGGCGGAGCTTGACCTCCCAGACGGTGGCGTCCTTGTTGTGCGTCCACTCGAGCGCGAGCCCCGGGCTGCGGGTGAGATCGGCGTTGACGAGCACGAGCGGGTCGTAGAGGTTCTGGATGCGCGCCTCGTCGATGGGAGTGACGCCGAGGAACGGGTTGAGCGTCTCGGCGGTGCCGCCGCCCACGAAGCCCGCACGCAGGGTGCCGCCGCGCTTGGGCGTGGCCGTGCGCGCCGCGAGCGCGAGATCGGGCACTGCCATCGCGCCGATCGCGACGGCGGCAGAGCCTTTGAGGAGGGTGCCGCGCGAGACGCGCGGGCCGTCATGCAGGTCGCTCATCGGATTCTCCAGGGGGCTTTCGTGCTTATTGAGCGGGCTACTATCTCACACGCACACAACGGAGTGCCAGCAGATTCCCAGCCGGCGCCGGCCACGGTCTTCGTGAAGCGAGAGGATGCGACGTGCAAGGAACGCTCCTGAGGTCGGGTTTGGGTTTTCCCGAGGGTCCGGTCGTGATGCCCGATGGGGCCATCGTCTTCTGTGACGGCAATACGGGCGAACTGTTGAGATATGGCGACGGCGAATTCAGCACGTTTGCCGAGACCGGCGGCTCGCCCTGGGGTGCGATTCTGGGCACGGACGGCGCCGTCTACGTCACGCAGGGCGGCAATGTCCCCGGCAGCGGCGACTTCTCGGCCGTCCCGAGCATCCAGCGCGTCAACGCCGACGGCACGATCGAGCAGCTCGCAGACACGATCGCCGGGCATCCGCTGGCGGGCCCGAACGACCTCGCCTTCGGGCCCGACGGCCGGCTCTGGTTCACCGACTCCGGCACCGAGGGCGACGATCGCTACCCGGAGCGCCAGCCGGGACGGCTGTACGTGATGGACTCCTCCGGCGCCGGTGAGCTCGTGCTGGAGCGGCCGAACGTCTACCCCAACGGCATCGCCTTCGACGCCCAGGGCCGTCTCTACTGGACCGAGTCCATGGGGCATCGGGTCTGCCGCCTCGAGAACGGCCAGGCGACGACGTTCGCGCAGCTGAGTGACGGCCACGTGCCCGACGGCATGGCGTTCGCGGCCGACGGCCGGGCGTTCGTCTGCACGACGATCTCGGGCGGCATCACCGTGCTCTCTGCCGAGGGTGAGGTGCTCGAGGAGATCTTCCTGGACGAGTGCGCGACCAACTGCATCTTCGACGGCCCGACGCTGTACGTCACCTCCACCAAGGTCGCCGACCTCGGCTTCGGACAGACCACCGGCAAGTTCTGGAGCGTGGAGACGGACGCCACCGGCGGCCTGCCGCTGATCCCCGGGAAGCTCTGAGAAACGGCGTTAGACGGCGACGCGCTCGCCGCTCGCGATCGCCCGCTCGCACGCGAGCAGGGTGCGCAGCGTGGCGAGCGCATCCGCGGGGCTGCAGGGCACGCCGGCCGGATCGCCGCTGCGCACGGCGTCGAGGAAACGGGTGACCGACGAGACGCGTGGGTGGACGGTCCCGATCGTGGAGACCTCGGCGCCTCGAGCGCGTCCGCGCAACTCGAAGACGGGGTCGAGGACCAGCTGCAGCGCGGCGTCGGCGCTCTGCACGTCGAGGGCGTAGAGCGGCGGGACCTGCGCGGTGGTCCACGCGACGTGGCACGAGCCGATAGCCGCCGCTCGTAAAGCTCAGAAGCACGGAGACCGCGTCGTCGAGCGCGCTCGACCGGCCGCCGGCGAGCGCGAGCAGACCGCTGCTCGCTCGCGCTTGCACCGACTCGACCGGACCGGCGAGCGCGATCTGGAGATCGATGTCGTGGCTGGCGAGCTCGAATAGCAGCCCGCCGCTGGCGGCCGGATCGGCGAACCAGGTCGCGGCGCGCTCGAGGTCCCGGCGCGCGCCCTCGGTCGGCCCGAAGCTACGGCTCACGAGCAGGCCGGGCTTGGCATTGCCGAGGATTGCGCGCAGCTCGTCCAGCACGTCGAGCGAGCGCCACTGGTAGCCGATCGCGCAGACCGCGCCACTCCGCTCCCAGGCCTCGACGATCGCCTCGCCGTCGGCACGGCTGCGCGCGAGCGGCTTCTCAAGGTAGACCGCGAGGCGGCGGGCGAGCGCCGCGATCGCCGGTGCCGCGTGATGCGCCGGCGGGGTGCATACGAACAGCGCGTCGAGCACGTCCGCCGCGAGCATCTCCTCCCAGTCGGTGAACGCGCGGGCGCCCACGCGCTCGGCGACGCCGCGGGCGCGGGCCTCGTCGAGGTCGCAGATCGCGGCGATCTCCACCCCTGGCTGCCCGCCCAGGACGGCGAGGTGGTGCTCGCTGATCGCACCAGCCCCGGCAAAGCCGACTCTCACCCGGGCAAGTCTACGGGGCCGTACGTACGCGGCATTGGCGCAGACAGGTGCTTTCGAATTAGGCCAGTTTCGTAAATTGATTGACATGTTACGAAAGTCTGCGTAAGCTCGGATCTTCGCACTTGGATCAGGGAGCCACCCCAGATGAGCCCCGAAGTGCCCGAGATTCCGAAGAGCGGCTCGACAGCTGCAGAGCGCATGGATCGTACTCTTGAGCTACTCGAGGTGCGAGACGCCGTCACCGTGGTCGAGCTCGCTCAGGCCTTCTCGGTGTCGGAGGTGACCGTAAGAAGCGACCTTTCGAATCTTGCGCGACAGGGCCTCGTAGCCCGGGTTCGCGGTGGAGCCCGCGCGCTCCAATCGGGGCAGTCGGAGGCGGCCTTCGACATCCGGTTGCGCGTGCAGGAGGCAGCCAAGCGCGCAATCGCGCGGGCTGCGGCCGCGATGGTCGGCGACGGCGAGGCGGTCGCTCTCGACTCGAGCACCACCGCCTTCTACGTTGCGCTCGAGCTGCGGGACAGGCGGGAGCTCGTCGTGGTCACGAACGGCCTGCGCGTCGCCAGCGCCCTCGCGGACGCTCCGGGCGTGAGCGTGATCGTCCCGGGCGGCGTTCTGCGGTACGCCGCGATGTCGCTCGTCGGCGACTTCGCCTCGGGCGTCCTCCGCAGCACCAGCATCGGCAAGGGCTTCTTCGGGGCGCGCGGGATCAGCGCGGACCGCGGCCTCATGGATCTCAACCCCGACGAGGTGAGGATCAAGCGCGAGATGGTCGACGCATGCGAGCGCGTGATCGGGATCTTCGACCACACGAAATGGCACCGCACCGCGCTGTTCTCCTTCGTCGAGACCGGACAGATCGACGCGCTGGTGACCGACGCGCGCGCGCCGGGAGAGCTCGTTGCAGAGTGGCGCGAGCGCGGTGTGGACGTCGTCTGCGCCGACCCGGCCTCGGACGGCGGAGCGAACGCGCCGTCGCGACGGCCGCGCCGCAGCCCCGGACGCCGGGCTACCGATCGCAAGGAGGTGGCGGACACGATCGGAAGCGAGTGAGCAACCGTCCTGGCCGCAACATCCTCCCCGCGGTCATCGTCCGAGCAAAGTCAGAGTTCATGTCAGCGAAAGGACATCACGTGAAGGGCCGTGTGAAAGTGCAACTCGCGTCGCTCGGGGTCTTGTGCCTCGCCGGCGCGCTGGTGGCGGCGACCACCGCAGCAGCGGCGCCCCCGCTGAAGACCGGCCTGAAGGTCTTCGTCATCCCGAAGAACCTCGGCAATCCGTACTTCACGACGTCGGACGGCGTCAAGTCGGGTGGTGCCCTCGCAGCGCTCAACGCACTCAAGGCGACCGGCAAGGAGACGAGCGGCACGCAGGCGACCGCCTCCTCCCAGATCCCGGCCATTCAGGCGGCGATCACGAAGGGCGCGAATGCGCTGCTCGTGTCGGCCACCGACGCATCGGCGCTGTGCCCGACGCTCAAGCAGGCGATGGCGAAGAAGATCGCCGTCGTGACGTACGACTCGGACGCGCCGGCCTGCCGGAGCATGTTCATCAATCAGGCCGACTCCAAGGCGATCGGCACGAGCGAAGTGGACCTGCTCGCGAAGCAGATCAACAAGACGGGCGAGATCGCGATCCTCTCGGCTGCAGCATCGGCGACGAACCAGAACGCGTGGATCGGGTTCATGAAGCAGCAGCTCAAGAAGTACCCGAACATGAAGCTCGTCGACACCGTCTACGGCAATGACGACCCGACGCTCTCCACGACCGTCGCGCAGGGACTGCTGCAGAAGCATCCGAACCTGAAGGGCATCATCTCGCCGACGACCGTCGGGATCGCGGCGGCGGCGGCCGTGCTCGACACGCCGAAGTACCGCGGCAAGGTCAAGCTGACCGGCCTGGGCACGCCGAACTCGCTGCGCAAGTACGTCAACGACGGCACGATCGAGGGGTTCGAGCTGTGGAATCCCGCTGATCTCGGCTACCTCGCCGCCTACGCTGCGGTGAACTACGCGTCGGGGACGATCACCGGCAAGACCGGCCAGTCGTTCAAGGCCGGAAAGCTCGGGACGTTCAAGATCGGGCCCAAGCAGACCGTCCTGCTCGGCCCGCCCTACGTCTTCAACAAGGCGAACATCGCAAAGTTCCACTTCTAGGAGCCACCGACCGGACGTGCCGGCTCGATGAGCCGGCACGTCCCGGTCAAGCGATGAACGCGACGACGACCCCGATCCTCTCCCTCGACCACGCGTCGAAATCCTTTGGCGCCATTCATGCGCTCGAGGACGTCTCGATTCACCTGCAGCGCGGCGAGGCACACGCACTCGTGGGCGAGAACGGCGCCGGCAAGTCGACGCTCGTCAAGATCCTCGCGGGCGTGCACCTCCCCGACCGGGGCTCCGTCCGCGTCGACGGTGCCGATCGCGTGTTGGCGAGCCCCGTGGACGCACGTGAGGCGGGCATCGCGATCATCTACCAGGAGCCCGTGCAGTTCCCGGACCTGACGGTCGCGGAGAACATCTTCGTCGGCCGGCAGCCGCTGCGCGCGGGTCGGCGGATCGACCGGCGCACGATGAACCGAGAGGCCGCGCAGATCTTCGAGCGCCTCGGGGTGCAACTCGATCCGGCCCGCATCGCGCGCGGCCTGTCGATCGCCGAGCAGCAGATCGTCGAGATCGCCAAGGCGCTGTCGCTCGAGGCGAGGGTGATCGTCATGGACGAGCCCACGGCGGCCCTTTCGGCCGTCGAGGTGGACCGCCTCTTCGGCGTCGCCGAGAAGCTGCGCAGCGACGGGGCGGCCGTGCTCTTCATCTCACACCGCCTCGAGGAGGTCTTCAGCCTCTGCCAGCGCGTGACGGTGCTGCGCGACGGCCGCCACGTCATGTCGCGCGAGCTCGCCGGGCTCACGCCCGATGACCTCGTCCGCGCGATGGTCGGCCGCGAGCTCGTCGGAGCACGTCCCCGAGGAGCAGAACATCGGCGAGAACGTCCTGAGCGTCGAGCGCCTGACGCGCGAGGGCGTCTTCGTCGACGTCTCGTTCGACGTGCGGGCGGGCGAGATCGTCGCGCTCGCCGGGCTCGTCGGCGCCGGCCGCAGCGAGGTCGCCCGGGCGATCTTCGGCATCGACCGCTTCGACGCAGGCAGCGTCACGCTCAACGGCCAGGCGGTGCGCCGCGGCCTCACCGGGCGCCGCGATGGACGCCGGGATCGGGTTCGTCCCGGAGGACCGTCGCCAGCAAGGGCTCGTCATGGAGATGTCGATCAGCCGCAACATCACGCTCGCATCGCTTCCCCGCCTGCGTCGTGCCGGGCTGATCCGCAGAGCAGCGGAGCGGGCCTTCGCGCGCGATTGGGCGACCCGCCTCCAGGTCAAGTACGCCCGCATCTCGAGTCCGATGACGTCGCTCTCGGGCGGGAACCAGCAGAAGGTCGTGCTCGCGAAGTGGCTCGCGCGCCGGCCGAAGCTCCTGATCGTCGATGAGCCCACCCGGGGCATCGACGTCGGCACGAAGGCGGAGGTGCACCGGCTGCTCGAGGAGCTCGTCGGCACCGGCGTGGCCGTGCTCGTGATCTCGTCCGAGCTGCCGGAGGTGCTGCGGCTCGCCAACCGCATCCTCGTGATGCGCGAGGGCAGGATCGTCGCCGAGTTCGCGCACGCGGATGCATCGGAGGAGACGATCGTCGCCGCCGCGACGGGCCAGCTCGAGGCCGCTGCGACATGACTGCGACGGCCGACCCCCGCCCGGCGCCGGCTGCCGTCATCCCCGACGATCCCGCGGCGGCTCGTAGACCTCGTCTTCCGCGTGCGCGAGTTCGGCATCGTCGCGGTGCTGGCACTGCTCGTGATCGTGACCGCGAGCATCGAGCCGCGCTTCGTCGACCTCACGAACATCCAGTTCATCCTGGTGGACTCGACGATCTTCGCCCTGCTCGCCCTGGGCGAGACGATGGTCGTCCTGACGCGCAACGTCGATCTCTCGATCGGGTCGGTGCTCGGCCTGTCGGCGTTCGTCTCCGCCGACCTCTTCGGCACCCATCCGGGCATCCCCATCCCGCTGGTGTTCCTCGCCGGACTCGCGATCGGCGTCGCCTGCGGCACCGCCATCGGTCTCATCACCGTCGTGGGCCAGGTGCCGAGCCTCGTCGTCACGCTCGCCGCCCTCTACATCATCCGCGGCATCGACGTGCTGATCGTCGGCGGCGGCCAGGTGGTCGCCAGCTCGCTGCCGAATGCGTTCATCGAGATCCCGAAGAAGACGCTGCTCGGGATCCCGATCCTCGCGATGGTCATCGCGGTCGTGATCGCGGTGGGCGCGTACTACCTGCGCTCCTTCCGCTCGGGTCGCGAGCTCTACGCCATCGGCTCGAACCCGGACGCCGCACGGCTCGCGGGCATCCCTGCGGGGCGCCGCGTGTGCCTCGCCTTCATCGTCAGCGGGGCGGTGGCCGGTCTCGCCGGCGTCCTCTACGCCGCGCGCTACGGGACCATCGACTCGACCGCCGGGGCCGGCTACGAGCTCCAGGTGATCGCCGCCGTGGTCGTCGGCGGCGTCGCGATCTTCGGAGGCAGCGGGAGCGTCGTCGGGGCAGCCTTCGGCGCGCTGCTGCTGCAGACCATCCTGTCTGCGCTGTACGTGCTCGGCGTCTCGCCATTCTGGAATCAGGCGATCGCCGGGGCGCTGCTGCTCGGAGCGATCGCGCTCGACCGGGGCATCTCGCTGAAGCTCGCCTCGATGCTGCGCAAGCGGAGGACCCACCTTGGCGCGTGAGCTCCCGCAGCGCGTCCACGACGCCGTCCGCTGGGAGACCGGCCTCGTCGTCGCGCTCGTGGCCGTCATCTCCTTCGGCGTCCTGGTCTCGTCGCAGTTCCTGACGGCCTCCAACGTGTTCTACCTGAACCTGTCGATCGGCGAAGTCGCCATCATGACGCTGCCGATGACCTTGATCATCGTCACCGGGGAGATCGATCTCTCCGTGGCGTCGATCCTCGGCCTGTCGAGCGCGCTGCTCGGCGATCTCGTCTCGCACGGCTGGTCGGTGCCGGCCGCGATGGCTGCCGTCCTCGTCGCCGGCACGGCCGCAGGCGTGTTCAACGGCTTCCTGATCACGCGCGTCGGGCTTCCGTCGCTCGCCGTGACGATCGGGACCCTGACGCTCTACCGCGGCATCGCGGTCGTGATCCTCGGGCCTTCGACCGATCTCGGCCTTCCCGGCGCGCTACACGGACATCGGCGTGACCCCCTTCCCGCACACCGGCGGCTACCTCTCGTACTCGGTCGTGATCTTCATCGTCCTCGCGATCATCTTCGGTGTCGTCCTGCACGCGACCCCGTTCGGGCGCTCGCTGTTCGTCATGGGCTCGAACGTCGAGGCCGCGCGCTTCGCCGGCATCCGCGTCAAGCGGACGAAGCTGATCCTGTTCGCGGTGTCCGGGCTCGTGTGCGCGCTGGCCGGGATCCTGTACACCTTCCGGCTCTCGACGGCCGTGCAGGACAACGGGCTCGGCCTCGAGTTGAACGTCGTCACGATCGTGCTCCTGGGCGGCGTCTCGATCTTCGGCGGGCGCGGGACGATCGTCGGCGTGGTGCTCGCCATCGGGGTGTTCGCGGGTCTGCAGAACGCGCTCTTCCTCACGGACTTCAACCAGCAGGCGACGGGCGTGGTCACGGGCGGCCTCCTGCTCGTGAGCGTCCTGATCCCCAACGTGTCGTCGTACGTCCAGCGCGCACGCACCTTCCTCAAGCGGCGACACCTACGCGGCGCCCTCGGGTCGCTCGAGAAGGAGCCCGCGGCGTGAGCGGCGCCGACCACGTCGCCCTCGACCTCGGCGCCGAGAGCGGGCGCGCGATGCTCGGCCGGTTCGACGGCGAGCGCGTGGAGCTCGCCGAGGTCCGGCGCTTCCCGACGCAATCCATCCAGCTGCCGGACGGGCTCTACTGGAACGCCCTCGGCCTCTACGCCGAGCTGACCGCGGCCCTCGCCCAGGTCAGCGCATCCGGCGCGCGGCCGCGCAGCATCGGCGTCGACTCCTGGGGCGTCGACTTCGGGCTGCTCGACCGCCACGGTGCCCTGCTCGGCAATCCGCTGTGCTATCGCGACGGGCGGGGCTCGCAGGCCCTGCGCGAGACGCTGGCGCAGGGACACGGCGACGAGATCTACGCCGCGACTGGAATCCAGTTCCTGCCGTTCAACACGCTCTACCAGCTGCTCGCGCTTTCGGCGGACGCGCCGACTCGAGCAAGCGGCGACGCTCCTGCTGATCCCGGACCTGCTCGCCTACTGGCTGACCGGCGAACGGGTCGCGGAGGCGACGAACGCCAGCACGACGCAGCTCGTCAACGCCCTCACGGGCGAGTGGGCGAGCGACCTGATCGAGCGCCTCGGCCTGCCCACGCGGATCTTCCCGCCGATCGTCCAGCCGGGCGCGATCCTCGGCGGGCTGCTTCCTCACGTCGTCGAGCTGACCGGGCTTCCGGCAGAAATGCCGGTCGCACTCGTGGCCTCGCACGACACGGCCTCGGCGGTGGTCGCAGCGCCACTCGAAAGCCGTTCCGCCGCGTTCATCTCGAGCGGGACCTGGTCGCTCGTCGGCGTCGAGCTGGAGCGCGCGCTGCCCACACCGGCCGCGCGGAGCGTCAACCTGACCAACGAGCGGGCATTCGGCGGAGGCACGCGACTGCTCAAGAACGTGATGGGCCTGTGGCTCGTTCAGGAGTGCCGCCGCGAGTGGCTGCGCCACGGCGACGCGCCCGAGTATCCGGAACTCGCCGAGCTCGCGGCAGGCGTGCCGAGCGGTGCGTTGTTCGACCCCGACGCACCGGAACTGCTCGCCCCGGGCGACATGCCGGCGCGCATCCGCGCTGCCTGCGTCCGCGCCGGTCAGACGGCTCCAGACGACAGACCCGCGCTGCTGCGCGCGATCTTCGACAGCCTCGCCTGCAAGTACCGCCTCGTTCTGGAGCAGATCGAGGACGTGACGGGCATCGCGATCGACACGATTCACGTGATCGGAGGCGGGTCGCGCAACGCCTTCCTCTGCCAGCTGACCGCGAACGTGACGCGCCGCGCCGGTCCTCGCCGGGCCGGCCGAGGCAGCCGCGCTCGGTAACGTGCTCGTGCAGTTGCACGCGTTCGGGGAGCTGGCATCGCTCGAGGAGATGCGGCACGTCGTCCGGCGCTCGGCCGGGATCCGCGCCTTCGATCCCGACCCCGAGGCGGATGCATGGGAGTCGCTCTACTCGCGATTCCGGACGGCACTCGACGCGGAGGTGCTCACGCAATGACGCCCGGCTACGACCTGATCGCGCAGAAGCTCGCCGACCGTGGTGACGACATCGGCCGCGTGGAGCGTGCACTGCGGGCGCAGGAACTGGAGGTCCCGTCGTGGGCCTTCGGCAACTCGGGCACGCGCTTCGCCGTGTTCGCGCAGCCGGGCGTGCCGCGCGATCCGTTCGAGAAGCTCGAGGACGCGGCCGAGGTGCACCGCCTCACGGGGATCACGCCGTCGGTCGCCATCCACATCCCGTGGGATCAGGTCGAGAGCCCGGATGCCCTGCGCACGCGTGCCGGCGAGCTGGGATTGCGTCTCGGCGCGATCAACCCGAACCTCTTCCAGGAACCCGAGTACAAGCTCGGCAGCCTCTGCAATCCCGATCCCGACGTCCGGCGCCGCGCGGTCGAGCACGTGCTGGCCTGCATCGAGATCGCGACGCGCGTCGGCTCCCGGGCGATCTCGCTCTGGCTCGCGGACGGGACCAACTATCCCGGCCAGGACTCGCTCCGCGCACGCCGGCAGCGGCTCGTCGCGGCGCTGCGCGAGATCTACGACGCGCTCGGAGACGAACTGCACCTGCTCGTCGAGTACAAGCCCTACGAGCCGGCGTTCTACGCGACCGATCTGGCCGACTGGGGGTCGGCGCTGCTCGTCTGCCAGGAGCTCGGGGAGCGCGCCAACGTGCTCGTCGACCTCGGCCACCATGCGCAGGGCGTCAACATCGAGCAGATCGTGTCGCTCCTGCACGGCGCGGGACGGCTCGGCGGCTTTCACTTCAACGATCGCAAGTACGGCGACGACGATCTGATCGTCGGGTCGATCGACCCGTACCAGCTGTTCCGGATCTTCCACGAGCTCGTCGACGTCGGAGCCCTCGAGTCCGGGACCCGGCTGACGATCGACCAGTCCCACAACGTCGAGCCGAAGATCGAGGCGATGATCCAGACGGTGCTGAATCTGCAGGAGGCGTACGCGAAGGCGCTGCTCGTCGACCGTGCCGCGCTCGAGCGGGCGCAGCTCGCGGGCGACGTGCTGGCGGCAAATCGGATCCTCGTGGATGCATTCAGCAGCGACGTCCGGCCACTCTGCGCAAGAGTGCGGCAGGAGCTCGGTGCGTCGGCCGACCCGGTGGCCGCCTTCCGCGCAGGGGGCTACGCCGAGCGCGTCGCTCAGGCACGCTTCGATGGAACCGCCGCAGCATGGATCTGACCACTGACCGCAGGAGAGTGCGCGCCTCATGGCGTTGACCGTTCCGCCGATGTTCGAGAACCACTGGAACCCACCGGCCGGGCTCAGCGAGATCGACGCGCTCGTGTACCGCTCGAATCTCCTCGCCTCCGATCGGGCGATCGTCAACTTCGGCGGCGGCAACACGTCGGTCAAGACGCGCGAGGCCGACCATACGGGCCGCGAGACCAGCGTCCTCTGGGTGAAGGGATCGGGCAGCGACCTCGCGACGATCACGCCGGCGGGCTTCGCCGGCTTGCGGCTCGACGAGGTCGTGCCGCTCGCCCGGCGCGACTCGATGACCGATGCGGAGATGGTCGCGTACCTCGCGCGCTGCCAACTCGATCCCGCGATGCCCCGTCCCTCGATCGAGACGTTGCTGCATGCGTTCGTCCCCCATGCGCACGTCGACCACACGCATCCGGACTCGATCGGCGCCATCGTCGGCACCGTCGAGGGAGAGCGGCTCGCCGCGGAGTGCTTCGGCTCCGACGCGATCTGGATTCCGTATCTACGGCCAGGGTTCGCGCTCTCGAAGCTCGTCGCGGACGCGGTCGCGGAGTCCCCCGAGGCGAAGCTCGTCCTGCTTGCCAAGCACGGCCTCGTCACCTGGGGCGAGACGGCCGAGGAGTCGTACGCGGCGACGCTCGATGCCATCAACCGAGCCGCCGCGTTCATCGCGGAGCGCGCGCACCGCAGCGAGGCGTTCGGCGGACGGGCCGTCGAGCCGCTCGGCGAGGTCGAACGGACGGACGTGCTCGCCGCCGTCCTGCCCGCATTGCGCGGGGCCGTCTCGGCCGACGGCCCGCGCATCCTGCAGCCCGACACCTCCGCCGCCGTGCTCGAGTTCATCTGCGGCGCCGAGGCCCCGCAGCTGTCACAGGTGGGCGCCGCGTGCCCCGATCACCTCGTGCACACGCGCCGCCGTCCCGTCTGGGTGGCCTTCGATGCCGGCACCGACGACGCCGAGGCGCTGAGGGAGCGCATCGTGCAGCGGATCGGGGAATGGCAGGAGCAGGAGATCGAGTTCTTCGAGCGCTACCGGACGGACGAGCGATTCGGAGACCCGAGCCCCCGAGTGATCCTCATCCAGGGAGTCGGGCTCGTCTCGGTCGGCCGGACGCTCAAGGCCGCGCGGCTTGCGCGCGATCTCTATCACCGCGCGATCAGCGTCATGCGCGCCGCCTCGGCTCTGGGCGGCTTCGTCTCCCTGGACGACGCGGAGTCCTTCGCAATCGAGTACTGGCCGCTCGAGCTCTACAAGCTGAGCCTCGCGCCACCGCCGGGCGAGTTCCAGGGAATGGTCGCGCTCATCACCGGCGCGGCCGGCGGCATCGGCAGCGCCGTCGCGCGCGCGCTCGCGGCGGGCGGTGCCTGCGTGGTCGCGACGGATCTCGACGCCCAGGGGGCCGCTTCCGTGGCAGCGGAGCTCGGAGAGGTCGCGATCTCCGCGCGCGCCGACGTGCTCGACGAGGCCGCCACGATCGGCACCTTCCGCTCGGCGGTGCTCTCCTTCGGCGGCGTCGACGTGGTCGTGTCGAACGCCGGCATCGCGTCCAGCGCCCCGCTCGAGGAGACCACGCTCGAACTGTGGGATCGCAACAACGACATCCTCGCGCGCGGGTACTTTCTCGTCGCACGCGAGGCCGCGCGCACCCTGCGAGCCCAGGGCATGGGCGGCAGCATCATCTTCATCGGATCGAAGAACGCGCTCGCCCCCGGCAAGAACGCCTCGGCGTACTCCGCCGCGAAGGCAGCGTCGCTGCATCTCGCGCGCTGCCTCGCGGAGGAGCTCGGGTCGTCGCGCATCCGGGTCAACACCGTGAATCCCGACGCCGTCCTCGAAGGATCGGGGATCTGGGACTCCGCCTGGCGCGAGGAGCGCGCCCGCGCGTACGGCATCGCGGCAGACGACCTGCCCGCCCACTACCGCGAGCGCACCACGCTCAAGGTCAACGTCGTGCCGGCGGACATCGCCGAGGCGGTCCTGTACTTCGCCTCCCCGCGGCGCGCCACGAAGAGCACGGGCAACGTCCTCAACGTCGACGGCGGCGTCGCGCTCGCCTATCCGCGCTGAGATGACACAGCGGGCGGGGTTCGTGCTGCACGTGAAGCCGGACAGGGTCGACGAGTACGTCCGTGCCCACGCCCACGTGTGGGACGAGATGCGCGCAGCGCTGAGCGCCGCCGGGATCCGCAACTACACGATCTTCCGCGACGGTACGCGGATGTTCGGCTACTTCGAATCGGACGACCTCGCGGCGGCGGAGGCGTACCTCGCAGCCCAGGACGTCAGCACCCGCTGGCAGGATGCGATGGCCGACCTGCTCGAGGAGCGGGTGCCGGACGCGGGCCCGCCCTCGCTCGAAGAGATCTTCCGCCTCGACTAGGAACTGATCAGGCGTGCGGGTAGGTGTCGAGCCACCAGCGCGCGATGTCGCAGCGACGCATGAAGCGCACGCTGGCCATGCCCTGCGCGTACTCGATGAACTCGCGCAGCACCGCGGCGCGTGCCGCCTGACCGCTCCAGCGCTCGTGCACCGCCACGGTCATCATCGTGCGGCGCTCGTCACTCTCGCGCACGAGCTCGTCGAGGCCGAACTGCAGCGTCTCGAGGAAGTCGCGCGGGCTGGCGAAGCCCGGGTTCATGAGGAAGCGCGAGTCGTTGTAGGTCTTCGAATACGGGATCACGAGCATCGCTTGCGCGCCGGGCGGCGCCTCGTAGTACGGCACATCGTCCGCGCAGCCCTCGGAGTGGTAGAGGAAGCCGCCGAGCTCCTGCAGGATCCCGCGCGTGTTCTCGCTCGGCCAGCCGCGCGAGTTCCAGCCGACGGGCCGGCTCCCGAGCACCCGCTCGAACGTCTCGATCGCCCGGAGGATCGAGGCGCGCTCCTCCTCGCGGGTGAACGTCCAGGCCTCGGTCCAGCGCCAGCCGTGACCCATCAGGTCGTGGTCGTGCTCGCGCATCCACGCCGCGACCGCGGGGTTCAGCTCGAGTGCCACGGCCGCACCCGACACCGTCACCGGCACGCGGGCCGCGTCGAAGATGCGCGCCAGGCGCCACACGCCCGCGCGGCTGCCGTACTCGTAGTGGGCCTCGGTGCCGGGGTCGCGCTGTGGCGGCTGCACGCCGGGGTCGGCGTACTCCCCCCAGCCGTCGTTGCGGTCGTCGCCCCAGGCGACCGAGTATTCCGAGCCCGCCTCGTACACCAGCACGAGATTGATCACGACGCGCGCGTCGTCGGGCCAGGTGAAGCGCGGCGGCGTGCGGCCGTAGCCGATGAGGTCGCGCGCGCGCACGGCGGCCGGGATCAGGTCGGGCGCATCCACTGCGGCGAGTCTACGCGTGGCCTGCCATGGCGGGCTCTTCGTGCGTCGCGACCTCGCACAGCGCGGCCCGTCCCGCGGCCACGGCGGCGATGCACCGCTCGAGCGCGGCGCGCAGCTCGTCGGCTCGCTGAACCTGCTCGGCGTGGCCGCCGAGCGCCCTGGCGATCTCCGCATAGCGACCGCCGAGGCGGTCGGCGGCGTAGCGTGCGACTGCGTCCGGCATCCATTCGGTGTAACCGCCCATCAGCCCGTTGTTGAGCACGATCGTCAGGATCGGGAGCCCGCCGCGCACCGCCGTCTCGAAGTCCATGCCAACCATGCCGAAGGCCGCGTCTCCCATGATGTTGACCGCCAGCCAGTCCGGCCGCGCGAGGCGGGCGCCCATCGCGAGCCCGAGACCGGTGCCGAGCTGGGTCGACTTGCCCCAGCCGAGATAGCCGCGCGGCACGCGCGTCTCGTAGAACGGCACCACCTGGTCGCGCGGGTGACCGGCGTCGTGCGTCACGACCGTGCGCGTGCGGTCCACGACGTGCATCAGCTCCCAGACGACGCGGTAGGGGCTGAGCGGGGAGGCGTCCGAGGTGAGGTGCGCCCGCCACTGGTCCATGAATGCCGCGCGCACGTCGGCCACCTCGGCCTCCGCCGCCGCCCGCCGCTCGCTGCGCGCAGCTCCGATCGCTTCGAGCAGCTGGAGCAGCACGAGGCGGGCGTCGCCGACGCAGCCGAACGCCACGTCGTAGCCGCTCGCGAGATCGCGGCGGTCGTCCGTGATCTGCCCGAGCGTCGCTCCGACCGGCATGGGCGTGATGTAGAGCGAGCGCGTGAAGCTCGTCCCGATTCCGAGCACGAGGTCGGCCTGGGCGAGGAAGCGGTCGACCGTGGCCGGTCGCGTGCGCCCTGCCGTGCCGAGTGCGAGCGGATGGTCCTCGGGGAACGCGCTCTTGCCGTTGAGCGTGGTGGCCACAGGCGCTCCGGTGAGCTCGGCGAGGCGCACCAGCTCGGCGGTCGCTCCGGCGTAGAGCACCCCCTGTCCGGCCAGGATGACCGGACGCGTTGCGCCGAGCAGGGCGCTCGCCGTCTGCGCTACATCGTCGGCGCTCGCCTGCGTCAGCCGCGGCAACGACGTCTTCACGTCCCAGTCGGCGTCGCCCGCCGGGCCGTTCAGCACGTCGTTGGCGATCGTCACCAGCACGGGGCCGTTGCGCGGGCCGCGCAGCGCGTTCAGCGCCCGCCGGAATACCGCGGGGCCGCGCGCGGCGTCGTTGACGGTGGCGGCGAAGCGCGTGATCGGCGCGTATGCCTGCTCGTTGCGCAGCTCGGGCCCGGTGCCCTGCACCGCGGAGGCGTGCTCGCTCGGGAGCATCAGGATCGGGCTGCGGTCGCCGAAGGCCTGCGCGACCGCAGCGAAGGCGGCCTCGGCGCCGGGGCCGTACTGCGTCACGCACGGGACGAAACGCTCGCCGTTGGTGGCGCGCGCGAACCCGTCGGCGATGTTGACTGCGACCCGCTCGGTGCGCGTGATGATCGGGCGCATCCCGAGAAGCGCCGCCGAGTTGAGCAGGCGATTCTCGGGGAAGCCCACGATCGCCTCGGCGCCCTCGCGCTGAAGCAGCCGGGCCACGCGGTCGGCCACGAGCTCAGGCATCGCGCACCGCCGCGATGATCTCGGCCGCTGTCCGTCGCATCACGGCCTCGGGTGCGACCGTCACGCGCGCGAAGCCCGGAAGGCCGAACTCACTGCCGCCCCGGATGAGGATGCCGCGCCGCATCAGCGTGGCGGTCACCGCCTCGTCGTCCGCGCCAAGCTCGACCAGAACGAAGTTCGAGTGCGACGGGTGCACGCGCAGACCACCCGCCTCGAGCTCGCTGCTCAGGAGATCGCGCGCGGCGGCGACCTGCGCGCGCCGGTGGTCGACGAACCCGGGCTCCGCGAGCGCGGCGATGCCGGCAGCGAGCGCTGCCCGGTTGACGTTGAACGGCTCCTGCACGAGGTCGAGCAATCGTGCCACCTCCGGAGCCGAGATCGCGTAGCCGACACGCAGGCCCGCCAGTCCGTAGATCTTCGAGAACGAACGGATCACGATCACGGGGCGCCCGCCGAGGACGTCACGCGGCCGATCGACGCGCACGGCCGGGTCGGCGAAGTCCATGTACGGCTCGTCCGCGACGACGATGCAGCCTGCGGGCAGGCGGTCGAGGAAGGCCGACCACGCCGGGCGCCCGACCAGCGTGCCCGTGGGGTTGTTCGGGTCGCAGATCCAGACGAGGCGCGCGCCGGTTGCGCCGGCGGCCTCCGCGACCGCGTCGAGATCGATCGCGAGCCCGGCCGGCGGCACGCGCGTGACGATCCCGCCGGCTGCCGCCGAGACCGTGGCGTAGAGCCCGTAGGTGAGCTGCGGAACGACCACGGGCGTGCCGGGGCCGATGAAGACCTGGGCGACCGACGAGATCAGAGCCTGCGCACCATGCGCGGGCGTCAGGCACGCGGCGGGCACGGCGAGCCAGCCCGCGAGGGCGGCGCGGAAATCGGCGAAGAGGCGCTCCGGGTAGAGCGCGGCGTTGAACACCTCGGCGGCGGCCGCCTCGAGCACCCGCTGCGGCGGCTCGAAGCGATCCTCGTTCCAGTTCAGCGGCTCGAGCTCGGCGAGCCCGTACTCGGCCTTGAGGGCGTCGCGGCTGGGGCCGGGGTCGTAGCGGACGAGGCCGCGCAGCGACGGCCGGGCGAGCGCATCCCAGTCGATCACGCGGCCAGTTCCCGCAGCGCTGCCTCGAGGGCCTGCACGCCGAGGGCGACCGCGTCGGCGCCGCTGCACTCCTCGGGCGCGTGGCTCACGCCGCCCGCGTCGCTGCGCACGAACAGCATCGCGCTCGGCACCCCCGCCAGCGCGAAGATCGCGGCGTCGTGGCCTGCCCCCGACGGAAGCTCTCTCGGCTCGAGGCCGAGCGACGCGACGGCGCGCCGCAGCGCGTTCTTCGGCTCGATGCTCATTGCAACGGCCGGGTAGCGCCAGCGGGAAGCGATCGCGACCTCGCAGTTGGCGGTCCTCGCAGCCTCGCGGGCCGCCGCCGCGGCGCCTTCCACGAGGGCATCGACGCGCGCGTCGTCCGGTGCGCGCAGATCGGCGAACAGCTCGCAGCGTTCCGGGATGGTGTTGCTCGCGCCCGGCGCGACCGTCAGCCGGCCGATCGTCGCGACGGCCCCGGGTAGCGCGCGGGCAACGTCGTGCGCGTCGACGACGAACCGCGCGGCGGCGCCGAGCGCATCGGAGCGCAACGGCATCGGCACCGTGCCCGCATGGCCTCGCCGGCCGGAGAACGCGAGCTCGAGACCCGCCATTCCTGCGATCGAGCTGACGATCCCGAGCGGGGCGCCCGCGCTCGCAAGCGTCGGGCCCTGCTCGATGTGCAGCTCGACGAAGCACGAGGGCGGCGGATCGAGCCAGCCCTCGCGCGGCAGATCACCGAGCCCGAGCGCCGCGAACGCCTCCGCCAGTGAGATGCCGTCGGGGTCGAGCAGGTCGCCCTCGTCGTCGTCCAGCAGGCCGCAGATCGCGCGGCTCCCGAACACGCCGCGACCGAAGCGCGGGCCCTCCTCGAGGCGGAAGGCGATGACCGCCAGGCCGCGGCGAGGTGCACCGTCTGCGCCGATCGCCTCGGCGGCATCGAGCGCGCTGAGCACACCGAGTGCCCCGTCGAAACGGCCGCCGTCGGGCGGCGTGTCGAGATGCGATCCACTCCAGACCTCGGGCAGCGCGGGCTCGCGGCCGGCCACGCGCCCCACGAGATTGCCTGCCGCATCGCGCGAGACGTCGAGGCCCGCCTCGCGCATCCAGCCGCCCACGAGCTCATGCGCGCGCTCCTCACCCTCTCCCAGCCCGGGCCGGTTCGTGCCGGCCGCCATGCCGATCGAAAAGAGCGTGTCGAGACGGTCGAGAATGCGCTGCGCGCGCCACTCCGGGGTGATCGCGCGGGGCGCGCCCGAGGTGTCGCCGCGGAGCCTGCTCACGTCGCCGAGTATGTCAGGACGTCCAGGGCAAACGCGCTGGGCGCTGGACATCCGCAGTTATCTGACTATAGTCAGAGAATGAGCAGCTCGATGGTGGCGCGCGTGCGCGCCTTCAATCGCGTGGTCACCGAGCGCGTGGGCGCGCTCGACGAGCAGTTCCTCGGTCGCGGCCGGCCCATCGGAGAGTCGCGCATGCTGTGGGAGATCGGCCCCGACGGCGCCGAGGTGCGCGAGCTCCGCCGCCGGCTGGGCATGGATTCCGGGTATGCGAGCAGGCTGCTGCGCTCGCTCGAGGCCGCGGGGCTGGTCGTCGTCGAGACCGCTGCGAGCGACCGCCGGGTGCGGCGTGCTCGCCTGAGCGAGGCGGGCGCGGCCGAGCGCGCCGAGCTCGACCGGCTGTCGGACGCGCTGGCCCTGTCGATGCTCGAGCCGCTCGACGAGCACCGGCGTACGGTCCTGGTGACGTCGATGCAGACCGTCGAGCGGCTCTTGCTGGCGTCGCTCGTGACGATCGCTGCCGAGGATCCCACGACGCGCGACGCGCGCTGGTGCATCGAGCAGTACTTCGCGGAGCTTGCGGCGCGCTTCGAGGCCGGATTCGATCCGGCGCGCAGCATCCCGGCAGCGGCCGAGGATCTCACTCCGCCGTCCGGCCTGCTGTTGATCGCGCGCCGCCGCGAGCAGCCCGTGGGCTGCGGTGCCTTGAAGTTCCACGGGCGCGAGCCCGCCGAGCTGAAGCGCATGTGGGTCTCGCCCGACGCGCGCGGGCTCGGACTCGGGCGGCGGCTCCTCTCCAGCCTGGAGCAATCCGCGGCCGAAGCCGGCGCGACCGCCGTCCGTCTCGAGACGAACGGCGCCCTCACGGAGGCGATCGCCCTCTACCGCGATGCCGGGTACGCCGAGGTCGACGCGTTCAACGACGAGCCGTACGCCCAGCACTGGTTCGAGAAACGGCCCTCTGAGACCTCAGGCCGACGGCACCGACGACCAGAACTCCGCGAGCAGCGCGTTGTACTCCGCGGGCCCTTCCTGGAATGGCTGGTGGCCCTGATCAGGGATCACGCGCAGCTGCGCCCACGGGATGCGCTCCGCGAGCTCGCGGCCGAATCGCTCCGGCAGGCACAGGTCGAGCTCGCCGACCGTCACGAGCGTCGGTACCGAGATCGCGCCCACGCGGTCGTAGGTGTCGTGCGCGATCAGGGCGTCGGCCGAGCGGCAGAAGGCGTCGACCGACTGGGCGTGCGGGCTCGCCTCGGCCGCCGTCAGCCACTCCTCCATGATCCCCTCGTTGTAGATCCGGGGGGCGAAGCACCACAGATTCACGACGTTGAGGAAGTCGCGCAGGTTGTCGGACTTCTGCGCGGCCCACTGCCAGCTGCGGATGACCTCGCGGAAGAAGTGATCCCCGCGGCAGTACGTCCCGTTGAGGACGAGGCTGCGCACCTTGCCGGGATGGCCGAGCGCGAGCTCCTGGGCGATGGCGCCTCCCATGGACGACCCCACGACGTGCGCACGCTCGATGCCCAGAGCGTCCATCAGCGCCGCGGTGTCCTCGGCGAAGCTCGTGATGCGGTACTCCCCGGGCGGTGTCTCCGACTGGCCCACGCCGCGGTTGTCGAACGTCGTGATCCGCCAGCGGTCGCCGAGGCCGCTCGCCTGGTCGACCCAGCACGCGCCCTCGTCGGCGAGGCCGGAGATGAAGACGACGTCGTCGCCCTGTCCCGTCTGTTCGGCATACAACTGCACGCCGTTCGCATCGATCATTGCCATGCGGCGATCTTAGTGCGCAGTGTCAGAATGAGCGCGGCGCCCAGCCACACAGGAAAGATCTCTCCTGACCGGTCGGCCCGGTTACTCGGCGGTTCGATGACCGCTGGGAGCGCCTGCGCCGCGCGGCTGGCGCAGATCGCCGAGTCCGGTGAAGTTCGGGAATGCCGACATGGCCTGCCACAGATGATCGCCATAGAAGAAGGGCTCGAAGCCCGTCGCGCCGACGAGCGGAAGCGGCTCGATCACCGCGTCGACCCGGGGCTCGAAGAAGAAGGGAATGGAGTGGCGAACTGGGGCCGCGCTGACGACGCGATGCGGAGTTGCCCTCACCCGCCCTGAGGTCCAGCGCTCCAGGAGAGCACCGAAGTTCACGACCAGATGGCCGTCGGAGACGGGGACGTCGATCCAATCACCCTCGAGCGTCTGTGCCTGCAGTCCGGCAACACCGTGCTGGGCGAGAAGCGTAACGAAACCCGAGTCGACGTGCTCGCCGCGACCGGGCCGGGCCGCCCGAGGCTCCTGATCGTCTGGCCGATCACTCGGTGGCACCTCGTATCGCATCAGCCGAAGCGTCGAGATTCCGCCCTTGAAGGCGTCGTCGAAGACGGTCTCCTCGAGGCCAAGCCAGCGCGCAAGGGAGCGCATGAGCGTCGCCCCGACCCGCTCCATGCCGCGGTAATACGATGCCGCGCGCTCATGCCAACCTGGCAGCAACGCTGACGACGGCAGCGGCGTCGCCCCCAGCAACGGATCATCACTCTCGAGGAGATCGCTGTGGGCGACATCCGGGCCGAGGTCGTAGATGTCGACGGGCGCCTCGAAGCTCCGGGGACTCCAGCCTCGATAGATCGAGCGGTTCTCCGGGGCATAGGCCCTGCGCCAGAGTTGACGCTGCCGATCGCCCGGAAGGTCGAACACGCGAAGCAGACTCTCGCGCGTCCGATGGTCACTGTCGACGCCTGCCGGTGCGGCGATCACCAGCACGCCAGTGGTCGAAGCAGCGGCACCAATCGCAGCATCAACCCGATCACGCTCCGACGCAGACCGTTCAAACAGCGGCGCCACGTCGACGGGCTCAACCATCTTCTCCACGGTACCCCCACATGCGCGGCGCGCGAATGAGCTTCGGGGCGCCACGCATCATCACCGGTCGATCACACGTGCCTGAGTGCGTGCGCCAGATGCGACCGCCCGGCAGGGAACGCCCGCCTCCCGCTCGCTGAACGCAAAGGCGATTGGAGAGACGATGTCGCGGGAAGAGGAGGGGTCGAATGCCAATCGGATATCTGATTTCCACGGGGGGCATGGCAGCAGCTGCCTTGTCGGCCGTCCTACAACACCGGCCGCGTCGGTCGAGCCCATTCCGCCTGTCCTACGTCTTTGGCCTTTGGCTCAACTGGCCGCTCCTCACCTTCCTGGTGCTTGTCGCCTCGACGGCTCTGGCGATCGACCAGAGCGGCGTCGACTCGCCCTGGCTCTGGATCGGGCTGGGTCTCGCCGTCATTGCGTCGGCCGGGCTCGTGGTCCTCCGCCGGGTGGCGCAGGGAACCGGTCCGGCGCTCGAGCGCGCCCTGGACGAGGGACTCGGAGCCGACTGGCGTGGCGGCGTGAATGCCGAGCTCGCTGCTCGTCTTCGCCGTCGACCCTCCCTCGCCCGCATACTGCTGGCGCCCCTCTTCTCTCGCCGCCGCGGCGTCGAGCGGATCGCAAACATCCGCTACGGCCCCGCGCGCCGGGCCAACCTGCTCGACCTGTATCGCGATCGCTCCGATCGATCGAGCCGCCCAGTGCTCATCCACCTCCACCCGATCTTCGGTAGCAAGCGTCTCGGAACGCGCTACCTGTTCCACAGGCTCGCCGGCGAGGGCTGGATATGCGTCGGCGCGAACTACCGCCGTGCCTCCGATGACGAGTTTTCCGATCCGCTCATCGACGTGAAGAAGGTGATCGCCTGGATGCGCGAGCACGGCCCCGAGTATGGCGCCGACCCGACCGCCATCTTCGTTGCCGGAAGCTCGCTGGGTGGTCATCTCGCGGCGCTGGCGGCGTGCATGCCCCGCGACCCGATGCTCCAGCCCGGATTCGAGAGTGCGGACACCTCGGTTGCCGGCATCATCTCCCTGTACGGCTATTACGGAGACGTCGCTCCTGGCGGTCCGCCAACTTCACGACTCCCCTACACGACGACGAACGCGCCACCGTGCTTCGTCGCCCACGGCGATCGAGACACGCTCGTCATCGTCGAGGACGCACGCGGGTTTGTCGAACAACTGCGCGCCACTTCCTCGAACCCGGTGGTCTACGCCGAGCTGCCCGGCGCGCAACACGGGTTCGACCTATTCCGCTCCCGACGCTTCGACACTGTCGTCGATGCGATCGAGGCATTCGCTCTCTTCATCGCCTCCGCTGGGAGCCCGAGGCCGACGAGATCGAGGTCGGACGACGCGTACCCCATCTCCGGCTCTGTACGCGCAGGGAAAGAGGGCCGATGAAGCCTCGTGTACAGGCCCGTTCGGTGAGCCTTTTCGCATGTCCGGTGGGAAGACGTGCTCCGCGTCCTCGGCGTGGACGAGGTCGTCGGCTCAAGCACCGACGCGAGCCCGCGTGGAATCCCGCTGACAACGTGCGCCTACCAACCTGTGCCGCAAGGAGCCCCGATGAGAGTCCCGGAGACAAGCCTCGACACGCGGTTCAGCGAGTCCGACGCCGTGGCCATCAGTTGGAACGACACCCTGCAGGCACTCAAGGCGTCCGAACTCTTCTGGATCACAACCGTTCGTCGCGACGGCAGACCGCACACAACCCCGCTTGTGGCCGTGTGGCAGGACGAAGCGATCTACTTCTGCACCGGAACCAGCGAGCAGAAAGCCGTCAACCTCACCCACAACCCACAGGTGATCGTGACGACCGGATGCAACGAGTGGGACCACGGAACCGACATCGTCGTCGAGGGCACCGCCGTCAGGGTCACCGATGACCAGAAGCTCCGACGTCTAGCCGATGCCTGGGCAAGAAAGTGGGACGGGAGATGGCGCTACGAGCTCGGAGACGGCGGCTTCGAGCACGCAGGGGGAGGCCTCGTGCTGGTGTTCGAGGTCGAGCCGAGCAAGGTACTCGCGTTCGGCAAGGGCATCTTCAGCCAGACACGGCATCGCTTCACCAGCAACACCGCGATCGAGACGCCGTCACTCCCGATAGCTCCGACCTGACGAGAGCAAGCACCGGTGGCCCGCCCTACCAGGCAGGCGCTTCAGAGTCGGCGCGCCTGCAGCGTGTAGCTGTGCGGCAGCCGTTCAGGGCGGTCGGTGAGGCGGAACTCACCGCCGCCGATCCGGGTCATCTGGCCGGGGAATGCGTCCCACGGAATCGAATCGTGCTCCTCGAGCATCGTGAGCTCGAATCCCTGCGCGAACAGGGCGGAGACGATCTCGCCGAGGCCGTGGTTCCACTCGTGCGTCACGTTGTGCGTGAAGACCTGATCAGTCTCGACATAGGTCCCACCCTCGTCCCAGACGGTCGCCTCCGCCCGCTCGAAATAGGGGAATTCGAGCACCAGCAAGCCGTCGGCCCGCGTGTCCGCGAGCGCCCACAGCACGGGGTGGCCCTCACGGATGAAGAGCCTTCCGCCCGGCCGCAGGAGGCCGCGGACGACCTCGGCCCAGCGGCGGATATCCGGCAACCAGCAGAGCGCTCCGACCCCGGTGTAGACGAGGTCGAAGCGCTCCGTCCCCAGTGCCTCGGGCGCGCCGTAGAGGTCGGCTTCGACGAACTCGACGGCAACGCCGACCGCGGCGGCGAGCCGGCGGCCCTGCGCGAGCGCGGCGGGTGAGAAGTCCAGCCCGGTCACGCGGGCGCCGAGTCGCGCCAGCGAGACGGTGTCGGTGCCGATGTGGCACTGCAGGTGCACGGCATCGAGCCCCGCGATGTCGCCCAGCCGCGGCAGGTCGAAGCTCACGACCTCGCTGAGGAACGAGGGATCGTCGATGAACCGGGAGACGGCGTAGTCCGGTGACGCCGCGTGCGCCGCGGCGCGCTCGTCCCAGCTGGCCAGATTGACGTCGCGGTAGTCGTCCATGCAGCGGAGCGTGGCATACATGGCGACGGGGACGGATTAAAGAGGTTCTGACTGAATGAGCGCGGCGTCTGGGTTGTGTGGATCGTCCTCCGGTCTGGCATTCGCGCGCTGCGCGTACGACGGCCAGACCTGCGGCGACCCGGCTCCCGCTCGCACAGCCTCGCCGCCTGCCCGGATGCTGGTCGGCGAGCGGGATCCGGGCTTCGCGGGGCGCTGCTCCACACACCCCAGCCATCCACGCTCACTCAGTCAGAACCTCTTAGAGTCGCTGCATGACCGACACCGGCTTCACCCGCACCGCGCTCGCCCTCGACGGCGGCGAGCGCTTCGTCTCGCTGCGACGGCCGCTCGAGCTGAGCGGCGTCGGCATGAATCTCATCATCCTCGCCCCGGGCCAGCGCGGGCGCGTGCACGATCACGAGCGCCAGGAGGAGGTCTACCTCGTCTGGGAGGGCACGCTCACGCTGATCGTCGAGGGTGAGTCGCACGACCTCGGCCGCGGAGAGCTGGCCCGCGTCGGGCCCGGCGTGCGCCGCCAGCTGGTCAACCGCGGGCCGGAGCGCTGTGCGATCGTGGCGCTCGGAGCGACGCCGGGCGCGCACGAGGGCCGCGACGGCATCGCCTGGGCCTCCTGGGACGACACCCAGCCGCCCCGGACACCGCAGGACGTGCCGCTGCCCGACGATCTGCCCGAGTCCGAGCTCCGCGCCTGACGGCGCTCAGCCGCGCCGGTCGCGCATCGAGCGCGGCCAGATGCCCTGCTTGCCCGGCGACAGGATGCCGTTCGGGTCGAGCGCGTCCTTGATCGTCTCCGTGAAGCGCCGGTAGGCGTGGTTGTTGAACGAGTACTGGTCGGCGGCGATGTCCATGAAGTCGAGGTGTGCGCGGTACTCGCCGTAGCCCTGCTTGGCCGCCTCCTCGACGAGCAGCCTCGCCGTCTCGTAGGCCCGCCGCGCCTGCGGCTCGTTCTTGGTGTCGAAGATGATCAGCGTGACGTGCGCGAAGCTGCGCGCGCTGACGGCCAGGTTGGCGGCGATGTAGTCGAGGCCGGCCCGCTCCTCGATCAGGCCGCGCAGCAGGTTGCGCAGCGCGAGCGCATCGCCGCCCGTGAGCGGCGCGATCGGCGAGAACCCGATGTGTCCGCCCTCCTCGCCGCCGTACCAGGCGGTCATCTGGTTCCAGCCCAGGTTGGGCACACCGGCCTGGATCAGATCTGCGGGATGCTCGAGCGACGCCGGCCGTCTCGGGGTCGTGCTTGGAGCCCCACACCTCGGCACCCGGAATCTGCTCGAAGGCCGCCTTGATCTTGGCGAAGCGATGGTCGACGACCGCCTCGTCGCCCCAGAGTGCGGAGCGGATGATCCAGCGGCCGATCTCGAGCTCGCGTGCGATCCGGTCGATCACGTCGTCCGGGATCGGGCCCTCGCCGCCGTACCACTGCGACCGGCTCGAGAGCACCGAGCCGAGGCACAGCGTGTTGTAGAGCGACGGCACGCCTTCGATCGTGCGATCGAGCAGCAGCGTGCGCAGCGTGTCGACGATCGGACCGAGATCGTCCTCCTTCCAGGCGCGGACCCAGAAGGGCATGTACGTCTGTGGCTGCGGCATCAGCCACACGCCCATCTTCGTGACGATCCCGTAGTTCGACTGCATGAACAGCTGATCGGGCGTCGGCCCGAGGCCGCGCTTGTAGAGGTGCCACGACTTGTTGTCGGGCATCGCGCCCATGCCCGTACGCAGCACGTCGCCGTTGGCGAGCACGACCTCCATGCCGCACTGCGCGGCCATGTCCTGGCCGTAGGGGAGGTAGGTCACGCCGTGGTCGAGCGTGTTGCCGATCACGCTGCCCCAGCCGAGGTCGGCAATCGAGAGCCACAGCTTGTGGCCGCCGGCCCGGATCGCGTCGTAGAGGTCGAACCAGCGCACGCCCGGCTCGACCACCGCGTACGCGCACCGCTCGTCGATCTCGAGCACGCGGTTCATGTTGCGCAGGCTCACGATCACCGAGCCGCGCACGCGCGGAGCCGGCCCGCCGTAGCCGTTGTTTCGCCCCTGGCTGTGCGTCCAGAGCGGCACCCTGTGCTCGTTGGCGACGCGCAGCACCTCCTGGATCTCCTCCACGCTCGTCGGCATCACGACGGCCGAGGCGGTGTACTCGTCCCAGGTCGCGTGCGCGAACGGATCACGGAACTCGGCGAGGTCTGCGGGAGACGTCAGCACCCTCGACGACCCGAGCGCGGCGGCGAACCCGTCGAGTGCGGCCGAGAGTGCCTTGTCCGACGGCGCGGGCGGGAGCGTCGTGCTCACGCCGCGGATCATCTCACGATCTCGGCGCCGCAGCGGGCCGGGCACCGCAGATCGGTGCCCGGCCCGATCGCGCGCGTTACTTGCCGTTCGTGCCCTGAAGGAGCTTGGTCGGGTCGATCAGGGTGTTGCTGCCGGCCGGCAGGACGGCGATGCGCAGGAGCGGATTGAGCTTCTGGATCGCGATGTACTGCAGGACCTTGTCCGAGAGGGAGGCGTTGAGCTTGCGGTTGGCCAGGGCCTGACCCTCCGCGACGGTGACGTTCGCATCGGCCTCGCCCTTTGCCTTGGCCACACGGCTCTGCGCCTGGAACCGGGCCTGCTGCACCTGTGCCTTGGCACGCAGCGCAGCCTGCGTGGCCTCCTGCTTGGCCTCGATCGCCTGCTCGAACTGGCGCGAGAACGAGATGTTGTCGATGTTCAGGTCGTTGACGCGGATCGAGTACGGCGACAGCCGGTCGCGCAGCGCCTTCAGCACGGCGGCCCGGATCGTCTCGCGGTTGGGCGCGATGTCCACGGCGGCGAACTTGACCGCCTCGTCCTTGAACGCCTGGTTGAGGTTGTTGGGCACGAGCCGGTCGAACCAGTCCGTGCCCACGCGCGCGATCAGGCCGCGGGCATCCTGGGGCGCCACCGAGTAGTTGATCGTCGTCGTGATGAAGACGTTCTGGGTCTCTTGCGAGAAGGCCTTGAGGTTCGTGAACGTCTGCTTCTGCACCTGCACGTTGACCGAGTCGTAGGTCTGCCACGGCGCGATCAGCGAGACGCCGGGGTTGATCTGACCCGAGATGCGACCGAACGTGCGCACGACGCCGACGTGGCCCGTGTTGACCTGCGCGAAGCTGAAGAACACGGTCGCGAGCAGCCAGATCACGCTCGCGACGCCAACCGTCAACAGCCCGGGGATGCGGTACGCGTGGCGCTTGACGTCGATCCGATCCGGGTCGGGGTAGCTGTGGAAGATCAGCCAGGCGCCGACCCCCACGGCAATGACCCAGGCGATCGTGAGCAATATCCAGAACATTGTGGCTCCCGGTTGATGTCGCAATCACGCGTGCGCGTGCTGGCATCGTAGGAGCAGCACGCTCTTTTCGGCTCTTTCCGGCGCTTTCTGTGAGCGCGGCGCCATCTCGGGGCACGTGCGTGCTAATGATCAGACTCGTGCAGATCGGCACGTCGCACGCATGACGAACGTCACCATTCACGGCCCGACCGGCGTGCTCGTGGTCAACGGCCAGAAGGTGTTCCCGATCGGGCTCTCGGACCCGCCGCCGCACGATGCGCTCGCGCCGAGCGGCCAGCACGCCTTCCAGGAGCTCGCGAACGCGGGCGCGACGATGATCCGCACAGGCACGCCCGAGTGGGCGCTCGTGCGCATCAACCATCAGATCGCGGCCGAGAAGGTGATCCAGGACACGGCCGCCGCGCACGGCCTGCACTGCTGGATGCGGCTCGGCCCGGTCGCCAACCTGCCCGGTGCGGCGGCCAACGCGCAACTGCTGACCAAGATCGTCGGGGCATTCAAGGATCACCCCGCGCTCTGCGCCTACAAGGGCGTGGACGAGCCGCGCAACCCCTTCCGCGGGGCGAACTGGATCCGACCTGCAGGGCTCGTCAAGGCGCACACGAGGCTCAAGGCGCTCGACTCCGCGCATCCGCTGGTCATCATCCAGGCGCCGCGCGGGCCGGTATCGCAGCTGATCGACTACCGCCCGGCCTTCGACGTGACGGGCGTGGACATCTTCCCCGTCGCCTACCCGCCGGGCTTGCACTGCGACAACGGCAACACCGACATCAGCGTCGTCGGCGACATGACCGACAAGATGGTCGAGGCGAGCGGCGGCAAGCCCGTCTGGATGACGCTGCAGATCGCCTGGAGCGGCACGGCGCTCTCCAAGGACGCCCCCGACATCGTGCCGCGCTTCCCGTCGTTGCCGCAGGAGCGGTTCATGGCGTACCAGGCGATCGTGCACGGCGCGCGCGGGCTCGTCTTCTTCGGCGGGCACCTGACCGAGGTGTGCACGCCGGACGATGCCAAGGCCGGGTGGAACTGGACGTTCTGGCGCCAGGTGCTGCGTCCGGTGATCCACGAGCTGACCTCGAGCGATCTGCGACCCGCGCTGCTCGCGCCGGACTCGAAGATCCCGGTCAGGGTCAAGCCGCACACCTCGGGGGCGACCGACATCGAGCTGGTCGTGCGGCGCGCCGCCAACTACCTCTACGTGATCGCCGTCAAGCGCGGTGGCAGCCCGGCCCGCGTCGACTTCGTCGGACTGCCCGCGCGCGCGAACGGCCAGCCGCTCTCCAAGGGAGAGGTGCTGTTCGAGTACGTGCAGAGGCCGTTGCCGCCGCCCCCGCTGCCGAACAGGCAGGTTCCGCGGCCCGTCAAGGTCGCCGGCGGCGGCTTCCGCGACTGGTTCAGCGCGCATGATGCGCACGTCTATCGCTTCGACCTGTCCTGACGATGGCTGCTCCCTACCCCTGGCCGGTCAAGCCCTTCGATCGCCAGCACCCCGTGCGCGGCTTCTTCAACGACCCGCGAGTGCAGGACGCGAGCCACGCCTTCCACTTCGGCATCGACGTCTCGGCGCCCGACGGCACCGCCGTCTACGCGGTCACGCCTGGCAAGGTCTTCATCGAGGACAAGGGGCACGCCGTCGCGGTGCAGGCCCCCGACGGACGGGCCTTCGGCTACTGGCACGTCAAGCCCGCGGTCGCCCATCACCAGCAGGTCGGACTGCACCAGTTGCTCGGCCACATCGAGAAGGGCTGGGGCCACGTCCACTTCGCGGAGAGCATCGGCAAGCGGTACCTGGATCCCATCCGGCCCGGGGCGATCCGCCCCTTCGTGGACGTCGGGCATCCGACGGTCTCGCGGATCATGTTCCGGCGCGGCAAGAACGAGGTCGCGCCGGACCGAGTCAAGGGCCGCCTGCAGATCTGCTGCATCGCCTACGACACGACCCCCATCCACGTCCCGCCGCCGTGGTCGCACATGCCGGTCGCGCCCGCCCGGCTGCGCTACCGGATGTTCTGCGCCGGACGCTGCGTCCTGCCCCTGCGCGCCGGGGTCGACCTGCGCGTCTTCCGCAAGCCCGACATGTTCCCCAGCGTGTACGGGCCCGAGACGCGCCAGAATCACCCGAACAAGCCTGGTCTCTACTGCTTCATCCTCGCCCACGACTGGAACAGCGCGGCGTTCCCGAACGACCGGTACATCCTCGAGGTGCAGGCCGCGGATGTGCACGGCAACCATGCGAGCTCCACGCTGCCGTTCACGATCCGCAACTGACCCCGCAACGCTTGGGGTCAGGTCCGCAACACCGGGGTCAGACCCGCACGTTGCGGGTCTGACCCCACCTGTGCAGATCTTCGAGGCCGCGGGGCGCTGCCGCCGCTAGGCAGGTCGATCGAGCGGCTGCACGACGACCTGCTCGAGATGGAAGGCGCCCATCGGGTTCAGCCGGAGGCCCTCCACGTAGGGGCGGCGCAGCACGAGCTGACGCGCATAGGAGAGCGGCACGAGCGCCGCACGCTGACCGATCCAGGTGCGCTCGAACTCGCGGTAGAGGCGCAGGCGCTCGTCGCGGTCGCGCGAGATCCGAGCCCGCGCCAGCACGGCGTCCGTCTCGTCGTCGCGGTACAGCGGAAGGCCGAGCTCGAGCAGCCCGAGGTAGAAGCCGTCCGGGTCCGGATAGTCGGCGTGCCAGCCTGCGAACCACGCGTGCGTCTCCTGCGAGACGCCGAAATGCTTTCCACGAGACTCGAAGCGGACGCGCACGCCGATGGCCGCGAATTGCTCGGCGAGCGCGGAGGTCGGCGACCACGGGCGCGCGTCCACGACCAGCTCCGGCAACCCGTGGCCGCCGCGAAAGCCGGCCTCTGCAAGCAGCGCACGGGCGCGCTCGGGATCGTACGGGAGCCCCGCGCCGTCGCTGTGCCCCGGGATCACGGGCGGGATCGCGCCGCCGCTGCCGGCCGCGAGGTCGACTCCGGGCGATTCGGCCACGAGCGCGACGCTGTCGATGGCGTGAGCGAGCGCCTGGCGAACGCGCTCGTCCGCCATCGGCTGCGTGCGGACGTTGAAGCCGAGGAACGTCGTCGAGAGCGTGGGCGTTCGCTCCGAAACCGTGTCGCGGGCCGCAATCGGGGCCTCGCGCACGAGCTGGAGGTCGTAGCGCCCGGCGATCCACTCGTCGAGGGGCGGCTCGGTCGTACGGTCGCGGAAGGCGATGCGGACCTCGCCGACGTTGCCCGTGGCGGTTCGCCAGTGCGGGTTCGCAGTCAGGCGCGCACCGGCATCGTCGAGCTCCGCGAGCACGAAGGGCCCGTTGCCGACGAGCGACTCCGGGCGGCGCCAGGCGGCTCCGACCTCATCGGCTCGATGGCGCGGCCACGGATAGGCCCAGTGCGAGGCGAGCACGTACGGGAAGTAGTTGCGGGGCTCGTTCAGGTGCACCTCGAGCGTCCAGTCGTCGAGCGCCTCCGCCGACGCGATGTCGTCGAGCAGGAACGCCGTGACGTGCCCCTCCTCGCGCAGCTTGCGCCAGGCGTACGCGAAATCGCCCGCGGTCAGCGGGTGCCCGTCGCTCCAGCAGGCGTCCTCGCGCAGCATGAAGAGGTAGGTCAGGCCGTCAGCCGAGACGTTCATGTTCTGGGCCAGCTCCGGCACCACGTTGAGGTCGTGGTCGATGCGCAACAGGCCGCGGAACAGCTGCTCGATCACGATCGCCGACTCGCTCGAGTAGGTATCGCCGGGCGCGTAGGAATCGGGCCGGACAAGCGCGAGCTCGATCTCGGCAGGACGGGGGGCGGCCTCCGTGCGATCCTCGGTGGAGCAATCGAACGCCATGTCGTAGGCTTGCCCGGCGCGGGCGTAGTCGAATGCCAGGTGGCGGACGAGCGCGATCTTGAACAGCGTGTCGCGCTCGCGGCCCGGATCGTTCAGCCGCCTCAGGAACGTGCGGGCGCGGCGGTAATGCTCGATCGCCTCGTGGTCTGCGTACACGGCTCTCGCGGCGTCGCCGGCCAGCAGCGAGTAGCGCGCCGCTTGCTCGGGCTCGTCGGCCTCGGCGAAGTGGTGCGCGAGCGGCCCGTAGACCGCGTCGCCCAGATCGCCGTAGAGCGTCTCGATGGCCTCGCCGATCCGCCGGTGCAGGCTGCGCCGAGTCGGCTCGAGCAGGCTGTTGTACGCCACCTCCTGCACGAGGCCGTGGCGGAAGCGGTACTCCGGCGCAGGTCGCCGGCCGACCTCGACGATGAGATCGAGCCGCATCAGGTCAGAGAGCGCGGGAACGAGTTGATCGTGCATCAGCAGGCGCTCGAGCAGCGGCAGCCCGAAGCCTCGCCCGATCGCGCTCGCGACCGAGACGACCTCACGCGTGCGCGGCGGCAGCCTGTCGAGCCGCGCCTGCAGCGCGCCCTGCACGAGCGTCGGCACCGCGACCTGACCGTCCGCGAGCTCCCACACGCCGTCGCGGCGGCGCAGCGCTCCGCGCTCGATCAGGTCCTGCAGCGCCTCCTCGAGGAAGAACGGGTTCCCGCCCGCCCGCTCGGCCAGCAGGTCCGCGAGCGACCCGGGCAGCGCGCTCTCCGCCAGCGCCTCCGCCAGCTCGCGGCTCGCGGCCATCGGCAGGGGCCGCAATTCGATCTCCCGGTAGCGATACGGGAAGACGGCGCGGGCATGCGCTCCCAGCCGCCACGACGGCTGGTCGCGCTCGGCCCGGTAGATCGAGCAGGATGCCCAGCTGCACCTCATCCGTCAGCGAAAGCAGGTCCTCGAGGAGCTCGATCGTCAGCGAGTCGGCCCACTGCAGATCGTCGATGACGATGCAGAGCGGGCGCGCCTCCGCCAGGCGATGGACGACCGCCCGCATCGCCGAGAACGTCTGCTGCTGCACGGCCTCGCGGCTCAGCTCGCGCAGGGCCGCGTCGGCCTCCGCCTCGAGCGGCAGAGCGAGCAGGCGCGCCAGGAACGGATAGGCGAAACCCGCATCCTCGCCGAGCGCACCGAGCGCCGCCTTGAGCTCGAGCCGCACGCGGGCCTCCGGCGCATCGGCTGCGATGCCGAGCCAGTCGCGCAGGAGGTCCCGCACGGGCCAGTAGGGGAAGGCCTCGGCGTAGGATCCCGCGCGGCCCTCGAGAAAGCGGATGCGGTCGCCGTAGCGCCGTCGCGCCTCGATCACGAGGCGCGACTTGCCGATGCCCGACTCGCCCGTGATCGCGACGATGGCGCCGCTGCCGTCGGCCATCGCCTGGCACGCGTCGTCGAGCACCGCGAGCTCGGCGCTGCGGCCGACGAGCGGCACGATCGCGCGCACCTGGGCCGGCCCGCGCGCACCCGTCACGCGGGCGGCGCGCAACGGATATTCGATTCCGCGCAACTCGACCTCGCCGAGTGACTCGAGCTCGACGCACAACTGGATCTGGCGCTCCGTCTCCGGACCGACGACGATGCCTCCGGCCGGGGCGAGCTCCTGCAGCCGAGCGGCCACGTTGGCGGTGTCGCCGAGCGCGTTGTAGCGGTCCGGGCCGTCGTCCTCGTCCGTGAGCACGACAGGGCCCGTGTTCAGCGAGAGGCGCACGGCGAGCTCCACGCCGTAGCCGTTGCGCAGCTCGTCGCCATAACCCCCGATCGCGTCCTGGATCGCGAGCGCGGCGCGCACGGCGCGCTCGGCGTCGTCCTCGTGCCCGACGGGAGCGCCGAACACGGCGAACAGGCCGTCTCCCAGCAGCTGCGCCACCGTGCCGTCGAAGCGACGCACCTCGGCCGCGATCAGCGAGTTGATCTCGTCGAAGAGGAACTTGGACCGCTCCGGCCCGACCTGCTCGCCGATCGCCGTCGAGCCGACGACGTCCGCGAAGAGGACGGTGACGATCCGCTGGGTTCCCATGCTCGCGACCACTGCCACGAGTTATAGCGAGCGCGGCCGGGCGCCACGAACGTTCCGCTCAACCAGGCTGTGCAGGGCGAGGTCGGCCTGCTCGAGCCGTGATCTCAGCCCTTGACGGCGGTGAACGTCAGCGAGCGCACGAACTGGCGCTGGCCGAGCAGGAAGACGATGAGCAGCGGCAGCGTGACCATCACGTTCGTGGCCATCACGGCCGCCCACTCGGTGTGGTGCTGCCCCTGATAGGTCAGCAGTCCGAGCTGCAGCGTGTAGTTGCGCTCGTCGCTGATCGAGATCAGCGGCCAGAGGAAGTCGTTCCATGCGTTCAGGATGGTCAGCAGCGCGACCGTCGCGAGCGCGGGGCGCATCAGCGGGAGCAGCACGCGCACGAACAGGCTGAAGCGCCCGCAGCCGTCGATCATCGCCGCCTCCTCGATCTCCCTGGGCAGGCGAACGAAGAACTGGCGCATGAGGAAGATGCTGATCGCGGTCGCCATCCAGGGCAGGAAGAGCGACGGCAGCGTTCCGACGATGCCGAGCGCCGAATACATGCGGTAGACGGGAATCATGAGCAGCTGCGGCGGGATGAAGATCGTCGTCAGCAGCAGCAACTGCAGCGTCCGCGTGCCGATGAACTTCATGCGGGCGAACGCGTAGCCGGCCAGCGGGCAGAGCACCAACTGCGAGATCACCGCGACCGTCGTGACGATCAGGGAGTTCTTGAACCAGGTCGGGAAGTCCGACTCCTGCAGCACCGTGCGGTAGGCGTCCAGCGTCGGGTGGTGCGGGAAGAGCGAGGGCGGGTAGGCGTTGATCTCGGCCGTCGTCATGAACGACGCGAACAGCATCTGGACGAACGGGAAGATGAAGATCAGCGAGAGCGGCGCCAGCAGCAGGTGCCAGGCGCTCGGCCGCCTGCGCCTGCGGCGCCGCGGGCGCGGGCCGCTCGAGCGCGGTCGTCGCCGCGCGCGGCAGGGCCTCAGAAGACATCGAGCCTCCTCCGGCGCGCATACACGACCTGAATCAGCACGAGGGCGACGATGCCGACGAAGAGCACGCAGGCAACGGCCGCGCCGAGCCCCTTCTGCCCCTCGACGAAGCCGAGCTTGTAGCCGTAGACGATGATCACGGTCGTGGCGTCGATCGGCCCTCCGCGCTTGGTCGCCCAGGCGATGTCGAAGAACTGCAGCGCATTGATCGTCTCCCACACGACCGCGAGGACGGTGATCGGGCCGCACGGCCGGCAGGATCACGTGGCGGAAGACGCCGAAGCGGCCCGCGCCGTCGATCCGCGCGGCCTCGCCCTGATCGGCCGGGACGTCCTGGAGCGCGGCGAGATAGATGAGCACGTCGAAGCCGACCGCCGTCCAGGTGTAGATCGGCACCAGCAGGTAGAGCGCCCAGTCGGGGTCGTCGAGGAACTGCTGGCGGCTGAGGCCCATCCAGGCGAGGCTGTTGTTGACGACGCCGTACTGCGGATCCAGCACGTACAGGAAGATCACGCCGGTCGCCGCGGCCGAGGCCACGAAGGGCACGAAGAAGCACGTGCGATAGAAGCCGATGAAGCGGATCTTCTGGTTCAGCAGGAGCGCCAGGCCGAGGCCCGTGAGCACGGTCAGCGGGACGTAGAGCAGCGTGAAGCGGAGCGACCGGCCGACCGCCGCGAGCCACGCCGGGTCGTTCGCGAGCTCGCGGTAGTTGGCCAGCCCGACGCTGTGCTCGGGGCCGAAGCCGCTACTCGACTTCGTCGAGAGCAGGAACGACCAGACGACCGGGAAGAACCCCAGTCCGAGGACGAGCAGCGAGGCGGGCAGCACGAACGACCATGCCGTCAGGTTGTCGGGGAGCGCGCGCCGCCAGGCCGGCGGTCGCGGACGCCCGCGCGCAACCGCCGCCATGGCTCAGGACAGGGCTTTGTCGGCGGCCTGGGCCGCCTGGCCGAGCGTGTCCTTCGGACTCCCGCGGCCGAGGAGGGAGGTCGCGATAGCCTTGCCGACCGCCGTGGAGATGGCCGTGTACTGCGGCACGGGCGGGCGGATGTGACGCGCGTTGGAGAGGTTCTTGACGAAGAGGTCGACGCCGGGATACTTCGCGGCGTACGTCTTGAAGGCAGGCAGCGCCGCGGTCTTCGCGCTCAGCGGGAGGTTGCCGCTGCCGACGTCCCACTGCAGATCCTGGGCCGGCTGGTGCAGCCACGCCAGGAACGTCGCGGCGGCCTTGCGGCGATCGTCGGAGTGGTTGAAGACCATGTACACGTCCGGGCCCGAGATCGTCTCGTGCGAGGTGCCGAAGCTCGGCAGGAGCTGCACGCCGTAGGACACCTTGTGGTCGGTGATGGTAGACAGCTGCCACGGACCGGTCACGATCATGCCCATCTTGCCCGAGTCGAAGAGGCCGTACATCTTCTCGGTGTCGGGCGACTGATCGGGGTAGAGCGATTTGTCCTTGACGGCCATGTCGGTCAGCAGCTGCAGCGCCTTCTGCCCCTGCGCTCCGGCGAACAGCGCCTTCGTGTTGTCGCTGTTCAGCACCTCGCCGCCCTGCTGCCAGATCATCGGCCAGAGCCGCCAGACCGTGTCCTCGCTGCCGGAGATCGGGTAGCCGGTGCCGAAGATGCCCTTGTTGGCGTTCGTGAGCTTCTTCGCCATCGCGCGGTAGTCGGCCCACGTCCAGTTCGCCTTGGGCGGCGCGACGCCGGCCGCCTTGAGCAGCTTCTTGTTGTAGACGACCGCCAGGTTGTCGATCACGGCCGGGAAGCCGACGACCTTCGTACCGACCGTCGCGGTACTGCGACCCGCCGGGTAGAGGCTGTTCCAGTCGAAGCCCGTCGCCTTGATGTCCTTCGAGATGTCGACGACCTTGCTCGATTGGGACACGTTGGGCACGTCCGAGCCGTACACGTAGGCGATGTCGGGGTAGTTGTCAGAGCCGATCACGGCCTGCAGCTTCTGCACCATCTCGTCGCCGTTCGAGCCGAGCTCGTCGTGCACGACGATCCCCGGATGCGTCTTGTTGAACTTCGTGACGAGCGCGTGAAATGTCTTCTGCGCGCTGTCGACCTGCGCGTGCCAGACCGTGATGTCCACCGGCTTCGACGCGGCCGGGCGCGCGCCGGCGACCGCGGCCGTGGCGAGCAGCGCTCCGGCGATGACGGCTGCAATGAGCGGGATCTTCTTCAACGGTGCGCTCCTCAGGGACACAGGGTCGCGAACGGTGCGGAACGAGTCTGCGACTCTACATTCGCCCGCCACCCCCGGTTGGTTAGGAACCAGATGCCCAAGATCGCGTTCGTCGGCGCGGGCAGCGTCGAGTTCACCCGCAACCTGCTCGGCGACATCCTCGCGTTTCCGGCGCTGGCCGAGAGCGAGATCTCGCTGCACGACATCGACCCCGAGCGGCTCGAAACCGCAGAGTTGCTCGCGCACCGAGTCGCCGAGACGCTCGGCACGAAGCCGAAGATCGCCTCCTCGCTGAACCGCCGCGAGGCCCTCGACTGTGCCGACTACGTGATCAACAGCATCCAGGTCGGCGGCCACGCCGCGACGGTGCGCGACCACGAGATCCCGGCGCGCCACGGCGTCCGCCAGACGATCGGCGACACGCTCGGCATCGGCGGCATCATCCGCACCCTGCGCACCGCGCCCGTGATGCTCGGCATCGGGGACGACATGGCCGAGGTCTGCCCGGGCGCGTGGCTCCTGAACTACACGAACCCGATGGCGATGATCTGCCAGGTCGTGTACCAGGGGACGCCGCAGCAGAACGTCGTGGGCCTGTGCCACTCCGTGCAGGGCACGATGGAGATGATCGCCGGCCTCTGCGGCGTGCCAGTCGAGGAGGTCACGTACTTCGGCGCCGGGATCAATCACCAGACGTTCCTCTACCGGCTCGAGCATGGCGGCGAGAGCCTCTACCCGAAGCTCGACGAGGCGATCGAGCGCAACCCCGACCTGCTCCGCCGCGTGCGTGTCGACATGTACCGGCGGCTCGGCTACTTCCCGACGGAATCGAGCGAGCACTCGGCGGAGTACTCGCCCTGGTACATGCGTCACGACTCCGAGATCGAGCGGCTGCGCATCCCGGTCGGCGACCTCGTGGGCCGCGGCGAAGAGGGCCTCGAGGAGTACGAGCGCGTCAAGCGCGAGCTCGCCGCGGGAACGCCGCTCGAGATCGAGCGCAGCTGGGAGTACGCATCGCTGATCATCAACTCGATGGAGACCGGCGAGCCGTGCGTGATCTACGGCAACGTGCGCAATACGGGGCTGATCACGAACCTGCCCGCCGACGTCTGCGTCGAGGTGCCATGCGTGGTCGACCGCACGGGCGTCAATCCGACCTACGTGGGCGATGTCGCGCCGCAGTGCGCGGCGCTCAACCGCACCTTCGCGAACGTCTGCGACCTGACTGTCCGCGCGGTGCTCGACGGGCGGATCGACCACGTACGGCACGCCGCGATGCTCGACCCGAACACGGCGGCGAGCCTCACGCTGGACGGCATCGACGCCCTCGTGGACGAGATGCTCGACGCCTACCGCGACTACCTGCCGGAGTCGCTGCGCTAGGCGACGACCTCACCCCGGCCGAGCTCGTCTCGGCGGCGATCGACGCAGCAGCGCACGAGGGACCGGCGGTCGTCGTCGGGATCGACGGACCGAGCGGCGCCGGCAAGAGCACCCTGGCGGCCGAGCTCGCCCTGCTGCGCGACGACCTCGCGATCATCGAGGGCGACGACTTCTACCGGCCGCTGGCCGAGAGCACGCGCGCAGCCCTCACGCCGCTCGAGGCGGTCGACCTCCTGTTCGACTGGGAGCGGCTGCGCGACGAGGCCCTCGCGCCGCTCATGCGCGGCGAGGAGGCCCGCTACCGCCGCTACGACTGGGACGCGGACCGCCTCGGAGAGGAGGTCGCAGTCGTCGGGGCGAGCGGCGTGGTGCTGGTGGAGGGTTGCTACGTCGCGCGGCCCGCGCTGCGCGGCTACCTCGACGTGATCGTCCTGGTCGATGCCCCGCGCGACCTCTGCATCGCGCGGCAGCTGGCGCGCGGCGACGACGAGCCGGAGCAGATCGCGCGCTGGCGTGCGGCCGAGGACTGGTACTTCGAACGCCAGGACCCGCGGCGCGTTGCCGACCTCGTCGTCGACGGAGCCGCGTCCGTCGCCTGAACACCCGCCCGGCTAGGGTTCGGCGATGAGCGCGGGCTCGGGCGCACGGGTGACCTGGGAGGCGGCGGGGGACGGCGAGCGCCGGTGGTTCGCCGGGACGCTCGCGACGATCACGGTTCCGGGCGAGGCCAGCGACGGGCGCTTCGCGCTGATCGAGTTCCTGTTGCCGCACGGCGCCTCGCCGCCGCTGCACACGCACCCGCAGGACGAGAGCTACGTCGTGCTCGACGGGCATCTCACCGTGCAGGCTGCCGGGAAGCGCTTCGAGCTCGCCGAGGGCGGGACGGCGCTCGTGCCGATGGGCGTGCCGCACACGTTCCGCGTGGACAGCGAGACGGCGCGCGTGCTCGTGCTCAGCACCCCGGCCGGCCTCGAGCGGCTCGTGCGTGACGGCTCGGTGCCTGCGACGGCTGCCACGCTGCCACCTGCCGGTACACCGCGCCCTTCGCCCGAGGAGTTCGCCGCCATCTTCGACGCCAACGGCCAGGTCAACCTCGGGCCACCACTCGCGCCCGATGATGAACCGATCGGGGAGGGTTAAAGCCGAATGCAGCCCATCCGCCGGATGGTAGGGTCCCGCGATGCGACGAGCCCTTGCCCTGGCCGTGGCCCTCGCCGTGTCGCTCATGTGCGTGTCCAGTGCCGCCGCCGCCGGCGGTGACCTGCGCATCGGCTCGCCGCAGGCCTTCGAGACACCGAATCCGTTCAAGGCCGTCGAGGCGATCTCGGTCGAGTCGTACGCGACGATGTACTACGACCAGCTCGGCGGCATCCGGATGAAGGATCAGGCGGCCGATTACCACAACGCGCTGGCGAAGGGCGTCGACGTCTCGCCGGACGGCAAGACGATCACGTTCCACCTCCGCACCAACATCCACTGGTCGGACGGCAAGCTGTTCACGAGCGCGGACGCGCTCTGGACGTTCAACGCGCTGCTGAAGAACAAGACGAACCAGCTCGTCGGTGGCGTGCCGGCACTCAAGTCGGTCTCGGCGCCTGATGCGAAGACGTTCGTGATGCACCTCTCGACGCGCGACGCGGAGTTCCTCGACAAGCTCGCGGTTCCCATCCTGCCCGCGCACGTGTGGTCGAAGATCCCGATCAACCAGATCGACAAGGTCAACGGGCCGATCCCGACGGTCACGACGGCGCCGTACCAGCTCACGAAGTGGGAGAAGAACGGCACCACGATCCTGACGCGCAATCCACGCTACGACCTCTTCCGCAACGGCGGCAAGGCGCCCGCGGTGAAGCGCGTCCTGATCACGTACTACGCCAACCCCGATTCGATCTACCGCGACGTCACCCAGGGCAACCTCGACTACGGCTACAGCGGTCCGCCGACCTGGGCGCGGCGCGCGAAGACCGCCAAGAACCTGCAACTGATCTCGGCGCCCCGCGGCGGCTACTGGGAGATCGCCTTCAACTCCTGTCCACCCAAGGGCTCGCCGATCTGCAGCGGGCCGGGCAAGGGCGTGAACGTCAGGGTCGTGCAGGACCTTGCGATCCGCCGTGCCGTGGCCTACGCGATCGACAAGGAGCGGTTCGTCCCGACCATCTACGAGAACCAGGGCGTGACGGCCTACGGCCTCATCTCGCCGCGCTTCAAGCGCTACTACGTCGACCGGAAGGGCACGCCGCTCGGCTATGGGTACGACCCGGCCAAGGCGAGGCAGGAACTGAGGGACGACGGCTGGGACTGCTCGCATACGCCCTGCACCAAGGGCAATCTGAAGGCCCAGTTCGAGCTGCTCACGCTGACCTCCAACAGGCAGTTCCAGCAGATGGCGCAGCGCTCGCAGGCCGACCTGCGCAAGGTCGGCATCGTCATGGACCTCCAGTTCCTCTCCGACGACGCGCTCAACAACCGCATCTACGCCAGCGGCAAGACGAAGGACCTGTACGCGCCCAACTACGACGCGTTCCTGTGGGACTGGGACGTGAGCGGCACGACGCCCACGCCGATCATGGAGGTGCTGCTCTCGGACAACGCCTCGAGCGACTCGTTCTACGCCAGCAAGGAGTTCGACAGGGCGCTCCAGGGTGCGCGCACCTCGCGGACGGAGGCCGGTGTGATCTCCTCGGTCCGCCACGCCGAGGCGGTCGCGCTGCGCGACCTCCCCTACTTCCCGCTCGTGCACCTCAACGCGACCGAGGTCCGGCGCAAGGACACCTGGCACGGCTGGACGCCGTCGCCTGCACCGACCGGGCGGCCCCTGTTCGAGGCGTCCCAGCAGATCCTCGCCCTGCAGCCCGGCCCCGAGCCCGAGGCAGCGGGCACCGGCGGCGTGCCGGCGGCCTCGACGAGCAGCGACGACGGCTGGCTGACGACGCCGCGCTCGGTGCTGATCGGCGCGGTGCTGATTGCACTCGCAATCCTCGGCTCGAGATTCATCGCCGCAGGTCAGAGGAGGACCGAGCCCCTCGAGTGGACTGAGGAGTGAGCGCACGGTTCGTCGCTCGCCGGGTTGCGATCGCACTCGCGACGCTGCTGGCGATCATCGTGTTCAACTTCTTCATCTTCCGCGCGCTCGGCGACCCCTCGAAGGATCTGATCCGCGGGCGTCTGCCCCCGGCCGTGCGCCAGGCGATCATCCACGAGCGCGGCTACGACCAGAGCCTTCCGACGCAGTTCTGGCGCTATCTCGGCCAGCTCGCCCACGCCGACCTCGGCACCTCCAACACGACCGAGCAACCCGTGATCGACGAGCTCGGCACCGCCATCCCCAACACGCTCCTGCTGCTCGGGCTCGCGACGGTGCTCTCGATGTGGCTGGGGACGAAACTCGGCATCGCCGCGGCCTGGAGGCGCGGGCGTCCACGTGACACGTGGATCGGTCAGAGCTCACTCGCGCTCTACTCGATGCCGGACTTCTGGATCGGCATGATCTTCATAGGCCTCTTCGCAGGCACGCTGGCCTGGCTCCCGGGCGGCCTCAAGGCGACGCCGGGCGACCCGACGACGGGGTTCTCGCACTGGGAGGACGTCGGCAAGCACCTGATCCTGCCGACGATCGTGCTCACGCTCGGCGAGATCGGGCAGTACGTGTTCATCACGCGCGCGTCGGTGACCGACGTCATGGATGCCGACCACGTGCTGACCGCGCGCGCGATCGGCCTGCGCCCGATGAGCGTGCGCAGGCGCCACATCGTGCCGGGCGCGCGCCTGCCCATCGTCACGCAGATCGCGCTCAACATCGGGTTCGTGATCGGTGGCGCGATCACGGTGGAGGCGCTGTTCTCGTGGCCCGGAGTGGGGCTGCTGACTCTGCAGGCGATCGAGAACAAGGACTTCCCGATGCTGGAGGGCATCTACCTCGTCAGCTCGGCACTCGTGATCTTCTGCAACCTGGCCGCCGACCTCCTGTACGCGCGCCTCGACCCGCGGGTGAGTACGCAATGAGCGCCCCCGCACACGACGCGACGGAGGTCACGCGCCGCATCCTGGCCGAACACGGGGGCGGCAGCCGCAACGGGCCGCGCCAGGTCTTCATCGCGCTGACGCGCACGCGCCGCGGTCAGATCGGTCTGATCCTGCTCGCGATCTTCGTGCTGATGGCGATCGTCGGCACCTACCTCGCGCCGCAGGACCCGAACGCGCCGGGCTCGTTCTCGGCGAACGCCGCGGAGAACCTCCAGTCGCCGTCGAGCGCGCACTGGCTCGGCACCGACGAGTCGGGTCGCGATGTGCTCTCCGAACTGCTCTACGCCGCGCGGATCTCGCTCGCCGTCGGGCTCGCGGCCGCGTTCATCGCGACCGTGCTCGGCGCGCTCGTCGGGATCGTCGCCGGCTACAGCGGCGGTTGGGTCGATCGCGTGCTCATGGCGATCGACGACTGGGTGCTCGTGATCCCGTTCATCCCGACGGCCATCCTGATCGCGAGCCTGGCCGGCCGCAAGGCCGACAGCTGGCCGCTGGGACGCGAGACCGTGCTGATCATCGTGATCGGCTCACTGGGGTGGGCGGGCACGTCGCGCATCGTGCGCAGCCAGGTCCTGACGCTCAAACAGCGCGACTACGTGCTGCGAGCGCGCGTGCTCGGCTCCACTGACCGGACGATCATGCAGCGCCACATCGTGCCCGGCGTGTTGCCGCTCGTGATCGCCAACGCGGTGCTCTACGTGTCGCTCGCGGTGCTCGCCGAGACGACGCTCGCGTTCCTGGGCCTGGGCGACCCCACGAACTTCTCGTGGGGGCAGATGCTCAACGACGCATACGACTCCGGCGCCATGACGGACGGCAAGTGGGCGTACTTCATCCCGCCCGGCCTGTGCGTGACGCTGCTCGCGATGGCCTTCAGCCTCGTCGGGTACGCGCTCGAGGAGATCGTCAACCCGACGCGCCGCGAGCGCGCATGAGCGCGACGACGGTCAAGAGCGACACGCTCCTGGACGTGCGCGACCTCCGTGTGGCCTACCGCGAGGATCGCCGCATCGTCCCGATCGTCGACGGCGTCAGCTTCCAGTTGCGCCGCGGCGAGGCGCTCGGCCTGGCCGGCGAGTCCGGCTGCGGCAAGACGACCACGGCGCTTGCGCTGCTCGGGCTGCTGCCGAGCGGCCTGCGCCGCATCGGCGGCGAGATGACGATCAACTCGAAGCGCGGCGTGATGCTGCTGCACCGGCGCACGCCGACCGGCTGGCGCGACATGCGCTGGGCGACCGCGTCGATGGTCTTCCAGGGCGCGATGAACGCGCTCGACCCGGTCATGCGCATCGATCGGCAGATCGCCGAGGCGATCGTCCTGCACGCTCCCGGCACCGAATCCCGATCAACGCGTCGCCGAACTGCTCGAGCGCGTCGGCATTCCGGCGGCGCGGCGCAAGCAGTACCCGCACGAGTTCTCGGGCGGGATGCGGCAGCGGGTCATGATCGCCCTGGCGCTCGCCTGCGAGCCCGAGCTCGTGATCGGCGACGAGCCCACGACGGCCCTAGACGTGATGACGCAGGGGCAGATCCTTCAGCTGCTGGAGGATCTGCGTCGCGATCTCGGCCTCGCGCTCCTGCTCATCACGCACGATCTCTCGGTGATCGCCGAGACGTGCGACCGCGTCGCGGTCATGTACGCCGGACAGATCGCGGAGCAGGGCCCCGTGCGCGACATCCTCGCGTCGCCTCGGCACCCGTACACCGAGCGACTCCTCTCGGGATTCACGCACGTCGGCGGCCCGCGCTCGCTGGGCGAGGCGATCCCCGGCTCGCCGCCTCACCCGGGCGAGGCGTTCCCGGGCTGCCGCTTCGCGCCGCGCTGTCATCGGGCGTTCGCAGAGTGCGTCAAGGGCCCCCCGCCGATGATCACCGGCAGCACGGGCCGCGAGGCCCGCTGCCTCCTGGCCAACCTGCCATGAGCGCCGACGCCATCTACGACGCCCGTGGCCTGCACATCACCTTCCAGCGGGGCAAGGGCCCGCTGGTTCGCGCCGTGGACGGCGTCGATCTGACCTGGCGGCGGGGCGAGACGCTCGGCCTCGTGGGCGAATCGGGGTGCGGCAAGTCGACGCTGGCACGCGCGCTGCTCGGCCTCGAGACGCCGAGCGCCGGCGGCATCGACTTCGACGGCCAGCCCGTCGATCGGGACCTGCGCGTCCTGCGGCGCCGCGTGCAGTTGATCTTCCAGGATCCCTACCAGTCGCTCAACCCTCGCCGGACCGTCGGAGCCTCCGTCCAGGAAGGGCTCGCTGCAAGCGGCATGTCGGCCGGCGAGGAGCGCGTCCACCGGGGCGTGTCCGCCTTGCACGACGCCGGTCTGGCGCCCGCCGACCGCTTCTGGAATCGCTTTCCGCACGAGCTCTCGGGCGGCCAGCGACAGCGCGTCGTGATCGCGGCCGCGCTCGCGCTCGAGCCGGAGGCGCTCGTCTGCGACGAGCCGGTGTCGGCGCTCGACGTCTCCGTGCGTACCCAGGTGCTGCGCCTGCTGGTCGAGTTGCGCCGAACGCGCTCGCTGTCGATGCTGCTCATCACGCACGACGTCGGCATGGCCTGGTCGCTCTGCGACCGCGTCGCCGTGATGTATCTGGGCCGGATCGTCGAGATCGGCACGACCGAACAGGTCCTTGCCGACCCGCAGCATCCGTACACGAAGGCCCTGCTCGCCGTCGTCCCGACGATCGACAAGCGCACAGCGCGCCGGGCATTGCTCCAGGGCGAGCCGCCCGACGCAACCGCGATCCCGAGCGGGTGCCGCTTCCACCGCGGTGCCCCGTGGCCTTCGAGCGCTGCCCGACCGACGATCCGAAGCTCCCGGAGGGGGAGCGCGCCGCGGCCTGCTGGCTGGTGCCCGGCAACTAGCTCTAACTCGGCGAGCGTTCGTATGCTCCGGGCATGTGCCGAAACATCCGCCCACTTCACAATTACGACCCGCCGACGACCGAGGAGGAGGTGCAGGCCGCTGCGCTGCAGTTCGTGCGCAAGATCAGCGGCATGAATCGCCCGGCGCGTGCAAACGAGGAAGCCTTCGACCGCGCCGTGCGGGCTGTGACCGACGCCTCTTCGCGACTCCTGCACGAGCTCGTCACCACGGCCCCGCCCCGCGACCGCGCACGCGAGCTCGAGCGGGCACGCGAGCGCAGTGCCGTGCGCTTCGGCCCGCGGACGGCCTGAACGGCGGAGCCGGTCGCGCCCAGGAACGTTGCGTTCGCGACTCGCCATGCGCTCAGCCCCTGCGTCGACGGGGCCTGAGCCTCCACATCGTCTCCGGCGGGCGCGCACGATTCCTCCACATCCGCTTCCTACGGTTGCGAGTAGATGCGATCCGAGCGAAATGGAGGACACCATGTATTCGAGACATCGCGACGATGGGCCGAGGCCCAATGTGGTCGTGCGCTTCCTGCGAGGGCTCGTGTTCCTCGCGTTGCTCCCGGCCATCCTGGTCGCGGGGCTGATCATGCTGCCGGTCATCGCGATCGCCCGCCTCGTAGGCATCGGCCCTCGCGGACGTGGGCACGGCTGTCGCGGTCGCGCGCGCCGTCCGTCCGACCCGGGCGATGCCGGCGACGCAGTGAGCGCGGCCTGAACGGCCGGGTGGGCGCGGGCGTGGATGCCCGCGCCCACCGCCGGATACGGTTGCCCCGGTGAAGACGATCCTCGTCGTCGACGACGAGCCCGAGATCGTCGCGCTCTGCAGCGACTATCTCCGCGCCTCCGGCTACGCGGTGCTGACCGCTCGCGACGGCCGGGCCGCGCTCGACGCGCTGCGTGTGAGCCGGCCCGATCTCCTCGTTCTCGACCTCGGCCTCCCGGAAGTCGACGGGCTCGACGTCACGCGCGCCGTGCGGCGTGAGTCGGCCGTGCCGATCGTGATGCTCACGGCTCGGGCGGACGAGTCGGACAAGCTCGTCGGACTCGAGCTCGGCGCCGACGACTACATCACCAAGCCGTTCAGCCCGAAGGAGCTCGTCGCACGCGTCCGCGCCGTGCTGCGGCGAGCCGACGGGGCGCATGCCGAGGTCGAGCTCGTGCGCGCAGGCGACGTGGAGCTCGACACCGTGCGCATGCTCGCCACCGTCGCCGGCCGGCGAGTCGAGCTGACGCCCACGGAGTTCCGCCTGCTGCTCGAGCTCGCGCGCCAGCCTGGGCGCGTCTTCACGCGCTCACAGCTCCTCTCGGCCGTCCAGGGCGTGGCCTTCGAGTCGTACGAGCGTGCGATCGACGCCCACGTCAAGAACCTGCGCCGCAAGATCGAGGACGACCCGCGGGCACCGCGGCGCCTGCAGACCGTCTTCGGAGTCGGCTACCGCATGGCCGACGAGCAGGCAGGCTGAGTCCGTGAGGTCGCGGCGCCGCGGAGAGCGCCCGCCCTGGTGGCCCGAGGACCAGCAGTGGCCCCCACCCGAGGCACGACAGCGTCCCTCGCACCGCTTCATGCTCCGCTTCGCGCTGATGCTCTCGGTCGTTCTGCTGACCGTGGCAGGGATCGCGGCCGCCGGGGTCTGGGCCGCTCTCGTCGCGCTCGGCGCGATCTCGGCCTCGGGAGGGCTGCGTGCTCTCGCGCTCGTCATCCTCGTGGGCGGCGTCGGCTGCCTCATCGTGGTCGTACGCGCAACGCGCCGGCGGTTCGCTCCGATCGCGGCGCTGATCGAGGCGGCCGAGCAGATCGAGCGAGGGGACTATTCGGCACGCGTGCCCGAGCGAGGTGGCCGGGACGTGCGCGCACTCGCACGCACGTTCAACACGATGAGCGAGCGCCTCGGTGCCAGCGACTCCCAGCGACGGACGTTCCTCGCAGACGTCGCGCATGAGCTGCGCACGCCGCTTGCGATCATGCGCGGGCGGCTCGAGGCGATGCTCGACGGCATCCATCCGCGCGACGATGACCATCTGCGTGCGGTCCTCGGCCACGCCGAGGCGCTCGAGCGGCTCGTCGGCGACGTCGCGACAGTGGCCCTGGCGGAGACCGGAGCGCTCCCGCTGAATCTCGAGGAGGTCGACCTCGCAGTGCTCGCGAACGGCGTTGCCGACGACTTCTCCGAGGCCGCGCGCAAAACCGGCGCCGAAATCTCCGTCCGCGTGGATCCCGGCATCGTCCCGATCAGGGCGGACGCCGCTCGTGTCCGCCAGGCACTCGCGAACCTCCTCGCAAACGCACTTCATGCGAACGCGACCGCCGTCGAGCTCCGCGTCACGCAGACTGCGGCGGGAGCCGAGCTTGCGGTGTGCGACGACGGCTCGGGCATCACGACCGAGCTGCTCCCTCACGTGTTCGAGCGCTTCGTCCGCGGGCGCTCCTCTGCCGGCAGCGGCCTCGGCCTCCCGATCGCCGCCGACATCGCCGCGGCCCACGGCGGCACGGCCTCCGCCACGAGCGTCCCGGGGAAGACGACCGTGACGCTGTTCCTCGCCGGCTGAATGAGACGTTCTACGCCTGGCTCGGGACGGGCAGCGCCTCGGGCTGAGCAACGCTCGAGGAGATCTCGACGATCCGCCCCTCGCCGGCCGACACCAGAATGCTCCGGGCGACGTCGACGATGTGCGACCCGAGCCGCCCGGTGGCGCGATGGGGCGTGCCGGCCGCGATCGCCTCGACCATGTCGTGGAGCCCGATGCCGCGCGCGTCGGCGCCTCCTCGAGAGGCGTACGGCACGTCTTCCCAGCTCCCGCGTCCGCGCTTGAGCCGGACCGAGCCGCCGAACGCGTTCGGATCGGGCAGCAGCAGCACGCCCTCCGTACCGTAGATCGCGACATCGCAGATGTACTGGTCGCGGGCCTCGAAGCTGGCGATCAGGTTGGCCGTGACGCCGTCTGCAAGCTGCATCGTCGCGCTCGTGTGCGTCGGCGTGGTGGCGGTGAAGCTCTCACCGCGACGCGGCCCGATCTCGATCGTACGCTCGAAGGGCCGCATGGAGGCGAATCCCGCAACGCGCTGGATCGGGCCGAGCAGGGCGACGATCGCGGTCAGGTAGTACGGGCCCATGTCGAACAGCGGGCCGGCTCCGTCGGTGTAGAAGATGTCGGGATTCGGATGCCAGGTCTCCTGGCCGCCGACGAGCATCGCCGCGCTGACCGACAACGGCTCGCCGATGGCGCCGTCGTCGATCACACCGCGCCCTGCCTGGTAGGCCGAGCCGAGGAAGATGTCGGGGGCGCAGCCGATGCGCAGCCCGAGGCGCTCGGCCTCGTCGGCCAGCGCCGCGGCCTCGGCCGAGTCGGTCGCGAGCGGCTTCTCGGTGTACACGTGCTTGCCGACCGCGAGCGCCTGCCTCGTGACTGCGGCGTGCACGAGCGGCGGCGTCAGGTTGAGGATCACGTCGATCATGGGATCGCCGATCAGCTCGTCGACGGTCACGACCGCGAGACCACTGGCCTTTCCGAGCGCCTTGGCCTGTGCCTGGTCGAGATCGGCGCACGCCACGATCTCGTACGAGTCGAACGCACTCGCATTCTCGACGTACGCGCGGCTGATGACACCGCATCCGATGACTCCGACTCTCATGCGGACTCCCTGAGCATGCTGGTCACGGCGGCAAGCGAGCGGCGTGCGTCGTCGAGCTCGGTGGCCACTGGCTCATCTTGCTCGACGATCAGCCATTCGACACCGTCGCGCGCCGCCTCCGGGACGATCGACTCGAAGCCGACGGCGCCGTCGCCGACGGGGCAGAACGAGTGCTCGCCGCGCATGCGGAAATCCTTGACGTGCAGCAGCGGTCCGCGTCCGAGGAAGGCCACGGGGTCGGCCCCCGCGTACCACGCCCACCCCGCGTCGAGCTCCACGAAGACCCCATCCGGAAGCCGGTCGAGGAATCCCTGCTCGATCTCGGCGTCGTGGTTGTGGTAGCCGAGCTCCAGGCCATGCTCGGCCACCGCCGACGACGCGGCCGCGATGCGCGCGAGCGTGCCGGCATCCAGCCGGGCGGGATCGACCCAGCTGATGACCAGGCGCCTCCAGCCGAGCGCCTCGGCCTCCGCCGCGAGCTCCGGCAGCTGCGTCTCGATGGTCTCGAGCGAGGCGTGGCGGCCGACGGCGACGAGCCCGAGCTCGTCCAGCCAGCGGGCGACCGTTGCCGGGTCATGGCCGTGGAGGTCGAACAGCTCGACCCCTTGGTAGCCGAGCGCCGCGACCTGGCGCAGCGTCGCCTCGAAATCGACCGCCGAGGCCCGCCGCACGGAGTACAGCATGAGCGCGACGCGCGTCATGCGGGGCGCCTGACGTAGTGGCCCGGGCGCACCTCGACGAGCTCGAAGCCGCTCTCGTCGGCGAGCTCGGCGCGCACGAGCGGCTCGAGCCGCAGCCCGCTGTCGGGGTTCGGCACGGCCGAGAGCAGCAGCTTCGTATAGGCGTGCTGCGGGTCGAGCAGCACGGCGTCGGTCGGCCCCTGCTCCACGATCCGGCCCCGGTACATCACGAGCACCTCGTCGGCGACGTAGCGCGCACTCGCGATGTCGTGCGTGATGTAGAGAAAGGCAATTCCGAGCTCCCGCTTCAACTGGAGGATGAGATTGAGGATGCCGATCCGGATCGAGACGTCGAGCATCGAGATGGGCTCGTCGGCGAGGATCACGCTCGGTTCGACCGCGAGCGCCCGCGCGATCGCCACGCGCTGGCGCTGTCCGCCGGAGAGCTGATGCGGGTACTTCTGCGCGATCTCGTCGGGTGGCACGAGCCCCACGCGGGCGAGCAGCTCGCGCACGCGACCGTCGACGGCGCGGCGCGAGCAGATCCCGTGGATCTGCAGCGGCCGCGCGATGTGGTGATCGATGCGCTTGACGGGATTGAGCGACGCGAAGGGATCCTGGAAGATCATCTGCACGTGCGAGCGATAGGCGAGCAGCGACCTGCGCCGCCGCTGATCGCTCACGTCCTTGCCGTCGAACACGATGGTTCCGTCCGTGGGCGCATAGAGGCGGGCGAGCAGGCGCGCGACCGTGCTCTTGCCGCTGCCGCTCTCGCCCACGAGCGCCGTCACCTGGCCGGGCCGGAGCGTGAACGACACGTCGGCGACGGCATCGAGCATCTCGCGCCGAAGCCCCATGCCACGCACCGGGAAGCGCTTGCCGAGCCGCTGCACCTCGAGTGTGCTCACGACCGCTCCACCCAGTGGCAGGCGACCAGGTGGCCGGGCTCGACCTCGCGGAGCACCGGGCGCTCGCCGATCTGCAGGCGATGCAGCGCGCTGTCGATGCCGGTGCACTGCGGACAGCGCGGGTGGAAACGACAGCCCGAGGGCGGCTGGGCCAGGTCGGGCGGCGAGCCCGGGATGCCCGTGAGCGGCTCGATCGGCCCGGTGAGCGGCGGGAACGAGCTCATCAGCCCGTCGGTGTACGGGTGGAGCGGGTGACGGAAGAGCACGTCGGAGGACGCGGACTCGACGACCTCCCCCGCGTACATGATCGCGATGCGGTCGCTGAACTCGACCAGCAGCGAGAGGTCGTGCGTGATGAACAGCACCGCGAACCCGAGGCGCCGCTTGAGCTCCTCGAGCTCCTGCAGGATCTCGCGCTGCACGACCACGTCGAGCGCCGTCGTCGGCTCGTCCATCACGATCAGCTCCGGCTCGAGCGCCAGCGCCATCGCGATCACGACGCGCTGGCGCATTCCGCCCGAGAGCTCGTGCGGGTACGAGCGCACGCGCTTGCGCTCGATGCCGACGAGCTCGAGCAGATCGCCGGCGCGGGCCAGCGCGTCGCTGCGCCGGATTCGGTCGTGGGCCTTGTACATGTCGACGAACTGGTCGCCGACGCGCATCACGGGGTTGAGCACGTTCATCGCGCTCTGGAAAACCAGTGACACGTGACGCCAGCGCACGCGCCTCAACTCGTCGCGGCTCATGGCGACGAGATCGCGCCCCTGGAAGAGGATGCGCCCGCCCGCGACCTCCGCCGGCGGCTTGAGGATCTGCAGCACCGCGCTCGCGAGCGTGCTCTTGCCGCAGCCGGATTCGCCTGCCAGGCCCGAGGATCTCGCCCGGGGCGATCGAGAGCGACACGTTGTCGACGGCGCGCACACGGCGGTCGCCCAGCACGTAGTCGACGCAGAGCCCGTCGAGCTCGAGCAGCGTGCCCGTGGCCACGGCGCTCACGATCGGCGCCCGTGTCCGAAGAGCATGCCGGTGAGCATTCCGCGGCGCTGCCCGCGAGGCTTTCGCAGCTGCGGGTTCGAGACCTCGTCGAGGCCCGCGAGAATCAGGACGAGCGCGACCACCGTCAGCGCCAGCGCGACGCCCGGGAACAGGAATGGCCACCACTCGCCCTGCAGCACGGTCGAGTTGACCTGGGCCCAGTAGAGCGTGACCCCCCAGCTCTGGGTGCTGAGATCGCCGAGACCGAGGAACTCGAGGCCTGCGGCGGTCAGGATGGAGACGTAGAAGACGAGCACGAAGGCCGCCGCGATGCGGCTGACCATGTTCGGCATCAACTCGAAGAAGACGATGCGCCGGGTCGGCTCGCCGGCCACCTTGGCGGCCAGGATGAAGTCGCGATTGCGCAGCGTCAGCGCCTGTCCGCGCAGGATGCGCGCCTCGAACGCCCACAGCGTGAATGCCAGGATCAGGATCATCGAGGTCGACCCGCGGTTCTTGATGTAGGCGGAGGCGACGATCAGCAGCGGGATCGTGGGGATCACGAGGAAGACGTTGATTGCGAAGTTGATGACGTCGTCGACCCAGCCGCCGCTGTAGGCCGCGAGGATGCCGAGGGTCGCCGCCAGGATGGTCGCGACGCGTGGCGGCGGCCAAGCCGAGGAAGAGCGAGGAGCGCGTGCCGAGGACGACCTGCGAGAAGACGTCGGTGCCCTGGTCGGTCGTGCCGAAGAAGTGATGCATCGAGGGCGACTGCTTCGCGTCCAGCAGCGAGTAGGCCGTCGGGTCGTGCGTGGCGATCAGCGGCGCGAAGACGGCCACCGCGACCATCCCGCCGAGCAGGATCAGGCCGATGCACGACTTGGGGTTGTGCAGCAGCAGCCGCAGCCAGAGCGGCAGCGAAGGCAAGCGCCGGCCGCGCGAGCGCGTCGGCATCTGCTGCACGCTGAGCGGAACCGCCGCGCCCTGGGCTGCCTCGTCGACCCCGATCGGCTGCATCTGGGACACCGTCGCCGCCTAGCTCGCCCGCACGCGCGGATCGAGGATGAGATTGAGGATGTCCATGATGAAGTTGGCCATGATCACGCAGACCGAGAAGACGAGCAGCAACCCCTGCGTGAGCGGGTAGTCGCTTCCGAGCGCGGCCTGCTGCAGCGTGAAGCCGGCGCCCGGGTAGCTGAACACGAACTCGATGAAGACGAGACCGCCGACTGCGGTGGCGAACTGCGCGGCGAAGCCGTTGAGCGGCGGCAGGATGGCGTTGCGTCCTGCATAGCGCGTCATCACGCGGCGGTCGGTCAGGCCCTTGGCCTGGGCCATCGCAACGTAGTCCTCCTCGATCGTGTTGATCATCACCGTGCGCATGTTGAGCACCCAGCCGCCGGCGAACGCGACCATGATGATCAGGATCGGGAGCTGCGCGTGGCGGAAGGCGCTGGACAGGAATGCGTAGTTGAAGCCGGGCTCGAGCTCGGTGTCATACGCGTGCTGCAGCGGGAACCAGCCGAGCTTGAGGCCGAAGAAGTAGACAGCGACGAGTGACGTGAAGAAGGCGGGGAACGCGCTCAGCGACAGCAGCGTCGGCACCACGATGTTGTCGACCGCTCCGCCTCGCCGCCAGGCCGCGATCATGCCGATCGTGGTGCCGAGCACGAAGGCCAGGATGAAGGCCACGCCGACGAGGAAGATCGAGTACGGCAGGGTGCGCGCGATGACCTCGGACACGTTCGTCGGGTAGTTCGAGGTCGAGATGCCGAAGTCGAGCCTCGCGATCTGGCCGAGGTACGAGAAGTACGCGTGCACCAGCGATTCGTTGCCGCCGCCCAGCATCCGCCGGTAGGTCTCGACGATCCCCGGGTTCGACTGGATCTGGGCCGGGTTGAGCCGGGCCAGCATGCCGCCGGCGGGGTCGCCCGGCATGAGTCGCGGCAGCAGGAAGTTGAGCGTGATCGCGACCCACAGCGCGAACACGTAGAAGCAGCAACGACGGATGAACCAGCGCATCGGCGTTCTCCCGAGTATGCACCGGCGGGCGGGGCTGGGGCCCCGCCCGCCGGCACTGGAGGGTCGACTCCGCTACCTCAGATCACGGACCGGTCTGCCCGCCGGGGCAGATCCGCGTGAACGAGAGGACGTTGTCGGGGAACGTCGTGAAGATCGGGTCGCCGTAGTAGTTCTTCGGCGACGCGAAGCAGTGGAAGTACTTCGTGCTGTACGTCGACCAGCGCGGCCCGATGAAGAGCGGGATCACGGGCAGGTTCTTCAGCCACACGGCCTGGACCTTGGTGGCGAGGTCGTGCTGGACGTCCGGCTTCAGCGAGCTGCTTCCACTGGTTCAGGAGCCCCGTCGCGCTGGGATCGGAGAAGTGCTCCCAGTTGCCGGTCGCGGTCGCGTCCTGACCAGAGGCGATCAGGGCGTTCTGGTGCAGGTTGGCGTAGAAGAACCCGTACGGCGAGCCCTGGGACGCGTTCTGCCAGAGCAGGGTCGGCGCCTTCGTGCTGGACGCGCTGGGATACCAGGAGTTCCAGTCGGGCTCGAGCTGGACGCTCGCGTCGATGCCGACGGCCTGGAGGTTCTTCGTGATGATCTGCAGCGAGGCGACCCAGTCGCTCCAGCCGCCGATGACGTGCACCTGGAACGAGACCGGGTTGCCCTTCGGATCGACCAGCTTGCTTCCGTTGTAGGTGAAGCCGCTGTCGGTGAGGAGCTTCTTGGCCGCGTCCGGGTTGTACGTGGCGAGCCGCTTGGCCTCGGCCTTGATCGTCGGATCCGTGACCCAGGACGGGAAGATCCCGCCGAGGCCGATCGCGTCGGTGGCCGGCGCGTAGCCGTACTCGCCGAGCTTCGAGACGTCGTCGCGGTTGATCGCCATGCTGACGGCCTGGCGGAACGGCACCAGGCTGTACGGGTACTGCGTGTCGTCGAACATCAGCGAGACCGGATACGCCGTCGTGGCGTAGAAGGCGTGGTAGTGCGCCGGGTCCTTGGCCTCGTAGGCGGTCTCGACGTTCGGCACGAAGTTGTGCGTCCAGTCGACCTTGCCGCTCTGGATCGAGAGCAGTGCGGCGTCGTTCGACGTCGTCTCCGTGTACTCGAGGCACGGGACCTTCGGCGACCCGGCCTTCCAGTACGTCGGGTTCTTGCCGTAGACGATGTCCTGCGTCGTCAGGCGCGTGATGTTCAGGAACGGCCCCGAGCCGACCGGCTTGGGGTTCTTGAACGTCGCCGGCTTGGCGACCTTGGACCAGATGTGCTGCGGCACGATGAACTGCAGGTTCAGGTTGGCCGCGATGAACTGCGAGTCCGGCGTCTTGAGCGTGATCGCGACGGCGTTGCCCGGGGCCTGCTTGATCGAGACGATGTTCGAGCCGGCCCGGTAGAGGCCGATGATGTCCATCGCCTTGTCCTGCTTGCCGGCCTTGAGGCTGTAGACCACATCGGCGGCCGTGAGCGGCTGACCATCGGACCACTTCACGTTCTTCGCGATCTGGAGCGTGAGCGTCTTGTTGCCGTTGCTCCACTTCCAGCTCGTCGCCAGCCAGGGGTAGACGTGACCGCCACCGGCGACCGTTGCAACGACGAGCGGCTCGTAGATGGCGCCCTTCATGAAGCCACCGTTCAAGACCGAGCCCGTGTACGGGTTGAAGCTGCGGGTGAACGCGGCGTCGCCCGAACCCGTCATGACCAGGCACGCGTGCGCCCCAGCCGCAGGCGCCGCCTGCTGTGTGGGACGAGCGGTAGCGCCGGGTGCCAGGATCGCGGCGACTGCCGCGACCGCGCCGACCACCGCTGCGGTCACAAGACCGGAGCGAGCGGCGCGAGCTGGACTTCTCATTCTCCCTACCCCCTTTGGTAGTGCTCCAGCGCCGGCCGCTCGCGGTGGATCGTCCACCGATTCGACCCGGCACCCGCGACCCACAGTGGGCCGCTTGTCGTTCCCTCAGGCCTCCCAACGAAGCCTGCGCCGGTAACGTTTACCAGATTGTTTCAACGCGGTCAAGGGCTTGCTACAGCGCTTGAGCGTTGTTTATTGGTCGAATTGTGAAACCAAATGACGTGTTTTTCCGGTCGAACTTGAAACCGGTTCCGGATATCTGCTTCAATGGCGTCGTGAGCACGACCGACGAGAACGGCAAGGCACGCGCCACCATCCGCGAGATCGCGAGCGCCGCCGGCGTGTCGATCGCGACTGTGTCGCGCGTGCTCAACGAGCGGCCCGGTGTCGCCGCCGAGACACGCGGCGCCGTCCTCCGCGTCGTACGCGACCACGGCTTCACCGCCAACCGCAGCGCCCGCGCCCTCTCGGGCGGGCGCACCGGACTGATCGGCGTGATGTTGCCGATCATCGCCGCGCCGTATTTCGCGTCGATCCTCTCGGGCGCCTCGGAGGCACTGTACGAGCAGGACATGCGTATGGTGCTCTGCCCCACGCTCCACCACCACGAGCGCGAGGTCACACTGCTCGAACGCCTCATGCAGGGTACGACTGACGGCGCGGTCCTAATGTTGCCGGAGGAGTCCAACGCGGAGCTCAAGGTGCTGCACCGGAAGGGCTACGCGTTCGTCATCGTCGACCCGCGCGTGGCGCTCGACGAGGGGATCCCGGCGGTCTCCGCCGCCAACGCCTCCGGCGCTCGCGCCGTGACGGAGCACCTGCTCTCGCTCGGGCACCGGCGCATCGGCGCGATCACGGGCCCCCGTGCCTACCTCGCGAGCAGCGAACGGCTGAGCGGCTACGAGGGCGCGCTGGCCGCCGCGGGCGTGCTGCCCGACCCGGGGATCATTCTCGAGTCCACCTTCGACATCGAGGGAGGCGCGAAGGCCGCCTCGCGCCTGCTCGACGCGGCCGAGCCGCCGACTGCGATCTTCGCGTTCAACGACAACAACGCGATCGGCGCGCTCCGCGTCGCCCGCGAGCGCGGCATCCGCGTCCCGGAGGAGCTGTCGATCGCCGGCTTCGACGACTCGGAGATGTCCGCGATCGTGACACCGCCGCTCACGACCGTCCGTCAGCCGCTGGCGGAGATGGGCCGCATGGCCGTCAGCCTGCTGATCCGCATCCTGGAAAACCAGCGACTCGAGGCCCTCCACATCGAGTTGCAGACCCGGCTGATCGTGCGCGCCTCGACGGCGCGCGTCCGCGAGTCCTGAGAGGTTCTAGCTGGATGAGCGTGGATGGCTGGGGTGTGTGCAGCGAGTGCGGGTGCAGACCGGCTCGCAGGGCAGGCGGGACGCCTTCCCAAGAGCCGGGCTGCACCCCCGCGAAGCCCCGGATCCCGCTCGCCGACGAGCAGCGGGCAACCAGCCAAGCTGTCCGAGCGGGGGCCGGGTGGCCGTAGGTCTGGCGGTCGTACGCGCAGCGCGAGACCGCCAGACCGGAGGACGATGCCCACACCCCAGACGCCGCGCTCATCCAGCTAGAACCTCTAAGCCCCCAAGCTCGCCCGCGGTAACCTCCACGGGTGGCAACGACGCGGGTCATTCGCAGCGAGCGGTTCCCCGACCTCGGCGACGAGCTCCTCTTCCCGCGGCTCTCCGATGCCAAGCTCGCCTGGCTCGCCGAGCGCGGGGAGCGGCGCTCCTTCCAGACCGGTGACGTGCTCTACGAGCATGCCGTCCGGGATGCACCGTTCTACGTGATCGAGCGCGGGCTCGTCGAGCTCGTCGACCGCAAGCCCGGCAAGGACGTGGTGGTCGCGCAGGCAGACAGCCACACGTTCATCGGCGACATCGCCGCCTTCACGGGTGAGCCGACGATCAGCGCCTGCGTGGCGGTCGAGCCGACGGACGTGATCGCGTTCGACCGCGCGGGACTGCGCGCCATGGTCGCGCGCTGGCCGGAGCTCGGCGAGCACATCTTCGGCACGTTGCTGGCGCGGCGGGACTGGCACGTGGCGGAGGGACACGGCGTCATGCGCCTCATCGCGCCGCGCGGCTCGCGCCGGTCGTTCGAGGTGCGCGACCTGCTCGAGCGCAACCTGCTGCCGGTGCGCTGGTACGACGTCGACACGGACGAGGAGAGTGCCGAGATGCTCGAGTGGCTCGACATCCCGCGCTCGGAGACGCCCGTGCTGGTGCACGCCACCCACGTGCTGCGCAACCCGTCGGCCGCGCAGGTCGCACGCTCGCTGGGCCTGCGTGCCGAGGTGGACGGGGAGCGCTTCGACCTCGTCGTGCTGGGCGCCGGACCGGCCGGGCTGGCGGCAGCCGTGTACGGCGGCTCGGAAGGGCTCAGCACGTTCGTGGCCGAGGCCTGGGCGCCTGGGGGCCAGGCCGGCACGAGCACGCGGATCGAGAACTACCTCGGCTTCCCGAGCGGGATCTCCGGGACGGAGCTGACACGCAACGCAACGCTGCAGGCTCGCCGCTTCGACGCCGTGCTCTCGAGCTTCCACAGCGCGGTCGAGCTGGCGGACGGCACCGAGGGCATGGTGCGGGTCGACCTCGACGACGGCCAGCACGTGCTCGCCCGCTCCGTCGTGATGGCCACCGGCGCCCGCTGGCGGGAGCTCGAGGCCGAGGGCGTCGAGCGATTCCGCGGCGCCGGCGTCTACCACGCGATGATGGCAACGGACGCGGAGCGCTGCCGCGATGAGGACGTGATCGTCGTCGGCGGCGGCAACTCGGCGGGACAGGCCGCGACGCACCTGGCAAAAGTGGCGCGCAGCGTGCGTGTCGTCGTGCGCGGCAAGGCGCTCAAGTCGACCATGTCGCACTACCTCGTGGAGCGCATCGAGGGCTCGCCGCGCATCGAGGTCATGACCGAAACCGAGATCTCCGCGGTGCACGGCAGGGCGACGGTGGAGTCCGTGAGCCTCCTCGACCGCCGCGACGGCAGCACCGAGCAGGTTCCCGCCACGGCGGTCTTCGTGATGATCGGCGCGGACCCGTGCACCGAGCCGGCGCGCAGCCTGCTCGCGCTCGACCCGGCGGGCTATCTGCTGTGTGGCGCGGGCGTAGCGAACTGCCAGGGCCATCTGCGCTGGCCGTTGACGGATCGCGAGCCCTACCTGCTCGAGACGATCCGGCCCGGGGTGTTCGCGGCCGGCGACGTGCGCGCCGACGCCTCCAAGCGCGTCGCGGGCGCGGTGGGCGACGGCGCGCTCGTGGTGCGCTTCGCCTACGAGGTCCTGGCCGGCTGACACGCCGATGGATCTGGGGCAGTTCGGCATCTGGACGACGTATCGCCGGATCGGGGAGGATCGCGCCGGCGAGGCGGCCAGGCTCGTCGAGGAGCTTGGCTACAGCGTGTTCTGGCTCGGCGGGTCGCCGCGGCTGCCAAGCGTACGCCCGCTGCTGGAGGCGACGCAGGGGCTCGTGATCGCCACGAGCATCGTCAACATCTGGGCCTACGACCCCGCACGGCTCGCCGCCGAGTACACGGCGCTCGAGCGCGACTTTCCGGGGCGCTTGCTGGTGGGCATCGGGGTCGGCCATCCCGAGGCGACGAGCGACTATTCGAGGCCGCTCTCGGCGATGCGAGCCTTCCTGGACGGTCTCGACGCGGCGGAGCCACCGCTCCCGCGTGACCGCCGGTGCCTTGCGGCTCTGGCGCCGAAGATGCTCGCTCTGAGCGCCGAGCGCTCGCTCGGGGCGATTCCGTACTTCGTCCCTGTCGAGCACACGAGCGTTGCGCGCGCACGGCTCGGGGCCGGCCCGCTGCTCGTCCCGGAGCTGGCCTACGTGCTCGACACGGACGCCGAACGCGCCCGCACGACTGCGCGCGAGTACGCGCGCCCCTACCTCGGGATGAGCAACTACACGAACAACCTGCTCGCGCTCGGCTCCACGGGCGAGGACCTCGCCGGTGACGGCTCCGACCACCTGATCGACGCGGTCATCCCGCACGGGACGGCGGGAGAGATCGCGGCCGTCGTGCGCGCCCATCTGGACGCCGGTGCCGACCACGTCGCCGTGCAGGCGCTCGGCGAGCCCGGCATCCCGCGCCAGGGCTGGAGCGCGCTGGCCGAAGCGCTGCTGCGGTAGCTAGAGCGCGTTTCAGGATGAGCGCGGCGTCTGGAGCGGCTGGATCGCCCTCCAGCCGGATGACCGACGCTCGACGGTTCGAAACAGACAGGTGCGCCCATCATCCGGCTTGCGGTCGACCCGGATGCCCGCTCGCTGCGCGAGGCCGCCCCGGGGCGTCGCAGGGACACCGCCCGCCTCTTGAACAGGTGTCCCGCCTGCCCTGCGAGCCGGCCGGCGCCCCTGCTCGCTCCATCCACCCCAGCCACACACGCTCATCCTGAAACGCGCTCTTACAGGGCGGTCTCGGGCAGCGGCCCGCAGTGCTGCGCCGCAAGCGACGCGCGGCTCCAGGCGAGCAGGCCGGCGATGTCGATGGCCTCGTAGGACGGCGCGTACGGCTCCAGGCGCCGCACCGCCTTCTCGAGCTGGCGCGTGCGCCCGACCGCGTTGCCGCGGCCGTCCTGGTAGGTCGCCACGGCCACGTGCACGAGGCCCTGGTAGAGGTCGCGCTCGGCCGGGACTGCTGCGCGCCAGAGCTCCTCGAACAGCTCATGCGCGTCGAAGCCCCGGCCGTCGCGCACCAGGGCGAGGGCCTCGGCGATGCGCGCCGTGTCCGCCATTTCCGCGAGGATAGGCGCATGCAGCGAGCACCGGTGGTGATCCTCGTCCACGGCGCCTGGCACGGGCCCTGGGCGTGGGAGGCCGTGATCGCGCGCCTGACGGCGGAGGGCATTCGCACGGTCGCCGTCGATCTCCCGAGCAAGGGAGTCGAGACGGCCCTGCTCGGCGATCTCCACGACGACGCCGAGGCGGTGCGCGCCGTCGTCGATGCGACCGGAGGCCCTGCGCTCGTCGTCGCCCACTCCTACGGCGGCCTCCCGGTCAGCGAGGGGCTGGCCGACTGCGCGAGCGTCGCGCACCTGATCTACCTCGCCGCATTCATGCTGGGGCCGGGGCAGTCGCTGCTCGGGCTTCGCGGAGGCGTCGAGCCCGAGTGGTGGCTCAGCTCGGAGGACGGGCGCACGTATCTGCCCGACGACCCGAAGCGCGTGTTCTACAACGACTGCCCGCCCGAGGTCGCCGAGCGCGCGGCGGCCGCGCTCGTGCCCCAGCGCAAGGCCGCGTTCACGCAGGAGCTGCGCGCGGCGGCCTGGGAACGCGTGCCCTCGACCTACGTCGTGTGCGAACGCGACAACGCGATCCCGCCCGCCGCGCAGGAGCGCATGGCCATCCTGGCGGACACGGTCAGCCGCATCGACGCGGGCCACTCGGCGTTCCTCTCGCGACCGCACGAGGTGACCGCGATCATCCAGGAGACGCTCGCAGTCGTGGTTGCCGAGGGCGCCGCATGACCTGGACGAACTGGGCCGCGAACCAGTCGTGCGCAGCGCGCGTCGTCACCCCGGCGGACGAGGACGAGGTCGTCGCCGAGGTTCGCCGCGCGATCGCCAACGGCTGGAGCGTGCGGCCCGCGGGTGCGGGTCACTCCTTCACGCCCGTCGTCACGACGGGCGGCACGGTGCTCGAGATGCGCGGCCTGCGAGGTATCAGGCACGTCGACCGCGCGCGGCGCCTGGTGACCGCGCTGCCGGGGACGACGGTCGCCGAGTTCGGCGGCCCGCTGTGGGCGGCCGGGCTCGCGCTCGCCAACCAGGGCGACATCGACACGCAGGCGATCGCGGGCGCGATCGCGACCGGCACGCACGGCTCGGGCAACGCGCTGCCGAGCTTCTCGGCCACGCTGCGTGCGTGCCGGCTCGTCGACGGCCGCGGCGAGATCGTCGAGATCGACGAGACGCAGCCGGAGCTCCTGCGCGCCGCGCAGGTCTCGGTCGGCATGCTCGGCGTGATGACCAGCCTGACGCTGGAGGTCGTGCCGGCCTACCGTCTGAGCGAGCGGATCGAGCACCGGGCCTTCGGCGACGTGCTCGCCGACTGGGACGGGTTGTTCGCCGGCCACCGGCACTTCTCGTTCTTCTGGCTGCCGAGCGAGGCCTCGGCCGAGCTCTACGGGCTCTCCACCCCGCCCGGGCGCCGGATGACCGACACGTGCTACGTCAAGCGCTACGACGAGGCCGGCGAGGACGTCGCCGACGACGCCACGACGGGTCGCCGCGTCGATCGCAGCTACCGCATCTACCCGGCCGAATTCGAGCCGAACTTCCACGAGCTCGAGTACTTCGTGCCGCTGGAGCGCGGGCGCGAGGCGGTCGAGGCGATGCGCGAGCTGATGCTTGCCCGCCAACCCGATGCCGTGTTCCCGCTCGAGGTGCGCACGACGGCGGCCGACGAGGCGTATCTCTCCTCCAACTACCGCCGGGCCACGACCGTCATCTCGGTCTCGGGCATGCCCGGACGCGATTACTGGCCCTATCTGCGCGCCGTCGACCGCCTCCTGGGCGAGTTCGACGCACGCGTCCACTGGGGCAAGCTGCACTTCCTGACGCCCGAGCAACTCGCCGGACGCTATCCCGAGAGCGGTCGCTTCATCGACATCCGCCGCGAGCTCGACCCCGACGGCGTCTTCCTCAACGACCACCTGCGGCCGCTGTTCGCATGAGGGCGCTCAGGAGTGGCCCATGCGGGCGTACAGCGGGCCGTAGTCGGCGTGCTCGATGCCGTCGGCGCGTAGGAAGTCGAAGTCGCAGCCGGTGTCGGCTCCGAGGACGTTGTCGATGAACAGGCGCCCGTAGCCGCGCGTGTAGTGGGGTGCAGGGGGCGTCCAGGCGGCCAGGCGGCGCTCCAGCTCTTCGGCGGGCACGAGCAGATCGAGCCGGCGCTCGTCGACGTTCAGCTCGATCTCGTCGCCCGTCCGGACGACGGCGAGCGGGCCGCCCGCTGCGGCCTCCGGCGTCGTGTGCAGCACCACCGTGCCGTAGGAGGTGCCGCTCATGCGCGCGTCCGAGATGCGCAGCATGTCGGTCACGCCCTGGCGCAGCAGCTTGGCGGGAATCGGCAGCTGCCCCCACTCGGGCATGCCGGGCCCGCCCTTGGGGCCGGCGTTCTTGAGCACGAGCACGGTGGAGGCGTCGACGGGCAGATCGTCGTCGTCGATGCGCTCGAGCAGGTCGGCGCGCGTCTCGAACACGTACGCGCGGCCGCGGTGACGGAGCAACTCCTCGCTCGCCGCGGAGCGCTTGATCACCGCGCTGCCAGGCGCCAGCGACCCGCGCAGGATGACGATGCCCCCGTCGGGCGACAGCGGATCGGCGCGCCTGCGGATGACCTTGCCGTCACCCTCGGCGCCCGCGAGGTTCTCGCCCATGGTGAGGCCGCTCGCGGTCATCGCCCCGAGCTCCAGGACGTCGCGGATCTCGGCCATCACCGCGGGCACGCCCCCGGCAGCGTGGAAGGCTTCCATCAGGTACTGCCCGGAGGGCTTGAGATCCGCCAGGAACGGCACCTGGCGCGAGAGCTCGTCGAAGCGCTCGAGCGGGAGGTCGATGCCGAGCCGGCCGGCGATCGCGGGGAGGTGGATGACCGCGTTGGTCGAGCCGCCGAGCGCGTGCAGCGTCGCGATCGCATTGTGAAAGGCCTCGGGCGTGAGGATCTGCGAGAGGCGCAGGTCCTCGCGCACCATCTGCACGATGCGCCGGCCCGTGATGTGGGCGAGCGCGCGGCGTCGCGAGTCGGCTGCCGGTATGGCCGCTGCACCCGTCAGCGTCGTGCCGAGCGCCTCCGCCATCGACGTCATCGTGCTGGCGGTGCCCATCGTGTTGCAGTGGCCGTCGGAGCGCGAATACCCGGCCTCGAACTCGAGGTATTCCTGATCCGAGAGCTCGCCGCGGCGGCGCATGTCCGAGATGCGCCAGAGATCCGTTCCCGAGCCCACTTCCTCGTCGCGCCAGCGGCCGCTGAGCATCGGGCCGCCGGGCATGCAGATCGTCGGGAGATCGACGCTGGCCGCTCCCATCAGCTGCGCGGGCGTGGTCTTGTCGCAGCCGCACAGCAGCACGACGCCGTCCAGCGGGTTCGCGCGCAGCGACTCCTCGACGTCCATGGACATGAGGTTGCGCCAGAGCATCGTCGTGGGCTTCATCATCGACTCGCCCAGCGACATCGTCGGGAACTCGAGCGGCAGGCCCCCGGCCTCCCACACGCCCCGCTTGACGTGCTCGGCCACGATCCGTAGATGGGCGTTGCACGTCGTGAGCTCGCTCCACGAATTGCAGATCCCGATCACCGGCCGGCCGTCGAACACGTCCGGCGGGTAGCCGCGGCCATTCCAGCTGCGGTGCGAGAACGTGAACATGTTGAGTCCCGAGAACCACGCGTGCGAGCGCAATTCGCGCCTGGAGCCGTTGCTCCCGGTCTCAGTCATCGACGCCCCTCCGTAGCTCCCATCCGCGCTCGAACAGGCGGATGCGGTTTCCGCGGCGCGCCGGGTGCTCGGCAAGCCGCTCCCAGTCCAGGTCGATGCCGATCCCGGGCCGGTCCGAGACGGCAAGGTAGCCCGTCCGCTCCGGTCTCGAGGTGCTGGTCGACGATCTCGCGCGTCCAGCCCTGGTTGAACTCGTCGAACAGCTCCTGGATGAAGAGGTTCGGGCTGCAGGCCGCGAGCTGCAGGCAGACCGCCGAGCAGATCGGCCCGGCGGCCGAGTGCGGCGCGACGGCGATGTCGGAGGAGTCCGCCATCGCGATCACGTTGCGCGTCGGCCAGAGGCCGCCGAGGTGCATCGGGTCGGGCTGCCAGATCCGCACACCCCCGCGGCGCAGCAGGGCGGCAAAGCTCTTGGGCGAGGCGAAGCTCTCGCCCGTGGCGATCGGAACCGGCGACCGCAGCGCGACCTCGACCACGGAGTCGGGATCCTGGTGGGGCACCGGTTCCTCGAACCAGAGGGGGTTGGACGGCGCCATGCGCTGCGCGAAGCGGATCGCCTGCGCGACGCCGAACCGGCAATGGCCCTCGACCAGCAGATCCACATGCGGGCCGATCGCGTCGCGCACCGCCTCGATCAGGCCGATCGCGAGCGCCTCGTCGTCGGGCGAGACCGTGCGCGAGGTGTCACCGAACGGATCGAACTTGAGCGCCGTGTAGCCCTGTGCGGTGACGTCGCGAGCTGCAGCCGCCATCGCCTCGGGGGTTCGCTCGACCTGGTACCAGCCGTTCGCATAGACCCGCACGCGATCGCGCACCCGGCCGCCCATGAGTGCATGCACCGGCTTGCCGACGCTCTTGCCGACGATGTCCCAGCAGGCGATCTCGATCGCCGCCAGCGCCGCACGGTGGATCTGGCCCCCGTCCGTGTACACGTCGCGGTGCATGCGCTCGGCGAGCAGCTCCACCTGCGTCGGGTCGAGCCCGAGGTAGGTGTCCTCGAGCTCGTGGATCGCCGTCGCGATCGTCTCGGCGAACGCATTCGCCGTGCCCTCGCCGACGCCGTAGATGCCCTCGTCCGTCTCGAGCCGGACGAAAACCCAGTTCTTCCATGGATTTCCGATTGTGAACGTCTTAACGGAGGTGATGCGCATTGCGGTGGGGATCCTCGCTGAATGCGTGCCACCGCCGCGCCGCCAACCGGCCGCGGTGAAAGAGGAGAAAACGAGCCGGCGTGTTCCCCAGCCCCTTTACATCCTATAGGACGGATGGTAGAACCCCGCCAGCCCAATCTCCCGACGAAGGGACGAACGTGAGCGAGAACGAGCAGAGCACGGGCCTGAGCCGACGCGCGATGATGACGGCGGCCCTCGCGGGCGGGGCGGGAGCGATGGCGCTCCCGGCATGGGCGACCGACGCGCTCGCAGCGGAGGCCGGCAAGTACCCGTCGCACCCGAAGTGGCGGTTCGTGTTCGTCAACCACGTGACGACCAACCCGTTCTTCGTGCCGACGCGCTACGGCGCCGAGGACGCCGGCACGATGACCAACACCACGTACCAGTGGACCGGGTCGGAGACCGCGAAGACACCGGAGATGATCAACGCGATGAACGCGGCGATCTCGGGCAAGGCCGACGGCATCGCGGTCTGCGTCGTCGATCCCCACGCATTCGACTCGGTCACCGTGAAGGCGCTGAAGAAGGGCATCCCCGTCGTCGCCTACAACGCCGACGGCTCGACTGAGAACAAGCGCCTCGCCTACATCGGCCAGGATCTCTTCAACTCGGGCGTCGAGATGGGCAAGCGCATCGCCAGGATGGTCCCGAAGGGCGGCCGAATCGGGCTTTTCATCGCGACGCCCGGCCAGTCCAACATCCAGCCCCGCATCGACGGCGCGCAGTCGGCGCTCAAGGGCAAGGGCTACAAGATCGACGTGATCACGACCGGCGCCGATCTGCCCGGCGAGCTCACGAAGATCGACGCCTACGTGCAGGGTCATCCCGACGTCAAGGGCCTCTTCGCCGTGGACGCCGGCTCGACCCAGGGCATCGCGCAAACGATGCAGAAGCGCGGCCTGCAGGCCAAGGGCGTCAAGGGCGGCGGCTACGACCTGCTGCCGATCACGCTTCAGCTGATCAAGAGCGGCGATCTGGACTTCACGATCGACCAGCAGCCATACCTGCAGGGCTTCCAGCCCGTCATCCAGCTGTTCCTCTACAAGATCTCCGGCGGGCTCATGGCGCCGTCGAACACGAACACGGGGCTCCTGTTCGTGACCTTGGGCAACGTGGATCCCTACCTGCAGACGAAGTCGCGTTACGAGGGGAGCGACAAGGCGCAGAAGTACATCAAGAGCTAGGCTCGTCGCCGTGGCGGCAGCCGAGAGCATCGAGCGGCGGCCGGCGGGTGCCGGCCGCCGCATCGCTTCGCACGTCATCGCGCGGCGCGAATTCGGGATCTTCCTGGTCCTGGTCGGGCTGATCCTCTACTTCAACGCGCGCAACAGCGCATTCACGGGACGCTCGAACTGGGCCACGCTGGTCGAGTACGGCGCACCCATCCTGCTCGCGGCCGTGGGCGAGACGATGCTGCTGATCTGCGGGGAGATCGATCTCTCCGTCGGTCATGTCTACGCGCTCACGCCGCTCGTGCTCTACAAGGTGGCAGAGCACGGCTGGGGGCTCTGGGCCGGCCTTGCCATCGGCCTCGCGGTGGCGGGCCTGGTCGGGTTGACGAACGGCCTCATCACCGTCTACCTGAAGGTGCCCAGCCTGATCGTCACTCTCGGCATGTTCAGCGTCCTCAACGGCATATCACTTCTGATCTCGAGCGGCTCGCAGCAGCTCACGCCGACGAGCCCGACATTCGGCAAGATCTTCGGCGTCGGCGACTACCACACGTTCTACTGGGCGTTCGGCCTCATGCTGATCATGCACTTCGTGCTCACGATGACGCCCTGGGGACTTCACACCATCGCGACGGGCGGCAACCGCATCGGCGCCAGCGAAAGCGGCGTCAACATCGACTGGGTACGCATCGGCAGCTTCATGCAGTGCAGCCTCCTCGGTGGCTTCGGAGGCATCCTCACGGCCCAGCACATCGGCACGACCGATCCCTTGCAGGGCGGGACGGGACTGATGTTCTACGGCGTCGCGGGCGCCGTCATCGGCGGCACGGCGCTGATGGGCGGATCCGGCACCGTGCTCGGTGCCTTCATCGGCGTCGCCGTGCTGACCGTGCTCAACAACGGCTTCACGCTGATCGGCGTCGACGCCTTCTACAACGACCTGTTCATCGGCATCGCGATCCTGCTCTCGATGGCGCTCGGATACCTGATCGCGCGCATTCGTGGGAGGACGACGTGAGCGATCAGTCCGAGAACGGCGCAATCGACGCCCTGCGCGTCGAGCACATCGCCAAGAGCTTCGGACCTGTCACGGCCCTGCGCGATGTGAGCCTCTCCCTTCGCAAGGGCGAGGTGCTCGGCTTGATCGGTGACAACGGAGCGGGCAAGTCCACTCTGGTCAAGATCCTCTCCGGCTTCCACCGGCCGGACGCGGGCTCGATCTCCGTGTTCGGCGAACCCGTGCAGTTGAAGTCCGTCATCCACGCCCGCTCGCTCGGAATCGACACCGTCTACCAGGACCTCGCGCTGGTGCCGGGACTTTCCGTGTACCACAACATGTTCCTCAAGCGCGAGCACACGCGCCTGAAGGTGCTCGACAACCGCTCGATGCGCAATCAGGCCCGCTCCCACCTGAACTCGCTCGGCGTGAACATCCCCGACATCAACGCCGAGGTCGCGTCCCTGTCCGGCGGCCAGCGCCAGGCGATCGCGGTCGCTCGCTCCGTCTTCTCCGACGCCAGGATCATCCTGCTCGACGAGCCGCTCGCGGCGATGGGCGCCAAGGAGGGCGCACTGATCCTCAGGCTCATCCGCGAGCTGAGAGAGCGCGGCGACGTCTCGCAGGTCGTGATCGCACACAACTACCTGCACGTGCTCGAGACGTGCGACCGGGTCTGCCTGCTGCAGAACGGCCGCATCACGTTCGACCGCCCCACCGCCGAGACCTCGATCGAGGAACTGCTCAACCTCGTCGGCGCGGAGTACCGCGCGACCGGCACGTGAGCCGCGACGCAGCCAACGGCGGCCCCGACACCGCGACTGCCGCGCCCATGGCGGCGGGCCTTGCCGAGCACGTCTACCTCCTGCTCAAGGCCGAGGTCATCAATGACCGATTCGCGGCCGGCGAGCGCATCGTGATCGAGTCCGTCGCCATCCGCCTGGGCGTGAGCCCGACGCCGGTGCGCGAGGCGCTGGCCCGCCTGGCCGGAGAGCAGCTCGTCGCCTCGCGCGCCTACGTCGGCTACTCGGCGCTCCCGCCGCTCTCGGTCGTCGAGCTGCGGGACCTCTTCGAGGCGCGCGAGGTGATCGAGTGCGCGGGCGCCGTGCGCGCCTGCGAGCGATCGACCGAGGACGATCTCGCGAGGCTGCGCGTCATCGACGCGCGCATCCGGGCGGGCCACTACGGCAAGGAGCGCTACAGCGAGTTCGTGTCCTTCGTCAACGACAACCAGCGCTTCCACGAGGCGTTGCTCGACGCCGCGCGCAACCCCGAGCTGCGACGCGCGTTCGACGCGCTGAACTACGAGGCCCGCATCGCACGGCGCACCCGCGGCCGCGGAGTCCCCGACCTCGGCCTGATCTGCGAGGAGCACGCCGCGATCATCAGCGCGTTTGCAGCGCGTGACGCCGATGCCCTGGTGGCGGCCGTCGCCGGGCACGCGCGCGAGAGCTATCAGCGCCTGATCGACGACCTGGAGGCCTAGGAGCCTCTCAAGGTCCGCCACTCCTTCTCGACCAGCCACTCGGCGACCTCGGCCGAGGGCGCCGGACGGGCCTTGCGCGTCAACGAGAAGCCACCATCGAGCTTGAGCGTCTCGCCGCTCAACGAGGCCGGGGCGTCGCCTGCGAGCCAGTGGACGAGCGCCGCAAGCTCCCCGATCTGCGTCGGCTTCCCGCGCGGCGTGTCCTCCCGGAGGATGCGCTCGCCTTCTGCGTCGAGACTGCCGGCGAGCGGCCCGACGGCGATCGCGTTGGCGCAGAACCCGCTCGACGCGTTCTCGATCACGGCCACGCGCAGCACCGTCTGGAGCAGGATCCCGCCCGCGCCGTACGGCCCCGAGCCCGGGCTCGGCAGCGAGCTGAGGTGCGGGATGACGGCGATCCAGCGCTTGCCCCCGCCGCCCCCGCTCAGGAGCGCCCGCGCCGCCGCGGCCGGCCGCTCCGCGATGTCGCGGATGGCCGCTGTCCAGGCCGCGGGATCGATCTCGGCAAGCGGCCCGAGCCGCGGCAACGGCGCGACGGTGACGAGCACGTCACTCCCTGCGACGTCGACGCCGCTGCGCAGGTCGCCGCCCCAGGGCAGCTCCTCGATGGGGCGGCCGAGCGCGGTGAGCGCGTCGGCGAGGCCCGGCGCGAGCGAGTCGGGCGGTGCGAACAGCGCCGTCGCCATCAGTAGGGGCCCATCACGAGGCCGCCGTCGACGCGAATGTAGGCGCCGGTCGTGTAGCGCGCCGCGTCCCCGGCCAGGTAGGCCACGGCCTCGCCCATCTCCTCGGGCTCGCCCGCCCGGTGCCCCACGGGAATGATGCGCTGGACACCGAGCCTGGCCTCCTCGGTGCTGAAGTCGGGCGAGGTGTCGTTGATCGCGCTCGCGACCCAGCCAGGGCCGATGTGGTTGACGGTGATGCCGTCACGCGCCCATTCGCGCGCCATCACGCCCACGAGGTGCCCGATCGCCTGCTTCGTCCCGCCGTAGACGCTCATCAGCGCGAACGGCATCTGCGCGTGCACGGAGGACGTCACGATGATGCGGCCCCCCTCGCCTCCGGCGCGCATCTGCGCGGCTGCTGCGCGGCAGGTGTTGAAGCATCCGTGCAGGTTGACGCCCACGATCCGGTCCCACAGCCCGGCGCTCATCTCGGCCACGGTCTGCCAGTCGCACACGCCGGCGTTCGCGACGACGACGTCGAGCCGCCCCATGCGCTCGACCGTCTGCGCCATCAGGGCCTCCGCCGAGGAGGGATCCGTGACGTCGGCCGCGACGCAGCGCGGCGCGGCGACCGAGCGCGCGGATCTCCTGCACGCGCCGCTCGCCCTCGTCAGTCACGGCCAGGTCGTTGACGACGACATCCGCGCCGTGCCGGGCGAGCACGCGCGCGATGCCGCCGCCGATCGAACGGTCGCGCGCCGCGCCGGTGACGACGGCGACCTTGCCCGCCAGCGGCGTCACGGAAGCACCTGCGTCGTCGCGAGCGTCACGCCCCCGCGCTGCTCGACTGTGATGGCCACGCCGGTAGCCTAGATCGACACATCCCTGCCCTCGGCGGCCGATCGCCGCAGAGCCGCGATCGCGCGCGCCTGCGCAACGGCGTCGTCGCGCCCGAGCAGCGGCGCGCCGCCGCTGCGGATCGCCTTCCCCAGGTCCTCGAGCTCGAGGCGGTACGGATTCGCCGCGTCCACCGCAATGCGCTCGACCGCGCCCTCGCGCCGCAGCTCGATCACCGGGTTCAGGCAATGCCAGGGATCGTCGAGGAAGAGCGAGCCCTTGGAGCCGATCGCCTCGAGCTCGTCGCGATCCGGGAGGCATGTCGCGCAGTCGAACAGCGCGAGCACGTCCCCCGGGAACCGCAACGACCCGGTGAAGGCCCAGTCGGTGCCGGTCGGCCCCACGTACGTGCGCCCGAACGCCGCCTCGGGCTCGCCGGCGAGCAGGCGCGAGCCGCTGATGCAGTAGCAGCCGACGTCCATGAGCGAGCCGCCGTCGACCTCGGTGCGCAGGCGGATGTTGCCGTCGTCGAACAGCCCGTAGCTGAAGACGCTCCGCATCAGGCGGAGCTCGCCGATCGCCCCCTCGGCCACGAGCGACCGGAGCCGCTCCGTCTGCGGATGGTGCCGGTACATGAAGGCCTCCGTGAGGAGGAATCCGCTGCGCTCGGCAGCATCGAACGCCTCCTCGACCTCGGCGACGCTCGACGACATCGGCTTCTCGCAGAGCACGTGCTTGCCCGCCTCGAGCGCCCGGATCGACCACTCGCAGTGCAGGGTGTTCGGAAGCGGGTTGTAGACCGCTTCGACGGACGGATCCGCCAGCAGCTCCTCGTACGAGCCGTAGGCCGCGGGGATGCCGTGCTCGTCCGCGAACGCGCGCGCTCGCGCGAGCTCGCGGCTGCCGACGGCGACGACGTCCACCTGGGGCGAGAGCGCCGCACCCGCAAGCAGCTTGCGGTTGATGTGCGCCGTCGAGAGGATGCCCCAGCGGACGGGCGTCATCACTGCAAACCCGGGCGAATGGTCAGCGGCCCGACTTGGTCTGCAGGCGGCGCATGCGCGATGCCGCCCTCGATCGAGTGGTCGCGCGCGCTGCCCGTGACGACCGCGACCCGGCCCGCGAGCGTCGTCACAGCGCCACCTCGATCTCGCCGTCGACAACCGCCACGTCGTAGGTGCGCAGGCGGATCTCGGGCCAGGCCAGGCACCGACCCGAGGGGATGTGGAACTCGAGGCCGTGCCACGGACAGGTCACGATCTCTCCTTCGTGACGCCAGGCCAGCTTCCAGCCGGTCTCGGCGCCGTCGTCCAGGGTGCCCGACGTCCCGCCGCTGCAGAGCGGGCCGCGCTGATGGGGACACAGGTTCGGGAGGGCATGCAGCGTGCCGCCGATGTTGAAGATGCCGAGCTCGCGGTTGCCCGCCCGCACGACGGCGTGGCGGCCCGGCGGCAGATCCGAGGCACGGCCGACGCGGTGACGCTGTCGCGGTTGGCTCATGGCCCCGCGGCGTACTGCTCGGGGATGCCGATGCCGTAGAAGCGCGCGCCGTTGCCACCCAGGATCGCTCGCCGCGCCTCGGCTGAGAACGGCAGGCCGAACACGTGCTGCGGATGATCGAAGTCGTGGTGCGGCCAGTCCGAGGCGAACACAGCGGTGTGCTCGCCGTCGAAAAGCGCGAAGACCTTCACGATATCGCCCCGCTCGACGGGCTCCTCGATCGGCTGCGTGCCGAAGAAGAACTGCCGGATGTAGTGACTGGGTCGCTCACGCAGATGCGGCACTTCGCGCCGGCGCTCGAGGTACTCCTTGTCGAGTCGGTTCGCGATCCACGGCACCCACCCGACTCCGGCCTCCATGAAGCCCCAGCGGATCTCGGGCCAGCGCATCGGCACGCCCGTCTCGAGCAGGCTGACCAGGTTCGAGATCATGGACAGCGGGTGCGCGAGTGCGTGCTGGGCGAGTGATGTCTCGAAACAATCGAGCTGGAACGGGAAGGCCGGGAAAACTGCCTCGACCAAATGGATCGCGACCGGAAGCCCGGTCTCAGTCGCGGCCTTCCAGATCGGCTCGTACTGCCGGTCGCCGTAAAGCGGCCGGAGCCCGCAGGCAGGCAGGTAGACACAGCACACGCCGGGGTGGCCCGCGTGCCGGCGGATGTCGTCGGCACTCTCCTGCGGGCGCTGGGGACAGGCCACGAGCGCTCCGCGCAGCGAGGGCTCCGAGGAGAGCCAGCGCTCGCACATCCAGGCGTTGTAGGCCTGCGCGAGGACGAGTGCGAAGCGCGGGTCGCGCACCATTGGCAGCGTGAGCAGGTTGTCGGGGAAGAGCACGGCGACGTCGACGTGCAGGTCATCGAGCTCGCGGCGCATGTCGGCCGCATTCGTCACGACCTGCGAGCGGTTCTGACCGCCCGGCCACGGCACGCGGTAGTCGGCCTTGGGCGACATGCCCGGCAGACTCAGGTAGCCGCCGCCGATCGTGGCGATCTCACGCAACGCGATGTCCCATGGCGGCTCGGCGTACTCCGCGAGCTCGGCCGGGGACTCGTTCAGATGCACATCGCCGTCGAGGACGAACGTCGTGGCGAGCGTCTCGCGCGCGGCTTTCTCGGCTGCGATGGCCACGCGAGTAGCCTACCGGCGTGACCTCGACGCCGCCGTTCGCCTCGGCGCGTGCACACCCCGGGCACGCCTTCGACGGCATGTGCATCGTCGCTGCGGGTGACGGAACGCGCGTGATCGTCGCGCGGTGTTCCTGCGGGGACGTACTCGACGTCGCCGACGCGGTCTTCGCGCCCTGCGGCGAACACGGCGGCAGCAAGTGCGCGCGCTGCGGCGGCAGCGGCGAGATCGTCGATCACCGCCGGCTGGCGTGGCGCGCGCCCTCGGCCGCCGAGGCCGCGCTGCTCGAACGGGGCTAGCGCCCGGAGCGCGCGAGCGGCGGCTGGAGAGGGTGTCGAGCGTCACCGCGGCGAGCAGGATCAGGCCGGTGACGATGTCCTTGGTCGCGTCGCCGTAGCCGACCAGGTCGATCCCGTTCTCGATCGTTGCGAGATCACGCGCCGAGCAGCGCGGTCCTGACGAAGCCGCGGCCGCCGAAGAGGCTCGTGCCGCCGATCACCGCCGCGGCGATCGCGTCGAGCAGGATGGTGCCGCTGCCGGCGGTCAGGTCGACCGAGTGCAGCGCGGGCGCGAGACGATGCCGCCGACCGCGGCCATCATGCCCGAGATCATGAAGACGATGATCCTGATGAACTTGACGTTGATGCCGGCCCGCCGCGCGGCCTCGGCGTTGCCGCCGACGGCGTAGACGTGGCGGCCGAACGTCGCGCGCTGCGCGAGGAACGTGAAGACGATGAGCAGGACGATGATCAGGCCACGAACGGGACGCCGCGGTCGTGGTTGCAGATCGCGACCACGAACCAGCCGGACGCGGCGAAGAAGAGGACGCGCAGCGATCAGCGTGAGGTTCCCGCCGCGCAGGCCCGCGCGTCTGCGCGCGCTGTATTTCGCGATCGCGCTGACTATCAGCAGAACCGTGACCACGGCGGCGATGGTCCAGCCGACCCAGTCCGAGAAGTAATAGTTCGCGACGTCGTTGACTGTTGGCCTGGATGCCGATCACGCCCTGCGTGCCGAGGAGCGCAGGATCACGCCGTTGCCACGCGAGCAGGCCGGCCAGCGTGACGACGAACGACGGCACGCCCACGAACGCGATGACCGAGCCCTGGATGGGCCGATCACGGCACCCACGGCAGCGCGCCGGCGATCGCGATGACCGGGGTATCGTGGCTCGTCCCCGAAAGCTGGAGCTCGGCGACGACCACCGCCGAAGACCGCTGACGTAGCCGATCGAGAGGTCGATCTCGCCGATCAGCAGCACGAAGACGACGCCGATCGCGATCACCGTGACCGCGCCATCTGCACGATCAGGTTGTTGAAGTTCACCGCGGTGAAGAAGACGCTCGGCTTCGACGTGAAGAAGATCGTGATCAGCGATCATCCCGACGATCACGGGCAGCGGCCCGACGTCACCGGACTTCAGCGCTTCGATGCGGCGCTGACGGCGCCCTGATGCGTCGTCTTCTCGGCCTCGGCGGCGATCTCGACGTCGGGAACCGTGTACTCGCTCATTCGATCTCAGCCACCTTCGTCGGCGCGCCGGCGGTGATCGCGTCGACGATCTCCTGCGGGTTCGTCCCGTGCGCTGGTAGACGCCGACGTCGCGTCCGAGCCGAAGCACGGTGATGCGGTCGGCGACCTCGAAGACGTCGAGCAGGTTGTGCGAGATGATCACGACGGCGAGGCCCTGCTCGACGAGTCGCTTGACGAGGTCGAGCACCTGCCGCGTCTGCGCGACGCCGAGCGCCGCGGTCGGCTCGTCGAGGATGACGACCCGCGAGTTCCACATCACGGCCCGCGCGACGGCGACCGACTGGCGCTGGCCGCCGGAGAGGGTGGCGACGGGCTGCCGGATCGAGCTGATCGTCGTCACCGCGAGCGACTTGAGCGTCTCGGCGGCCCGCCGCTCCATCGGCGCCTCCTTGAGGCGGGTAGGCCGTCGTGGACCTCCCGGCCGAGGAACATGTTCTGCACGACGTCGAGGTTGTCGCAGAGCGCGAGATCCTGGTACACGATCTCGATCCCGAGCTTCGCGGCGTCCTTCGGCCCGTGGATCGTGACGGGCGGCCGTCGAAGAAGATCTCGCCCGAGTCGATCGAGTTGATGCCCGCGATGCACTTGATCAGCGTCGACTTGCCGGCGCCGTTGTCGCCGACGAGGGCCATCACCTCGCCCGCGCGCACCTCGAAGTCGACGTCGGCGAGCGCCTGCACCGAGCCGAACGACTTCGAGATGCCGCGGAGCTCGAGCATCGGTCGCGGTGTCGTCGGCCATGCGCGAGGTCCTAACTCGAGTCGGGCGGGGCGGCCGAGGCCGCCCCGCATCCGATGGATATCTCCTACTTGCAGTACTTCTTGTACTCGCCGGTGCAGACGGCGCTCTTCTTCAAGAACCCGTCCGTGAACAGCTTCTTGTAGTTCGACTTGGTGATCCACATCGGCGTCAACAGAACCGACGGCGTGCCACTGACCTTGCCGTGTCGTCGGCGCCTTGCCGCTTGATGAGCGTCGATCGCCACTGCGCGGCCGCGAGGGCCTCGCGGCTTGACCGACTTGTAGACGGTGCCGCTCTGCCAGCCGGCGAGGATGTACTGGACGCCGGTCGGCGTCGCGTCCTGGCCCGTCAGCGGGATCGGCTTCAGGCCGTGCGTTCTTCAGCGGAGATGACAGCGCCGGCGAGGCCGTCGTTGGCCGCCAGCACGCCGTCGATCTTGTTGCTGTTGCGGGCGAGCATCTGGTCGAAGATCGTGCGGCCCTTGACCGGGTCCCAGTCGGTCCACTGGTCGCCGGCGGTCGCCTTCTTGAAGGCGCCGCCTTGTACAGCGGGTTGAGGATCGAGTCGTAGCCCTGCTTGAACAGTTGGCGTTGTTGTCCGTGATGCCGCCGTTGAGCTCGGCGATCACGGGTGCTGCGAGTACTTCCCGTTCGCCTTGAGGGCGGCGACGAGACCCTTGCCCTGCAGCTTGCCGACGCCGACGTTGTCGAACGAGACGTAGTAGGACGCCTTGCTGCCCGACGACGAGGCGGTCGTAGTCGATGACCTTCGCGCCCTGCGAGACGGCCTCGCCGTGATCGCGGTGCCGGAAGCCGGCGTGAGCGGGTCGAGCAGGATGACCTTCGCGCCCTTGCGCGAGGCAGCCTCGGCCTGCGACTTCTGCCGCTGCGGGGTGCCCTGCGCGTTCAGGACCTGCGCGGTGACGCCGGCCTTCTTGAAGGCGGCCGTGAGGTACGGCGCGTCGAACAGCGTGTACCGCGTAGACGACTTCGTGTCCGGGAGCAGGGCGCACGCCTGGAGCGATGCGGTGCCACCGGCCGTCTTGGCGGAAGCCACAGCGGGCGAGATCGCCGACGCAGCGATCACCAGCGGCAGCATCGTCGCCACCACTTTCCGGGTCGAAATGAAACTCATCGTCGAGCCTCCTGTTGTTGTGGAACGCAGACCTTTGAACCCTCGCGAACCGCGGAAATACTACTCTCCTAGTGCTTTAGTGCAAAGGGGTCCGCACGCTGTCTTGCGACGCGCCACGAACCGCTTGGTTAGGCGGACTTCGAAAACCCGTCGATCGCACCCATCCGGTACCTCGCGGGGCCTGTGCGGGCGAGGTCGCGCGGAGTACACTTGCCGCGATGCAATTCCACCTCGACCAGCACTCCGGGCTGCCGATGTACCTGCAGATCGTGGGGCAGGTGAAGGAGGCGCTCCGGCTGGGCCTGCTCGACGTCGGCGACCAGCTCCCAACGGTGCGCGAGGTGGTCGCAGATCTCGCGATCAACCCCAACACCGTCGCGAAGGCCTACCGCGAGCTCGAGCACGAAGGCCTCGTGGACGCCCGCCCGGGACGGGGCACGTTCGTCTCGCGGGCACTCATCGCCTCGTCGCTCGAGGCTCACGAGTCGCTGCGGCGCGCGCTTCTCGAATGGCTCGAGGAAGCGCAGCGCGCCGGCATCGATGCGGAGAGCATCCGCGCGCTCGTCTCGAGGACGCTGCGGGAGGCGCTCGACCGCCGCGTGGCATGACCGCTCTGCTCGCAACCTCCGGGCTCGGCAAGCGCTACCGGGGCGCGTGGGCGCTGCGCGACTGCACGCTGACCGTGCCGGAACAGTCGATCGTCGGCATCGCAGGGTCGAACGGCGCCGGCAAATCGACGTTGCTCGGCCTGGCCGTCGGCCTGCTCGACCCGAGCGAGGGGAGCGTCGCGATCTCGGGCCGGGACCCGCGGCGCGACGCAGCGGCGCTCGCCGACGTCGGCTACGTGGCGCAGGGCGCGCCGCTCTACCGCGGCTTCACCGTCGGCGACATGCTCGATTTCGCGCGCGTCACGAACGCGCGCTGGGACAGCGCACTCGCGAGGCAACTGCTCTCGCGCTCGTCGCCGAAGACGCGCGTCTCGGCGCTCTCGCCGGGCGAGCGAGCGCAGCTCGCGCTGGCGCTCGCCCTCGGCAAGCGCCCCGCGCTGCTCCTGCTCGACGAGCCGCTGGCGCGGCTCGACCCCCTGGCGAGCCGCGACTTCCTGCGGCTCCTGATGGAGGGCGCGGCCGAGACCGGCTCGGCCGTCGTCGTCGCCACGCGCGTGCTGGGCGACATCGAGCGCATCTGCGAGCGCGTCGTCCTGCTCGGGCATGGCCGCGTGCGGCTCGACGGAACGGTCGAGGATCTGCTCGCCTCCCACCGGCTGCTGACCGGCGTACGGCGGCCGCTCGGTCGCATCCGCGGCGTGGAGTCGATCGTGCGCGAGCGTTCGAGCGGGCGCCAGCTGACGCTGCTCGTGCGCACCGACGGCCCGGTCGTCGATCCGACCTGGTCGGTCGAGCAGATGGGGCTCGAGGAGCTCCTGCTCGCGTATATGGCGCCCGAAGAGCTGCCCGCTCCGCAGGCCCCCGAGCCTTCGAGGCTCCGATGGCATGGCTGACGTGGCGTCAGAACCGGCCTCAGCTGCTCGCGACCGCCGGCCTCGTGCTCCTGCTGGCGATCGCGGTGCTCGTCACGTCCGCGCCGATCCGCGCCGCCTACCACCGCCAGGCGCTCTCGTCTTGCCTGCCTCCGGCCACGCGCTCCGGGTGCGAGATCATCGTCAGCCACTTCCGCAGCGAGTTCGCCGCCCGCCTCGCGGTGACGCGCTACCTGACGGTCCTGCCGGCCCTCGCGGGGCTCTTCCTCGGCGCGCCCTTGCTCGCGCGCGAGTTCGAGTACGGCACGTTCCGGCTGGCCTGGACGCAGAGCCTCTCGCGGCGGCGCTGGGTGCTTTCGAGGACGGTGCTGCTGGCACTCGCGACAATCGCGGCGGCGGCGCTCGTGGCCCTGCTGACGATGTGGTGGCGCAGGCCATTCGACGACATCAGCGGGCGCATCGGCCCCGGCGGCTTCGATATCGAGGGCCTGGTCGTTCCCGCCTACGCGTTCTTCGCTCTCGCGATCGGGATCCTGTGCGGCATGCTCCTGCGCCGCACGATCACTGCGATGTCGCTCGCGGTGGTCGTTTTCGTCGCCGTCCGCGTCGGCGTCGAGAAGCTCGCGCGACCGAACTACCTCCCGCCGCGGCACCGCACGGTCGAAAGCGTCGCGCCGAGCGGCGGCGCGCGCGACTGGATCCTCGAGAACCGCCTGGTCGACGCCGTCGGGCGGCGCATCTCGACCGCTCAGGAGGACCTCGCGATCACGCACGCCCAGCTCGCGCGGGTGGACCCTCAGGATTACCTGCTGTCGCTCGGCTGGCGCCGCGCCATCACCTACCAGCCGAACGACCGCTTCTGGACATTCCAGGCGATCGAGGCCGGCCTGTTCTTCGCCCTGGGCGCGCTGGCCGTGCTGGGAACGATCACGCTCGTGCGCAGGACGCCGGCGTGATCGATCAGTTCGACCGCTCCGGGCTCCTGCGCCGCGCGGGCAGCCCTGCGCTTGCGCTCGCGGCCCTCGGGGGTGTGGAAACCGCGAACGCTGCGGCGGCAGGGGGATTCCTGCGGGGCCATCCACGCTGGCGCTTCGTCTTCGTCAACCACGCCACCACGAACCCGTTCTTCGTGCCCGCGCGCTACGGGATCGCCGACGCGGCGTCGCTCTTCGGAGTCGACTTCGAGTGGACCGGGTCGAAGCGCAGCGACGTCGGGGAGATGGTGACGGCGATGCGGCGCGCGATCGAGCAGCGGGCCGACGGCATCGCCGTCTCGATCATCGACCCGCGCGCCTTCAACGCCCTCACGGACACGGCCCTCGGACTCGGCATCCCCGTCGTGTCCTACAACGCCGACGGCGGCAGCGCGCAACCGGCGGCTCGCCTATGTCGGCCAGGACCTCTACCAGTCCGGCCTGAAGTTCGGCTCGCGGATCGCCGAGGTCGTGCCCGAGGGCGACGTCCTGCTCTTCATCGCGACGCCGGGCCAGCTCAACATCCAGCCCCGCGTGGACGGCGCGCTCGATGCGATTCGCGACTCGGGCCGGCCGATCCACGTGCGCGTGGTCGCGACGGGCGCGGACGTCTCGGCCGAGCGGCGCAAGGTCGAGGAGACCTACCGCGCCCACAAGAACCTGCGCGGCATGTTCGCCGTCGACGGCGGCTCGACGCAGGCGGTCGCCTACGTCATGCACCGCTACGGCCTGCACCGCCAGGGTGTGCGGGCCGGCGGCTACGACCTCCTACCCGGGACGCTCGAGTCGGTCGCCTCCGGCAGGCTCGATTTCACGATCGACCAGCAGCCCTACCTGCAGGGCCTGCTCCCGATCCAGCAGCTGTTCCTGTATCGCTACTCGAGCGGCCTGGTCTCTCCGGCCGACACCAACACCGGCCTGAAGTTCGTGACGCGGCACAACGTCCGGCGCTACCTCACGACTCGCAGCCGCTACGAAGGCAGCTCCCGCGCGCGGACGTACCCCGTCTCTTCGGACCCCTGACCTGCAGGCCGATCGCCCTGCCGGTACGGTTGCTCCGCACGCTCGCACCTCAACCACTGCTGATCGTCTCCGGCAAGGAGCCGCATATGGGTCGCCTCAAGACCAGCCTCGGCATCTGGGCGTTCGGCTCGATGGTCACGCGCTTCTGCCCGGTCGGCTATCAGCCCCAGCTCGCGACCAGACGACGGCCGAGCGCGTCCATCGCGCGGTCTCGGGGCTCGGCGACCTGATCGACGACTACGAGTTCCACTACCCGGCCGAGCTCTCGCCCGGCAATCTCGACGAGGTGCGCTCGGCGCTCGACGGTCACGGCATCTACACGCTCTGCGCCGGGCTGCACCTCGATCCGCGCTTCGGTCGCGGCGGGCTCGTCAATCCCGACCCCGCGACCCGTGCCGAGGCGCTGCGCCTGACGCTCGAGGGCGCCGACTTCGCAGGTTCGCTGGGAGCCCACTTCGTGCTCTGGCCCGGTATCGAGGGCTACAACTACCCGTTCCAGACGCCCTACGCGAGCAGCTGGGGATGGTTCATCGACGCGGTCGGCCAGGCCGCCGAGGTATGCGCCGAGCACGGCCGCAAGCTGTTCCTGGAGCACAAGAACAGCGAGCCCGCGATGAAGATCCTCATGCGCAACATCGGCATGACGCTGCACGTCATCCACAAGCTGCGCGCCCAGGGGATCACCAACGTGCAGGTCAACATGGACTGGCAGCACCTGATCATGAACGGCGAATCGCTCGGCGAGTACGCCGGCATGCTCGCCGCCGAGGGACTGCTGGGCCATCAGCATGCGAACTCCGGTTGGGGCACCTTCGACGACGACAACATGGTCGGCGCCACGGCCTTCATGGAGACGCTGGAGCTCGCGCTCGAGTTGCGGCGCGCGAACTACGGCGCGAACGGCGAGCGGCTCGGCTTCGACCTCTATCCGTATACCGAGGATGCAGTCGAGGTGGTCGCCCGCAGCGTCCACCAGTGGGACTTCATCGACGCGGTGGCCGGGCGCATCGACGACGGCGCCCTGCGCGAGGCGCAGGCGCGCAAGGACGCGGTTCGCGCCTACGAGCTCGTCTACGCCGCGCTCGGCGCGCCCAGCCCGGGGTAGACGATGGCGAGCGCGGTCGCGGTCGGTCTGGACGTCGGCACGACCGGCGTGAAGGCGCTGGCGGTGGCTGCCGACGGGACCGTCGTCGCGCGCGCGGAGAGTCACTACGGCCTCTCCCAGCCGCAACCGGGCTGGTCGGAGCAGGCACCTCAGGACTGGTGGGAGGGCAGCGAGGCGGCGATCGCCTCGCTCGGCCGGCACGAGGTCGCGGGCATCGGCCTCTCGGGCCAGATGCACGGCCTGGTGGCACTCGATGAGGGCGATCGCGTCCTCCGTCCGGCCATCCTCTGGAACGACCAGCGCACCGCGGCCGAATGCGAGGAGATCGAGCGGCGGGTAGGTCTCGAGCGGCTCATCTCCCTGACCGGCAATCGTGCCCTGACCGGCTTCACGGCCCCGAAGCTGCTGTGGTTGCGCAGGCACGAGCCCGGTATCTACGAGCGCATCCGCCACGTGCTGCTGCCCAAGGACTACGTGCGGCTGCGCCTCTGCGGCGAGCGCGCGATCGATGTGGCCGATGCGTCCGGCACGCTGCTGTTCGACGTCGCCGAGCGCGGCTTCTCTGCCGCGGTGCTCGAGGCGCTGGAGTTGCCGCGCGACTGGATGCCGCGCTCGCTGGAGTCGCCCGAGATCTCGGGCCGAACGGCCGCCGGGGTGCCGGTGGCCGCGGGCGCCGGGGATTGCGCGGCCGCGGCGCTCGGCGTGGGCGTGGAGCGCCCCGGGCCGGTCTCGCTCGTGCTCGGCACCTCGGGCGTCGTCTTTGCGGCCCTCCCGGCGTATCAGCCCGACCCGCAGGCGCGGGTGCACGTGTTCTGTCACGCGGTACCGGGCAGCTGGCACGCCATGGGAGTGATGCTCTCGGCCGCCGGGTCGCTGCAGTGGGCGCGCGACACGTTTGCACCGGGCGTGGCGTTCGAGCAGCTGCTGGCGGAGGCCGAGTCGGCTCCGGCGGGCGCGGGGGGCATCATCTTCCTGCCCTATCTCTCGGGCGAGCGCACGCCCCACGCCGACCCGGACGCGCGCGCGGCCCTGGTGGGGCTGAGCGCGAGTCACACCCGCGGCGACGTCATGCGGGCCGTGCTCGAGGGAGTCGCGTTCGGCCTGGCCGATTCGTTCGACCTGCTGCGAGCGCTCGGCTGCGAGACGACCGTCGCCCGCGCATCGGGCGGCGGGGCGCGCAGCGACCTCTGGCTCCGCATCTGCGCCTCGGTGCTCGGCGTGCCCGTCTGCCGGATGTCCGTGGACGAGGGCTCCGCCTTCGGTGCGGCGATGCTCGGCGGAGTCGCGGGCGGGCTCTTCGGCGATGTCGACGAGGCCGTCGCCGCCTGCGTGCGCGTGCGCGACCAGATCGACCCGGAGCCGGCCTGGCTCGACATCTACGCCGAGCGGCGCGGGCGCTTCAGCGCCCTCTATCCTGCACTGAAGGGAGTACTCGGGTGACGCTGCGGATCGGACTGCTCTCGACCGCCCGCATCAACGCCAACCTCGCTGCCGGCGCCCAGGCGAGCTCGCGAACGCGTGTCGTCGCGATCGCCAGCCGAGACGCCGCGCGCGCGCAGGCGCAGGCGCGCGATCTCGGAGTGGAGCGCGCCCACCCCAGTTACGAGGCGCTGCTCGCCGACGACGAGGTGGACGTCGTCTACGTCTCCCTGCCCAACGAGATGCACCACGAATGGTCGATGCGGGCGATCGCCGCCGGCAAGCACGTGCTCTGCGAGAAGCCGTACTCGCGCTCGCCGGGCGACGTGCTGGAGGCGTTCGCAGCTGCGGAGGCCGCCGGCGTCGTGCTTGCGGAGGCGCTGATGTGGCGACACCACCCGCAGGCGCGGAAGCTCGAGGAGCTGGTCGCCGACGGAGTGATCGGCGAGCTGCGCATGGTGCGCGCGGCGTTCAGCTTCCCGCTCACGCACCCGCGCGATGCACGGCTGCTGACAGAGCCCGCCGGCGGCGGGCTGATGGACGTGGGCTGCTACTGCGTGAGTGCCGCGCGCATGCTCGCAGGCGAGCCCGTGAGTGCCACGGCGCAGCACGTGACCACGCCGTCGGGCCTCGATCGCCGTCTGGTCGCGACCCTCGCACACAAGCGCGACGTCCTGACGCACTTCGACTGCGGACTCGATCTGCCCGATCGCTGCGAGCTCGAAGCGATCGGCGAGAGGGGAGTCCTGCGCGTGAGCGATCCGTGGCACAGCATCGCCACGGGCATCGAGCTCGCGGTCGGCGATCGGCGGCCGGAGCACTTCGACATCCCGGCGGCGAACCCGTACGCGTGCCAGCTCGACGACCTCGCCGGTGCCATCGCCGGTGAGCACCCGCCCCGCCTCGGCCTCGCCGATGCGTTCGGTCAGGCCCGCGCGATCGACGCCGTGCTGAGGGCCGCGGCCGGCAGCCGCGAGGTCACGCTGTAGGTCTCAGAACTGGTTTCAAGAGTCCGCGTGTGGTGGTCGGGAGTGGGCTCGAAGACGGCGCAACCCGAGAGCCGGGACCGTCCGGATCCCCCGGGATCGCTCGGCTCCATGAGCGAGCCCGGGGTCGCCGCAGGTCTGCCAGTCGGGCCCACCCCCAAAACAGCCGCATCCTCACTCCAGCGCCCGACTGGCAGACCGCAGGCGATTCGAGACCCCCGAACACCATGCGACTCTTGAAACCAGTTCTCAGACAGAGCCCTCGAGAACGAAGCGCACGCGCCCGAGCTCGCGCCGCAACTGCTCGTGGTCGTACCCCGCGAGCGCGGCGTTCCAGCAGTGAGAGATGAAGCGGTCGCAGGCCACGACGGCTCCCGTGGGCGGATGCGGGTGCTCGCGCAGCAACGAAGCGACCTCGCGGATCGCAGCCGCGTCCGGCGCGAGCTCGACGACCGAGCGGGGAGGGCGCGTCTGACGGTGCTCGCGCGGGCCGCGTTCCGCCAGTCGGGCAAGCAGCTCGAGCGAGCGGACAGCCAGGCGCACGCGGCGGCGAGAGGCGATGGCGCGCACGTCGATGGATCGCTCGCGCACGTCTCGATGCGCGACTGCGAGCGCGACGGCGAACGTCAGCACGGCAGCGGCCGCCGCGACTGCCGTGACATTCAGGTCGGGCGAGGCGTGCTGCGCCATGACCGCCAGCACGGCAGCCGCGGTCGCAATGCCCACCTGGCGGACGCGCACGGAGCGCCGCTCGAGCGCGCGGGCGAGATCGTCACCCACGGGCGTCGATCGTGAGCAAGCGGAAGCGAAGCCGCCGTGCCTCGCGGCGAAGGTCGTCGGCAGTGCCGGCATACAGGGGGGAGAAGAAGCCGTCTGTGAGCAGGCGCTTGCACAGCCGGAGGTCCTCGGCATCGGCGTCGTCCGCCTCGCGCAGCGCCTCGGCGAGCGAGCTCAACTCCGGCGTCGCCGCGCGCACCGTCCCTCGCGCGTGCGCGTCGCACAGCGCGGTGGTGGCGCTCCAGGCTGGGTGCGGACGCTGCCAGGCCTCGGTGATGACCTCGTCGAGCGACCGAGCGAGTACAACACGCTCGGGAGCGCGGCGCATGGCCCGGTGACTGCGGAGATGCGTGAGCACTACCTGAAGGTAGGCCCGCGCGGTTGCCCTCCCAAACCTGGATGACCAGCGCTCATGCCGCCTGCCGCCAGCGCCGTTCGGCAGGAGTGCTGGTCAGGCGGACTCGGCGCGGCGCGGGTCGCGCAGGACCCAGAAGAGCATGGCCTCGGACTCGCCCACGTTCCGCCAGCCCGTGATCGAGCTCGCCTCGGCCACCAGCGCCTCACCCGCGCGCAGGGCGGCGCGACGATCGCCCAGCTCGATCTGCACGAGGCCGCGCGCGACGGTCACGGCCTCGACGCCCTTGTGCCGCGCGTCTGGCTCTCCCGAGCCGCGCGGCGGCAGGCGTGCCAGGAAGACGCGCAGGCCGACGCCGGGTTCGTCGAGTAGCGGCAGGAGGCTCGAGTTGCTGCGCTCACTCGGATCGTGGCGCCGCGCCAGCTGATAGCCGCGCTCGGCGTCGCCCCGCAACAGTTCGTCGAGTGTGACGTTGAGATGCGCCGAGAGGTCGAGCAGGGTGTCGAGCGAGAGGCCCGACTGCCCGCGCTCGGCATGTGAGATCGCGCTCGGCGACACGCCTGCCAACCGGGCAAGGTCGGTCTGGCTGAGGTTTCGCCGCTCGCGCAGGCTGCGCAGCGCGACGGCCAGGCGGGCAGCGGCCGGCGTCGCGGTCAGGCGGACCTCGCCGTCCTCGCCGACACCGAGGGACAGCACGCTGCCCTCGACGCCCGGCGGGCGCCCGTCGGCCTTTGCGATGCGCACGCGATGGTCGTCGACCACCAGCACGCACTGCGTGACCTGCTCGACCTCGCGCCGCAGCGCCGCGAGCGCGTCCGAGCCTCCGATCGACCAGTACGCGATCGCGCCGATCTCGAGCAGCATCGGGCAACAGCGCACGAAGAAGCGGCGGGCGATCTCGACCCCCCAGCGCTCCGCCATCGCATCGAGCGGGTCGAAGACGAGGATCGTGCGCTCCGCGCGCCTCGCGAACGCGCGCACGGCCATGAGCAGCTCGCCCGGCCTCGCGCACGGGCCGCCGGCAGACGCGTCGATGACCTCGTCGCCGTCCGCTGCGGCGACCGCCTCGCCGCTCAGCGAGACGTGCGCGAAGGCCTCGGCCTGCCCGCCGGCAGAGACGAGTGCGCGCACGAACGGCTCGACCGACGCCTGTCTGCGCACCTCCCAGACCACGTTGTCGCCCCAGAACAGGCCGCCCAGGGTGCGGTCCAGGTCGACGATCCCGCTGGTTGCCGGACCTGGAGCGGTCATCGCTGGCGGGATGGAGTCATCGGCCGTCGGTACGGTAGCGCCGCAGCGGGCTCTACGGAGCCTCACAGGTGTCACACAGTCGAGTCTCAGCCCAGACGTGGCATGCTCGGGTGATGAGCGAGCGCACGGCTGACATGCGACGTGTCCTGATCGTCGACGACGAGGCGTCGATCACCGACGCCGTCGCGACGGCGCTGCGCTACGAGGGCTTCGACACCTGCGAGATCGACTCGGGCCGGGCAGCCGTCTCCGCGATCGATGAGTTCCGGCCGGACCTGATCATCCTCGACGTGATGCTCCCCGACCTCGACGGGCTGGCGGTCGCACGACGGCTGCGCGACCGGCGCATGCCGGTGCCGGTGATCTTCCTCTCGGCCAAGGACGCCACCGAGGACAAGATCGCCGGGCTCGCGCTCGGCGACGACTACGTCACGAAGCCGTTCAGCCTGGCCGAGCTTGTCGCGCGCGTGCAGACCGTGCTGCGCCGCACACAGGGAGACGACGGGCACGTGCTGCGATTCGCCGACGTCGAGCTCGACGACGACACGCGCCAGGTGCGGCGCGGCGAGGAGCCGCTCGACCTCACGCCGACCGAGTTCCGCCTCCTGCGCTTCCTGCTGCAGAATCCGCGCAGGGTGCTGAGCAAGCGGCAGATCCTCGACAACGTCTGGAACTACGACTTCGGCGGCGACGCGAACGTCGTCGAGACCTACGTGAGCTACCTGCGTCGGAAGCTCGACCGCGTGGGGCCGCCGCTGATCCACACCGTTCGGCTCGTCGGCTACGTGCTGCGCGAACCGGATCGCTAATGCGTCTGCGCGGCCGCAGCGGCGGGCGCGTCGGAGCAGCGGTGGGAGGGATGTCGCTGCGCGCACGCCTGCTCGTGGTGCTCGCGGTGCTCTCCGGGACCGGTCTGCTGATCGCCGACGTCGCGACCTACGCGGCCCTGCGCTCCTCGCTCTTCAAGCGCGTCGACAGCTCACTCGACTCGACGGCGAACGGCATCGCGAGCTCGCTCAACCAGTTCGATCGGCTCGGCCCGGGCCCTGGGGGCCCCCTGCGGCGCATCAACTTCCTGGCGCAGTTCGGCGTGCTCACGCCGGGAACCTACGTCGAGATCCGCCCCGGCAACGGCGCGCCCGTCGTCCGAGGCACGCTCACGCGTCCCGGCGAAAGCGCGCCGGCGCCACGCATCCCGAGCGGCTTCGGCCCGGCCGCCGACGGCGAGCCGCGGAGGGCGACCGTCGGCGCGATCAGCGGCGGCGCTCGCTTCCGCCTCCTCGCCCAGTCGGTGCCGTCTGCCGACTCGACGCTGATCGTCGGCGTTCCGCTGCACGAGACCGACACGACGCTCAACCAGCTCAAGTGGATCGAGGCGCTGGTCACGGTCGCGGTGATCGCGAGCGTGCTGCTCTGCGGTCTCTGGCTGATCACGGCAAGCCTGCGGCCGCTGCGGCGCATCGAGGAGACCGCAGCGGCGATCGGCGCGGGCGACCTCTCGCGCCGCGTCGAGCCCGATGGCGGGACGACCGAGATCGGTCGCCTCGGCGGAGCCCTCAACGCCATGCTCGGCCAGATCGAGGACGCGTTCGCCGAGCGTGCGGCCTCGGAGGCGCGACTGCGCCGCTTCATCTCGGACGCCTCGCACGAGCTGCGCACGCCCGTCGCGGCGGTCAGTGCCTATGCGGAGCTCTTCGACCGCGGCGCCCGTGATCGCCCCGACGACCTGGAGCGCTCGATGACGGGCATCCAGCGCGAGACGCGGCGCATGGGACTGCTCGTCAGCGACCTGCTACTGCTCGCGCGACTCGACCAGGGGCGACCGCTCGAGGCGCGTCCCGTCGATCTCGCGGCGCTCGCCGGCGAGGCGGTGGATGCCGCGCACGCGATGGAGCCCGGCCGCCCCCTCGTGCTCGAGTGCCCCGCACCCGTGACGGTCACGGGGGATGCGGAGCGGCTGCGCCAGGTAGTGGACAACCTGCTGGCCAACGTGCGCGCGCACACACCCCCCGACACGGCGGCGATCGTCCGCGTGATGCGCGACGGGAACGACGCCGTGCTCGAAGTCGAGGACCGCGGCGCCGGTCTCGACGCCGAGCGCGCCGCGCACGTCTTCGAGCGCTTCTATCGCGGCGATCCGTCACGCTCGCGCGACCATGGCGGCTCGGGCCTCGGGCTCGCGATCGTGGCCGCGATCGTGCATGCGCACGGCGGCAGCGTCGGGGTCGAGAGCATTCCGGGCGCCGGGACGACCTTTCGCATCACGCTGCCCGACCGGCAGCCTGCTCGGGAGCGACTCGCTTCCATCCCGCCCAGCGCTCCGTGATCTTGCCGTCTGCGATCCGGAAGATCACGATCGCCGAGAGCTCCACACGCCGACCCGTGGGCGGTTGACCGAGCATCGGTCCCGTGTTGGTTCCGTGCAGCGTCCAGCGAGTCACGACCAGATCGCCCTCGGCGACCAGATCGTCGATCGCGAAGTGGATGTCCGGGTGCGCACCGTGCATCGTGGACACCACGTATTCGGCGCCCTCAACCCCGGCCGGCTGACCTGGAAGCGGATCGTGATCGAGGAAGCCCGGGGCCACGAGCTCGCGCATGGCGGACGGGACCCCTGCGGGAATCACCTCCTCGAAGAGCCGGCGGACGAGCGCCTTGTTCGCTTCGAGCGTCATGCTGCCTCCTCTCGGGTCTGGAACGCGCTCGCGAAGTCGCGCGCGAAGGCCGCGACGTCACGCGGCGGGGTGCCGGTGAGCAACTCGACCGTCCCCGTGACCTGCTCTGCCGCACCACTGCGTGCCTGCGCGAAGATCGCGACGACCTGCTCCGCGCCGAAGGCCGGCAGGCCCGCCTGGATCAGCGCCTCGGTGGCTTCCGCGTCCGAGACCGCGATGAACTCCACGCTGCGAGCGGCTGCGGCCGACAGCGCCGCTGCGACCTGGCCGTAGGTGACGGCTTCGGGGCCCGAGAGCACGTAGGTTCGCCCGTCATGACCCGCCGTGGCGAGGACGGCCGCCGCGGCCGCCCCTACGTCGCGCGGATCGATCATCGCGATTCTCGCGCCCGCCGCGGGTGCGTAGAGCCTGCCCGCGCGCGCGACAGGCTCGGCGGCCAGCAGCAGGTTCGACATGAAGAAGCTGGACCGCAGGACCACCGCGGGGATTGCCGACTGCCGTAGATGGCTCTCGATCCGGCCGTGCCAGTCCCAGAACGCGACCGGCGCGCCCGGCGCCGCCACGATCGACGAGAGTTTGACGATCCGGCGGACGCCTGCGGCCGCCGCCGCGTCGATCGCAGCCGTCTCCCATCCGACACGGCGCGGATCGTCGGGGCCGGAGAGGAACACGTCGCTCACCCCCTCCAGCGCCACGCGAACCGACGCGACGTCGGCGAAGTCGCCGACCACGAGCTCGACGTCCTCGCCGAGCAGGTCGCGGGCCGTCACGGGATCGCGCACGAACGCGCGCACCTCGTCCGACTGCTCCAGCAGCGCTCGCACGACCTGCGAGCCCGCCTGTCCCGTCGCCCCAGTCACCAAGATCATGCTCGCTCCTCTCCTCCATCCGCGCACATGCATAAACTATGTTCCGTAGTGGAATCTAACTATGGAACATAGCTATGTCAAGAGATGAGCTGAGATTGTTCTCCTACGAGATCCTCGGCCTGGTCGGTAGGACCGGCGCCGGGACGCACGATCTCCGGCGCATGGTGCAGCGCGGCCGCATGCTCGACTGGGCTGGGGAGAGCCAGTATTACGTCGAGCCCAAGCGCCTCGCCGCGCTGGGCTACCTCGAGGCTCGCAAGGAACCGGGGAAGACCCGCGACCGCACCGTCTACACGTTGACGGACAAGGGCCTGGAGGCATTGCGCGCGTGGGCGGCCACGCCCGTCCACCTCACACCGGTCAAGAGCGAGCTGCTGCTGCGCCTGCTGATCGCCGACCTCGTCGGAGAGCCGGCGACGCGCGAGAGCATCGTCGCGCTGCGCGGGGAGATTAGCCGACCTCTTCGAGCGCGTCGGCGAGATCGAGGCGAGCGCGGAGGCACTGCCCCACCGGCGCAAGTACCTGCTCCTCGTCACGGGGTTCCTGCGCGGCCTGCTCGAGCTCCACCGTGAGCTCGTCGACGAGGTCGAGCGGGAGCTCGAGCCGGGCGATCCGGCGTAGACCCTGCTCAGCCGAAGAACGCCTCGGCCAGCGCGTAGTACGACCGCGGTACCGTGCGCAGCTCCTTCACGGCTTCGTCCAGCGGAGCGGCGACCACGTCCATCCCGCGCAGCGCCGTCATCTGCCCGAAGCGACGCTCGAGCGCGAGCTCGCCCGCCAGGAGCCCGTAGCGGGTTGCGAGCACGCGGTCGTAGGCCGTCGGCGTCCCTCCGCGCTGCAGATGGCCGAGCGTCGTGACCCTCGTCTCGTACCCGGTCATCTGCTCCAGCGCGTCGGCGAGCCGCTGCCCGACGCCCCCGAGGCGCAGATGGCCGAACGCGTCACGCTGGCCGGTGGGAGTCGAGAGCTCATCGGCGCCCTCCTCCCGCGTCATCGGCCAGCCCTCGCTGACCACGATGATCGAGAAGTCCTTGCCGCGCCCGTGGCGCTGGCGCACCAACTCGGCGCAGCGTTCGACCGTGAGCGGGAACTCGGGAATGAGGACGACGTCGGCGCCGCCGGCAAGGCCGCTCGCGACCGCGAGCCAGCCCGCGTGGCGGCCCATCACCTCGACCACCATCACGCGATCGTGCGACTCCGCTGTCGTATGCAGCCGATCGATCGCGTCGGTCGCGATCGAGACGGCGGTGTCGAAGCCGAACGTCTGGTCGGTCGACGCGAGGTCGTTGTCGATCGTCTTGGGGACGCCGATCACGGGCAGGCCGTGCTCGACATACAGCCGCGCGGCGACGCCGAGCGTGTCCTCGCCCCCGATCGCGATCAGCCCGTCGAGCTGCTCGAACGAGGCGCGCACCCTGTCCAGGTCGCCCTCCTCGCTGAACGGATTGGTGCGGCTCGTGCGCAGGATGGTGCCGCCGCGCGGCAGGATGCCCGAGATCGCCTCCTGGTCGAGCGGGCGGAAGAGCCCGTCGATCATGCCCCGCCAGCCGCGCAGCACGCCGATCGGCTCCGCTCCGCCATCGATCAGGCGGCGCGTCGCCGCGCGAATCACGGCGTTCAGTCCGGGGCAGTCCCCCCCGCCGGTCAGCATCCCCACTCGCATGCACGCCCCCTCGTCGTCGCCGTCCGGCGTACAGCGTGGCAGGTTTGCCCGGGCTTCCTCTCAGACGGTTTGCGCGAGCTCCTCGCAGCGCGCGCGGACCGCGGCGACGAAGTCGGTCGCGGCCTCAGGCAGGGTCGCATCGCGATGCCAGGCGAGGCCGATCTGCCTGGCGGGAACGCGGCGCGAAGCGTCGAGCGCGACCACTCCCGTGATGCCGGGGTCGATCGCCAGGCGCGGAATCAGGGCCGAGCCGATGCCGGCCGCGACCATGCGCTGGACGGCGCCGCTCTCGTCGCTGCGGAAGACGACGTGCGGAGCGATGCCGCGCGACCGCAGGAGCGCCTCGATCCCGTACGTGCTGCGGCTGTAGGCGACGAGCGGCAGCCGGCCGATCTCGGACAGGGTCGGCGCGATCTCGCGCTGCGCGAGCGGACTGCCCTCCTGGGTGAGCAGGACGTAGGGATCGCGCAGCAGCTCGATGTGCTCGAACGGGCCCTCGGGCGGTACCAGCGCGAACGTGAAGTCGAGTCGTCCGCGCTCGACCAGAGCGAGCAACTCGTCCTCGTAGGGGGCCTCCTGCAATCGCACCTCGATCCCCGGCCGCGCCTGCATGAGACGCCGCACGACATCGGGCAGCACGCGGATCGAGACGCTCTGGAACGTCCCGACGCGCAACGTCGCGGCCGTGCCCTCGGCGAGCGCCGTGAGATCGGCCTCTGCGGCCTGCAGCTGCGCGGTGAGCCTGACCGCGTGTCGGAGGATGCGCTCTCCGGCGTCGGTCGGAACGACCGGCCGCCGGCCGCCGGGTCGCTCGAGCAGGCGCACGCCGGCCGCCCGCTCGAGCGTCGCGACCTGGACGCTGACGGCCGACTGCGTATAGCCAAGCTGCTGCGCGGCCCGCGCGAACGATCCCGTGACCGCGACGGCCTCGAGCGCCGCGAGGTGACGAACCTCGATGCCGAGCAATCGATGATGCTTTTTCATCGCACTGGCAGATAACTGTAGTTGGACGCATGGACGATCATGCGGCAGGCTGCGTGCGTGGCATGCGAGCGCGACCCTCACGCAGGACTGCTGACGCTGTACGCGCTGATCTTCGCGTCGGTCGTGGCGGACGTCGCGGTGGTGCCGCTGCTGCCCACGCTCACCACGGCTCACAGCCTCTCGTCGCTCGAGACGGCGCTGTTGCTCTCGACGACGACGTTCGCGATGGTGGTCGTCACGCTGCCGCTCGGCCGCCTCGCAGACCGAATCGGCGCGAGGCCCCTCGTCGCATGCGCCGGCGGCTTCGTCGTGCTTGGCTCGATCGTCATGGCGATGGCGGGCGGCCTGCCCGAGTTGCTGGCCGGCCGTGCGCTGATCGGCATCGCCAACGGCATCATCTGGACGGCCGGCGTGATGCTCGCCGGCGCGCCGGGGCGCCCGGCAGGCGCGATGGGCCGTGCGATCGCCGCGGGCGGCGCCGGCCTGCTCGCGGGACCGCTGATGGCCGGCCTGCTCGCCGATCGTGTCGGCACGTGGGCGCCGTTCGCAGCCGGAGCCGCGCTCGCCCTGCCGGTCACGATCGTGTTCGCGCTCGATCGCTCCGACCAGGGCGCGCGCTCGGACCGGTCCCGCTCCTCCAAGCCGCACGCCAGCGCGCACCGCAACCGCATGGTCGTCTTCGCGATGCTGGCCACCGTGCTGCTCGGCTTCGTCGGCGGCATGGGGAACCTGCTCGGATCGCTCAGGCTGAGCGAGAACGGCCTCTCGCCGAGCGGCATCGGCGTGCTCTTCTCCGTCGGCGCCCTCGTCTGGATCGCCGTGGCGCCGCTCGCCGGCCGCCTGGGCGAGCAGCGCAGCCACGTGGCGCTCACGGCCCTCGGCTGCGCCCTGCTGGGCGCCGCCTGGCTCGTGCCCGTCGCCGACCGCTCCACCGTCGCGATCGCGGCCTTCCTCCTCGCCTCGGCGGCCGGCCGCGCCGGGCTGAACACCTTCTCGTATCTGCTGGCCGGCAGTGGTGCGGCATCCGCGGGGGTGGGGCGCGGAGCCGTGATCGGCCTCGTCAACCTGAGTTGGGGCATCGCCGCCGTGGTCGGGCCGCTGGCCGCCAGCGAAGCCCACGGCCACATCGACGAGCGCGTGCCGTTCGCTGTCATCGCGGCGCTCTGCCTGGCCGTTGCGACGCTCATGCTCAGCGGGTCGCGTGGTGGCGTGGCCCGTCGCGTGCCCGTCGGCTAGCGTCCGCGCAGCCGCTCGATCAGCTCGGCAGCCGTCGGCACATCGTCGATCGCTGCACAGCCCGCGCCCGCGTACAGGCACATCTCGTCCACTGCGCCGGTGTCCCCGGCCAGCGGCGGTGCATCGCCGTAGCGCGGAATCGCGGTGCCCGCCCTCCTCGCCGGTGGTGAGTCCTCGCCGGGACGGCGACCAGGAGCGGGACACCCCGCCTCCTCCCAGCACTCGAGCGTGCGGTTCCGCAACACGCGGTGGGGCGCGTGCGGCCAGTCGCCCGAGAAGCAGACGGTGAGTGCGGTCGCTCGCGCATCGGCCGCCACCAGCGCGGCTTTGTACTCCGCGTGTGCGGCGCTCTCTGCGGTCGCGACGAAGCGCGTGCCGAGCATCGCGGCCGCCGCGCCGAGCGCGCGCACGCGGGCGACGTCGCCGGGCAGCGCGAGGCCGCCCGTCGCGATCACCGGTGTCGTGCCCGCGGCCTCGAGCACCGCGCCGAGGAGGTCATCGAGCGCAGTCGTCGACTGGACGTGACCGCCGGCCTCGACGCCCTGCGCGATCAGTACGTCGGCACCGTCGGCCACTGCCCGTCGGGCGCCGGCGGCCGACCCGACCTGCACCGCCACGCGCGCCCCCGACCGGTGGCAGCGCGCGATGCGCGCACGGCCGGGCTGCCCCCACGAGAATGTCAACACCGGAACTCCCAGGGCGAGCAGCGCGTCCAGCTGCGCGTCCACGGGGAACCAGAGCACGAGGTTGGCCGCAAAGCGGCGCTGGGAGAGCTCGCGCACACGCCCCACCACCCCGGCGAGGTCGGCGGGTGGGGTCCACGTGCAGGCGAGCGTGCCGAGCGCGCCGGCCTCCCCGACGGCGGCGACGAGCCGAGCACTCGCGCAGGAACCGATCGGCGCCTGCACCAGGGGGACGTCGATGCCGAGCACGTCCAGCAGGTCGCGGGCTGCAGTGCGAGTCACAGCGGCGTTGTAGCAGCGGCGCGGCGGCACCGAAGGCGTGCGCGCCGGCCGGGCGCACAGCGTAGAGTTCCGCCGTGTCCGAGTTTCGCGTGACGTACTGGCGGGACCTGCCGTCGCTGGTCACAGCAAGAGACGGCGAGCGCACGGCCAAGGCGCAGCTCGACGCGCGTTTCATGGTCGCGATCGACGAGGCGGCGATGCGCCTCGGAGCGACGGACTCCGACGTCTATCTCGAAGGCTGGCGTCAGACCGATTGGGAGGAGCGGGTCGGGAGCCCGGAAGCCGTCGCGCAGGCCGTCGCGAAAGAGCTCGAAAGCGAATACGGCGAGAACCGCGTACAGGAGATGCTCGACTCGTACAGCAGCTGAGGCAGCTGCCGTCGCGTCGCTCAACGATCCAAGGAGGCAGTGTTGGCGACCGTTGCCAAGAGGCGCTTCATCCGCGCAGACGGCCCGGACAAGGTCACGGGCTCCGGCCGCTACACGGCCGACATGAACCTCACGGGCATGCTGCACGCGAAATTCAAGTTCGCCGGTGTGTCGCACGGCCGGATCACGAAGCTCGACACCTCCAAGGCCGAGGCGCTGCCCGGCGTGTTCGCGGTGGCGACCCACACTGATGTGCCCGACGTGCTCTACGGCGACTTCGTGCAGGATCGCTACCTCTTCTGCAAGGAGTACGTGCGCTACGAGGGCGATCTCGTCGCGGCGGTCGCTGCGATCACGCCCGAGATCGCCCAGCAGGCGGTCGACCTGATCGAGGTCGACTACGAGAAGCTGCCTGTCGTCAACGACCTCGAGGGCGCGCTGGCCCCCGGCGCGCAACTCGTGCACGCCGACTGGGCCTCCTACGGCGACACCGACGGCATGGTGCGCGACGGCAACGACGCCTCGCACTCGACGATCGTCAAGGGCGATGTCGAGCAGGGCATGCGCGACGCCGACGTCGTCGTGAAGAGCCGCTTCGTGGCCGACGGCTCACACGCCGCCCCGATCGAGCCGCGCGCGATCGTCGCCCAGTGGTCGGGCGACCACGTCACGATCTGGACCTCCACGCAGGTGCCGTTCTCGGCCCGCGCCGGCGTGATGGACACGCTCGAGTTGCCGGCCAGCAAGGTGCGCATCATCGTTCCGCTGCTCGGCGGCGGCTTCGGCGGCAAGTGCGGCTTCCACTTCGAGGCCCACGTCGCCGTGCTGGCGCGCAAGGCGGCGCGCCCCGTGCGGCTCGTGTTCTCGCGTCGCGAGGAGTTCCTGGCGCCGGACCGGCGCCGCGAGGGCATGGTCATCGAGATCGAGACGGGCGTGAAGAACGACGGCACCATCACTGCGCGCCGCGGCTTCCTGATCATCGACAACGGCGCCTACACCGCCGACTCGGCGTTCTTCTCGGAGCTCGCCGCGATGCACGTGCACGGGCCGTACAAGACACATAGCGCGCACGTCGACGCCCACTGCGTCTATACCAACCACCAGCCGTCCGGCTCGGTGCGGGCGCCCACGGCACCGCAGGCCTGCTGGGCGCTGGAGCAGCACACGGACGAGGTGGCGGCGGCGATCGGGATGGACCCGGTCGAGTTCCGCCGCACGGCCTGCGTCGACACCGGCGACGAGGGCCCGACGCGGCAGGTCTACCTGCCGATCGGCCTGCAGGAGTGCATCGCGACGGCGACCGAGAAGGCCGGCTACGGGCAGCAGTTGCCGGACGACGAGGCGATCGGCGTCGCAGTCGGCTGGTGGCCGTCGTTCGCCGTGCCCTCGGGCGCGTACGTGAAGCTCAACGCCGATGGATCGGGCGTGATCGTCACGGGCGCCCAGGAGTGCGGCACCGGCTCCGTGATGACGCTGCCGATGCTCGCGGCCGACGAGCTCGGGATGCAGCCCGAGGACTTCACGCTCGTCTATCAGGACACCGACGCCGGTCCCTGGGACATGGGCGCGACCGGCTCGCAGACGCTGATCAACAACGGCCGCGCCGTCGTCGGCGCCGCCCGCCAGATCGGCGAGCAGCTGCGCAAGCTGGCTGCCGAGCAGATGGAGGCCTCGCCCGAGGACATCGAGCTCGTCGACGGCCACGCCCAGGTCAAGGGCTCGCCCGACAGCCGGGTCGCGATCACGGATCTCGCGGCCTCGGCCCATGATGGCGAGCTCCTGCTCGGACACGGCTCGGGCACGCCCCCCGCCGGGCCGGAGACCGACAACCAGAATTGCGTCGGCAAGCTCGGCATGGACGCGTTCACCGCGCCTCAGGTCAGCTGCCACGCCGTGCGCGTCAAGCTCGACCGCGACACGGGCGTCGTGCGCGTGCTCGAGGTCACATGCGCTCACGACTCCGGCACCATCATCAACGAGATCGGAGCCGAGGGGCAGGTCGAGGGGGGCGTCGTGATGGGCATCGGACAGGCGCTCTCGGAGGGCACGCTGTACGACGACGAGGGTCGCCAGCGCAACGCGGCGCTGCTCGAGTACAAGCTCCAGACGATGGCGGACGTGCCGCCCATCAGCGTGACGTGGGTGCAGACGAACGCGGCCGACGGCGGGCCGCGCGGCTCCAAGGGAGTCGCCGAGGCGCCAAACGTCGCAACGGCGGCGGCCATCGCCAACGCACTCGCCAAGCTGATCGGCACGCCGCTGCGGCAGCTCCCCATGACGCCTGAGCGCGTCTGGGCGCACCTGCAGGAGGCGCGATCGTGAACTACACCTCTGCGCATTCGCTCGACGAGGCGCTCGCGGCCATGGCAGACGGCGCCCGTCCCGTGGCGGGCGGCTCCGACCTGGTGGTCGCGGCCCGGCAGGGCAAGACCCCGCTGCCCGCGAGCCTCGTCGCGATCCACGGCGTCAGCGGGCTCGACGCCATCTCCGTCGACGCCGGCACGCTCGTGCTGGGCGCCCTCGTCAGCCACGCCGACCTCGAGGCGAGCCCCGAGGTGCAGGCAGGCTGGTCGGCATTGGCGGACGGCAGCGCGCTCGTCGGCTCGCCCGCGACACGCCACGTCGGAACCATCGGCGGCAACATCATGAACTCGTCTCCCGCCATGGACACCGGCGCGGCGCTGCTGGTGCTGGAGGCCGAGGTCGAGCTGCGCTCGCAAGGCGGATCCCGTACGGTCGCCCTCGCAGAGCTCTGGACGGGTCCCGGAACGACCTCCGCGAAGCCCGACGAGCTGCTCGTCTCGGTCCGGGTTCCCGAGCTGCCGACGCGATCGGGCAGCGCGTATCTGCGGCTCGAGTACCGGCGCGCGATGGAGATCGCCGTCGTCGGCGCCGCCGCGGCCGTCACGCTCAACGGCGACGGCGACGTCGAGGCCTGCCGCGTGGCGCTGACTGCGGTCGCGCCGACGATCGTGCGCTCTCCGGGCGCCGAGGCTGCGATCGCCGGCAAGCCTGCCAACGAGGAGACGCTCGCGGCCGTCGCAGCCGGGGCGAGCGCCGACGCCTCCCCGATCAGCGACGTGCGCGCCGGCGACGCCTACCGTCGCCACACCGTGGGCGTGATGGCCCGCCGGGCCGTCGAGGCCGCGGTCGCCCGCGCTCGCGGCGAGCATGTCCCCATCCCTGCCAACCGCGCCTCCGGTGTCGGCGCGCCCCTCGGAGGCTGAGCCGATGAGCGTCTCGATCACCCTGAACGTGAACGGCGTGCCCTACCCGCTCAGCGTCGAGCCGCATCGCACGCTGGTGAGCGTGGTGCGTGGCGAGGTGGGCCTGACCGGCACCAAGGAGGGCTGCGACGACTGCGAGTGCGGCGCCTGCATGGTGCTCATCGACGGCCGGCCGGTGAACTCCTGCTCCTACCTCGCGGTGCAGGCCGACGGCCGCGAGGTCACGACGGTGGAAGGCCTCGGCACGGCGGGCGAACCGCACCCGCTGCAGCGCAACATCGTCGCCGAGGGCGGCGTGCAGTGCGGGTTCTGCACGCCCGGGATGCTCATCTCCGCAGCCGCGCTCCTGGCCGTGAACCCCCAGCCGGGAGAGGACGAGATCCGTATCGCCCTGGGCGGCAACCTGTGCCGCTGCACCGGGTATCAGAAGATCGTGCGAGCCGTGCAGCGCACCGCCGACGAGCTGGCTGCCGCGCAGTGATCCGCGCAGCGATCGCGCACACCGGGGTCTGACCCGGTGTGTGCGGTCGTCAGCTGCCGACGATCAGCTTGGCGTGGCGGACGAGCGAGATGCCGTGGCGACCGCTGACCTTCACCGTGACCGCGAGCCGCCGGCCATCTGCGCCGTCCGGGATCGCCCACGCGCAGGCGGCGACGTGGCCGGTGATGGCCCCCGCTCCCTTCATGTGCCGGCCGGCAAGGCGGGCGCGACAGGTGATCGCAAGGCTCGCGGTGGCGACGCGCACCGAGCCGAATGACATGTGCACCACGTAGTTCTGGCCGGCGTGCGGCTTGGTGACTGCCAGCCGGGTCCGGCGCAGCTTGTGCCGCCGATCTGCGTGGACGGCCTGCGCGGCCTCCGGCGCGGTGATGGCACTGCCGATCTCGGTGATCGCTGGTGCCCCGGTCGACGCAGGGGTCGCTCCGCCGGTTGACGGCGCGCCGGTGCCGGAAGGCGAGCCGGCGGCCGACGGCGGCTTCGGCGGCGAGGCGGGCGGAGCGGGAGGTGCCGCGGGCGGCGCCGGAGGGGCCGCCGGCGGGGGCGGCGCGGGAGGAGGAGCTGGGGGCGGCGGCGGCGGTGCTCCACCCGCGCTCACCCCACCGGCGAAGTCCTGCACCCAGTAGATGCCGAACGGGCCGCCGATCGCGACGCCCACGCCGATCGAGCGGAACGCCGGGTTCTCGAGGTTCATGCGGTGCCCCGTGGAGGCGATCCAGGCCGCCATCACGTCCGCGGGCGTCTGCTGGCCGGCCGCGATGTTCTCGCCGAGCGCCCCGCCGGCGGCGTAACCGCAATCCGTCATGCGCTGGAACGGGTCGCGCGCGACGGGTGGCGCAGGGTCGTTGTGGTCGAAGTACGCGTAGTTGGCCATGTGGCGCGCCTTCCAGACAGCCGAGTCCGTGAGCGCCGCGTCGACCGCAAGCGCGCCCAGGCCGAGCGAAGCGCGATGTTGGTTCACGAGTGCGACGACCTGCGACGCGAACGACGCGTTCGGGGCCGGCCAGGTGGCGCCGGGCGTGCACGACGGCGTCGCGCCGAGCGCGCGCGGCGAGCGCAGCGCGGGCGCCGCGGCCGCAATCACAGCCACCGCGATCGCTGCGGCGACGATGACGCGCACTCCAGGCACGCGCCGCCGGTGTGCGGTCAGCGAGTCGGTCACGGCCCCTCGAATCGACCGTAGCAGCGAGGCGCTACGCGAATGCCGCTGAAAGCGGGAGCTTCCAGCGGGATTCCGGCTAGTACGCCGGGGTGACCTGACCACCCCCGTCCTGCCAGTGCGGGGCGAACGCCAGCGTCACGAGAGTCACGTCGATGTCCGCCTTCTTGGGGCGGATGACGACGGAGTCGAGTTGCTCGGTGGCCGCGCCATCGGCCCCGACGCCGGCCGCGTCCTGAGCGAACGACGCCTGCAGCTCGGCCAGCTGGCCCTGCAGGCGCGCGAGGTTCTCCTCTGCGCGCTTGACGTCGTCGCGCTGCTGCGCCACGCGCCCGGCGCCCCTGGCAACCGTCGTGATCGACCCTGCCGAGACCGACTTGCGGCCGAGGAAGCCGCCGAGAATCGACCCGGCGACCGATACCGCGGTCTGCACGCCTGCGCCGCGCTCCTGGTTCTCCTCGCGATCGACAGCCTGCTCGGCGGTGTGGATCTTCTGCTGCAACGCCGCGACCTTGGCCTCGTACTTGGCACGCAGCGCCTCGGCCTTCGAGTCCCTCCCTTCCCGCGCGCCCTGCGCGAGGCGGGCGCGGAAGTCCGCCTCCGACTCGCCCGAGTGCGACACGAGCTTCTGCGAGGGACTGCGCAGGAGTTGCACCGTCTGCGACTGGTACAACCAGTCGCCGTACGCCTTCGACCAGCGGCCATACGCCTTCGCGTCGCGCGCCTGGGCAGGCACCTCGTGAAACACCGCGCCCTCGCGCGGGGCGGACTCCAGGTCCGCAGGTGCGACGGCCACGTCCGACGCAGCGGACCAGTCGACCGGGATCGGGCCGTCGGCAAACGCGGCGAGCCTCACGTTCTCGATCGCCTCGTCGACCTGGGACTTCGCATCGAGCAGCCGCACTCGCGCGACGCCGATCAGCATCGGGAGATACGCCAGCGAGGCGCCGGCCGGGGTGGCGCCGCGCAGAGGAACGTAGGCCGGCGCGACGCCGCTGGGCGGAGGAGGCGGCGTCGCCGCCGCCGACACGGCAGCGGCGGGTCCGACCGGCGCTGCCGCAGGCGCGGCGGACGCCGCGGATGCGGCGGCGGCCGCGGGGGTGGGCGCCTGGGCGACGGCGGGCGCCGCGGCTGGCGCCGGCGGCATCGCCGCCTTGAGCGGCGTCATCAGCGACGCGATCTGGGGCCGCGACAGGGGCCCCCTGAGGTACGACATCGTCCAGCGCGTCTGGAACACCTGGGGCGCGTTGTCGTGCACGTTGTTGAGCAGGAACACGCGATTGCCGAGCGCCGAGATCAGCTTCTCGAGCTGAGCGCGATCGAGCCCGCCCTGACCCGAGGCGCCCTCGAGCCCGTCGAGCACGCGCTGCTTGTCCTGGTCGGTCTGCAGACGGCCGATCAGCCAGGTGCCGGCGTTCGAAAGGCCCTTGTAGTCGAGATCCACGGGGTTCTGCGTCGCCAGGACGACGCCCAGGCCGAACGCGCGCGCCTGCTTGAGCAGCGTCAGGAGCGGCTTCTTCGAGGGCGGCTCGGCCGTCGGGGGGAAGTAGCCGAAGATCTCGTCCATGTACAGCAGCGCCCGGAGGCTGGTCGTCCCCGACTGGCCACGCATCCAGGCCAGGACCGCGTTCAGCAGCAGCGTCACGAAGAACATGCGCTCGGCGTCCGAGAGGTGCGCGATCGAGAAGATCGCAACGCGCGGCTTGCCGCCCTCGCTGCGCAGCAGCTGACCGACGTCGAGCGGAACGCCCTGCATCCAGAGCTGGAAGCCCGGCGCGGCGAGCAGGTTGTTGAGCGCCAGCGCGAGCGCGAAGCGATCCTTCTGCGGGTAGAACGAGTCGAGGTCGAGGACGCCGATCTTCGCGAAGGGCGGCTGCTGGATCTGCGCGATCAGCGCCGCGATGTCGAGTGCCTGGCCATTCGTCCAGGCGGCCCCGAGGATGCTCGAGAGCAGGATGTGCTCGCGGCTCTTGATCGGGTCGGCGTCGATGCCGAGCAAGGCCAGGAGGCCGGTCGCGATGGCGCCGATCTGATCGCCCACGGCCTCCGCGTCGGAGCGATCCGCGGGCGGCGCGAACGAGCCGAGCACGGAGACGGGGAGGCCGGCGTCGCTGCCGGGGGTATAGATCGCGAAGTCGGCCGCATCCTTCAGGCGCTGGATGCGCGCGCCGTCCTGACCCCAGTCCGCGAGGCCCTTCGTCCACAGCTCGGCCTGCGACGTGGCGTACGCGTCGGGCGACACGCCGGCCTTGGCCGCATCGTCCTCGTTGATCCAGGGCCGGAAATCCTCCGCTCGCAGGGCGGGGAAGGTCAGCATGAGATCGGCCAGGTCGCCCTTGGGGTCGATCACGATCGACGGCACGCCGTCGATCGCGGCCTCCTCGATGACTCCCACGCAGAGTCCCGTCTTCCCGGAGCCCGTCATGCCCACGCAGACCGCGTGCGTGGTCAGATCCTTCGAGTCGTAGAGGACGTATCCGTCACCCGGCTGCTTGCTCTCGACGTCGTACGGCTTGCCGAGGTAGAAGCTCCCAAGTCCTTCGATCTCGTTCACAGAGTCGGTCACAGCGCCTCCCCGCGCTCGGTGGCCGGGCAAGTCTAGGAACTGGTTTCAACAGTCGCATGGCGTTCGGAGGTCTCGAATCGCCTGCGGTCTGCCAGTCGCGCGCTGATAATGATGCAACTGGTGGCGGGTGGGGCGCCCGACCGGCAGACCTGCGGCGACCCCGGGCCCGACCACACACGGGACTCTTGAAACCAGTTCCGGGAACCAGGCCGCTTCCGCGCACGCGGCGGACGGCGGGGAGGTACCCTGCCTTACATGGCCATCACGAGCTCCGCCAGCGGCATCGACCGCATCGAATCGATCCTCGGCGAGGAGGCGGAGGACCTCCTCGGTCACGAGTGCAGCACGATCGCGCGCGATCGCCTCCATCTGCCCGGCCCCGACTTCGTGGACAGGGTCGTCAAGGACAGCGATCGTCCGACGCCCGTGCTTCGCTCGCTGCAGAGCCTGTTCTCGCACGGGCGCCTGGACGGCACCGGCTACGTCTCGATCCTGCCGGTCGACCAGGGCATCGAGCACTCAGCGGGTGCGTCGTTCGCGAAGAACCCCGACTACTTCGACCCCGAGGGCATCGTCAAGCTCGCGATCGAGGGCGGATGCAACGCAGTGGCGTCGACGCTGGGAGTGCTCGGTGCGTGCGCACGCAAGTACGCCCACCACATCCCGTTCATCGTCAAGCTGAACCACAACGAATTCCTGAGCTATCCGAATGCGTACGACCAGATCATGTTCGGCCAGGTGCGCCAGGCGCGCGAGCTGGGCGCGGTGGCCGTCGGCGCGACCATCTACTTCGGCTCGGCCGAGTCCAAGCGCCAGATCGTCGAGGTCTCCGAGGCCTTCGCGGTCGCCCACGAGCACGGGCTGGCGACGATCCTCTGGTGCTACCTGCGCAACTCGGCGTTCAATCGCACGAAGGACGGCGGGCCGGACTATCACCTGGCCGCGGACCTGACGGGCCAGGCCAACCACCTCGGCGTCACGATCGAGGCGGACATCATCAAGCAGAAGCTGCCGGAGGTCGCGGCGCCCGGCTTCCTCGATCTCGCCTTCGGCAAGACCGACAAGCGCGTCTACAGCGAGCTGACGACGCCGCATCCGATCGACATGACCCGCTACCAGCTGGCCAACTGCTACATGGGCCGCTCCGGGCTCATCAACTCGGGCGGCGCCTCGGGCGACAACGACCTGCAGGACGCCGTCAAGACCGCCGTGATCAACAAGCGGGCCGGCGGAACGGGCCTGATCTCGGGGCGCAAGGCCTTCCAGCGGCCGCTGGCCGAGGGCATCGAACTGCTCAACGCGATCCAGGACGTCTATCTCGCGCCCGAGATCACGGTCGCGTGACCGATCCCCTCGTCGCGAGCGAGGGCTGGGGCGTCATCCACTGCTACTTCCGGCTGCGCGGCTACGAGTCCAACGCCAACGTGGTCGCAGCGGACATCGAGAGGCTCGCCGACGAGTTGTGCTCGGCGCCCGGCTATCAGGTGATCTGGACGGCGCCGATCGGCGATCGCGCCGATCTCGGCCTGATGCTGATCGGCCCCGACCTCGCGCGGCTCGAGCGCTTCCGCTCCTCACTCGGGCGCACGTCGATCGGCGTGAAATTCGAGCCGGCGCGAGAGCTCGGCCTCGTCTCGATGACCGAGCTCTCGGAATACACGCCGCGGGAGGGCTCCGAGGAGCACATGGCGATGCTCGAGCGGCGCTTGCACCCGCGGCTGCCGCGCAAGCGCCTGCTCTGCTTCTACCCGATGGCCAAGCGCCGGGAGGCGGGCGACAACTGGTACTCCCTCGACTACGACGAGCGGCGCGCGCTGATGGGCGGCCACGGCAAGCTCGGCGCGAAGTTCTCGGGCCGCGTGATCCAGCTGATCACCGGCGCCACCGGCCTCTCGGACTGGGAGTGGGGGGTGACGCTCCTCAGCGATGACCCGAAGGACATCAAGGACATCGTCTACGAGATGCGGTTCGACGAGGTCTCGGCCCGCTACGGCATCTTCGGGCCGTTCACGATCGGCCTCGTCGTCCCGCTACGCGAGGCGTTCGAGATCGCCCGCCTCACGGTCGTCGAATAGCTACGCAGCGGCGGGCTGCTCGCGCGCAAGCTCGACGTTGAGCGTGCGCCCCGCGAGCTCGCTGCCCGTGAGTGCGGCGACCGCCTCGTCCGCGCGCTCGCGCGGGACGTCGACGAGCCCGTAGGTGTGGTGCATGCGCACGCGCCGGGGCTCGATGCCACCGGCGGCGAAGGCCTCGGCGAGCGCCTCCCGCGTGACGCCGTGGCGCTTGCCCGCGTTCACGAACAGACGGGCGAGCTGCTCGGCGCCCAGCGCCGTCCCGTTGGCCCGGGCTGCGCTCGCGCGCGGAGCGGCGCCATTGGTTGCGGCGGGCGGCGGGCTCGCTCACCGCCGCGTCCGCGACGGCGGCCACCGTCTCCGCCGGGAGAGCATTCAGCTCCTCGCCGCGAATCACCTGGTCAGCCGTGAAGTGCCGGACGCGAGCGCCCGTGACGCGCTCGATCTCGGCCACGCCCTTGCGGTCGCGATTGGTCATGAACGTGTAGGCGATGCCGTTACGGCCGACGCGCCCCGTCCGCCCGATGCGGTGGGTGTACTCCTCCGGGTCGTCGGGCACGTCGTAGGAGAAGACGTGCGAGACGTGCGAGATGTCGAGGCCGCGGGCGGCGACGTTCGTCGCGACCAGCAACCGTGCGCGCCCGCTGCGAAAGCGCAGCATCACGCCGTCGCGGCGCCCCTGCGGCATGTCGCCGTGCAGCGGGGCTGCGTCGAATCCGCGCGCCTCCAGCTGGGAGACCAGCTCGTCGACCGTCATCTTGCGCCGGCGGAACACGATCGCGGCGGCCGGGCGGTCGCGCTCGAGCACGGCGCAGAGCACGTCCAGCTTGCCCTTCGGCTCGACCTCGACGATCACCTGGTCGATCGTCTCGACCGTGAGCGTCGCCGACTCCACCTTCACGTGCACGGGCTCGTACAGGTAGCGGTCGGCGAGCTTGCGGATGGGCGCGGGCATCGTGGCCGAGAAGAGCAGCGTCTGACGGCCCGAGGGCGTCTTCTTGAGAATCCACTCGACGTCCTCCATGAAGCCGAGCGAGAGCATCTCGTCGGCCTCGTCGAGCACGACGTAGCGCGCGTCCGAGAGCTGCAGCCAGCCGCGGCGGATCAGGTCCATGACGCGGCCCGGAGTGCCGACCACGATCTGCGGGCCCTGGCGCAACTGCACCGTCTGCTCGGGGATGGGCTGGCCGCCGAAGCAGGCGACGACGCGCACGCCCTTGAACTCCGAGAACGTGCGCAACGCCTGCGCGACCTGGATGCAGAGCTCGCGCGTCGGCGTGAGCACGAGCACCTGGATGTCCTCGGATGTCTCGTCGATCTGCTCGACGGCGGGCAGGCCGAAGGCGGCGGTCTTCCCGCTGCCCGTCTGCGCCTGGCCGATGATGTCGCGGCCGCGCATGATCACCGGGATCGCCTCGACCTGAATGGGCAGCGGCTCGCGGTAGTCGAGCGCTTCGATGGCATCGAGCACGCCCTGGGAAAGGCCGAGTTCGGCGAATCCGGTCAACGTCATTTCCTCCGTGGTCTCGTATCGCCACGGCGGACGGGCCGGAAAGGCCGGGAGCGCCGTAGCTCCTCGCGGGGCCTACGCCGCGGAGCGCGGCGCACATTCCCTGTTCCCAAGGGTAGCACCCGTCCCGGGTACCCTCTTGGCCGTGGCAACGCTGCACGTCACCGGCCTGCGCAAGAGCTACGGCACGCACGTCATCTACGACGGCGTGTCGTTTCGCCTGCCGCCTGGTGAGCGCCTCGCCCTGATCGGCCGCAACGGGGCCGGCAAGACCACGCTCCTGCGCACGATCGCGGGCGAGATCGACGCCGACGCGGGCGACGTCGGCAAGCCCAAGGGCTACCGGATCGCGCTGCACGACCAGCGGCCGCCGATTGCAGGCGCACACACCCTCGGCTCCTATGTCGGCGAGGGCCTGGCGGACGTGCACGCCGCCGAGGATCGATTGGCCGAGCTCGAGCGCCGCATGGCGGCCGGGGACGGGAGCGACGATGTGCTGCGCGCCTACGCGCACGCGCAATCCGAGCTCGAGTCCGTGGGCGGCTACGCCTGGCGCGCGCGATTCGAGGAGATCCTGCGCGGGCTGGGCTTCAAGGTCGAGGACGCGGAGCGACCGCTCGGCTCCTTCTCGGGCGGTGAGCTGACGCGCGCATCGCTCGCTCGCGTGCTCGCGGCTCAGCCCGACCTCCTGCTGCTCGACGAGCCCACGAACCACCTCGACCTGCGGGCGCTCGAATGGCTCGAGGATCAGCTGACCGCGCTGACCTGCTCGATCCTGCTCGTCTCGCACGACCGCTGGTTCCTCGAACGCGTCGCGACCGGCGTGCTCGAGCTCGAGTTCGCGCGCGGCAAGCACTACGCGATGGGCTACAGCTCGTACCGCCGCGAGAAGGCGATGGCGCTCGCCAATCAGGCAGACGCGTTCGAGCGCCAGCAGGCCGAGATCGCCCGACTGCAGCGCTTCGTCGACAAGTTCCGCGCCGGCACGCGCTCGCGCCAGGCGCAGTCGAAGGTCAAGGCGATCCAGCGCATGCCGCGCGTCGACGCGCCGCGGCGCAACCGCGCGCTCGCGTTCGGCTTCTCGAAGGTCGAGCGCAGCGGCAGGATCGTCGTCGAGGCCGAGAATCTGACGCTGCGCGCAGGCGACAAGCCGCTGCTCGAGGCTGCCGCCCTCGTCGTCGAGCGCGGTCAGCGCGTCGCCCTGATCGGCCCGAACGGCGCCGGCAAGACGACGCTCGTGGAGACGCTGCTCGGCCTGCGCGAGCCGGTCGGCGGCCGCATCAAGCTGGGCCACAACGTCACCACGGGCTACTTCAGCCAGCACATCGCCGAGATGCCCGAGCACCTCACCGTCGTCGACGCGATGACGCGCGCCACCAACGGGCACCTCAACTCGACGCAGTCACGGACGATCCTCGGCAATTTCCTCTTCAGCCAGGACGAAGTCGACCGCAAGGTGGGCGTGCTCTCCGGCGGCGAGCGCCGGCGGCTCGCACTCGCGGCCCTCGTCGCCGGGAGCGCCAACCTGCTGATGCTCGACGAGCCGACGAACCACCTCGACGTCGAGGCGCGCGAGGCACTCGAGGAGGCGCTCGACGCCTACGAAGGCACCGTGCTCCTGGTGTCGCACGACCGTGCGCTGATCGACGCGGTTGCGACGCACACGGCGAGCATCGAGAATCAGCGCATCGTGCTCCGCCACGGCGACTACAACGACTACCTCGAAGCGATCGCCGAGGCGCCCCCGCCGGCGCCCCCTGCGCCCAAGCCCGCGGCCAAGCAGCGGCCGCCGCGACCCGCGGCTCCCGGCCGGCAAGCGCGTGCGCGACGACCCTCGCAGCGCACCCAGCGGCTGATCCGCGAGCTGGAGACGGCAATCGCGCGGCTCGAGGCGGAGCAGACGGAGCTCGAGGCGGCGCTCGCCGACCCCGCCGGCGCCGGCGATCGGGTCCGTCTCGGTGAGCTCGGCACGCGTCACCAGCAGGTGCAGGAGGAGCTGGCCTGGACGCTGCTCGAGTGGGAGCGCGTGCAGGTGAGCGACGGGGTGGAGGCCTGACTGTGCGTCCGCGCGGTACGCTAGGCCTCATGTTTGCGGCCGACCGGATTCAGGATCTGATTCGCAGGCTGCGCGACGACGTCGCGGCCGTCGTCCAGGCCGAGATCGAGCTCGCCAAGACCGAGGTCACCGAGAAGGTCAGGACGCATGCGAAGGCGGCCGCGCTCATCGCCGTCGCAGCAGCGTTCGCACTGCTGGCGCTGCTCGCATTCGAGGCCGGAGCGATCGCGGGCCTGGCGACTGCCGTCCCGCTCTGGGCCTCGGCGCTGATCGTCGGCGCCGTGCTGCTCCTGATCGCCGCGCTGCTCGCATGGCTCGGCATCCGCGCCTCGCGCAAGGCGGGCATGCCGACGCCCGATGCGGCGATCATCGAGGCGAGGGCCACCGTCGACGAGCTCAAGGAGGAGGCGCACATCCCGTGAGCGGCGAGACGGAACGCAAGCGAGCCGAGGCGCAGGCCGCGCGCGAGCGGCTGATCGGCACGGTCAACGAGCTGGGAACCGCCGTTCAGGACGCCAAGCAGCGGGCGCGCGAGCGGGCGCTGGCCGCCGCGCCGTACGTGGTCGGCGGTGTGGGCCTGATCACGGTGCTATCGGTCATGCGCCGCAGGCGCTAGCTCCGCCTGCATGGAGGTCGAGGCTTACCTGACGCTCGCAGCGCGCTACGACACGTCGCTGTTCTCGTACAGCGCGCGCATGCTGGGCGGCCTCGGCGACGGCGAGCGCTGCTGGGTAGGCGCGCTCGCACTCGGCTGGCGCGATCTCAACGGCAGCACCGAGCCCGCGCAGCCGACCACATGGCTGTGGACGCTGATCCGGGAGGGCTGCTTCGACGAGCTGGCCCGCCGCGCGCCCGGCACGACCGGTGAGGACGATCTCTCGCGTGTCGAGGACTGCGTCGAGCATGCCGCGGACGCCGCCCTCGCTGCCGTACGGCCGGCCCACCGCGATCTGCTGCTGCTGCGCGACGTGCACGGGCTCGACGGCCCCGTGCTCGCCGGGGTCACGGACATGGGCCCGGGCGACCTCGAGCATCAGCTCTACCGGGCACGCGTGGAGTTCGCGAGCGCCTTCGCGACGCTGCCGGCGGATCCGCGCTGCCGCGCCGGCCGACAGCGCGGTGGGTGTCCCGGTTGCGCAGAGCGCGAGCGGCTGCGCGCGACGCCGCAGTACGCACTGCTCCGGCTCGGGCCGCTGCCCGTGCGCGAGAGCCTCCGCGCGGACCTGCGCCGCGCGATCGGGGGTTGAGCCTGCGCGAAGCGCCGTCGCGGCGCGCTCTCGCTCGAGGTCAGCCCCGGCCCGCGCGTGCGGCGGGTACCGGGGCGCGGCCCATCGCCGCCAGGAGGCGCGCCGCGGCGGCCTTGTCGAGCATCTCGTTGAGGTTCCCGCACTTCGGCGACTGCACGCACGAGGGGCAGCCGTCCCGGCAGCGGCAGTCGCCCACGACGCGCGCGGCGCTCGCCACGAGCTCCGGAAAGCGATCGTGTCCGCGCTGGGCGATCCCTACGCCTCCCGCGTGGCCGTCGTAGACGAAGACGGTCGGGCGCAGCGTCTGCGGATGCAGGTTCGTCGACAGTCCGCCGATGTCCCAGCGGTCGCACATGGCGAGCAGCGGAAGCACCGAGATCAGCGCATGCTCGGCGGCGTGGAGGGCGCCGAGCAGATCGCCTCCGGCTTCCTCCATCAGCTCGTCCGGCGGCACGAACCAGAAGGCGCGCGTCGCGAAGTGCCGAGCCGGGAGGTCGAGTGGCACCGTGTCGAGACGGCGTCCCTCGGGAAGGCTCCGGCGCTCGTAGGCGACGACCTGGTCGCAAACCTCGACCTCGCCGTAGCAGAGCTCGACGCCGCAGCACGCGACCGGACCCACCAGCGCGTGCACGATGCTCGTGTCGGTCTCCCGGCGCGGTTGCGTGTACCAGGGGCCCTCGAACGGTGTGACGAGCGCGACGCGATCGACCAGGTCGAGGGTCTCGGCCAGGTACGTCTCGCCGCGGTGCAGGTAGACCGCACCCTCGTGCACGGTCGAGAACGCGCGCTCCTGCTCGAGCATGCCGAGCAGCGTGCCAGTGCCCTTCTCCACGACTGCGATCGCGTCGGCCGAGCCCGAGCGCAGCGAGACCCGCCCGGCGGGAGAGCCCGCGCCCCGCCAGGCCAGGCCCGCGGGAGTGCGCAGCAGCTCACCGGCCTCGACCAGCGGCGCGGCTGCGCTCAGTGCGCCCGCGCCCAGCACGTCGTCATCGGCCTCCGTCAGCGGAATCTCGTGCGCGGCGGCGCGGAGGTGGCCGATTCGGATCTCGGGATTGGTCGGATCGAGGATCGCTGCCTCGTTGGCTCGTCCGAGGAGCGCGTCGGGATGATTGATGAAGTAGCGGTCGAGCGCATCGGCTCCGGGCACGAGCAGCGCCAGGCCCTCGCCGCGCCGGCCGGCCCGCCCCCACTGCTGGCGCAGGCTCGCGACCGTGCCCGGGAATCCGATCGCCAGCGCGCAGTCGAGCAGCCCGACGTCAACCCCGAGCTCGAGCGCCTCCGTGGCCACGACGCCGAGCAGGCGGCCCGAGACGAGGTCCCCCTCGATACGGCGGCGTTCCTCGGCCGTGTACCCGGCTCGATAGGGGGCCAGCCGCTCGGCGACGTCGTCGCGGCCGGCCGAGATGAGGCTCTCGCGCGCGAAGCGGAACACGAGCTCGCTCGCCTTGCGGCTCTTGACGAAGCAGATCGTGCGCAGCCCGCGCTCGGTCAGCGCGGCGAGCAGCCCGGCCGCCTCGCCGAGCGCGGATCCGCGGGTGCCCTCGGCCTCGTCGAGCAGCGGCGTGTCCCAGAACGCGACCCTGCGTGGCGCTCGCGGGGCGCCGTCGCGGTCCACGACCCGCACGCCGAGGCCGGTGAGCGCGGCGCAGGCCTCCGCGGGGTTCGCGATCGTGGCGCTGGCGAGCAGGAACTGCGGCTCGCACCCGTAGAGCGCGCACACGCGCCGCAGTCGCCGCAGCACGAGCGCCACGTGCGATCCGAACACGCCACGGTAGGTGTGCGCCTCGTCGATCACGACGTGCGTGAGGTTGGAAAGGACGTCCGCCCAGCGCCGGTGATTGGGCAGGACGCCGACGTGCAGCATGTCGGGGTTCGTGAGGATGGGATTGGCGAAGCGGCGCACGAGGTGGCGCTGCTCGCGCGGCGTGTCGCCGTCGTACACCGCCGGCCGCAGGCCGAGGCCGTACGTGCGCAGCGCGCGCGCCTGATCCTGCGCGAGCGCCTTGGTCGGGTAGATGTAGAGCGCGCGCGCGGACTTCCGCTCGCACACGGCCTCCAGCACGGGCAGGGTGAACGCGAGCGACTTGCCGCTCGCGGTGCCCGTGGAGACGCACACGTGCTCGCCGCGCCGGGCGGCCTCCCAGACGTCGGCCTGGTGGCCGTAGAGGCCCGAGATGCCGGCGCCGATGAGGGCCGACTGCACGCGCGGGTCGAGCGTTCCCGGGAACGGGACGAAGACCGCCGGGCGGGCCGGCTCGCCCTGCTCGAAGACCAGCGCCCCGTCCTCGCCGCGGCCACCCTCGAGCACCTCGTCGAAGGCGGCGTTCATGCCGTTTCGCGCGGCAGCGCGAGCGAGACGAGCGCCGCGAGCACCGCCAGGCAGGCGGCGCCGAAGACCGCGGCGCGCAGGGAGGTGTTGTCCGCCAGGACGCCGAGCAACGGGCTCGCGAGGGAGCCGAGGCCGATGCTGAGCCCGAGCATGACACCCGAGGCGAAGCCGACATGCCTGGGCAGCGCGCGCTGCGCGAGCACGACGAGCGGATAGAAGTTCATCTCGCTGATCAACCCCACCAAGGCAATCAGCGGGAACAGCAGGAGCAGCGGCACGACCGGCAGGAACAGCGCGAGCAGCGCGGTCGCAGCGAGCGACGACACCACGACGCGGCGGAAGCCGTGCAGGTCGGAGAGACGTCCGCCGAGCAGTGTCCCGAGCGCTCCGGCGGCCAGCATCGCCGCGATTGCCGCATTGCCGACCCCCGCGCTCGACTGCAGCGTGCGCCAGACGTAGAGCGGCACGAAGGCCTGGAAGCCGAACAGCGCCGCCGTGCGCAGCGTCCCGGCGGACGCAGCCACCGTGAAGGCCGGCCAGTCGCTCTCCGGGAGATCCTCGCGCGCCGCGTGCCCGGTTGCGACCGTCGGCCGGAACTGCTCGAAGTAGCCGAGATTGACCGCAAGGGCGAGCGTGGCCGCGAGCGGGACGATGGCGACGATCACCGTGCCGCGCAGGCCCACGAGAGCGACGACCGGCGTGATCAGGATGGGACCGAGCGCCCAGCCGCTCAGTCCGCCCACGGCGAACAGGCTCATGCCGGTGCCCTGGCGGCCGCTCGCCACCGACACGTAGCTCGCGAAGCGCACGGCTTCCGGGTGGTACATGGCAACGCCGATCGAGCAGATCACCAGCACGCAGGCGGTCACGAGATACGAGTCGAACTGACCCGAGAGGGCAACCCCGGTGGCGGCCAGGAACGTACCGACCGGCATCATCCAGCCGGCGCGGATGCGATCGGCGAATGCGCCGAGCAGCGGCTGCAGGAACGACGAGCCGATGCCCGAGAACAGGAGCAGGGCTCCTGCCGCCGCGTAGCTGTAGCCGCGGTCGCTCACCATGAACGGAATCAGCGCCGGAACCGTGCCCTGGGCGAGATCGACGCTCAGGTGACCGAAGGAGAGGACACCGAGGCCGCGGCGATCGAGCCTGCTCGGCGCCGCCGCGGCGACGGCGCTCACTGCACTCCGCGACTGACCGGATACGACCCGAGCACGTGCAGCTCTGCGCTGCGCTCGGACACGTCCCTGAGCGCGCGGAGCACGCGCGGCGCCGAGCGATGCCCCACCACGTCGATGTAGAACTGGTAGCGCCAGGGCTCGCCCACGATGGGGCGGGAGTGCAGCGAGGTCATCTGGACGTCGTGGTAGCGCAGCGGCTCGATGGCACTGTGCAGCGCGCCGGGCTCGTGCCTCGTGATCAGGCGGAGCGCGGTGTGCCACTCCGTGTGGGCGTCGTGATCGAGCCTCGTGAACCGCGCGAGCGAGACGAAGCGCGTGAGGTTCTCGGGGTGGTCGGAGATCTCGTTCTCGAGGATCGCGAGGCCGTGCGTCCGCGCCGCGAGCGGGCTTGCGATCGCGGCGACCGTGGGGTCGTTGAGCGCCGCCACCGTGCGCGCGGCCTCCGACGTCGTCGACGCCGCCACCCGGTCGTAGCGGCCGTTGAGCGCGTTGCGGCATTGCGCGAGCGCCATCGGGTGGGAGTGCACGACGCGCACGGTCGCAAGCGTCGCCCCCTGGATCCCGACGAGGCAGTGGGGAATGTGCAGCGCGACCTCGGCGACCACCGAGACCGCCCCCTCCTCGAGAATCGCGAGCGTGTCGGGCACCAGCCCGGCAAGGGAGTTCTCGATCGGCAGGACCCCGCGGTCGACCTCGTCTGCGACGAGCGCCGAGGCCACGAGCTCGAAGGTCGTGAACGCCGACTGGCGTGCCGACGGGTAGAGCCGACCCGCCGCCTCCTCCGTGTACGACCCTTCGGCGCCCGGGTACGCGATGTGCTGCGGATCGCTGCCCATGTGCAGAGGCAGGCTAGATGGTCACCGCTGTCCGGTGCGCCTGCCCCCGTAAGACCCAGAGGTTCAGTCGGAGTCTAGCACTTTGCGCTCTTTAGACGGACCACTTGCTGAGCGACGGGGTGTCCGGCACCCACACGTAACCGTCACCGTCCAGGATGTAGGCCTCGCGCAGGCCGTGCGGCTTGTTGCTGGCGGGCTCGAGCACCTCGTAGCCGTGCTTCAGGGCCGCGGCGCAGGCCAGATCCGGATCGACGTCGTGGACGCGCAACTCGAGGCCGCCGCCACGCAGGGCCGCAACCCGCGTCCGCGGCAGCAGCGGATGCGCGTCATAGGTGTGATCGGCGTGCACCATCCACTCGTGCTCGCCGTGGCGCAGTACGGCCAGGTCGGGATCTGCGTAGACGACCGTCAGGCCGAGCACGTCGCGCGCGAATGCAGCCGCGCGAGCGGTGTCCCGCACGAGCATGTTGATTCCCAAACCGCGCAGTGACCGCCCGTAGTCTGGCGGCGACATCCACGGGTCCCCCTGCCGCTTCTTCATTGCTCCCCAGGCTAGTGGCTCCGGCGGGCTACGAGCGCACCTGCATGAACGGGCCCACGAGCCTCGTGCGCCAGGCCGGGCGGTCACGCCGGTCCTCGACGCGGTCGGCGCTGCCGAGCGTGCGCACGATCGCTCGCGAGGCGAGGAAGCGAAGCGGCTCGGGCTCCCAGCGCGGGCTCACGTGCCCGACCCACGGCAGCGACACGAGCTCCGTGTCGCGTCGCAGCACCAGATCGGCCAGCGTGCGGCCGAGCACGTTGCTCGTGACGACGCCGTGGCCCGTGTAGCCGCCCGCCCAGCCGAAGCCGGTCGAGTGGTCGTAATGCACCGAGCAGCACCAGTCGCGCGGGACGCCGAGCGGCCCGCCCCAGTGATGGGTGACCGCGGCGCCGGCGGCCGCCGGGAAATGTTCCGCGATCGTGCGCTCCAGTCGGGCGCGCACGCCGTCGTTGCGCTCGTATGACTCGTCGATCGGCGACCCGAGACGGTACGGGGCACCGCGCCCGCCGATGGCGATGCGGTCGTCGGGAGTGCGCTGCGCGTAGAAGAACAGGTGGCGCAGATCGGAGATCGTCTCGCGGCCGCCCCAGCCGAGCTCCTCCCAGACGGAGGACGGCAGCGGCTCGGTCGCGATCATCAGCGAGTAGAGCGGCATGAAGAGCCGGCGCTGCCCGGGCTGCTGCACGGTGAAGGCCTCGGTCGCGCGCAGCACGGCGGGTGCGCGCAGGGTGCCGCTCGCACAGCGCACGCGGCCCGGCTCGATGGACGTGGCCGCCGTCCCCTCGTAGATGACGACCCCGCGCCGCTCGCAGGCCAGGGCGAGACCGCGGGCGAGCCGCGCCGGATCCACGCGACCGCAGTGCGGCGTGTACGACGCGGCCCGCGCGCCCCGTACACGCACGCGCTGGTAGATCTCCGACGGCTCGAGCAGTCGCAGATCCTCCTCGCCGACACCGAAGGCGCGGCGCCGCTCGACACCCTCGTGCAGGCGCGCGACCTGGGGCGCGCTCGTCGCGACGAGCAGCGAGCCGCCGTGCAGCCAGCCGCAGTCGATGCCCTCGTCTGCGATCACGCGCCCGATCCCGCCCACCGCGTCGGCCATGGCTCGCTCGCCGCGACGCACCGCGTCGTCGCCGCGCAGGCGTGCATAGAGGTGCGCACTGCCCGCGAGCCCGGCCGAGGCCCAGCCGCCGTTGCGACCCGACGGGCCGAAGCCCGCGATTTCGCGCTCCACGACGGCGATGCGCAGGTCCGGCTGCAGAGAGGCCAGGAAGTACGCAGCCCAGAGGCCCGTGAAGCCGGCGCCCACGATGGCCACGTCGCAGTCGCGATCGCCGGCCAGCGCGGGGCGTTGCGCGAGCGGCTCGGCGAGGCCGTCGAGCCAGAGGCTGCGCGCCCGGTAGCGCGCTTCCAGTGGTGTGCTCATGTCCTCGCCGCGAGTCCTTCGCGCTCGGCCACGCGCGTGCCCTCGGCCGAGGCCGTCAGTTCGACGATGCGTGTTGCGAACGTCTCCAGGAAATAGCGGTCGTGCGTGGCCGCGACCACGCAGCCGGTGAATGCCTCCAGCTCGCTCTGCACGACCTCGGCGGAATGCGTGTCGATGTAGTTGGTCGGCTCGTCCAGCAGCAGCAGGTCGGGGCGTCGCAGCGAAACGCGGAGGAGGTGGACGCGAACGCGCTGGCCGCCGGAGAGGCGGCCGAGCGGAGCGAGACAGTGGTCGTAGTCGAGCCCGAGCGCGCAGATGCGCCGCACGGCGTCGTCGCGCGCCATCGGGTGCGCGTCGAGCACCACGTCGAGCGGCGAGCGCTGCAGGTCGAGCGACAGGCTTTCCTGCGTCATCAGCACGACTCGCGCACCGTCCTTCACGCGCACACGGCCGGCCGTCGGCGCCTGCGCTCCGCCCAGCAGGCGCAGCACCGTCGACTTGCCCGCGCCGTTCGGGCCGATCAGCGCGACGCGGTCGCCCCGTTCGAGCACGAGGTCGACGGGCCCGATCCGCACGGACTCGCCGTAGGAGACCTCGGCGGCATCCGTCTCGGCCATGACGCGACCACGCGCATCGGAGGCGAAGGACACGGAGAGCGTCCGGTCCCGGCGCTTCTCGGGGCGCTCGACGCGGCTGCGAGCCCGCTCCAGCAGCGTCAGTCGCGCGCGCGCACGCGAGGCGAACTTGGCGTTCAGCCGCGCCCACTCGCGGTACTGGAAGAAGACCTGCTCCTGCCGCTTGACCTCGGCGACTGCGCGCTCGTACTCACCCTGCAACCGCTCCATCAACTTCGGCCGCTCCTCCAGGTAGAACGAGTAGGCCCCGGCGTAGAGATCGCAGCGCCCGTCGGAGAGATCGAGCGTCTCCTTGGTGGCCACATCCAGCAGTGCACGATCATGGCTCACGAGCACGGTCGCCCGCCGGCGCCGCCGTAGCCGCTCGGCCACCAGCCCGCGGGCGCGCAGGTCGAGATGCGCCTCCGGCTCGTCCAGTACCAGCAGGTCGGGATCGGAGGCCAGCGCACGAGCGAGCAGGACGAGCCGGCGCTGCCCGCCGGAGAGCTCGCTCATGCGCCGCGACTGCGGCACGCTGCGCAACCCGAGCTCGCCGAGCAGATCGGCGATCAGCGCCCGGTCGGGCTCCTCGGCCGCCGAGAGGGACGTGAGAGCGTCGTCGTAGGCGCGCTCCAGCGCGGGCAGCCGGTCCGCGTCGTGCGCCGCCTCGGCCAGCTCACCCGCCAGGCGCTCGAGCTCGAGCTCTGCCTGCGAGCGGTAGAGCGCATCGGCAACGGTCGGATCCAGCCGGAGCAGCTCGCGATCATCCTGTGCGAGGCGGCCGAGCACGAGGCCCTGCTTGCGCACGACCTCCCCGGCGTCGGGCCTCAGATCGCCGGAAAGGAGTCGCAGCAGCGTGGTCTTGCCGCTGCCGTTGGGGCCGACGATCGCGAGCTTCGTGCGCTCGTGCACGACGACCGTGACGCCCTCCAGGAGCGGCTTGCTCCCGGGGGCGTACGTGACGTCGACGAGCTGTGCGATCAGGCGGGCACGCCGAGCCCGAGCTCGGCGGCGAAGCGCCCCTTCGGCTTGGCGCCGGCGATGCGCTTCGTCTCCTGGCCGCCCTCCACGACGACGAAGGCCGGGATCGCGAGGATCTGGAAGCGGGCCGCGGTCGCGGGGTTGTCGTCGACGTTGACCTTGACCCACTTGTGCGACGGATTCGCGGCGGCAAGCTCCTCGAAGGCGGGCTCCATCTGACGGCAAGGACCGCACCAAGGCGCCCAGAAGTCGATGACGACCGGGCGATCGCTATTCGTGACCTCGGCTTCGAAGTCGGCGTCACTGACGTGCGTGATATCTGCGCTCATGCGAAAACTCCTGAAAAACGACGGGGTTCGATGGTAAACGCCGTTGCGGACGAGTCGATTCCCTGCGGACCCGGCGCTCACACCTCGATGTCGACCGGCGTGCCCACGCGGATCAGATCGTAGAGGCGCTCGACGTCTGCGCGATGCATGCGCATGCAGCCGTGCGACGCCGCGTGCCCGACGCTCGAGTCCAGCGGGGTGGCGTGGAAGCCGATGTTGGGTGCACTCGTGCCGATCCAGCGCGAACCGAGCGGGTTGGTGGCGCCGGGCGGAATCGGCTCGAGCCCGGCCGCCCAGGGCGAGTTGGGCGGCACCCAGGTGGGATTCTTGATCTTCGCGATGATCTCGTAGTGGCCGGTCGGCGTCGGATACGCGGGCTGGCCGATCGCGATGGGCGCACTGAACACGCGCTTGCCCTCGCGGATCAGGAAGACGCGGAACTTGCTCAGGTGCACCACGATGCGCTCCGCGCTGAGCTGCAGCACCTGGGGCGTCGCGACGCCCGTGACGGGCAGATCGTGCGCGCGCTGGAAGCTGCGCACGGCAACCGCGGTGCGCTCGTTGTAGAAGCGCGTGAACGGCCCGTGGTAGGTGCCGAAGGCCTTGAGGCGGCGCTCGAGTTGCACCACGTCGGCGCCGCGCGCGCCGAGCGACAGGACACTTGCGGGGCGCAGCTTCTCGGTCGAGTCGACCGTGAACGGCCCAGCCGTGGCGGTCGAGGTGTTGCCGGCACTGTCGGTGGCCGAGATCGAGAGCGTGTGGACCCCCTGCGCGAGGTGCTGGAGCGGCAGCGAGAAGCGGCCCGAGGTCGCAGCCGCGCCGAGCAGCGCGGTGCCGTCGGGACCGCGCAGCGCGACCGCGCTGCCGTCGAGCAGCGCCTGGACGGTCACCGGCGACGAATCGTCGATCGAGCCGCGCAGCGTCGGGTGCGCCGTGCCGAGGACGGCCGGCACGTGGTCGACGTGCAGGCGCGGCGCCGCGCGGTCGACGGCGAAGGTGCGCGTGATGACCGAGCGATTGCCCGCGCGGTCGCTGGCGATCAGCTTCACGGTCGTGCGGCCGTCAGGCAGCTTGGGGTCGAGATCGAAGGCGCCGCTGGGCGCGTGCATGACGAGCCGTCCGCCCGGATAGGAGACCGCCAGGGTCGAGCCCGGCTCGACGCGTCCCGTGAGCTCGCTCGCCGACAACCAGCCCGACGCGGCCTGGTCGAGCGCCAGGGACGGCCGGCGGGTGTCGACGTGAATCGTGAATGCCTCATCGACGCTGTCGCCGAAGATGCGGCTGGGGCTGGCCTGGACGCGCACGCGGTGCGCCCCGTCCTTCACGTCGTCGAGCTCGAGCACGAGCCCGGCACCGGTTGCGCGCACCGTCGCTGCCACGTCCTCGCCGTCGACGCGCGCGCGCAGGTGAGCCAGGCTCCCGCTGTGCTCGACGGGCACGAGCACCTGCGGCGCAGACGTGCGGTACCACTGCCGCGGCGTCCCGCCGACCTGCGGGCGCTCAACGTAGGACCAGGCCGCGAGTCCCGCGACCGCGGCGACCACGGCGCCGCCCACGGCCATGCCGATCACAACCGCCCGCCGCATCAGATGAATCTAGCAGCCGTCGGGGGCGACAACGCCGGCGCTCCGGGGGAGCCGGCCGCGCTCCGCCTGGAGGCGCAGGAGCGGCACGCGGCGGATGGCCTCGAAGACGATCGAGCGAGACATCTTGGAGCCGCCGGCGACGCGGTCCGCGAACGTGATGGGCACCTCCTCCACGCTGAAGCCGAGCAGCAGCGCGCGGTAGGTCATCTCGATCTGGAACTGGTAGCCCTGGGCATCGACGGCGTCGAGCTCGATCGCCTCGAGCACGCCGCGCCGGAAGCACTTGAACCCCCCGGTCAGGTCGCGCACGCCGACGCCGAGCAGCGTGCGCGCGTACAGGCAACCTGAGGTCGAGATCACGCGTCGAGCACGGCCCCAGTTCTCGACGCGCCCGCCGGCGCAGTAACGCGAGCCCAGCACGAGATCAGCGCCTGCCCGCGCCGGCGCGAGCAACGACGGCACCGCCCGCGGGTCGTGCGAGAAGTCGCAGTCCATCTCGAAGACGAACGCGAAATCGCGCGCGAGCGCCCAGCGGAAGCCGTCGAGGTAGGCCCGGCCGAGCCCCTGCTTGTGCGGGCGGTGCAGCACGTGCAGCCACGGCCTGTCCTCGGCGAGGCGATCGGCGAGCTCGCCCGTGCCGTCCGGCGAGGAATCGTCGATCACCAGCACGTCGCCGCTGGCGCCGTCCAGCTCGCGCACGCTGTCGAGCGCCTCGACCATGCGCGCGAGGTTGTCCCGCTCGTCGTAGGTCGGCAGGCAGATCAGAAAGCGGGTGGGCGGCGGCACAGGCTCATTCTCGCGGTGAAAGGGCCCGCATGCAGCGGCAGCTACGATCCTCGCGTGACCCTCCGCAATGGCGAGATCGCCGATCTGTTCGACTTGCTCGGCGATCTCTACGAGCTCGACGGCGCTGTCGTGTACCGCGTGCTCGCCTACCGCAGAGCCGCGAAGCGCTTTCGCGAGACGGCGGAGTCGGTCTGGAGCCTGTCGGAGGAAGGCCGCCTGACGGAGCTCGACGACATCGGCGACACGATCGCGACGAAGATCGGCGAGTTGCGCGCGACGGGCACGATGGAGGCGCTCGAGAAGCTGCGCGGGCGCGTCCCCGAGAGCCTCGTCGAGATCGTCCGTCTGCCGGGCCTGGGCGCCAAGACTGCACGTCGACTCTGGTTGGAGCTGGGCATCACGACGCTGGCGGAGCTCGAGACCGCCGCGCGCGAGGGCCGCCTGCACGGCCAGGCCGGCTTTGGCGAGCGCAAGGAACAGCAACTCCTGGCCCAGCTCGAGGCAGGCGCTGCCCCGCGCAAGCGAGCCTTCCGCCTCGATCAGGCGCTCGAGCTCGCGCGCACCGTGCTCGAGCCGCTACGAGCCCACCCGGCCTGCGAGCAGGCCGACGAGGCGGGCTCGCTGCGTCGGCGCGCCGAGTCGGTGGGCGACGTGGACGTGATCGCCGCCGCGACCGACGGGCCCGCCCTGACGCAGTGGCTCATCGAGCAGCCGTTCGTCGCCGAGGTGCTCGGCCACGGCACGACCAAGGCGTCGATCCTGACGCACAACGGCGTGCAGCTGGACCTGCGCGTCGTGCCCCCCGAGAGCTACGGCAACCTCCTGCAGCACTTCACCGGCTCGAAGGGCCACAACGTGCGCATGCGCGAGGACGCCCAGCGTCGCGGCATGAGCGTCTCGGAATGGGGCATCGAGGACGTGGACAGCGGCGAGGTCTTCAAGACGCCTGACGAGGACGACGTCTACCGCCACCTCGGCTACCAGCCGATCCCGCCGGAGCTGCGCGAGGACAACGGCGAGCTCGAGCTGGCGCGTGCGAACGCCCTGCCGGAGCTCGTCCAGCTTGCGGACATCCGCGGCGATCTGCATCTGCACAGCGACTGGAGCGGCGACGGCAAGCACTCGCTGCTCGACGTCGTGGAGGCCGTGCGTGGGCGCGGGCTCGAGTACATGGCGATCACCGACCACTCCGGGGGCGTCGGCATGGGCATCGGCCTCGAGGCCGACGACGTGCGCCGCCAGATCGAGGCCGTGCAGCTCATACGCCAGACCCTCGACGGGTTCGAGCTCCTCGCCGGGTGCGAGGTCGACGTGATGGGCGACGGCTCGCTCTACCTTCCGGACGACGTCCTGGCCGAGCTCGACTGGGTCGTCGCCTCGCTGCACGTCGCGCAACGGCAGGCGGCCGACCGCATCACGAAGCGGCTGATTGCTGCGGCGGAGCATCCGTGCGTCGATGTGATCGGGCACCCGTCCGGCCGCCTGATCGGCAAGCGCGATGGGTACGACTTCGACGTTGAGGCCCTGATCGCGACGTGTGCGGCGCACGGCACGTTCCTCGAGATCAACTCGCAACCCCACCGGCTCGACCTCCGCCCCGCGCATGCCCGGCTTGCCCTCGCCGCCGGCGTCAGGCTCGTGATCTCAACCGATGCCCACCGGCTCACGGCGCTCGACTACCGGGAGCTCGGGGTCTTCATGGCGCGTCGCGCAGGCGCGACGCGCGACGACATCGTCAACGCGCGCCCCCTGGCCGAGCTGGTAGCGCTGCGCAAACCGGGCAGGGTCGGGCAGACGTGAGCGATTCCGACCGGAGCAGCGAGGGCCTCGTCTTCGTCTCGACCGGTCGCCGACTGGCAGCTGCGAAGGTCGGGCGTCGCTGGCACGAGGTGCGCGGCCCGCTGCTGATCGCAGCCGCGCTCGCCTCGATCCAGGCCCTGCTGCTGTTCGTCGTGCTGCGCATGCTCCAGGACTCGGGCGTGTCGCTGCGCTGGTTCGTGCCCATCGTGGCGCTCACCACGCTCGCGCTGGTCGCCTGGCTGGGGCTCGTGCGCGCCGCCTTCGGACGGGTCGTGCCACTTGCCCAGGCGCCCGCCGCCGCCATCCTGGAGACACTCGAGGCAGTGCGCGGCGCGTTGCGCGGGGGCTTCGATGCAGCAAGCGCCCAGGTCGTGGCCTACGAGATTCGCGAGCGGCTCGGCTATGCGGCGGTGTCCGTGTGCGATCGCGAGCGCGTTCTCGCGCACGCGGGGCTCGGCGGCGATCATCACGGAGCGGGCCTCCCGGCGCCGCCGGGCGCCGTCGACGCGATGCTCGAGCGGCGCGTGTCGCGGCTCCCGGTTGGCTGGAAGCACGGCTGTGACGGCCGGGACTGCCCGCTGCGGTCGGCCATCGTCGCGCCGATCGTGAATCGCAGCGACGCGATCGGCGCGATCGTCCTGTTCAGCGAGACGGCGCTGGCCGTCTCGGATCGCGACCGCGCGATCGCGCGTCAGCTGGGTGCGCTGATCTCGACCGAGGTGATGCTGGGCGAGCTCGACCTGCACGCGCGCGCGACGGCATCGGCCGAGCTGGCCGCGATGCAGGCGCAGATCGAACCCCACTTCCTGTTCAACGCACTCAACACGATCGCCGCGTTCTGCCGCACGCAGCCGGAGGAGGCGCGCCGGCTCGTACTTGCGTTCGCCGAGCACTGCCGCCTCAGCCTCCGCCGCCCGCACGCCTTCGTCCCGCTGCGCGACGAGCTCCGGCACGTCGAGGCCTACGTCGCGCTGGAGCGCGCGCGCTTCGGCGACCAGCTCGACGTCGACGTGCGCGTCACGCCCTCGGCCGAGCTGGCCCTCGTCCCACCATTGCTCGTGCAACCACTGGTGGAGAACGCCATCAACCACGGCAAGGTCGATCGGCCGCTGCGCGTCGTGGTGCGCTGCGACGTGCGGCTCGGGCGTCTGCGCATCACCGTCCGCGACAACGGCCGCGGCATCCCGCGCGAGCTCGCGGACCGCGTGCTCGAGCCGGGTGTCGGCTCGGGAGCGGCCGGGCTCGGCCTGGCGTCGGCCGCGCAGCGCGTCGCGGTCTTCTACGGCGAGCATGGCCGCCTGCGCATCGCCTCGGCGCCCCGCATCGGTACCCTCATATCGATCGTGATCCCGACCGTTCCGCCCGGACACGAGCAGGAACGCCTCGCGCAATGAGCCTGCTCGCGCTGATCGTCGACGACGAGGCGCCGGCGCGCGCCGAGTTGCGCTTCCTGCTCGAGCGCATCGAGGACGTCGAGGTCGTCGGCGAGGCCGCGAGCGTGCGCGAGGCGCTCGCTCTGGCGGCGCGCCTGGACTACGACGTCGTGTTCTGTGACATCTCGATGCCCGAGCTCACCGGCATCGACGCGGCGCGCGAGATCATGTCGTGGCCGAAGCGGCCGCACGTCGTCTTCGTCACAGCCCACCAGGACTACGCCGTCCAGGCCTTCTCGGTGGACGCGTTCGACTACCTGCTCAAGCCCGTGGCCGAGGATCGGCTCGCGCAGACCGTCGAGCGCCTGCGCAGCGCGCTGCGCGGGACGCCCGAGCGCGCTGGGCTCGGCGAGCTCGCGAAGGTGCCGGTGACGCGCCGCGGCGAGACGCTGCTGCTCGACCACGACCAGGTCTACTTCATGCTCGCAGAGGGCGACTATGCGCGCATCGCGACCTACGACGAGCGCTTCCTCTCGACCCAGTCGCTGCGCGAGCTCGAGGACGCGCTGCCGCCGGCCCTGTTCTTCCGCATCCACCGCTCCTCGATCGTCAACCTCCAGAAGGTGACGACGCTGGAGCAAGCCTCGCCCGGTCACTGGGTCGTGCGGCTCTCGGATGCCGAGGCGACGCAACTCGAGGTCGCGCGGCGACAGACGCGTGCGCTCAAGCAGCACCTCGGGCTGCGCGCGTGAGGAGACTGGCCGCGCTCGGCGGGGTCGGCGGTGCGGCCGGCCTGCTGTCGGCGCTGTTCGGCGTCGGCGGCGGCATCGTGATCGTGCCGGCTCTGATCGCGCGAGGCTGGGCGGCGCACCGCGCGACGGCGACCTCGCTCGCGGCCATCGGCGCGACGGCCGTGTTCGGCACCGTCCGCTACACGTTCGACGACCTCGTCGTGTGGCACGACGCCGCGCTCGTCGGACTCCCGGCGGTCGCTGGGGTCGTGCTCGGCACGACGCTCGCGAAGCGCGTGCGGGGCCCGCATCTGCAGCTCGCGTTCGCCTTCGTGATGGTCGTGGTCGCAGGCAGGCTCGCCTGGTGAGCCACGTCGCGCTGGCCCTGGCCCTCGGGCTCGCCGGCGGGACCCTTGCCGGCCTCTTCGGTGTCGGCGGAGGAATCGTGTTCGTCCCGGCGCTCACGCTCGGCCTGGGCCTCTCGCAGCTGAGCGCCGAGGCGACGTCACTTGCGGCCATCGTGCCCGTCGTTGCGGTCGGCTCCTATCGGCAGGATCGCCTCGGCCTCGTGGACTGGCGCTCGGCGGCGATCGTCGGCGCCTGCTCGCTGGTCGGCGTGCTCGCGGGCGCGGAGATCGCGCTGCGGCTGCCCGAGTCGGCACTGCGGCGCGCGTTCGCCCTCTTCCTCGTGCTCGCGGCCGCGCAGATGGCGCTACGCGCGAGACGGCAGATGCGGAGCGTCGAGACATGAGCGGCTACGCCTGGATCCCACCGGCCGAATGGGTCGAGAGCGCCCATGCGACCGCGTTGGCACGCAGGCTCGGGACCGACGGCTATCGCGAGCTGCTGGCGCTCTCGACCGCCGAGCCGGAGCGCTTCTGGGACGCCGTCGCGCTCGACCTCGGCGTCCCGTTCGAGACGCCGTACGAACACGTGCTCGACGTCTCGGACGGCCCCGCATGGGCGCGCTGGTTCACCGGCGGCCGGCTCAACCTCGCCCACGCGTGCGTCGAGCGCTGGGCAGACGACCCCGCGCACGCCGGCGTCGATGCGATCGTCGCGGAGGACGAGGAAGGCGCCACGCGCTCGCTCACCTACGCGGAGCTCGCCCGGGAGGTCGCCCGCTGCGCCGAGGGGCTCGAGTCGCTCGGCGTCCGCAGCGGCGATGCGGTCGCCCTGCTCATGCCGATGGCGCCCGAGGTCGTCATCGCGTATTACGCGGTGGCTGCGATCGGCGCGCTCGTCGTCCCGATCTTCTCGGGATTCTCGCCGGCCGCAGTCGCGAGCCGGCTCGAGGACTCGCGCGCCGTCGCGCTGATCACCGTCGACGCCTTTGCGCGGCGCGGGCGGCCGGTGGCCGCGAAGGCGACGGCGGACGAGGCAGCCGCCCGCGTACCGGGCGTGCGCACGGTCGTCGTGGTGCGCCACATGGGCGCGCCGGTCGCGTGGACGGAGGGCCGGGACGTCTGGTGGCACGAGCTCGTGGAGGGCCGGCCCGGGACGCGGCGCGCCACACCGGTCGAGAGCGAGCACCCGTTCATGCTCGCCTATACCTCGGGCACGACCGGGCGTCCCAAGGGAGCGGTGCACGTGCACGGCGGGTTCCTCGTCAAGATGGCGAGCGAGGGCCGCTACGCAGGCGATCTGCAGCCGGGCGATCGCGTCACCTGGATGACGGACATCGGCTGGATCATGGGGCCCTGGCTGCTGGCCAACTCCCACGGCCTCGGCCTGACGGCGATGCTCTACGACGGCGCGCCCGACTACCCGGACGCCCGTCGCGTGTGGCGGCTCGCCGAGCGGCACCGCCTGACCTTCCTGGGCGTCTCGCCCACGCTGGTGCGCGCGCTGCGGCAGTCCGGCGACGCGCTCGTCGACGGCCTGGATCTCTCTCCGCTGCGGATGTTCGGCTCGACGGGCGAGCCCTGGAACCCCGACCCGTGGCTCTGGCTCTTCGACCGCGTCGGCGGCGGGACGCGGCCGATCCTCAACATCTCCGGCGGTACCGAGATCGCCGCGGCGTTCCTCGGCTCCCCGCCCTATCTGCCGCACAAACCGTGCACGCTCGGGCTGCCGCTCCTCGGCATGGCGATGGACGTCTACGACCCGGCCGGAAGGCCACTGCGGGGAGAGGTCGGCGAGCTCGTCTGCACCCAACCGTGGCCCGGCATGACGCGCGGCATCTGGGGCGACCCCGAGCGCTACCTCGACACCTACTGGCGGCGCTTCCCCGGTGTCTGGACGCACGGCGACTGGGCGTCGGTCGACGCCGACGGCGATTGGTTCCTGCACGGGCGCTCCGACGACACCCTGAACGTCGCCGGCAAGCGCGTCGGCCCGGCCGAGTACGAATCGGTGCTGGTCGGCGATCCGGCGGTTGCCGAGGCGTGCGCGATCGGCGTGCCGCACGAGGTCAAGGGTGAGGTCGTCTGGTGCTTCTGCGTGCTCCGGGAGGGCTGCGAGCCCGGCGAGGAGCTGCGCGCCCGCCTGCGCGAGCGGTGCGCGCAGGAGCTCGGCAAGGCGTTCGCGCCCGCCGAGGTGCGCTTCACCGCGGCGCTACCGAAGACGCGCAGCGCCAAGATCGTGCGCCGCGCAGTGCGGGCGACGATCCTCGGAGACGACCCCGGCGACCTCTCGACGCTGGAGGACCCGGGCGCGATCGAGGCGGTGCGCACGGCCAGGTAGCGGTGCGCGCGTGTCCATCCGACGGAGCCGGCCCAGCGGCGAAGCTAGTTCTCGCGCGACCAGGTCGAGGGCGGGTCCGAAGCCGGGAACGACTCCTCGGACGACTCGTCCACGGCGTCGTCCTCGGGCGGGTACGGCTGGTGTCGCGGGAAGAGGTTGCTCTCCCCGTCGTCGGGCGTCGCCACCGTGGGCTCCGGATCCTCGTCCACACCGGGAGCGTAGCGCCGGTCGAAGCACGGTCGTCGGCCAGGCGGCCGAAACGCGCGTGTCGCAGGCCGGGCCCCTAGGAGATCTCCTCCCGCACGATCTTCGCGCCCGTCGACCAGAGCCTTGAGCTTCATCTTGGCGATCGTCCGCGGCAGCGGCTTCATGCCGCAGTCGGTCGAGAGCGTCACCCGTTCGGCGTCCACGTGCTCGAGCACCTTGCGTGCGCGCGCGGCGACCTGCTCGGGCGTCTCGACCATCATCGTGCGGATGTCGAGCACGCCGACCTGCACTTCCTTGTCGGCCGGCAGATTGGCCAGGAACTCGATGCCGTCCATGTTCCGGTTCGCATAGTCGAGCACGAACTGGTCGATGCCAGGGGTATCGAAGAAGTGCGGCAGAACCGTCTGGTAGCCCTGCGGGAAGCTATGGCTGAGGATGTCGTTGCCCCACGCGTTGCCGAAGCAGAAATGCCAGCCGATCTTCGCGTCGACGCCCTCGCAGCACTTTCCGATGACGTCGCGGATCCACTCGTAGTCGGCGTCGTCGCCCGTGAACAGCGGCAGCCACGCGCCGAGATCCTCGAGTTGGAGGTACGTCGCGCCGGCCTCGACGAGCGATTTCATCTCGGCGTTGAAAATCGGCGCAAGCGCGTAGCACAGCTCCTGCGGGTTCTTGTAGTGCTCGAAGTAGACGTGCCAGGCGAGGTTGACCGGGCCGGCGCCGACCGAGACCTTGATCGGCCTGTGTGCGTATTTCGCGGCGATCTTGTAGAGATCGGCGAGGCGGATCGGGCCGCGCTCGACCTTGCCGCTGTTGATCACCCCGCCCCAGTCGGCGAGCAACTCGACGATCTTGTCGCGCGTCTCGGCTCCCGCCTCGAGCGGATGCGGCTCGCGCGCGGGGTCGAAGCCCGGGATGCGTTCGTACATGTACCAGCAGAACGAGCCGATCACGCCGACGTAGTCGTCGTACGACATCTGCCCGTCCGTCACGATGTCGAGCCCGGCCTCCTCCTGATCGTTGATCACCGCGAGGGTCGCGTCGTGGTAGGCCTCCTCGTGCCGGACCTCCTTGAACGCGACCCGGATATCGCGGCCGAGCAGCTGCTGGTGGTACCAGTGCGGCCGCGGGTACGACCCGACCATCGTGGTCGGGAGAATCGTGTCGACGATCTTCCTGGGCACAGGACCTCCATCCGTGACACGGCACGTCGGGACGCCCGATGCTAGTCCGTGGCGAGCGCGTCGGTCAACACGGAGCTCTCGAGAACCGGCGTCAGAGCCACCCCTTCTTGCGGGCGGCCCGCAGGGAGCGGTTGAGCGAGCGGTGGTGTCGGCGCTGCTCGCTCAGCGAGGCAGGGTCCGAGCGCCGTTCGAACGACACACGGTCGTGCTCGGCTCGCAGCCAGGCCTCGAACCGCTCGCGCGGGAGCTCACCCGAGCTGACCGCGTACGCGACTGCGCAGCCGGGCTCGCCGGCGTGGCCGCAGTCGGTGAAACGGCAGCCCTCGGCCGAGCTCCTCGATATCGCCGAACGCGCGCTCGGCCGCCAGGCCCAGGTCGTGCGGAAGCACGGCGCGCAGACCGGGCGTGTCGATCAGGACGCCGCCACCCGCGAGCACGTGCAATTCGCGGTGCGTCGTGGTGTGCCGGCCCTTGCCGTCGCGCCGCACCTCGGCGGTCGCGGCGACGTCGTCGCCGACGAGGGCGTTCACGAGCGTGCTCTTGCCGGCGCCCGAACGCCCGAGCAACACCGAGGTCGAGTGCGCGAGCCGGGCTCGGAGGTCCTCGAGGCCCGCTCCGGTGCGCGCGCTCAGTGCGAGCACTGGAGCGCCGAGGGCGGCGGCCTCCGCCTCGGCCACGGCCGCCGCGAGGTCCGGGCTGGCATCGGCCTTCGTCAGCACGACCAGCGGCACCGCACCGCTCTCCCAGGCGACGAGGAGGAAGCGCTCCAGGCGCCGGGCCGAGAGTGTGTGGTCGAGCGCATTCGCGACGACGACGAGGTCGACGTTCGCCGCGACTACGGGCGACGCGGTCGAGTCGTCCGGCATACGTCGCTCGAGCAGCGTCCGCCTCTCGAGCACGGCGGCGATGCCGTCGTCATCGCCCACGGCGACCCAGTCGCCGACGGCGAGCTCGGAATCGAGGCGATCGGTCGCCAGCCTGAGGTCGCGCATCGCCGTGCGCAGGCTGACGAAGCCGCGGTCGACACGCACGACGCGCGCGGCCGCGGAGGGCTGATGGCCGAGCGCTGCGAGCTCGGCGGAGCGGCGCTCATCCCAGACGAGCTGGGCAAGCGCCGCGGTCTGATCGTTCAACGCGGATCTCCAACGGGGTGAGTTGCGGCGCCCCGCGCGCCTGCTCGGCCGCTAGGCCGTGCGGCGGAACGCCCCGGATGGCTGGGTCGCGCTCTGGCAGAAGTCGGACATGGACCCATCACCCCTTTCGCGGGCGTCGGCGTTGACGTGCCCACTCTACCGCTACCGTCCTCGTGAGATGGCACCGGAGGCACGCATCACCGGCATCGAGGCGCGCCGCTACCGCTTCCCGCTCGACCCGCCCTTCCGAGCCGCCTGGGACCCAATCCCGCGCACGCACCAGGACGCGACGCTCGTGCTCGTGCATTGCGATGCCGGCATCACGGGGTATGCGAGCGGGGATCACCTGCCCGACCGCGATGTGCTCGCGCATTTCCTCGTCGGCCTCGATCCACTGCGCACGGAAGCGGTGCGCGAGATCTGCGAGACGGTCGACTTCCACGGCGGACGGCCCTGGACGGTCGAGTGCGCGATCTGGGACCTCGCCGGGCGTCTGCTGGACACCCCGGTCTGGCGTCTGCTCGGCGGCCGCAACGAGCGCATGACGGCCTACGCCTCGAGCGGTGAGCTGGTCGACCCCACCGAGCGCGCCCGGCGGGCCGTCGCACTCCGCGAGCGCGGCGTGCGCGCACTCAAGCTGCGTTTCCATCACGCCGACTGGCGCGAGGACGTGGAGGTCGTCGAGCAGGTGCGCTCCGCCGTCGGCGACGACTTCGAGCTGATGGTGGACGCCAACCAGGGCTGGCGCATGGCCGGGGATCGCGGGGCGCGCTGGGACGTCGCCACCGCCGCGCGCTGCGCGCGCGAGCTGGAGCGGCTGGGCGCCTACTGGCTCGAGGAGCCGCTGCGCTGCGACGACGTCGAGGGCTACCGCGCGCTGCGGCGGCTGACGGGCATTCGCATCGCTGCCGGTGAGATGGTGCGGGGCGCGCACGAGGCGCGCGACCTCGTCCTGCGTGGCGGCGTCGACGTGCTGCAGCCCGATGTCGTGCTCTCGGGCGGCATCTCGGGCTGCCGCCGCCTGGCGGCGCTGGCCGACCTCTGCGGGCGCATGTTCAGCCCGCACACATGGTCGAACGGCTACGGGCTCGTCTGCAACCTGCACCTGACGCTCGCGGTCTCGACGTGCCCGTTCGTCGAGGTGCCGTACGACCCGCCGGCCTGGTCGCCCGAGCGGCGCGACTGGCTCCTGCCTGCGGTCGTCGAGATCGCCCCTGACGGGACGATCGCCCCGCCGCCAGGGCCGGGGCTCGGCGTCACGCCCGACCTGGACGCGCTCGAGCGCTGGCGGGTCGCATGAGGGCGGTCGTATTGCGCGAACCCGGGGACGTCCGGGTCGAGGACGTGGAGCTGGCCGCGCCCAAGGCAGGCGAGGTGCTCATGCGCATCGCGGCCTGCGGCATCTGCCACTCCGACCTCCACCTCGCCGACGGGCGTCTCGGCGAAGGGCGCTGGCCGATGGTGCTCGGGCATGAGGCAGCGGGTACGGTCGAGGCCGTCGGGGAGGGCGTCGTGCACGTCGCGCCCGGCGATCGCGCAGTGCTCTGCATGATCCCGTCGTGCGGCGCTTGCAGTGCGTGCCGCTCCGGGCGCCCGACGCTCTGCGGTCCGGCGGGCGACGCCGGCGTGCGCGGGACGCTGCTCGACGGGACCAGGCGCCTGTCCCTGCCGGACGGGACGCCGCTGCAGCACGGCCTCACGGTCGCGTGCTTCGCCGAGCGCGCCGTCGTCGCCGCTGCCGGCGTCGTGCCGCTGACGGCCGACGTGCCGCTCTGGCAGGCCGCGCTGCTCGGATGCGGCGCGGTCACCGGGGTCGGAGCCGTCCGCAATGTCGCGCGACCGCGCATCGGCGAGCGGGCGGCGGTCGTGGGGTGCGGCGGCGTCGGGCAGCAGGTGATCGCGGGCCTCGTGCTCGCGGGCGCCGGCGCAATCGTCGCGGTCGACCGCGATCCGGTCGTGCTCGAGCTCGCCCTCGCACGCGGGGCGACACATGCGATCGACGCCCGCGCGGACGACCCGGCAGCGGCCGTGCGCGAGCTGACCGGCGGCGGCGTCGAGCATGCCTTCGAGGTCGTCGGCAGACCCGAGACGATGCGCCTGGCATGGGATTGCCTGCGCGCTGGGGGCACAGCAGTCGTCCTCGGCCTCGCCGCGGTCGGCGTCGAAGCGGTCTTCCCCGCCATCGAGTTCCTCTCCGACAAGGGCATCAAGGGCTGCTACTACGGCAGCGGCAACCCGTCGGTCGAGCTCGCCTCGCTCGTACAGCTCGCGGCCGACGGGCGGCTCCCACTCGCGGACGTAGTGACGAACCTGACCGACCTCGACGGCATTCCGGAGGGCCTCGAGCGGCTGCGCCGGGGCGCGGGCGGCCGCACCGTCGCCATCCTCGACGCCGCGACTGCCGGCGTGGACGACTGAGGCCCTGAGAGCTCGATTCGGAGAGCGCTACACGCGCGGGTCGATCGTGCACGTGCGACACGATGTGGATGACCTGGCCGCCGAAGAGCTTCCGGGACCTGCTCGACGACGTCCTTGCGCAGCCAGCGCGAGCGTGTCTGCGGATGCGTCGAGATGACGATCAGGTCGGCATCGAAGCGGTCGAGCGCATCGCGCACGGCCGCGACCGGCAGCATGTCGCCAACCCAGCCGTCGGCATCGAGGCCTTCGCCGCGCAGAACTGCGAGCGTACGGTCGAGCCGCGCCTGCGCGGCGTCGATCGCGCCGGCCTGGCTCCAGGTGCCGCTGACGCCATGATCCGCGGCCACCGCGGGTGCGACGACGCGGAACACGGAGGCGTGCTGATCCTCGATCCGCCGCAACTCGGCCAGCAACTCGTCGGCTTCGACGGTCTCGTTCGCCACCACGAGCACGCGGGACATTCGTCACCTCCGGACGAGACGGGTTGTGCAGCAGATGCTACAACCGCGCCCCTGACCGGGCTATTCGACCTGGCCGACGGCGAACGCGGCGACGCACAGGACGATGGCTCCGATCAGACCCCAGACGTCGAACGGGAAGCCGTCCACGCCCTTCGCCACGAGGACGAGCACGATGGCGCCGAGGATCCCGAAGCCGATGATCCGCATCGCGATCTGGCCGAGCTTGTCCTCCACGTGTCCTCCCGCGTCGAAGCCGCGAACATGCTACCGAGGCTGATCAGCCGCCTGCGCTCTTGACGTTCAGCCCGCTGGACTCCAGGTGGGCGACGACTTTCGCGCGGTGATCCCCCTGGATCTCGATCACGCCGTCGACCACGCTGCCGCCGGAGCCGCAGAGGCGCTTCAGCTCGCGCGCGAGCTCCGCCGCCTGGGCCGGCGACGCTCCGCTGATCGTCGTCACGGTCTTGCCCTTGCGCCCGGACGTCTCGCGACGGACGCGCAGGATGCCGTCGCCGGGCGCGCGTCCGGCCTGCACCCGGCACGGGCAGCGGCCGCCGTCGGCCAGCGGCTGGCCGCAGTGCTGGCATCGCCGCACCCGACCCTTGTCCGTCGAGTAGACCAGGCCCATCGCCGCCACGGTAGCGTGCGGCGGCGTGTACGTCGGCCGCTATGCGCCCAGCCCGACCGGGGATCTCCACCTGGGCAACGCGCGCACGGCGCTGATCGCCTGGTTGTGGGCACGCCGGGCCGGCGGACGGTTCCTGCTCCGCTTCGAGGATCTCGACACGGCGCGCGTGCGGCCCGGCTGCGCCCGCGAGCAGGCCGAATCCCTGGCCTGGCTCGGCCTCGACTGGGACGGCGAGCCGGTCGTGCAGTCCGAGCGCACGGACGCCTACGAAGCCGCGCTCGGGACGCTGCGCGCGCGGGGCGTCCTGTACGAGTGCTTCTGCTCGCGTGCCGACGTTCGGCGCGCAGCCTCGGCCCCGCACGGCCCCGACGGGCCGCTCTACGGCGGCGTCTGCCGCGACCTGACAGCCGAGGATCGCGCGCTGCGGCGCTCGCACGGGCGCGAGCCGTCGCTGCGCGTGCGCATGGAGGGCGCCGTGGAGTTTCGCGACGACGTCGCCCGTACGCAGCGCGAGTGGCTGGAGCGCGAGACGGGCGACATCGTCGTGCGCCGCAGCGACGGCGTGGTCGCCTATCAGCTCGCCGTCGTCGTCGACGACGCCGCCCAGGGTGTGACGCATATCGTGCGCGGGGCAGATCTCCTGCACTCGACGCCGCGCCAGCTCGAGCTCTACCGCCTGCTCGCGCTCCGGCCCGTTCCCGGCCACGCGCACGTGCCCTTGCTGCTCGGCCCCGACGGCGAGCGCCTGTCGAAGCGCCACGGCGCCGTCGGGCTTTCGGAGCTGCGCGCGCACGGCGCCAGCCCGGCTGCGGTCACGGGCTGGCTCGCGCACAGCGCCGGCCTGCTCGAGGCTGCCCGCCCATGCGCCCCCGGCGAGCTCGTCGACCGCTTCGATCCCGCGGCCCTGACGCGGGTAGACGCGCGCGTCGATCCGCACGGCCTGCGCTGGTAGCCTCGCGCCGTGCTGATCTGGGTCGGAGCAGCGATCGCGGCGCTCGTCGTCTGCCTGGCCGTCCTGCTCTACAACCGCCTGGCCCGCGCGCGCAACCGCACGTCCGCCGCCTGGGGCGACGTCGACGCCGAGCTGCGACGGCGCGCGGATCTCGTGCCCGCGCTCAACGACGCGGTGGCGTTGTACGCGGACCATGAGCGCTCGTTGATGGACGCTGCGAGTCAGGCACGCAGTGCGGCGATCAGCGCAGAGCCCGCGGCGCGCGCCGGCGAGGAGCAGCGCCTCGGCACGGCCATCGGCGGCGTCGTCGGCATCGCCGAGGCCAATCCCCAGCTGAAGGCCTCGGAGCGCTTCGTGCAGCTCGCGCAGCAACTCTCGCGGACCGAGGATCGCATCGCTCTCGCGCGCATGGTCTACAACGACACGGTCCAGAGTTACAACGCCGCGATCGAGCAGTTGCCGGCGAGCCTCTTCGCGGGCGCGCTCGGGTTCCGGCGGCGGGCGCTCTTCGATCTCGCGGACGACCGCGGGTGAGAGGCCTCGCGTGGCTCGCGCTGTCGCTCGTCGCATTGGCCGTGGCGCCCGCCTCGGCGCTCGCGGACAGGAGCTTCTCCGTGTCGCAGGCGTCCGTCGACGTCACGCTCGCGCGAACCGGTGAGGTACTGATGCGCGAGAACCTGACCTTCAGCTTCGACGGCTTCTTCACGGGCGCCTACCGCGACATCCCACTGGGGCACGGCGTCACCGCGCACGACATCGACGTGAGCGAGGGCGGCCACCTCTACGACCGCGGCGGCGACACCGCACTCGGCAGCATCGACCGGGCAGGCACGTTCGGGATCGCGTACCTCCCGCAGGGCCTGCGCATCGTCTGGCACTACCGGCAGGATGGTGGGCAGCGCACGTTCACTCTGCGCTACCGGCTGCGCGGGGTCGTGATCGCGCACCGCGATGCCGTCGAGGTGGCGCCGCAGGTCTGGGGCAGTCAGTGGAAGAGCGGACTCGGCATGCTCACGGCCAGCGTGCGTGCGGCGGGGGCGCTGCCCGGCACGCGCGGCTGGATCGAGCCGGCCTGGCTCGACCATCGGCTGGAGGTGCGGCGCGGCGAGGTGCGGGCGGCCGTCGACGATGTGCCGGCGCATCGCAGCGTGATCCTGCGCGTGCTGTATCCGCCCGCGGCGCTCGCGCCCGGCGCTCCCTACGCCGTCCATGTGGACGACGACGTCCTCGCCGCGACGATCGCCCGCGAGCAGGCAGCGGCGGCGCGCGCGGCGCGCGACAAGCGCCAGCTCGAGGACACGCTCCACCACCCGTGGGCATGGGTGCTGGCAGCCTTCCTCCTCGCGGTCGTCCCGGCGGGCATGCTCGGGGGCGTCGGGTACGCGCGCTTCGGTCGCGAGCATCCAACCGGAACGGCACCGAAGTACGTGCACGAGCCGCCGGACGACCTCCCGCCGGCGCTCGTGCCATCGCTGCTTGCGCAACGAGTCATCGCGGACGGCGATCAGATGGCGGCCACCCTGTTCGAGCTCGTCCGGCGCGGTCGGTTCAAGATGACGCCCGTCACGCGCGAGGAGTCGACGATGCTCGGCCTCCGCCACAAGGAGATCGACGATGTCGATCTCACGCGCGGGGACGAGGGCATCGAGCTGAACGTCGTCGAGCAGCCCGTTGCCGCGATCTTCGACAAGCTGACGGCGGACGGCCCCGCCGCGCTCTCGCGCGTCGAGGAAACGGTCAAGGGCCTGCCCGATTCCGACAGGGAGTGGTTCCACGGGCGCTCGGAAGCCTTCCAGTCGGCTGTCAGGAGCCAGGCGCGGCAGCGCACGTTCTGGAGCGGACGGGGCATGGTCCTGAAGTGGCTTGCGTTCGTCGCGTTCCTGCTGCTCGGCGCCGGCGGTCTCGCGCTCGGCATCGCCGGCCTCTCCGACCCGCCGCTCGTGCGGCAGGACCTGATCCTCACCGCGATCGGCGCCGCGCTCGCACTGAACGCCGTCGTCGTGTTGCTGTTGCCCGCGTCCGTGTGGCGGAGGCGAGGGCCCAAGCTCCAGGCCTCGGCCGAAGGTTGGGAAGGGTTCCGCCGCTATCTCAACGACTTTCCGCGGCTCGCCGACAAGCCAGCCGACACACTGCCGCTGTGGGAGAGCTACCTCGTCTACGGCATCACGTTCGGCATCGCCGAGCGGGTGCTCGAGGCCGCGCGCGTCGACTTCCCCGCGATCTCGACGTCGTCCGTGTACGCCCCGGCGCTGTACGTCTCGTCGTTCGACACCGCGAGCTTCGCCTCGGGTCTGGGAGGGGCGTTCGGTTCGCCGTCGAGTGCGAGCTCGGGCGGCGGTGGCGGCGGCGGCGGATCGTTCGGCGGCGGTGGCGGCGGCGCCTGGTAGGAGCGCATGGCGACCGACGAACACCGCCTCCTGCAGGCCGCGGCCGTCGAAGCCGACGCCGCGGCACAGCGCTGCCTCCTGTCGGGCGACCGCGCGGGCGCAGAGCCGTATCTGCGCATCGCAGAGCAGCGATATCGCGAGTCGTGGGAAGCCGCGCCACCGGGCGGCTACGGCCGTCTCGTCGGCATGCTCAAGGCGGCGATCCTGCGGAGCGACGCGGCGGCAGCGGCCGCGTACACGCTCTCGGCGCTGGCGTTCGGCACCGAGTCGCCGACCGCGGCGTATGCGCTCGCGCTCGCCTGCCTGGCCGCGGGGGATGACGTGGCCGGAGCCGCAGCGGCCGAGCAGATGGCCGACGGGCGGCGGAGCGTTCGAGCGCACGGCCGCGGCTCTCGTCGCGCTCGCGCGCCACGACGAGCGGGCCTACGCCTCGGCGCTGAGTGCCGTGCTGGCGGACTTCGAAGCCCGCGATCTGCATCTGACGGGGGTGCAGATCGCCGACACGGTGCTCGTCCTCGAGCGGCTCGCCGAGGCGCGTGGTCTGGCCGAGCACCCGGTGTCGCGGCTCCTGCCTCCGAGTTAGGGCCCGTCGCAGTAGGGCGTGACGGGCCCTCAGAGCTCTCTCTCGAGTTGGCGCTAGAAGCCGCGCAAGCGTGTGGCCTCGATGCGCACCGGCACGGAGTAGTCGGCTGCGAAGCTCTCCGGTGTCCACGAGTTGCGCGCGATGAAGGCGCCGTACTTCTCGACGTAGTCGGCCACCTCGTGCGCCGGCGGCTCGTCCGAGACCGCGGCCTCGCCCAGCACCACCACGATGTCACCGCCCTCGCCGTTGCCATCCAGGTGCAGGGCCACACGCGGCCGTTCGGCGATGTTGCGCAGCTTGGCGGTGGCCGGCTTCGAATACAGCAGGAACGACGCGGGTCGATCCCAGAGGAACCAGACCGGGACCGGCTGCGGCGTCCCATCGTCGCTGGTCGTGACGAGCCAGGCGAGCCTGTCCTCGCGCAGGCGCCGCTGGGCGCGCTGGCCGAAGGGCGTGCCGGTGTCGAGCGCGAATGGCATGAGCAGCCTCCTACGGGTTGTCGGGTGGCGGCGACGAGCCGATCCAGCGAGCCTCCGCGGTCATGACGTCAGCCTAGGCCCTGGGGTGCTCACGCCGTGACGGCGAACAATCGCCAGGCGCCCGGGACGCCCGCCAGCTCGTGCTCGCCGCGCTCCTCGAAGCTGATGCCCGAGCCCGCGACGATGTCCTTGACCGTGCTGGACACGAGCACCTCTCCCGGACGGGCGGCCGTGGCGATGCGCGCCCCGATCTGAACGGCGATGCCTCGGACGGCGGAACCGGTCCGCTCGATCTCGCCGGTGTGGACGCCCGTGCGCGCACCTGCGCCGAGATCGCGGGCGGAAGCAACGATCGCCTGGGCGCAGCGGACGGCGCGGGCTGGTCCGTCGAACGTCGCCAGCAACCCGTCGCCGGCGGTCTCGACCTCGAGGCCGCGGAAGCGCGTGAGCTGCGCGCGCACGAGGCGGTGGTGACGCGCGAGCTGCTCGTTCCAGGAGCGGTCGCCGGCCGCGCTCGCCCTCGACGCGCCGAGGTCGGTGAAGAGCAGGGTTGCAAGCACGCGGTCGGGCTCGACGTCGTCGTGCAGTCCGCCGAGGAACTGCTGGATCTCGTCGACAACCGACTCCCAGTCGCCCTCCCACGGCAGGTGATCGGTGCCGGCGAGCTCGACCACCTGCGCCGCGGGAATGCGCTCGCCCATGAAGCGCGCGCCGTCGCGATAGCACTCGCCCGCGCGATAGAGGACGAGCGTCGGCACGCTGATCGTGGAGAGCACGTGCCGGATGTCGATCTCGGCGTTCATCAGCCGGATCGCCCTGTTCGCGCCCGGGCTCGCGCCTCGCAGCACGTAGGACGTGTACCAGCGGAGCGCTGCCGGGTCGAGCAGGATCTCGGGCCCGGCGCGGGAGAGCCATTCCTTCGTCACGGCCGGCGCCCAGTCGTCTTCCTCGATGGCGGCGAGGCGTGTGTCGATGTCCGCCTCGCTGACGCCGATCGGGTAGTCAGGCGCCCGCATTGTCCGCGGGAAGGTGCCCATCAGAACAAGCGCCGTCGTGCGCTGAGGGTGGGTCGCGGCGAAGAGCGCCGACATCGCGCCGCCCTCGGAGATGCCGAGCACGACTGCGCGCTCGGACCCGACCGCGTCCATCACGGCGCGCACATCGTCCATGCGCGTCTCCAGGTCGGGCAGGCGATCGGGCGAGACTCGGTCGGAGAGGCCCGTCCCGCGCTTGTCGAAGAGGATGAGGCGCCCCATCGAAGCGAGCCGCCGGTAGAAGCCTGCGAGCTTCGGGTTCTCCCAGCCGGGCTGGAAGGAGCAGACCCAGCCGTGCACGAGCACGAGGTCGAGCGGCCCCTCGCCGACGACCTGGTAGGCGATCCGGATGTCGCCGCTGCGCGCGTGCCCGATATCGGCGGCATGAGCCAGATCGGCGGCCTGGCGATACCCGCCCACGGCGATCGTCATGCCACGCGCGTGCCTGGGCTTCGCCAGGTCGAGCGTCGCATCCTGCCGGAGCATCTGGCGCTCGAGTTCGCGCAGGGCAGCCGACGGCTCCATCCCGAGCTCGTCCGCCAGCGTCCGCCGAAACGCCTGGTAACTCGCGAGCGCCTCCGCGTGCCTGCCCGACCGATAGAGGGCGTACATGTGCTGCGAGCGTAGTTGCTCGCGCAGCGGATACTGAACGATCAGCGCCTCGAGCTCGCTCACGACGTCGCGCTGATGCCCGAGGGCCAGGTCCGCCTCGATCCGCAATTCGAACGCAGCCACCCGCAGCTCCTCGAGACGCGCGCCCTCGTGCCGCGCGAACGGCTCCGAGAACTCGGCCAGCGCGCGTCCGCGCCAGAGCGCGAGGGCGTCGCCCAGCAGCGCTCTCGCCTGCTCGGCCTGGCCCTGCGAGAGCGCCCGGCGAGCGCCGGCGACCGAGCGTTCGAAGCGAGCGAGGTCGATCTCGTCGTCTGCCGCCTCGAGCAGGTAGCCCGGAGCACGCGTCAGGAGTCGCGCCTTCCGGAAGTGCCTTGCGCAGCTGCGAGACGTGGATCTGCACCATCTTCTGTGCAGATTCCGGCACCTCCTCGCCCCACAGGGCGTCCACGAGCTGCTCGCGTCCGACGGTGCGGTTGGCCTGCAGCAGCAAGACCGCCAGCAGCGCCCGCTGCTTTCCCGCCGCGATCGGCAACGGTGCGGGGCCATCGAAGACCGCTAGCGGGCCGAGGAGCCGGAAATCCATCGCGGGAGGCCGCCGATGCTATCACCGTCGCGGCCTCCCGTCCCGTGCGTGCTCGGGCCTCAGTCCGCTGGTGCAACAGCGAGGGCATCGCGGGTGCGCTGCGGCAGCGACCACTCGCTCAGCATCGCGGCGGCGCCGAGGAAGCCGAGGCCCATCGTGGCTCCGAGGGCGCCGTAGCCGCCGATGGCGAGCGCCAGCCCGCCCGCGATCGAACCCACGAAGTAGCCGAACTGCATCGTCGCGGCGCGGAGGCTCGTCACGGTCGGTCGCAGCTCGGCCGGCGTGGAGAGCGCGAACGAGCTCGTCAGGAGTGTTCGACCGCCGGCGAGGTACGCGGCGAACGCGAAGAGGGCAGTGCTCACGGCGACGCTCGGGCGAAGAATCCCGAAGAGACCGTCGGCGAGGGCGAGCAGCGCGGCGAGCGAGACGAGCGCGCGCCGCGGCTCCAGGCGCGTCAGGCGACGGCAGGTCAGGTTGCCGCAGACATACGCGCAGGCCGCCAGCGCCAGCGCGATGCCGGTGACGCCGGCGGAGCTTCCGTACGACTCGGCATAGAGCGCGCCCGAGAAGACGAGCGTTCCGGCCCAGGCCGAGTTCGCGAGCAGTTCCGATGCCAGCCAGCGCGCGAGCAAGGGGTCGCCCAGAGTCGCTCGGGCTCCCACGTGCTGCACTGCGGCGGGCGGCTCCGCGCGGCGGGATGCGACCAGCGCTCCGGCGGCGAGTGCCGCGACGAGTGGGAGCGCGATCCAGCCTGCGCGCCAGCTGTACTCGCCCACGATGCCGAGCAGCGGCATCCCGACGACCCATGCCGCGGGCTGGCCGACGAGCGCCCAGGAGAGCGTCCGCGTCCTCAGCTGCGGCGCGACCCATTCCGCCGCCGCAAGCGTCCCCGCCGTGGTGGCCACCGCGACGCCGACACCGACCGGAACCTGTGCCACGGCCAGCAGAGCGAAGTTCGGGGCGGCCGCACTGGCGAGCGAGCCCAGCACGAGAAGTGCCGCGGCGCTCAGCAACTGGCGGCCGAGACCGAACTGCCCGGCTGCGCGCCCGAGCAGCAGCGCGGTGATGCCGGCGGCGAGGCCGGTGACCGTGCGCAACTGGCCTGCGGCAGCCGTCGAGACATGCAGGTCGTGCGCGGCCTGTGCAAGCACCGGCGACATCGCGATCAGCGCCGCCTGGCCTGCGAACAGGCTGGTGAAGAGGGCGACGCTCACCGCCCGGTATCCGTGGCCCTTGCCGTTCGTCGTGCTCGTCAACTCGTCCTCCCGTCTGTGGTCTGCAGCCAGCAGACCCGGAGGGAGGAACTCCTCGGTTGGCGACGAGCCCAGGCCGCGGTAAAGGGCGACGCCACGGCCGACGCCCGGCTGCGCGAGCCGGCGCTCACGGCGGTTACCGCGTCTTTACCGGCGCGTCATCCGCCGACCGACCGCGCTCGCGCCTGCTCCTCAGCGACCGTCCGGCATCCGTGCGGACGACGAGCAGATCCACGTGGGCACCACACAGGAAGACGATCCGCAACGGCGTCGACACCGCGCGCTTCAGCGCGGAGTAGTCGCGACTTCCGCGAAGCGGCGTTGCAGTGATCGGCGCGCCCGCTCGATCGGGACCGGACCGCCGGTGATGACGAACAGCGTGTTCGCGTAATAGAGCGAGGCCTCGATCTCGAACGCCAATTGCGCCGGGTCGACCTCGGTGTCGACGGCGCCTTCGGCCTGGGCCTCGCGGATGGTCTGCTCGAGCAGCGCCAGCCAGTCGTACATGACCTGGACTGCGACGTCCCGGACGGGCCCGGGGTGCGTGTCCACCTCGGCGGCGACCGAGGCGAAGAAGCACCCGCCGGGGAAGGTCTCGCCCGCGACGTAGCGCAGGTAGTTCTCCGCGAGCTGGCGCAACCGCTCGATCGCGGTGGGGGCGCGCAGCGCGGGCTCGAGCACGTGCTCGGTGAAGATCGCGCTCGCCCGCTCCATCGTCGCCAGCTGAAGCTCCTGCTTGGAGCCGAAGTGGGCGAAGAGCCCGCTCTTGCTCATGCCCACAGCATCTGCGAGGCGGCTGATCGAGAGCCCGCCGATGCCCTCGATCGTGGCCAGCCGGGCGGCCTCCTGCAGGATCGCGTTACGACTGCGCTCGCCGTCGCTGCGGCGCTTGCGCGCCGGGCGATCGGCCGTTCCCTTGACATCTCGGGTCACTCATTTCTTGACAAGTTAGCACGAACGGTCGTATAGTCTCGCAGTCAGCACGAACGATCGTGCTAATTCATGAGCGAGCCATCCGGGCCGCTCTCGACAGGAAGGGTGATCATGAACCTGTACGTCATCAGGCGACCCAGTGGATGGCGCTCCCCCGAGGATCTGCAGGCCGCGGCAGCGCGGAGCAAGCAGGTCGGCGACGAGGAGATGCCCGCCGACATCCGGTGGATCCGCTCCTACGTCGTACTCGAGGCCGACGGCGGTCTCGGTACGTTCTGCATCTATCAGGCGTCGAGCGCCGAGAAGATCCGCGAGCACGCCGTGCGCGCGGGGATCCCGGCCTCGGACATCTTCGAGGTCGCCGACACCGTGGTCATCCGCCCCGACCCGGTGGCCGTCGCCGCCTGAGGAGCGCGCGCCGAACGCCCTCCGTGCGGCCACGCCGGCCCCGGAGGGCGTTCGTCGAGGCGCCATGGGCTCGACTGCAGTCGACTCCACCCGACGAGCCGCACGGTTACGCGGAATCGCCGGGCGTAGTGGACGCAGAGCGCTCAGGTCAGAGTTCGGACCGGGCGAGGTTCGCGAGAATCTGCGCTCGCGCGACGGGGTCGAGGTCGTCCAGCGCCGATCTGATGCGGGTCTCCGCAACCTCCATCTGCTCGTTCCGCTCGTCCAGCTTTCCGCGCGCGTAGAGGCCGCCGCCCGCGGCGGCTCCGACGAGTCCGAGCACTCGGAGGAGGCGCGCATGGAGAAGCCAGCCGAGACCGAGGGCGAGAAGTCCGGAGGCGCCGAGCGCGATTCCGGCCGTCTCCCCGTCGTTGAGTTCGAGCCTGCGACCCGACTCGTTCATGCGGCGAATTCTAACGCCGGCGCCGACACCACGGGGCCTGCCGCGAGCACCGCAAGGTGATCCGGGTCGGCGTGCTCGGTGGCGCCCTCCGCGGGCAAGGAGGCGGGCACAGGTTGCATCGGCGTTCGCGGCGCCGAGGGCGGATCCTGCCCTGCCCTGGCGCTCGCCACGGGGCCGTCTCGCAGCTCTGCGGCTCGCTCGCTGCGCGTAAAACGGCTTTTGGTTGAGAGGTCTCTCGGCGATGGGCAGTGTGGGGCTCGAACCCACGACCTCCTGCGTGTAAAGCAGGCGCTCTAGCCGACTGAGCTAACCGCCCGCCGCCACCGTACCGGACATGCCCGCCGCGGTCGATGCCTTGCGGCGGGCTCCGGGCTCGCGCCTCTCCTACGATGCACGTGTGCCCGTCCCGCTGCTGATCCGCATCTTCCGAATCGCGGCGATCACGGAGGCGATCACCTGGCTCGGGCTGCTCGCGAGCATGTACGAGAAGTACATCGCGGACACGCGCTCGGGCGCGCTGCAGATCTTCGGGACGCTGCACGGGTATGCGTTCCTCGCCTACGTGCTCGTCGTGTTCCTCGTGCGCGCGGAGTACAAGTGGACGCACCGGATGACCGCGCTGGCCCTCGTCGCGTCGGTCCCGCCGCTCGCGACCGTGCCGTTCGAGCGCTGGGCGTTCCGCCTCTACCGCGGGCACTGACCCTCGCTCGGGGTCAAGCGCGCGTCCCGAGACGCCGATACCGCGGCATATGCCCCGGTGGGGCGTGGACGAAGGAGGAACGGTGTTCTCGAAGCGAATTCACGTCTCGCCGGCGATGGGCGTGGCGCTCGTCGCGCTCACGTTCGCCGTCAGCGGCACATCGCTCGCGCAGGGCGCCGCGACGAGGATCGGCAAGCTCGTGAGCGGGAGCAAGATCAAGCGCGGGTCGATTCCGGGCAATCGTCTTGTGAAGGGCGGCGTCACGGGCGACCGGATCAAGAGCAACTCGATCACCGGGAAGCAGGTCAACGAGAAGACGCTCGCGACCGTGCCGCGCGCGGCGCGGGCCGACCGTGTCACGCTCGCGGACCGCGCGACCAATGCGCAGCGCGCGACCAATGCCGACAACGCGCTCGCGCTCGGCGGCACGGCCGCCGCCGGCTACCTCAGCTTCGCCAGTCGCACGATCCCGTCCGGCACCACGGTGACCGGCGCGTTCGGCATCGGGGCGAACGTCACGGCCGCCGTCACGGTCTCGATCGTTCCGCCGACAACTCCGGACGCCGGCACCCCGACGACGGCCACGGCCGCCACCGCGGTCGCGAGCGACCTCCGGCAGGTCGTGCAGCTGCCGGGCCCGGCTTCCGCCGACCTCAGCGATGCCACGGTGAACTTCGCGAATGCGGGCACCGCGGATGCGGACCCCTCGTGCACCGGCACGGCAGCCGCACCGACCGCCCCGGCGGGCAAGGTGTGCCTGTACCTGTCGAGCAGCCCGGGAGCCGGCACCGCGGTCGACGGCCAGGCGATCCCGGGGCTTGCGGGAAGCCGCAGCGGATTCGTCGTGCATGCCACCAACGCGGCACTCGGGGAGACCGGCGCGTTCGGCACCTGGGCGTACACCGCCCCGTGATCTGAGCGGCGCTGCAACCGGGAGCCCGCCCGGCCCGGCCGGCTCCTGGCCCATCGCTAGGATGGCGCGGTGGCCGAGCCGCTCGATCCGCGCGTTGCGCTCGCCAACGAGCGCACGCTGCTCTCGTGGATCCGCCTCGCTCTCGCCCTCGTCGCCGCGGGCACGACGATCGGCACCGTCGCCAACATCGAGCCGACCTGGTTGCATCTCGCAGTCGCGATCGTGCCCGTGGTGCTCGGCTTGATCGCTGCACTGCTCGGCTACACGCGCTGGCAGCGCGTCGACGAGGCCGTGCGCTCGGGCGCGACGCTGCCGCCGGACCGGGAGCTGCGCCTCGTCGCGCTCGCGGTCGCGCTGATCGCGGTGATCGCAGGCGCGGCCGCCGTCGTCGGCATCTACAGCCGCTGAGCTCGCGAGAGCTCAGGCAGGCGCAGGCGCGAGCGCCTCGAGCAGCGCCGTGTGCACGCGCTCGAGCGCCGCACCCGTGCCCGGATCGTGGCGGTAGCGGGGCCAGGCGTACTTCGTCGTCGTGACGAGCTCGCAGCCCGAGGTGCAGCCGAGCAGCACGTGCTGCCCGCGGATGGAGAAGATGTGTTGCCGCGCGAGGATGGCGAACAGGGCCGCGCGGCCGCTCCGGGCGACGACCAGCCGGGCGAGGTCGGCATCCTCGATGCCGTCGCGGACGTTCTCGAGACGCAGGGACGGCACCGGCTCGTCGGTGCTCGCCAGCGCGGGATAGACGAGCACGTGCTGACCGTGCTGCAGCAGGGACTGGTACGGATCGCGCGTTCCGTAGCTCGCCATGCCGTCGGCGTACAGCGTTCCGTCCAGGCCCTCGAGGGCGTTCCACAGCCCGAACACCCGAGCATCCGTGGCGGGCTCGGTCGCCGCGTACCCCGGAGAGCCCCGACCCGCCGCGGACTCGTAGGTGAAGCTCCAGATCGACGCGCCCCGTGCGCGTGCGAGGCGGATCGCGGCCCGCAGCTCGCGCGAGGTGTCGATGTGCGCGCGGTGCTCGACAGGCGTCGCGAAGGAGCCGTAGACGCGCCGCGAGAGCACGGCCCAGATGTCGACGTCGTCGCAGCCGCGATCGTCCCACAGGAACTCGTTGCCGGTGCCGTGCGCCGGAATCGTGAAGCTGCGGGTGCCCTGGCCCCACGGGATCGACACGCGCCGGGCACGGATGCGCTGCGCCGGAGCGCCGGTCGTGAGATACGCCACGCCCGCGGCGTGCGCCGCACACGCCTGCGGGGCCGCGTAGCGGCGGCCGTAGACGGGTCCGGGCTCGTCCCATCCCCAGACGAGCGCTCGGTCGAGCCAGCCGCGATCGCGCCAGAACGGCAGGACCCGGTCGCTCAGGTACGCCGTCCACGTCCCCGGCCGCCTCGCCGACTGGCCGGTGCGGGAGCGCGACGATCGCTGCGTGCCGAGCGGAAGGCGCATCGTAGAGAACGGGTACGCGCCCTCGGCTGCCATGCGCGTTGCGGCGGCCCGCCACCAGCCTGCGCGGTCCTGGTAGCCGTCGGGCCACGGCGTGCCGAAGCCCCAGTCCCCCGGGCTGATGCGGTAGTCGGAGAGGAAGGCGTAGAGGCGGTCCGTGATGCCCACCCCTGCGCTCTGGGGCTCGATGCCCGAGCCGCGCAGGACCGCCGCGACATAGGTCTGCGGCTGGATCAGGAACAGCGTGCGGAACGCCGCCGGATCATCGCGTGCCGGCATCTGGACGCCGAACACGCGCAGGCGGACGGGAACGCTCGCGAAGCGGCGCCCGTTGCTCGCGACTGCGAGTCGACCGTCGTAGATGCCGGCCGGCGTGGCATCGGGCACGCGAAAGCGCAGCACGAGCCTCACCTTCGAGCCCACGTGGACGACCGGCTCCTGCGACAGCGGCGGCAGCGGGTCGCCGATCTCGCGGCCGGCGACCCGGGTCGTCGTCAGGCGCAGGACCGCCAGGCTCTCCAGCAGCAACGGCGCCGAGCCGGGCTCGAGGTGCACGGAGAGACGCCCGCGCGCGCCGTGTACCACGATGGTGCCATCTTCGAGCTCGCCGGCGGCGGCATCGACCCGCACCGTCGAGCCAGGGCCCGGCACCTCGGCCCGCGGCGTCGCCGCGCCGGCGCTGCCTGCCGGGACAAGCGCGGCGAGCAGGGCGCCGAGCGCGACCCGGTGGAGCGCTCTCCCCATCGCCAGTGATGCCCGGATTTTGCACTTCGGCAACATGCTCAGGCTCGCTGTGGCCGATCGCGCAAACGCCATACGAAGCGCAGCCCCGACCAGGTCGCGTCGATGGCGCAGACCTTGTTGTCCACCAGCCCCTCGGCGAGGCCGATCTCGCGGACGAGGTTTTCGTCGAGATCCGTGGAGACGCCCGAGCTGCGCTTCGGCCAGGCCACCCAGAGGCCCCCCGCCGGGTGCAGCGACGCCGCAAGCCCAGCGAACTTCGCGCGCAGCGCCGCCGCGTCGCGCGCGAAGAGGACCGCGACATCAACGGCGCCCTCACCCGCAGCCACGAGCTCCACCGACGCGGGCACTTCACCGAGCGTCGTCGCGAAGCCGTCCGGCGCATCCGCGAACAGCACGCGGCTGCCCTCGCCGATGCCGAGCTTGCGCGGCAGCGGCGTCCCGGAGTACCCGGCCATGCTCATGCCCGCAAGCCTATGCTTCAGGCCGTGGAGCCGCGGGCGAAGCTGATCGGCGTAAACCACGTGGCGCTCGAGGTCGGCGATCTCGATGCCGCGCTCGCGTTGTACGGGCGCCTCTTCGATTTCGAGCTGCGTGGCCGTGCGCCCGGCGCAGCGTTCATCGACATGGGCGACCAGTTCATCGCTCTCATGCAAGGCCGCCGGCAGGCGGGGGACGACGAGCGCCATTTCGGGCTCGTGGTCGACGACATCGACGCGGTACGGGCGGCCGTCGAGCGCGAGGGGCTGACGATCGTGCACCCGGGCGCGCGGGGCCTCGACTTCCTCGACCCCTGGGGCAACCACTTTCAGATCGTGGCCTACGAGGCCATCCAGTTCGAGCGCAGTCCGGGCGTCAAGCGCAAGCTCGGCATCGAGCAGCTCGCCAAGAGCGAGGCCGCCCGACGCGAGATCGAGCAACGGGAACTGACCTAGAGCGCATTTCAGACGGCGAGCGGCGGCAGATGCTCGCCGAGGCCCGTGCGTCGCTCGATGGCGTGCGCGACCTCGAGCAGCGCTCGCTCGCCGAACGGTCGCGCCACGAGCTGCAGGCCGACGGGCAGGCCCGCACGGCTGAATCCGCACGGCACGGAGATGGCAGGGAAGCACGTCGCGCTGATGCGCGAGTTGGAGCGCATCCACTCGATGTACGAGCCCATCGGGCGGCCATCGATCTCGGCGGCGTACTCGTCCTCGACCGGGAACGGCTCGACCTGCGTGACCGGGCACGCGAGATAGTCGTAACGCTCGAAGAACGTCCGCATCCGCTCGGCGAGCTCGGCTTGCAGGCCGGTGGCGCGACCCAGCATCGACGACGTCAGCGCCCGGCCTCGCTCGATCTCGGCACGAACCGTCGCCTTCATGGCGTCACCGCGCGCGTCGTACTCGTCACCGAGCCCCGTCGCCGAGAGGAATGCCCGCCAGGTCTCGAACACCTCGTCGGCGCCGCTGAGGTCGGGCTCGTCCTCGCTCACGTCCAGGCCCACCGCGGCCAGCAGCGCCGGCGCGCCCGCCAGGGAGTCGCGCACGGCCGGATCGATCGGCAGGCCGCCCACCGTCGCACTCCAGGCCACGCGGCGTCCGTCCACGCCGTCGAAGGGCGCTCCGTAGTCTGCGACCGCGTGCTGCGAGAGCGGGTCGCGCGCGTCGTGGCCCGCCATGGCGGCGAGCAGGAGCGCGAGATCGCCGGCCGTGCGCGCCATGGGGCCCTCGACGGCGAACGGCAGCCACGGTGCCGAGACCGGCCAGCGCGGCACGACGCCGGGCGTCGGGCGGAGTCCCAGCACGCCGTTCCACGCGGCGGGATTGCGCAGCGACCCGCCGAGGTCGCTGCCGTCCGCGAACGGCACCATGCGGCAGGCCAGCGCGACCGCACCGCCCCCGCTCGAGCCTCCCGCGGAGCGCGCCGGGTTCCAGGGGTTGCGGGTTGCGCCGAAGACCGGATTGAAGGTGTGCGAGCCCGCGCCCCACTCCGGCGTGTTGGTCTTGCCCAGCATGATCGCGCCGGCCTCTCGCAGGCGCCCGACCTGCAGCGAATCGGCGACCGGCACGTGATCGCGGTAGGACGGCGAGCCATACGTCGTGCGGACGCCCGCGGTGTCCTGCAAATCCTTGTGTGCGATCGGCAGGCCGTGCAGCGGCGGCAACTGCTCGCCACGGGCGCGCCGGCGGTCGGCCTCGTCCGCAGCCGCGAGTGCGCGCTCGGGCGTGCGCGTCACGATCGCGTTGACGAGCGGCTCGACGCGCTCGATACGCGCCAGGTGCGCCGCGACGAGCTCACGCGCCGAGCACGTGCCCGCCCGCAGTGCACGCGCCTGCTCGGTCGCCGGCAGCAGACACAGCTCGTCCAGCATGTCGGGTCGGGCAGGGGCCACGCGATAGCGCCTCACGCGCCTATGGTGCGCGTTTGCGCGCTCGTTGTCATGGGCCGGCGGTGCCGATCTCGCCGGGAAGTTCTCGCGCCGTAGGGCGCGACCGGGCAGAATCGCGCCGGTGACCGTCAACAAGATCCTCGCCGTGCCCGAGCCGAGCGGTCGCGCGGTGACGTGGGCGCGCGAGGCTGCGGATCGATTCGGGGCCGAGCTCGACATCGTCGCGCTCGACCCGTCCGACCCCGATCCAGCCGGCGCCATCGTGCGTGAGGCGGGCGATCGCAGCATCGACCTGATCGTCCTGTCCGACGCCGGCATGCGCGATCGCACGGAGTTCCTGCTCGCCAACGTCGCCAACCGCGTCTCGCACGCTGCCCGCTGCAGCGTGGTCTTCGTCGCAGCCGGGACGGGGCCCGTCACGGCCGACGAGCCGCGCGAGCGCCTGCTCGGCCGCGCGATCGAGATCGGCCGGGTCTTCGCGCGCCACGGCCTGCGCGAGGACCGTCCGCCTGCGGACCGCGCACGCCGCCTGCGCGAGGCGCTCGAGGAGCTGGGCCCGACCTTCGCGAAGCTCGGGCAGGTGCTCTCGACGCGACCCGACCTGCTGCCCCCCGAGTACATGGTGGAACTGGCGCGGCTGCAGGACGACATGCCACCGTTGACCCAGGCCGAGGTCGTGACGGTGCTCGAGTCAGAGCTCGGCGTGCCGTGGGAGGACGCGTTCGCGCGCATCGACCCGAGCCCGCTGGCGGCCGGCACGATCGCCCAGGCGCACCGGGCTGCGCTGCCCGACGGCTCGGCGGTGGTGCTCAAGGTGCAGCGTCCGAGCGCGGAGCGCCAGATCCTCGAGGACCTCGCGCTGCTGGAGCTCTTCGCCGAGAAGGCGGGCAACCGCCTGGCCTTCGGACGCGTAGTCGACCTGCCGGCCGTCTTCGCCTACCTCTCCGAGGCGCTGCGCCGTGAGCTCGACTTCTCGATCGAGGCGGCGAGCATCGAGCGCATCCGCCCCGTGCTCGCCGGCTTCGAGCGGCTGGCAGCGCCACAGGTGTACCTCGAGCTGTCGACGCGGCGCCTGCTCGTCATGGAGGAGGTCGCCGGCGTCGGGGTGAGCCTGGCGGCGCCCGAGGAAGCCCGCCGCGAGGCTGCGCGTGAGCTGCTCACGTGCTACTACCAGCAGGTCCTGGGCGAGGGTTTCTTCCACGCCGACCCGCACCCGGGCAACCTGCGTTGGGCCAACGGGCAGATCTGGTTCCTCGACTTCGGCATGGTCGGTGAGCTGGACCCCGACGTCCGCCTCCTGCTGCTGCTGCTGGTGATGGCGTTCTGGCGCGACGACGCGCCATTCCTGGCCGAGACGCTGCTCATGCTGTCCGGGCCCGAGGCTCCGGTGGGCCTCGATCTGGCCGACCTGGAGCGCGACCTGCAGGAGCTGCTCGGCTACGTCAGGCACGGCTCCCTGGCAGAGATCGAGCTCGGCCAGATCCTGACCGGCATGGCCCGCGTCGCGGCCCGTCACGGCGTGCGCATGCCCGCGTCGCTCGCGCTCGCCGGCAAGGCGCTGGCGCAGGTGCAGCTCACGGCCGCTCAGCTCGATCCGGAGTTGCAGCCGGTGGAGCTGATCGGCCGCTTCGTCGCGCGCAGCCTCACCCGTGACCTCACACGCCAGGGAGACCCCCGCGTCGCGCTCTACGAGCTGCAGAAGCTGCGCGTGCGCTCGCGCAGGCTGTTCGAGGCCCTCGAGCGCATCACCGGGACCCGGCCGGGGCCCGGCCTGCAGGTCGAGGTGCAGGGCCTGGCGGAGCTCGAGCGCTCAGTGCGCCGCTTGACGATTGCGATCGCCGCCGCCGCGGTGGCAGCCGCGATCGCACTCGTCCTGGCCCTCGTGCTCGTCGCGACTGCCTGATCTCAGCGCAACGCCGGCGCGGCAGGGCTGCCGCCTCGACCGGCGAGGCTGCGCTCGAGCGAGAGCGCCAGCACGCTCATGACGAAGCCGAGCACTGCGAGCTCGAGCGCGCGTACGAAGCGGCGACGTCGAATGCGGGTGATCGTCGTACCGGTCATCGTTGTTCCTCTCGGTGGTCTTCGGACTGACGGGAAGAGCTTCGCCGGGGGCATCCCGCCCGCCGGAGCTCCGCGTCCTCAATCATTCAGGAGCGTTGTCCCGTCCGGGGTGCGGCCATCCACACCCGCGACTGGGGCAAGTACTACGCGGCGGCTGCGGCCGGCCCAGCTCCGTACGTCGTAGGCTTGCGGCGTGATCGAGGCCGAAGGCAGCGCGCTCGGCGTCACAGCCGCGAACTGGCTCGACGCGCCGTACAACCGCTGGGGCTTCCGGCACGTTCCGCAGCTGTGCCGGACGGCGCCGATCGCGCGCGGTGACGGGCCGGTGCGGGCGCTGCCGCGCGCCGAGCGCGATCTGGGCGACTTCGCGTTCGACTTCGCCGGTCGCCGCCTCACGCTCGCGGAGATGCTCTCCGAGACCTCCACGGACGGGTTCCTCGTGATCCAGGACGGCGCCGTCGTGACCGAGCGCTACTTCGACGGCATGCGCGAGACCGAGACCCACCTGCTCATGTCGTGCTCGAAATCGCTGACCTCGATCCTCCTCGGCGTGCTCGCCGCCCGCGGGCTGCTCGCGCCCGAGGACCTCGTCACCCAGCACCTGCCGGAGCTCGCGGGGACGGCCTGGGAGGGCTGCCGGCTGCAGCACATCCTCGACATGCGCGCGGGCAACGCGTGGGACTACGACGTGGACGAGTACACGATCCTCGACGTCTCCGACTACCGCACGCACGAGCTGCACGGCGCGATCCCGGCGGACACCGAGACCTGGATCCGCACGATCGGCCGCGGGCCGCACGATCACGGGACGGGACCGTTCCGCTACTGCTCGCTCGCCACCGACGTGCTCGGCTGGGTGCTCACGCGCGTCGGCGGACGCGCCGTTTCCCGAGCTGTTCTCGCGCGAGGTGTGGTCGCGAATCGGCGCCGAGCAGGACGCGCAGATCATGCTCGACGCGTCGGGGTTCCCGGTCGTCGAGGGCGGCATCTGCACGACGCTGCGCGACCTCGCCCGCTTCGGCCTGCTCTGCCTCGAGGACGGGCGCGTGGGGGGCGAGCAGATCGTTCCGGCCGACTGGGTGGCGCGCGTCCGCGTGCGCGACGCCGAGCTGATCGAGGCATTCCGGGCCTCGACCGACGCCGATCCGAACGCGCCCGACGCCTTCTACCACGACAAGTGGTGGGTCCACGACGGGCCGCGCGGCGTCTACGCGGGCCTCGGGATGAACGGCCAGTCGATCTTCGTGCACCGGCCGGCGCGCATGGTGATCGCGAAGTTCTCGACCTTCCCGGACGCGATCGACTCGAGCCTCTTCGCCCTCCAGAACGCGGGCATGATCGCGCTCGGGGACACGCTCGCCTGAAGCCTGCCCTCGACGGCGCTACGGGGCTGCGAGCCAGGCGTCGCAGATGCTCGTGACGTGCCGGATGTCCGTGCCGCAGCAGCCGCCGAGGATCGCGAGGGCCGGCAGCTGCGCACGCAGGGCGACGTAGCGCTCGGCGAGATCGGCCGGATCGCCATCGTCGAGATCGTCGGCCGCGTCGAGCTCGGCGTGGCTGAGCATCGACGCGTTGGCGCGCAGGCCACGGATGCGTTCGCGCCACGGCCCGTCCTCTGCGAGCGCGCCGTCGAGGTGCACGGGATGCGAGCAGTTGATCATGTAGTGGAGCGGCGCACCGTCCGTTTCGGCGTCGACCTGCTCGATCGCCCCTCGAAGCGTCTGACCGCTCGCGAGCCGGCCGTCGGTCTCGACGGTGAAGGACATCACGATGGGCATCCCGGCTGCGCGCGCCGCGCGCACCATCCCGATTGCCTCGTCGGCGTAGGAGAGCGTCATGGCCGTGACGAGATCGGCGGCTGTGTCCGAGAGTGTCTCGAGCTGCGCCGAGTGGTACCGCTCCGCCTCGTCGGCTGTCATCAGCGAGGCGGGCGCATACGCATCCGCGCGCGGGCCGATGGGCGCCTCCAGCAGTACCGGCCCCTGCGCCGCCGGCGCGCTTGCGCGCAGCTCGTCGACGAACGCGACCGCGCGGCGATTCGCCGCGGCGAGCGCATCGGCGTCGTAGCCGAGCTCGGCGCCCCAGTCGGCATTCGCGCGCCACGTGCCGCCGCCCAGCACGAAGCCGGTGCCGCGGGTGCGCGCAAGCTCGAGGAAGGGCGCGTAGTACGTGCGAAGCGCCTCTCTTCCGGGCTCGTGCTCGAGCAGCGGGAACGAGGCGAAGGCGGGCAGGTCGATGCCCTGGTGAAAGATCAGCGCCGTCTCCATCCCGGCATCGGTCAGGAAGAGGGCGCCCTCGTCGAAGAGCTGTGAGGTGCGCCGGGCCATGGGCGCCGATTGTCGCACGCCTGCCCGCACGAGGAGGTGCGCGCACACGGGTGCGGACAGGTGCGCATGCGTATGCCCTCGTGCATTGGAACTTCGAGCCGTTCGTTGCTAGGTTCTACCCATGCGGCGTGGTTGTGGGGGGCTTTTCTCGCTGGTCCTCCGCCTGCTGGTCGTGGCGGCGGCAATCGGCGGTCTGGTCGCGCCCGATGCCGTCGCGAAGTCGTTCCCGCCGAGGTGGCCGCAGTCGCCGGGTACGCACGCGGCCGGTGCGCATCTTGCGCCCCGCGGCATCGCATCGCCCGCCTACGCGGCCAATCTGCGCGGCGGCTTCGCGATCGTCGGAAACACGTTGCTGACATGTCCCGAGAACCTGTTGCCGCCGCCGTGGCGGCCGACTGACGCAATCACATGCTCGGCGGCGAACAACAACGACAAGTCCATGCGGTACGTGAACGTCGATCCCGGCGGCAATCCCGCCCGCTTCAACTCGAGCACCGCGACGCTCAGCGTGCCCGCGGGGGCCAGCGTCGCGAAGGCGTTCCTGTACTGGGGGGCCGATCTCGCGCGTGGCGTGACGTCGAACACCGCCAACGACGGCGCGCCCGGGGGTGAAAACCCGAACACGAACACGCTCTGGCAGACAGTGTTCCTGAAGACGGGCACAGGCGCCTACACGATGATCGACGCGACACAGGCCGACCGCCACGGTCTCGAGAAGGGCATCGTGAGCTGGTACGAACAGCCGGGCAACCGCCCCGGCTACGCCTACCAGGTACGAGCCGACGTGACCAACGAGATCCGAGCCGCGGTGGCCTCGACGACTCGCCATTCGAGCCGCGGCGCGAGCCTCGTCGATGCCACCGTGGCGAACGTGCAGGCGGGTATCGGTAACAACCGCCACGGCGGCGTGGACCCTGGTCGTGGTGTGGGAGAACAACGCATCTCCGTGGCGCAACCTCACGCTGTTCGACGGTTTCGATTTCGTGCAGGTCCAGGGAGGCCAGCAACTCGTGGTCGGTCCGCTGCAGTTCAGCGGCTTCAAGACACCATCGAGCGGGGATGTCGATGCGCACGTCGCCACCTGGACCTACGAGGGCGACCGCTACATCGTCGGCGACTACATGTCGCTCGGCGCTCCCACCAACTCGTGCTCGGACCTCAACTACCGCGTCCATGACGCCCTCAACCCGGTGGACAACTTCTTCAACAGTTCGATCACCCGCGGCGGCGTACGCGTCACGTCCAAGGTTCCGGACTTCGAGAACCAACTGGGCTTCGACATCGACGCGCCGTCGATCCCGGAGGGCACGATCAAGAACGGAGCGACCGGCGCGGCAGTCTGCCTGGGCACAAACGGCGACACCTATTTCTTCGGTGGCCTCGCGTTCGACACGCTGATCCGCGCACCGAATCTGAGCATCGCCAAGACCGTCAACACGGCGCAGCCGAACCAGGGTGACGTCGTCACCTATACGGTCACGGTCACGAACCCGCAGCGGCCGGAGGGTCAGACGCCGACGGACGTCGCCACGAACGTCGTGGTATCCGATCCCATCCCATCCGGGCTCGACTTCGTCGACTTCGTCGTCAACCCCACCGTCCCGCCCCCCGGCCCGCAGGTCCCCGCGTGCGGCTACAGCGCCGCTGCGATCAGCATCACTTGCAAGGCCGGCCTCACATTCCCGCCCAACGCCTCGTTCACCTATAGCTTCCGCGCGCGCGTGAGCGGCGCCGCGCCGCCCCTTACGCCTATCCTGAACACGGCGTGCTTCCGGGCGAATTCGCAGGATCAGCCCACCACGAACTTCACGGGCTGCGACAGCGCGAACATCTACGTAAAGCTCCCGCCGTCGCCTGCGCCGCTCGTCGATCTCGGCGTGACGAAGACGGTCTCGGCGGAAACCGTCAAGCCGGGCGACAATCTCGTCTGGACGCTCGATGCGCGCAACTTCGGGCCCGATGCGTCGACCAACTTCACCGTGGCCGACGTACTGCCCAGCAGTGTCGCCTTCGTGAGCCTTGCGACGAGCCCGAGCGGCCTGACGTGTACCACGCCGCCCGTCGGCTCGAGCGGCGAGATCAGCTGTACGGCCGCGCCGGCGAGCGTTCCGGCCGGCAGCGGGTTCACCCTCACGATCGTCGGACAGGTCTCCGCGGCGACCGCCGACGGAACGGTGCTCTCGAACCTCGCGACGGTCGCCGGCACCGAAGCGGAGCCGGTTCCCGACCAGCATCAGAACCGCGACCGCGCGTTCTCGCGCGTCGTCGTGCCCGACCAGCCGCTGCCTCCGGAGCCGCCCGCCCCGCTCCCCGTGCCCGACCCCGACGGCGACGTGGTCCCGGCGGCGCCCGTCACGCCGGCGGCGCCTCCGCCTCCCCCGCCGGCCGGCACCACGATCGCCCTGACCAAGTCTTCAGCTCCCGCGCGCGTCCCCGCCGGCGGCAACGTCACGTTCACGCTCAAGGTTGCGAACACCGGCGACGCGAGCGCGCTCGGCGTCAAGGTGTGCGACGACCTGCCGGCATCGGTGTCGCTCGTCTCGGCACCAGGCTTCAGCTCGCAGGGCGGCAAGCTCTGCCGTTCCGCCGGGACGCTCCTGCACAGCGCGTCGAAGACGTTCAAGATCACGGTGCGCGTGTCCCCGGGCGCGCCGAGCCGCATCGTGAATACGGCCACGGCCACCGCCTCGAACGCCAAGAGCGCCTCCGGCAAGGCGACGATCCATGTGGAGCCGCCGGTGACCTCCGCCGGCGGGACCGCCGGCGTCACCGGCTAGCGAAACGCCTCCGCCCGCGGCGTGGTGCAGCGACGCTCGCTTGGCGACTGCGCGAACGCGATAGGCTCGCGCAACGCTCGCAGCCAGCCGAGACGACGACACTCGAGGAGACGGCATGCCCACGGTCATCGGACATCACGACGTCAAGGACACGCAACACTGGCTCTCCTCCCCACGGCGCCAGGAATTCTTCGGGCCGCTCGGAGTCACCAACATCCGGACGTTCATCGACCCGACGAACGCGAATCGCGTCGCGGTGCTGATGGACGTGCCCGACATGGAAGCCTTGCAGGCCGCGATGCAGACCCAGGACGCTGCCGACGCGATGGAACACGACGGCGTTCTGTCCGAGTCCCTGGTGATACTCGTCGAGGCGTAGCCGGTCACGCAGCGGGCGGCAAGCCGGTCTCCACCCGCCCAGCCGGTGGCGAGGGACGTGAGCGACCCGCCTCGACCCCTCATCTTCATCGCGTACTCGCTCCCGGCCGAGGCCGGGAACCGGATCGCAACGTGGGCGCGGGCGACGATTGCCGAGGCGAGCGGCCTGCGACTTGTTGACCCAGAGAAACTGCACGTCACGCTCATCTTCTGCGGCCGCCTGCCGGCAGACAGGGTCGAAGAGGTGATCGACCGGACGCGAGCCGGCATCGCGATCTCGCGCGCGCCGGTCTACGCGCCGTCGCGGGTGCGCGTCCTGGCGCGCTCGGCGATCGCGCTCGAACTCGAGGCTGCCGAGCCCGATCGAGCACGGCGCGGCTGGCCCTTCGGGATGCTCGCCTCCGAATTGTCCGGCGCGGGCCTGATGCGCCGGGAGACGCGCGAGTGGCTACCACACGTGACGATCGCCCGCGCCCGGCGCGGGCACCGCCCGACCGTCGGCATCGAAGCGCCGGATGTGAGCATCACGCCGGACGCCATCGCCGTCCTGGAATCGGTGAGCGAGCCCGGCGGAGTCCGCTATGAGCCGCGAGCGCGGTTCACGTTGCCAGCCTGTTGACGAGCGCCGCGAGCGAATACCCCCGCGCGACGAAGCCGAGTCTTGAAGAGCCCGCCTGGCGGCGAGGCGCGCGCAGTCCGAAGCCTCGCCCAAAGTCTTCCTGATGAGGCCCCGGTAAGTCAGAAGGATCCGCGCCGCAGTTGACGGTATTCGCGTTCTCAGTCACCGCAAGAGGGCGTTGACGACGCCTGCGCCACGCGGGGAGAATCACCGCCCACGGTTGCTCCTCAACCGTAAGCGACGCGAGAGTCGACGGGAGATGGGTCATGGCGCAGGCAGAAGCAGGTGGATCCGCGGTGCTGGCGTATCTCGATCGGGAGATCCTTGGCGCGCTGAAGGACTTCGACGATCCCAGCCAGGAGGGGCGCAGGCTCTTCTCGGAGCTGCTGGGGACGTTCTTCCTCGTTCTCGTCGCTGCGGGCGGCGGCATGATGGGGCAGGCATTCCCGGACACGATCAGCCGCACGGCCGCAGTGGTCGCGCCTGGGCTGATGGTGCTCGCGATCATCCTGTTCATGGGCAAGGTGTCGGGCGCCCATCTGAACCCGGCGGTCAGCATCGCGTTCGCGCTCCGCGGTGACTTCCCGTGGCGTCGCGTTCCCGGGTACGTCATCATCCAACTCGTCGGCGCGACGCTCGCCTGCCTCTTCCTGAGGTGGGCAATCGACGTCTCGGCAACCTACGGCTCGAACTATCCCGCCTCGGGCTTCTCGGCCGGAAGCGCGTTCCTGATGGAGACCGTGCTGACCCTGGGTCTCGTCAGCGTCATCCTCGGCACCGCATCGGGAGCGCAGAACATCGGCGTTTTCGGCGCCCTCGGAGTCGGCGCCTACATCGCCCTCGCGGGGTTGTGGGGCAGCCCCATCTCGGGCGCCTCGATGAATCCAGCCCGCACCTTCGGCCCCGACCTCGTCGGCACCGACTTCACGAGCTACTGGGTCTACGTCGCCGGGCCGATCTTCGGCGCGACACTGGCTGTCGGTGCAGCCTGGATTCTCCGGGGCCCCGGCGGCGGCCGTGCCGGTTCAGTCGCAGCACAGGGCGCCATCCAGACGGAAGTCCAGCACCCCGAAAAGGCATGAAAGTCAGAACCGCGGTCAGCACCAGACCGCGATTTCGTCCGAACCGCGCAGCCCGCAACGCACGGCCATGCGGTTATTCGCCGTGCAACGACGTGGAAGGTACCCCCAACGGGATTCGAACCCGTGTTGCCGGCGTGAAAGGCCGAAGTCCTAGGCCACTAGACGATGGGGGCGCGAGCCGAGCGTACCAACGGTCCGGGCGCCGTCCGGAGGCCGCGTTACCTTGGTCCGGCATGGGAGGTCACGCCACCCCGGGGGCCGGTGCGCTCGGGTGTTGTCCACACTGCAGCTCCAGGCTCGCCTACCCCCTCCACTGCAAGCGCGCGGGCGAGGATACGTGGAAGCTGCGGCTGCGATGTCCCGACTGCGAGCGGACATGGAGCCGGTGCGCGCCGACCCTCGAGGTGCGCCGCTTCGATCGCCGCCTGGCAGACGATCGGCGCTCGCTCGTCGAGCACCTCCGTGAGATCGAGCGGATCGAGCGCGAAGGAGAGATCGAGCGCTTCTCGTCGGCGCTCGCCGCGGACGCGATCCTGCCCGAGGACTTCGCACGCTGAAGGGGTCAGATCCCTTTGCCTCGCTCATGCTAGCCTTTGGCCGCCGACCCGCCACGGTCGGTGAACGAACCTCGCAAGTGAGAGCTTTCAAGCCCGCTGCCAAGTTCGTTTTCGGCGTTCAACCTGGGAGGTAGCGGGGTGGCGACCGGGACCGTGAAGTGGTTCAACGACGCGAAGGGCTACGGCTTCATCGCGCCCGACGAAGGCGGCAAGGACCTGTTCGTGCACCACACGAACATCGTGTCCTCCGGCTTCCGCACATTGACGGACGGCTCGCGCGTCGAGTACGAGGCGCGAGAAGGGACGAAGGGTCCCGAAGCCGTCAACGTCGCGCCAATCGGCTAAACGGCGTCCGGGAGGGGCCGGCGGCGCACCGCGTGCGTAGCCGGCCCCTTCGTCGTTTTCCGATGCGCTGAGAATTCAGGGAAGCCGGACGTCGATGCCGGCCGCCGCCGCGCGTGCGGCCACCTCGTCGCGGCGCGCATACGACGGCTGGCAGCCTTCGCGCTCCACGGAGATCGCGGCGGTGACGACCGCGAGCTGTACGGCCTGCTCGAGCGGCACTCCTGAGGCGATGCCCGCGCACACTGCACCTGCGAACGCGTCTCCCGCCCCGGTCGTGTCGACCGCGTCGGCGGCGATCGCCGGTACCTCGGTCCCTTTCGGCAGCAGCACCGCGCCGGCCGCGCCCCGCGTGAGCACGACGCGGGGGGGCAGGTGCCCCGCGAACGTGTGCAACTCCGTCTCGTTGACGATGGCGATGTCGAACTGGGCGACGATCTCCGGATCGATCGCGTTGGCCGGCGAGGGGTTGACGATCGCGGTGGCGCCATCCGCGCGGGCGGCGACGATCGTGCCCTCGTGCGCGGCGCGCGGCACCTCGCCAGGGCAGAACCACACGGCGGCCCCGCACGGATCCGGTGCGCCCGCCAGGCCGTTCGCCCCTGGCAGGACGAGGATCTGATTCTCACCCTGCCCGTCGACGGCGATCAGCGCGACGCCGCTGTGTACTCCCGTGATCACCTTCAGCGAGGAGACGTCGACGCCCTCGCCGGCGAGCGCGCCGCCGATGAACTCGCCGAACTGATCGTCGCCGCGTGCGCCGAAGAAGCGTACGGCCACGCCGAGGCGGGCGGCCGCGACCGCCACGTTGGCGCCCTTGCCACCGGGCGCAAGCAGGAAGCGCTCACCCAGCACCGATTCGCCCGGACGCGGAAGCCGCGGCGCGTAGCCGAGCATGTCGGCGCTGATGGATCCGCACACGGCGACGAGCGGCGGCACCCGTCAAGCGTACCGACAGCCGCGCGCCCGGCGGTATCGTGCCTGCGTGGCTGCCGAATCGCCGAAGCGCGTCGAATCCGGCAATCCGATCCTTCGCCGCTGGGAGGCACTGCCGGGGCCGGCGCAGTTCCTCATCGTCTTCCCGGTCTGGTTCGTCGTCTTCTGGGTCGGTCACGTCAAGCTGCTGAACCAGCCCGTGTTCCTGCGCGGGTTCCTCTACGGACTGTTCTGGGGTGTTCCGTTCTCCCTGCTCACGCTGCTCGCCACGCGCAGCGAGCAGACCAAGCGCTACCTGCGCGAGCACCCCGAGGAGCACGACGCTCACTGACGACGGCAGCGAGCTGTTCCCCGTGCTCGACGCCGGCGGCCGGCAGATCGGCAGCGCACCGCGCGCGCTCTGCCACTCGGATCCCTCGCTGATCCACCCCTCCGTGCACGTCATCGTCAGGACCGGCAGCGGATGCCTCTGGCAGCTGCGCGGCTACGGCAAGGACAGCGCGCCCGGCCAGTGGGACCACGCCTGCAGCGGGCACGTCGGACTCGAAGAGGACGCGCGTGCGGCCGCGGTGCGCGAACTGGCCGAGGAGATCGGCGTCACCGTCGATGCCGACGCGCTCGAGCGCGTCGATTGCGTGCTCTGCGAACTCGGCAACGAGACGGAGCTCACGACCATCTTCCGCCTCGACCACGAGGGGCCGTTCACCATGCAACTACCCGAGATCGCCGGCCTGATGGTGCTGCCGGGCGGACATCGCCCCGAGCCGCTGTCGCCCTCCGCGCTCCTGCTCGGCGCACGCCTCGACGCCGAGCACCCCGGCTGGGACACCTAGCGTGCGACTACTGTGTGTGCGTGCCTCCCGGCACAACCTCGCCAAACGCGTTCGACGAAGGAGACTCGATGCCGCAGGCGCGCACGACTGAGGGGCAGCTCGACCACCCGCCTGCGGCGCATCGCGTCATCACGATGATCGCGGTGGTGGTCCCGCCGCTGGGGATCCTGGCGGTGATCGGCACGCTCTGGGGCGTCGCCGTGCGACCGGTCGACCTCGCACTGTTCGGGCTCTTCTACGTCATACCGGGCCTCGGCATCACGATCGGCTTCCATCGCTACTTCACCCACCGCAGCTTCGAGACGAGCCGGCCCGTGAAGACGCTGCTGGCCGTGCTGGGCTCGATGACGTCGCAGGGCCCCGTCTGCCAGTGGGTCTCCGACCATCGCAAGCACCATGCCCACTCCGACGTCGAGGGCGACCCCCATTCGCCGCACGTCGGGAGCGGGGTGGGCCTGATGGGCGCCGTGCGCGGGTTCTGGCATTCGCATCTCGGCTGGCTGTTCAGCACGAAGGGCCTCGTCGTCAAGACGAAGTACGGGCGCGACCTGCTCGAGGACGCGATCGTGCGCAACGTCGACCGCCTCTACTTCGTCTGGGTGACGCTCGGCTTCGTGCTCCCGTTCGCCGCCGGCTACCTGCTGGCCGGCGTGCGCGGCGGCGTGGAAGCGATGATCTGGGGCGGTCTCGTGCGCATCGCCGTGTTCCAGCACATCACATGGTCCGTCAACTCGATCTGTCACATGTTCGGCCGGCGCGACTTCGACGTGCGCGACGAGAGCCGCAACAACTGGCTCCTCGCGCTGCCGTCGCTGGGAGAGGCGTGGCACAACAACCACCATGCCTTCCCGTCGTCCGCGGTTCACGGGCTCGGCCGTTTCCAGTTCGACTTCTCGGCGCTCGTGATCCGCGGGCTCGAGCGGACCGGTCTCGTCTGGGACGTGAAGGTGCCGGACGTCACGAGCCAGGCACGCCGCCGGGCCGCCGCAGACGCCGCATGAGCGGCCGGGCCAGGCCCGGCCGCATGCGCCCGGCACGAATCGAACGTGCGACCTCAGCCTCCGCAGGGCTGCGCTCTATCCCCTGAGCTACGGGCGCCCCGCGGCCACTCTACCAGCGTCCCGAGCGGCCACGCGCCCGCCCCGAGCGTCCAGGACGACCAGCTCCGCGCCATCGGCGACGGCGCGCCGCACGTAGCCCAGCGCCGCAGCACCGCCTTCCGGCAGCCCCGCGCTGCTCGTGATGCGGCCGACCTCGCGCTCGTCTTCGTGGATCGTCGCGGGCAGCTCGGGCGAGGTCGCCAGCTGGAGACGGCGCAGCTCGCGGTTGGCGTGACCGCGGTGCGCAAGGCGAACGATCGGCTCCTGACCGATGTAGCAGCCCTTCGTGAACGAGATGGCGCGCTCCACGACGCCCGCCTCGGCCGGCAGATTGCTGCCGTCGAAGTCGACGCCGAAGCGCGGCAGGCCGCGTTCGATGCGCAGCGTCTCGCGCGTCTCGGCGCCGATCGGCACTGCGCCGTCCCCGATCGCGGCGTCCCAGGCGGCGGCCTGCGCTGGCTGGGACTCGGCCAGCAGGAGCGCGCCCAGCGGCCCAGCGTGCCAGCCCTCCGCGGGTGCGGCCAGCGGCCGCTCGAGCAGCGTCAGCTCGCCCGTGACCGTGGCGATGTCGGCGCGCGAGGCAAGGCGGTAGCGCCGTAGCGTCGCCTCGAGATCGGCCTGCGCGACGGACTCGCAGGCGGCAACGAACGCCTCGGCCGCCTCGCGCACGATCCAGGCGTCCGCGAGCGGGCGGCCCTTGGGAGTGAGGGCGAGGGCGTACTGCCCCTCGCCCACGGCCAGTGCAGCGATATCGCTCGTGACGACGTTCTGCAGCAGGCGCGCAGCGTCGCGACCGGAGACGCGCACGAACGCGAGCTCGTCGCGTACGCAGATCGCGGCGCCCGCACGCGCGGCTGCAAGGTGCTCGCGGACGGGTGCAGACGCACTCACGCCCGCAGCGTACCGCCGCGCCCCGCTTCTCAGACGCTCGGCAGCACCCCGAGCAGCAGGCGCTCGGTCGCGTCGAGGTGCTCCCGCATCGCGAGGCGCGCACCCTCGCCGTCGCCTTCGGCGATCGCAGCGAGCACGCGACGGTGATGGGTCGTCGACCCGACCAGGGCCTCGGGTTGCCGGGGCACCGAATCCAGCAGGTTCGCGATCTCTGCTCGCACCTCGGTGACGCCCGCGACGAGCCGCGGCGAGCGCGCGACGTGGGCGAGCAGGACATGGAAGCGCCCATCGGCGGCACGGAACAGGTCGTACGTCTCCGGCGTCGCGTTGGCCTCGCAACGCTCGATCACGGCAGCCAGCTCGGCGACCTGGGCCTCGCTCGCGCGCTCCGCGGCGAGCTCCGCGGCGCCGAGCTCGAGACAGCGCCGATAGGCGAGAAGGTCGCGCACGCCGTTGCCGTCGAGGGCGAGCATGCCCGGAGCCGGGCCCGTCGGGAGCTGCTGTGCCACGAACACCCCGCCGCGGCGGCCGCGGCGCGCCTCGAGGTAGCCGGCGTCGTAGAGCAGGCGCAGGGCCTCGCGCACGGTCGAGCGTGAGAGCTCGAGCTGCTCCGCCAGGCGACGCTCGGGCGGGAGCCGCTCACCCGGGGCCAGCAGCCCGAGCTTGATCGCACGCCCGAGACGCTCGACCAGCTGCTCGAACGCATTGACAGTGCGTATCGGCCGGAAGATCTGCTCCTCGGCGTTCGACGCCGGGGACGAGCCCGCACCGACTCCATGATGGTCGTCAGCCACCGGAGGGAGGTCAGCCACCGGCGGAAGGTATCACGTGTCACGAACTCCCGGCCAGACGCTTCGGCAGGCACGTCGCGTATCCTGGCCGTCCGATGACGATCGACACCGACCTCGCGCGCGCGGTGCGTGCCGCCGTCGCGGGCGGCGCCGGCAGCGACGAATTCGGCGCGATCCCCGTGCCCGAGGCCTACGTCGCCGCGCATCTCCGAGCCGGGGACGTCGAGACGATCGGCAAGCTCCCACGCGCCGAGAAGCGCCCGTCGCTGGCGCTGCACGTGGGCGAGGTGCCCACTCCCGAGCTGGCCCCCGACGAGGTGCTGATCGCGAGCTTCGCATCGAGCGTCAACTACAACACCGTGTGGTCGGCGATCTTCGAGCCGGTACCGACGTTCGCGTTCCTCAAGCGCCTGGCGAAGACGCACGGCTACGGGAGCCGTCACGACCTCCCCACGCACGTCGTCGGCTCCGACGCCTGCGGAATCGTGCTGCGCACCGGCGCCGCGGTCAGTCGCTGGAAGCCGGGCGACCGCGTGCTGGTGCATCCGAACTACGTCGCGCTCGAGGAGCCGCAAGGGCATGACGACGCGATCCTCGACCCCGACCAGCGCGTGTGGGGATTCGAGTGCAACTTCGGCGGCATGGGCGAGCTCTGCGTCGCGCGCGGCGACCAGCTCATGCGAAAGCCCGAGCACCTCAGCTGGGAAGAGGCGGCCTCGATGCCGCTCGTCAACTGCACGGCCTACCGCATGCTCGTCTCGCCCAACGGCGCGTGCATGCAACAGGGTGACGTCGTGCTCGTGTGGGGGGCCGGCGGCGGCCTCGGCGGCTTCGCGCTCCAGCACGTCCTGGCCGGCGGCGGCTATCCCGTGTGCGTCGTCTCGAGCGAGGCCAAGGCCCGCAAGTGCCGCGAGGCGGGCGCGCAATGGATCATCAACCGCGCGGAGGAGGACTACCGCTTCTGGGATCCGGAGACGGGTCAGCAGAACCCGCGCGAGCACCTGCGCCTGGGCAAGCGCATCCGCGAGCTGAGTGGCGGCCGCGACGTGGACATCGTCTTCGAGCACCCGGGGCGCGACACCTTCGGGGCGAGCGTGTTCGTCACGCGCCGCGGCGGCAAGATCGTGACCTGCGCGTCGACGACGGGGTTCATGCACGAATTCGACAACCGCTACCTGTGGATGTTCGCGAAGTCGATCGTGGGCTCGCATCTCGCGAACTACCGCGAGGGCTGGGCGGCCAACGAGCTGTGCCGCGCGGGCCGCACGCATCCGATCCTGAGCCGCAGCTATCCGCTCGGCGAGGCGGGGCAGGCCTGCGACGACGTCCACGACAACGCGCACCTCGGCAAGGTGGGCGTGCTCTGCCTGGCCGAGGGAGAGGGCGAGGGCGTGCTCGACGACGAGTTGCGCGCACAACACCTGACCGCCATCCGCCGCTTCCACACCTGATATCCTGTTCGTGAGTCGAGCGTGAGCTCGCTCAGCATCGAGAGAGGCTGAGGGTCCCGGCCCGTTGACGCCTCGGCAACCTGCCGCTCAGGCAAGGTGCCAATCCCGGGCTGGATGTCGGGCGAAAGGAGCTCCGCATGGACGCCACGATCACACGCACAAGCTTTCTCGAGCGCCTCGCGCGCGGCGACGTCCTGATCGCCGACGGCGCCACCGGCACCACGTGTCAGCGCATGGGCCTGCCGATCGGCGTCGCTCCCGAGGAGTGGGTGTTCTCGGAGCCCGAGCGCATCCTCGAGCTGCACCGCGGATTCGCGGAGGCCGGATCCGACATCGTGCTCACCTGCACGTTCGGAGGCACGGGCATCCGACTCGCCGACGGCCCGCTCGCAGATCAGGCGGCCGAGGTCAACCGGCGCGCGGCCGAGCTGGCGCGCGAGGCGGTCGGCCCCGACGTGCTGGTGGCCGGCTCTCTCGGCCCGACGGGGCAGCTGTGCGAGCCGCTCGGCCTGCTGTCTCACGACGAGGCGGCCGAGACGTATGCCGAGCAGGCCGAGGCACTGGCCGCGGGCGGCGCCGACCTGCTCGTGCTGGAGACGATGTTCTGCCAGCTGGAGGCCGCGGCGGCCATCGAAGGCGTCCGCCGGGCGACCGATCTCCCGTTCGTGCTCGCGTTCTCCTTCGACCGGGGGACGCGCACGATGATGGGCACCACGACCGCGGAGGTCGTCGCGCTCGCGGTCGAGCAGGGCGCCGCGGCCGTCGGAGCCAATTGCGGCACGAGCCTCGAGAACATGGCGGCGATCCTCGCGGAGCTCTCCGCGGCCGCTCCCGCGTTGCCCCTGTGGGTCAAGCCGAACGCGGGCCTGCCGCGGATGATGGGCGACTCGGCCGTGTACGACGTCACCCCGGAGGACCTCGCTCAGGCGGCGTGCGACTACGTGGCGGCGGGCGCCCGCGTCGTGGGCGGCTGCTGCGGCTCGACGCCTGCGCACGTGCGCGCCATCGCGGAGGCGATCAGGCGCCCGTAGCGGGTCACGCCTCTGGGCCTCGACTGGCCACGAGCGCTGATGCGAACGCGTCACGCGCGCTCTCGCCGAAGAGCACGAAGCGGACGAGCTCGATCCCGGGGGTCGCGCGCAGCGACGAGCGCACCGCCTCGATCGCGATCGGAGCCGCCAGCTCGAGGGGATAGCCGTAGACCCCGGTCGAGATCGCCGGGAACGCGACCGTCCGGCAGCCGAGCTCGCCGGCGACCTCGAGCGAGCGGCGATGACAGGAGGTCAGAAGCGCCGGCTCGCCGCGCTCGCCGCCGCGCCACACCGGGCCGACGGTGTGCACGACGTGGCGAGCGGGCAGCCGCCCCGCGGTCGTCGCCTTCGCGTCGCCGGTCGCGCACCCGCCCAGGAGCCGGCAGGCCTCGAGGATCGCAGGCCCCCCGGCGCGATGGATGGCACCGTCGACGCCGCCTCCCCCGAGCAGCGACTCGTTGGCGGCGTTGACGATCGCGTCCACGACCTGCTCCGTGATGTCGCCGAGGGCGATCTCGATGCGTCCGGCCATGGCCCCGTCAGCATAGATTTCGCGAATGCGCCTACGCCGATCCTGTCTCGCCGTCCCAGGTTCCAACCCCAAGATGCTTGCGAAGGCCGCGGCGCTCCCGGCCGACATGGTGTTCCTCGACCTCGAGGACGCGGTCGCGCCGCTGGAGAAGAACGACGCCACGCGCCAGAACGTGGTGGACGCGCTCACATCGCACGACTGGACTGCCCCCACGCGGGTGGTGCGCGTCAACGGCATCGACACGGCGTGGTGCTTCCGCGACATCCTCTACGTGGTCGAGGGCTCGAGGGAGGCCCTCGACTGCATCATGCTGCCGAAGGTCCAGGGCCCCGATCACGTCGCCTTCGCCCACCACCTGCTGACGCAACTCGAGGCCGAGCTGGGCATGCACAAGCGAATCGGGCTCGAGATCCAGATCGAGAGCGCGCGGGGCGCGGAGAACCTGCCCGCGATCGCGGACGCCTCCGATCGCATCGAGACGATCATCTTCGGGCCGGGGGACTACGCCGCCGACCTCGGCATCCCGCAGCTCAGCGTCGGCGCGGTCGACGAGGTCTATCCCGGAGACCAGTGGCACTCCATCGTCTCGCGCATCGTGATCACGGCACGGGCGCGCGGTCTGCAGGCGATCGACGGCCCCTACGCCGCGATTCGCGACCTCGACGGCTTCCGCACGGTCGCCGAGCGGTCGGTGCGCCTCGGCTGCGACGGCAAGTGGGCGCTGCACCCGGACCAGATCGAGATCCTGAATGAGGTCTACCGCCCCTCGCAGGCGCAGTTCGAGCGCGCCGAGGCGCTGCTCGCCGCCTATCGCCAGGCGACGGAGGGCGACCGTCGCGGAGCCGTGATGTGGGAGGGCGAGATGATCGACGAGGCCTCGCGCAAGATGGCCGAGCAGATCGCGGCCCGCGGCCGCGCGTCTGGCATGGCATAGGCGCTACGCACGCCGGGCGACCACGCGCGTCGCAAGCGCGACGCACGCGATCCAGATCGCGGCGGCCACGGAGACATGCGCGAGCACGGCCCACCACGGCAACTGGTTGTGCCACTGGTACTCGCCGATGAAGGCCTGGAGCGGCACCAGGACGATCAGAGCGAGCGCGAGCCCGCGCCAGCGATCCGGCCGCCACGACCCGTACTGCAGGACTCCGAGCAGGACGGCTGCGATCACGACGAAGGTGGTCGCGACGCGCACGTGCACATAGGTCGCATCGAGCAGGTTGCCCAGGCGCCTCACGTCGGGGCCGCCCGGCATGTGGCCCCGCAGCGGTCGAGAACGTGCCGCTCACGATCAGGGCGAAGGCCGCGACGACGCTCGCGCAGGCCAGCCAGGCAAGCCTGCGCGGAACGGGCACCGCGGCTCCCGCGGACAGCCGCGCGAGGAGCACGGTGGCCAGCCCCGTCGCCGTGACCGCAACGAGGAAGTGGCTCATGACCAGCAGCGGGTTGAGATCGAAGAGGACCGTCACGGCACCGAGCGGGATCTGGCCCAGCGTGAGCAGTGCGACCCCCCCGGCGAGCCGGCGCGCCGTGCGGTCGGCCACCCGGCGCGCCGAGAGATAGGTGAGAAGTGCAGCGACGATCCCGGCGAGCGCGATCGCGCGGTTCGAGAACTCGATCACGGGGTGGTAGTTGAAGGGCGGTACTGGCTGACCCTTGCAGAGCGGCCAGTCCGGACAGCCGAGGCCGGAGCCCGTGAGGCGCACGAACGCCCCCGAGGCGATGTTGAGGAACATCGCGAGCACGAGCAGCTGGGCGAGTCGCTCGAACGCGTGCGCGTCCTGGGCGACCACGCGGCGCCGTGCGCGCTGCGCGAACCCTGCCGCTCCGGCCAGCGCCGACATCAGGCCGGGGCGATGACCTTGGCCTCGCCGTCCACGACGAGCACGTCGCCCACGAACGCGCGTGTCGAGAGCCTCGTGCCTCGCCGCTCGGCGTCGTAGTCGAGCACCTCGACCTCGACGCGGACGACATCGCCGGGTCGCACCGGCGCCCGGAACTTGAGCGTCTGCGAGAGATAGACGGAGCCGTGTCCCGGCAGCGTGTTGCCGATCACTGCCGAGATGAAGGCCGCCGAGATCATGCCGTGCGCGATGCGGCCGCCGAAGACCGTCTGGCGCCCGAACTCGTCGTCGAAGTGGAGCGGGTTGCGATCGGTCGAGGCATCGCCGAAAAGCTCGATCGTGCGGTCGTCGACCGGGAACTCCTGCACGACGCGCTCTCCGACCACGATCGCCATGCCGCCAGGCTACTGCCCCCTGCGCGATACTGCTGCTGATGGCCGTCGCCCTCGACAAGCTCGCCCGGCCGGTGCGCGACCTGCGCATCTCGGTCACCGATCGCTGCAACTTCCGCTGCGTCTACTGCATGCCGAAGGAGGTTTTCGGCAAGGAGTTCGAGTTCCTGCGCCGTGAGCAGCTGCTCACGTTCGAGGAGATCGAGCGCCTGGCGCGCACGTTCGCCGCGATGGGTGTCGAGAAGCTGCGCATCACGGGCGGCGAGCCACTCGTCCGTCGCGGCGTGGACGAGCTGATCGCCCGCCTCTCCCCGCTGCCGGGCATCGACGACGTGACCCTGACGACGAACGGCGCGCTGCTTGCGCGCATGGCACAGCGTCTTGCGGACGCGGGCCTGAATCGCGTCACGGTCTCGCTCGACTCGCTCGACGACGCGACGTTCCGCGCGATGAACGATGTCGATTTCCCGGTCGCCGACGTGCTCGACGGCATCGATGCGGCGCTTCGGGCGGGCCTCGCGCCCGTCAAGGTCAACATGGTCGTCAAGCGGGGGACGAACGACGCGGACGTGCTCGCCATGGCCGAGCATTTCCGCGGCACCGGGGTCATCCTCCGCTTCATCGAGTACATGGACGTCGGTGCGACCAACGGCTGGCGGCTCGACGACGTCGTGCCCTCGGCCGAGATCGTGCGCGCGATCGACGAGAGCTGGCCGCTCGAGCCGGTCGATCCGGCCTATCGCGGCGAGGTCGCGGCGCGCTACCGCTACCGCGACGGCGAGGGCGAGATCGGGCTGATCTCGTCGGTCACGCAGCCGTTCTGCCATGACTGCACGCGGGCGCGCCTGTCCGCCGAGGGCAAGCTCTACACGTGCCTGTTCGCGAGCCGCGGTCACGATCTGCGAGCACTGCTGCGAGACGACGCCGTCTCCGACGCCGATCTCGATGAACGACTGCGCGCCATGTGGCGCGTACGCGACGACCGCTACTCGGAGCTGCGGTCCGGCAGGACCGCGCTCGACCCGCCCAAGGTCGAGATGTCGCACATCGGCGGTTAGCGCCGGCGATCGGCAGCCGCGCGGGCCACGAGCAGCTCCATGCGAACGCGTGCGCGGCGCTCTCCCTCGCCGAGCTGCGCACCGGGCGCGTCCGGACGTTGCTCGAGTGGCGGAACCAGGGCAAGGCGCACGCGCGCGAGGCGCCGGGTGGCGTCGGCGGAGAAGCGCGGCGAGGGATGCGCCAGAGCCATGTCCGGAAGGTACGACAGCTCGAGGCATAAGTGAAATCGTCTTGTGTGATGCAAGCGATAATGTTTAGCTATGGCTAGCATCGCAGGCCTCGAGAGCTTTCTCGCAGTCGCGCGCACGGGCAACCTCACGGCGGCCGCTCGCGAGCTGCACGTGACCCAGCCGGGGCTGACCGCGCGCCTGCAGCGATTGGAGGCCGAACTCGGTGCGGAGCTGCTGGTGCGGCTGCCGCGAGGCGTTCGCCTGACCGCAGCGGGCCGCACGCTCCTGCCCTACGCCGAGCGGGCGCTCGAGAGCCTCGACCAGGGCACTGCGGCCGTGCGCGACCTGGTGCGCGGAACGGGCGGCCGCATCGAGATCGGGGCTGCGCCGGCCGTCAGCACCTATGTGCTTCCGCGCGCCCTGCAGCGATTCGCGAGCGAGCACCCCGCGGTCGCGCTCGGCGTCCGCACCGGTCACTCGGAGGAACTACTCTCGCTCGTGCTCGCCGAGCAGGTGCAGATCGCGATCGTCCGGGCGCTGCGCCATCCGGAGATCGAGAGCACGCCGCTCTACGAGGACGAGGTCGTGCTGGCGACGCACCCGTTGCACCCGTTCGCCGGCGATCACGCCGTGCGCGTCGAGCAACTCGGCGATCAGGAGCTGATCCTGTTCGACCCCTCCTCGAGCTACCACGAGCTCACGAGCGCGATGTTCCGCGCGGCCGGCGTCTCGCCGCGCGGCGTCATGGTGCTCGACTCGATCGACGCCGCGAAGCGCATGCTGCAGCTGGGCCTCGGCATCGCCCTGCTGCCGCGCAGCGCCCTCAGGGATGAGCTCGAGGACGGCTCGCTCGCGGCTGTCACGGTGGTCTCGACGGCGCCCGTGCGCCGGCAGATCGTCGCAATCCGCCGCCGCGACGCGGGCGAGCTCGGGCCCGCGCTCGAGGCCCTCGTGCGCTGCGTCCAGGACGTCGCCGCGGTCAGGGCCGTCTCAGTAGGTCCTAAGTGCGGCCCGCCACGAACGCAACACCGGGGTCAGACCCGCAACGTGCGGGTCTGACCCCGGCTGTGCGGACCTGACCCGCGCGTTGCTGACCGCGATACGTCGGGGACTCAGACCGGCTTGTATTCGCCGAAGACGTCGCGCATGGCGCCGCAGATCTCCCCGAGCGTCGCATGCGCCCGCACCGCCGCGAGGATCGCCGGCAGGGCGTTGACCTCGGCGCGCGAGCAGTCGTCGCGCAGTGCCAGCAGCGTCGACTCGGCGGCCACCGCATCCCGCTGGGCGCGAACCGCCTCGACGCGGGCGATCTGGCCGCTCGCGAGCTCGGGATCGACCTGGAACGACGCGGGCTCGGGGTCCTCGCCCGCGCGGTAGCGGTTGACACCGACGACGACGCGCTCGCCCGACTGGAGCGCCAGCTCGGCACGATAAGCCTCTTCGTCGATGGCTCGCTGGTAGAAGCCGGTCTCGACGGCTGCCACCGCGCCGCCGATGCGCTCGACCTCGGCCAGCAACTCCCAGGCTGCCGCCTCGAGCTCGCCGGTGAGCGCCTCGACGTACCAGGAGCCTCCCAGCGGATCGGCGGTGTCGGTCACGCCGATCTCCTCCGCGAGGATCTGCTGCGTGCGCACCGCGAGGGTCTGCGCGTGCTCGGTCGGGATCGCGATCGCCTCGTCGTAGCACGAGAGCGCCAGCGACTGCACACCGCCGAGCACCGCCGCCAGCGCCTGCAGCGCGGCGCGCACGATGTTGTTCTCGGGCTGCTGCAGCGTGAGGGTCGAGCCGCCCGTCTGCGTGTGCGTCCGCAGCTGGAGCGAACGCTCGTCGAGCGCGCCGAAGCGGTCGCGCATCAGCGTCGCCCACATGCGCCGCAGCGCGCGGAACTTCGCGATCTCCTCGAAGAAGTTGGTGTGCGTGTTGAAGATCCAGGAGAGGCGTGGCGCGAAGTCGTCGACGGCCACTCCGCGGGCGAGGACTGCCTCCACGTAGGCGATGGCGTTGGCGAGCGCGAAGGCCATCTCCTGCACGGCCGTGGACCCGGCTTCGCGCATGTGGTAACCCGAGAGCGAGATCGCGTTGAAGCGCGGCGCCTCGGATGCGCACCAGGCGACGAGGTCGGCCGCCAGGCGGAGGCTGGCGCGCGGAGGATAGATGTAGGTGCCGCGTGCGACGTATTCCTTGAGCACGTCGTTCTGCGCGGTGCCGCGCAGCGAGGCGGCGGGCACTCCCTGCATCTCCCCTGCGACCACGTACATCGCCACCAGCACGGGCGCCGGCGCGTTGATGGTCATGGACGTCGAGACCGCATCGAGCGGGATGTCGTCGAACAGGGCGACGACATCGTCGAGTGAGTCGATTGCGACGCCGACGCGCCCCACTTCGCCGAGCGAACGCGCGTCGTCGGAATCGAGGCCCATCTGCGTTGGCAGGTCGTAGGCCACCGAAAGCCCCGGCTGGCCCTGCGCGAGCAGGAAGCGGAAGCGCTCGTTGGCTTCCTGCGCGGTGCCGTAGCCGGCGTACTGCCGGATCGTCCACGGCCGCGTCCGGTAGCCATCGGCACGCAGGCCGCGCGTGAACGGAAAGCTGCCGGGCTCCCCTGCACGTGCCGGATCCCCGGCGTCTGCGGGCTCGTAGACGGGCTTGACCTCGATGCCCGAGGTCGTGCGGCGCTCGTCGCTCACGCGTCGGCGCCGACGAGGACGACCATCTTCCCGAGATGCGCGTTCTCGCGCATCATCTGGTGCGGCTCGGGGCAGTCCTCGAACGCGAACGTGCGCGACAGCACCGGCAGGATCTTGCGCTGGTCGATCAGCTGGTTGGCGCGGAAGGCCTGATAGGCGTTGGCGAAGTGCGAGCCGATGATCGTCTTCTGCCGCATCCAGAGGTAGCGCACGTCGAACGTGAGTGAAAAGCCGGAGGTGGCCCCGCAGGTCACGATCTTGCCGAACGTGCGGCACACGAACACGCTCGTGAAGAACGTCGCAGAGCCGACGTGCTCGAACACGATGTCGCAGTCGACACCGCCCGTGGCCTCGCGCACGGACTTGCCGAAACGCTTGACCTCGTCGAGGTTCGGCTGCCCGCCGTCGTCCACGAGGGCGTAGTCACGGCGGTTGATGACCGCGTGGGCGCCGAGGCGCCGGCAGAGATCGGCCTTGTCCTCGCTCGAGACGACGGCGATCGCGTTCGCACCGTAGAGGCGGCAGAGCTGGATCGCCATGGAGCCCAGGCCGCCTCCCGCTCCCCAGACGAGCACGTTGTGCCCCGCCTCGAGCGCCGCCTGGTCGACGAGCATGCGGTAGGCGGTGAAGTAGACGAGACCGTAGGAAGCGGCCTCGGCCCAGGTCAGGTGAGCGGGCTTTGGCAGCAGCTGCTGGGCCTGCACGAGACAGTAGTCGGCAAACGATCCCCAGTTGGACTCGTAGGCCCAGATCTTCTGCTGCGAGCATGCCATCGGATCGAGGCCGTTGCACTCCGGGCATTCGCCGCAGCTCTGGTTGCAGTGCACCACGACCTCATCGCCCGACTTCCAGCGCGTGACGCCCGGCCCGACCGCCGCCACGATCCCCGAGGCGTCGGACCCGCCGATGTGGAAGTCGTCACCCGTGTAGCGGAACACCTCGACGGGCTGGCCGAGGCAGGCCCAGACGTTGTTGTAGTTCACGCCCGCCGCCATGACCCGCACGACCACCTCGCCCGGCCCGGGTACCGGCGTCGCCACGGTCTCGAGCCGCATCGCGTCGCGCGGCTCGCCCAGGCGGTCGGGCCGGATCACCCAGGCTCGCATGCTCGCGGGCAGGTCCGTCATCGCACGATCCTACTTCAGCCCCCGAAGCGCTAGCCGGCGCGCTTGCGGGCCGGGATGCCCTGCATCACGAGCTGTCCGCAGGCGGCCTCGATGCCGCGACCGCGCGACACGCGATAGGACGCGCCGAGCCCGCCGCGCTCCAGCTCGCCGCGGAAGCGCCGCACGGAGTCGTCGTCGGCAGCGACATAGTCCGAGCCCGTCGGGTTGTAGGCGATCAGGTTGACGTGGAACGCGCCCGGGCCACCGCGCCGCAGCAGTGACACGAGCTGCCGCGCCTGCGCGCTCGAGTCGTTCACGCCCGCCAGCAGCAGGTACTCGATGAAGACCCGCCGGCGCGTGCGCTCGCGGTAGCGGCGGCAGGCCTCCATGAGCTCTGCGATCGGGTAGCGCTTGGTGACCGGCATCAGCCTGGTGCGCAGCTCGTCGTCGGCTGCGTGCAGCGAGAGCGCGAGCTTGATCTGCAGCGGCTCGTCGGCCAGCCGATCGATGCCCGGAATCCAGCCCGCCGTCGAGATCGCGATCTGCCGGGCGCCGAGCCCGAACGCCTCCGGGCCGTTGATCGTGCGGATCGCGGACAGCACGTTGTCGTAGTTGTGGAAGGGCTCGCCCATCCCCATCATGACCACGTTCGACACGCGTGCGCCCTGTTCGTCGCGCAGCAGGCGGGCGAGCCTGAGCAGCTGCTCGCTGATCTCCTCGGCCTCGAGGTTGCGCCCGAGCCCCATGCGTCCCGTGGCACAGAAGGTGCACGCGAGCGCGCAGCCCGACTGCGAGGAGAGGCAGACGGTGCGGCGCTCGCCGTGACGCATCGCCACGGCCTCGAGCGGGTAGCCGTCGTGCGTGCGCAGCTGCAGCTTGATCGTGCCGTCCTCGGCGCGCTGCGCGGCCTCCTCCCGCAGCGTGCGCAGCGGGGCGTCGCGCTCCAGGCGATCGCGCAACGGCCGGGGCAGCGCCGTGACCTCGTCCCAGCGCTCGGCAAGCTCCGTGAACACGGCGTGGGTGAGCTGCCTGGCGCGGTACGCAGGTGCGCGCTCCTCCTCGAGCACACCGAGAGCGGTCTGCAGCGTCACGGTGCCGGAGCTGCCGCGAGCAGCTCCGAGGCCGTGGGCGCGGGCACGCCCAGCGCCACCAGCCCGGTGTCGACCGGTTCGCCGGCGGCGACGGTCAGCACGGCCGCGGTGTCCAGACCGGAGGCGGCCGAGATGTCCGTGGACCCGAGCTCGGTAGCGGCGACCGGCGGTGGCGGGACGGGCGCCGCCGGGATCGCCGCAAACGGGTTGCGGTGACCCTGCCAGGCCTGCAGGTAGTCGTACGGCGGCAAGGCCCACTGGCCGGCTGGATGGATCTCGAAGTGCAGGTGCGTCGGTCCGCCCTGGGCGTCGCCCGTGTTGCCCACGAATCCGATGACATCGCCCGCGTTGACGTGGGCATCGTTCTTGGCGATCGGCGAGTACGCCGACAGGTGCGCGTAGTAGAACCAGTTGCCGTGGGCGTCCTCGACCCAGAGCCGCCAGCCGCCGAGGCGATTCCAGCCCACGTTGTGGAGCACGCCCGACTGGACGGCGACCAGCGGCGTCCCCTCCGGCGCGAAGAGATCGCTGCCCTCGTGGAAGCCGGTGTCGGCGCGGAAATTGCCGAAGTCGTGGCCGTAGTGCGCGCCGCCGGCCACCGGGAAGACGTACCCGGGCGAGGTCAGTTGCTGCTGCACGGCCGGGGAGACGGGCGGCGTCAGCGTAAAGCCGCCGGGCGGCGGCGCCTCGATGCCGGTGGGCGTGACCCCGTCACCTGAATCCGTGGGCGTGCCGTCGCTGGCCGGCACGGGGACGACGGGCGCGCCGAGCAGCCCTGGGTTCGTCTCGGACTCTCCGCCGTGCGTGGCCGCCCCGGCAGTCGCGGCTCCAGCGGGAGCCCCGGCCGTGCTCGCAGACCCGCCCGGAGGCGCAGTGGCCGCGGCGTCCGAGTAGCCGAGCAGGATCTCGGTGCCCGCGGGAAGATCGTGCCAGTCGCTCGAGAGGTGGATGTGGAGCCCGACCTCGGAACCGCGGTAGGCGCCGTCGGAGCGCACGATGCGGCGCTCGTCGACCGCGCCCCAGCCGATGCCCGGAATCGTGAACTGGCCGCCGGGCTGCACCGACACGGTCGCGCCTGCGACGACGAGATCGCTGACGGATCCGCCGAACGAGCCGGTCGCCGGGGCGCTGCGCCCGTCGGCGTACGTGCGCGAGGCGATCGCGCCGGCCGTCACTGCCCCGCCCAGCAGCGTGACGCCCGCGAGCTCGCTGTGCCCGTAGCCGCGCTCGCCACTGAGCGCCGAGCCTGCGGTGTACGAGTGGATCGCGACGAGGTCGCGGTACTGATACGAGCCGGCCGGCGAGGTGAGGGTGCCGCTCGACTGCGCGCCGGGCACGTTGATCAGGACGGCGTAGGCCGATGCCGTGGCGCGCGCGGGGGCGTCCGAGCCCGAGGCCACTGCCGCCATGGCAAGCGCGACCGCACCCGCGAGCGCGAGCGTCAGGACGCACACCGCCCGCGCGCGAACCGCCTGGAGACCAGACACCGGCGAAGGATAGCGGCACGGCGCATGCGCGCCGCGACGTGGGTGGACGGGCTCCTTGCCGCTTGGCTATCGTCAGGCGACGCGCCGACGGTCCGAGCGGAGGAGTGCACATGGAGGGTCAGAGGCAGGCCATCGAAGCACTGCTCGAGGAGCGGAGGGTCTTTCCGCCTCCGGCGGAGTTCCAGGCGCGCGCGCGTGTCTCCGACGAGTCCGTGTACGCCGAGGCGGAGGCCGATCCCGTCGGCTTCTGGATGTCGCGTGCGCTCGACGAGCTCACCTGGTACCGCGAGCCGACCCAGGGCCTGGACGACTCCAACCCGCCGTTCTACAAGTGGTTCGCCGACGGCGAGCTCAACGCTTCGGTGAACTGCCTCGACCGGCATCTCGCGGCCGGCGGCGGCGACAAGATCGCGTACATCTGGGTCGGCGAGCCCGGCGACGAGCGCGTGATCACCTACCGCGAGCTGCACGACGAGGTCAACCGCCTCGCCAACGTGCTGCGCGGGTTCGGCGTCGTCAAGGGCGACCGCGTCGCGATCTACCTCGGCATGGTGCCCGAGCTGCCGATGGCGCTGCTGGCCTGCGCGCGCATCGGCGCGGCGCACTCGGTGGTGTTCGGCGGTTTCTCGGCCCAGTCGCTGTCGGGCCGCATCAACGACGCCGAGTGCAAGGTGCTGATCACGGCCGACGGTGGCTGGCGCAAGGGTGGCATCGTCCCGCTCAAGCAGGCTGCCGACGACGCAGTTGCCGAATGCCCGTCGATCCAGCACGTGCTCGTCGTGCGCCGGACCGAGCAGGAGGTCGGCTGGGTCGACGGCCGTGACCACTGGTACCACGACCTCGTTCCCGGCGCGGACGACTGGTGTGAGCCGGAGCGCATGAATGCCGAGGACATGCTGTTCCTGCTCTACACGTCCGGCACCACCGCCAAGCCGAAGGGGATCCTGCACACGACCGCCGGCTATCTGCTCGGCACCAAGGTCACGCACGAGCTCGTGTTCGACATTCGCGACGACGACGTCTACTGGTGCACGGCGGACATCGGCTGGGTGACGGGGCACTCCTACATCGTCTACGGGCCGCTGCAGAACCACACGACGGGCGTGATCTACGAGGGCGCTCCCGAGCACCCGTCCTGGAGCCGCCACTGGGAGATCGTGCAGCGGCACAAGGTCACGATCTACTACACCGCCCCAACGGCGATTCGCGCGCTCGTCGGCGCCGGAGACGCCCACCTCGAGGGCTACGACCTCTCCAGTCTCCGCCTGCTCGGCACCGTCGGCGAGCCGATCAACCCCGAGGCGTGGGTCTGGTACCACGACCGTGTCGGCGGCGGCCGCTGCCCGATCGTCGACACGTGGTGGCAGACCGAGACCGGCTCGATCCTGATCGCGCCGCTGCCGGGCGTGACTTCCGCCAAGCCCGGATCGGCGACCGTCCCCTTGCCCGCCATCGCCGCCGAGGTCGTCAACGAGCGGGGGGACACCGAGCCGCGCGGCGGCGGCGGCTACCTCGTGCTCACGCGGCCGTGGCCGTCGATGCTGCGGACGTTCTACGGCGACGACGACCGCTACGTCGAGACCTACTGGTCGCGCTTCGGACCCCGCGTCTACTTCACCGGCGACGGGGCGAAGACCGACGAGGATGGCTATTTCTGGCTGCTCGGCCGCGTCGACGACGTGATCAACGTCGCCGGCCACCGTATCTCCACGACGGAGGTCGAGTCGGCGCTCGTGTCCCACCCCGCAGTCGCCGAGGCCGCCGTGATCGGTGCCTACGACGAGGTCAAGGGCGAGGGCATCGCTGCTTTCGTGATCACGATCGGCGGCGTCGGCGACGACGAGTTGCGCAGCGAGCTGCGCGAGCACGTGGCGACGGCCATCGGCAAGATCGCGCGACCGTCGCTGCTGCTGTTCACTCCAGACCTGCCCAAGACTCGCAGCGGCAAGATCATGCGCAGGCTGCTCAAGGACATCGCGGAGGGCCGCGAGCTGGGCGACGCCACGACATTGCGCGACCCGGCGATCGTGCAGGCCATCAAGCAGAGCGCGGACGCCCAGCTGGGGCGCCTTTAGGCGCCGGCACGAGGCCTACGCGGGCGCGAGGGCGTCGCCCGCGAAGAGCGGCGTCTCGTCGTCGACCGGAACGGCTGCGGCGCGCTGCGGCACGACGTCGGCAAGCAGCAGGCGCCGTGCACGCCCGACGGTGGAGGCCCGCAACTCGCGCGGCCCGGCGAGGTCGCCCGTGACGGTCACGAGCGGCTGCGGCAACGCGAGCGCGCGATCGTACGCTTCGGGGTGGTCGAAGCTCAGGAGCGAGGCGAGGCCGGGATCGAACGCGGCGATGTCGTCCACGACGAGCAGCTCGAAGGGCTCGACGGCGCGTGCTCCAGAGCGCTCGCCGAGTGACGCCGCGCGCCGTTCGCCGTCGGCGACCAGCGCCGCGGCGAGGAACGCCAGCTCGGTGCGGTACACAGCGAAGAGCGGCTGAGGCCGCCGGCCGTCCAGCGGAAGGACTGCCGGAGACGTGCCGAGCGCTCCGATCAGCGCCGCCAGCACCGCCGGGTGGGCGAGCGGAGCGTCGACGGCGGAGACGGCAGCGACCTCCGCTCGCGTCCCTGCGACGGCGAGTCCCGTCGCGAGCCCTGCCAGCGGGCCCAGCCCGGGCTCGGGGTCGCGCACGACGTGCACCCAGTCTGGAAGGGACGGCAATTCCTGGTCAGGTGCGCAGACAACGATCACGGGCGGCTCGCAACAGCGGGCCAGCAGGCCAACCGCTCGGCGGGCGAGCGTCGACCCGTGCCACGGGAGGCCCGCCTTGTCGCGGCCCATGCGCTGCGAACGGCCACCGGCCAGCAGGATTCCGGCGATCCCCTCCATCTGCGGGCTATTGTCGCCGCATGGGCGCCACGGACCTGCCGGGCGGCGCCGCCCGTAGGGACGATATGGGGGTCGCGCACGCCGCCGACGGCAGCGCTGCGCTCGCGCCTGATCCGCGAGCGCGGAGCGAGCACGCACTCGTCCAGGCCGCCAAGGGCGGTGATCCGGGAGCGGTCGAGGAGCTGTACCGCCGGCACTGGGGCCAGGCCTACCGCGCGGCGTACCTCGTCGCACGCGACGCGCACGCCGCCGAGGACATCGCCCAGGAGGCGTTCCTGCAGGCCATCCGCGTGCTCGACCGCTTCGATCGCGCGCGCCCGTTCGCGCCCTGGCTCCACCGCATCGTCACGAACCGCGCGCTCGACTGGGCCCGCGCGCACGCGTTGCGGCGCCCGGCCGAGCCCACGCGGGAGCCCGTGGCCCCGGAAGCGCGGAGCGATCTCTCCGACGACCTGGCCGAGGCGATCGGGCGCCTGGCACCCGATCAGCGGGCCGTCGTCGTCCTGCGCTATCTGCTCGAGCACACTCCGGGCGAGATCGCGGCGATGCTCGATCTGCCGCGCGGCACGGTCAACTCGCGCCTGCGCCGCGCACTGGACGAGCTCGCCGCGGCGGTGGGGACGTGAACGTGCGCGAACAGGCGCTGGCCGCCAGGCTCGGGGACTTCGAGGCACCCGGTGAGACCGAGGCCGGGGAGCGCGGACGCCGCCTCGTGCTCGCAGCCTTCGCAGAGCGCACGCCAGTGCGGCGGCGGCGCCTCCTGGTGCCGCGAATCGTGTGGCCGGTGCTCGCGGCACTGCTTGCCGCCGGCGCGGTCGCCGTCGCAGGCCAGCTGCGCTCGGGCAGCTCGCCACGCGCGGTGCGCGCGCCGTTCGGCGTTCAGGTCTCACACGGGGTGGTGCTCGCGCTCGGCCGCGGGGTCGCCTCGACGGTCACGGCGCTCGGACGGGTGCGCGCGCTCGGGCCCGCGCGTGACGGAGATCTCTCGCCCCACGGGCGCAACGCGGTCCTCGCCTCGGGATCGGCGCTCGTCGCCGTCGGCGTCGCGGACGGCCGCGTGCGCTGGCGCGTGCCGGCGAACGGACGCGTCTCGCTGCCGCGCTGGTCGGTCGAGCGCACCGTTCCCCCGTGCTGCCGCGTGGCGTACCTGGCGGGCGGCTCGCTCTACGCCGTCGGGGGCGACGGGCGCGGCGCCCACCTCGTGGCGCGCGATGCCCTCGCAGTCGCGCCGGCCTGGCGCCCGGGAGGAGACGGTCACGTGCTCGCGTTCGCGACTCCCGGGGCGATCCGGGTCGTGGCTGCCGACAGCCTGCGGCCACTGTGGCGCGTGCGAGTGTCAGCGCGCCTGCTCACTCTCAGCTGGCGCGCGGACGGTCGCGCGCTGGCCGCGCTCGACTCCACTGGCGTCACGCTCTACGCCGCGACCGGCGCGCGCCTGCAGCGGCTGCGCGCTGGCGGACGCGTGCTCGCGGGCGGCTACGCGCCCGCGGGCAATCGGGTCGTGGTGCTGCGGCGCGATGCGAACGGTCGCATCAGCCTGCTCACGCGCGGAGCGGGCGGGTCGCTGCGCATCGTCCGCAGGCTGGCAGTCACGGCTGTGGGAGATCTGCGGCTCTCGCCGGATGGCCGCAGCGCGCTGATCGTCAGCCGGGCCAACGACGAATGGATCGAGATCCGCCTGCGCGACGGCCGGATACGACGGCTGCGCGATGTCGGCAAGCGCCTGCGGGCGGGGTTCGCGCCGAGGGCGCTCGCCTGGGCGGGCTGAGCCAGAATCCACCGATGCGCGCAGGCGTGGACTCAGGCTGAGCTCAGGACCGTCCGGCTCGGCGTCCCAGGCGGCGCTCACGCAGCAGCCGCATCGCGTCTTCCGAGAGCGGCGGCTCGCTCTGTGGCGTGGCCGCGGTGGCTCGGAGCCCGTCGAGCAGCAGGTGCAACTGCCGCGCCCAGACTGCCGAGCCGAGCTCTGCGGCGGCGTCGACGAGGGGCCCGAACGACCACAGCAAGACCGCCAGATCGGCAAACCCGAAGTCGGCACGGAGATCACCTTGGGCGTGCGCGCGCTCCAGCACCTGCTCGAACAGTCCGCGCAACTGGGCTCGCGCGCTCTCGACGCGCTCCGCGCCTGGCGGCGAACGCCACAGCACGTCCTTGAGCATGCGGTCGCCCGACTGCAACTCGAGGATCTGCTCGAGGAAGCCCGTGAACGCGCGCCAGGCGTCGGGCTCGCCCGCGGCCGCCTCGGCGATCTCCGCGAAGTCGCCGATGCGACGCTCGAAGACAGCCTCGATGAGCGCGTCGCGCGAGGAGAAGTGTCGGTAGAGCGTCCCGATCCCGAGGCCGGCGCGGCGAGCGATCTCCTCCAGCGACGCGTCGACTCCGCGTTCGGCGAATACCTCGCGTGCCGTCACCACGAGCAACTCGTGGTTGCGTCTCGCGTGGCTCCGCTTCCCCGCCTGCTCACCGGCGATGCCGCTCATCGTCACAGGATACACATATCGGAGGATAGCCTCCGTTTTCCTGCTAGAGTGCCGACTATGGCGACGCGCGGACAGCAGGGACGGGCGGAAGCGCTCGACGGCGGCGCCGGGCTGCGCGGACGCGCGCTGACCACGGTCTTCACCGCGCTGATGCTCGGGATGTTCCTGGCGGCGCTCGACCAGACGATCGTCTCCACGGCGCTGCCCACGATCGTCGGCGACCTGGGCGGCCTCAACCACCTTTCGTGGGTCGTCACTGCGTACCTGCTCGCCTCGACCGTCTCGACGCCGATCTACGGCAAGCTCGGCGACATGTACGGGCGCAAGCCCGTGTTCCTCGCGGCGATCATCATCTTCCTCATCGGCTCGATGCTGGCGGGTCTCAGCCAGTCGATGGGCGAGCTGATCGGCTTCCGGTTCCTCCAGGGGGTAGGCGCCGGCGGCCTGATGGTGAGTGCGCAGGCAATCATCGCTGACATCGTCCCGCCCCGCCAGCGTGGGCGTTACATGGGCCTGATCGGCTCGGTCTTCGCCGTCGCCTCGGTCGCCGGGCCGCTGCTCGGCGGGTTCTTCGTCGACCAGATCTCCTGGCGCTGGGTGTTCTACGTCAACCTCCCGATCGGCGTGCTCGCGATCCTGATCGTCATCTTCAAGCTCGACCTGCACACGCCCCAGACCCGTCACCGCATCGACTATCTCGGAGCGGCTTTGCTCAGCGGCGGCGTCGGGGCCCTGATCCTGCTCACGACCTGGGGCGGCGGGCAGTACGCCTGGGGATCGCCGGTGATCCTGGGCCTCGGCATCGCCGGCGTCGTGCTGCTCTGCGCGTTCGTCTGGCAGGAGCGCCGCGCGGCGGAGCCGATCGTCCCACTCGAGCTGTTCCGCTCGAGGGTCTTCAACGTCTCGAGCGCGATGGGCGCGACGATCGGGATGGCGATGTTCGGCGCGATCATCTTCATCCCCCTGTACCTCCAACTGGTCTACGGCTTGAGCGCCACGCAGTCCGGGTTGCGCATGCTTCCGCTGATGATCGGCCTGCTCGTGGCCGCCGTCGCCTCGGGCCGAGCGATCAGCCATCTCGGCCGATACAAGGCATTCCCGATCGCCGGCACCGGCACGCTGGTGGTGGGCATGTTCCTGCTCTCGCGGCTCGGCGTCGGTACCGCGCCCTGGCTCGCCTCCGTCTACATGGTCGTCGTCGGAATCGGCATCGGGCTGGTCATGCAGGTGCTCGTCCTGGTCGTCCAGAACGACGCGCGGCCCGGGAACATCGGCGTCGCGACCTCGACGGCGACCTTCTTCCGCTCCATGGGCGGCTCGTTCGGCGTCGCGATCTTCGGCGCCATCTTCGCCGCGCGCCTTTCGGGCCAGCTCGCCCACTTCCCGCGGGCCGTCGTCGAGCGCCTCGGCAGCGGCGTTCAGCTCAGCCCGGCGGAGGCCGATCGCCTGCCGCCCCCGATCCACGCCGACTTCCTGCAGGCCTTCGCACACTCGCTCCACGGCGTGTTCCTGTGGGGGATGGCGATCTCCGTCATTCCCTTCATGCTCTCGTGGTTCCTCAAGGAGCTGCCCCTCCGCACGACGCTTGCGCGCGAATCCTCCGAGCTCGCGAGCGAGGAGAGCCGTGGCCGGCGGCACGCCGCCGGAACAGCTCGTCGAGGCCTAGCGCGATCGAGCTACCCGCCGTCGCGCGGAACCGAGAAGGACCAGCTGCGCACGTAGGCCTCCTGGCCGCCGTCGAAGACGCGGAGCTCGGATTCGACATGGAAGCTCGCGGCATCGCAGCTCATCTCCGTGCGGGCCTCCGAGCGCGCATCCCAGCCATCCGCCGGTCGCCGCAGCGCCGTGACGTTCCTGCACACGACGCGTGCAGAGAGCGGCTCGTCTTCCACGATCTCGAACACCGCATCGGCCTCGAACGTGATCTCGGTGCCCGTCCTCTCGTCGCGCTTCGTGCCGCCGAGGTCCCAGTCGAAGCGCAGCTCGGTTCGTCCGCTGCCGAGCTCGCGGGTGATCGTGCGCGCGCCGCGCCCAGGGACGAGGTCGGTCATCGGATACGCCGGCGGCTCCTCGGGCGGGCACAGCACCGGAGGCCCAGGGGCTGTGGCGGCATCGTGCACCGGCAAGGCGATCGAGCTCTCCCCCGTGACGATGCCGAGCGTGACGGCTGCGGGGGACGGCCACGCCAGCGGCCAGTACGTCGGCGAGACGGCGACGCGCAGACGCGACCCGGCCGAGAAGCGGTGGCCGATGGCGTCGAGCGGGATGCGCACCACCGACCGGTTCGCCCGGCACGAGCGGCACCACGCGATCGTGCCCCTCGCGATGTGTGAGGTTGAGCTGGCCTCGCGTGACGAGCAGCGACGCACCGCCGGGCAGGAGCTCGCACAGGCGGACGCTCGCCAGCGCGAGCGCGCGATCGCACACGAGCGTGAGATCGGCTCGGGCATGCCCGAGCAGCTCGAGCGGCTCCTCGAGCGGCGGCGAGTCGAAGCAGAGCGAGCGACCGTCGTCGGCCCGCTGGTCGTACGGCAGGTCGTCGGAGTGACCGTCCGCGCACCAGGCGCCCCCGTCGAGGCCTGTCGTCTGCGCGCCCCGCAGCTCCGACACCGCGCGCTCACCCGGGACGGCCGACAGCGCCCCGCCCGCAGCCAGGTGGAATCGCAGCTCGCGAGCGGCCGGCGGGGGCCAGCTCGCGGCGGCCACCCAGCGCCCCGGTCGCTCCTCATAGCGGGCGCGCGGCGGCACGGAGTCCTGCATCCAGGCCGTCAGCATCGGCTCGCCGTCGAGGCCGTTCTGCACACCCTTCAGCCAGCGGTCGAAGAAGCGCACGCACTCGCCCAGCGACCCCACGGCAGGGCCCGGGACGCCGTGCACCGGGTCGTTGTGCCCCCAGGGCCCGATCAGGCCGCGGCGCGGCACGTCGAGGTGCGCGAGCAGGCGCAGGACGGCGTCGGTGTAGCCGTCGGTCCAGCCGCCGATCGCCATGACCGGGCAGCGGATGGCCGCATAGTGCTCGCAGGCCGAGCCGTGCCGCCAGTACCCGTCGCGACGCTGATGCGCCAGCCACCGCTCGACGAAGTGGGGCGTGCGCTCGAGCCGGTCGCGCCATTGCGCCCGCCACTCCGCGCCGGCGATCGCCGGGTCCGGCGGAAGCGCGTTCCACGAGAGCATGCAGTTGGCCCACTGGGCCATGTCCATCGGGATGACCACGCCCCCGCGGTAGTGCACGTCGTCCGCGTAGCGATCGTCGCTCGCGTAGATGCTGATCACCGCAGCCAGCGCGGACGGCGTCCGCGCCGCGAGCTGGAGCCCGTTGAATCCGCTCCACGAGGTCCCGACCATGCCGACCTTGCCGTCGCACCACGGTTGCGCAGCGAGCCACGCGATGACCTCGAGACCGTCGAGCTGCTCCTGCTCGGAGTACTCGTCCTCGATGATCCCGCCGGAGTTGCCGGTGCCCCGGATGTCGACCCGCGCGCAGCCGTAGCCGTGGCCGGCGAACCAGCCCATCTGCTGGTGGTCGCCCGCCTGCGTGCCGTCGCTCAGCCGGTACGGGAGGTATTCGAGGACGGCCGGCACGCGTCCGGCGCCCTCCGGCAGCCAGAGACGGGCGGCCAGCCGGGTGCCGTCCGCCAGCGTGATCCATTCCTCCACCGTGCGCACCGCGTGCGGCAGATCGTCGCGCACACGCGGGCCCATGCCGCGAGGCTAGACGGTTCCGGCTTGACAGGGGACGCCGGCGGCCGGAGAGTGCGGGCGTGCGACGCCTGCTCGCCTGCCTGCTCGTCGCGGCAGTGGTCCCCGCGGCCGCAAGCGCCCGTCCCACCGCACGCGGCGTGACCGTCGAAGGCCCTGCCGCACTGGCCGAATCCGGATTCGTGCGCGCGGTGCTCGTTCCCATGGCGCGCCGCCACGGCATCTCGGTGCGCTACCTGAGCCGCGACGGCGCTCGCGCACTGCGCGACGTACGCGCCGGCAAGGCGCAGCTTGCGTTGTCCGACAGCACTCCCGCAGAGCAGGCGTTCGTCGCCTCCGGGAGCTCGCTGGAGCCGACGGGGCGGCTGGTGCTCTACGGAGACGACGTGCTCGTCGGGCCCACGCGCGATCCCGCCGGCGTCGCGGCGCACGCGCCCACCGACGTCGCCGCCGCTCTCCGCCTCGTCGCGGCCGCGGGCGCCGACGGCCACGGCGACTTCATCGCGGGTGGCATCGGCCAGGACGAGCCGGCCCTCTGGCAGGCTGCCAAGGTCACCCGGGGCGAGCAGGCCGTCCCGGTCGGGGAGCGCTGGTACCACTACGGCGCGAGCGATCCCGCCACCGTTGTCCGCGCTGCGTCGGCATGCGCGTACGCCTCCAGGGCGTGCTACGCCCTCGTCGACCGAGCCGTGCTGCGGCGCCTCCAGGCCACCCGCCGCGCCCGTGGCCTGCGCATCGTCGTGGCCCGCAATAGCGGTGGCGCGGCCGGAACCAACGCAGCGCTGGCACATCCCGTGCGCGCCTATGCGCCGAAGCGCGCCGGTCGCGCGACGCGAGCGCTGCTCGACCTGCTCACCTCGCCCGCCCTGCAGGCCGCGATCGGCCGGTATCCGGCACCCGGCAAGTCGGCCTACCACGCCGCCGCCACGCCGCTCGTGCTGCTCGAGCATGGAATCCCCGACCTCAAGGGCCGGCTCACGGAGGGCACTCCCGGCGGCAACGGCCTCCAGGGCGTGCGACTGCGCCTGCTCGTGGAGCGCGCGGGCCACCGCCCGGTCGTGCTCGCCACGACGCGTACGGATGCCCAGGGAGGATTCACGGTCTCGGTGCGAGTCGACGCCGGGCGCAACCTGCACGGCACACTCGTACTGCACAGCGATCCGGTTCCCGGCCAGTCGGCGGGGGCGTTCACGATCGGCCGCATGGGCTGAGCAAGCAGGGTCGTCCACGCTGCGCGCGAACATGCGCGCGTGTCGTGGACGCTCGTACAGGCCGATGGGACCGCGGACGAGAGGGTCGACCTCGCAGCCGTGAAGGCGAGCCTCGACGGTGGCGAGCACTTCTGGCTGGACCTGGGGAACCCCGAGGCCGCCGAGCTAGAGGCGCTCTCGGACCTGCTCGAGCTGCATCCCCTCGTGCGCGACGACCTCGGCGCCTTCGCCCAGCGCGCGAAGGCCGACGACTACCCCACGCACACCTTCCTCGTCCTGTTCGGGGCGACGCACGACGCCGACAGCCTGGTCGAGGTGCACGTCGTGGTCTCCGAGAAGTGGCTGGTGACGGTGCACACCGAGTCGTGTCCCGCGTTCGTCAGCCTGCGCAAGCGCACGATGCGCGGGGGCCCGCTGCCGTCGACTGCGATGCTCACGCAGCGCATCGCCGACTCGCTCGCCGACAGCTTCTACCCCGAGCTCGAGCAACTCGACGAGCGCGTCGACGCGCTCGAGCGCCTCGTCCTGCGCAGCGAGCGTGAGGATGTCCTGTCCGAGGTGCTGAGCCTGCGGCGGCGTCTCGTCGGGGTCCGCCGCGTGCTGGGGCCGCAACGCGACCTCGTGGCGCGCCTCGCCGCGGGCACCGTGGAACTGCCTGGCAGCGATGAGGAGACGCGCCTCGGGTTCCGCGCGACCTACGACGAGCTGATCCGCGTCACGGAGTTGATCGACTCCCAGCGCGATCTACTGACCGGCGCGCTGGAGGTGCACCTCGCGACGGTCTCGAACCGCCTCAACGACGTCATGCGCCGGCTCGCCGCCGTCTCCACGGTCTTCCTGCCGATCACGTTCCTGACCGGCTACTTCGGCCAGAACTTCGGCTTCCTGGTGCGCAACGTGACCGGCAGGGAGGCACTCGTGCTGGGCACGCTCCTGCAGTTGCTGGTGGCCGTGGGCGTGGTCGCGATGCTGCGACTGCGCCACTGGATCTGACCAGTCTCAGGCAGCCTGGGCGTGCGCCGTCGCGTCGTCGATGAACGCGTGCGCGAGCCAGCAGGCGTCGGCGCTGAACGCGTCCAGCTCCTCGTCCGAGGAGAGCAGTGCCGCCGTCGCGAGTCGCACGCTGGCCCCGCCCGTCTCCACCACCAGGGCCTCGGGCGCCCGCTCGCACAGCCAGGCGATCACGGCCGGCGTCAGCGCCGCGCGCGCGTGCACCTCATCACACCCCGCGGCGATGCGGACGTCGTAGAGCTCGTCGAGCTCGGCGGATTCGAGCGTCAGGGGAACGTAGCCGTCGGGTTGGGCGATGCGCGCACCGCCGCCGGATGTCCGCCTGCGTAGCAGCAGCCCGGGCCCTCGCGGCGTCACGCCTTCCATCGCGGCGATCGTCAGGTCGCAGACCCAGTGCCAGTCGCTGTTGTTCTCGTCGCGCCGCTCGCAGGTCATCAGCAGCACGGTGGCGCGCAGGGTCTCGTCGAGCTTGCCCTCGACGGCTGCGAGCACGCGCTGGCGATCGCCCGTACGGAACAGCGCCGAGCCCTGCAACGTGATTGCATGGGACGGGATGGCCTCGGACAGCCGTTCGGAGGCTGCATCGGCATCGACCCCGTAGGCCTTCCCGCCGAGCACGAGGGCGAGCGGATCGAACCACGGCTCTGGGGCAGGCATCACGCCGGTCGGACGGCGGGGATCGCTGAGACCGCGCGCGAGCCCCCACCAGCGCAGCACCTCGGCCGAGTCCCCGCGCGCGGGCGGGCGACGACGTGTCAGCGCGCGCAGCACGAGCGCGACGGGAACAGCGACGGCCAGGAACTCGTAGCGCATACCCCACGACGTAATCGCTCCAGCGCCTTCTGTCGACCCCAAGGGTGGGTTTCTACCCCCCATGGGCGGGGGAATCCGCTGTTCCCGGGGTGCGCGTAGGAACAGGGTGCGGGGTCTTGCCCGCTTCCCGACGAAGGAGGCCCAATGATGCGCTCCAAGTGGATTGCGCTCGCGGGGGCCGCACTCGCGGTTGCCCTCGCGACTGCCGGCACGGCTGCCGGCGCGAGCCAGCATCGCGGCGGCGGTACGTACACCGTGACACCGCTCGTCTCGGATCAGCCGGGCGTCGCTCCGGTCACCGATCCGAATCTCGTGAACGCCTGGGGTGTGTCGGAGGGCCCGACGACGCCCTGGTGGGTCGCCAACAACGGCACCGACACCTCGACCCTCTACGACGCAGCGGGGAACGCGCTTCCCGCCGCCGCCCATGCCGGGCCGCTCGTCGTCACGGTGCCCGGCGCCCCGACCGGAACCGTGTTCTATGGCGGGACGCAGTTCCCGGTCTCCAATGGAACGGCGATGGTGCCCGCGAAGTTCATCTTCGCCACCGAGGCCGGCACGATCGAAGGCTGGCCTCCCGGCACGACCCACACGGTGACCGGCTACGACGGCACGAAGGGGGGCGCTGTCTACAAGGGCCTCGCGACTGCCGGCGACTGGCTGTACGCGACCGACTTCCACAACGGCCGCGTGGACATCATCGACGGCAGCTGGAAGCTCGTGAAGATGCCCGGTGCGTTCAGCGATCCGCGGCTGCCAAAGGGCTATGCGCCGTTCGGGATCCAGAGTCTGGGCGGGTACATCTTCGTCACGTACGCGAAGCAGACGAAGGGAAGCAACGACGAGCAGCACGGCAAGGGGTTCGGGTTCGTCGACGAGTACTCGACCGACGGCGTGCTCCTGCACCGCGTCGCCACGATGGGCAAGCTGAACGCCCCCTGGGGCCTCGCCTGGGCGCCCGCCACCGGCTTCGGCAAGGCCTCTGGCGCGCTGCTCGTGGGCAACTTCGGCGATGGCTACATCAACACGTTCCGCCAGGATCACAAGGGCCGCTGGAAGTGGTCGGGACGGCTGCTCACGAAGAAGAAGCAGCCGGTCTGGATCGACGGCCTCTGGGGCATCGGCTTCGGGAACGGCGCGATCGCCGGGCCGACGACGACGCTCTATTTCGCGGCGGGGCCGAACGACGAGAGCCACGGGCTCTTCGGCGCCGTCACCGCGGATACGCCCTGACCGCTGAGGAACTTCCGGCCGGCGCTGCTGCACTCGGCAGCGCCGGCCGGGGCTTCATCTGAACGATCCGAGGGGCAGGAAGCCCCCGAAACGCGTTTCGGCCCGCCGTGCGCGGCGCTATCGTCAGGGGACCGGAACCGCAGGGAGGGTGCGGCCGCCGGAGCCCGATTGCGACGTCGCACCTCCTCTGCATGGACGCCCTCGCCCACCTCCTGCTCTCGTTGCTCGCGCTCCTCGGCGCAGGCGCGCCCGCGCGACAGGACGCCACGACGGCGAATCCCGACGGCGTGCCGTTCGCGATCAGCGACGATGCGGCACAGCGCGCGTTCCCGTCGGAGTTGCTCGTCGCGCGCTCAGTCGGCATCTCGGCTGCGCGGCAGTACGTCGACTGGGCCGCGATCGCGCCTCGGCGACCGGTGCATCCGCGGGATCCGCACGACCCCGCCTACGACTGGGCAGCACTCGACGCCGACGTCGCCCGCTACGGCCGCGCCGGACTGAGCGTGCAGCTCGCGTTCTGGCACGTGCCGTCATGGGCGAACGGCGGGGCGGCACCGAACGCCTGGCCGCTCGCACCGCAGGATCTGGGGGACTTCGCCTACGCCACCGCCCGCCGCTATTCGCAGGTGCGGCTCTTCTACGACTGGAACGAGCCCAACGTGCGAGCGTTCGCGGAGCCCAACACCGTCGAGGCCTACGAGCCGATGGCGCGCGCCGTGTACGCCGCCGTCCACCAGGCCGATCCCGCGGCGCAGGTCGCCGCCGGGAACCTCGCGCGCTATCGCGACGCGGGACGCGATCCTGCCGCGTGGGCGGCGCGCCTGCACGCCGATGCCGTGCCCATGGACTTCTTCGCCGTTCACCCCTACCCGCTGCGGCGCGCTCCGATATCGGTGCGCGATCCCGAGAATCGCATCGACCTACTGGACGTGCCGGCGCTCGCCCGGCTCGCCGGCGTCCCGGTGATCGTGTCGGAGTTCGGCTGGTCGTCGGACGACGCCGGCGCCCAGCAGCAGGCGCAATGGACAGCGCAGGCGATCGAGCTCGCACGCTGCACGCCCGGGCTCGCCGGCTTCGTGTTCTGGGGCTTCCACGACCATCCGGTACCCCTCGGCGTCACCCCGGATCCGTGGGTCCGCTTCGGCTGGCTGGACGCGGCCGGCAGGCCGAAGCCGGTGTACGGCGCGGCCTTCGATGCGCTGCGAGCACCGCTCGACTGCACGGCAGTGGCGCGGGATGCCGCCGCGCCGGCGGGCTGGCCGCTGCTGAGCGCGATTCCGTTCCCGGACGCCTGAACGCGCCACAGCCCGTCTAAGAGGTTCTGGCTAGACGTCGAGCCGGGCGTCCTCGAGGTCGAGATCGCGCTGGACCCGGTTCATCACGGCGTCGTTGATGCGGCCCTGGCGGCGCAGCTCGACGAGGGCGCGCCGCTCTGCGTCCAGCAGCTCGCGCCGGAGCCGCTGGTAGTTCTGCGACCGCTCCTCGATCCCGCCATCGTCCTCGTCGTCGAAGCGTGCAGCGAAGCGGCTCGCCCGGAAGCGATAGGCGCCGCGCATGCGCTCGGCCGTGTCCTCGCGCACCCAGTCCTCGCCGGCGAGCTCCTCGAGACGACCGAGCGCCGCCTCGGCAGCATGAATGCGTGCCTTCGTCTCCTCCTTGTCGGAGGCGCCGTCGTCCTCGAGCCGCAGTAGCCGGATGACGCCCGGGAGCGTGAGGCCCTGGAAGACGAGCGTCGCGAGGATCACGCAGAACCCGAGGTAGATGATGAGGGAGCGGTGAGGGAAGGTGTCCCCGCCGTTGATCGTGAGCGGCAGCGCGAGCGCCGCCGCCAGCGACACGGCTCCTCGCAGGCCAGCCCACGAGATCAGCGCCGGGTACTGCCAGGGTGGGTAGGGGTCGCGCTCGCGGATGCGCCTCGACAGCCGTCTCGGGAGGTAGGTGGCCGGGAAGACCCACACGAAGCGCGTGACGATCACCGCCAGGCTCACGATCACGCCGTCGGCAATCAGCTCGGCGGTGGAGTGGCCATGCAGCGAGTCGAGGATCGGGCGCAGCTGCAAGCCGACCAGCCCGAACAGCAGGGCGTTGAGCACGAAGGTGAGGATCTCCCAGACGGCGTCGCCCTGCAGCCTCGTCTGCACGGTCGTCAGCTCGGGCGTGTACCAGCCCACGTAGATGCCTACCGTGACCACCGCCAGCACGGCGGAGACGCCGGCTGCCTGCGCCGGCAGGAAGGCGAAGTAGCCCGACAACAGCGCGATCGCGATCTCGGTCGGCGAGTGGTTGATGCGTCGGCGGACCTGCCGCAGGACGTAGCCGACTGCGAGACCGATCGCCACTCCCCCGACGACGTCCACCGCGAAGCGCCAGGTCGCGTGCCAGAGCGAGAAGCTTCCCGTCACCACGGCGGTGACGGCGAAGCTGTAGGCGACGAGCGCGGTCGCGTCGTTGATCAGGCTCTCGCCCTCGATCAGCGTCACGAGCCGGCGCGGGATGCCGAGGCGCGAGGCGATCGCCGTCGCCGCCACCGCATCGGTGGGTGCGACGATGGCGCCGATCACGAAGCAGACGGGCCAGGAGAGGCCGCCGATCAGGGCGTGGCACACCGCAGCCACCGTGAGCATCGTCGCGAGCACGAGGCCCAGGGCGAGCAGCGAGATGGGCCGCGCATTGGTGCGCAGGTCGCGCAGCGAGGTGAAGAAGGCGGCCGCGTAGAGCAGCGGCGGCAGGAAGCCGACGAGCACCACGTCCGGCCGCAGCGCGTAGTGCGGGACGCCCGGGACGAACCCGATCGCGAGGCCGCCGAGCACGAGCAGGATCGGGTACGGGATCCGCAGGATCGGCGCGAGCACCAGCAGGGCCGTCGCGGACGCGAGCAACGCCCACAGGACGAGCGCGTCGTGGGCCGAGATCGTCACGGCCAGGATCCTAGAAGCACTTCGCGCGTGACCGACTCGGGGTGAGCGGAGGCGCGGGACGCGCCTCCGCTCTCCTATCCGGTCTCTAGATCACGGTCACGTTCTTCGCCTCGGGGCCCTTCTGACCCTCGACGCCCTCGAACTCGACCTTCGCTCCCTCGGCAAGCGACTTGAAGCCCTCGCCGGTGATGGCGCTGTGATGGACGAACAGGTCCTTACCGCCGGCGTCGGGGGTGATGAAGCCATACCCCTTCGCATCGTTGAACCACTTGACGGTTCCGGTTGCCATTTGATGTAACACCTCCTCTGCCATATCCAGAACGGGCAGAGAAAGCGCAGAACGGCGCAACCTCGGTACTCGCTCGCGTGCAGCCAGCACGTTAGCAGCCGGAAAGCCATTGTGGGTCACGAGTGTGCGCCGCAGCGCCGGGTCAGCGGTGCTTCGCGTTCCAGTTGCGCTCGAGGTTGTCGATGAGCGCCGGGCTGTAGAGGCAGCGCGCCTGCTGCCGGGAGTAGTTGCTCATGTAACGGCGGAAGAGGTCGAGCGGTTCCTGAGCCTGGCGCAGCGCCATGCGGTTGGCGCCGAGGCTTGTCTCGCCGGCGCTGACGACCTCGGCCGAGGCCAGCCGGATCGCGCCCTCCATCTCGCCCGGTGCCACGACCTCGTCGGCCAGCATGAGGCCCTCCGGGCTGTCCGCTGGGAATGAGCGGTTGAAGAAGATCGCCTGGCGGGCGATGCGCTCGCCGACGAACCGCGGCAGGCGCAGGTTGGCACAACCGGGGATGATCCCCTCCTTGCGCGCAGGGAGCACGAAGTAGGAGCCCGTCTCCGCGATCACGTAGTCCATGACGAGCAGCCACTGGCACGTGCCGCCGATCGCGAAGCTGTCGACCGCTGCGATCCAGGGCTTTTCGCGCCGGCGCTCGAGCACATCCGAGTCGAACGCCTCGAGGTCGTGGCCGCGGTACAGCTTGGAGACCTGGCCCAGCTCGCGCTCGAGCATGAACTCGACGAGCGAGATCTTGCCCTGGTAGAGGTGCGTGAGGTTGATCCCGGAGCCGAGGATCCGCCGGCCCGCGTACTTGTGGTGCGTGGCCGGCGCGCCGCGCAGGACCCCGACGCGGATGCTGTCGTCCAGCAACACGAGGTCGATTGCGACCTCGAGCGCGGCGGTGGACACGTCGTCCTCGGAATTGAGGAACGCGTGATTCTGCACGGTGACGTGTCCGACGTCGCCCTCGCGGTCGACGCGCATCGGGCCGAGGTCGATGGCGCCCGCGCGCTCGAACTCGCCCAGCCGGGCGAGCGCCTCCGCCGTGGGCTGCGACATCGCGTGCATCAGGTGGAAGCCGGAGCGCGGGTGGGCGAGCACATGCGCGACGAAGATCCCCTGGCTGATCTCGAGGCCCTGCTTGTCCTTCTGGAGCAACTCCCGCTCCTCGTCGATCGCAGCGCGGCTCGGGAGCTGCTCCGGAAACTGCTCGGCCGCCGCATAGACGAGCTCCGAGACGCGGAGCTGTCTGCGATACCCGTCGGTGAGGCCGGCGTAGATCGCGTCCATGTCGCTGCGCAGGTGCTCCTCCCACACGGCACCGGCGTCGGTCGCGGGCCGGGACACCGCTAGCCTCGGGAGCGCGTGTCGAGGACGCGCGACAGCTTGCCGCCCTCCGAGCGCGGAACCGTGCCCGGCGCCACGATCGTGACCTTCATCGTGCAGCCGGTCGTGTCCTTGATCAGCCCGGACACGCGCCCGCGCAGCTCGCCGACCGCCTGGTCCGCCTGGATCGCCTCGTCGGACAGCACGTCGATGCCCACGGCGCGGAAGAACGCGCTGGTCGCCTCGGTACGCACCTCGAGCTCGTCCATCGTGCCGGCCCGGCTGACCACGAGCTGGCAGTGCGGTGCGAGCTCGGGCACGCGCCCGAGCACATTCTCGACCTGGCTCGGGAAGATGTTGACGCCGCGGATGATCAGCATGTCGTCCGTCCTGCCACGGATCGGGCTCATGCGGACGAATGTGCGGCCGCAGCTGCAGGGCTCCGAGGAGAGGCTCGCGAGATCCCCCGTCCAGTATCGGATCAGGGGCAGCGCCTGCTTGGTCAGCGCCGTGAACACAAGCACGCCGACCTCGCCCTCCGGCAGCTGCTCCCCGCTCTCGGGGTCGACGACCTCGGGCAGGAAGTGGTCCTCGTGGACGTGCGAGCCGTTGCGCTCCTCGATGCACTCGCACGAGACGCCCGGCCCGATCACCTCGGAGAGACCGTAGGCGTTGGACGCCTTGACGCCGAGGCCGCGGTCGATCTCGGCCCGCATGGCCTCCGTCCACGGCTCGGCGCCGACTACTGCAAAGCGCAGGCTGATCTCGTCGGGACCGATGCCCCGCTGCTCGAACTCCTGCACGAGCGTGAGCGCATAGCTGGGCGTGCAGGCGATGACGTCCGGGCGGAAGTCGGTGATCAGCAGCAACTGCCGCTCCGTCATGCCGCCCGAGACCGGCACGACGGTCATGCCGAGGCGCTCGGCGCCGTAGTGGAGCCCGAGGCCGCCGGTGAACAGGCCGTAGCCGAAGGCGTTGTGGAGCATCATCCCGGGCTCGGCGCCGAGCATCGCGAGGCTGCGCGCGTTGACCTCGGCGAAGACCTCGAGATCTGCGTGCGTGTACCCGACGACAGTCGGCTTGCCGGTCGTGCCGGAGGACCCGTGGATGCGCACGACGTCCTCGCGCGGCACCGCGAAGAGACCGAACGGATAGTGATCGCGCAGGTCGTCCTTGCGCGTGAACGGCAGCCGCCGGAGGTCGTCGAGCGAGCGGATCTGCTCGGGTCCGACGCCCGCGTCGTCGAAGCGCTCGCGGTAGAGGCCGATGCGGTCGTAGACGTACGCGGCGACTGCGTGCAGGCGCTCTCGCTGGAGCTCCGCGAGCTGTTCCCTCCCAAGCGTCTCCAGCGCGGGGTCGTGGATCATCGGCCCGCACCATCGTCTCACATCGGATCAGGGCCGGAGATGTCAGGCAGCGCGCAGGCAGTCGCGACCGGTGTCCTTGGCCTCGTACAGCGCGGCGTCGGCGCGCGCGAGTACGTCCGACGCAGTCTCACCGGACGCTCGCTCCGCGACACCGACCGATGCCGAGGATCCGTGGGGCGTCGCAGCGCGGAGCCGTTCGAGCACGTCCGTGGCGTCCTGCAGCGAGCAGCCGGGCAGGAGCACGGCGAACTCCTCGCCGCCGTAGCGGGCAAGTGTGTCGCCTGGACCCAGGCGGTTCCTCCAGGCGAGGGCACAGGCGCGTAACAGGCGGTCCCCGGCGGCGTGACCCTGATGGTCGTTGAACTGCTTGAAGTGGTCCAGGTCGATCATCGCGACGCAAAACGTGCCGGCTGCTTCCAGCGCGCGCGCGAGCGTCTCGTCCCAGGCGCGCCGATTCGGCAGGGACGTGAGCGGATCCGTGCGCGCCTGGCCATCGAGTCGCGCCAGCAGGTCGGAGCGGTCGATCGCGGCGCCGGCCTCTGCGGCCAGGAACCTCAGGACGGCTTCGGTGTGGCCGTCGAGGTGGCCGCGGGGGGTCACCCACCCCGCGCAGAGAACGCCGACGACCTCCCCGGCGCGCAGGATCGGCTCGTAGTGTGCCGAGCCGATGCCGGTCGCCTCGATGATGGCCGGCGACACTCCCGGCTCGCTGGACACATCCGGGATGAAGATCCGCTGCCCACTGCGGTATGCCGCGAGGCTGACGGACGGCTGGATGGAGCGCAGCTCCGCTGCTCCCATCGGGATTCCAGCCGAGCCCGTGATCGCAAATCCGTCGCCGCGCGGCTCGGTGATCGTGGCCAGCCGGGCGGTCGTGCTCGAGATCACCGCGGCACACACGAGCTCGCGGGCATCGCTACCGAGCGAGACGTTGCGCGCGACGCTCGAGATCGCGGCGAACGCGGCCTGCATGTCCTCCATCTCCCTGGCATGGCGACGCGCCTCTGCCGCCTGGCGCCGCTGGTCGATGACCGTGGAGTTCACGACCATGCCCACGACGTAGGCCACGAGGGTCCACAGGACGGCGCCGCGCCAGCCATTGGCGGGATAGGCGGGTGGCCCGACCAGGAGGAGCGGCAGCACGAACATGAGACCGCTGCAGAAGGTCACGAAGCGCACTGCCCGGGTGTCCAGGACGATCGCGACCCAGACGACGGCGAGGATCGCAAGAGGCGAGTACCCGGAGGTCGAGCCGCCCTGGCTCTGCCGCAGGAATCCGATCGCGAGCAGGGCCGTCAACGCCGGCACGAGGGGAAGCCAGATGGACTCGCGCCGCGGGCCGCTGAGCGCGATCACGGCAGCGCCGCATGCGAAGGCGAGGGCGGCGAGCCCGATGAAGCGCCAATCGCTGCCCTGCGGATGGAACGCGACGGCGCACGCGGTGAGCGTCGCAAAGCCGAGCAGCGGCTTCAGCGGCGTCGAGCCGCGGAGACGAGAGAAGGCTTCACCCCGGACCGGCACATCCGCTTCATCGGCAGCGTCAGCGCGGCCGGTTGAGCGGAGAATCCGCGCGCGCCCGGGCGCCTCGCGAACCGCTCGCTAGGATGGGCGAGTGGTGGCCCCCACCCGCGATGTGCGCGTCTCGCGGATTTCCATCGCTCCGGTCAAAGGGCTCGCATTGCTGCGCGTCGGCGAGGTCGAGCTCGGGCCGAACGGCGTGCCCGAGAATCGCCGGCTGCACCTCGTCGACGCAGCCGGTCGGTTCGTCAACGGCAAGACGTCGATGCGCCTCTCGCTCGTGACAAGCCGCCTCGACCTCACCACAGGGACACTCTCGCTCGAGTTCCCCGAGGGAGGCGCAGTCACGGGCACGCTCGAGCTGGGCGAGCCCATCGAGACGGTCTTCTTCGGACGCCCGGCCTCCGGGCGCCTCGTCCTCGGCCCCTGGAGCGCGGCACTCTCGGCCTGGTCCGGACTCTCGCTCCGGCTCGTCATGTCGGACGCCGCAGGCGCGGCTACCGATCGGGGGCCAGATGCCGGCGTGACGATCGTCTCCGCGGCCTCGATCGCCGACCTCGCGCGCGTGGGCGGCGTCGAGGTGCTCGACTCGAGGCGCTTTCGCATGCTGTTCGAGGTCGACGGCGCAGGCGCGTACGAGGAGGACACCTGGATCGGCCGTCGTGTCCGCATCGGCAGCGCGGTCGTCCAGCCGCGCGGGAACGTCGGGCGCTGCGCCGTGACGACCTGCGATCCTGACACGGCCGAGCGCGACTTCGACACGCTCGGCGTGCTCGCGACCTACCGGCGCGAGATCGAGACCACCGAGCCCCTGCCGCTCGGCGTCGTCGGCAACGTTGTCACCACCGGCCGCGTCCGCGTGGGTGACCCTGTGGGGCCGGTCTGACGCTGCTCACTCAGCCGCACTTCGCCCACCGGGCACCAGGCGGCGCCGGGCGACCTGTTCGGACGGCGGCCGCCGGACGTCCCAGATGAGACCGACGCGGTCGAGCAGGCGGATCAGGAGACCGGTCGGGTCGGGCTGCCGCGGGCCGATTCCGTGAACGGCCATCGACGGGAAGGCGTGGTGGTTGTTGTGCCAGCCCTCGCCGAACGAGAGCAGCGACACGAGCAGGTTGTTGCGGCTGGAATCCCTCGTCTCGAAATCCCGAGAGCCGAGTGAGTGGCACACCGAGTTCACCGCGAACATCGTCTGGTTGTGTACGGCGATGCGTACGAGGCCTCCCCAGATGAGGCCGCGCCAGCCGTCGATGAGCACCGGAATGACGAGCCCCGCGAAGAACCAGAGCTCGGCCGTGCGGTCGACCGCGACGACCAGCCTGTCCTCCAGGAGGCGCCGGCAATAGCGCTCGCGCCGCGCCGGCTGAACGGCGAAGATCCAGCCCACGTGTGCATGCAGGAAGCCGTCGAGAGGTGAGTGCGGGTCGCCCTCGCGATCGGCGTGGGCGTGATGCTCGAGGTGCCGAGCCGCCCAGTCGATCGGCCTGCTCGGGACGGCCATCGCGCCCGCGATCAGTGCCATCGCCTTGATCGACGCATACGTCTCGAAGCTGCGGTGCGTCAGCAGCCGGTGATAGCCGAACGACGTACCCAGTCCCGTGACGGTCGCAAACGCCGCGAGCAGCGCCACGTCCACCGGGGCGACCCAGTGGCGCGACAGGGCCCACGCCGCGTACGCGGCTCCCAGTAACGGCACGACGAGAAGGAACGCGATCCCCGCGCGCACGAGGGCCTTGCCGAGTCGCCGCTCGAACAGCTTGACGCCGACGAAGAGCGCGCTGAAACCGACCACCGCGAACAGCATCACGCCGGCCGTTCTCTGGGGCGGAGGCCGGACGCGAGGCCGACGGCGAGCGAGGCCGGACCGACCAGCAGATGGAAGGCGTTCTCGCCCCGGTCGAGTCGCATGCCGAGCGGATGGTGGATCGTCAGTCCGGCGATGGCGAGGCCGGTGTAGAAGACCCCGAAAATGAGGGCGAGTCGGGTGGCATCGGCGTCGGACAGGCCAACCAGCACGAGTGCGATCATGGCCGCACCCCAGATCACATGGATCGAGGCATGCAGCGGGTCCGAGTTGGCAAACCTCTGCGGAAGCTGGTTGCCGGAGAGGCCGAGCGCATCGAGCAGGAGCGAGATCGCGCCCTGGCCCAGCAGGCCGGCGCCGAGCAGGCCGAGGAAGATCTGCGTGCGGCCGTTCACGCCATTGCTCGTGGTCGCAGCAGGGAGGCCCCCGCGAGCGTGAGCGCGGCGATCCCGAGACCCAGCCCGACTCCCCAGATCCAGGGGGCGGGTCCCGACACGAAACGATCGCGATGGATCAGCGACGCGAGTGCGATCAGGACGACGAGCGTGAGCGCGCTGAGCGTGAACGGAAGTATCGCCTGTCGGCGGCGCTCGAACGCCGCAAGGCCGGCGCCGAGCGCGAACGCGATGAAGATCGCCGCGTAGACCCTTGCCAGGATCGCGGTGAGCTTCCAGGGCCAGTGCGCCACGGCGGTGTCCGGGAAGAAGAGCAGGGTGACGCCGAGAATCCCGAAGACGGCGAGGATCGCTCCGAAGATGCCACTCAGCCGGTGGGTCCCCGGTACTGCGGGTCTCGCCAGGTCGAGCGACCAGAGGGCGAAGGCGCCCACGACCGGGTCGACGATGTAGGAGATGAGCCACGGGTACGGCACGCCGTTGGCGGTGAAGTCGGACCAGTACATCAGCGTGGCGAGCAGGAGCAGTGATGTCACGACGGCGAAGCCCGCGACGAACACGCGCGTATCGATCGAATGGCGCGCCATACCCGAGAGGCCGAGGCCCACAGCGCCCGCAAGGTAGAACGAGGCGACGAAGCGCGTGTTGAGCGGCGTCGTGTGCAGCGGGAACCCGACGACGTGGGCGGGCGTGAAGAATCCCGTGAGGCCGATCGCAAGCCCCTGGGCGGTGCCGAGCAAGAGGTACGCCCGCAGCCACCAGGGCACTGGCCGCAGCGCCGCCAGGCGCGGACCTGGTTGCACGCCGGGCGCCGGTCCCGAGCCGTAGACTCTCGCTCTTCGGATGGCCGCACACGATAGCTTCGGGCCCGGGCCCCGGCAATGGCTTCCGGGCTCGTCTCTGTGGTCCCTGCACCGCGATCCGCTCGCGTACATGGCCGGCCTCCAGCGGCGCCACGGCGACCTCGTGCACTGGCGTATCGGGCCGCAGGACGTGGTGATGGTTGCCCGCTCCGACCTGGCGCGCGACGTCCTCGTCACGCACAACCGCGCATTCAAGAAGGGGCCCGGTTTCGAGCGCGCCCAGATCGTGCTCGGCGAGGGGCTCCTGACGTCCGAGGGCGACGTGCATCTGCGCCACCGGCGCATGATCCAGCCGGCGTTCCACCGGCGCAGCGTCGCCGCGTACGGCGACGTGATGGTCAGCGAGGCCGCGCGCCTGCGAGAGGGATGGAACGACGGCGCGACCGTCGACGTGGCGAAGGAGATGACGCGCGTCACGCTCTCGATCGTGTGTCGCGCGCTGTTCGGCCACTCCGTGGAGGACGAGGCCGCGACGATCGGCGCGGCCACGTCCGGAGTCGGCGGCTTCTTCGACTACCTCGTCATCGCGATCCTGCCGCTCTTGCTGCGCACACCCCTCCCTGCCGTGCGGCGCTTCAAGCGCGGCTGTGCCGAACTGGATGCCGCCACGCTGCACGTGATCGAGAGCCGGCGCGAGGGGGTGGCGGCCGTGGACGGCGACTTGCTCTCGATCCTGCTCGCCGCACGCGATGTCGAGGGCGACCAGGCCGGGCTGACCGACGCCGAGGTGCGCGACGAGGTCGTGACCCTGATCACAGCCGGACACGAGACGACGGCGAACGCGCTCAACTGGTTGTGGTACCTGCTCGCGCAGTACCCGGAGGTCGAGGAGCGGATGCATGACGAGATCGACAGCGCCCTGGGCGGACGGTTGCCGACGGCTGACGACGTCGAGCGTCTGCGCTACGTCGAGATGGTGCTGCTCGAGGCGATGCGGCTGTACCCGCCGGCCTGGGGCATCGAACGACGGGCGTTGCACGACCAGGAGATCGGTGGCTGCGTGATTCCGGCCGGCGCCGTCGTCTTGATGCCGACCTTCCTGATGAACCGCGACGATCGCTTCTTCGCCGATCCGCTGCGCTTCGACCCCGAGCGGTTCGCGCCCGAGGCCGTGGCTCGCCGGCCGCGGCACGCCTACCTGCTGTTCGGCGGCGGGCCCCGGCAGTGCATCGGCAACGCGTTCGCGGTTATCGAAGGGCGTCCTCGTGGCGAGCGTGATCGCGCAGCGCTGGCGTCTGCGACTCCCGGCGGGCCACGACGTCGTCGGCGAGGCGGCGGTCACGCTGCGCCCGAAGGGCGGACTGCCGATGATCCTCGAGCGCCGGGCGGCATGAGCGCCGGCGAGGAACCGGGACCCGGCCTGGCCGAGGCGCTGGCGCTGTGGGCCACGCTGGCTGTCCTCTGCGGCCTTGCGTGGTTCACGTATGCGCGCCTGCCGGCGCGAGACTTCTACAACGTCAGCGGGACAGGCGTGCGCGCCGGCGCGAGCCGAGTGCTCGTGCTGCTGGGCTGGCCGATCAGCATCATTGCGATCGCACTGCTCGCAGTCGCGGTCGACCGCCTGCTGGCCGACGCCACGCTCGGTCGCGGTGCCCGCCGCCTGGTCGTCGTGCTCGCATGGGCATCACTCGGGCTCTGCGTGACGATCGTCTGGCCAGGCGTGGTCAATCAGGACAACCTCGACGCCAAGCCGTCGAACGCGCTCGCCGCGATCGGCGTGGCGCTCGCGCTCGCACTCACGCTCTGGGGACTCGCGCGACGCGGCGTCGGTCGGAGCCCGGGCCACGTCGTCGGTGACCGCGCCGCGATCGCGCTGATCGCGCTCCTGCTCATCGCCGGGCTCCCCTGGCTGTTCGCGCACATCGGCGTCTACGTCGGCGACGTCCCGGGCTTGCGGGCGATCTACATGTCGAAGACGATCATTCCCGAGGTGGGGCATCCACACCTCCACGCGGTGCACCTCGGAAACCACGAGGGTCTCGACGGCATCCTGCTCGTCGCCACCGCACTCGGCCTTTCACGACAGCTCGGCCTGATGCGGCCGACCCGGCTGCGGGCAATCCTCGCCGGCTACCTCGCGCTGGCGCTGTGCTACGGCCTCGGCGTCGCGATCCAGGACGGCTGGCACGAGCAGATCTACAAGCGCGGCTGGGTGCACACGCAGTTCCCGAACGTCATCCGTCCAGGGCTGACCTCCGCGTGGGGCGGGCTCCTCGTATGCGCCGTGGCGGCGTACCTGCTCGTGATCCGGCCCCGTCTGCGCCAGGTCGCCGCCGCGGCATGAGCTGAGCTCATCGCTCTGACGCGACTCGCGGTGCGGACTCCGGTCAAGCCGTTCGTATCAGTAGCGCCTCGGCCGTCGCACAGTGCCGGGTTGCTCGGACGCTACTCCAGAAGTCCATCGCTCTCTGCAACTCGGCTTCTCCCTCGGCCCGATGGCCCTTGCTGATCGACGACCGGGCCTCCAGCAGCCTTGCGAACGCCTCCATGGGCCGAGCGCCGATCGTCGCGAGCAGGTCGGCGGCCTGCCGGAACTCCCCGGTGACGAGCAGCCGCGCGGGCTCGACCCAGAGCGATCGTCCGTCGACGACGATGCCCGCGAACAGCTCGGGCTGGTCGCTGAGCACGAGAGCGAGTGCGGCGGCCGCCGTCCAGTAGCCGCCCTCGGCACCGTCCGGCTCTCGCCGCGGCGAGCTCCTCGAAGAGGTGGGCGACCTGCAGCGCGGCATCGCTGCCCGCCAGGCTCGCCGCCATGAGGGCCGAGTCGGCGAGCGCTGGGAGCAGTAGCTGCGGCTCGTTCGCGCGTCGTGCGAAGTCGAGACCCCGCTCCATGTGCGCGTGCGCACCGGCCGGATCTCCGCGTGCGGCTCGCATCTGCGCACGCACGCTCCGGGCCGCCGACTCCATGTAGTGAGGGCCGACCTCGGCAACCCAGGTGTCCAGGCGAGCGAACGCATCGTCGGCGGAGTCCCAGTCCCCGGCCAGGTACGCCAGGATCGCCAACTCGGTATCGAACCAGACGACCTGGTAGTCCGTGCCGAAGCGATGGGCTGCGTCGACTCCCCTCCGCTCGAATTCGGTCGCGCGACCGAGCTCCCCGAGCTCCGCGAGCACGCTCCCCAGATTCTTGTAGCCGCGGATCATCGCTTCTGCAGCGTTGAGTCCCTCCGCGATCTCGACGCTCGCCTCCAGGTCGGCGAGGCCGGCAAGGTCGCCATGGTTGACCCGCGCGACGCCCTGGGTGTTCAGCAGGTGGGCACGGATCTCGTCGAGATCGAGATCGTCGGCGATCGCGAGCGCCCGTTCACAGAGTCCGATCGTGGCATCGAACTCTCCGCGCAGCATCGCGAAGATGGCAAGCCTGCTGATGACCCGCGCGACGGTCGCTGAAGGCGCAGCTCCCACGAGCAACTCGTCTGCGAACGCGAAGGCGGCCCGCGCCTCCTCGCCCATCCCCTCGTTCCAGCACCGGAATGCTGCGAGCATCTCCGCCTTGGCAGCCATGCCACGATCACCCGACACGATGAGCCGGTCTCGTGCCTCGCGCAGGGCGAGGCTCATCTCCTTGCCCGGCGCACTGAGACCACCGACGTCGGCCGCTGCCACCACGGTTGCGGGCCACTCGGCGTCAGCCTCGGGCCAGAGTGCCAGTGCAGCCAGGTAGTGACGCTGCGACAGCGCGAAGGAGTTCAGTGCAGCGGCTCGCTCGGCCGCCTCTCGCAACGCGATCCGCGCTCGCCGCTGGAGCTCCTCGGTCGGCTGACCCGAGTCGCGGGCGTATTCCAGCGCCTGGGAGTAGTGGTGAGCGAGCATGTCCGGAGCGTTCTCGCGATCCGCAGCCAGCGACTCGATCCACTCTGCCGCACGACGGTGCTTGGCCGCGCGCCGGGCGCGCGGAATCTGGCCATAGGCAACGTCGCGCATGAGGATGTGACGAAACGCGTACTCGACGTCGCCGCCCACTGACGAGCGTCGCTCGCGCCGGAGCATCTCGCGCCGCTCGAGCGCGTGCAGGCGCTCCTCCAAGACGAACGGGCCGGTGCCGCTCATCGCCGCAAGCGCGCCGAGCCAGACGACCTTGCCCAGCACCGACGCGTCCTGTATGAGGCCCTTCTCGTCTGCCGGAAGGTCATCCAGGCGTGCGGCGATCAGCCCTTGCACCGACTCGGGCACCGGCAACTCGACTCCCGCTGCCAGTCGCCAGCGACCGCCCTCCAGCCGGAGATGCCCGACGTCGATCAGCATGCGAACGTACTCCTCCGCGTAGAGCGGGTTGCCGGCGGCCGCCCTGAGAAGCCGAACCTGCGTATCGACCGGCATCACGGCCTGTTCCAGCAACGTGCCGATGAGCCGGGCGATCTCAGCGTCAGCCAGCGGCGAGAGTGCGATCGTCAGCGCGTTGCGCTTGCCACCACCCCAGCCCCGCCGTCGGTCCAGCAACTCGGGACGGGTCGTGCAGACGACCAGCATCGGGACAGCCCCCGCCCAATCCACGAGGTGGTCGATGAAGTCGAGCAGCGCATCGTCGGCCCAGTGGATGTCGTCGAACACCAGTACCAGCGGATGGGTCTCCGCGAGGGCTTCGAAGAACCGGCGAAAGGCCGACGCCGCCTCGCCGCTCCGGTCGTCGCCGACGACGGCTTCCACCTCCAGGCCGGCAAGCGCCCTGAGATGCTCCTCGACCCACGCCGCGTCGCCCTTGTCGGGGAAGAGATCAGAGATCGTCGCACGCAGCTTGCCCTCTGCTTCCAGCGCGGTGTCGGAGTCGAGGATGCCCGCCTGGGCCTTCACCATTTCACCGAGCGCCCAGAAGGTGACGCCGTCGCCGTAGGGAAGCGAACGCCCCTGGCGCCAGGTGACGAATTCGGGGTCGCGCTCGACCGCCTGGAGCAGCTCCCACACCAGCCGGCTCTTGCCGATGCCCGGCACACCGACGATCGTCACCAGTTGTACAGCCGACTCCGCGCGGCAGCGGCGGAACGCGTCGAGCACCAGGCCGATTTCCTCGCCGCGCCCTACGAGGGGGGTCGTCGGCCGCTGCACGACGTCGACTCCGAGCCGTGCCCTCGCCTCGAGCGCCTCCCATGCCACCACGGGTCGGGTCTTCCCCTTCGCGACGACCGGCTCGGCCGATCGGTAGGTGACCGCGCGATCGGTCGCGCGGTACGTGGTCTCGCCGACCAGGATCCCGTCGACCGGCGCGGCCGCCTGCAAGCGGGCCGCGGTGTTGACGACATCTCCCGAGACCATCGCCTCGCCACGCGCGGCATCCGCACTCAGCACCACGAGCGCCTCACCCGTGTTGACGCCCACGCGGAGATGAAGGTCGAGATCGGGCTCGGAGTCATTCAACCGATCGATCGCGGCCCGGATCGACAACGCCGCGCGGACTGCGCGCTCCGGATCATCCTCGTGGGCCGCCGGAGCGCCGAACACGGCCATGACCGCATCGCCGATGAACTTCTCGACAGTCCCTCCGTAGTGCTCGAGCTCGTCGCGCAGCAGAGCGTGAAATGGCGCAAGCGTTCCACGGACGTCCTCGACATCCATACGCTCGCTGCGACTCGTGAAGCCCACGAGGTCGGCGAACAGCACGGTGACGACCTTCCGCTCCTCAGAGGCCGGCACCTTCCCGAGTTGCACGCCGCAACTGCCGCAGAAGCGGAATCCGTCGGGGTTCTCCTGACCGCACTGTGCGCAGAGCATGGCGCCGTGAGTGTACGACCCCGGCGTCGGCGTCAACCGTGCCCGCAGAGGGCCCCGACCTTGTTCGAAGTGGGTGGGCGCGAGGTGGGTCGCACCCGGTTCTCAGCCACGCGGCAGTCCGCTCGGGCCGCACAGGACCGCCGGGTGAATCCCCGCCAGCGTGACCTCCTTGGAGATCTCCCGCAGGGTGCGCTGCATGGCAACGGGCTGCAGGCCTCCGACACCCGGATGGTAGGGATTGTCGAGGAACCACAGCAGGAGCAGCGTCGACGTGATCACGGCGATGACGCCGCCGATCATCGTGGCCTGTACGACCCGGCGCTCGGCGCTGTCGGCGAAGAACAGCATGAAGACGAAGATCATGCCCGCGCTCAGGAAGAGCACGATCCAGAGCGGCGTGGGTATGACGCCTTCGGCCCCATGTGCGCGGTCGGAGCGCGCATCCTCCCTGTCGGAGCGCTCGTCGAGCCACTTCGAGTAGGCGGCCTGCTCGGACGCGCGACGCGGCTCGATCGTCTTCAGCGTCTTGTACGTCGCGATGCCCCAGGGGTTGAACGAATCGGCCAGCGTGCCGGCGCGCATCTCCGGCCACTCGCGGTGAACGACGAAGCGCGCGTAGCAGATCAACTCTCCGGCGAGCTGTGGCCGCGCGGCCGGCGGCATGAACTGCGACAGCTCGAATTGCTGCACGACGATGCGCGCCTCGGCCTCCGCGCCGCTGCGTGACGTGTCATAGCTCTCGAAGGCGAGGAAGACGACGAAACCGATCATCACGGCGAAGCCGGTCGCGAGGACGCCGAAGACGCCCGAGGCGCGGTCGCCGTCAGCGAAGTAGCTGCCCTCCGGGGCGCGGCGGCGGACGAAGAGCATCGACGAGATCGCCACCGCGGCGACCGCGACCACGATCAGAGCTGCGTAGACGATCGCCACCCGGACGATCCTACGAGACGCCGGTTCGCCGGGGTGCGCGCTGGGCGCGGGCCGCGCAGCCACGACTCGCGCTCCTGTCCTCAGCACGTCGCGCGAGAATGCCGGTGCACGAGTGCCGGTCCGCGTCCAGACGGCTCCAGGAGGCGAGTCCATTGCACGTAACGAGCCATCACCGTGACGAGCAACTGCTCGCCGAGGCGATCGCCCAGGCGTCCCTCGACGACCAGGCACGCGGCTACTTGACGCGGCGGTACCTCGAATATCTCCGCTGGCTCGAGGACGGCTCCGCGTCGAACCTCATCCGCTATTACGGACTCCGCATCCCCGCCATCGTCCTGTCCGCGCTCGTCCCGGCGCTGGTGGCCCTCAACCTCGGAACGGTGGGTCGCACGGTCACCGTCGTCCTCGGTGTGATCGTCGCCGCGGCCACGGCCGTCGAGCACTTCCTCACCAGCGGCCAGCGCTGGCGACACTATCGCGGCAGCGTCGAACTGATGAAGAGCGAAGGGTGGCTCTACCTGCAGCGCGCGGGCCCGTATACGCGCTACGAGACACTGGAGGCCGCGTTTCCCGCCTTTGTCGAACGCGTCGAGACGCTCATGCGCGACGAGGTACGGGAGTACGTGACGACGATCCTCGCCGAGAAGCAGACGCCTCCTCCGCAGCCTGGCGACGACAGCGCCGGCTGATCCCCTACGCCAGGACCGCGGCCCGACGCCGCGACGTCGGCGACCGTCGTCCGTGGCGTCTCTCACTTCTCGACAACGAAGGCGAGCTTGCGGACCCGTCCTCGCCGCAGCCAGTCGCTCCAGAGCCGGTGGGCGGCCAGCAGGTCCTCCAGTGCCTCCTGCCCGATCTGCCCGGCGATCTCAGTGGCATCGGCGGCAAACGCGTCGATCAGCGAATCCGCCACCGCACGATGGGACAGGCTGCAGTCCGCCTGCCAGCAGACGACCAACCCGACCCGTTCCAGGGAGGTCAGTATTTCCTGCAGCGGCGTGAGCCAGACCGTGTCGGCGTCGGGCATGCTCGTTCGCTCTGCGTCCGTGAGGGGAAGCCCCTCTTCCATCGTGAAGGCGAAGCGCCCCCCGCTCGTGAGCGCCCCGGATATCCCGTGAAGCAGCGTCTCCTTCTCGGGAAAGGCCAGCATGGTCTCGAGCAGGAGCACCACGTCGAACGGGCCGGGCGGGACCGGAGGGATCCGCGAGACCTCGAAGCGACAGGGAAGGGCTGCGGCGCGCTCACGTGCGATGTCGATAGCGCTGGAGCTGACGTCCACCCCGAGATACGTGCAACCCAGCTCCTGGGTGATGAACCGCCCTGGCCCGGCGACGCCGCAGCACAGGTCCAGCACGGAAACCCCGGGTGCGATGCCGGCGCGGCGCGCCAGAGCGAGGATCTCTCCGGCGAGCATGAAGCTCTCCTGTTCGACGAACTCGCCGGGGGCATACGCCGACATGCGCGCACGCCGGAGGGCCTGCACGAACGGTGCGCGCTCGTCCTGCCTCATGCCCGCTCCACAGGCGTACAGTTCACGATCTTTGGTCCGACCTCCCCGCCTGCGCCGGAAAACCGGAGGACGGTGTCCCCCGTAGTGCCCGAGGTACTCACCAACACGGAGAAGCGGTGCGAATGGTTCAGGTCGGCTCGGTAACCGGAGCAAGAGCGAGAACGGTTCAGGTCGGCCCCCTGACCGGGCTGATCGCCCAGGTCGCGCTGCTCGCCGCCCTCGCGGGCACCGTCGGCCTCAGCGGCGCCGGCTGGGTCGTCGGAGTCATGTGCGCACTGATCACGAATGCGGCCCTGGCGCGCGGCCTCTCTCGCTACCGCTGCGACCGGCTCGCCCCGGCCGACTGGGTGACGCTCGCGCGCGCCACGCTCGCCGTCGGGGTCGCGGCGCTGGTCGCCGACTCGTTCAGCCAGCCCGCGGCGGTCGCGATGCTGGTGACGCTCGCGGTCGTCGCGCTCGTGCTGGACGCGGTCGACGGCTGGATCGTGCGACGCACAGGCAGGGCGTCGCCCCTCGGCGCGCACTTCGACGGTGAGGTCGACGCGTTCCTGATCCTCGTGCTCAGCGTGTACGTCGCCCGCTCGGCCGGTGCATGGGTGCTCGCGATCGGCGCGGCGCGCTACGCGTTCTACGCAGCCGGCTGGCTGCTGCCGTGGATGCGTGAGCAACTCCCGCCGCGCTACTGGCGCAAGGTCGTCGCCGCGATTCAGGGGATCACGCTGGCGATCGCGGCCGCAGACGTGCTGCCGCTGGCCCTGACCCAAGCCGCCCTCCTCGTCGCACTCGGCCTGCTGGCCGAGTCGTTCGGTCACGACGTGGCGTGGCTGTGGAGCCACCGGCATGTCACGTACGGTCGTGTGGCGGCGGTTGCTGAGCGAGACCGCGCTCTCGCAGTCGCCACGCACGCAGAGTCCGAACGAGGACGCGTGCGAGCAGGCATTGCCGCGGTGCTCACGACCCTCGCCCTTCTGATCGTGTGGGTCGCCCTCGTGGCTCCGGATCAGCTGGGCCACCTCACGCCCGGCGCGTTCGTGAGGCTCCCGATCGAGGGCCTCGTCGTCGTCGCCCTCGCGCTCGTCCTGCCCGCCAACGCCCGACGCCTCCTGGCCTGCGTCGTCGGGCCGGTCCTCGGGCTGCTCGTGATCGTGAAGATCCTCGACATGGGGTTCTTCGAGGCCTTCGACCGGCCATTCGACCCGATCGCCGACGGGAGCTACACGGGCATCGGCATCGAGACACTGCGCGACTCGATCGGCCGCACGCAGGCGAATCTGGCCGTCGCCGGCGCGGCGGTGCTCGGCGTCGGCGTGCTCGTCATCACGACGCTCGCCGTGCTGCGCCTGACCCGGGTCGCGGCCGGCCATCGCCGGTCGTCGCTCGCGGCCGTCACGGCGCTCGGCGTCGTCTGGGTGCTGTGCTGGGCGTTCGGCGCCCAGTTCGTCTCCTACGCGCCCATCGCCTCCACGAGCGCTGCCGGTCTGGTCTCCCACGAGGTCCGCGCGGTGCGCGCCGGCGTCGAGGACCACGCGATCTTTGCCGACGATATCCGCCACGACCGCTTCCGCAACACGCCTGCCGACCGGCTGCTGGCGGGCCTGCGCGGCAAGGACGTCCTCCTCGTGTTCGTCGAGAGCTACGGGAAGGTCGCGATCACGGATCCCTCGTTCTCGCCGGGGGTCATCACCGCGCTCGACAGGGGGACCCGGAGGCTGCAGGCCTCCGGCTTCTCGGCCCGCAGCGCCTTCCTGACCTCGCCGACATTCGGCGGGCTCAGCTGGCTCGCGCACTCCACGATGCAGTCGGGGGTCTGGGTCGACAATCAGCTGCGTTACGACCAGCTCGTCAAGACCAACCGCTTGACGCTCAGTGACGCGTTCAAGCGGGCCGGATGGCGCACCGTCGGTGACGTGCCTTCGAACGACCGGGCCTGGCCGCAGGGCTCGTCGTTCTACCACTACGACAAGCTCTACGACCGGCGGAACGT
>CAWJTT010000021.1:0-51927 GCA_963845865.1 uncultured Actinomycetes bacterium
GACGAAGCTTCCAGGGTTAATAGCTCTGCGGAGTGACGGTATCTTCAGAAGAAGTCCCGGCTAACTACGTGCCAGCAGCCGCGGTGATACGTAGGGGACAAGCGTTGTCCGGAATTATTGGGCGTAAAGCGCGTGTAGGCGGCCAAGTAAGTCTTACGTGAAATCCTGAGGCTCAACCTCAGGCCTGCGCGGGATACTGCTTGGCTAGAGTCCGGAAGAGGAGAGTGGAATTCCTGGTGTAGCGGTGGAATGCGCAGATATCAGGAGGAACATCCGTGGCGAAGGCGGCTCTCTGGGACGGTACTGACGCTGAGACGCGAAAGCGTGGGGAGCGAACAGGATTAGATACCCTGGTAGTCCACGCCGTAAACGATGGGCGCTAGGTGTGGGAGGTGTCGATTCCTTCCGTGCCGAAGCTAACGCATTAAGCGCCCCGCCTGGGGAGTACGGTCGCAAGACTAAAACTCAAAGGAATTGACGGGGGCCCGCACAAGCAGCGGAGCATGTTGTTTAATTCGATGCGACGCGAAGAACCTTACCTAGGCTTGACATGTTGTGGAAAGCCGTGGAAACACGGTCCCTCTTCGGAGCCGCATCACAGGTGGTGCATGGCTGTCGTCAGCTCGTGTCGTGAGATGTTGGGTTAAGTCCCGCAACGAGCGCAACCCCTGCTCTGTGTTGCCAGCGAGTTATGTCGGGGACTCACAGAGAACTGCCGGTGACAAACCGGAGGAAGGTGGGGATGACGTCAAGTCATCATGCCCCTTACGTCTAGGGCTACAAACGTGCTACAATGGCCGATACAAAGAGCTGCAATGCCGCGAGGCGGAGCGAATCTCAAAAAGTCGGTCCCAGTTCGGATTGCAGGCTGAAACTCGCCTGCATGAAGTTGGAGTTGCTAGTAATCGCGGATCAGCAACGCCGCGGTGAATACGTTCCCGGGCCTTGTACACACCGCCCGTCACACCACGGAAGCCGGAGACACCCGAAGCCCGTGGCCCAACCCGCAAGGGAGGGAGCGGTCGAAGGTGGAGTTGGTGACTGGGGTGAAGTCGTAACAAGGTAGCCGTAGCGGAAGCTGCGGCTGGATCACCTCCTTTCTAGGGATGCGGTGACCATTATCACCGCAGGCGTCTCTGCGAGACGACGTGTCCTCTTGGACGCGGTTCCGGTGCTTCGGCACCGTGGTCTGCAGCAAGACTCGCCTGGAATCTATATCGACACGGACTGCTTAGGCCACTCGCAAGGGTGGCCGGCCTCATGCTATTGAGTTTTGAGAGACCGACGCTCCGCCTCTCGAGGCGGTCGGCGAGCCTGTCGGGCTCGCTCGTCGGGCGCTCGCTGCGGGACGCATCCCGCCGGTACCTTGAAAACTGCACAGCGGTAGAAGTGGTGTTCTCGAATGACGGTGAGTCATGATCAAGAGAACAAGGGCACACGGTGAATGCCTTGGTACCAGGAGCCGATGAAGGACGTTGATGGCTGCGATAAGCCTCGGGGAGCTGCCTAACAAGCGTTGATCCGGGGATTTCCGAATGGGGAAACCCACCCGTGGTAATGCGCGGGTACCGCACACTGAATCCATAGGTGTGCTGGAGGTAAGCGGGCGAACTGAAACATCTTAGTAGCCCGAGGAAGAGAAAGAAACCTCGATTCCCTTAGTAGTGGCGAGCGAAACGGGAAGAGCCTAAACCAGGTCGGAGCGATAGTCTGCGGACGTTGCCGGCCTGGGGTTGTAGGACGACTCATGATTGTGCCGCAGCGCAGTCGGGGAGTTACAAATGCACGCGTTAGCGGAAGCGGGTGGAAACTCGCGCCATAGAGGGTAAAGGCCCCGTACGCGAAAATACGTGCACTCCTCGTAGTCGTTCCTGAGTACGGCCGGGCACGAGAAACCCGGTCGGAATCTGCGGGGCCCACCCCGCAAGGCTAAATACTCCCTGGTGACCGATAGTGAACTAGTACCGTGAGGGAAAGGTGAAAAGCACCCCGTGAGGGGAGTGAAATAGAACCTGAAACCGTGTGCTTACAAGCGGTCGGAGCAGACTTGTTCTGTGACGGCGTACTTTTTGCATAATGGGCCAGCGAGTTAGTCGTACGCGGCGAGGTTAAGGAAACGGAGCCGTAGCGAAAGCGAGTCTGAATAGGGCGAATTAGTCGCGTGCGCTAGACCCGAAACTGTGTGATCTATCCATGGCCAGGCTGAAGCGGGGGTAAGACCTCGTGAAGGGCCGAACCCACGTCGGTTGAAAACGGCGGGGATGAGCTGTGGATCGGAGTGAAAGGCTAATCAAACACAGAAATATCTGGTTCTCCCCGAAATATATTTAGGTATAGCCTCGTCCGTTCAGCATTGGTTGTAGAGCACTGTTTGGCCTAGGGGCCTTACCAGGTTACCGAAGTCAGACAAACTCCGAATGCCATTGCTCTAGAGGACGGGAGTCAGACTGCGGGGGATAAGCTCCGTAGTCGAGAGGGAAACAGCCCAGACCGCCAGCTAAGGTCCCTAATTCTCATCTAAGTGGGAAACGATGTCCGAATGCATAGACAACCAGGAGGTTGGCTTAGAAGCAGCCACCCTTGAAAGAGTGCGTAATAGCTTACTGGTCAAGTGTTCGGGCGCGGACGATGTAACGGGGCTCAAGGTGAGTACCGAAGCTGCGGATTCGGCCTTTATTGGTCGAGTGGTAGGGGAGCGTTCCCATGCCGACTGAAGCGGCCGCGACAAGCGAGCCGTGGAGGCATGGGAAGTGAGAATGCTGGCTTGAGTAACGAAAGACGTGTGGGAAACACGTCCACCGTACACCCAAGGTTTCCTGAGTAAAGCTAATCTTCTCAGGGTTAGTCGGGACCTAAGCCGAGGCCGACAGGCGTAGGCGATGGATAACCGGTTGATATTCCGTACCACGTAGCCATCGTTTGACCGATGGGGGGACGGGGTAGGCTAGGGGAACCCAGGCGTTGGAGTTGACCTGGGGTAACCGTGTAGGCGGGTCGGTTGTGAAATGCGCCGGCCATTCAAACGCTGAGGCGGGATGCCGAGAGCCCCGTGAGGGAGCTCGTAGTCCTTGAAGCCATGCCTCCAAGAAAAGCCTCTAGGGAGAAGGCGCGTGCCCGTACCTAAACCGACACAGGTGGGTGGGTAGAGAATACCAAGGTGATCGAGAGAACCTTCGTTAAGGAACTCGGCAAAATGGCCCCGTAACTTCGGGATAAGGGGCGCCCCGTCAGGGTGAAGGCACTTGCTGCCGGAGCCCGAGGGGGCCGCAGTGACTAGGCCCAGGCGACTGTTTACCAAAAACACAGGTCTCTGCTAAGTCGTAAGACGATGTATAGGGGCTGACGCCTGCCCGGTGCTGGAAGGTCACGAGGAGAGGTTAGCCGCAAGGCGAAGCTTTGAATCCAAGCCCCAGTAAACGGCGGCGGTAACTATAACCGTCCTAAGGTAGCGAAATTCCTTGTCGGGTAAGTTCCGACCTGCACGAATGGCGTAACGACTTGGGCGCTGTCTCAACGAAGGACTCGGTGAAATAGTAGTCTCGGTGAAGATGCCGAGTACCCGCAGAAAGACGGAAAGACCCCGTGAACCTTTACTGCAGCTTGATATTGGAGTTTGGGGCGCTCTGTCCAGGATAGGTGGGAGGCTTTGAAGCGAGGACGCCAGTCCCCGTGGAGCCATCCTTGGGATACCACCCTGGGCGTTCTGAGCTTCTAACCCCGCGCCGTAATCCGGGCGGGGGACCGTGTCAGGTGGGCAGTTTGACTGGGGCGGTCGCCTCCTAAAATGTAACGGAGGCGCCCAAAGGTTCCCTCAGCACGGTTGGAAATCGTGCGTAGAGTGCAAAGGCATAAGGGAGCTTGACTGTGAGACTGACAAGTCGAGCAGGTACGAAAGTAGGGCTTAGTGATCCGGCGGTTGAGAGTGGAATTGCCGTCGCTCAACGGATAAAAGGTACTCCGGGGATAACAGGCTTATAGTCTCCAAGAGTCCACATCGACGAGACTGTTTGGCACCTCGATGTCGGCTCAGCGCATCCTGGGGCCGAAGTAGGTCCCAAGGGTTGGGCTGTCCGCCCATTAAAGCGCTACGCGAGCTGGGTTCAGAACGTCGTGAGACAGTTCGGTCCCTATCTTCTGTGGGCGTTGGAGGATTGAGAGGAGTGGCCCCTAGTACGAGAGGACCGGGGTGAACGAACCTCTGGTGTATCAGTTGTCGCGCCAGCGGCATTGCTGACTAGCTACGTTCGGATCGGATAACCGCTGAAAGCATCTAAGCGGGAAGCCGACCTCAAGATGAGTCCTCCCATCGCTTCGAGCGAGTAAGGATCCTGGTAGACCACCAGGTTGATAGGACGGCCGTGGAAGCGCAGTAATGCGTGCAGCGGACCGTTACTAATAATCCGAGGTCTTGATTTCTCACCCGACTTCGAGAACACGACTTTGCCGCTGTGCAGTTTTGAGGGTACCCGCACGGGACCCGCGAGATTTCCGGTGGTCATGGCAAGAGGGTCACACCCCTTCCCATTCCGAACAGGGTCGTTAAGCCTCTTTGCGCCGATGGTACTTGGTGGGCAACTGCCTGGGAGAGTAGGTCGCTGCCGGAATTAGCTTCAAGACGGCGGGGAGCGGCGACAGCTGCTTCCCGCCGCAGCATGCCGTCCCGTATGCTGCACGGGCCGGGATCTGGAAGGAGCTCCGTGGAGGACTACAGCCAGAAGTACAAGGGCGAGCATGTCGAGCTCGCGTTGTTTGGCGGCGAGTACCAGGACGGGGTGCTCACGGCTTACTGCCTGCTCGAGGACGTTCCGCACGTCGAGCTCAACGGGCACATCCTCGTGCCGCTGCAGAACGTGGCGTCGCTGCACTGCACGAGCCGTTGCGACGCGCCCGACGGCGACTGGCCGCCGAGCGGCCTGCGCGACGCCGAGGAGTAGGGCAACTCCCGCCGGCGGCTAGCCGGGCAGGTGGCCGGCGTCGTTGAACGAGCGAAGCCGCCAGATCGGAACGCCGGCGTCGATTGACGTGATCGTGCCGGTGCTACCCGTGGCGAGCAGGCGACGCGTCTCGGGCGGCATGCCGAGGACGTGCATCACGATGGCCCTGATCACGCCTCCGTGCGTGACGCAGACGACCGGCCGGGTCGCACCCGCGCGTGCGCTCGCGACGTCGCGCGCAGCCTCCAGGCTGCGCGCGGCCATCTCCACGTACGACTCCCCCTGCTCCCAGCCGGTGCCGCCTGCGAGCCAGCGTGCGTAACCCTCCGGGTGACGCAACTCGACTTCGGCCGGTGTGAGGCCGAGCCACTCGCCGACGTCGACCTCACGCCAGCGCGCGTCGAGCGCCGGTTCGAGCGCCGTGAGCCGGGTGATCGCCGCCGCCGTCTCCCTCGCGCGCGGGAGATCCGAGGAATACAGCGCAACGGGATGCGCCGCGGCGATGCGCTCCGCGAGAGCCTGGGCCTCGGCCTGGCCGCGGGGCGTCAACGATGCATCGTGCTGGCCCTGCCAGCGGCGCTCCTGGTTCAGTGCGGTTTCGCCGTGGCGGACGAGGAGCAGCTCGGGCATCCGCTCGCACTCTAGTAGCCGCGTCGCGGGCCGCTCCCGCGGCTAGGATGCCGCGCGTGGAGCTCGGACTCGAGGGGCGCGGCTGCCTGGTCACGGGTGGCACGTCGGGCATCGGGCTGGCCGGTGCACAGGCACTGGCACGCGCCGGAGCCCATGTTGCCGTGGTCGGCCGCGACGCCGACCGCGTCGCGGCTGTCGCGAGCGAGCTCGAGTTGATCGGCGCTCCCGACGCGCTGGGCATCGCGGGCGACCTGTCCACCGCTGCGGGGTGCGAGGAGGCCGTAGGCGCCGCGAGCGAGCGTTTCGGCGGCCTCGACGTGCTCGTCAACAATGTCGGCGCGGCGCACGTCGCCAACTGGTGGGAGGTCGACGACACCGCCTGGATGCGATCGTTCGAGCTCAACGTCCTGGCCTACGTGCGCTGCACCCGCGCGGCGCTCTCGCGCCTGCGCGCCTCCGACCAGGCTCGCGTCGTCAACGTGGCCTCGACCTCCGGCAAACGCCCGTCCACGGGCATGCCGGACTACAGTGTGACCAAAGCCGCAGTGCTGTCGTTTTCACGCCTCCTCGCGGACGCGCACGCGCACGAGGGCATTCTCGTCAACGCGGTCTGCCCCGGCCCGACGCTGACGGCCGCCTGGCTTGCTCCCGGCGGCCTCGCCGATCAGAACGCGGAGCGCGCCGGCAAGGACCGCGAGGCCGCGCTGGCGGCCACCGGCGGCGGCCCGCCCGCTCGGCCGCCTGGCGGAGCCGGAGGAGATCGCGAACGTGATCGCATTTCTGTGCTCGGCCCGCGCGAGCTACATCACCGGCTCGGCGTGGAGCGCGGACGGCGGTACGGTTCCGATCATCATCTGAGACCAACTCCAGGCACTTCGCGGTGTGGGTGGCTCCAGACCCCCAAAAATCCTGAAAACGGCCGTCAACGCCGTCTCGGCGCGACGGTAGGTTCAAGTAGAATCGGCCAGGCGGATGCGGACCACTGGACCTGTCGCCGATACCTTCCTGGCCCGCCTCGATTCCGAGGAGGCGAGCCGGCTCTCCCCCCTCGCGGTACGCTCGTCACAGACCCGCGGAAGGCTGAACCCCGAGATCCCCTGCGGGCTCCGCAGCGCCTTCCAGCGGGATCGCGACCGCATTGCCCATTGCAAGGCTTTCAGGAGGCTCAAGCACAAGACGCAGGTCTTCGTGGCGCCCGAGGGCGATCATTACCGCACGCGGCTCACGCACACGCTCGAGGCCGTAGGGATCTCACGTACCGTCGCCCGTGCGCTGCGCCTCAACGAGGATCTGACCGAGGCGATCGGCCTGGGCCATGATCTCGGTCATCCGCCCTTCGGTCATGCAGGCGAGGCCGCGCTGGACTCGGCGCTGCGCACTCGCTTCGAGCGGGGCTTCCGCCACAACGAGCACTCGCTGCGGGTCGTCGACGTGCTCGAGCGCGACGGGCGTGGCCTCAACCTCACCCACGAGGTACGTGACGGCATCCTCAATCACACGGGGCCGGTCGCGCCTGAGTCGCTCGAGGGGCGCATCGTCAAGCTGGTCGACCGCGTCGCCTACATCAATCACGACATCGACGATGCGCTGCGCGCCGGCGTCCTGGACGCCGGCGAGCTGCCAGAGGCACCAGTCGCGATGCTCGGCGAGACGGGCTCCGCGCGCATCGACTCGATCGTGCACGACCTCGTGGAGACATCCGAGGTCGCCGGCGACATCCGGCAGAGCGAGCCTGTCGCCGAGGCGATGCTCGCCCTGCGCACGTTTCTGTTCGAGCGCGTCTACGGCCAGGGCCCCCTGCGGGCCGAGGCCGATCGCGCGGGCTTCGTCGTGCGAAGCCTGTTCGCCCACTTCTGCGACCACCCGCGCGATATGGACGACGGCGACCCGCCCACGGACCTGGCCGCGCGCGTCACCGACCACGTCGCCGGCATGACCGATCGCTACGCGTTGCGCCGCTTCGAGGAGTTGCTGCTTCCGCTTGCCCAGGCCGGCCCATGAGCGGGCGGCTGACACAGGCGTCGAAGGACGCAGTTCGCGAGCGCGCCGACATCGTCGAGCTCATCCGCCCCGACACCGAGTTGCGCAAGGCAGGCATCGAGTGGGTCGGTCGCTGTCCGTTCCATTCGGAGCGGACGGCGTCCTTCTACGTCAACCCGGTCAAGAAGCTCTACCACTGCCACGGTTGCGGCGTCGGAGGCGACGCGATCGCATACGTGCGCGCCCGCCACGCACTGGACTTCATCGGAGCGGTCGAGTGGCTGGCGGAGCGCTTTGGCGTGCCGCTGGAGTACGAGGAGGAGAGCCCCGAGATCGCGGCTCGACGGCGAGGCGAGGACCGACGGCGAGAGCTGCTGGCGCTGACCGCGGCGTTCTACCACCGCGTGCTACGCGAGAGCCCGCTCGCGGAGGGCGCGCGCACCTACCTGTCGGATCGCGGTGTCGCATGGGCGAGCGCGGAGCGCTTCCAGCTCGGCTACTCGGCAGACGAGCACGCCGTGATCGCGGGAGCCCGCAGGCGCCAGTTCGCCGACCGCGAGCTCGATGAGACGGGCATCACGCGCCGCGGGCGATCCGGTCCCGTCGATCGCATGACCGGCCGTCTCGTCTTCACGCTCTTCGACACGCGCGGCCGCCCGATCGCGTTCGCGGGCAGGCGGCTGCCGCCCGACGAGTCCGGTGCGAAGTACGTCAACTCGCCGGAGAGCCCGCTCTGGAAGAAGGGCTCGACGCTGTATGGCCTGCACCTGGCGCGCACGGCGATCGCGAAGGCCGAGGAGGCAATCGTCGTCGAGGGCTATACCGACGTGATCGGTCTCGTCCAGGCCGGGTACGAGAACGTCGTGGCATCGATGGGCACGGCGCTGACCGAGCCGCAGTTGCTCGAGTTGCGCAAGCTGGCGCGCAACGTCGTGCTGCTGTTCGACGCGGACACTGCCGGCAGCGAGGCCGCGCTGCGCGGTCTCGAGCTGGCCACGGCCGCGGATCTGCGCGTGCGCGTCGCGCTTCCACCGAAGGGCTCTGATCCGGCCGAGGTCGCGGCGGCCGGGCGCGAGGCCGTGGATCGCGTGCTCGGCGAGGCGCGGAGCGTGCTTGCGTTTCGCGTCTCGCTCGTGCTCGACGCGGCGGATTCGGACAGCGCCGACGGGCGCGACCGGGCGTACGAGGCGCTGCAAGCGATCCTCCGGGACGCGCCCGCGACGCCCGAGCGTGACGAGCTCGTGCGCAGGGCGGGATCGAGGCTCTTCCTCGATCCGGTCACGGAATCACGGCTCGTCGCGCGGCCGGTGCGCCGCCGATCGGCGGTTCCGGAGCCGCCGGCGCGCGTGCGGCTGCCCATGGACGCGGCGCAGCGTGACGAACGGCTGCTGCTCGCGCTCGCGCTGGCGAGCGGCGAGCGGGGTCTCGCGACGCTCGATCGCGTGCCCCCCGAAGCGCTCACGCACGAGGAACTGCGCAGTGCCCATGCCTGGGTGCGCGCGCGGCTGAATCAGGACGGCATACCCTCCGGAGAAGGTATGCAGCGCCTCGAGCCGGAGCTCCTGGCGCTGGCTGCCCGTCACGGGGGACCGGAGGCGCTTGCCGAGGTCGCCGGGCGAGTCGAATCGCGTTGGATCCAACGCCGACTGGAACCGCTCAAGGAGAAGGCCGCTCTAGCCGAGATAACTCCTGAGGAGATGAGGGAGCTCACTGAGCTCCAGGCCCTGGCGCGCCGCGCCGGTGGCGCGTATGCACCACGGACAAGCGGCATGGGATGACGGACCCCTTGAATCGCGACGAACACGAGCACGAACAAGAGCACGAGCTTTCCGGCTCGCAGTTGCTCGGCCTGCTCTCGGACTCGGCCGACGACGAGGAAGAGGTTCCCTCGCGCGACGCGCACGGCTTCGAGGTCATTGCCGTCGACGATGACGACGAGGAGGAGCCCGAGGTCGAGGCGGGCCCCACGATCGACGTGACCGTGCGCCATCGCGCGCACGATCCGGTGCGCGCCTACCTGCGCGAGATCGGCCGTGTCCCGCTGCTGACTGCCGCCGAGGAGATCGCGCTCGCGAAGCGCATCGAGCGCAACGACCCTGCTGCTCGCCGCCAGCTGATCGAGGCCAACCTGCGTCTGGTGGTCTCGGTCGCGAAGCGCTACGTCGGCCGCGGCATGCTCTTCCTCGACCTCATCCAGGAAGGCAACATCGGCCTCATGCGCGCCGTCGAGAAGTACGACTGGCGTCGCGGCTACAAGTTCTCGACCTACGCGACGTGGTGGATCCGCCAGGCGATCACGCGCGGCATCGCCGATCAGGCGCGCACGATCCGCGTGCCGGTGCACATGGTGGAGACGATCAACAAGCTGCATCGCATCCAGCGCCAGCTGATGCAGGAGCTCGAGCGCGAGCCGTCGTCCGAGGAGCTGGCCGTGGTCATGGAGACGACGCCCGCCCGCATCGACCAGATTCTCAAGATCGCCCTGGAGCCCGTGTCGCTCGAGACGCCGGTCGGCGATGAGGACGACGGCTCGCTCGGGGCGTTCATCGAGGACGACGAGGAGACGCGACCGCACCAGACGGTGCTCTCCAAGTTGCGGGTGGAGGAGCTGGCAGACGTCCTGTCGACACTCTCGCACCGCGAGCGCAAGGTGCTGGAGCTCCGCTACGGCCTCGACGGCAGTGACGCTCGCACGCTCGAGGAGGTCGGCCGCGCGTTCGGCGTGACGCGCGAGCGCGTCCGCCAGATCGAGTCGCGTGCTCTGATGAAGCTCAAGAGCTATCGCGACACGCAGCGCCTGCGCGAGTAGCGGCTCGCTGGTACTCTGAAGCGGCCTTCCTCGGTAGCTCAATGGTAGAGCATCCGGCTGTTAACCGGAGGGTTGTAGGTTCGAGTCCTACCCGAGGAGCTGCAGAAAGACCCTGCTACGGCGGGGTTTTTCTGCGAGGGCACGCCCGTCGTCGCCCAAGCGTGGGGCATTTGCAGGGCATGAGAGGAGACGCAGCATGGACCGATTCACCGGCGGTTGCCTGTGCGGCAACGTCCGCATTGTGGCGTCGGGACTCCCTTACCGGGTCGGCGTCTGTCACTGTCTCGACTGCCGCAAGCATCACGGCGCCCTTTTCACGCTTCCGCGGTCTTCCCTCAGGATGCGGTGACGATCGATGGCGAAACACGCGAGTACGTCGGGCGCTCTTTCTGTCCCCGCTGCGGCTCGTCGATCTTCGGACGCAGCGAAGACGAAATCGAAGTGAACCTGGGATCCCTGGATGCCCCTGACCAACTGATGCCAACCTACGAAAGCTGGATCGTCCGTCGCGAGTCCTGGTTGCCCCCGTTTCCACTTACGAGACGATACGACCGCGATCGTGACGCCACGGGTCGCTTTGAGGAGTAGGTCGCACGAACCTCTGCGAAGGCGCCGTTACGAGCGGCCGTAGCCCGGCGTCATCGGCATTCGACTGCTGCGCGCTACGCTCGGGAACGTGCGCGGGGTCACGCTGCCCACCCTGACGATCACGGCGTTGCTCGCCGCCGCCTCGCCGCTGGCCGCACGCGACCAAGATCCCGGAGCCTGGCAGGCGTGGCGCATGACGCGCGGCGTCGTCGACGTCGTCGGGCCGCGCAGCGACGGGCGCTTCGTGGTCGCTGCGCGTGGGCGGCTCTTCCTGCTGCGGACGGCGAACGCGCGACTCGTGCCGTATCCGTCGAGCGGCGCTCCGTACGCGGCGGACGCCAAGCTCGAGCCCTATATCGCCGTCGCCGGCCCGCGGCAGCGGGTCGCGGCAGCGCAGTGTGGCTTTCCGCGCGACACCGTCTATGCGATCGAGCCGGCAGGCAAGACGCGCGTTCTTGTCGTCACGCCGGGCGGACGGGTCCGCCCGCTCGCGCGGATCCGCGGCGTGAAGACGCTCAACGGCATCGTCTTCGACACCGTGGGCCACTTCGGAGGCAGGCTGCTGGTGCTGGGCCTGACCGCCAGCGGGAGCGGCGCGCTCGTGACCGTCGACTGTCGCGGCCGGACGCACACGGTGACACGCAGCGCGCCGCATCTCGAAGGCGGACCGGTGGTCGCCCCGGCCGGCTTCGGCGCGTTTGCCGGCGACGTGATCGCGCCCGACGAGGTCGACGGCCGCCTGCTGGCCGTGGCGCCCGACGGCAGCGTTCGCGACCTCGTCGATCCGGGTCAGCCCGCCGGCGGCGACATCGGTGTCGAGAGTCTCGGCATCATCCCCTCCGCTCGCGCCGACGCGTATCTCGCCGACAGATACTCGCCGGGCAACGCGAACCCAGGGCACGACACGATCCTCCGGCTCGGCGCAGACGCGCTGCGTCGTGCCGGCGTCGTGCCCGGCGACCTCCTGGCATCGCTCGAAGGCGGCGGAACGACGATCGCCGTGCACTGCGCGGCGACCTGCAGCGCAAGCGCGGTTGCGACGGCTCCCGCCGGGGCGCACGCGGAGGGCTCGATCAGCTTCGCGCCGTGACGCCCACCGGAGCGCCACGGACCGGTGACGTCTCGGTGAATGTGCTGTGAAGGCGGTTTCGGTCGCGGCTTGCTACAACGGCCCACGTGAGTGAGACGACTGCCTTGCTCGTGGTCGTGGTCGTGACGGCCTCGGGTTCGATTTCACGAACGGCTTCCACGACACCGCGAATGCCACGGCGACGACGATCGCGACCGGCGCGCTGAAGACGCGGATTGCCGTGCCCGTCGCGTCGTGCTGAACTTCGTCGGGCGCATTCCTCTCGAGCGCCTTGGCGCGACGAGCTCCGAGCGCCACAGCTGAGTCGTGCTGCGGATCCGCGTTAGGAGCCGTGCACGACCGTGACCATCTCGCCGAGCGGCCATTCGCGAATGAAGTCGTCGCGCCCTTCGACACGGAAGGTGACGCGCACGGTCCTCTCGGTGCGCTCGATGGGACGCACGACTGTCGCCTCGACTCTCTGCTCGTCGGGAAGATCGATCAGCACGACGTCGCCGAGCATCAGGCGCTGTGCGACGAATTCGATCATGCGGCCGATTGTAAGTCCGCGCGTGCCCCGGCGCGCTCAGATTGCCTACTCGAGCGGTGACGCGTCCGTTGCGCCGCGACTCACCCCTCGAGGGTGACGCACCGTTCACTCCGAGCGCACACGGTCCCGGAGCGCTACGCTCGCGCGACAACGGCCGGGGGAAGACCATCGATGGCGGTCGAGAACGAAGACATCCAAGGTGCCCGAGGGGTCGCAGTCGCCGCGGTGATCGACGGGCACCCTGGCCTCGCCGTGGCAACGGAGTCGACGGCCTTCGCCTCTAAGCGACGTTCGCGGCCGCGCGTGGAGCCCGTCATCGAGTGAAGGACTGGCTCAACACCCTCTGGGACAGCCTCACTGCGGTCTCGGTGCCGCTGCTGATCCTCGGCCTCGCGTTCCAGACTGCACAGACCGTGCTGGTCGCTCTCGCCTGGCGCAACATCCTGCGTGCCGCGTATCCGAAGGGCGGCGTGAAATTCGTGCCGGTCCTGAGCTACTACGCGGGCGGCAACGCGCTCAACGGCATCCTGCCGGCGTCTGCGGGCACGGTCGCCATGCTCGGGTTCTTCCGCACGTCGATCGAGGGCTCGACCGTGAGCGGCCTCGTCGGCGCGACGGTCGTCGAGAACCTGTTCTTCATCGTCGTCGCCGCCCTGATCTACGGCTGGCTGTTCCTCTCGGCGGCGGGATCGTTCGATGTGCACTTCGGCTGGTTCGCCGACCACCCGGGATGGTCGGTTTTCCTGATCATCGCGGGCGGACTGCTGATCGCAATCACCCTGCGGATTCTCTGGACGCGGGCCAAGCAAACCTGGGAGAACGCCAAGGACGGCGGCGCCATCCTCTCGCAGCCGCGCAAGTTCTTCGTCCAGGTCGTCGGCGTGGAAGCGCTGTCGTACGCAGCACGCATGGGCGTGAACGCGACATTCATGCAGGCGTTCCACATCCCGGTTTCGGTCGAGAACGTGTTCCTGATCGTTGCAGCGAGCTCGATTTCGTCGACCGTCGCAGTCGCCCCCGGCGCCGTCGGAGCGCAGACGGCACTCGCATCCGTCGTCCTCAAGGGCGTGGCGCCTCAGGCCACGATCAGCGCCTATGCCATCGGGCAGCAGATCATCACGACCGCGTGGAACGTCGGCTTCGGCCTCGTGCTCCTCGCCCGCCAGATCGGCTGGAAGGAGACGCGCGGGCTCATCCACTTCCGCAAGAAGGACAAGGATGGGAAGGACGACGAGGCCGGGACCGGCCCAGGCGGAGAGGGCGAGCCCGAACGAGCGGCCACGTCAGCCGATCCGCCCGCCGCGTCGGCGGAAACCTGAATCACGTCGCGACGTGCTGAGCGGCCGAAACCCTGCTGAGGCACGGGTTCGCCTGTAGGCGGGGCAAATCCAGGATGGCTATCGAGTTGATCCCGTTGGCGATCGCCTCGGCCTTCTGGCCGCTACTCCTGGCCGTCGTGATCATCTCACTTCGCACGGCGCATCCTCCGCGGCTCCTCGTGAGCTTTCTGGCCGGCGGATTGCTCACCACGATGACGGTGGGACTGATCATCATCTACGCGCTGGAGCACTCCTCTCTGGTCTCGCGCTCGAGGTCGACCACCGACCCGGCCGTCGACCTGGCGGCCGGCGCCATCGCACTGGCTGCCGGGCTCCTGCTGGCGCGGAGAGCCGATCCGAAGCCGGATCGCGCAGGTGGAGCAGAGGACGCCGCGAAGCCGCCGGGCCGGATCGACCGGATGCTGTCGCGTGGGGCGCCCTTGGCCTTTCTGGCCGGCGTGGTGCTGAACATCGTGCCCGGCGTGCTCCCGTTCGTCGCCCTCAAGGACATCGCAGAGCTCGACTACAGCGTCCCGGCCACCGTGCTGACCCTCCTCGGCTTCTACGTCATCATGTTCGCCTTCATCGAGGTCCCGCTCGTCGCGTACCTGGTGGCGCCTGCGCGAACCGCGATCGAGACTGCGCGCTTCAACGCCTGGCTCGACCGCAACTGGCGGCGTCTGGCGGCATATGCCCTGGTCGTGCTGGGCGTGTATCTCCTCGTGCGCGGCGCCGTCGCCCTGATCGCCAACTAAGAACTGGTTTCAAAGGTCCGATGCGCCTTTTGAAACCAGTTCTAAGACGAGCGCGACGCGAGTCCCGCCAGACGGGTGATTCCAACGCATCCAGCGGTTCGGGGGATTGCAATTCGGCGGCTCGGCTGTATGACTGTGGCTCTCCGGGCGCCAGAGAGGCAAGGGAGAAGAAGTGCTGGATCTGTATACCAAGCTGCTTGCACGGCTTGCACGGGAAGACGGCCAGACGATGGCCGAGTACGCGGTCGTCCTGGCGGTCATCGCCATCGGCATCTTCGCCGCCCTCGGGTTCCTGAGTGGCGCTATCGGTGGCGCGCTCAACAGCGTCACCGCCGACCTCTAGAGGTCACGTCTCCGGGAGGAGGCGGTCTGGAAAGGCCCGCTCAGGCGGGCCTTTTCTGTTTCGGCGTGCCGGTGTGGGCCAGCCTTGCTGGGATGCCTCCAAGCGGCCAGCGCATTCGATCTCCTACGCTGCCGTGCAGAGGAGGTCGGCATGTCGTTCGTATCCCGCGGGTTCCGCCGTCGCCACACCGAGCCAGGCCAGGAAGGGCGTGTGCCACCCGGCCAGTACGTGACGTCGGACTTCCCCGTGCTCTCCGCCGGTCCCACGCCGCATCGGCCGCTGGAGAACTGGAGTTTCGCCATCACGGGCGAGATCGACGAGCCGCTGCGCTGGAGCTGGGACGAGTTCCGCAAGCTGCCGAGTGAGAGCATCGTCAAGGACATCCACTGCGTCACCAAGTGGTCGAAGCTCGACACGCGCTGGGAGGGCGTGTCGATCGACACGCTGCTCGACGGAGTGGAGACATCCGCCGAGTTCGTTGTCGCCTTCAGCGACGGTGGCTACACGACCAATCTGCCCCTGGACGATCTCCGCGGCGGCAAGGCGTGGGTCGCGTTCGGCTTCGACGGAGAGCCGCTCGAGCCGGAGCACGGCGGGCCTGCGCGGCTGCTCGTGCCGCATCTCTACTTCTGGAAGAGCGCGAAGTGGGTGCGCGGCCTGCAGTTGCGCGAGGACGACGAGCCGGGCTTCTGGGAGGGCTACGGCTACCACAACTACGGCGATCCGTGGCTCGAGCAGCGGTACGCGGGCGACTGAGCTGGCAGCTCGCCGAGGTCGTCTCCTCGATCGAGGAGACGCCGCGGGTCAAGAGCGTCGTGCTGCGCGCCTCGGCGTGGGCCGGTCACCAGGCCGGCCAGCACGTCGACATACGGCTGACGGACGAGGACGGCTACCAGGCACAGCGCAGCTATTCGATCGCCTCGGCGCCCGAGGACGAGACCCTGACACTGACCGTCGAGCGGCTCGACGACGGTGAGGTCTCGCCGTACCTGGTCGACGAGCTCCGCCCCGGCGATCAGCTCGAGCTGCGCGGCCCGATCGGCGGCTACTTCGTCTGGGAAGCGGCCGCCGGAGGGCGGGTGCTGCTCGCGGGAGGCGGCTCGGGCATCGTCCCGCTGATGGCGATGCTGCGCCATCGCGCGGCCAGCGGCAGCGATGCGGAGGTGCGGCTGCTCGCGTCGTGGCGTACCGCGTCCGACATCATCTACGCGACCGAGCTCGAGCGTCTCGACGAGCTCGCGGGTGTCGAGATCGTCCACACGCTCACGCGCGAGGCGCCGGTCGGGTGGACGGGGCGTCGCGGGCGCATCGATCAGGCAATGCTCGCCGAGCTGGCCTGGGATCCTGCGACCGCCGCGACGAGCTTCGTGTGCGGGCCCACGGGCCTCGTCGAGGCGGTCGCGACGGAACTCGTGGCGCTCGGCCACGAACCCGAGCGGATCAGGACCGAGCGTTTCGGACCAACGGGAGGCTGACATGGACGCGGAGCTGGTACTCGACGGAAATTCGCTCGCGGGAGTCCTCGGAGAGCTGTTCCAGCATGATCTGACCGTCGCAAGGAGCACCTGCGGCGCCTGCGGCCTGACCGGTCCGATCGCGGCGACGCGCGTCTATGGGCACGCTCCGGGCGCGGTCGTGCGCTGCCCGGGATGCGGAGACGTCCTGCTCACGATCGTGAAGGAGGACGGCCGCTACTGGCTGGGGTTCGACCGCCTGCGCTGCCTCGAGATCCGCGGCGACCTGCGCGCAGCTCTGTAACGAACCAGCGACACGCGCAGACGAGTGGCGAAATCCGATCGAGGAGGAACGCCCGCTACCGTGCCGCCATCTTCCCGCCACGGCGCATCGACGGAGGAGGGCTGACTCCCGGCCTCCGCGCCGTACTGGAGGTCCGGAGTCCCTAGCGGCCGATTGGCGTGGCGCGCATCTCGTCGAGCGGACGCTGCGACGCCTCCGGCGAGAGCGACAGCGCCACTCGCGCGAGGGCGATGCGCTCCATCTCCACGCGCTCGCGCTGGCTTCGGGCCCGCTCGTGGAGCTCGTCGAGATCCAGCTCCGCGATCGCCGCCGACTGCGGCGCCGCCCGCAGGGCCTCCCAGAGCGCCTGTTTGCCCGCAATGCCCAGAGACAGCGTCTCGAGCTCGTGCAGACGCTGGAGCGAGTTGTCCCCGTGGCCGCGGCCGTTCGGCTTGAGTCGGGACAAGCGCTCCATCAGCCACGCGGCGGCGTTCTTCGTCCACGAGGCGCGCACGCCCAGCTTCGCCATGAAGTGCGCGAGCGTGTCGCGATCGACCTCGACCTCGTGTGCGATCTGCTCCAATCGGCGCCCGGCGGGGGTGCCGTCGTTGTGTCCGGCAGCGCGCCGGGCCAGTGCCACACCGGCGGTGGCACCGGCGAGATGATCCGTCAGATAGGTCGAGAGCGAGCTGCTGGACACACGGGGCCGCTACCCCGTCGATCGCGTCCTAAACGCCCCCCTATAGTCGCGGTGGCAGTCGAGTCGAGGAGGACCGCATGACCTGGCGCAGCGAGCCGCCCTTCCGGGCAGATCACGTCGGCAGCCTGCTGCGCCCGCCCGAGCTCGCAGGCCCGCGCTCGACATGCGGCAGGCACGCTGGATGCCGGCGGAGCTGCGCGCATCGAGGACGACGCGGTCCGCGAGGCGGTGCGCATGCAGGAGGCAGTCGGGCTGCAGTCGGCGACCGACGGCGAGCTCCGGCGCGGCTCCTGGCACATGGACTTCATCTACCAGCTCGGCGGCGTCAGGAAGCTTGCCTCGGACCTGGTCGTCGAGTTCCACAACCCGGCCGGCAGCGATCGTCTTCACGCCGCCATCGCATGCGCGTCGACGAGCCGGTGCGGCTCGACCACACGATCTTCGGCCGACGACTTCGCGTTCCTGCGCGACACCGTCACGACGGCCGTGCCGAAGCTGACGATCCCGTCGCCGAGCATGGTGCACTACCGCGGCGGGCGCGCGGCGATCGACGAGACGGTCTACCCCGACCTGGACGCGTTCTGGGCCGATCTCACCGCGGCCTACCGCGAGGAGATCGCCGGCTCGGCGAGCTGGGCTGCACGCTACCTGCAGCTCGACGACACGAGCCTCGCCTACCTCAACGACCCGAAGCAGCGCGAGCACGATCGCGCGAGCATCGGCGGCGACCCGGAGCACCAGCACGAGGCTACATCCGCCACCTCAACGAGGCGATCGCCGAGCCGGCCGCGAGGGCATGTGCGATCACGACGCACATGTGCCGCGGCAACTTCCGCTCGTCGTGGTATCGCCTCGGGCGACTACGAGTACGTCGCCGAGGTGCTGCTCAACGAGCTCGAGGTCGACGGCTTCTTCATGGAGTGGGACGACGAGCGCTCGGGCGGCTTCGAGCCGCTGCGCTTCCTGCCGCCCGGCAAGCTCGTCGTGCTCGGCCTCGTCACCACCAAGAGCGGCGAGCTCGAGCGAAGGACGAGCTCAAGCGCCGCATCGAGGAGGCCGCAGGTTCGCCGACATCGACCAGCTCTGCCTCTCGCCGCAGTGCGGCTTCTCGTCGACGGTCGACGGCAACGACCTGACGCGTCGAGCAGCAGGCCGCGAAGCTGAGCCTCGATCGTCGAGACGCGCGCGAGGTCTGAAGGCGTTAGCCGAATCGCAGGGCGACGAGCGCGACTGCCAGCAGCACATGCGCCACCGCGAGCGCGCGCAGCGCCATCTCCGCGGGTGTCGTGAGCGTGGCGACGTCGAGCGCCTGGCGTTCCTCGCCCGCGCGCTCGATGAACCCCTCGACGTGCAGGCCGCCGCGCCGCAATCGCCGTGCCCAGTTCGAGAGGAACCGCTGGGCCAGGCTCGTGGCGGCGGCGAACCCGGCGCCCAGCACGACGGACAGCTCGATCGCCCCGGTCTGCGCGAACCCGCCGACGAGCACCGGAAATGAGCCCCAGCCGAGCGCGAAGACCGCGTCCGAGTGCATCGCGCCGCCGAACAGCTCGAGGTTGTACGCGAGCACGAGTGCCACGCCGAGGACCACGAACGGCAGCAGGGAGGGGCCGATCACGTGGACGCCCCAGAGCCCGATCGCCGCGGCGCCGGCGAGCGAGACGCCGCCTGCCACGGCCAGGGCCGGGGCGGGGATGCGGGTGCCGAGCGGCCGGCCGTTCAGCTCGTCCAGGCAGTGCGCGGCGATGCCGACGGCGAGCGCGAATGCCGCCAGTGTCCAGGCCAGACGCGCCCCGTCGACGTGCTCGGCGAGCCCGGCGCCGAGCACGACGTACGAGAGGTGCCAGGCGGTGTAGGGCGGGTGCAGCAGCGTGATGACGTCCCTCGCGCCCCCCGGGCGGAGTGCGTAGAACGCGACGCGCTCCGCGTCACCGGACAGCGCGGACTCCCCATGCGACGAGGCCTCCGCCGAGACTCATGCGGCGCGTGTTCACGTTGGCGGCGCCCGCCTCGATCAGCAGCCTCCGCAACGCACCGGGCGGGTAGACCTCGTCGAACGCCGTGATGCTGGGGCGCAGATAGCGTCCCACCTCGGCCCATCCGGGCGAGACCAGGCGGCCGAGCACGGGAAGCCCGACGCCCGTGTAGACGTGCCAGAGGCCGCGAGCAGCGATGTTCGGCGGCACCGAGAAGTCGAGCAGGGCGAAGGGGCTGCCCGGTCGCACGAGGCGCAGCAGATCGGCGACCGTGCGCAGCGGATCGTCGACGTACCGCAACAGGTAGCCGGCGGTGAGGGCGTCGAAGGAGCCCTCGGGGAAGTCGAGCTCCTCCGCGCTTCCCAGGCGGAGCTCGATGCGCTCGGCAAGGCCGGCGCGGTCGATCCGCTCGCGCGCGCCCTCGAGCATCTGCGGCGACTGGTCGACACCGACGACGCGGCAGCCGTAGCGCCGCACGAGCGCGCGCGCGATCGCGCCGGTTCCCGTGGCCACGTCGAGCACGCGCGCGTCGGGGCCGACGGGGACGTGCTCGACGAGGAAGCGCCGCCAGCGCGGGTCCTGCGCGAAGGAGAGGATCGCGGCCCAACGATCGTAGTCATCGCCGAGCGGGGCGAAGAGGGCACGCGCCGTATCGTTGATCGCACCGTGCCCGTCCATGCCCCGCTCCTTCGCAGCTCGTGCAGAGACTACCCCGGTGCGCCGAGCGCGGCGGCCGCCGCGCTTGCCTGACTCGTCAGTCAGGGGTCGGCTAGACTCCGCGGCGTGCTCGATGCCATCGTCATCGGCGGGGGCTTCGCCGGTGTCGCGGCCGCGCGTGAGCTGACCGTCGCCGGCCTGGACTGCACGCTGATCGAGGCGCGCGACCGCCTCGGCGGCCGCACGTGGTACCGCGACTGGGGCGGCGACGACATCGAGCTGGGCGGGGGGTGGGTGCACTGGCACCAGCCGCATGCCTGGGCCGAGCTGACGCGCGCCGGCCAGGGAATCGGCAAGAGCGATGCGGCCGAGCTGTTCTCGTGGACGGTCGGCGGGGAGCGTCGGACCGGCTCGCCGTCGGATCGTCACGCGATCGCCGTGCGCGCCTGGGACCGCTTCGTCGCGCCTGCTGCTCGTGCCCTCCCTCGCCCGCACGACCCGCTCTTCGCGCTCGACGCACTGGCGCCGATCGATGCGCAGACGATCGCGCAGCGCATCGGCGAGCTCGGTCTCAGTGACGAGGAGCACGACGTCATCGCGGCCGAGCTCGAAGCGCTCGCGCACGGCTACCTCGACGATGCCGGGGCCGTCAGCGTGCTGCGCTGGCACGCGCTCTCTGGGTTCACGCTCGAGCTCACCCAGGAGACGGGAGGCGTCTTCACGTTCGGCGCCGGAACGCGAGGCCTGATCGACGCGATGGCGTTGCAGGCCCCGTTCGCCCAGTGGCTCTCGACACCCGTGGCCTCCGTCGGGCGCGTGAGCGACGGCGTCGAGGTGCAGACCCGCAACGGCGACATCCTGCGGGCACGCGCGTGCATCCTGACTGTCCCGCTCAACGTCCTTCCGCACATCCGATTCGACGACGGCCTTTCGCCCGCCAAGCGCGAGGCCATCGCCCTCGGTCAGGCTTCCCGTGGCATCAAGCTGTGGTTGAGGGTCAGAGGGGAGCGGCGTGGCGTCAACGCCATCAAGCCCGGCCATCCCTTCGGCTATCTGATGACCGACCGGCTGCTCCCGGATGGCAGCCAGCTGCTCATCGGCTTCGGCCGCGACGCGGCCGCGATCGACGCCGACGACCGCGCGGCCGTGCAACGCAGGCTGGACGAGCTCGCGCCGGGGCTCGAGATCGTCGATGCGACCACCCACGACTGGCTGGCCGACGAGTTCGCACGCGGCACCTGGGCCATCCACCGGCCGGGCTGGTATACGCGGTACCACGCAGCCATGCGGGAGCCTGAGCGCAGGCTCGTGTTCGCGGGCTCCGATCTGGCCGACGGCTGGAGCGGGTTCGTCGACGGCGCCATCGAATCGGGCCTGCGCGCGGCGGTCCAGGTGCAGGCGCTGCTGCGTCCGAGCTGACAGACTTCGACCCGATGAGCGCCCCCGGTCACACCGCGCTCGGCGCATGGAGCGGCGGCCGGTACATGCACTTCGGCGAGCCGCTCGACGAAGATCGCTTCGTCCGCCTGCTGCGGCCGGACGCGGCCATCCACACGGTCGTGACGGCGGACGTGTACGGCGCGGGGGAGGCCGACCGCGCAGTCGGTCGCGCGCTCAGCGGCCTGCCGCGCGAGTCGTTCTCGCTGGTGGGAGCGATCGGCCACGACTTCTACGGCACGCAGCGCGACGGTGCGAAGGGGTTCCCTCGCTTCACCTCGCAGCGCGCCCCGGACGCGTACGCCGGCTACCTGCGCGAGGCAACGGAGCGCAGCCTCGAGCGCTGCGGAGTCGGCTCCTTCGACGTCCTGCTCCTGCACAACCCCGACCGCGTCGGCTACACGTCGCCCGCGGTCTGGGAGGCGATGGCCGGCCTTCGCGCAGCCGGGCTGTGCAGCGCGATCGGCGTGGCTCCCGGCCCGGCCAACGGCTTCACGCTCGATGTCATCGGCTGCCTGGAACGCTTCGGCGACCTCATCGACTGGGCGATGCTGATCCTCAATCCGCTCGAGCCCTGGCCCGGTCGCCTCGCACTGCCCGCCTGCGAGCGCCACGGCGTCAAGGTGCTCGCCCGCGTCGTCGACTACGGCGGGCTGTTCCACGACGACGTGCCCGACGAAGGGCTTCTGACCGAGGGCGATCATCGTCGCTACCGGCCCGCGGGCTGGGTCGACGCCGGCCGGGCCCGGCTGGGCGAGCTGCGGCCGATCGCCGACCGGCACGGGCTCACGATGCTGCAGCTCTCGTGTGCGTGGACGCTGTCCCAGCCGGCCGTCGCCTGCGTGGCACCCACGCTGATCCAGGAGACCGGGCCGCTCGCGAAGCCGGTCGAGGCCAAGCGCGAGGAGCTCGCCGCCGTCCCGCGGGAGTCGCCGCTGAGCGAGTCCGAGCTGCAGGCGATCGCCCTGGTCGGCGACAACACGGGCTGCATGAAGCTCAAGGGGGCTTCGCCCGTGCACGAGGGCGAGGAGCGGCCTGACGCCTGGCCGCTCGACGACGAGTTACGCGAGATCGGCCGCCGCTTCGGCATCGAGGCCGACCGTGACCTCGTCGGCCCGTAGGAGACCCTGACACCCCAGCCACCCCTCAGCCTCTGCGCCCGCCAAACGGCGTGGATGCTAGGTTGGAGGCGTGCGGCGGAACCTACGACATCTGCGAGCGGCATTCGCGGGCGCCATCGTCCTGGCGCTCGGCGCGGCCCCTGCGCTCGCCGCCGACCCGGCCAAGGCACAGCTGCCCGCCAGCCCGAGCGCTCGGGTCTCGGCCACGGCCAAGATCCTGGTCGAGACGAACGTCTATGCACAGCCCGCCAAGCACATCAAGCTCCGGCTGGCGACCCACGCGCAGTGGGGCGGAGGGCCGCATGTGCTGCTCGTGCTCGATTCGCGCATGTACAAGGGCAAGGCCTGGCTGCGCGTGGCGCTGCCCGACCGCCCGAACGGCTCGAGCGGCTGGATTCGGGAGGACTTCGTCCGGCTCGGCACGACGCCCTGGCGGATCACGGTCAACCGCGCGGCGCACGTCGTCACGGTCTACCGGGACGGGCGCAAGCAGCGCAGCTTCGGAGCCGTGGTCGGCAAGGCCTCGACGCCCACGCCGGGCGGCCTCTATGCGGTCTACGAGAAGCTCGCGCAGCCAGACCCGAAGGGCTTCTACGGCCCCTGGGTCGTGCACCTCACGGCCTTCTCGAACGTGCTCCTCAACTTCGGCGGCGGGCCCGGCCGGGTGGCCATCCACGGCCGTGACGGCGCGAGCCTGAGCGACCCGCTCGGCTCCTCGCGCTCGCACGGGTGCGTGCGCGTGGATGACTCGAACATCGCCTGGATTGCCCGCGTCGTCCCGCTCGGCACGCCTGTCCTGATCATCTGACGCGGGCCACTCACCCCAAAGGGTGAGACCCGGGCCGAGACGGGCGCCGATGCAGATTGCATGCTGACTGTCGCTCGACTTGGCGCGCTCGCGGTGCTGGGCGTGGCCTCCGCGGCGGTCGCGATCCCGCATCTGCTGGCCACTGGACACGCGGCGGCGCCGATGCCGCATGTGGCGGTGCCGTGTCGTACCCGTCGCGATCGACGCCGGGCCGACCCGCGAACTGCATGTTCCGCCGCCGCAGGTCAGGCGCCGGCGGCACCAGAGCGCACTCGAGATCGACCATCTGCCGCGGCTCGCTCCCTACTCGCTGCCTCCGAGGCTGATGCTGCGCGCCCGAGCGCACGCTCCGGCCGCGCGTCGCGCACTCGAGCGACGCGTCCTGCACAGCCCGCACCTCGCGCTCTCACCCGGCGCGAAGCGAGCCGTCGGCCATCACCGCGTCGCTCCCGGTGCGCTCGCGCTCCTGCTCCACACCCCGCACCTCGGCTCGCCGCTGCTCGTGTTCTCGGCGCGCGGGCGCTCGCTCGAGGTGCAGGCCACGCGCATGTGGATGACGCGGAGCACGCTGGTCGCGCTCGGCCGACTGCCGGCGCGCGGTCGTCCCGCTTCCCTGCGGCTGCGGCCGGTCAACAGCGCCTTCACCGACGTCCACGCCTCACACGGCGGGATGCTCGGCCCGCAGGCGGTTGCGATCGCGAAGCGCTACCTCGGCATCCCGTACGTCTGGGGCGGCTCGACCCCGACCGGCGGCTTCGACTGCTCCGGCCTGGTCATGTACGTCTACCGGCAGCTCGGCATCACGCTCGACCACTACGCGGCCTGGCAGTTCCTCGAGGGCAGGCGCGTCTCGCCGGCCGACCTGCAGCCGGGCGACCTCGTCTTCTTCGAGCCCAAGTCGGACGGGCCCGGCCACGTCGGCATCTACGTCGGCGACGGCAAGATGATCAACGCGCCGCACACGGGCGACGTCGTCCGCATCGCCAGCATCCAGGGCCGCTCGGGCTACGTCGGCGCCGTCCGGCCCTACTGAGACCTGCTCAGCCCTACGGAGACGCGCCCTCGTCGCGCTCTAGCGGGTGCGTGCCGATGACGAGCAGGCTGCCGCTCTCGAGGCGCACGCGTACGGGGCTCGCGACGATCTCATTGCTGATGCCGCGGGTCGAGCCGGGCTCGAGCATGTCGTCGGAGAGTGGCCAGAGCACGCCGGTCGTCGTCAGGCCGGTCGCGGGCCCGCCGAGCGCGAGCAGGCTGAGCACGGCGCCGGGGGCACCCGTCAGGGAGACGTCGTCGCCGCCGTGGATGGCGACCGCGCGGGCGGTTCCGATGCGGGCATCGAGGTTCAGTGGCGAAAAGCGCGCCGCCCCCAGCAACACGAGCTCCGCGAGGTGGTGGTCGAGGCGCTCCCCGGCACCGCCGCTGATGACCGTCACGCGCGTCGCCCCGGCCGCCAGCGCGTAGTCGAGCGCGAGCTCGAGATCGGTCGCGTCCTTGGCGACGGGATGCCGCTCGATGCGGACGCCCGCGGCCTCGGCGGCACTGACGGCGCGGGCGCTCGCGGAGTCGAGGTCCCCGACGAGCACGTCGACGCGCAGCCCGAGCGCGGCTGCGTGCTGGAGGCCCGAGTCGGCCGCGATCACGAGCGCGGCGGCCGGCAGCGGCCCCACGGCTGCTGCGTCCGGAGCGGGGCCGCCGCTCACGACCAGGGCGCGCCCCGATGCTGCCGCCGGCGACTCCACGCGCCGAGTGTGCCAGGATCGCGGCGTGCTCGTGGTCACGCTGGGAGATCTGCTGCTCGACGTAGTCGTGCGGCTGGAGGCGCCTGCGGCGCCCGACGATGACGTCCCGGCTGCGATCGCGCTCGTGCCCGGCGGGCAGGCCGCGAACGTCGCCGCGTGGGTGTGCTGGCTCGGGGGCCGCGCGCGGCTGATCGCGCGCCGGGCCGAGGACGCGGCGGGTCGCGTGGTCGCGGCGGAGATGGAGCGGGTGGGCGTCGAGCTGGCGGGAACGGTGGTCGAGGGCGAGCGCTCCGGCACCGTGGTCGCCCTGGTCGCGCCCGACGGCGCACGTACGCTCGCGAGCGATCGCAGCGCCGCGGGCGAGCTCGGCCCGGACGATGTCGACGAGGCCATGCTGGCAGGCGCCGCCGTCCTGCATGTGGCCGGCTACACGCTGCTGCGCAAACCGGGCGCCGAGGCGGCGTTGCTGCTCGCGCGCGCAGCGCGGCGCTACGGTGCTCGCGTGACCGTCGACCTCTCGACCGCTCACGGGATCGCCCGGCTGGGCCGCGAGGAGATGCGCAGGCGCGTGGCGGCGCTCGCACCCGATGCGGTGTTCGCCAACGAGGCCGAGGCCGAGGCGTTCGGGGAGCCGCTCGGCGATCTCTGGGTGGTCAAGCGCGGCGCACGCGGATGCACCGTCGAGCAGGCCGGGCGGGTGGTCGCGCACGCGCCGATCGAGATCGAGGCCGTCGTCGACACGACCGGCGCGGGCGACGCCTTTGCCGCCGGCTTCGTGCTCGAGAGCGATCCCTCGGCCGCTGCGCAGCGCGGCCAGGCGGCAGCGGCCCGCTGTGTGATGCGCGTCGGCGCCCTGCCGTGAGCGCGCCGGTGCGCGTCGCACCCGAGGTCGCCGACGCGCTGGCGCGGGGTAGGCCCGTCGTGTGCCTCGAGACGACGCTCGTGGCGCACGGGTTCCCGAAGGGCGAGGGCACCGCGGTCGGGGAATCGTCCGAGGCCGCGGTGCGCGCCGCGGGCGCCGTGCCGGCCACGGTCGGCATTCTCGACGGGATCCTCGTCGTCGGCCTGACGACCCCTGAGCTACGGCGCTTCGGCGATGCCGGCTCGGCCGCACGCAAGGTGGGCGCCCGGGACCTCGCCGCGTGCTGCGTGCAAGGGGCGCTGGGCGCGACGACGGTGGGTGGCACGCTCGCGGCCGTGCGCCCGCTCGGCATCGAGGTCATGGCGACGGGAGGGCTCGGCGGCGTCCACCGCGGGTTCCCTGTGCCTCCCGACGTCTCGTCGGATCTGGGTGAGCTCGCCCGCACTCGCGTCGCGATCGTCTCATGCGGCGTGAAGTCCCTGCTCGACGTGCCGGCCACAGCCGAGTTGCTCGAGACGCTCGGGATCCCGTTGCTCGGATATCGCACGGACACGCTGCCGCTGTTCTATGCGGCGGCGGGCGGTCCGCCGGTCTCCGCGCGCGTCGAGTCCGTCGGCGAGGCCGCCGCCGTGGCGCGTGCGCACTGGCAACTCGGCTCGGCAGGAGCGGTCGTACTGGCGCGACCGCCGGTGCCGAGCCTGGACGATGTCGAGCCGCTGATCGAGGAGGCGCTCGCGGAGGCCGTCGCCCTGGGCGTGCGCGGGCCCGCGATCACTCCCTTCGTGCTCGCGCGTCTGCACGAGCGCAGCGACGGACGCACGCTGCGGGCGAACCGGGAGTTGATCGTCGGCAACGCCCTGCTCGCCGGCCAGCTCGCGGTCGCCCTAGCCCCCGCGGCGTAGTGCGAGTCGCACGACGACGCCCGCTGCATCCCGGACGCGGGCGTAGCTGACGCCTCCGGCCGAGTAGTTCATGAACACCGCGACGAGCGTGCCATGCGGCGTGAACACCAGTGCCGCGTCATGCTGGATGTTGGGCAGCCAGCCCGCCTTGTGGCCCACCGGGAACGCCGACGCCGGCCGCACGAGCCCGGGATAGCCCGCGTGCACCAGCAGCCACAGCGCGACCCGCGCCTCACGCGCGCTGATGCCGAGCCGAAGCGCAGGGCCATGACCGGTCGACGCCAGCATCAGCGACACGAGCAGCGTGCCGAGATCGTGCGCCGTGGTGTACTTGCAGCACGGGAATGCGGGCTGGTCGACGACGCTGGTGGGCGGCAGCGGGTCGCGTCGCGCTCGCGCGGTCCCCGGCCGCTGCTCGCCGGGCTCGGGCAGGTAACCGCAGCAGGTGAAGGTCGCCGTCGCGCCGAGGCCGCGGGCGAGCGCATCGACGCGCAGCCGCGCCTCCCGCGCGCGGCAGCAACTCGTTCGCGGCGATGTTGGAGGAGTCGAGGACGAGCGAGCGCTCGAGCGACCAGGAGGGCGAGGTCAGCGGATCGGCGTGGTCGCGAGCGAGCACGGCGAGCAGGATCGCGAGCTTCACCGTGCTCGCCGCGGGGAAGTGCGCACCGGCGTTGTAGGCGGCGGTGCGCCCGCTCGCGAGATCGCGCACCCAGGCGGCCGAGCTCACCCCCGTGCGCGTCGGCAGGCCCGCGACGGCGTGCTGGACTGCGCCGTCGATCGCGCGCGGCGGTGCGACCTGTGTGGACGCGGCAGGCAGGCCGAAGACGTGCTCGACCTTCACCGACGACATGACCCGCGACCCCGCGAGCGCCTGCACGGTCAGCGTGAGATCGCGCGGCGGCAGTCCGATCGGGCCGAGCAGGAACGCGCGGCGGCCGCTCGTCAGGCCCAGCACGCGCACGGAGCGCCCGTCGGCCAGCACCCGGAGGTTCGTGGCGCCGGGCGGGGCGACGCCCCTGATGATTCCGGGGTTGGCCTCGTACGCCATCGGCGCAGTGAGCGTGAGCGGGATCACTCCGAGAAGGGTAGAGTCACGGCCATCGCGCATCGCGCTCCCGGCACCGGAGGGAACTGGGTATGTGGGCCGTCCTGATCATCGTCGTCGTCATCATCCTCCTGATCCTGTTCCTGATCGGGATCTACAACGGCATGGTCCGCGCGCGCAACCGCGTGGACGAGGGCTGGAGCGGGATCGACGTCCAGCTCAAGCGCCGCCACGACCTGATCCCGAATCTCGTCGAGAGCGTCAAGGGCTATGCGGCGCACGAGGCCGGCGTCTTCGAAGCCGTGACGCAGGCGCGCGCCGCCGCGATGGGTGCGCAGGGCCCGGCGCAGGTCGGCCAGGCGGAGGGTGCGCTGACCAACGCACTCGGACGCCTGTTCGCCGTCGCCGAGGCATACCCCCAGCTGCGCGCGACCGAGAACTTCCAGCAGCTGCAGGCCGAGCTGACCAACACCGAAGATCAGATCGCGGGTGCCCGACGCATCTACAACGGCAACGTGCAGAGCTACAACACCCGCATCCAGACGTTCCCCGGGACCGTCTTCGCGGGGGTCTTCGGCTTCACGAAGCGCGAGTTCTTCGAGATCGAGGACGCGGGCGACCGCGCCGTGCCGCAGGTGTCGTTCGCCGGAGGATCCGGAACGCCTCCGGCCGCGCCCGCCGCTCCCTCGGCGCCTGCATCGCCGCCTCCGGCGCCTCCGGCGCCCGACCCGGGAACGCCGCAGAGCTGAGTCAGCGCGACCTCGCCGCCGACTCGGCGACGAGCTCGGCGGGATGCGCCACGCGAACGTCGAGACGATCTTCGCGCAGCGCCGCCCGCAACTGCAGGGCGCAGCCCGGGTTGCCGCAGCTGACGACTCCGGCGCCGCTTCGGCGGATCGCCGCGACACGACTGGTCGCGAGTTGCCGTGAGAGCTCCGGCTGCGTGAACGCGTAGACGCCGGCCGCGCCGCAGCAGCGGCCGTTCCCGTCGAGCTCGACCGGCTCGTAGCCGGCTCCCCGGAGCAGCTCCCGCGGTGCCTCGCGGACGCCCTGGGCGTGCAGCAGGTGGCACGCGTCGAACACCGCCACGGGCCCGCCGCCGCCGCTCCGCGGCGGCACCGGGGCTTGCACGAGCGCCTCGCTGAGGTCGAGCACACGCTCGTCGTGCTCGCGCAGCGCGGCGCCGCAGCCGGCGGCGGTCGAGACAAGGATGGCGCCGTCGGGCACGCCCCGGAGCAACGATTCGCGCATGCTCTCACCTGTCGCGAGCTCGCCGTTGTGCAGGTGGAGCGCGCCGCAGCAGCCTTGCTCGGGGCCGGCGATCACGTCATATCCGGCGGCCGCGAGCGAATCCACCGCTGCTTGCTGGGCCCCCGCGAAGGCCTCCCGCATGACGCACCCGCGCAGCACGACGGCGGGAGGCCCGCCCGGTCGCCGTCGCTCCCAGGTCACGCTCTCGTGCGGGTCGAGCGACTTGCCACTGCGGCCTGCGGTCCCGGGCACGAGCCCGGCGAGCGGGCGTCCAGCTCGCAGCATCAGCGCCAGCAGACGGGGGCGCTTCACGAACGACAGCAGGGCGTGCACCTGCACCGACGGCGTCTGCGCGCCGCCGTCGCGGGCGATCTCGAGCAGCTGTCCGTATTGCACGCCCGAAGGGCAGGCCGTCTCGCAGGCCCGGCAGCCCAGGCAGCGATCGAGCGGCTCGCGGGCGTCCTCGACGGTGAGATCGCCTGCGACGAGGCGCTGCATGATGTGGATCCGCCCGCGCGGGCCGTCCGATTCCGCCGCGAGGAGGTCGTAGGTCGGGCAATGCGGCAGGCAGAGGCCGCACGACACGCACTGGCGTGCGAGCTCGTCGAAGCGCTCACGCCTGGCGTCGGTGAGCTCGACGGCCGTCATGGTCGCGCTGCCCGCAGGACCGCCGAGACGAGCTCCGGGCTCGCGGACGGCGCCGAACGCACCGGGGCGAGCGCTTCGCGGGCAGCCGGCGTGACGAGCGCAAGGCGCCTTGCGGCGTCGTACGCCCACGCACCCTCGTGCCCGGGCAACGTGCCGCGGGCGTCGCGACCCGCCATGCGCACCGCGCTCGCGGGCAGGTGTGCACACACCTCGAGCCAGGTGACGCCGTCGATGTCCTCGAGATCGGCGCCCGCCTCCCGCGCGCGGCGTTCCACGAGCTCGCGCCGCCGCGTCAGCTCCTCGGCGCCGCAGTCGTCCGCAATCGCCAGCAGCTCCGGCTCCAGGACGACGAGCGCCGCCGGCGCGGCAGGGTCGGCGCGGAGCACTTCGGCCAGGGCGAAGGCATCACCGCCCCGCGCGAGCCGTCGCATGCGCCGCTCCGGCAGTTGCGCCAGGCGGAAGACGGCCCAGTCGACCGGAGCGGTGCCGAGCAGCAGCCGCCGGAGGTCGTAGCCCGTGACGTCCTTGACGGCCTCCGACCCGAGCGAGAGGCCCTGGATGCCGGCCGCGAGGAGGCGGTCGCGCAGACGCCCGTAGTGGGCATCGAGGGGCCCGCCGTCGCGTCGCTGCAGCAGCTCGCGCACCGTGGTCGCGCCGTCGACGTCCACGGGCAGGAACTGCCCTGCGGGGGCGGCGGCTGCCTGCACCGCCTCGAGCGTGTCGTCGCCCGCAGCGCGCAGGCTCGCGTTGCCTGCCCGCAGCTCAGGCGACATCGGCGTAGACCCCGCGGTGCGCGTCGGCACCGGCCTCGGGCAGGACCTTGCCCGGATTGAGGATGCCCGCCGGGTCGAGCACTGCCTTGACACGGCGCATCGCATCGAGCTCGAGCTCACCGTACTGGCGACCGATCGCGTGCAGCTTCTCGAGTCCGATGCCGTGCTCGCCGGTCAGCGTGCCGCCGTTCGCGAGCACCATGACGAGCAGTTCCTCACTGGCCTTCAGCGCGCGCTCGAACGACCCGGGCTCGCGTCCGTCGTAGTGCAGCCGAGGGTGGAGGTTGCCGTCTCCGAGATGCGCGACAGATGAGAGCACGAGGCCGTGGCGCTTCGCGATGTCGGCGGCGGCTCGCAAGCGACGTGACAAGACGGTCGCGCGGGGTCGCGAAATCGTGCGTGTACGAATCCGAGTGCATGCGGCCGAGCGCGCCGTAGGCGGAGCGCCGGGCATTCCAGGCGATCTCGATCTCCTCGTCGCTGCGCGCCTCGCGCGCGCTGCCGCCCGCCCCTTCCACGCATTCGACGACGACGGCGATCGCCCGGTCGATGCCCTCGCGGAGCGCCTCGACCTCGATCAGCAGAGCGGCCTCGACGTTCACCGGCAGGACGCCCGGGGCGAGGTGGTCGAGCGCGCGCAGCATCGCATCGTCGATGAACTCGCAGGCTACGAGCCCCGGCGCCTCCAGCACCATGCGCTCGGCACACGCTCCGGCCTGCTCGAGCCGCTCGAAGCCCGCCACCACGACGGCCAGGCATTCGGGCAGCGGGAGGAGCCGCACGAGGGCGCTGGTCACGATCGCAAGGGTGCCCTCGCTGCCGGTCACGAGCGCCCTCAGGTCGCTGGCGTCGGTGTCCTCGAGCCACGCGATCGTGCCATCTCCTAGCACGACCTCGAGGCCGAGCACGTGGTCGGCCGTGACTCCGTGCCCGAGGCAATGCAGGCCGCCGGCGTTCGTCGCGATGTTGCCACCGATGACCGAGGTCGCGCGCGAGGACGGATCGGGCGTGTAGCGCAAGCCGTGCCGGCGCGCCTCGCGGTCGAGGGCGGCGTTCGGGTGACCCGGCTGGACGAGCGCGGTGCGTTCCTCGACGTCGAGCTCGATCAGCGATTGCATGCGGTTGAACGCGAGCACGAGGCCTCCCCGCGTGGGCACCGTCGCGCCGGTGAGCGACGTGCCCCCGCCGCGTGGGACGATGGGCACGCGATGCTGCTGCGCGATGCGCACAGCGGCAGCGACGTGCGCGGTCGTCTCGGGGTAGATCAGCGCCTCCGGACGCCCGATCACGTGCGAGGCGTCGCGCGCCACGGCGGCCAGCTCCGCCGGCTTGGTGTGCACGCGCTCGCCGAGCGCAGCCTGCAACGCCGCGAGCCACCCCTCCGTCATGCGGCGACCATGCGCGGGACTGCCTGGTCGAAGCGCACGATGAGCCGCTCGATGCGACCGTCCGCCGCGAACGTCCACGAGCTCGTGCCGCGGTTGCGGCCCGCCGTCCAGCCGTTTCCCTCCCAATCGGCGTCGAGCACTCCGTCGCTGCCCAGCCGCAGGCGCCAGAAGCGCGCCACAGCCTGAGCGGGGAGGCGCGCGAGCGGCGTGTCGAGCGGTCTCGGGTGCGGCCCGCCGGCCAGCGCGAGCGCACCGCCGGGGGCGAAGTAGGCAGGTGCCGCTGCGCGACCGGGTGCGCAGAACGAGCGCTCGAACGCGCGCACGAACGGCTCCGGATCGTCGAATGCGACGCAAGGCCGGTGCGGGAGGGCCAACTCGCAACCGGCTTCGGGGTGGGCGGGATCGACCGCTGCGCGCAACGCTCCAGCGCCCGTCCAGCCGCGGCGGAGCAGCGAGCGCTCCAGGCTCGCGCGCGCGGCCTCCAGGTCTGCCGTGGGCGGCAGCGTCAGGCAGAGCGCGTTGCAGGGCTGCTCGGAGCGGGGCTCGAATCCGGCGGCGGCGTCCACCCCCGGAAGCACGAGCGTGATCCTGCCGCCGTCGAAGTACCAGTACGGCCGCAGGGGCAGCCGTCGCGGCGCGACCTGCGCGAGCGCTCCGGCCAGCTCGCCGGGCTCGAGCCTCCGCTCCACGGCACGCGTGACCTCCAGCGTGCGGGCCACCGCAACCTCGCCTGTCTCGCACAGCAGCGCAAGGCGGTCGGTGAATGAGCCCCAGCCGCCGCGGAAGTCGGCCAGCCACTCCTCGTTGCCCTCGAACCCGCGCTGCGTCACGCGCACGTCGGTGGCGTCACCGCCGGCACAGACCTCGAAGCGCAGCACGCCCCAGTAGGGCGGCTCGAACTTCACACCGAGCACGCGGCCGGGCACCAGCTCGACGATCGGACCGCCGAAGTTGAGCGCGGGGTGCTGCAGGCCACGCGCCGATGGCCAGTGCGGAAAGGTGAAGCGCCACGCGCCGCCTTCGCGTACGTCGGCGACCGCGCTCTCGAACAGCCAGCGCTGCAGATCGGCCTCGTCCGTGAGCGCACGCCAGACACGCTCGGGCGTCGCAGCGATGCGCACGCGCTGATCGACCTCGACCGCCATCGCGCGCTCGATCGGCACGATCATCCGTATCGATCGCCCATGAGCGCGCGCAGCTTGGCGCGATGGTGGTGCGCGTCGACCCGCCTGAGCGTGCCCGAGCGTCCCCGCATGACGAGCGAATGCGTGGTTGCGCCGGTTGCGTCGAAGCGCACGCCGCGTACCAGATCGCCGTCGGTCACGCCCGTCGCTGCGAAGAAGCAGTCCTCGCTCGCCACCAGGTCCTCGGTGGTGAGTACACGCTCGAGGTCGTAGCCGGCGTCGCGGGCGAGCTGAGCCTCGCCCTCGTCCCGCGGCCACAGTCGCCCGAGCATCGTGCCGCCGACGCAGCGGATGGCAGCGGCCGAGAGCACGCCCTCGGGCGTGCCCCCGATGCCCCAGAGCAGGTCGATGCCCGTGTCCGGCATCGCGGCGAGCAGCGCGCCGGAGACATCGCCGTCGGAGATCAGCCGGATGCGCGCGCCCGCGGCGCGTATGCGCGTGATCATCTCCTCGTGGCGCGGGCGGTCGAGCACGACCACCATGAGGTCGCCGAGCCCGACACGGCGGCGCTCTGCGACGGAGCCGAGGACGCGCTCGATCGGATCGCTGAGCGAGAGCGCGCCCTCCAGATCCGGGCCACCGACCAGTTTCTCCATGTACACGCACGGACCCGGGTCGAACATCGATCCGCGCGCCGAGATCGCCACGACGCAGAGGGCGTTGGGCATGCCCTTCGCGGCGAGCGTGGTGCCCTCCAGCGGATCGACGGCGACGTCCACCTCGGGACCGGAGCCGTCGCCGACGTGCTCGCCGTTGTAGAGCATCGGCGCCTCGTCCTTCTCGCCCTCGCCGATCACCACGATCCCGTCCATGCTGACGGTGTCGAGGAGCGAGCGCATGCCGTCGACGGCCGCCTGGTCGGCGGCGATCTTGTCGCCGCGGCCGACGAGCCGCGATGCGGCCAGCGCGCCGCTTTCGGTGGCGCGGACGATCTCGAGCGCCAGGTCGCGGTCTGGGATCGTCGTCATGTGCGCCAATCTATCCTGCGCTGCGGTACCACGCTGCCCCGATACGAGGAGTCCCGTTGCCCGACATCGACACCATCCGCCGCGCCTTCACATCGCTCTCTCGCACGGGAGCCGACGGCCGGCCGCTGGTCTTCCTCGACGGCCCGGGTGGCGCGCAGGTTCCGGATGTCGTGATCGACGCCATGGCGGACTACCTCCGTCACTCGAATGCCAACATCGACGGCGCGTTCGTGACGAGCGCGGAGACGACGGAGCTCGTCGACTCGACCCGCGTCGCGGCGGCCGACTTCCTCGGATCGAAGCCCGAGGAGGTCATCTTCGGGCCCAACATGACGACGATCAACTTCAACCTCGTGCACGCCTTCTGCCGCACGCTCGAGCCGGGTGACGAGATCGTCGTCACCGCCCTCGACCACGATGCGAACGTCAGCCCGTGGCTGCTGTGCGCCCAGGATCACGGCCTCGTCGTGCGCACGGCCGACGTTCGCGACGGCGACCTGCAGGTCGAGCCCGCTGCGCTCGAGGCGATCGTCGGCCCGCGCACGAAGGCGTGCGCGTTCACGCTCGCCTCGAACGCGATCGGGACGATGCCCGCGGCTCGCGTTCTGGCCGACATCGCGCACTCCGTCGGCGCGCTCGCCTGGATGGACTGCGTGCACTACGCGCCGCACCGTCGCATCGATGTGCGGGCGCTGGGCGCCGACGTGCTCCTGTGCTCCCCGTACAAGTTCTTCGGCCCGCACCAGGGGCTCGGCTTCGCACGCGAGGAGCTGCTTGCGAGCTGGCCCGCCGACCGCGTGCGCCCCGCGGGCCAGCTCCCCGCCGGCCACCGCTTCGAGACCGGCACGATGAGCCACGAGGCGCTCGCCGGCGTGAAGGCCGCGATCGACTTCATCGCCTCGCTCGGCGAGGGTGCCGACCGGCGCGCGCAGCTCGACGCGGCATTCCGCGACATCTTCACCCACGAGACGGCGCTCACGGCCCGCATGCTCGACGGCCTCGCCGAGGTGCCGGGCATGACGCTCTATGGGATCACGGACCCCGCTCGTGCGAGCGAGCGAACGCCGACCTTCACCTTCACGCTGCCCGGCATCACGCCCCGCCAGATCTGCGAGCAGCTGGCCGCTCCGCGGCATCCTCGGGCTGGGACGGCAACTACTACGCGCTCGGCATCATGGATCGTCTCGGCCTCGAAAGCCGTGGCGGAGCGACGCGCCTCGGCTTCCTCCGCTACACCTCCGAGGAAGAGGTGGATCGCACCCTGGAGGCCGTCGGCGAGATCGCGCGCGCCTGAGCCTCAGGCCCCAGCGGCCGCGCTATGCTCTTGCTCCCCGCGGATGTGGCGGAACTGGTAGACGCGCACGGTTCAGGTCCGTGTGGCCGTAAGGTCGTGGAGGTTCAAGTCCTCTCATCCGCACTCCCCGTAACCAAGAGGGATCCAGCGCTTCCAGTTGATTGCGAGCCAGGCGTATTCCGCGGGCCTGTCGGCGTCATAGCAACCAAATAGCAACCAGAGTGGAGCGCGCGAGCCGGCTGACGCCCGCGGCTGGGGCTCGGGTGAGCCGGGTTCCGACTCCCGCGGAAGCGCACCGACGTGGACGCTGGCCGGGGATTCCCCAGACTGCCGACCGGCGTGGCGCGCATCTCGTCCAGCGGCTGCGATGCCTCCGGGCCCGCAAAGGCGGCCTCGGGGCAAGCGGCATTCGCGTGGCTCCGCACGACTCACGACCGCCCTCGGTGGCACCCCAGGGCACCCCCTTTTGCGATCGCTCGAATGTGCTCACCTCCCGCTACGCCGCCGCGCTAGTGCCGCATATGCCAGGTTTGACATGGGATTGTAACGACTGTTACTATCGGGTCGAATCCCGGAGGGGGAGGAAGGCATGACCCGCAAGGTCGCAATCAGCCGAAGAACGGTGCTCGGAGGGGCCGTGGTCGCTCTGCTTCCGCTGCCCGAGCAGGCGATGGCGAGCGAGAAGCATCGGCGACGCAGCGATCTTCTCGTGCTGCTGCTCAAAGGGCTCTACACGCCCGTGGTGCACGGGCCTGACCTCGGCCTGTCGAGCGTCAACCTCAGCGATGGTTCCTACTCGAAGACAAAGATCTACCCCGTCCTCGGACTTCCCGGCCATCCAAGCGAGAAAGATCCCATCGGCGACTTCTACGGGCAGCTCGACGGGGACCTCTGTGCCTATGACCTCCCCGGAGGAACCTTCTCGATGCACTTCGACGCTAACGACTTCGTCTTCGTGGACGACGGCTCCGGCGGGCGCTTCCTGGAAGGCACCTTCGAGTTGACCGTTCTCGAAGCGACGGGACGCTTCCGCTACCTCGTAGGCGGCCATAACCATATGGTGGACAAGCTGCACTTCCTCGCTCCCGGAGACGGCTCCGGAGGCATCGACGAATACTGCTTCTGCTTCATCACCCGCGCACACTCGAAAGAGGACTGACCACCTGGCGGCTGCCGGCACGCGGCGCCGCCCGCAGTCGCGCTAGCCCGCGCGCGTCGCGGCCGACCCCCCCTTTTGCGATCGCGCGAATGTGCTCACCTCCCCCTCCGCACCGACGCGACGAGTGGAGGTGGCCAGGGCGATGTGCGGTGGCGCCCGCTGACGCTCCGTTTGCTGCTGCTAGCGTCCGCGGGGCGGGGCCGACCAGGATGCTTCCTCCGAGAGGAATCGACATGCCGACGAAGGACGACCACCGGCGGGACAGCCTGCCGATTGCCGATCTGCCGCATTCGGGGCTCGTCACGTACGACGCGAAGGACCCTGACACCGCGTTTCCGCCGATTCTGCCGCTGCGGCCCCCCGCGGGGGCGCCGAACGTGCTCGTGATCCTGATCGACGATTGCGGTTTTGGTGCGGCGAGTGTGTTCGGCGGGCCGTGTGCGACGCCGAATGCCGAGAAGCTGGCGGCGAAGGGCCTGCGCTACACGCGCTTTCACACGACTGCGCTCTGCTCGCCGACGCGCCAGGCGTTGCTGACCGGGCGCAACCACCATGCCGTCGGGATGGGCGGTGTCACGGAGATCGCAACGTCGGCGCCGGGGTACAGCTCGGTCCGGCCAAACACGGCGGCTCCGCTGGCCGAGACGCTGCGGCTGAACGGCTACTCCACGGCGCAGTTCGGCAAGTGCCATGAGGTGCCGGTGTGGGAGACGAGCCCGATGGGGCCGTTCCAGGCCTGGCCGACGGGCGGCGGCGGTTTCGAGCACTTCTACGGTTTCGTGGGAGGCGAGACGAACCAGTACGCGCCCGCGCTCTATGACGGGACGGTTCCGATCGAGCCAGATCGCCTGCCCGAGGAGGGCTATCACTTCACTGAGGACATGACCGATAGGGCGATCGACTGGGTGCGTCAGCAGAAGGCGTTGATGCCCGACAAGCCGTTCTTCACGTACTTCGCACCTGGGGCGACGCATGCCCCGCATCACGTGCCGGCGGAGTGGTCGGCGAAGTACAAGGGCAAGTTCGACCAGGGATGGGATGCCCTGCGCGAGGAGACGCTGGCACGTCAGAAGGAGCTCGGCGTGATCCCGGCGGACGCGGAGCTGACAGCGCGGCATGAGGAGATTCCTGCCTGGGAGGACATGCCGGATGCGCTGAAGCCGGTGCTGGCGCGCCAGATGGAGGTCTATGCCGGTTTCCTGGAGCACACCGATCACCACATCGGCCGTCTGGTCGACGCGCTGGACGACCTGGGTGTGCTCGACGACACGCTCGTCTATCTCGTGATCGGCGACAACGGCGCATCGGCCGAGGGCACGATCAACGGTTCCTTTAACGAGCTCATGATGTTGAACGGCGCAGCGGCGCTCGAAACCGTGGAGTTCATGAGCTCGAAGATCGAGGAGTTCGGCACGCCCAATGCGTACAACCACTACGCGGTCGGTTGGGCGCATGCCATGAACACGCCGTATCAGTGGACGAAGCAGGTGGCATCGCACTGGGGCGGCACGCGCAATCCGAGCATCGTGCACTGGCCGAACGGCATCAAGGCACGTGGCGAGATCCGCCCGCAGTTCCACCACGTGATCGACATCGCCGCCACGGTGCTCGATGTCGCCGGGCTGCCGCATCCGACGTTCGTCAACGGCGTGCAGCAGATGGCCCTGCACGGCGTGAGCATGGCCTATTCGTTCGACGACGCAGGCGCGGCCGAGGGGCGCGAGACGCAGTACTTCGAGATGTTCGTCAACCGCGGCATCTACCACAAGGGCTGGACGGGCGTCACGCGACACAGCACTCCGTGGGTTATGGAGCCGCTGCCCGCCTACGACGACGATGTCTGGGAACTGTATGCGCCGGACGACTGGACGCAGGCGCACGACATCGCGAAGGAGCAGCCCGAGAAGCTGCACGAGTTGCAGCGCCTGTTCCTGATCGAGGCGGTCAAGTACAACGTGCTGCCGCTCGACGATCGCCGGGTCGAGCGCTTCAACTCCAACCTCGCCGGGCGCCCGGAGCTGATCCGGGGCAAGTCGCAGATGCTGTTCGGCGGCATGGGGCGCCTGACGGAGAACTCCGTGCTCGTGATCAAGAACAAGTCGCACTCCATCACGGCCGAGATCAGCGTGCCCGAGGCGGGCGCGAATGGCGTGCTCGTGGCGCAGGGCGGTGCCTTCGGTGGCTGGAGCCTGTACGTGCACGAGGGCAAGCCGGCCTATTGCTACAACCTCTTCGGGTTGCAGCGCTTCAAGGTCTACGGCGACGCTGCGCTGCCCGCCGGTGAGCATCAGGTGCGCATGGAGTTCGCCTACGACGGCGGCGGGCTGGCCAAGGGCGGCACGGTCAGCCTCTATGTCGATGGCGGCAAGGTCGGCGAGGGGCGCGTCGCCGCGACCGTGCCGATGCTGTTCTCGGGCGACGAGACCACGGACGTTGGGGGCGACACCGCGACGCCGGTGAGTGACGACTACGGCCCGAGGGACAGCGTCTTTACGGGGCGGGTGCGCTGGGCGCAGATCGACATCGACGAGGCCGCGGAGGACCTCGACCACCTGATCACGCCCGAAGAGCGCCTGCGCGTCGCCATGTCGCGGCAATGAGGCGTACGGTCGGGGCGTCTAAGCGACGGGAGGCTCAGGGTGCCGTTCGTGACGATCAAGGGGTCGTTTCACCTCTGTGGTCAGTCGGCCGCAGGGAATCCGACGGGCTTCCAGCCGGATGGCGACTCGATGCAATTCAAGCCGGACGACGCCTCGCTGCTTGATCGACCCACCCCTTCGCCGGCTCGCCGGTGTTCCTCGCCGGCGATTCGGCCATTGGCTCGCCGTACTTCAATCGATTTCGCTCGGCTTCGAGTGTGCGATGTACCTGGCCGGGATCGCCACGCAGCGTGACCTGCCACTCACCGAGATGCTCGATAGCTATGAGCTATACAGCTACAAGGAGTGGCTTCGCGTCTACATGCGCAGCAAGATGATCAAGCGCAACAAGGATCTGTTTCAGTCGCTCGACGACCCGCTTGCGCTGCTGGGCAAGCTGCACATCTACTAATCGAACGCCGGTCGGTCTTCGACCTGTCGTGGGAAGCGGGGCTCGAGCAAGCGACGTCCACGTTCGATGAGGCGCCTGCTCGTGTTGACCAGCCATACGACGAGCACCGTCGTCACGACGGCGCCGATGAAGAGGCTCAGCTCGGATCCCGTGCCCGCAGCGTTTGCGACGAGCCCCGCGACGACTCCGGCGAGAGCCGCGTTGATCACCGCAACGAGCGTGGAAGTCTCGCCGATCAGGCGGTAGAAGCGGCTCTTGGTGCCTGGGCCGTACGTCTCGTACAGACCTTGCTCGTCGTCGTGGTGGCCGGTCACGAAATACGGCTCAAGCTCCGGCGCGATCTCGAGATAGGCATGACGGAGGCGATTCATGCCGGACAGGAGCCAGAAGTCGTCGATCCGAGCTTCGATGAGGCGGAGGTACGTCGCCACCCCAACGAAGAGAGCGATCGGCAGAACGAGGAATGCAAACGCGGTGAAACCATTGCCGAACTCGGTCGCCCGAGCAACCAGGGCCAGTGCAACAACGGCCGCGGACACGACGGTCAGAAAGATGGTGGCCCGACTGAAGACCGCACGGTAGGTCACGTCCCTCGCCGCCAGCAGGCTCCAATGCTCGGTCGCGAGGATCTGGGCACGCACGCTCAGGGGCACGTCGGCGCGCAGAGAGGACGGTGGCTCCTGGTGTTCCGGCTTGCGTCGAGCGTTCGCCGATCGGGCGAAGCGGGTTTCGAGCCGGCGGCGCCCGCGGGCGATGATGCGCCTGTCGGCGTCTACGAGCAGCGCGACGACCACTGACATCACCACTGCGCCGATCAGCAGGCTCAGCCCGGATCCTGCGCCTACGACCTTTGCGACGAGGCCCCCGACAACCCCGGCAAGAGCGGCGTCGATCACCCCGACGACCGTGGCCGTGCTGGCGAACAGGCGGAGGTGGCTGTTCTCGGTGCGTGGGCCGTACGTCTCGGACAGTCCTCGCTCGTCGTCGTGGTGGCCTGTCTGGAAATACGGCTCAAACTCCGGCGCGATCTCGAGATAGGCATGCCGGAGGCGATTCATGCCGGACAGGAGCCGTAAGTCCTCGATGTGGGCGTCGACGAGACGGATGTATGTCCCCAACCCGATGAAAAAAGCAACCGGCAGAACGAGGAGTGCGAACACGTAGAAACGGTCGCCGAACTCGGTCTCCTGGGCCGCAAGGGCCAACGCAACAACGGCCGCGGACACGACGGTCAGGAAGATATTGGCCCGACTGTAGATCCCGCCGTACGTGATGTTCCTCGTCGCGAGCAGGCTCCAATGCTCGGTCGCGAGGATCTGGACGCGCACGGCCTCGGGCACGCCAGTCCGCGGAGAGGAAGGCGGCGTCTGTCGTCCCTGCACGCGTACGCGCTTCGCCGACTCCAGCGGAAGTCCTACTAGGAGAGGCTGCTAGTGACGGCCCATCGCGGCGTGCGCTGAAGCTTGAAGCGCGGGTATCAGGCCCGCGACGAGGATTACGCCGCGAGCCGCGAGTCAGCTTGAACAGAGTGATACCGGCCACGCACCAACGGGAAGGCCGAGCGCTTCATCCGCACCAGCGCGGCGGCTGGGCCTACGGCGCCATCTCCGGCAGCTCAGCCAAACGCACCCGAGCCCTACCGGGCTGGCTCGATGACGCCACCACTCGGGCCTCGCGGGGTCGACGTGATGTCCTTGACGCCCGCGCGGCCGGCGGCCGGTGCGCTCGGCGCGGGGTACGCCCTCCCGACCGCGCCCTTCCCGACCATGCAGCAGTGCCCGACGATGGCGTCGATACTCGCCTCCATGAGTCCCGAAACGCGCGCCCACACGAAAGCGATCATGTCGCTGACGTTCGCGCAACCGCCGCGGGGCCGCCGGCACGCCGTGAACGCGGCACGCCGTCGGAGAGAGAGGTCAAATGCACACTGCGCCCTGCCGTGGTTCTATTCGTGGTTCTAAACCAGCGTGATCTGATCGAACTGAGAGCACCCAGCATCACGCAACCATGCGCCATACGACCCACGTGGGGTGGATCTGGCAGGTTGTGGTCCGGGAGGTCGCGGGTTCGAATCCCGTCTCTCACCCCCGTAGGCAAGCCAAATCAGGTGCCGGGCGCGGCGCTCGTGGTTCTATCTTGGTTCTATTTGGCCCAGGATTCGCCGCTCGACCGGCCTTGCGTCGGCATCTCGAGTGCGCAGTGGTTCGAGACGGTCGCGTGGGCAGTCTTGTGCGCCGTACCTGCGGCATCATCGTTCGGTTCAGGACGCTGTGGCGAGCTGTGGCGGCGGACGATTGAGCAAGCCATGGCGGCGCCGGGGTTGAGCAGGCGCTGACGAGCCCCGTGGGCTATCTCCAGCGTCGTGCGGCGGAGCACCAGCGCCGCGTGCCCGGCATGATGCCGTCGTGATCGATCTGCTCGCGACGTGGGTGGGGCCCCGATGCTCGCCCGCAGCAGCCGCGCATACCCATAGCCCTCGCCTGGGGGATCGAGCAAGAGGGGGACGGCTGGTGCTGCCTCGCCCCGTTCAACAACGCAACCTGCACCTCCCAGCCGCTGGCGCACGATCTCGCCTTGACTTTGCGGCCCACGGATGTTGGTCCGCCGATTTCAAGCGAGAGCCGCTCGCAGCGTGCGCGCATATGTCAGTTTAGAGCTGAGCGGCGTGTGGGAACAGCGAACGCCGGCGCGCCCGCCTGACAGGCTGGCGACCGCAAGCAGTCGTGACTGAGATCATCGTGAAGCGGCAGACACATCTGAGCGAATTCGAGTCGAGCGACGGCGGCCGCCCTGCCGTTCTAGCCGAGACGTCTGGCGTTCGATGAACGTTGCAGCTAGGTTCCTTCGCCGAGGCGTTCTGGTGGCGGCAGCGGTGAGCATCGTGCTCCTGGGATCGGTAAGCGGCGTCGCGCAGTCACGCTACGGGGCCCCTGCGTCCACGCGGGTGAGCTCAACATCGCGTGCGCACTCGGGTGCCCCGCTGCGCGCGGTCTTCTATACGGCCGCGCCGGTGCGCTCGAGGAGTGGCGCTGGCAGGCCGGTTTCGGCGGCTCGCTACGGACCGGGCACGAAGATCGCTCGCCACCTGGCGGCGCTCGGGTGGGCGCGCGCGGATGCGGCAATCGTGCCGTGGTCGCCGAGCTCGGCTGCCGATCGCAAGTTCGGCGCCGTGCTTGCGGCGATCCGTTCGGCACACGCGCACGTGCGTGGCGTGGCCCTCATCGACCAGCACGGCGCGCTCTCCCAGATCTCGGCGCTGGCGTCGAAGCGCGCTTCCGCGCACGCATATCTGCGTGTCGGGGCCCGGCCCGCGCTGTTCGTGGCGCTGGCCGATCGCGCGCGTCGCAGCTGCGCCGAGGCGCGCCGCTGGCGTGTCGCGGCGAGCGAGTTCTGGCTCGCGCAGGGCACGTTCGGCGGCTACATGGCGTGCCGGGGGGCGGCCGACGCGTGGTTCAACGACGCGGCCTACACGCATGGCTCGCGTGCGCCCGGGACGTATCTGATCCGTCCGGGCATCTGGCTGAGCGGCGCCAACGTTCCGAGGCTGAGGCGCTCGGTGGCCTCCTGGAAGACCACCGTGCAGCGCATGAACTCCTCTGGCGCTCGCGTGCAGCTCATTGACTCGCTGGACGATTGGGCACAGGGCACGGCAATCGAGCCGAGCACGGCGTGGCCATCGCGCAGCGCCTTCGGCACCTATCTCGACGCGCTGCATGCACATTCGCCCGCGCACGCACCGCTCGACGCGCTCCCCACCGTCGCATCCGTGGCGATCTCGGGTGCGACCGTCCACGCCGTTTCGGTCGTGGCGAATCTGGCGCCGGGGAGCCACGCCTCAACATGGTGGGTGGAATATGGGGCGACGTCCGCCTATGGGCAGGCGGCTCCGCCGGTATCGGTTGCGGCTTCGAGCTCTCCCAAGCCTGCGACGACGGCGCTGACGGCGCTGGCGCCAGCCACCACCTACCACGCTCGCGTCGTCGTCGCTTCGATGGCGGGTGTGGTCGCGAGCGACGACGCTACGTTCACGACGCTCGAGGAATCCCGCGCGATGCGCGTTGCAGCGGCGGGCGATATCGCGTGCGACCCCGCATCGAGCGCCTTCAACGGCGGCGCCGGGACATCCACGGAGTGTCACCAGGTCGGGGTCTCCAACGCGATCCTCGCCGGCGGGTACGACGCCGTGCTCGCGCTCGGCGACACGCAGTACAACAGCGGTACGGCCAGTCAGTTCGCCGGCTCCTACCAGCCGAGCTGGGGCCGCTTCCTGGCAATCACCCACCCCGCGGTCGGCAATCACGAGTACGGCAGCCCCAACGCCGCGCCCTACTTCGCGTACTTCGGCGCTGCGGCCGGTGACCCGGCCAAGGGCTACTACTCCTACGAGCTGGGCGCCTGGCACATCATCGTGCTCCTCAGAATCGCAGAACTAGGAGGCTGCAGTCGGCTCCGGAGCAGCTGCTGCCGGGGCCTTCTCGACCAGCTTCCTCACACGATCCGACAACTGCGCGCCCTTCGACGTCCAGTAGTCGATGCGCTCACGCTTCAGATCGACGGTTGCGGGATTGGTCCGCGGATTATAGGTGCCTACCACTTCAACCGAACGGCCATCGCGCGCCCGATCCTTCTCGATTACCACGATGCGGTAGTACGGCTGCTTACGCGCGCCACGGCGCGCCAGACGAATCATTAACACAGAGAATGGTTTCCTTTCCTGCTAGTGCGTTGTTGCGCGAACCTCGGCCGCTTAGCGAAATCACTTTGGCTGAGCGTCGAACTCCGGCGACAACATTCCTCAGGCGAGATGACCGGCTTACCGGGTGCTCCAGCGATCGCCGTCAGGCTCGCTACCACACCCCAATGAGCACAGCTCGGTGCCCATCGGACCTCACATTGCTTGAGGCAACAACTTGATTATTATGGCGGATTTCAGTGGCTTTTGGCAAGGTGGCCGCCAAATGGGCGCGGCGGCGAGGGTCGAGCACCGGGTTCGAGCAACAGGCCGCCCCAACAGAAATTGTCATCACGAGGAGGACTTCAGCCCGAAGAGGGATCTGCTTTTCGTGGCAGTCAAGCAGATCGTTCGCACCAAGTCCGAGTTCGTGATGACGACCTCCCCCAGCCGATAGAATGACCCTGCAGACCTATGCTGAAGCTCCTCTGTATCACCGCTCATCCCGACGACGAAGCCGGCGCCTTCGGCGGCACCCTGCTCTACTACGCCGAGCGTGGTGTCGAAACATCCGTCATCTGCCTGACGGAAGGAACCGCGGCGCGCAATCGCGGAACCTCGACTACCAACGAAGAACTGGCGAGTCTACGCCGAGCAGAATTCGCTGAGTCGCTAAAGGTCCTCCGCATCGCGCATGGTGAAGTCCTCACCTATCAGGACAGCCAACTCGATCGCACCGACTTGTACCAGGCGGTCGGCGAGATCGTGCTGCGTATCCGTCGCATTCGTCCCCACGTGATGATCACCTTCGGTCCTGACGGCGGCCTCACCGGACATCTCGATCACGCCATGGCCGGCGTCTTCGCCACCCAAGCCTTCGAATGGGCTGGACGTCCCGACCGCTACCCAGAGCAGCTGCAGCAAGGTTTGACGCCGCATCGCATCCAGAAGCTCTATTACCACACCGCCGACTTTGTCCTGCCGGATCGGCCACCGATCTCGCAGCCAACCGTTACAGCGCGCGTCGATGTCGGCACCCATCGCTTCGAGAAGAAGGATGAAGCATTTCGCAAGCACACTACCCAGGCGCCGCTCTTCGAAAAAGTCAGGAAGAATCTAGGCCACGGAACGGGCCGATACGAGATGTTCCATTTGGCGGCAACGAGCAGCCCGCGCGAGGCCAAACTCGAGAGTGACCTCTTCGAAGGCGTTGTTGACGACGAATCGAACTAACATGTCCATGCGCCGCCGTCGAGCTACCGTCACTCCCCTCATGCGGCATTACTGTGGGCTGATCGCGACCGACCTGTTGTCATGGCCGCAAGTAACGAGCCGCCGAATGTTTGGCCTGACGTTGTTTTATCGCGCCAATTGCCCCTTCGTCGTTCTGCCGGACACGAAAGACTTCACAGCTGCCGACCGAGTCGGATTCAAGATGCACCGCCTGAGCAAAGGTGATCGAAAGCAGCTCTTCGCAGATGATCACGTTGACACGCGCAACGGCGCCAGCTGGATCACCTTCGCTCTAGGCGAAGAAGAAGATATTGGCTTGTTTCTTCGATGGGCAGAGAAAGCCTATCGGTCGTGCGGGACGAGCTAAGCTGGCCGGCTTACTGCCCCAGCTCGGGATGCGGATCAATCGACTGCGCGATCTGGTCGAGCGCTACCTGTATGCGGTCCAACTCGCCTTGCAGGCTGTCGTTGAACTCACGCCAACTCTCCGGCGATTCTTGGAACGGTCCCAGATTGCACGTAACGAGCTGCGTCCGCGTTCCGTGAGCAGAAACGCGCCAACGCTGCCGAGACCCAGAACTGTTATAGGTAAATACCAACGGCGCATCGGAGCCTCCGGTGCGACGCCTACTACATTTGAAGCGGCGCCTACCAGCAACTTACCTCCATTTGATTCCTCTTTTCAAGGATTAGATGACTGTAAGCGCACGAAAGTAATAGCTTTTTTGGTTCAAAGGACAGCCGCTGGTCGCGATTCGCTTTTCGCTATTCGCCAGAGAAAGCCCCAAATCGAAGGCCGGTCAACATCTCGGCAGCCCCTCATAGATGAGCAGAAGCGCGGATCATACGTAGAGGATCACGACTCCCGAAGAACGCGGGACAAACTTCTGGGGCGAAGAACGGCCTATCGAATTCTGGCGAACAGCGAACAGCGTCCCTACTTCACCCCTAGCGGCTCCAGATCCCCTTTCAACAACTCATTCCACTGCTGGATCACCGCCCGGGTCTGCTGATCAAGCTTCGGCACGGCCTCGGCGACCTGCGCTGTCGGCGCTGCGTCCACCTCCTGCAAGGCTGTCAGAATCTGTAGAAGCTGCGACTGAACGTTGCTCAGGTTCTCTTCCTGCCGTGCTCTCCGGCGTCGCCTGCCTCCGCCCTCGACCGCCGTCAACTCCTTGATGGCGTCATCCAACTTCGTGGCCTGGGCTCCTGTCGCCTTCTCACGCATGGTCTTAAGCTGAGTCTTGGCTGCTGCGGCCTTGCCCAGAATTGGCTGCACTAACTTGAGATTCTCGTAAACTTGGTTCGACAGGTCGAACTGCTTTTGCAGATCGGCCATTGAGGTCTTCACCCGCGGATCCATCTCCAATGTCAGGGGCTGCATGTACTTCGTCCCATCCACGGTCAGCACAACCCGATACTTGCCAGGCATGGCCCATGGCGAAGTCCGGACCGCTGCTGTATCGTGCGCAATTGCCGCAATCGGATACTCCGGCTTCACGCCCGGGACGGGTGCGTAATGCATGTCCCAGAGGAAGCGATGGAGTCCCGGCGCGGCCGAGAGCGCCTGGTATGGACGAATCCAGTACTCCGGCACCGGTAGCTGCGGATCAGGCTCAGGTACGGGATCAGCGCTGGAATAGCGCCGGATGATCTTTCCGGCCGAATCCAGAATCTCCAGCGTGACCGGCGAAGACGGCGCAGACTTCAAGTAATAGTTGAGGATCGCGCCGTCCGGCGGATTCTGTCCGGCCGGCTCGTCCGGCGGCAGCGGCGTGTCGGTGTTGATGTTCCAGTGAACGCGCACGCGCCAGCTCGCGGCGCGAACAGATATGCGGGGTCACCGCAGCGACCTTGTCGCTCAGTTGCCGCAGCGGCGTGATGTCGTCCAGGATCCAGAAGCCGCGGCCGTGCGTGCCGACGACCAGGTCGTCGTCGTTGACGACGAGGTCGCGGATCGACGTCGCCGGCATGTTCAGCCGCAGCGACTGCCAGTGATCGCCATCGTCGAACGAGACGTACACGGCTCCGCTCGGTCCCGGCGAACAGCAGCCCTTTGCGCTTCGGGTCTTCGCGCACGGCGTTGACGTGTCGTCCGTCCGGCAATGCCGTTCGACGATCTCCGTCCACGTCTTGCCGCCGTCGTGCGTGCGGTAGATGTGCGGCTGCAGGTCGTCGAGGCGGAGGCGTGTTGACCGCCGCGTACGCGGTGCTGCGCGTCGAAGTGCGCCGGCGTCGATGCATCGAGACCTTGCTCCACGCGGTCAAGCTCCGGCGGCGTCACGTCGTTCCAGTTCTTGCCGCCGTCGCGCGTGACGTGGATCAGGCCGTCGTCGGTGCCCGCCCAGATCAGTCCACGTCTGACGCGGCGAGGGCGCCGATCGCGTAGATCACGCCGCGCTGCGTCGGCTGTGCCGTCCGGGTCCTGCGTGTAGACGCCGACGCTCGCCGGCATCTCCGATGTCTTGCGCGTGAGGTCCGGGCTGATCTGCGTCCCAACTGTGCGCCGCCGTCGTCGTCTTCAACAGCACGTTCGCCGCGAAGTACAGCATGTGCGGGTCGACGGCGAGAAGACGACGGCTGCCGTGCGGACGACGCGAAAGTCTGCTCGCGCCGCAGCGGCATCGGGATCGACGTTCTGCACCTGGCCGGTCGGCGGTCGTACGCGTGACAGCTTGCCGCCGTAGATCGATGTCCGGGTTCAGCGGGTCGGGCGCGACGTAGCCGTACTCCTCGACGCCGACCGGGTGCCAGTCGCGGAACGTGATCTGCGCCGTCGTTGCCGCGGCTGGCGACGCACGCCGAGCCGCTCTCCTGCTGGCCGCCGTAGACCCAGTACGGGAAACTGGTTGTCGGTGGTGACGTGATAGAACTGCGCGGTCGGCTGGTTGTACCAGGAGCTCCACGTCTGCGCCGCCGTTGACGCGTGATGATCGCGCCCTGATCGCTGGCGAGCAGGATGATGTTCGGGATCGTTCGGATTGATCCAGACGTTCTGGTAGTCGTCGCCGCCCGGCGCGCCGCGGAACGCCGTCAACGTCTTGCCGCCGTCGGTGGACTTCCACGTCACGATGCTGGCCACGTAGACGACGTCGGGATTCTTGGGATCAAAGCGGACCGATGCTAAGATCTCCGCCGCCGATGCGGGTCTTAGGACGCGAGTCCTTGGTGACAGTCGTCCATGTGGCGCCAGCATCCTCCGAGCGGTAAAACTCGACAGCATCTTTAATAGCCACATTGGCGAACAGCCGCTTCGGATTGCGCATCGATCATGGAAATTCTGTTACTAATCTTTTTATCTGCAATATAGGAAGCTTTTGTTTCCTACCGGTCTTATTAAAATGGTCTTTTTCTGTGTGTCAAAGTTGAAATTATCTATCATAGCAGATGGTAATGGTAACGATATTGGATGTCGTTTGAGCCATGCTGCAGGATCCAATGCTCGATATCTTGTTATATTATTCTTTGAAATTCCAAAGTTAAGCCAGGCAGAATATGGGATAACCCAAGGACAGAATAGGTGATTCATTAGAGGAATTGTAAGTTTTGCGACAGATACTGCATGAGGGGAATCATTCAATCCTATGTGTTTTATTCCAAGTCCGAATGCAACTCTGGCCCCTTCCGGCGATGAAAATGTTATGGCAGTATCGGGTTCAAAGTGCTTTATTATATCTGCCAATTCAAATATTCTATTCGCGCTTTCACATAGCTTTTCATATCTTCCAGCTCCTCCATGTCTTCCAACAACTTTGAGATCAAGGTGCTTTATACTGGCAAGTTCTATTGCTTCTCTATAGTCTCGGGATGTGCAAAGTAATTCATTATCAGCTTCGCGAAGCAGATCCACAACAGGTTTAAAAAACATCACCTGTTTTGGTGTCAAAATGTCAAACCAGATTTTCAAATATAATTAAATAGGTAGATTATGATGGAAAAAACTTTTCTTTAACCACCTTTTAGATTAGCTTGCGGATGATTATAAAGACGCTTGGGAGGGAGGATCGATACAGACTTTGAGTGCTGGATCATCATCCTCATTACCATCAACAACAACTTTAGTCATGGACTGTCTATGGATTAAGCACAGAAGGTTATCGCATTGCATCCGCTATCGCAGTCAAAGGTTCAAAGGTTTCATTGATTGATGAATCTGCTCGAATGGCCATAAGACTAAAGCCGGATATTGCACGGACGTATCCTAACGTTAGTTCCCTAATAGAAGACGAGCCATTGCTTGCTCTTGAGCCTATTGATGTCGCAATTAATGATGCCTCGTATGTCTTTTTTGCACCAAGGATTAGGAGGTTGGACAAGATGTAAAGAGTGATGTTACATCCAAGTTTCGAGACGCAATTAAATCTTTGAAGAGAGATGCCTCTGTAATTTATACTCTGCCTACTGGCATTGGAGGCAATAATGAAAATATTGCATTAATAGAGCACATGACAGGTTTGTCAGTTGGCAAAGATATTTTCTATTATTATATGCCAATTAATAGCACTGATAATGTCTCTATCTCTGAAATTCTAGTAGGCTCTTTAAAATCAAAACAGGATGAACAGATGTCAAAAATGCTCTATGATCCCAATGTCCGTCGTAAACTTAATTTTGTCGATATTATATCTGCAGAATTCGTACATGCTATCAAAATCCTAGGAAATTATACTGGCATGGCAAGTGTATAGAAATCTGCAAACGTGTTCAGGATATTGGTGTAAGCAGCGAATTGATGCGCGGGACGTTCAGCGATGTTTACATAGACGATGTAGCAAATGGCTTGTATGATCTCAGAGTTATCGGCTCTTCGCTTAGTGGAGCAGGTCCTTTGATGTATCTTGTTAATGGAACCATCAAGGGTATAGAAGGCTATATTAAACATCTGATAGACAAAATCCGGGATATGTTAAGGAACGAGACTTGAAGGCAAGCAGAACAAAAGTGGCAATTGCATGGACATTGGATCCTAATGAAATGAGAGGCGATAAAATAGAGTTGCTATCTTCACTTGAAACAAAGCTAAAGGATTACATTGGAGATGTTGAGCTACAACAAGGCCCAAGTTTTGACCTTTATCCTAGTGATAAAACTATGATAGTTATAGCATGTACTAAGAACGATTTCACTAAGGTTATATCCAAGAATAAACAAATCATGGACTTTGATCTTAATGAAGGCAAATCCTGTATGCGAAACTATTGGTTAATTTACAGAATGGTGAATGACATAAAAGATTATTAAATCGTATTTGTTCTGTCTGCGTATATTGATTTTTCTATGTATGTAAACTCCATTCTGTTTGTTTCCTATTATATTCGGTTCTAGAGTACTTGATTCTAGCAGGATGTCCCATTACAACGACGTTAGGAGGAACATCCTTAGTTACTACCGCGGCCATTGCAACGACATTCTTTTTCCAATTGTCACTCCTGGTCTTATTACTGCCCTACTGCCGATGATGGCTCCATCTTCTACTATAACTCCAATCATTTTTGGACTCATAGGATATGGATCATTGGTAAAAGTCACACCCGGACCAATAAAAACATTTTTACCTATTGTTGTTAATGGAGGAATATACACAGAGCCTTCTATCCTTGTATTTTCACCAATTTTTACTTTATAGTCTATATGTGTTAAGGACCCGATCATCACATTGTCTTCAATTTCAGTTTCATTTCCAACGTAGGCAAAATGCCATATCTTTACATTTTCACCAATTTTTGCAGTTTTTGAAATATAATTTATTACCATACTAGGGTTAGAATGACTTTTTTGGTGTTCCATTGTTGTACATCCTCTATAGATGCCATGGATTCCCTTGATTTATAACTTTAGTGGGGATTTTATCATGCCATTTTTGTAAAAATTCAATATCTTTTTTCTTTTCACGAAGTTCATCTGGTAGTAATACTGGTATCTCATCAATGATTGGATAAAAACGGTAACATTGGGTACAAAACAAAATACCGTCGATTATTATAATATCATTATCCTTATCCTCTTTTGTATTAATTTCAAATAACTCTAATGGATAGTGTTTATCTATAGGACATGCAAGCAGGTCAAGCATTGATTTTCGCATACGTTTATTTCAGATCCAGATAAATTGGAGATCCTGTATTATTGGACAATAGTGCTTCTACTTCTGCCACTTTAGTAACATTAGTGGCATCAACTGCTGATACTACTGGTTTGCTAATCTTCCCATCTATTGCATCTAGGAGACTTTTCAATTTTAACGTAAGAGGTTCCTGAAATTGTTGCCAGCAAGGGGTTATATTCTCCTCCCCATGGTCAATTTTAATTTCTTGAGTGATAAAATCTCCTGTAATTATTCCATCAGTA
>CAWJTT010000022.1:0-202048 GCA_963845865.1 uncultured Actinomycetes bacterium
GAGCTCGCGTCGGCGATCCAGAGCTTCATCGGCGTGGTGCCGGCCCGGTTCGGGGGCCTTCAAGTCCAAGCAGGCTCTTCTTCAGGAGGGCGGCGAGCGCGGTCTGTTCCTTCGCGTCGAGTGACGCCACGGCGGCGCGTTCCTCTTCGAGGTAGCGCTCTCCGAGGCTGTCGATCAACTCGAGCCCTCGAGGCGTGAGCCCGACGAGGGTGCCGCGACGGTCGGCCGGGTCGGGGAGCCGCTCGACCAGACTGAGTTCCTCGAGGCGAGTGATGCGCTTCGTCACGGCAGCGGACGAGACCATGCCTGCGCTCTGCAGCTGGCCGGGCGTGAGTCGGTAGGGCTTGCCGGCGCGGCGTAGCGCAGTCAGCACGGTGAAGGCCCAGAAGCTGAAGCCGTACTCGCGGCAGAGGAGCTCGAAGCGCTGTTCCAACAGGTCGGCGATGCGAAGCAGACGGCCCACGACCGCGATCGACGAAACGTCGAGCTCGGGGCGCTCCTCCGTCCATCGCTCGATGACCCAGTCGATGAAGTCGCGCGCCATCGGGAAGAGGATGCCCGACCCGAACGTTCTTCGCTACTAGTTAGCTAGTAAGATACAAGCGAATTACTTAGGAGGGGCAGTGGAAACCAGACGGCTTGGACGAGAGGGCCCGTGCGTCTCGGCGCTCGGGTTCGGAGCTATGAGCCTTTCCGGTGTCTACGGGCCGAGCGAGGAGGCGGCGTCGGCACAGACGATTCGTGCGGCGCTCGACGTGGGGATCACGCTGATCGACACGGCCGACGCGTACGGCGCCGGACACAACGAGGAACTCGTCGGGCGCGCGATCGCCGGGCTTCGCGATCAGATCGTGCTCACCACGAAGTTCGGCCTCGTCTTCCGCGACGGCCGGATCGGCGTGGACGGCTCACCGGATCATGTCCGCCGCTCGATCGAGCACAGCCTGCGTCGGCTCAGGGTCGACGACGTCGATCTGTACATCCTCCATCGCGTCGACCCGGAGACGCCGATCGAGGAGACGGTCGGCGCGATGGCAGGGCTCGTCGCCGAGGGAAAGGTCCGTCATCTCGGGTTGTCCGAGCCCGCACCCGCGACGCTGCGCCGGGCGCATGCGGTCCACCCGATCGCGGCGATCGAGTCGGAGTTCTCGCTGTGGACGAGAGATGCCGAGGAGGAGGTGCTCCCGACCGTGCGCGAGCTGGGGATCGGCTTCATCGCGTACAGCCCGCTCGGGCGTGGCTGGCTGACCGGTGCCCTGCGGAGTCCCGAGGACATTGCGGAGGGTGACTTCCGCCGCGAGTTGCCCCAGTTCCAACCGGGCAACTTCGAGCGCAACCTCGCGCTCGCCAACGAGGTGCGCACGCTGGCCGAGGAGAAGCGAGTCCAGCCGGCGCAGCTCGCACTCGCGTGGCTGCTCGCCAAGGATGACCTGGTCGTCCCGATCTTCGGCACCCGCCGGCGCGAGAACCTCGCCGCGAACGCCAAGGCGGTGGAGATCGAGCTCAGCGCGACCGAGATCGCCCGGCTCGAGGAGCTCGCGCCCCGCGGTGCGCCGTCCGGCGAGCGCTGGCAGCCGGACCTGATGGCCCAGCTGAACGGCTAGGACGGGTCACTGTCGATCTCCAGCACTGCGAAGTGCGCTCATCACCCGTGTATCAACGAAGAAAAGGACGCAAGGGGGCCTGTCCCGTCAGCTTCGCCGGGTCGAGCAGGAGCGAGATCGACGCGGCGGACGCCGTGATTGCGTTTGCGGGCGAGCGGGCTGCGAGTCCCGTGCTGCAGCTCGCCGTAGCGGAGTCTGGCAGAGCCCGGGATGATCGCCACCATGCGTCGGGCGTCGCCGCCCTTCCGCTCCTGTGCGCCGTCGTGGGGGACTCGACTCACGTCGTTTTGAGGATATCCTCAGCACCCCACAGGTGATTGCGCGGCCGGAGGGGTTGGTACGCCAGCCGCGGCAATCCGTATCACGGAGGCGGCGTTGCTGGCCGAGGTCGAACGCAGGCTGACGGGGCTTCGAGCGAGGGCCACCTCGTGGGGGCCGACGTGGGCGGCGGCGTGGCCGGCTGTGACGATCGCTGCAGCCGCGGTCACCGGCGCGATGGTGGGCAAGGGCGAGGTCAAGTTCGCCCTCCTGCCCGTGGCGGCCGTGGCGGCCATTCTCTTCGCACGCATACCCGTCGCGGGGTTCGTGGCCGTGTTGTGGAGTGTCGGAACGGCCATCGACCTGATCGCGCTCCCGCAGGTCGGCTTCTCCTCGCTGCGCTTCGAGCCGGCCGAAGTCCTGCTCTTGATTGCGCTCGGCAGTCTCGTGTTCTTGCCGAGCGCCGCACGGAGAGAGTTGATCAGCCTGGCGGTGCGGCGAGAGAGCCTCCTCGTGGCGCTGTTCCTGGGCGCGATCCTCGCTGGCGTGGCCGTGGGCGTCGAGAACGGGGCAAGCGTGCATGCCGCCGCGCTCGAGATGCGGCTCATGCTGTTCTATGCCGCGTTCTGGCTGGCACTGGTGGCACTGACGAGCGCTCGCAGGCTGGTCTTCGCTCTGGTCTCGACCGGAGTCGTGGCGGTCGTGATCCTCCAGATCGGGCAGGTGATCGTCGGGCAATCGACACGCCTGTTCCTGATCGCCCCGCAGGACGTCAGGTCATCGCTCACAGATGAGACCGGGTTCCTGCGCGTTCGGCCGCCGGGGCTCACGTCGGTCTACGTCGTCGCCGCCTTCTCGCTCGCCCTGCTCATCTGGGGGCCGAGCCGGCTGAGGCCGCTGGGCTGGGGGATGACGGCCGTGACGCTGACAGGCGTGATCCTGAGCCTCAATCGCAACATGCTGATCGGACTGGCGCTGGGACTCTGCGCCGCAGCGCTGATCGCGCCGCAGAGGCACCGCTTCGTCGTGCTGGTCGCGGTGCTCGGGATGGTGCTGTCGGGCTTCGTCCTCGCTCGCGCAGGACTCCGCCGTCCAATCGAACGCGATCGTGTCCCGCATCGCGAGCATCACCAACTACTCGGAACTTCAAAAGCAGACGCTCGACGACCGCTACTACGAGAACAGGATCGCACTGCAACGGATCCGCGCCCACCCCGTCGGTGGAATCGGCTGGGGCACGGACTACGGGGCCAGGCTCCTCAGGTTCGATGACGGCTTCCTCGTCAGCCGCGCCCGCTCCTTCATGCACGAGCAGTACCTGTGGATCTGGATGCGGACGGGTCTCATCGGCCTCCTGGCGCTGGTCGGATCGCTCGCCGTGGGCATCTGGAACGGGGCGCGCTGGTGTCGAGCGAGACACGGAACGGACGACGCGTGGCTCGGAGCGGGCGTCGTGGTGGCAATCGTCGCGTTGGCGGCCAGCTCGAACGTCGCCATCTACCTGACGCCCCCCGATTCGACCGTGCCTCTGGTCGGCGTGCTCGCGCTCGCGGCGATCATGCAGCGCGACCTGTCTCGCCGATGAACGACCGTCGGCCCGGAACTCGACGTCGTCATCGTCAACTTCCGAAGCGCGCCGCTGATCGGGACGACGATCGCGATCGCCCGCGAGTTCGCCGGCGCCGCGGCTCACCTCATCGTGGTCGACAACTCACCGGGCGACGGCGCAGCCGACGTCGTCCGCCGCGCCGAGCCGGACGCGACGCTGATCGCGAATCCGGTCAACCGCGGCTATGCCGCGGCCGTCAACCAGGCGCTCGCCGCCTCCGCGTGCCGACCTCGCGCTGCTCCTCAATCCCGACGTGCGGACGATTTCGGGGAGCTATGCGGACGTCCTCGCTGCGTTCCGGGAGCCTCGCGTTGCGGCGGTGGTGCCGCGGCTGCTCAATGCGGACGGGACGGTGCAGCCGAGCTGCATCTGCGCGCCGCGGCCGTTCGACATGATCTCCGAGGATGTCGCGCTCGCCGAGCGATTCCCGCGCTGGCAGCGGCCGCGCCGCTACCGAATGCTCGACTGGGATCAGCGCGACGCAGCGACGGGTGGACGCCGCGACAGGGGCATGCCTCTTCCTGAGCCGCGCCGCGCTCGCCGACGTCGGCGTCGTTCGACGAGCGCTTCTTCGTCTACTACGAGGAGACCGACTGGCTGATCCGGGCGAAGCGGCGCGGCTGGAAGACCGTCTTCCTCCCCACCATCGAGGCCGTGCATGCGTCCGCCGCGAGCTCGCCGGGCGTTCGCTCGCGACCGTCCCTCCTGCTCCTCGAGAGCCAGCATCGGTACGCGCGCAAGCACTTCGGGCCGGTCACGACGGCGTTCCTGCGGGCGACGCTCGCCGGCATCGACACCGCCCGTCTCGCCCGCCACACGCTGGCCGGGCGTACCGAGCGACGAGCCGAGGCGCTCGCTCGCATCCGTGTCCACGTCACGATGCGCGCCCCGCGGCCATCGTAGGCGCGCTGGAAATCTCCTACGCCGGCTCGCTCGAGCACGTGAGCGCCGCCGATTGGGGAAGCCTGGCCGAGCGCGCGGGGCATGTCTTCGCCACGCGCGAGTGGCTGCTCACCTGGTGGCGTCACTACGGGAAGGCGGGCACATCGCTGATCGGGCTCGTCCGCCGCGGCGGTCAGCCTGCGGCCATCGTGCCGATGTACGTGTGGTGGAGGCACGGCGTGCCCGTCCTGCGCTTCGTGGGCCACGGCCCGAGCGACCAGCTCGGCCCGATCTGCGCGCCGCTCGCCGACCCGGACGCCGCCGCCGCCGTCGCCGGGGCGATCGACGCGATTCCGTTGCGGCGTTTCGTCCTGCTCGCGGAGCACGTCGCCGGCGACCAGGGCTTCGCCGCGCTGACCGGCGCTCGCCCGCTCTACCGCGAGTCCAGCCCCGTGCTGCGCTTCGAGGTGGCGACCTGGGAAGAGTTCCTCGAGCAGCGAGGGCGCAACTTCCGGCAGCAGGTGCGCCGCTTCCCGCGAAAGCTCGGCGAGCTCGGTGCCGTGTCGTACCGCCTCGCCGCGGATCCCGATCGGTTGCAGCGCGATCTGGACACGCTCTTCCGGCTTCATCGCGCACGGTGGGGCGGCGCCGCAGACGCCCTTCCTGCAGGCGGCCGCGTTCCATCGGGAATTCGCGGAGCTGGCGCTGCGGGAAGGGTGGCTGCGACTGCGGTTCCTCGAGATCGACGGGCGGCCCGTCGCCGCGCTCTACGGCTTCCGGTTCGCCGGCGCCGAGTCGGCGTACCAGGCCGGGCGCGACCCGGCCTTCGGCAACCAGCCGGTCGGCTTTCGTCCTGCTTGCCCACGCGGTGCGCGAGGCACTCGCGGACGGGATGCACGAGTATCGTCTGCTGCGCGGCGGCGCGGCGTACAAGGAGCGGTTCGCGACCAGCGACCCCGGCCTCGAGACCTATGGGCTCCCGCGCGGGGCCTCTGCGCAGGCCATCCTCCGGGCAGCTCTGGCCGCTCGCGGCCGATCGCTCGGCCTGCGGCGGGTTCTCGACCGGCTATGAGCTTCGCTCGCTCGGACCGCGTCCGGCAAGGTGCTCGCGGGCTGGATTGCCGGCGACAATCACCCTGGCCGGCACATCGCGCGTGACCACAGCCCCCGCACCGATCAGCGCCCCGGCGCCGATGCGAACTCCAGCCAGGATGACGGTGCCGGAGCCAATCGCCGCGCCGCGCTCGATCGTCGTGGATTGAATCTGCCAGTCGGCCTGGGACTTCAACTCGCCCGCCGCCGTGGTCGCGCGCGGAAAGCGGTCGTTGATGAACATCACGCCATGCCCCACGAACACCTCGTCCTCGATGATGACGCCGTCACACACGAACGTGTGGCTCTGGATCTTGCAGTTACCGCCGACCACCACACCATGCTGAATCTCGACGAACGGGCCGATCCGGGTGTTGTCGCCGATGCGGCAGCCGTAAAGGTTCGTGAAAGAGTGGACGAACACGTTCGCGCCAAACTCGACCTCGGAGATAAGCCGATATGGCGCGTCGTTCGCCGGCTCAGACGCCATGCCGGAAGTACTCTTTCACCGAGTCCGTGACCCATGCAAGCTGGCCCTCTGAGAGGCCGGGGAAGATCGGAAGCGACAGCAACTCCGCAGCCAGCCTCTCGGCGACGGGGAACTCACCCCTGCGATGCCCGAGCGCAGCGTACGCGGCGGACAGATGCGGAAGCTGCGGGTAATGGCGCCCCGTGCGGATGCCGCGCGCGGCAAGGAACGCCGCGAGCGGTTCGGCGTGAGCTGTCCGCACCGGATACAGGTGCCACACCGGCCGGCTGCCGGACGGCACCGGGAGGCAGCGCAGGTCCCCGGCGCTCTCGAGCGCGTCGGCGTACGAGTCGGCCATCTCACGTCGCTGCCGGTTCCAGTCGTCGAGCAGCGGCAGCTTCCGGAGCAGGACCGCCGCCTGTAGCGTGTCCAGCCGAGCCGTGTAGCCGATGCACTCCGAGACATGAGCGCTCACGCTCGCCGTGCTGGCGCAGGGAACGCGCCTTCTGGGCGAGGGCATGGTCGTCCGTGATGAGCGCGCCCGCGTCACCAAGTGCTCCGAGGTTCTTTGTCGGGTAGAAGCTGAAGGCGGCCGCAGTAGCGACCTGGCCGGGGCGCAGGTCATCCCGCTCCGCACCGTGCGCCTGGCAGGCATCCTCCACGAGCCGCAAGTCGTTGCGCTCGGCCAGGTCGGAGAGCCGGCACATATCGGCCATCTGGCCGTACAGGTGCACCGGCAGGACGCACCGAGTGCGCGGGCCCACAGCCGCCGCCACCGCATCGGGATCGAGGTTGTAGTCGCGCTCACTCACGTCGACCACGACCGGACGCGCACCGGCCTGGCTGACCGCCTCGAACGTGGCGATGAAGGTCTGGGCGGGGACGATCACCTCGTCGCCCTGCCCAACGCCAGCCGCAATCAAAGCGAGTCGCAGACTGTCGAGCCCGCTCGAGGTGCCAACGCATTCACGTGCTCCGCAGTACGTCGCGAACGCGCGTTCGAAGCGCTCGACCTGAGGCCCGTTGGTGAACTCGCCGGTGGCGATGAGCGCCGCGACGTCGGCGAGCACGTCGCGCGCAACCGTGGAGTTCACATGCGAGAGATCCACAAACCGGAGTGATCGGGCTGGGGCCCGGGTCATGGCGTGGCGTCCGAACGAGCCCCCTGACCAGCCGTGGGCGGCATCGAAGCCGTCAGCCGGATCTGGTTCTTCGCGAGTAGACCTCGAACACGCTCCGCGTCACGCGGGTCAATCGGAAGAACGTGTGCGGCCCACCATCGGGCCGCCTCCGGAGCCGGAGACTGCTCTGAGAATTCCGACCCGGAGTAATCGTCGAGAGGGGGCGCGTAGACGAAATAGACATTGATCCTGCGACGGCGCATTTCGATGGCTATGGCATCCCGGTTTTCGATCAGCAGCGGAACACGGAGCAATGGCACCGGGGCTCCCTCGCGGACTGCGGGCGCAACCGCATCGAGTTCTCGAAGGCGGAGCACGCCCGCGACTCGTTCCTCGCGATCACGCTCGACGTCGCGCAGACCGGCCAGTGACCTCTTCAGGCCGCTTGATCGTTGTCGCATGCGGTAGTCAGGGTACGCCGTCTGCATCCATTGGTCGAACTGGCCAAGGTCGCTTGCGGCAAGAGCAAGCTTGAGTTGGGGCGCTCGGAGAGGGACCCGCCACGCGACAGACTCGACGGGGCGCATCGAGTGTCGGGCACGCTGCACCACGCGTGTCAGGTGGAGGGCATCCAGGGAAGCCCTGGCCGCTGATCGAGCACGGTCCACTACTTGGCGGCTCAGCGGCTTGGGAGCCATCAGTTCACGCTGAAGCCGGGCGACGTCAGCGCGACTGATGTCCCGACCCAGCGATAGGACGCCTCCGCGCCCGGGAAAGTGCTTCGACAGGCTGAATATCGAGACGGCACCGAAGCTGCCTACGGGACGTCCGTCGACCTCCGACTCAATCGCATGGGCCGCATCCTCGATCAGCGGAATCCCGAGTCGATCACACCGCGACTTGAGTTCGACCACGCGATCGGGAAGACCGTACGTGTTGGATGTCAGGACTGCGCTGATGCTGGACCACGTAGCGTTCGTCACAGCGTCCGTGCAGATGTTCCCGTCGTGGATCGACACCGGCGCGATCACCGGCCGAAGTCCGGCCGCCAGTGCACCGATGAAGACGGTGTCGTCCTCGAGCGGTGACATGAGGACGCGGTCGCCAGATGAAAGAAGAAGGCGAAATGCGACGTAGGTGGCGAATCGACCTGACGGCATGAAAACACATTCGCGTCCCGTGCGGGACGCGAGCGCCGCCTCGATCTCGCGCTCGAGGTGTTCGGTCATAGCGCCACGGAGTGCTTGACCACTGCTCCTTGCCCCGGGTTCGGTTGGTTAGCGGACCACCATGGTCCGACCCGTTCCGGACTCTAGGCTATCGCGCCGAGACTCCGTGGCTCAAGTTCCATGATCGCAGCCATCGGGGATAGTGATTCCGGTGCGCATCCTGATCGTTTGTGATTTTCTGTTCAAGTATGGATCGCAACAAGCGCGATCGTTGGTTCGGTCCGGTCACGACGTTGCGATGCTCTGCCGCCACCACGCCCTGGAGTTCGGTGGGTCGATGGTGGAGCGACGTGACGTCCTGGAGACTCTCGAGCGCGACGGCGTCCGCATGTTCGTCGTCCCGGGCCGCGTCCGTTCGATCGCTGCGGTCCCGGTGATGCTCGAGATCCGACGGGAGCTTCGCGGGTGGAGACCCGACGTTGTTCACGTGCACGAGAACTTCGATCCTCGTCTCCTGGCGCTCACCCGCGGATATCGAACGGTTTTCACGGTCCACGACCCTTCGGAACATCTGGGTGCCCGCTCGTTCACGCGAACCGAAAGATGGCTCCGCAGCCGGTGGTTTCGGCGCGCAGAACGATGCGTCGTGCACGGGCAGGCGCTCGCAGAGGAACTTGCCCCGATCGTCGACCGCCGCCGCATCGCCGTGATCCCGCATGGGGGGTCACCGCGGTCGGAGCCGCTCGCTCCCCCGGCGTCGCCGAGTGTCCTCCTCTTCGGCCGGCTCGAGCAGTACAAGGGCGTGGAGGTTCTCATCGAGGCGATGCCCCAGGTCTGGCAGCGACGGCCCGACGTACGACTTGTCGTAGCCGGGGCAGGCGTGGCGGCGAGACTCGTCCCGGACGATCCGCGCATCTCGCTGATCTCGCGTTACATCTCGGAGAACGAGGTCGAAGGGCTGTTCGCAGGCGCCTCCCTCGTCGTGCTGCCCTATACGCAGGCGAGCCAGAGCGGCGTCGGTCTCCTGGCCATCGCGCGTGGCGTCCCAGTGGTGGTGAGCGATCTCGGCGCGCTGCCCGACCTCGCCTATGACGACTCGTTCGTCGTCGAAGCGGGCAACGCGCGCGCGCTCGCCGCGACGATCCTCCGGCATATCGACGACGGGGCCGAGGTGAGAGGCGCTGTGCTGCAGCACGCGCAAGCCCGCTTCTCCTGGGATCTTGCCGCGCAGTTGAGCACTGAGCTGTATCGCGAGGTAATTGCGCAGGACGACTCATGACCTCACCAGCACCACGCCACTGGTGGGTTTGAGTGAGACATCGACGACCTTGTCCAACCCGGATCCGGAATAGGTTCCTCCGAGAACCACCCGGCGCGCCGTTCGCTCGTGGGGGTTCACCAGCACGACGCCGTTCGTGAACTCGCGCCTGTACACCCCGTTGCGCAACAGGCGGTACCACCGAGCCGGCCGTCCCAGCGATTCCGCGGTCGCGTATTCGGGCCACCACACTTCCTGCACGTAACCCGTCGACGCCGAGAACAGGTTCTCGCCGCGGGCGGCCAGCAGCATCGTGGCAAGCGCGTAGCGAGCCCCGGCCCGGGTTCCCGTCACCGCGTGGTCGAGGCTGATCTTCCCGTTCGCCTCCGACCAGAGCGCGTGCGCGAGTTTCGCCGCCCAACGGCCGTTCTCGATCGAGTCGCCTCCGGTTCCGCCGTTCGTGAACGACTCCTCCATCGCCCCATCAAGGGGTCCGTTCCACTTCTGCCAGAGGCCGGGTGTGATCGTCGAGCCGCCGATGTTGGCGACGACGAGCAGGCCGGCTTGGTGAAGTCGCGGGCCGACGTTCGAGAGGAACGAGTACACCGCTGCCTGCCACTGCGGCGTCGTCGGATAGGTCACGCAGGCGGTCGACCCGCCGGCGATGACCCATCGCAGCGACGCGTTCGCATCGTCCAGAAAGACGCCGTCGAAGCCGTTCCTCTTCGCCTGGGCGCTGATGCGCGCGGCTCCGTCGTCCTGGTAGGCCCGGTTTCCGACGTCCATCACGTAGGCCGTGGGGTAGTCCTTGAACACGAGCGCATTGCCGCTCGCATCTTTGAGGAACCAATCGGGATGATTGCGCGCGGCATCGTCGTACCCGGCAGCATCTGAGACGCCGGTCGGATCGCGGGGATCGCTGCTCATCATGTCCACGTACATGAGGATCTTGAGGCCGGGGTGCAAGGCCTTCAACCGCGGGATCATCCGCGCGTCGAACTGCTGAAGGATCATGAGCCGGTAGCGCCGGCCTTCCGCGGCGGGCGTCAGCGGGGTGCCACCGTAGCCGTAGACGGCGCGGAAGAACGGGTCGACGAGACGGGGCAGCAAGGCGCGACGACTCGCGGACCGCGGCTGCACTCCGGGCCTGGTGCGTGGGATCGCCCCCGCGGACAGGAGAGCCGCCGTGATGGCGACGGCCAAGACGCGCGCGTGACGAAGCCCACAGCGGGCAAGCGCAGAAGCACTCATGTGCGTGTCGGGTGCCTGCCTCGAACGCCGTCGGCGATCGAGCCCCCGAGGTCGAAACACGGTACCAGACGGTGCCGCGCAGCCGGTTTGCGCCCATGCCGGATCGGTAGTAATCTCACGGTCCTGGGGAGTCGGCCCGGGTTCCGCAGCGGAAGCGGGCCACGCAGACAAAAGGGGCCACATGCAGCGACTCGGGTTGTTGACATCGACGCCGCGGCATTCGCGGACGCGTTCGCACGGCGGTCGGTCGCCGTGACAGCACCACCTCGTCGACCATCCGTTGTTCACGATCGACGCGATCGCGGATCTCGCCGACCGGCTGCCGCCGGAATCGGTCCGGCGCGAGCGCGGCGACCTCCCGCTCGCGAACTACGGCTCGGCTACGTCGACGTCGGGGACGGGCCCGCCGTCCGCAGACGATCAGGGACGTCGAGCGAACCGGCGTCAGGATCTCGCTGCGTGACATCCAGCAGGCGCCGGAATACGCCGAGCTGATCAACGAGTGCCTGGACGAGGTCGAGGAGCTCGTCGCCGACCGCGAGGGCGGCATGACGCAGCGGGCCGGGTACCTGTTCATCTCCTGCCCCGGCCTCGACGACGCCGATGCACTTCGACGTCGAGCACAGCTTCTTGCTTCAGATCAAGGGCATCAAGCACGTGAGCGTCGCCTCCTTCGAGGACGACCCGGCCGCACGCCAGCGCGAGCTCGACCGCTACATCGACGGCGAGGAGTGCGACTTCGAGGCGATGCAGGCGCGGCGCGTGACGACTCGTCATCGAGCCCGGCGTCGGCGTGTACCTGCCGTCCTACGTGCCCGCACTGGGTGGAGACGGAGGCGGGCGTCTCGATCTCGTTCTCGATCCCGTTCTACACGTCATACACCGAGCGGGCGGAGGGCGTGTCGCGGATCAACAGGCGGCTGCGCCGGCTCCATCTCTCACCTCGGCCGCTCGGCGCGTCGGAGTCCGTCGACAAGACGAAGGCGGCGGTCATTCCGATCGCTGGCTGCAAGCTGCACGGAGGCGCGCAAGAAGCTGCCGACGCTAACGGCTCGCGTTCGCAGCGTCATCGCGATGCGGCCGCCAGCCGCCGCACGTGGCGGTACCCGTCGAGGCACTCGTACCGCGAGTCGAACGTGTACGTGTGCGTGCCCTCGATGCCCGGCATCCAGTCGGCCTCGATCCGGCCCACCGGCGTTTCCCGATAGTCCTCGGCGACAGCACGTCGACCCGGTTGCAGGACGACCGCCTCGCCGTAGCGGCGGGAGCAGTCCTGGCCGGGCCGGATGAGCGCGCCCCCGCGCCGGAACAGCCGGCCGGCCGGCCGGGCGCCGGCCGCGATCCGGTCACGATCGGGTTCTGCGGATGTGGGCGCCACTCTCCGTCCAGCGAGGCGCGACGAGTACAACCACAGCTCGCCGGCATCGCCGGGACCCTCGATCACGTTCGCGAACAGCCAGAGGAGCGCCGTCCTCGACGTGCAGCGTGGCGTCGAGGGCGGTGAGCCCGTCGAGCAGTACCCGATCGAGCTCCCAGTGGTCGGGGAACTCGACGGCGCGGTGGAGCTCGATCCGGCCGGCCTCGCCGGTCTCCGGAAGCATGTAGATCGCCCCCTCGTGCTCGAACACGAACGGGTAGGACAGGTGATGGTCGCGCTCGAGCACCGTGCGCGGCGGCGACCATGCGTCGTCCGGTCCCGGCTCGCAGACCGAGATCACCGCCCGGCGCGCGGCATGGGAGTAGTCCTCCACGAACAGGTAGTGGCGGCCGCGCGACCTCGATGGGAAACGGGTCGGCCAGGTAGCGCCCCGGCGGGTTCGGGAGCGCCCGCACGGCTCCCTCGACGCGGCCGTCGGCCGATCGTCGCGCGCACCGCGACGAACCACTCGCCGCGGCGCCAGGCCGTGCGGCTCCTGGCCGCAACTCCGCGCAGCGCCGTGCGCGCCGCATGGCGGACGGTGGCGGCGGGCGAGGGCGGGCCTCTCGCGTCGGCGAGATCGGCCCTCGCCGGGACCCAATGCCCCTGCAGATGGAGCGACCGCAGGCTGCGCAGCACGAGGTGCGCCGAGGCCCAAGCCGCCGCGTGGCGCGTACGCGCCAGCGACAGCGGATCGGCGCGCGCCGATCCCTGGGCGATCACGCGCGTGACGCCGTCGCCGACCGCGGCGACGGCCGTGGTGGCCGCGCCGGTGCGCCCGCGCACCTCCCAGAAGCGGATCGGCGCGCTCGTCGGCCGGCCATCGTCCATGGGAACGATCGCCCACACTCCGTGGCGCGGGGGCGGGCCGTCCCACGCCATCCGATCGGCGGGCACGAATGACACGACCACGTCGAGCGAGTCGACACCCTCGAGGGTCATCCGCCCGGAGGAGATCGGTGTCAGGTCGGCATCGCGCATGGCGCCTGCCCGGCCGAATACCCTCGAGTCGAGCCACTCGTACATCCGGTAGGTCAGGGACAGCAGGCGGCGCGCCTCGACGGCGCAGAGGGCGCCGGTCGCCGGCAGCACCGCCGCGAGCTCGAATGCTTCCATGGCGTCGATCCGCGCAACCGTCCATGCGACCCACTCCGGCACGGTGAGCGACTCGACCAGGACCGCGACGCGCAGCCTCTCGCTGCGTGAGTTACCCGGCATGCGAGGAACCGAACAGCCTGTCGTAGCCCGCCACGAGCCGGGGCCCGCCCGCCTCCCCAATGCTGCTCGCGGATCTGCCCGGCGACGCCGTTACCGCCGCGCGGGTTGCGGGATAGAGCTCGAGGCGCACGTCCGCGGCGGTCAGCTCGCGGACCCTCTCCGGCGCGTCGCAGCCGCCGACGAGCGTGACCGCGTAGCCGGCGCGCGGCCAGCGCCTCTGCCTCGCGCCGCGGCCGCAGGTCCACCTCGAGCAGCGCATTCTGGTTGACGATGACGACGTGCGGCGGCTTCATCGCGCCATCGCCTCCTCGACGCGGCCACGAGCCGCGCCGCCGGGCCGGTCGAGCTCGGCGAGGAGCTCGGCGTAGCCGCGCGTCATCGCCTCGATCGAGAACGCACCGCTGCTGGCGCGCACGGCCGGCGCGCCCGAGTGCCTCGGCGCGCGCCGGGTCGCGCGCCAGAGCCGACCAGCGCGGTCGCCATCTCCGACGGGCGGTCGGGCGGGATCAGGAGGCCGGTCTCGCCGTCTGCGACCGCCTCGGGCACGCCGCCGACGCGCGAGTGCGACCACCGGCCGGGCCACAGACATCGCCTCGAGCACCGACATCGGCAGCGCCTCGACGGCGCTCGTCAGGCACACGACGTCGGCGGCAGTGCATGATGTCGAGGGCGTCTGCGCGGTATCCCAGCATGCGCACGGCGCCGCCCGACTGCCGGACGGCGCGCTCCACCACCGGCGCATCCGGCCCGTCACCGACCACGAGGCCGTGGACGGACGGCTCGAGCGGCATGCGCTGCGGTCACCTGCTCGACGAACATGCTCGCCCGCTTCTCCGGGCGAAGCGCCGCCACGAGCACCGCCAGGAAGGCAGCCCGGGTCGACGCCGAGCTCGGCTCGAACCGCCGCGCGGTCGCGCACCGGCGGATCGTCGGCGACGCCGTTCGGGATCACACGGATCGCGTCGCGGCGGTAGCCGTCGCGCACCAGGTGTTCTCGCTGACTCGCGGCCACGGCGACGACGGCGCTCACCCGCGGCCTCATCGGGCCGAGCAGGAGCTGCTGGTGCGTGCGGAGCGGTCGCATTCCGAGCGGGTCGGCGCCCAGGTGCTCGGTGACGACGTGGGCGGCCCGCTGCCTCCGGGCAAGGACGCTGCCGACCAGGTGCGCACTCACGCCGCGGGTCACGACGGCGGATGACCGCGGCCCTGCCAGCCGCACCGCGCGCGCGAGGCCGACCGGGTCGGCGCGGTGGCGCAGGCGCGGCGCATGCGATCGGGATACCCCGCGCGCGCAGCTCGTCGAAGTAGGCGCCGCGGCCGTCGAGCGTGATCACGCTCACGTCGAAGCCTCGCTCGGCGAGGCCGGGGACGAGGATCGCCCACTGCCGCTCGGCGCCGCCCGCCTCGAGGTTGGGGCAGACGAACACGACTCTTGGCGCGGTGCTTGCGCCGTCATCGCTGCGGCTGCCCGGCGAGCACGCCGGCGATACACGCGAAGCACACGCTCGGCGATCGGCTGGCGCCCGTAGGCCTGCATGGATTCGCGCAGCCGGGGGTCGCGGCTCGCGCACAGCGCGCTGCCGACGGCCTTCGCCAGCGCGTCCGGGTCGCGCGGCACGATCGCGCATCCCGGGCAGGCCGCGCGACCACGGCGGAAACGTCGCCGACCGCGACCGAGACGACCGGCGTCTGGCACGCCAGCGACTCCTTCACGACCACTGGTGCGCCCTCCCACATCGACGTCATCACGGCCACGTCGGCGGCGTTCATCGCCAGCGCGACCTGCCTCGCGCGGCAAGCCGTCGAGGCTGGCCGCGAACACGCCCGGCACGCTTCGGCGCAGCCGCTCGATCATCGCGTCGAAGACGTCGACGCCGCTTGTTCGCACGACCTTCGAGCGGTCGCCGCGCGCCGCGGGAAACAGCACGCAGGGCCTGGCCGACGGCCAGCCCAGGGCGCGCCGGGCCTCGGCGCGGTCGACCGGCGCAAACAGCATCCAGGTCGACGGCGCACGGGATGACCGGCGCGTCGTGAACGCCGAGGCTGGCGGCGATCACCGGTGCGACCGCGATCGGCTGCGTCCGCCGCGCGACCAGCCACGACACCTTGCGCTGCCACGGCACCCAGGCGTCGCTGCCGTGGAATGTGGTCACGACCGGTGTCGCGAATTGCAGGGACGCGACGGCGCCGGACAGCCCGTAGTGGGCGTGCACGATGTCGTAGCGGTCGCGCCGCAGCGCCCGGCGAAGCCGTGGTGCCGCCGCCATGTACTCGTCGCTTGCGGGAGCGCCCGTCGAACGCCAGCACCGTGGCGTCGACGCCGAGACGGCGCAGGTCGTCTACCTGGTCCTTGACGAAGCAGCCGAAATCCGGCTCGGCCGGCGTCGGGTACATGTTGGTCAGCACCAGCACGCGAAGGCCGCGCGTCGGGTCCGGACGGTTCGGCATTCGTCATCCCGTCGCCTCTGACGCATGACCTCAGACATCGGCCACGCTCGCTTGCCGGTGCACGAGTCCCGAGCGACCGTTGTGAATATGCGACCGCTCGGCCGCCTCGATCATGCGCACGACGTCGAGCCCGAGCTGCGCCGATGGAGCGGGGCGTCGAGCCGGAGCGGATTGCGCGGCAGAAGTCCTCCATCTGGAGCGCGATCGGCTCGCTGCTCTCGATGTGCGGCGACACGATGTCGCCCGTGCGGTACTTGAGGTACTCGCCGAAGGACTCGGGATTGCGCGGCATGACGCCCGAGTCGTAGACGCGCACCGGTTCGTTGCTGCAGTCGTCGTAGACGACCATCTTCTTCGACCCGACGACCGTCGTCCGGCGGAGCTTGCTGGGCGCGAGCCAGGACAACTCGACGTGGGCGATCGTGCCCGGAGTCGAACTCGCAGTTGATGAACGCCACGTCCTCCTTCCCGCCCTCGATGCAGGCGCGGCCCATGGTGACGACCTGGCTCGGCAGCTCCTCCAGCCAGTACAGCAGGATCGAGAAGTCGTGCGGCCCGAGATCCCAGATCACGCTCACGTCGGACTGGTGCAGGCCGAGATTGACTCGGGACATCGAGATGAAGTAGATCTCCCCGAGCTCCCCGGAGCGGATCAGGTCGCGAATGCGGTTGACCGGCGGGCTGTACAGGAACGTGTGGCCCGGCATCAAGCACAAGGCCGCGCTCGTCCGCCGCTCGGATCAGGTCGATCGCCATCGTCCGACGACGACGCGAGCGGCTTCTCGACGAAGACGTGCTTGCCCGCGTTCGAGCGCCCGCATCGCCAGGTCGTGGTGGGTGGAGACGGGGGTGACGACGGCGACCGCATCCAGGCTGTCGGATCGTCGAGCATCTCGTCGAGGTCGCGGGTCTGGCGGACGGCCGGGAACCGGCGCCCGAGGATGTCGAGCAGCTCCGGGCGCAGATCGCACATCCAGGCGGCCTCCGCCGGGCTCGACTCGTGGAGGTTGCGCACCAGGTTCGGCCCCCAGTACCCGAGCCCGACCACCCCGACGCGCACCGGTCGCCTCGCTCCGAGACCACGTCCTCCACGAGAGCGCCGATGACCGTGATTCGTCCGGGTGTCATCAGACCGTCGACCTCCGCTGTCGCAGCACCTCGACCGGCGTGCGGAGGATCAGGGACAGATCGAGTCCGAGCGACCAGTCGCGAACGTAGGCGACGTCCATCTCGAGCGCCTCGGCGAAGCTGGCGTGCGCCCGCGCCGTCACCTGCCAGAGGCCGGTGATGCCCGGCCGGCGCCAGGAAGCGCTCGTAGTGGTGCGGGGCGAAATGCTCCGTCTCGTAGGCCAGGCACGGCCGCGGCCCGACGAGCGACATCTTTCCCTGCAGGACGTTGATGAGCTGCGGGAGCTCATCGAGGCTCGTCCTGCGAAGCCAGCGCCCGGTCGGCGTCACGACGTCGCGGCGGTCGAGCTTGTACAGCTCGCCCGCATCGGGCGTGTGCTCGCCCGTTCATGCTCTGCTCGACGTAGGCGTGATGCGACGACTGCGTCCGCATCCATCGGTCATGGTGCGGAACTTGAGCATCGTGAACTCCTGCATGTTCGCGCCCGAGGCGAGTTTGCCGGTAGAACACGGGCCCGGGCGACTCCCGCGGGATCCGCCACGCCGCCCACAGGAACAGCGGAGCGCGTGACCAGCAGCGCGACGCTCGCCCCGACGACGTCGATCGCGCGCTTCATTCGCCGGGAGGCCGTCGAGCGTGCGCGGTGGCGAGATGCTGACGAGTGGGATCCCCTCGACGTGCGGCAGCCCGGCACTGGGCCCGATCATCTCGAACATGCGCGGGACGACGTCGACGTGCACGTTCAGCGCCGCGAGCTGGCGTACCTGGGCCAGCGTCTTCTGGTCGTCCTGTCTCGAGAACGCCACGATCACCCGGTCGACGCCGAACGTCGCGCACGATCGATGCCAGGTCGTCGACCTCGCCGAGAATCGGGACGTGGGCGGTGTCCGGCCGACGCTGCTTGGGCGCCGTGTCCACGAACCCGACGAGCTCGATGCCGTACTCCGGGTGGCGCAGCAGCTTTCTCGCGAGGAGCTGCCCGACCTCGCCGGCTCCGACGATCACGGCGCTCTGCGCATAGCCGTCCCAGCGCCGTGCGAGCGCCCGGGATGTCGCGCGCCCGGCCGTCAGGAATGCGATCGCCGAGACGGCGAAGACCAGCAGCTGTCCGCGAGCGGGATCGTCGATCTGAGTCGTCAGCGCGACCACCCAGAACGCCACGGTCCACGTCAGCACCAGATGCCCGAGGTTCACCCATTCGTGCGCCGTGCGATACGTGGCAGGTCGTCCGTCGACCCTGTACAGGCCGTACAGACGTGCTCCCACGATCCAGGCCGGCAGCATCACTCCGAACAACGCGAGAGTCCATGGCTGGAGCGCCGCTTGCCCACCGGCGCTCGACGCGACGTCGGAGACGAGCAGTGCCGCCAGCAGTGCCAGCGTGTCGCTGATGATCAGCAGACGGGGAAGCGTCACGACGGGCGCACCTCCGCCCGAAGCAGGCTGCCCCATCGGCGTGTTGAGGATCGACGCATCGAGCGTGTCGGGCAGGCCGGTGTCGAGGGCCTCCTCAGGCATCGGCCACCCGCAGCGGGCGCCCGCGCTTGCGGTAGGGGTAACGCTCGCCGCTGTTGCTCCCCGTCGCGATGAAGCCGAGCGTGAACGCCGGGCAGGTCTCGAGCACGCGGCGGGTCTCGGCGAGCGTCGCCCGCCGTACCTGGTTCACCCCGGCGACGAGGATCAGCGCGTCCGTGCGTGTCGCGATCGTCATCGCGTCGCTGACCGCGAGCAGGGGCGGAGTGTCGATCAGCAGCAGATCGCAGCGCGTGGCCAGTGCCGCGAGCGTGTCGGGCACGAAGCTCGACGACAGGAACTCACCAGGGTCGGAGGGCGCCGGGCCAAGGGTCAGGATTTCCAACTCCCCGGAGCTCGTCCCCGATGAGGACGTGCGTACGTCGACGGCGCTCAGCGCGTCGTCCAGGTCGAGCACGCCCTCGGCAACGCTCGTGAGACCGGGTCGATCGCCCAGATCGAAGAAGCGATCGATGCCGGGATGGCGCAGATCGAGGTCGACGAGAATGACGTGTCGGCCGGATCGGGCGACTGTCACTGCGAGATTTGCGACCGTCGTCGACTTGCCTTCGCCCTGGGCCGTGCTCGTGACGATGATCGACTTCACGTCCTGCCAGACGAGGCGGATGTCCAGGTTTGCTTTGAGGATCCTGAATGCCTCGGCGCTTGGGCCGGTCGGCTCCGACAGCGTGGCCAGCGGCTCGGGCTGTGGCGGTCCGGGCCCGGCCGGCTCCGCTCGGCGGGTTCGACGATCGGCCTCGGCCAGTCGGCGCACGCGGCCTGGGAAGATGGCCGAGCAGGGGCAAGCCCAGGCGCGCTTGCATCTCTTCGGCCGAATGGACCCGCGTGTCGAGCGCCTCGCGCAGGAACGCCAACCCGATGCCCAACGCCAGTCCGACCAGGATGCCCAGGATGAGGTTGCGGCTGGTCTTCGGTTGCACCAGCGAGACGTTGCCGGCCGGCCCGACCACGAGCGTGCTCGGGCCGGCTGCCTGCAGCGTCTGCAACGACTGCAGATTGCGGTAGCTGTCGGTCAGGGTGCGGAAGAGTGGCGATGCGACGCCGCCGGAGGCGGCGATCGCGTCCAGCCTCCGGCGCACATCGGCCAGCGCAACCGCCAGCGACTGAGTGTCGAGCCGGTGCCGGTAGACCTTGAACTGCGTCGCGTAGGCGAGGGCCAGTTTCCTGGCGGCCGCCGGGGAGGGATCCGAGACCGAGAACACGAGGAGGTCGGCGTTCGGGTTGACCGTCACGCTCGAGTTGGCAAGCAGTTCGCCCGCGCGGCGACCGGGCACCTTGGCCGCCTTCACAGTCCTCTGCGCGACAATTCCCGCGCGAGCCAACGCCGCCTGCGTGGCGGCGTACCGGTCGGGTGGCGAGGCGGCAGCCGCGGTGAGATTCAGGGCCGCCGCCGTCGGGTTCTGCTCGTTGACGAGAACGGTGACCGACGCCTGGTACAGACGCTGCTGACTGCTGGAAACTGCAAGGGCGATCAGTGGGACGACGATCACCGCCAGAAGGACAACCCACTTCTGACGGTCGAGCATGCTCAGCCGGGACAGGAGAACAGACTCTTCCTCACCCCGATGCTCGCTCAGACCAGTCATGCCAATTCGCCGCCAGGGGAGAACCTGCGTCGTCTGGCGCAGCATGACACGTCCCCTGCCGTACGAAAGGTAAACCATTCGACTGGACTGAGGAGGACCAGCCGAAGGACTAGGACGCCCAGGCCTGGAGCCAAGAAGTCGGGGCATGACCGTGTCTAGAGCTCCTCTGCGCCGCCCCAATGCCCAGGACCTCAGACGCAGCAGGCCCGGGTCCCGCCGGAACAGAACCCGGGCTCGCTCGCACTGCGTCGTGGGGCTCGGCTACGGGTGGCCGGGGCCGCCGCCACCGAAGCCCGACTGCGTTGCCGTGACGTTGAACGAGGCGTCGAGCTTGACGGTGACGGCACTGCCGTCAGCCTTGGTCATGTGCGCCTCGTAGGTCGCGCCGCCCGAGTCGGTCTCGACCCGGATGATCGTCCCGCCGGGTACCGCCGCCTTCGCGGCGGCCGTGGCCTTCGCGAGATCGGTGCCGGTCAGCAGCGTCTCGCCGGGGCCGTGAGCAACGGTCGCGGGGTCGGGCGCGGTCGTCGGAGCGCCTGTGGTGGTCGCCGCGGCGCTCGTGCCGCCGGAGGCGGAAGGGCTGGTGGCTGCGTTTGCAATCGCCGCGGTACCGACCCCGAGGGCGAGCACCGCGCCTGTCGTTGCCGCCCAACGCCGGGTGCGGATCTTGGTGGACTCCAACATGGTCACTCCTCTGGTCGCTGTTCCCTCGGTGGTGAGGTACGAACGACTCTCGACGGTGAAGCTAAGGGCTCCCATAAGCCGGGATAAGAGTGCGCGAAGAGAAGTCGTCCTCCGGACCGACCTGCCGCTGCCGCTGCCGCTGGTGTGAGATCCTGACCGGCACGCGTGAGGCCGGATGAGGAGGAGCCGTGACGACCGAGACCGAGCTCGACGCCGCGGTTCGCGACTTCGCGGATCGCTTCCGCGCCGCGCTCGAGCCGCCGGCACACGCCGGCATCACGCTCGATCGCGCGGCGGTGGCCGCGCCATTCGACGAGCCGTTGCCCGAGCAGGGCGTGCCACTCGAGACCATCCTCGCCGAGCTCGAACGTCGCTCGGCCGGCGGTCTGGCCGGCGGCACGGGGGGTCGCTACTTCGGGTACGTCACGGGCGGGGCGCTGCCGGCCGCGGCGATCGTCGAGGCGTGGACGGCCGCCGTCGATCAGAACCCCGGGATGTGGCCGCTCGGGCCCGCCGCGGTGGAGCTCGAGCTGGTGACGATCCGCTGGCTCGCCGACCTGCTCTCGTTTCCGGCCGCCTCCGGGTATTTCGGGTCGGGGGCGACCATGGCGAACACGGTGGCGCTGGGTGTCGCGCGACACTGGTTCGGCCGCAAGCACGGCGTGGACGTCGCGAAGCAGGGTGTGCGCGCGCTGCCCGCGTTCGCCGTCTACGGCTCCGAGGAGCTGCATCTCTCCGATCACAAGGCGCTGCGCACGCTCGGGCTTGGCTCGGACTGCGTCCGCAGGATCCCGATCGACGACCGTTACGCGATGCGCGTGGATCTCCTGGTCGAGGCGATCGAGCTCGATCGCGCGAACGGGATCGAGCCCGCGATCGTGATCGCGCAGGCCGGCTCGGTGAACACCGGGGCCTCTGATCCCATCGCAGCGATCGCCGATGTGTGCGGCGAGCGCGACATCTGGCTCCACATCGACGGCGCCTTCGGCGCGTTCTTCGGGTTGTGGAGGCCCGCAGCGAAGCTCGCCGCCGGGATCGAGCGCGCCGACTCGATCGCGGTCGACGCGCACAAGTGGCTCAACACGCCGAACGGCGTCGGCTTCGTGCTGCTCGAGGATGCCGCCCTGCACCGCGAGGCCTTCGCGGGCAGCGCGGCGTACCTGACGCCCGGCGCGGGCGCCAACCTGCACGAGCTCGGCATCGAGGCGAGCAGGTCATGGCGCGGTGCCTGCGTCTGGGCCGCGCTGAAGCAGCTCGGGCGCGAGGGCGTGGTCGACATGGTCTCGCGCTGCTGCGAGCTCGCGCAGGAGCTCGCACGCCTAGTCGAGGCCTCAGCGCGACTGGAGCTGACCGCGCCGGCGCCGACCAACACCGTGTGCTTTCGCTACCGGCCTGACGGATGGTCCGACGGTGACGAGCTCGACGAGCTGAATCGCCGCATCCAGGCCGGGGTCGCCGCGGGGGGCGACGTGTTCCACACCGGCGCCCAGCTCGCGAACGGCTATTGCCAGCGCGCATCGATCGTCTCCTGGCGCGCCACCGCAGGCGATGTCGCGGCGCTGCGTGACGCGGTGGTGGAGGCCGGCGACCTTCTCAGCGCCCCGCTCCGCGCGTAAGACGGAGCTCCCGGAGCGTGCGTCTATCCGGCTCCTCGCCCGTCGAGCCGGATCGTCCAGGCGTCGACGGAGTCGATCACGAGATGCGTCCCGCTCCACGGATCGCGCGCGAGCGTCGCGCGCACGTCCTCTTCCGAGTCGGCCTCGACGGCGAGCACGACGCGGTGCTCGTCCGCAAGCGGGCCTCCCAGCACGACGAATCCCGTCTCGACGAGTCCGTCCATGAAGGCGGCATGCGCGGGCCAGCCGCGCTGCTGCTCGAGCGGGCGCGCATGGTCGTAGTCGGGCCCGCGGCGGCGGAGCACGATGAAGAACATCGGCACGCGCTCGTTCTAACCCAGGCCCCCCGGCGCGTCAACGTGGCGGCTAGGCTCACCGCAATGAGCGACGACGCCGACGCCCGATGGGCCATTCGCGAGCTCGTCGAGTCCTGGGCCGTGTGGCGGGACGCAGGCGACTGGGAGCGGCTGCGCACGGTCTGGCACGAGGACGGGCGAATGATGGCGACCTGGTTCCAGGGCGAGGCCGACGGCTTCATCGAGGCCAACCGACAGGCCTGGGCGCGAGGCGTGCGCATTCTCCACTTCCTCGGCGGCAGTTCCATCGACGTTGCGGGGGAGCGCGCGGTGAGCCAGACGAAGATGACGATCTCGCAGCGCGCCCCGGTGCACGGCGTCGTCTGCGACGTCGTCTGCACCGGCCGCTTCTACGACTTCTTCGAGCGGAGGCGTGGCCGCTGGGGGCTCGTGCTGCGCCAGCCGATCTACGAGAAAGACCGCCTCGACCCGGTCGATCCCGGGGCGGCGGTGATGCTCGACGCCTCGCTGCTCGCGCGCTTCCCGGAGGGCTACCGCCACCTCGCCTACCTCCAGACGGGGGTCGGCTACGACGTCAAGGCGGACATGCCCGGCCTCGAGGGGCCCGAGGTCGAGGCGCTCTACGCCCGCGGGGCGCGCTGGCTGCAGGGCGCAGCCCCGGACTGAGGTCTCGTCTCACCTCAGACGGGCCCTGAGTTCTTCAAGAGTCCTTGCGGGGAGTCGCCTGGCTGCGTGCCTCGGCCAGCGGCTGCGACGGCACGATCATGATGGGGCGGTGCGCGTGATGGGCGACGCCGTGCGAGACCGAGCCCAGCAGGAGCGAGCGGATGCCCGTGTTGCCGCGCGTGCCGAGCACGATGAGCATTGCGTCGTGCTCGTCGCCCGCGTCGATGATGGCCTCGGCGACTCCGTGAGGCGCGGGGGCCACGAGCGGTGTCGCCACGAAGCCCGCGTCTGCCGCGCGTCCGCACCCGTCGGCCGCCAGCGCCGCGGTCGCCTCCATTACGAGGGAGTCCTCGACGCGTGGGATGCCCGAGAGGAAGGTGTAGTGCTCCCACACCGACAGCACGAGCGCGCTCCGGCCGGCAAACAGCGAGCCCGCGAACTCGATGGCGCGGAACGCGTCCTCCGATCCGTCGTAGCAGAGAAGGATCGGCTTGTCCGTGGCGTCGGGCATGAGTGCTCCACTCTGGAATGGCTACGGGAAAACAGGCGTGCGATCGGGGGTCGTCGGGGATTGTCCCATGCGACCGTCTCCGGTCATCTCGTTCTCGCGCGCGCACGCGCGCGCGAGGATCGACGCGAACCGCACTCAATCGCCGATGCGGCCGAGCCAGTCGTCCGTGCTGACCACGTCGGCGAAGAACTGCCCCTGTGCGACCAGCGTGGCGCGGTGCAGCTCCTCGCCGCCCGCACGGCCGCCGCTGTTCTCCAGCGGGAGCGTGCCGGTGGCGTCGTTGAGGATCTCCACGGCCAGGCCGCGGTGAGCCGCCTGCCGCGAGGTCGTGTCGACGCACATGTGCGTCATGTAGCCGGTGATCGCGACCGTGTCGACGCCTGCGTCCTCGAGCACGCTGCCGAGCTCGGTGTCCGTGAACGACCCGGGCAGGGTCTTGTCGATCAGGAAGTCGCGCCGGCGGCGCTCGATCTCGGGGTGCAGCTCCCACGCGTGCGAGCCCTTGAGGAAGATGCCTTCGGAGGGGTCGTCCGTGTAATGGCGCACGACGATCACCGGCACGCCGGCTTCGGTGGCGGCCTCCATTGCGCGCCCGATGTTCTCGAGGCTCTGCTCGGGCGGCGGATCGCTGATCGGCAGCGCGCCATCGAAGTACTCGTTCTGGACGTCGATCACGATCAGTGCGCGCTTGGCCATCTCGCAGCTCCTCTTTCCGCAGGTGCAGGCACTCTACGTCGCGTAATGGCTGTGCTGCAGATGGTGGGAGAGCGCGGCTGCGGCGGCATCGGCGTCGTGGCGCTCGAGCGCGTCGACCAGCGCCTCGTGCTCGGCGATCACCTCGGTCATGTACCCGGGGTCCCGCCCGGTTCCGACGCGCATGAGGCGCACGAAGCCACGCAGCTGCGAGAGGAATCCGTAGAGGATCGGGAGCCGCGCCTCCTCCGCGATCTTGAGGTGGAATTGCTCGTCCAGATCGATGAAGTCCTCTTCCCGGCCCTCGTTCGCGGCGCGACGCTGACGTATCAGGATCAGGCGCAGGAGATCGACGTCGTCGAGATCGATGACATCTGCGGCGTGGCGCACGGCCGTGCCCTCGAGCGCCTCCCGCAGGAGCAGGATCTCGCGGCGATGCTCTTCGCTGAAGCCGCGCACGATCAGCTGCCGGCGCGCCCCGACCTCGACCAGGCCCTCCTGCAGCAGGAGCCCGAGCGCCTGGCGCACCGGCGTGCGCGAGATCTTCAGCTCCGCGGCGATCTCGCTCTCGGCCAGAACGCTCCCGACCGGCAGGGCTCCGCGCAGGATGACGTCCCGCAGGTGCTGATAGGCGACCTCGGTGAGCCGCCCACGGCGCGCGGCGGGTGCGCGGATCATGCGTCCGTCCTTGGCAGCCATCTCCAGATTCAGCGCCGGACGAGGTTGCGGGCGACGAAGAGGAGGTTCGCGGGGCGCTCGGCGAGCCGCCTCATCAGGTACGGGTACCACTGCGGGCCGAACGGCGTGGCGACGAGCACCTTGAAGCCGCGCTCGGCGAGTCGCACCTGGAGCCGCGGGCGCACGCCGTAGAGCATCTGGAACTCGAAGCGGTCGCGCCCGACGCCCATGCGCTCGGCGAGCGCGATCGTCTGCTCGATCATCGCCTCGTCGTGCGTCGCGATCGCGGTGTAGCCGGTCCTGCCGGCGAGGGCCGATTCGATCAGGCGCGCGTACGCGGCGTCGACGTCCGCCTTGCGCGGATAGGCGATCTCCGGCGGCTCGAGGTAGGCGCCCTTGACGAGCCGGAGGTTGGGCCGCAGTTCCCCGAGCGCGTCGAGGTCGCCCGGCGTGCGGTACAGGTAGGCCTGCAGCACGGTGCCCACCGAGTCGCGGCCGTCCGCGCGCAGGCGGCGATAGATGCCGAGCGTCTGATCGACGAGGCCCGAGTGCTCCATGTCGATGCGGATGAAATTCCCTCGCGAGGCCGCGTGGTCGACGAGCCGGCTCACGTTCTCGTATGCGAGCTCCTCGTCGAGCAGGAGGCCGAGGTGCGTGAGCTTGAGGGCGACATTGACGCGCAGGCCACGCTCGGCGATGCCGTCGAGGATGTCCTCGTACTGCGACACGACCGCGCGCGTCTCGTCGGCCGCCATGACGTCCTCGCCGAGCAGCGTCGTGTTCGCGTAGAGGCCACTGTCGTTGAGCCGCGCCAGCACCTCGGCGCACTCGGCGAAGGTCTCGCCCGCGACGAAGCGCTGCGCCCCGAGTCGCATGCCGTGCCTGCGCGCCACTCCGTCCATCCGCCGGCTGCGCGCCCCGGCGAGAATGGCTCGCCGGAGCGCCCCGTTGACCTGCTCGGCGACCGCTTCGGTCGCCTTGCCCGCCTGGGCACTCACGCGGGAACGGCCTCGAGCAGTCCGCGCACGATGCGCTCGAGCTGCGATCGCTCGGCCTCGTCGAGCGATCGCAGCGGCGAGCGCACCGCGCCGGCGATCGGGACGCCGCGCAGCGCGCACACCGTCTTGAGGGCGGCCGGCATCGGGAAGCGCTCGAGCGCCGCTCGCGCTGACGCAGCGCGGGCCGTCGCCTCCGGCGTCCGCTCGCGCACCGCCGAGACGACCAGCTCGGGAAGCGCCGAGGCGAGCGCCGAGATCGCTCCGATGGCACCGCCGGCCAGCGCGCGATCGATCAGCGCCTCGGGCCCGACGAAGATGTCCAGCCCGTCGATCAGATAGGGCTCGAAGCGCTCCCAGGGGGCCTCCGAGACCTTGAGGCCGGCGAGGTTCGGCACGCGCTCGCCGAGCCGCTCGATCACCGACGACGGCACCGGATACCCGCTCCGCGCCGTGAACGCGTAGATGTAGAAGGGCAGCGGCGCGCATGCGAGGGCGGCGGCGGCCAGGTGTTCGAGCAGCGCACGCTCGTCCAGCGGGAAATAGGGCGGGGCGATGACCGATACGCCCACGGCGCCAGACTCGGCCGCATGCGCCGCGAGCGCCACGGTGTCGGCCGTCGTCTGCGCGCCGCAATGCGCCATGATCGCGAGCCGCGACCCGGCGGCGGTCAGATAGGCGGCGAGCGCCCGCTGTCGCTCGCCGAGACCGAGGACCATGCCCTCTCCCGCGGTCCCGCACACGAGCGCGCCGTCCACGCCGCCCTTGACGAGGAAGTCCGCGACGTCGGCGATGCCGGCCTCGTCGAGCCGCGCGCCGTCGTCCGTCAAGGGCGTCACGGCTGCCGCGAAGACACCGCGCAGATCATTCATGAAACAGGAATCCCTTAGTTGCTTAGGTGTACTTGGCGTGCAGAAGAACGTGAGTATACCCGGCGCCGCTGCCCGCGCGCAGGTTCGCCGAGCCGGCGCATCTGCCTGATTTTCGCGCCCTCCACTAGCATCGCCGCGATCGGATCGTCAAAGGTATGCAGAACCTTGACTTGGATTCCTCGCATGTTGGAGAATCCGCAGATCCACCCTAGAGGAGAGCGCATGGCTCACCAATCGTCCCCTCCACGTCCGCGCCGGCTGCGCACGGGTGATCGCTCAGGCGCTGGACGCCGGCTGGTCATCGGCGCTGTCGTGCTCGCCCTCTCGCTGGGCGCGCTCGCAGGTGCCGCGGGCGCGCGCGAAGGCGGGCATGCCGCCGCCCCGGCGAAGGGCGGAACGCTCAAGCTGCTCGGCACGAGCGACATCTTCAACCTCGACACGGTGAGCGCCTACTACACGGTCAGCAGCCTGCTCGAGCGCGCGTTCACGCGGCAGCTCGTGTCGTATCCGAACGCCCCGACGTTCCCCGCCTCGATCAAGATCGTGCCGGACATCGCGACGGCCGTGCCGACGAAGGGCAAGGGCATCAGCGCGGACGGCAAGACCTACACGTTCAAGCTGCGCTCGGGCGTGCAGTGGAACACGACGCCCGCTCGAGCGGTCACGGCCGCCGATTTCGTGCTCGAGTTCAAGATGCTCTGCAACCCGGTGGCGCCGAACGCCGCCCCGGGGTACTTCACGAGCACGATCGTCGGCATGAAGGCCTACTGCGACGGCTTCGCCAAGGTCAAGGGCACCGTCCCGGCGATCGCGGCGTACGTCAAGTCCCACCCGCTGCGCGGCGTCGTCGCCAAGGACCCGTCGACGCTCGTCTTCAAGCTCGTCAGCCCTGCGCCGGACTTCCTCAACATCCTCGCCATGGGCTTCTGCTCGGCGCGGCCGATCGAGTACATGAACTACGTGCCCGACGGCGCGCAGATGCGTCAGCACATGCTCTCCGACGGCCCGTATGCGATCACGAAATACGTGCCGACGAAATCGATGACGCTCGAGCGCAACCCGGCCTGGAACGCGAGCAGCGATCCGCTGCGCCACGCCTACGTCGACAGCATCGAGATCACCGAGGGGCTGAGCTCCGAGAGCGTGCAGCAGCAGCTCGAGGCGGGCACGGGCGACATGGAGTGGGACATCCAGCCGCCGACCCAGGATCTGCCGCGCCTGATCTCGGGCGACGACAAACGGCTGATCCTCGGCCCCTCCGGGCCCTACGCCGTCGCCACCGGCTACTACATCACGATGAACGAGTGGGCCGGCCCGATGAAGAACAAGCTCGTGCGCCAGGCGGTCGCAACGGCAGTCAACAAGAACGCCATCGTGCAGATCTCGGGCGGGCCCAAGGTCAACGCCCTGACGAATCAGATGATCCTGCCCGGCAACGTCGGATACGTGCCCAACTACAACGCGTACCCCTCGAACAAGGGCGACGGGGATCCCGCTGCAGCCAAGGCGCTGCTCGCAAAGGCGGGCTTCCCCAACGGCCTGGCGATCAAGCAGCTCTGCTCGACGAGCGACCCGATGCCGCGCATCTGCCAGTCGATCCAGTCGAGCCTCAACGCCGCCGGCTTCAAGGTGACGATCGTCCCGGTGACGCAGGCCGACTTCTACGGCAAGTACCTGACGCAGCCGAGCACCGCCAAGCGCGGCGTCTGGGACATCGCCCCGCCGGGCTGGATCCCGGACTGGTTCGGCAACAACGGCCGTTCGACGCTCCAGCCGATCATGACGAGCCCCGGCCCGGGTGCGAGCGACTACGCGGGGTACGACAGTCCCGTCACGACCGCGCTGATCAACAAGGCGCTGACCGCCCCGTCGCCTGCCGCGGCGGCGAAGCTCTGGAGCAAGGCCAACACGCAGACGATGAAGGATGCGGCCACCGTTCCCCTGAACTCGCAGAAGTGGCCCGTCTACCACTCCTCGCGCGTGCAGGGCTGCAACTTCTTCTTCTTCACCCTCAGTTGCGATCCGACCAACGTATGGGTGCAGTGACGTGACGCAGGCGCCCCGCCCGAGTACCTGCGTGCGGCCGCCGTGAGCGCGGAGCGGGCCTCGAGCACGCCGGAGACGGCGCGGCTGCTCGAGGTCCGCGACCTCGCGGTCTCGTTCGGCACCGCGGACGGCGTCGTGGAGGCCGTGCGCGGCGTCTCGTTCGCCGTCGAGCGCGGGCGCACGCTCGGCATCGTCGGCGAGTCGGGGTCGGGCAAGAGCGTGTCGGCGCAGACGATCATCGGCCTGACGCGCGACGCGAGCATCTCGGGCACCGCACTCTTCGAGGGCCGCGACCTGCTCAGCATGTCGGCGGAGGAGCTGCAGGCGGTGCGCGGGGCGCAGATCGCCATGATCTTCCAGGATCCGCTCTCGAGCCTGCATCCGCTCTACCGGGTGGGCTGGCAGATCTCCGAGATGGTGCGCGTGCACCGGCCCGTGTCGCGCAAGGTGGCTCACGCCCAGGCGGTGGAGTTGCTTCGCGTCGTGGGGATCCCGCGGCCCGAGCGCCGGGTCGACGACTACCCGCATCAGTTCTCCGGCGGCATGAGGCAGCGTGCCGTGATCGCGATGGCGCTCGCGCTCAACCCGATGCTGCTGATCGCCGACGAGCCCACCACCGCGCTCGATGTCACGGTGCAGGCCCAGATCATGGATCTCATGCGGCGCCTGCAGGCCGAGTACGGAACGGCGATCATCCTCATCACGCATGACCTGGGACTGGTCGCCGAGATCGCCGACGACGTGCTCGTGATGTACGGAGGGCGCGCCATGGAGCACGCCGACCGGCGCACGCTCTTCTACCGTCCTCACCATCCCTACACGCGCGGACTGCTCGCGTCGCTGCCCGTGACCGGCTCGGGCCGCGAGCGGCTGACGTCGATCCAGGGCGCGCCGCCGAGCATGATCCGCCTGCCCGGCGGGTGCCCGTTCCACCCGCGCTGCTCCGAGGTGCTCCCGCGCTGCGCCACCGACACGCCGCCGCTGCGCGAGCTCGAGGCGGGCCACGAATCCGCCTGCTGGCTGCCCGAGCGGCCGGGAGCGCAGCCGTGAGCGCGACCCCCGCCGGCGACGGCGTGCTGCTGCGCGCCCGCGACGTCGTCAAGCACTTCGCCGTCGGCGCGCGGCGGCTCCTGCCCGGCGGCGGGCAGGTCGTGCAGGCGCTCGACGGCGTCAGCCTCGACGTGCGCCGCGGCGAGACGCTCGGCCTGGTGGGCGAGACCGGCTGCGGGAAGTCCACCCTGGCGCGTTGTCTGGTGCGGCTCTACGACCTCACCGCGGGAACCGTCGAGTTCGACGGCGACGACATCTCGGCGCTCTCGCGCAGCCAGCTGCGCCCCTACCGGCAGCGCATGCAGTTGATCTTCCAGGACCCGTTCGGGTCGCTGAATCCGCGTCGGCGGGTGGGCTCGATCATCGGCGACCCGTTCGCCATCCACCGCGCATCCGAGGGCGGCGAGCGCATGCGGCAGGTCCAGGAGCTGATGGAGCTCGTCGGCCTCAACCGGGAGCACTACAACCGCTTTCCGTCGGAGTTCTCGGGCGGGCAGCGCCAGCGCATCGGGATCGCGCGCGCGCTCGCCCTCCGCCCCGAGCTCGTGATCTGCGACGAGCCGGTCTCGGCGCTCGACGTCTCGATCCAGGCGCAGATCGTCAACCTGCTCGCCGATCTGCAGGGCGACCTCGGATTGACGTACGTCTTCATCGCTCACGACCTCTCCGTGGTGCGCCACGTGAGCGACCGCATCGCGGTCATGTACCTCGGCAAGATCGTCGAGATCGCGCCGTCCGAGGAGCTGTTCGCCCATCCGCGCCATCCCTACACCGCGGCGCTGCTCTCGGCGCTGACGGTGCCCGACCCGGATCTCGCCGACGCCAAACGCCGGATCCTGCTCAGCGGGGACGTGCCGTCGCCGATCGATCCGCCGACGGGCTGCCGCTTCCATCCGCGCTGCCCGAAGGCGCGGCAGGAATGCTCGGCATCCGAGCCCGAGCTGCGGCCTCGAGCCGGTGACACGGCAACGCACCTCGCCGCCTGCCATTTCCCGGTGGCCGACGGTGAGGATCTCGCCACGACCGCGGAATCCGCCCGCGGTGCAGGTGCCGCGTGAACACGCTGCCCATCGAGCTGACCGACGGCCACGCTCCTCCCGAGCTGCCCGGGGCGATCGAGGGCCGAAGCCCGTGGCAGCTCGCGTGGGCGCGTCTGCGCCGCGACCGCGTGGCGATCGCGTGCATGGTCGTGATCGGCCTGATCATCGCGGTCGCGCTGGCCGCACCGCTGATCGTCTACCTCACGGGCCACGGGCCCAACGAGGAGTTCCAGACCACCGGACTGACGGTCGACGGCCTGCCGCGGCCGCCCAGCTCGACCTTCCTCTTCGGCACCGACGACCTGGGGCGCGACGTGCTCGTCCGCGTCGTCTACGGGGCCCGCATCTCGCTGCTCGCAGGTGCGCTCGCGAGCACGGCCGCGGTGATGCTCGGGGTGATCGTGGGCCTCGTCGGCGGCTACTTCGGGGGCGTCGTGGACACGTCCCTCGCGCGTCTCATGGACGTCGTCCTGTCGTTCCCGTTCCTGCTCTTCGCCATCGCGCTCGTGTCGATCGTCGGGCCCGGCCTGTGGATCTCGATCATGGTCATCGCCTTCTTCTCCTGGGCATCCGTCGGGAGGGTGGTGCGCGGCCAGACGCTCTCGCTGCGCGAGCGGGAGTTCGTCGAGGCCGCGCGCTCGCTCGGGCGCGGGCGACCTGCGGATCATGTTCGTCGACATCCTGCCCAACCTGATCGCGCAGGTGATCGTCTATCTGACGCTGCTGATCCCGGCGGCCGTCGTGTTCGAGGCGACGCTCTCCTTCCTCGGACTCGGCGTCGTCCCGCCGACCGCGACCTGGGGCAACATGCTCTCCGAGTCGCTGGGCTATTACCGCGTGGCGTGGTGGTTCGTGTTCTTCCCCGGAGCCGCGCTGCTCACCACGACCCTGGCCTTCAACCTGCTCGGCGACAGCGTGCGCGACGCGTTCGACCCGCGCGGCGAGCGGTTGTTCAGGAAGTAGCGGATGGCGTTCTTCCTCGTTCGCCGGATCCTGCTCGGTCTCGTCGTGCTCTGGGCGATCACGACCGTCGTGTTCGTGATGTTCTTCGTCGCGCCGTCGCACGTCGCGCAGCTGATCGCCGGCCGGCAGGCAACTCCCGAGACGGTCGCGCTCGTCGCCCACCGGCTCGGGCTGGACCAGCCGATCCTCACGCAGTACTTCAACTACCTGAAGCATCTCCTGCACGGTGATCTCGGCTACTCCTACTACAACTCCACGCCGGTCACGACGCTGCTCGCGGAGCGCATTCCCGTGACCGCTTCGCTCGCAATCGGCGCGGCGGTGCTCTGGCTGCTGATCGGCATCTCCTCGGGCGTGCTGGCCGCCACGCGGCCGCGTTCGCCGGCCGACCGCGCCGTCACCGCCTCGGCGCTCTTCTTCTACTCGATGCCGGTGTTCCTGCTCGGGCTGATCCTGCTCTACTTCCTCTTCTACCGCCTGACGCTCGCCGGCATCGACCTGTTCCCCGGCAGCGGATACGTGCCGTTCACCCAGGACCCGATCGCGTGGGCCCAGCACCTCGCGCTGCCGTGGCTCACGCTCGCGCTGGTCACGGCCGCGACGTATACGCGGCTCACGCGCGGGGCGATGCTCGACGTGCTGGGCGAGGACTACATCCGCACCGCGCGCTCGAAGGGCATGAGCGAGCGGCGCGTGACCTACCGGCACGGCCTGCGCAGTGCGCTGACCCCGGCCGTCACGCAGCTCGGCATCGATCTCGGCACGGTGCTGGGCGGGGCGATCGTCACGGAGAACGTGTTCGGCCTGCCCGGTCTCGGTGCGCTCGCGGTGCAGTCCGTCGTCCAGCAGGACCAGCCCGTCGTGATCGGCACGGTGATCCTCGCGGCGACGTTCATCGTCGTCGCGAGCATCGTCGTCGACCTCGTCTACGTCATTCTCGACCCGCGCGTGCGCGCGCACTAGGAGCTGATCTCGACATGCCCGACATCGTCATCCTGGCCGACACCGTGCGCTCGCCCGAGATGCGGCGCGAGCTGCCGCTCGCGATGGTGGACCCCGGCATCTTCATCGAGCGCGACGGCCGGCGGAAGGCCTGGGTCACGGGCTTCGAGATCGGCCGGGTGGCCGCCGTCTCCGACGTCGAGGCAGTCGGCCTCGAGGAGCTCGGCTTCGACCAGCTCACCGCCGCCGGCATGTCGTACCCCGACGCGCTGCACAAGGTCGTGATCGTGCGCGCATGCGAGGCCCTGGGAGTCACCGAGGCGGTCGTGCCGCGCGGCTTCCCGCTCGAGGCGGCCGAGGCGATGACCGCCGCCGGCATCGCCGTGCGGGCCGACGGCGCGGGCTTCGACCGGCGCAGGCGCGCCAAGACGCCGGCCCAGGTGGCCGGCATCCGGCGCGCCCAGCGAGCCTGCGAGAGCGCGATGGAGGCGGTGCGCGCCGCGCTTCGGCGGGACGGCGTCACGAGCGAGGACCTGCACGCCGCCATCGCCCATGCCTTCGTGGACGCCGGGATGATCCCCACGCCCGCGATCGCATCGCACGGTCCGCAGGTGGCGTCGGTCCACGACAACGGCTCGGGGCCGATCCTGCCCGGCGAGCCCGTCGTCGTCGACATCTTCCCGATCGACCCCGCGACCGGCTGCTACTCGGACATGACGCGCACGTTCTGCATCGGCGAGGTGCCCGAGGAGCTGCGCCGGTACCACGACCTCGTGTCGGAGGCGCTCGGGGCCTCGAAGGCCGTGGCAGGCCCGGGCGTGCCCGGCTCGCTCGTGTTCGGCGCGGCAGCCGACGTGTTCGAGGCCGCCGGGCTGCCGACGCTCCGCACGAAGGCGCCCAACGAGGTGCTCGATCGTGGCTTCCTTCACGGGCTCGGCCACGGCGTGGGCCTCGAGATCCACGAGGAGCCCTACCTGCACCTGGCGGACGACCCGCTGCTGCCGGGTGACGTGATCACGCTCGAGCCTGGGGCGTACCGGCCGGGCTTCGGCGGCTGCCGTCTCGAGGACATCGCCCTCATCACCGAGGAAGGCTGCGAGGTCCTGACCGACTACCGGTACGATCTCGCGCCGTGAGCGCAGCGACCGCCGAAAGACCAGCGGCGATCGTTGCCGAGGGCATCGTCAAGCAGTTCCGCGGCGTCCGCGCGCTCGACCACGTCGACCTGACGGTCTCGGAGCGCGAGATCGTCGGCCTGATCGGTCCCAACGGCAGTGGCAAGACGACCTTGCTGAACGTCGCGAGCGGCGTGCTCCGGCCGACTTCCGGCCGCGTCGAGGTGGCCGGGCGAACGGCCACCGGGCAACTGCCGCACGTGTTCGCCCGGCTCGGCGTGGGCCGCACGTTCCAGCAGATCCGGCTGTTCGGCGACATGACGGTGCGCGAGAACGTGGAGGTCGGTGCCGTGGCCGGCGGCGAGCCGCTCGCGGCCGTGGCCCCGCTGCTGAAGCAGATCGGGCTCGATGCGGATGGCGAGCGCATGGCGGCGACGCTGCCGTACGGCCAGCAGCGCCGCGTCGAGATCGCACGCGCGCTCGCAGGTGGCCCGCGGTTCCTCCTTCTGGACGAGCCCGCCGCCGGAATGAACGAGCGCGAGTCGGACGATCTGCTGGAGACGATCAAGGTGGTACGCGACGAGCGCGGCCTCGGCGTGTTGATCGTCGACCACGACCTGCGCCTGATCATGCGGCTCTGCGAGCGCATCCACGTGCTGGCCGAGGGCCGCACGATCTGCGAAGGCTCGCCCCAGGCCGTGCGCAGCGACCGCGGTGTCATCGAGGCATACCTCGGCAAGGCGGCGGCGGAAGCCGGCGCAGCCGGGGACAGCGACAGCACGACCGACGAGGAGGAGGGTGCGCGATGAGAGGCACGGGGAAGATGCTGGCGGCGATCGCCGGCGCAGTCGCAATCACACTGGTGGCAGCTGGGGGGAGCTACGCCGACCGGCCGGCAGCGAAGAGCGCGACCGAGTTGAAGATCGGGTTCTCAGGCGCGCTCAGCGGCGCGTACGCGGCCTACGACGCGCCGCTCCTGAACGGCATGAAGTTCGCGGCCAAGGAGATCAACGCCAAGGGCGGCCTGGGCGGCTACACGATCAAGATCGTCTCGAAGGACAACAAGGGCGACCAGACCCAGACGGCCACGACCACCCAGGAGCTGCTCGACCAGGGCATCAAGATCTTCGTGATCACCACGGGCGACACGGCGGTTGCGGGCGGTCAGCTCGCGGTGCAGGGCGGCGCGATCGCGAGCGTGGGCGGCAACACCGCGCCCGAGATCGTCAAGAGCATCGGCAAGCGCGGGTTCATGATCGTGTTCGGCGACAACGTGCAGGCCTCGGCCGGAGCCCAGTACGCCTGCAAGACGGGCTACCGCAAGGCCTACGTGATCGGCTCGCCCGAGATCCCCTACACGAAGTTCATCCCGCGCTATTTCGAAGACGCGTTCAAGCACGACTGCGCCGGCAAGGTCACGAGCAAGGACACCTACAAGATCGGCTCGACCGACTACAGCACGCAGGTCACGAAGATCCAGAACGCCAAGCCGAAGCCCGACGTGATCTACACGTCGATGTTCGTGCCCGACTTCGGCGTCTTCATGAAGCAGCTGCGCTCGGCGGGCGTCAAGACGCCGGTCGTCACGGTCGACGGCAACGACAGCTCGCTGCTCGTCGACTCCGCCGGCAGCGCGGTCGACGGCGTGGTCTACACGACCTCTGCCTACCCGGTCGGAAACAACCTCGACGCCCAGTTCGTCAAGGCCTACAAGAAGCAGACGGGCAAGAGCGTCGAGTCGAACACGCTCGAGGCGATCGGGCGCGACAACATCTACGTCATCGCGGCGGCCGCGGCCAAGGCGAAGTCGTCGGACCCGAACAAGATCCTGGACGCGGTCTACAAGTTCAAGCACTACAAGCTCGCGACGGGTGACCTGACGATGGATCCCGTCGGCCAGGTGCCGGTCAAGGAAGTCTTCCTCGTCAAGATGAAGGGGAAGAAGTTCACGTTCCTGACCAGCTTCACGCCGAAGTACATCGCCAAGGCGTGAGCTCGCAGGCGACGAGCGTGGACATCCTCTCCGTCGACGACCTCGTCGTCCGCTACGGGCCCATCGTGGCCGTGCAGAACGTGTCGTTGAACGTCCAGCAGGGCGAGATCGTCGCCCTGCTGGGCGCCAACGGCGCGGGCAAGTCGAGCCTGCTCAAGGCGGTGGTGGGCCTCGTGCCGGTCGCCGGTGGGCAGGTGACGTTCAAGGGCGAGCCGATCAACAAGCTCACGCCGGAGGCGATCGTGCGCCGCGGGATCTCGCTGACGCCCGAGGGCCGTCGCGTGTTCCCGCGGCTCACGGTGGCAGACAACCTGAGGCTGGGCGGCGCGGTCACGCGCGACCGCGCCGCCTACGACGCCGCCCACGAGCACGTGCTGAACCTCTTCCCGATCCTGGGAGAACGGATGCGCCAGAACGCCGGGCACGCTCTCGGGCGGTCAGCAGCAGATGCTCGCCATCGGCCGGTCGCTCATGGCCCGCCCCGCATTGCTGCTGCTCGACGAGCCGTCGCTCGGTCTCGCGCCGATCATCGTCGACCAGATCCTCGAGCTGCTCCAGCGCCTGCGTGCCGAAGGCACGACGATCCTGCTCGTCGAGCAGAACGTGCACCGCGCGCTCGAGATCGCCGACCGCGCCTACGTGCTCGCCTCCGGACGCGTCGAGAGCCAGGGTGAGGCGTCCGCGCTCCGCGCGTCGGCGGAGATCGAGCGCGCGTACCTCGGCATCGGGGTGTCCGAGTGAGCGCCGGCCTGATGAGCTCGCAGGAGGCGCTGCAGCAGCTCATCAACGCCCTCAGCCTCGGATCGACCTACGCCCTGCTCGCCCTGGGGCTCGCGATGGTCTTCTCGATCCTCGGCCTGATCAACTTCGCCCACGGCGAGCTCGTCACCGTCGCGGCGTACACCATCTACCTCGAGAGCGAGCACGGCGTGCCGTTCGCGATCGAGATCGTCTCAGCCGTGGTCGCGGCCGCGATTGCAGCCGTGCTGATGGAGCGCATCGCGTTCCGGCCGTTGCGCGGCGCGAGCTTCGTCACGCTGCTGTTCTCGAGCTTCGCCCTGAGCGTGATCATCCAGAACCTCTTCCTGGCGTTCGTCTCTCCGCGCCAGAAGGGCGTGGCGATGCCGAACGTCTTCAACACCGCCCTGCGCTTCGGCGGCACGTACTCGATCGGCTGGCTGAATGTGATCACGACCATCACGTGTCTGTTCTCGCTGGTCGTGCTCACGCTCTTCCTGCGACGCTCCGTGCAGGGCCTCGGCATGCTCGCGGCCAGCCAGGACTTCTCGACGACCCGCCTGATGGGCATCTCGGCCAACCGCGTGATCATGGCGGCGTTCGCGATCTCCGGCGCGCTGGCCGGCGTCGCCGCGATCTTCATCCTCGCGCGGCGCGGCACTGTCGAGCCGACGATGGGCTTCAACCCGGTGCTCAAGGCCTTCATCGCCAGCGTGATCGGCGGGCTGGGCTCGCTCTCGGGCGCGGTGGTCGGCGGCTTCGTGCTGGCGTTCATCGAGGTCGCGCTCGACGCGACGCTGCCCGTCGGCGCCTTGCCGTTCCGCGACGCCTTCGCCCTGCTCATCGTGATAGCGATCCTCTACTTCCGGCCCGAGGGGCTGCTGACCAGGTCGGAGGAGCGGTGAGGCCCGCCTGGCTCGTTCCGAGCGTGCGCGGCACGGCGGTGCTGACCGTGCCGCTGCTGGCGCTCGCGCTGGTCGCGAACGCCGTGGCGAGCCCGGCAGAGCTGCGCGTGGTCGTCAACTTCTTCGTCGCGCTCGTGCTGGTGCTCTCGATCCAGTCGTTCTCGGGCAACTCCGGGATCGTCAGCTTCGGCCACGTCGCGTTCATGGGAGTGGGGGCGTACACGGCGGCGCTGCTCACGATTCCGCCCGCGATCAAGCAATTCATCCTGCCGGAGCTGCCGTCCGTGATCGGCGATGCGCACATCGGCTTCCTGCAGGCGGTGCTGATCTCCACCGTCGTCGGCGCACTCGTCGCCGCCGTGATCGGCGTGCCGCTGATGCGCATGCAGGAGGGCGCGATGGCCATGGCCACGATCGGGGTGCTCGTGATCTTCTTCGTCGTCTTCGACAACTGGGATGCGGTCACGCGCGGTTCCACGGGAGTGTTCGGGATCCCCCGCAACACCTCGCTGCTCTCCGCGGTGATCCTGTCGCTGATCGCGATCTTCGTGTGCCGCGTGTTCCGCGAGTCGAACGCCGGGCTGAAGCTGCGTGCCAGCCGCGCGGACCCGGTGGCGGCCGAGGCGCTGGGCGCGAACGTCGTGCACCTGCGCTACGTGGCGTGGGTCCTGTCGGGCGCGATCATGGGCATGGGCGGCGCGATCTGGGCCCAGTACAACCTGGCCTTCGACCCCAAGCAGTTCTTCTTCACGCAGACGTTCAACCTCCTCGCGATGGTGGTCGTCGGCGGGCTGGCCTCCGTGTCCGGCGCGGTGATCGGCGCGGCGACGGTCACGCTGACGACGGAGATCATGCGGCGCATCGAGGATTCGGTCGGGGTGCCGGGCCTGACGCAGATGGCCGTCGCGCTGCTGATCCTGCTGATCCTCTACCGCCGGCCCGACGGCCTCGTCGGTCGCTTCGAGGTCGACGACCTGATCGGCCGGAGGCTTGCCCGGCTGCGTCCCGCGCGGCGCTGAGGCCTGTGACGACCGAAGAGCGCATCGACGCCGAGCTCGAGTCCCTCGCCGAGGGCTGCTTCTCCTTCCTCGAGCGGCTGGTGGCCGAGCCGAGCGTGGTCGGCGGCGAGGCGGGCGCGCAGGCTGTCGTGGCAGCCGAGCTCGAGCGGCTCGGCTTCACCGTCGAGCTGCTCGAGGTGCCGGAGTCGATCTCCTCCGATCCACTCGCGGGCGTGCCGCAGGTCGCCTACGCCGGCCGCCCGGTCGTCGTCGGCCGCATGTCCGGGGGAGATGGGCCGACGTTGCTCGTGAACGGCCACGTGGACGTGGTCCCGGCCGGCCGGCCCGAGCTCTGGAGCAGCCCGCCGTTTGCGCCGGAGCGGCGAGGCGGATGGCTCTACGGGCGCGGAGCGGGGGACATGAAATGCGGCTTCGCGATGGTGCTGCTGGCGGTCGAGGCGCTGCGCCGCGCCGCGCCGGCCGCGCTGGCCGGGTCGCTCGTCTTCGTCAGCTCGATCGAGGAGGAATGCACCGGCAACGGAACCCTGGCGTCGATCCGCGCGGGCGTGCTCGGCGATGCCGTGCTCCTGCCCGAGCCGACGGCGCTCGACCTGTTGCTGGGCGGCGCCGGGGTTCTCTGGTGCGACGTGACGGTCAGCGGGCGCGCAGGCCACGCGCACGAGGCGGACGCACGGGCGAACCCCATCCTCTCCTGCCTCGCGCTCGCCGGCGAGCTGCAGGGGCTCGAGCGCGAGCTGAACCGCGACCGCCCCGAAGGTGAGGCGCGCTGCGTCGTCAACGTCGGCACGATCGAGGGCGGCGATTGGCCATCCAGCGCCCCCGTCAGCGTTCGCCTCGGCGTTCGCGTGGGGTTCCCGCCGCACTGGGCTGCCGACGCGGCCGAGAGCGCAGTGCGCGCCGCGGTCGCGAACGCGACGGCGCGGGCCTCGTGGCCGCAGGGCCTGAGCGCCGTCGTCGCCTTCGACGGCTTCCGAGCCGTGGGCTACGAGCTCGACCCGGCCGACGGCCTCGCGCGTCTGCTGGCGGACGCGCACGAGTCGGTGCACGGCAACCGGCCCCAGGCGCTGCGACTCGCGACGACCACCGACGCGCGCCACTACCTCAACGAGCTCGCGCTGCCCGCGCTCTGCTACGGGCCGCGCGTGCGCGACATCCACGGCGTCGACGAGGCCGTCGAGCTGGCCAGCATCGTCGCGGGCGCGCGTACGCTCACGCGCTTCATCCCGGCGTTCATGACGTAGAACAGACCGCAGGCGATTCGAGTCCTGCGAACGCCATGCGACCTTGAAACCCGTTCTGAGGAGGAGAGTCATGCCCACCACCCACGCGAACGGCCTCGATCTCGGCTACCAGATCGACGGCGACGGACCCGAGACGCTCGTGCTCGTCAACGGCCTCGCCGACGCGAAGGAGTCGTGGGAAGCCCAGATCCCGGCGTTCGCCGAGCGCTATCGCGTCGTCAGCTACGACAATCGCGGCGTCGGCGAGTCGCCGACGCCGCCAGGGCCCTACAGCTCGGCGGAGATGGCCGGCGACCTCGCCGGCCTCGTCGATGCGCTGGGCCTCGAGCGCTTCCATCTGCTCGGCGTGTCGATGGGCGGCATGATCGCGCAGGAGTACGCCATTGCCCATGCCGACCGCCTGCTCTCGGCCTCGTTCTGCTGCACGTACTCGTATCCGGGCCCGTTCTGCCTGCGCATGTTCTCGTGCTGGCGCGATCTCGTGCCCACCCTGGGCGTCGGATTCACGCAGCGCGAGGTGATCCTGTGGGCGTTCACGACCGACTTCTTCGAACAACACGAGGACGTCGTGATCGAGATCGAGGGCCTGATGGCCGCCAACCCGCAGCCCGTGGACGGCTATCTGGCGCAGCTCTCGTCGATCGAGGACCACGACACGCGCGGCCGTCTCGGCGCCGTGACGTGCCCGACCATGACGCTCGTGGGCCGCGAGGACATCCTCATCTACCCGAAGCTCTCCCGCCGGCTGCACGACGAGCTGCCCAGCTCCACGTGGGTCGAGGTGCCCGGCGGGCACGCGTGCCTGTGGGAGGACCCGGACGCCTTCAACGCGGCGGTGCTGGACTTCCTGGGCTCGGTGAGCTGAGCACGTGCGCGAGGAGCTCCGTCTCGAGCTGAGCCAGGCGCGGGTCGGTCAGCGAGCGGGGGCGGGGGAGGGCCACCTCGAGCTCGGCGACGACCGTGCCCGGCCGCGCCGAGAGCACATACACGCGGTCGGCGAGGTACACGGCTTCCCGCACGTCGTGCGTGATCAGCACGACCGTCCAGCGGAATTGCGCCCAGACCGACTCCAGCCAGCGCTGCATCTCGGCCCGCGTGAGCGCGTCCAGCGCACCCAACGGCTCGTCGAGCAGCAGCACCTCGCAGTCCTGCACGACCGTGCGCAGCAGCGCGGCGCGCTGCCGCATGCCGCCGGAGAGCTGGAACGGATACGAGCGCTCGAAGCCGTCGAGCCCGAACGTCGGCAGGAGCGGTCGCACGCGCTCGCGCGCCTCGCGACGCGGCGTCCCGCGAACCTCGAGCCCGAGGGTCGCGTTGTCGAGCATCCGCCGCCAGGGCAGCAGCGCGTCGGCCTGCGGCATGTAGGCGAACCGGCCGGCCGTCACCCCGTCCGGCGCGCCGTCGACCAGGATCTCGCCCGAGCTCGCCGGCGTGCCGCCCGTGAGGATCGCGAAGGCCGTCGACTTGCCGCAGCCACTCGGCCCGAGGATGCTCACGAACTCCCCGTCGCGCGCTTGGAGCGAGAGGTCGCGCAGCACCTCGAGATCCCCGAAGCGCTTGCTCAGGCCGCGCAGCTCGAGCTTCGGCGCTGCGACGCTCACCGGTCGCGGCCGGCTTGCCGGGACAGCCGATACCACGGGATCGCGATCCGCTCGAGCACGTACGTGAGCGAGAAGAGGCAGAGCGTGAGCAAGGCGCTGACGAGCACGGTTGCCAGTACGAGATCGGTCCTGAACGAGTTCTTGGCGTTCTGCATGTAGATGCCGAGGCCCTCGCTCGCACCTGCGTACTCCGCGAAGATCGCGGCGACCACCGCGTAGGTGATCGCGATGCGCAGGCCGGCGAAGAAGAACGGCAGGGCGGTCGGGAAGCGTACCGAGCGGAAGACGCGCGCACGGCCCGCGCCCATCGAGCGCAGCAGCGCCTCGGCCTCCGGCTCGCTCGCGGCGAAGCCCTCGGCGAGGGCAACCGTGAGAGGGAAGAACGTCACGAGCGCGACGAGCAGCACCTTCGGCGTGAGCCCGAAGCCGAACCAGATCACCATCAGGGGCGCGATCGCCACGATCGGCAGCACCTGCGTCGCGACGAGCACGGGCATGAGCGCGCGCCGCAGCACGGCGGAGGCGTCGATGAGGACGGCCAGGACGAACGCGACCGCGAGCGACAGCGCGAACCCGAGCAGCGTCGCGCGCAGGGTCGGCAGCGTGTTGGCCCAGAGGTCGCCGCGGTTGTCCCAGGTGACCTGAAGCACGCGGCTCGGAGGGGGCAGCACGTCGTTGCCGATCCCGCTGACGTTCGCGTAGACCTGCCACACCGCAACCAGCAGCCCGACGATCAGGAGCGGCGGCAGGACGGCGAGCACCCGTGTACGCATCAGCTTCGGCGCGGCATGTACGCGTTCGTGAAGTACGACGTGTAGTCGGGCGCGCGGGTGAGCTTGTGGCCGTCCGCGTCGGTCAGCACCCGGTGGGCGAAGAGGAACCCGACGTAGCCCTTCCAGACGCCGAGCGTCTGCCTGCCGACTGCGCCGGCCGCGTCCTTGTAATAGCTCCGGGCCATCAGGTCGGCGCTCTGGTAGACGAGTTGCGGCTGAGTCAGCACCTGCTTGTTGGCGGCGATGAGAATGCGCGCGGCCTCGTGCGGATGGTCGGCGGCGTACTGGTAGCCGCGCGCGGTGGCAGCCAGGAAGCGGCGCGCGAGCGCGGGATCGGCCCGGAGGAAGGCGTTGCTCGATGCGATCAGGGCGGAGTACTCGGGCGGCACGCCGTAACGCGCGAGCTTGAACGTCTTCAGCGGCTTGCCCGCGAGCCGGGCCTGGATGACCTCCCAGGTCGCGAGCGGCAGCGTGAAGTCGGCCTTGCCGCGATAGACCGCGTCGTAGGCGGACGTGTTGAGGGTGACGTCCTTGAAGACGCCCTTGCCGCCTGCATCGCGGATCACGGTCTGCAGCAGCGGCTTCTCGTCGGGCGTGCCGAAGCCGGCGTAGGTCTTGCCGTCGAGGTCCTTCGGCGTCGCGATGTCGCTCCGGTCGGCACGCACGCCGATTTCGAGGGCCGTGTGCTGGAGCACGGCGAAGACCGAGACGACATCCTCGCCGGCTGCGCGCGCGAACGCGACCCCCGCCGAGTACGAGAAGCCGAAATCCGCCTTGCGGTGGCTGACGAGCGTCTCGGGCGCGGTCGAGGCGTAGGGCAGGATCTTGACGTCGAGGCCGGCGTCCGCGTAGTAGCCGAGCGCACGCGCCACGTAGATCCCGGTGTGGTTGGTATTGGGCGTCCAGTCGAGCGCGACGGTCACGGTGTCGCGCGACGGCCGTGCCTGAGAGGGGAGCGCGGCGCCGGTCCAGGCGGCGACACAGAGCACGAGTGCGAGGATCGAGCGTTTCACGAGCCACTCCCTCCGCTGGCATTACCCAGTTCAGGTTCTTCGGGTCCCGAGCAGTCGCTCGGTCTCAGCCATGTGTGGGCACCCCGGTTTCGCGCGAAGGCTAGCGCTATCGTCGCGCAGATGGAAACCTGGGATGCCATCACGGCCCGGCGCAACGTCCGCGTGTTCGAAGAGCGTCTCATCGCGGACGACGATCTCGATCGGATCCTCGAGGCGGGCCGGCGCGCTCCGTCCTCGCGCAACTGGCAGCCGTGGGACTTCGTGCTCGTGACCGATCGCGCGCTGTTGCCGCCGCTCGCGAAGGTCTGGCGCGGCGCCGCGCACGTCGCCGGCGCGGCCGCGGCGATCGTCTGCCTCGGGCCGGTGCTCGACGACGAGCTCCAGCAGGCATGGCTGCAGTACGACCATGGTCAGGCCACCATGAGCATGGCGCTCGCCGCCGCCGACCTCGGCATCGGCAGTAGCCACGCGGCCGTCAGGGACCAGGCACTGGCGCGCGACTTGCTCGGCTTCCCCGAGGATCGCTTCGCCGTCTCGCTGCTGTCGCTCGGCTATCCGGCCGATCGGCCGCTGGTGCCGATCCGTCGTCCCGACCGGCGCCCGTTCGACGAGGTCGTGCATCGCGGGCGCTGGTGAGGCAGGCGCCAGAATCCGGCGAGCGTCGTCCGGGCTACGGCGCGATCAGCAGGCCGGCGGCTCGCACTCCTCGGCCGCCTCCTTGTCGCACTCGAGCGGACCGCTCGCCCCCGCGCGCGCGAGCAGCTCGTTGAGCGTCGCCCGCTCCTCGGCGCTGAGCGCCATCAGTACGTCGTCGTCGACCTCCGCGAGCGCGCGATCGACCTCGAGCAGCATCCGCTCGCCATCGGGGGACAGCTCGATGATGCCGCGGCGGCGGTCGGCGCGGTCGCGCCGGCGCACGATCAGACCGGCGTCCTCCAGCTCGTTGAGCAGCGCAACCAGGTTGGAGGCGTCGAGACCGAGCGCCTCGATCAGGGTCTGCTGCGCGGACGGCCCGTGATCCTCGAGGTGCGTGAGTGCGACCAGATGGCGCGCGCGCAGGCCGAGCGGTGCGACAGCGTCCTCGAAGCGGCGGCGCATCCGGCGGGCGAGCCGCGTGATGAGCACGGTCGAGCGCGCAGCGCCGGGCGTCTCGAGCGGCTGAGGCTGCAGGGAGCTCACGGGATCAGTGTATGCCGGTGCCATGCGTTCTCTGTTGCAAACGAATTGGGATACGGCGCCGTTCCCGCGCCACGAGCCGCTTCGCGCCGTCAGTGCGAGCCCGCATCGCCCGGACGAGCGATCCGTGGGTATCGCAGACCCGTACTGTTCACAGCGTGGACTCAGGAACAAATGCTCGGGCTCTCAGAACGCGCTGGTTGACTGATCCTGTAGCGGCCATGCCTGTGAAGGGAGTGCGGGATGACCCCCGAGCGACGTCCGACCAATCGAAAGTTCCGCCTGATCATGGGCGCGCTCGCCATCGTGGCGGTCGTCAGTGGCGGCGCCGCCTACGCGGCCTCGCGGGACGACTCCCCGCAGGCCCGCAGCCAGGCGATCGTGGATGACGCCGCCGGTACCCTCGGCGTGGATCCGAGCAAGCTGAGCAGCGCGCTCAAGAAGGCGCTCGAGAATCAGGTCGACGCGCAGGTGACGGCGGGCCGGCTGACCAAGGAGCAGGGCGACGCCATCAAGCAGCGCATCGAGGACGGCACGCAGCCGATCTTCGGCGGCCCCGGCTTCGGCGGCGGTCCGGGCGGTCACTTCGGCCGCGGCGCGCCGGGCTTCGGATTCGCGTTCGGTTTCGGCGGCCCGGGCCTGATGGCAGGCATCGAGGACGTCGCGACCTACCTCGATCTGAAGCCGGCCGACCTGGCGATGCAGCTGCGATCCGGCAAGTCGCTGGCCGACATCGCGCAGGCCCAGGGCAAGACGGTCCAGGGGCTCGAGACGACGATCACCGCCGCAGTGACCAAGCAGCTCGACGCGGCCGTCACAGCCGGCAAGCTGTCGAAGGAACAGGAGACGAAGCTGCTCGCGGGCCTGGCCTCCCATCTCGATGATCTCGTCAACGGCGTCCACAAGTCGTTCGGATTCCACCGCGGCGGCCCTGGTGGTCCGCGCCCGGGCTTCAAGTTCGGCTTCGGGTTCGGTCTCGGTGCCCCGGGTCTGATGGGCGGCATCGAGGACGTCGCGACCTATCTCGATCTGAAGCCGGCCGACCTGGCGATGCAGCTGCGATCCGGCAAGTCGCTGGCCGACATCGCGCAGGCTCAGGGCAAGACGGTCCAGGGGCTCGAGACGACGATCACCGCCGCAGTGACCAAGCAGCTCGACGCGGCCGTCACGGCCGGCAAGCTGTCGAAGGAGCAGGAGGCGAAGGTGCTCTCCGGCCTCTCATCGCATCTCGACGACCTCGTCAACGGCACCGGCTTCCCCTTCGGGCGCGGACACGGAGGCTGGAAGGCCTGGAACGGCAAGGACGGCGCCCCGCCGCCCGCCGCGCCCGCAGACGAGCCTGCTCCGGCACCCGCGACCGCCTGAGCGAGCTCGCCACAGGCACGCCGCCGGGGATCGCTCCTCCTCCCTCGGCGCACCCCGGAAGGCGGCGACGCGCCTTCCGGGGCATGCGTGTTCGACCCGGCTTTCACGAGTTCCGTGTGTGATCGGGCGCTCAGCGCTCCCGGGACGAGCATTCGCCGCACTCACCGACGATCGGGAAGTGGCTGAAGCTCGCGGCGAACCCCGTCGCCTCGCGCACGGCCCGCCGCACGCCGTCGAGCTGCTCGGGCGGCACGGCCCGCTGCGCCCCGCAGCGCTCGCAGACGAGGTACTCCCGCTCCCGGCCGGCCCGCACGTACCGCCCGGCGCCGTGCCCGAGGTGGACGTGCTGCACCAGCCCGAGGCGCTCGAGCGTCTCGAGGTTGCGGTAGACCGAGGCGAGATCGGAGGCCGGCAGTGTGCCGATGCCCTCCGCGATCTCCTCGGCGCTGAGCGGCACATCGGTCGCATACAGCGCCTCGAGCACGACGCGCCGCGCTGCCGACAGGCGCAGGCCGCGGGCGCGCAGGACGGCGACGGCCTCGTGCAGTGTCTCGGCCTCGACGCGCTCGCCCCTGTGCGCGGTGGTCATCTGCCGCGAGGGTAGTGGATCGCGTCGGCGCCGACGCAATGGCATGGGCGCAAGTACGATCGGGGCGAGATGAAGGCCGAGCTGCCAAGGCTGACGCAACGGGCCGCCGGAGGCGGCTGCGCCTGCAAGGTGCCCGCCGAGCGTCTCTCCGAGCTGCTCCAGGGCATGCCGCGCTCGGCAGCCGGAGACGAGCGCTTCCTCGTCGGCAACGACACGCTCGACGACGCCGCGGTCGTGCGGCTGAACGACGACCAGGCGATCGTGCAGACCGTTGACGTCTTCACCCCCATCGTCGATGACCCGTACGACTTCGGGCGCATCGCGGCGACGAACGCGATCTCGGACGTCTTCGCGATGGGCGGCGAGCCGCTCTTCGCGCTCGCGATCGCCGGCTTCCCGGGTGATCTGCCCGACGCCGACGTGAGCGAGATCCTCCGCGGCGGTGCGGACGCGGCGCTCGCCGCACGCGCTCCGATCCTCGGAGGGCACACGATCACCGCCGCCGAGCCGCTCTACGGCCTCGCCGTCACAGGGCTCGTGCACCCGGGGTGCGTCTGGCGCAATGCCGGCGCGAGGGTCGGCGACGTCCTCGTGCTCACCAAGGCGCTCGGCACGGGCATCGTCGCGAACGCGCTGCGCAACGACGCCGTCGGTGACGATGTGCTCGCCGGGGCCGTCGCCTCGATGACCACGCTCAACCGCGCGGGCGCGATCGCACTGCGCGAGCTCGGCCCGCATGCGGTCACCGACGTCACCGGCTTCGGCCTGCTCGGGCACCTGCATGAGATGTGCGCAGCCTCGGGCGTGCACGCCCGCGTCGTGAGCACGGACCTGCCGCTGCTTGGCGGCGTGGAGGACCTGGCGCGCGCAGGTCTCGTCCCGGGCGGCTCGCAGCGCAACCGTGCGGCGGCCGACGCGTACACCGACCTCGGCTCCGGCGTCGATCCCGTGCTTGCGCTGCTGGCCAGCGACGCGCAGACATCGGGCGGGCTGCTGGCCGCCGTTCCGCCGGACGGCGGCCGGGCGGCCGGCTGGGTGATCGGCGAGATCGTCGCCGGCCCCCCCGGCCGCATCACGCTCGACTGACGCCCCAGGCGCTCGCCGCAGCTCGGAAACCGGCGGCGCTGCCGCCGGTCCCGCCTAGGCGCTGCCCAGGTGGCGTCCCCAATCGCTATAGCGAAATACGATGCGGCTGTCGGCTCGGAGCGCAGCGGCGCGGGCAGCTCGCTGCCAGCCCCAGGCGCCAGCGCGCTTCGAGCCGGCCTTTGCTCGCTGTCAGGGCAGTGTGCCGACGCGGCGGCACCATTCGCCGGGTGCCTCCCCGACGAGCTCGCCGATACGGGCCACGAGGCGGTCGCTGAGGTGGTGCTCGAGCGTGCGTGCCTCTTCTGCAGCCTCGTCGGCGGGCAGCCCGATGGTCGTCGTGATGAAACGCTCGATCACGGCGCGGCGGCGCTCCTGCCGCCGGGCGACCAGTACGCCCGAGCGCGTGAGACGAGCGCCGCTGCCGCGCCGGTACTCGACCAGGCCGTGCGCGTCGAGTCGCCTGAGCATCTCGGTGACCGACGGCGCGGCGATGCCGAGCTCCGACGCGATGGCCTGGGTGCCCACGGCCGAGTCGCCGTCGGCCAGCGCATAGATCGCGCTGAGGTACCCCTCGACGCTGGGCGTGAGCGCGGTGCGCGGGACAGGGGAGGGGCGTTCGGTACTCGGTGGCATCCGGCACAAATCTAGCGCGCCGCACACGCGGCGTGGGCTCTACAGTCCGCGCGTGACGAGCGCTCTCACCGCCGCCGAAGCGCTGCGCTTCGCCCGCGACGTCGTCGAGCGCATGGGCGCGCGCGACGAGGACGCCGAGCGTGTTGCGGAACTGCTCGTACGCGCCGAGGTCGGCGGCCATCCGGGCCACGGGCTGCGGCGCCTGCGGCAGTACGCGAACGCCTGGCAGGCCGGCACGATCGTACCGTCGGCGCGGGCCGAGATCGCGACGGACGAGGGCTCGACGCTCACGCTGGACGGCAGGCGGGCGCTCGGGCAGGTCGTCTGCACGCTCGCGGCCGACCTCGCGGCCGAGCGGGCGCTCGAGCACGGGGTGGCAGCCGTCGCCGTGCGCCGGTCGGGGCACGCCGGGCGACTGGCCGACTACGCCGATCGCGTGTGCGGCCGGGGTGCGGCGGTGCTCCTGTTCGCGAACGACTCCGGTGCCGCGCAGGGCGTCGCGCCTCCGGGCGCGCGCGAGGCGCGGCTGTCGACGAACCCGCTCGCGGCCGGGATCCCGCGGGCACGCGCGCCGCACCTCGTGATCGATCTCTCGACGAGCGTCGCCGCGCACGGCAAGGTGCGGGTTCTCCAGGATGCCGGCGACCCGGTGCCCGAGACGTGGATGCGCGACGGCCTGCTGCAACCGCTGGGCGGCGCCAAGGGGTTCGCGCTCGCCCTGCTGGTCGAGGCGCTGGCGGGCGTGGTGTCCGGCGCCGGCGCCGCCTCCGCGAGTCCGGGCCCCGACGATCAGGGGGTGTTCCTGCTCGCGTTCGACCCGGCACGCTTCGGCCGGCCCGCCGACGTGGCCGAGCGCCTGGAGGCGATGCTCGATTACGTCGTCGGGGTGCCGCTGCGGCCGGGCGCGGAGCCTCTGCGTGCACCGGGCAGCACGCTGCCGCCGCTGCCGCTCGATCCCGGCGCTCGCTTCGAGATCGCCACGGCGCTGGCCGAGCGGCTGGCAGTCCTGGCGGCAGAGCTCGGCGTCGCCGGCGTCTGACTCCCGGAACGAGAGCGCATGTCAGGATGAGCGTGTGTGGCTGGGGGTGAGCGATCCAGCCGCTCCAGACGCCGCGCTCATGCTGAAATGGGCTCTCTAGAGCGGCTGGGATTCGTAGGCGAAGCAGCGCGCCATCGAGCCGCCGTCGACGATGAGGCTCGCGCCGTTGACGTAGGAGGCCTCGTCCGAGACGAGGAACGCGATCGAGGCCGCGAGCTCCGCGGGCTGTGCGACGCGCCCCATCGGCGCGAGCTCGCCCTCGATGCGCAGCGCCTCCTCGCGCGTGATGTCGGTCGGCAGCAGCGCGTCGGTCATGGGCGTCGAGACGGTGCCCGGGAGCACGGTGTTGCAGCGGATCCCGTGCTGGGCGTAGTCGACACACACGTTGCGCGCGATCTGGGCGACGCCGGCCTTGGCGGCGCCGTAGACGTAGTAGCGCGGAAACGCCGCCACGCCCTGGATCGAGGCGACGTTCACGATCGCGCCGCCTCCCTGGGCGAGCATGCGCCGCACGGCTACGGCCGTGCCGTACATCGGCCCGTTGAGCAGCACGCGCAGGCCGCGGTCGATGTGCTCGGCGTCCACCTCGTGCGCGCCGGAGCTCCAGTCGATGCCGGCGTTGTTGACCCACGCGCGCAGGCTGCCCGCCGCCTCGGCGGCATCGGCTGCGCGCTCGTGCGTCGACCAGTCGCCGATGTCGCCGGCGACTGCGCTCGCAGCGCCGCCCAGGCCGACGATTGCCCGCTCCAGCGCCTCGGCATTCCAGTCCACGCACACCACGTGATAGCCATCCGCGGCCAGTCGCCGGGCGACCGCGAGCCCGATTCCCATCCCCGCCCCCGTGACGACCGCGCTCGCCGTTCGCTCCATGCTTCCTCCCGCCGTGGACGCGCCGATCCTAGCGCCGAGGGCTCAGTGCTCGCCGAGTGTCCATAAGCGTCACGCAACGGGTGTCACGTGCACGTGCCAAGAGCCCTCGATTGGCGCTCATGTCGCAGGCGTCACGTGCCGATATGCGCCGGATGGACGCCTGTCCCGCCGCTGACAGCGACCGTGAGCTCGCGTTCCTGCGTGCCGTCATCGACCACGCGCACGCCGGCATCGTCGCCACCGATGCCACGGGTGCGATCGTGCTCTGGAATCGCGTCTTCGAGCGCTATCACGGGCGCCCGCGTCAGGGCGAGAGCGCGGACGACTGGATCGGACGCTGCGTCAGCATCGAGAGCGACGGCGTCGCGGAGGTTGCCCGTGACGACGCGCCGATCGCCCGGCTCCTGCGCGGCGAGATCGTGAGCGGGCTCGAGCACGCGGTCATCTGCGCGGATGGGGAGCTGCGTCACCGGCGGGCCTGGGGCGAGACGATCCTCGGGGAGGACGGCGAGCTGCGCGGCGCGGTGCTCGCGTTCCACGACGTCACCCAGCAGCGGCGGGCCGAGGACGCGCTGCGCCACCAGGCGCTGCACGACGGCCTCACCGGCCTGCCCAACCGTACGCTCCTGCTGGACGGCCTGCGCACGTCGATCGGCCGCGCGCGCCGGACCAAGCGGCTGATCGCGGCGTGCATGATCGATCTCGACCGCTTCAAGCTCGTGAACGAGACGCTCGGCCATCTCGAGGGCGACCTCGTGCTCGTCGCCGTCGCTCGCCGCCTCAGCGGTGCCGTTCGCCCGGGCGACACCGTGGCGCGCGTGGGAAGCGACGAGTTCGCAATCGTCTGCGACGAGGTCGAGGACGAGTGCGAGGCGATGCGACTCGCCGACGAGTTGCGCGCCGTGCTCGGCCGGCCGCTGTCGATCCAGGGTCGCGAGGTACGCATCACCGTGAGCACGGGAGTCGCCCTCGCGCGCGAGGGCGACGTCTCCGCCGAGGCGCTCCTGCGGCATGCCGACACGGCGCTGTATGCCGCCAAGAGAGGCGGGCGCGACCGCTCGACGCTGTTCGACGCGAGTCTCCACGAGAGCGCGATGCGACGTGTGGAGACCGAGCGCGCGCTCGTGCGGGCAATCGCCGGCCACGCCATCGAGGCTCGCTTCCAGCCGGTCGTCTCGACCCTCAGCGGAACCATCGTCGGTGCCGAGACGCTCGCGCGCCTGCGCGACCCGGTCATGGGGCTGATCCCACCCGAGGCATTCATCCGCGTCGCCGAGGACAGCGGCCTCGTAGCCGAGATCGACCGGGCGATGCTCGCCGACGCGTGCGGGCTCGCGGCGCAGCTGATCGACGCGCCCGGCTCGCCGTGGGTCGCCTTCAACGCGTCCTCCCAGCTCGTCGAGCATCCCGACCTGGTCGAGATCGTCATCGGCGCGTGCCGCGAGTGCGACGTCCCGCCGAGTCAGATCTGCATCGAGATCACCGAGCGCGCGCTCATGCACGCGACGGGCGAGACGCACACGGCCCTGGCAGAGTTGCGCGCGGCGGGAGTCGCGATCGCGATCGACGACTTCGGCACGGGCTATGCCTCGCTCACCTATCTGCGCGAGTTCCCGGCGTCCTGCCTGAAGATCGATCGCGCCTTCGTGTCGGGCGTGTGCACCGATCCCAGCGACGCGGCGATCGTCGAGTCCGTCGTGCGGCTGGCGCACGGGCTCGGCATGACCGTGACGGCCGAAGGGGTCGAGGAAGCGGCGCAGCAACGGGCGCTCGGCGCGCTGCATTGCGATCACCTGCAGGGCTTCCACTTCGGCTCGGCGATGGCCGCGGACGAGCTGATGGCGCTCGTCCGTAGTCAGCGGCAGTTGCGCGCCGCCTGACGGGCTGCGAAGCGGCTACGCTCGCCGCAGTGCTGCTCTACGACAACCCGAGCTCGTCGAACGCCCTCAAGGTGCGCTTCCTCCTGGGCGAGCTCGGGCTGCGCTATGACAGGCGGGAAGTCCCGTTGTCGCAGCCCAGGCCGGATTGGTATCTCGCGCAAAATCCGGTCGGCGGCGTCCCGACGCTCGACGACGACGGCCTCGTGCTTGCCGAGTCGAACGCCATCCTGCGCTACCTGGCGCAGCGTGAGGGCCGCGACGATCTCTACCCGGTGGCTCCCGCCGAGCGCGCTCGGGTCGACGAGTTCCTGGATCGCTTCTCGCTCTCGCTGCGCGGGGCGTTCTTCCAGGTCGAGCGCCTCGCTCTCGGCTTCGTGCAGGGCGTCGGATTCCAGGCAGGCCCGCCCGACCTGGAGGGCGCGCGCGCAAAGGCGGCCGAGATCGCCGGGACGCTGCAGCTCTTCGACGGGCTCGTGGCCGACAACGGCACCGTGCTCGGCACGTTCACGATCGCCGATTGCGCGGCCGCTCCCGTGCTGTTCCGTACGCGCAACACCGGCATGGACCTCGCGCCGTACCCGAGGCTGCTGCGGCTCCGCGAGGCGGTCACGGCCCGCGACGGCTTCGCCGCCGCGGGCCCCGTCCTCTAGCTGGAACCGTGCTCTCACACCTGTGCGTACTCTTCCGCGGCCTCGAGCACGGCACCCGGAGCGTGCGCCCCCTGCTCACCGAGCACGCCCACCGTGTCGACGGCGACTGTCGGGGCCACGGGCCGCTGCGTGCGCAGCTCCCAGGCGCCCCACCAGATCGTGACCGCTGCGAGCAGGCCGAGGACACCCGTCACGGCGTAGGCCGCGCGCGGGCCGCCCGCCTGGATCAGCGGCCCCCCGACGGCGATCGACGCCGACATCGCGACGACGACGATCGCCTCGCCGGCCGCGTAGACACGGCTGCGCAGCTCGTCGGGCGTGCGCTGCTGGCGCACCGTCTCCTCGGCGACGTTCACGAACGTGTCGAAGAAACCGCCGATCAGCTGCGTCACGCACACGATCCAGAGGAACGGCGCGATCGCCACGCTGCCGAGCATCACCGACAGGCCGAGCGTGCCCACGACGAGCGACCAGTACGTGGAGCGCCTCACCGCGCGCGCGGCGAACAGCGAGCCGAGCACCGTGCCGGCACCCCACGAGCTGATCAGCAGGCCGTAGCCGAGCGAGCCGGAGTGGAACAGCTCGGCGAGCGGGAACTCGGACACCAGCAACGCGCCGACGCCGGCCAGGATCAGGACCCATGCGCCCGAGATCCAGCGCAGCACGCGGTCGTTCCAGAGGAACTGGAAGCCGGCGCCGAGACCGCCGCGCAACTTCTCGCCCGTCTTCTCGTTGAACGATCCGGTGACGCTCCAGGCAAGCAGCGCCGAGGCCGCCAGTGCGACCGCGTTGAACGCGAACGCGTAGGAGCCGCCGACGGTTGCGACGAGCACGCCGCCGGCGACGGGACCGAGCATGAAGCCGATGTTGCTGAGCCGCTGGCGCATGGCGTTCGCCCAGGCGAGCTCGTCGTCGGGGACCAGGTTCGGGATCGCCGCAGTCGACGCCGAGAGATACGGCGACTGCGCCACCGCGGCCAGCGCGGACAGGCCGATCAGCGCCGTCGGGGCGTGGACGAACACGAGCACGACGTTGACCACGGCGCCCGCGCCGTCCGACCAGATCATGACGATGCGGCGGTCGAAGCGGTCGCCGAGCATGCCGGCGAACGGCGCAGCGAGGCCGTACGTGCCGACCACTGCGAGGAGCGCGGCGGAGCCCCAGATCGCCGAATGGGTCCGCCCGAAGACGAGCGCCATGAGCGCCACGAAGGCGACCTCGCCGCCGGCAGCCGAGAGCATGCGGCCGGTGGAGAGGCGGTGGACTGCAGTCTTGTAGGGAGTCGCGGTGTTCATTCGGACCTAGCGGGCAGGGGTTGACGAAGACGCCGGCAGATCGCCGGTACCTCGGCCCAGGAGAGAGCGCAGTCGGTGCTGCTAGTACGCCGCGCGGGCAGCGACCGTACGCACCGCTACGCCGGCCCTCGGGGCCGGGGTAGTAGGCGTGGTAGTCGGCATGCGCATGTTCAGGCGTCTTTCGTTGCGAGCGCGCGGTCGCGCCCACCAATAATCATGCTAGCACGCGCCCCCGACGTCGGCAGGCTGGACACGATCCACACCAGCGCGGCCAGGAGCCACAGGATGCGGTAGTGATACGTGTCCACGACGAGGCCGTTGAACGACAGCCCGAGCCAGCAGCCGAGCAGGGCGGCGCTGCCGAGCCCTTCGCGCGCGAAATCGAGACGGGCGCTCCGCCAGGCCGCCACCGCCGTCGAGAAGACGAGCAGCAGCAACGCGCTGAAGCCGAGTATGCCGTTCTCGAAGAGGCTCCAGACGAACGTCGAGTGGGTGTTGAGCGAGAGCTCCGTCTGCACGGCTCCCGGCCCGTAGCCGAGCAGGCGCGTGGAGCCCCGATCGAGCGCCAGCGACTGCGTGGCGAAGCGCTCCGAGTCGTAGCCCTGGGCCTGGGCGCGCTGCTGCAGGATGCCGATCGCTCCGGTCTGCACGAGTGCCCCCGCGGCGCACACGAAGCACGCCGCCAGGATGGCGATGCCGCGCACGAGCGCCTTGCGCCGTCCGCTGCGGAGGGCATACACGAGCACGGTCACCAGGCACGCGAGGCCGAGATTCGCCGTCGCCGCGCGCGAGAAGGAGAGCACGATGGCGAGCGCCAGCGTGATGAACGAGCAGAGCACGAGCGACGGGCGCCAGCGCAGGAGGCGCGGGCGCATGAGATCCTCGAGGCAGATCACGGCAGCGGGCACGAGATACGGGCCGAACGCGTTGGGATCGACGTACAGGCCCTGGATGCGCTTGCCGTTGGCGTAGACGAAGAGGTCGGAGCCCGGGTAGTGGACGACCCACGCAAGCACGCCGAGCGCAGCCGTCGCGACGGCCCCGACGATGTACCAGCGCACCGCTGCGCGAGTCCACCCCGGCGTACGCAGCGCGGAGGTCAGCCAGACCGCGAGCAGCACGAAGAAGAGCGTGTGCACCTCGAACGAGAGCGCGTACGCCGTGTCGCGGGCCTCGGTCAGCGAGAGCACCGTGCCCAGCGTGAAGAGCGCCAGCGCGAGCGCCGGGCCGGCGGGCATGGACGGGCGGAAGCGCAGCGGCCCGACGAGCGTGAGCAGCATGCAGATGCCGAGCGCGCCGTCGGCGGGCGTGACCGGCTGGATGCGCCCGACCGAGAGCAGCACCATGCCGGCGCACAGCACGGGCAGCGGCTTGACGTAGCCGAGGCACAGCGCCACCACGCCGATTGCGAAGGCCGGCACGAGCAGCGTGGCCCGCGAATCCCCGACGATCACGGGCACGCGGGCCATGCCCGCCCCGCAGGCGGCGGCCAGGGCTGCCAGCAGTGCGAGCGCCGCGCCCGCGGCGAGCCGGCCGCGCGGCGGCCGGGCGCCGGCGAGCGCGGTCATCGTGTCGCGTGCGCCACGAGCGGCTCGCTCTCGTTGCCGTATCCGTACGAGGCGCGCCGCTCGCGAGCGTCGGAGACGATCACGCCGAGGGTCTTGGCATTCGCCGTCGCCAGGCGCTCGAGGGCGCGATGCGCGTCGTCGCGGGTGAGCGAGCCGGCGCGGCCGACGATCAGGTTGGCATCGGCGAGTCCCGCGATGATCGACGCCTCGGGCGTTTGCAGCAGCGGAGGCGAGTCGACGAGGATGACGTCGTATTCGAGCCGCGCCTCATCGAGCACGAGCCCGATATCGGCCGACTCGAAGAGGCGCGCCGGGTCGCGGAAGCGACTGTCCGTGGCGAGCAGGCCGAGGCGCCCGCCGGTGGCAGTCGAGCCGTTCAGCGAGACGAAGCCGGTAGCGTCCGTGAGGTCGCGCCTGCCGCTCAGCACATCGAGCAGGCCGGCGCGCGAGGCCTCCGGGAAGTAGGCGTAGAGGGACGGCTTGCGCAGGTCCGCCGAGATCGCCAGGACGCGCTTTCCGCTCGATGCCATCGCCATCGCCGAGGTTGGCGACGACCGTCGTCTTGCCCTCGCCGCCGTTCGCCGAGGTCACGGCGATCACGACCGGCTTGCCGTTGCCGACGCTGTAGAGCGAGAGCGTGGCGCGGGTCGAGCGGAACGCCTCGACGATCGGCGAGGAGCCCTCGAAGTCGCCCAAGATCCGACCCGCCCCGTCGACCTCGTGGAAGGACGGCGGCGGAATCGCGCCGATCGCAGGCATGTCGTAGGCGGTCTCGACGTCGTCGACCGTGATCAGCCGGCGATTGAGTCGCGAGCGCCCGAACGCGGCGGCCACGCCGATCAGCAGTCCGGCGACTGCGCCGAGCACTGCGTTGCGCGTGGGCTGGGGCTCGAAGGCGGCGGTCGGCAGATGGGCCGGGTCGCCCACGACGAAGTCGCCGTTCGCGACCGCGCGGTCGGATGTCGCAAGCGACAGCTGGGCGCGCAGGTTGCGAAGCGTGGCGGCCGCGTCGCTCCCTACCGGCGGCGTCAGCTTCTCGATCTGGTTCTGGATGGCATTGATGCGTGCGTCGATTGCGCGGCGCTGGAGACCGAGCCGGAAGCTCTGGAAGACGTTCGCGACGACGACCGCGCGCGTCTGTGCCTCGTTCGCGGTCGGGGCGGTGGCCTCGATCCGCAGCAGGTTCGAGTTCGCCGGCAACACGCCCGACACGCTGGCGCGCAGTTCGTCCTGCGTGACGCCGAGGCGCTTGGCCGAAGGAGCGATCACAGGTGCCGCCTGCACGAGCCCGACCGCTGTCTGCAGGTCGCGGGTCGCGACGTCGGAGGTGACGTCGGTCGTGCCGCCGGCCGGCAGGTAGATCAGCGTCTCCGCGGAGCGGTAGCGCGACGGCGTGACGAGCGACACCGCGTACGCGCCGGCGGCGGCGATCACGACCAGGAGGAGGATCAGCCAGGTCGACGCGCGCAGCGTCTTCAGCAGGCGCCCGAAATCGTGGTGTTCCGTCGTCATCGCCTCAGGCATCGGCAACGCGCGACGTCCGCTTGAGTGCGGGTAGGAGGCTTGTGAGGGGGGCCGGTGCTCGCGGTGGCCGTGATGGCGCATCCGGCGGACGCCAAGCCGCGCACGGAGGGCTCGACCGAGCGCGACGCGCCGCCGATGATCAGAACACGATGCGACATCTACAAACTCACGCTAGCTGAGGTTCGCGCCACCCCTATGGTGAGACGGAGGGGCACCCTGCCCTCGCGTTCGCATGGCAACCCACACCGCAACCGCCGCACTCCAACGCCGCTCGCTCGGCGTGTTCACGACCAACGTCGTGGTGCTCGGCATCGGCTACATCGCGTCGATCCTGCTGGCGCGCTTTCTGGGGGCCGACGGCCGCGGCCTCGTGGCCGTGATTCAGACGGGCGCTGCCGCGCTCGCGGGCATCGGCGGGATCGGAACGCAGCACGCCGCGACGTACTACGCCAGCCGGCGGCCGCGCCGCCGGGCGGCGGTGCTCGGCAACGGCCTGGCCCACGCCGGCGTCCTGCTGGTGGTGTCGGTGGCGATCGCGCTTGTCGTGATGGGGCGCCTGCAGGAGCACCTGGCACCCGGCTACGACGCGCGCATCTGGCTGCTCGCGGCCCTGCTCGTCCCGACGTTCTACCTGGACGTGCTCGTCACCAACCTGCTCTCGGCGCAGGACGCGTTCGCCCTGCGCAACCGACTCAATGTCGCCGGTCGCATCACGACGGCGGCCGCGACCGTCGCCATCGTCGGCTGGCTCGGCTGGGGCGTCGCGGGCGCTCTGGTGGCCACCGCGCCCACGTTGCTGGTGCCGATGATGGGCGGCTTGCGCGTCCTCGCGCGCAACGGCGTCGCACTCTCCCGACCGGTGGAAGTGGCGTCGCTGCGCTACGGCGCGCGCATCCAGGTCGGCGCGATGCTCAACATCCTCAACGCGCGCTTCGACGTGCTGGTGCTCTCCGCCTTCGTGCCGCTGGCCACTGTCGGCTCCTATGCGATCGCTCAGATCGTGGCTGAGCTCGTGCTGCTGTTCCCGAACGCGATGGGCTACGTGCTGCGCGCGCAGGTCGCCTCGGGCGCCGCCCGCGACGACTCGCTCTCGGGCGCCGCGCTGCGACTCAACGGAACGCTCGTCGCGGGCTGCGTGCTCGGAGTGTTCGTCGTCGGGCCGCCCATGATCCTGTACGGGTTCGGCCCCGACTTCCACTCGGCGCTCGTGCCGTTCTTCATCCTGCTGCCCGGCATGTGGTTCCTGGCGGCGGGCGGCCTGGTCGAGGACGCGCTCGCGGGCCGCGGGCGGCCCGGCCTCTCGTCGATCCTGGCGGGCGTCGAGGTCGTCATCACGATCGGCCTCGACCTCCTTCTCATCCCGCGCTACGGGGCCGTCGGCGGGGCGATCGCGTCGGTCTGCGCGTACGTCTTCTACGGCACGGCGAGCATCGTCACGGTGGCGCGGCTGGACGGCGTGCCTGCGCGCTCGCTGCTGTTCGCGAACCGCGACGAGCTGCGTGGGCTGGTGAGGGTGCTGCGGGCGCGCCGGAGCTGACGGCCCTACGCGGCGCACGAGCGCCGGGCGTGCAGCCTGGCGTCGAGGCGAATGGGGTCGCACGGCTCTCGATCACGGCAGCCATCTGCGCGCGATGCGCGCCCGCTGGTAGGCACGCGAGGCGCGGTAGGCGGCTCCCGGACGGCTCGTGCGACGACCGGCGAGCGCCCGGCAGAGATCCTCGATGCGGTCGATCATCGCACCCGACGAGTAGCTGCGCGCGACGAGCTCGCGGCCCTCCCTGGCACGGCGGGCACGCTCCTCGGGCTCGGACAGCGCCGCGACGATCGCATCGGCCAGTGCCTCGGGCTGCTCCGGTGGCACGAGCCAGCCCGTCGTGCCGTCCTGGACGACGTCGGGCGTGCCTCCGACGTCGGTCGCGACAACCGCACGCCCGAGTGCGAACGCCTCGAGGGCGGAGACGGGCAGGCCCTCGCGCCGAGACGGCAGCACCACGAGATCCGCCGCGGCGAGGTACGGCGCGGGATTCGTCTGGCGATCGGTGAACGTCACCTCTCCGCGGATCCCGAGCGCCTGGGCGCGGGCGATCAGGGCGTCGTGGTCGGGCCCGCCTCCGACGAGCAGGAGGCCGGCGCCGGGAACGGACTCGAGTACTCGCGGAAAGGCCTCGACCAGCACGTCGACGCCCTTGACGGGGAAATGCCGCGCGAGGCAGGTGACGAGTGGCCGGCGATCGGGAATCGGCGTCGCCGGGGCGCCACGCGCGGCCCGCTCGAGTTCCTCGATGTCGACCCCGCCCGGCACGATCACGACCTTCGGGGCCAGCCGGTGTCGCCGGAGACCGTCGGCCGAGGCCTCCGAGACTGCCGCGACCCGTGCCCGGCTGAGGCGCAGCGCGAGCGCGGCGCCGTGCTCCTCCGACTCCTCGATGCCATGCACCGTCGCAAGCAGCGGTGTGCGTGGGGCGGCCAGCGCGACGGCGACCGTCGTCCGTACCGATTGCGTGTGCACCACGTCGGGCTGGAACTCGTGGACGAGCGCGCGGAGCGCACGCAGCCACTCCGGCAGCGTGCGGGCGCCCAGTCGCCGCTCGCTGACGAGTCGCCGGGCGATGCCGGCCTCGTCGGCGGCGTCGCCGAGCCGGACCGGCGGGCCGTACGCGACGAGCGTCGCGTGACCCCGGGCGTTCAGGCCGCGGGCATAGGCGAGCGTGAGCCGCTCACTGCCGCCGAGGCCCAGGCCCGGCGTGACGAGGAGGATACGCACAGCCTCACTATGGTCGAGGCTCGCGTGGGGCTGCGTCCTCATCGGTGACAATCCCGTCCCGCCCGACATAGCCGCCGCTGGCGCCGACGATCAGGAGGATCGCCGTCTCGGCGCCGTTGTTGCGCAGTTGCCGGGTAAACGGCGCCGGGACGTGCGCGGCCGAGCCGGGCCTGAGGGCGTGCACGATGCCGTCGATCTCGATCTCGGGTGTGCCGGCATGGACGAAGTACAACTCGTCCTGCCGTTCGTGGGCATGCCGGCGGCCCTCCTCGCCGGGCTCGAGCACGAATGCGTTGACACCGAACGCCTCGACACCGAGGCCGCTGCGGAGCTTGCGCACGAGGCCGTCCCCGAAGTCGTCGATGTGACCCACACGCGGCTCGCTCATCAGTCCTCCTCGGTGCTGTCCGAACCTCGGCGCCTGCCCGACGATAGCTCTGCAGGCGTGACGTCCGATCGGCGGGCGGCCCGCGCTCGGCAATGAGCACCGTTTGGCGTTGCCGCTTGTCATGAGGTGCACAAGTGTCGTAGGTTCGCAGCATGCGACTCGCGGCCGTGCTTCCCGTGCTCCTCGTGCTCGCGGCTCCGGCTGTCGCGCACGCCTCCGACGAGTATGTCAATCCGGCCCCGGGCTGCTCGGATTCTGCGAGCGCCGCAGTCGCCGCGAACGCATCGACGCCATGGTGCTCGCTGGCGCCCCCGATGCGCCTGGCACGCCCCGGCGATGTCGTCCATGTCGGCGCCGCGACCTACGCCGCGCAATTCCGCCCCACTGCTTCCGGCACGCCCGGCGCGCCGATCGTCTACGAGGCCGACGGCGCGGTCACGATCACCGCGCCCGCTGGAGTGGTCAGCGCCATGCTCGTCGGCGTCCACGACGTCACCCTGCGCGGAGTGACCGTGCGAGCGGCCGCGCCGCAGGCGGTCTGGATCGACAACGCGGCGCGGATTACGCTGGCCGGCGTCACGGTGACCAACAGCGCCGGCACCGGCGTGCAGGTCAAGGCGGGCACGTCGGTGACCATCACCGGCTCTCGGCTCGTCGACAACGCGCGCGCCGGCTTGATGGAGATGGCACAGGCCGTCGGCACCACCCTGAGTGGCTCCGTTGTCAGCGGCAATGGCAAGGACGGCCAGCAGTACAACGGCGACGGCGTCGGGCTCAACGGCACGGGCGGCTCCGTCGTGGACGACACGATCACCGACAACGGTGACGGCGCCGGCTTCGAGCACGGCATCTACGCCGGCCCGACGGCCACCGGCTATACGATCATGCGCAACCAGATCGGCGACAATGCCGGCGCCGACATCAAGGCCGCCGGCGGGCCTGGTGTGGTCGCCGACAACCGGCTGACATCCTCGATGTTCGGGCTGGTGATCTCCGACAATCCGGTGTTTGTCACCGTGGAATACAACCTCGTGCAAGGCGCGTTCCAGCACGGAATCCTGGTGACGACCGGTGCGACGGCCGCCCGCGCACGGCTCTTCAACAACACCGTCCAGCAGACCGGTCGCTCGACGTCGAGTGGCAACGCCTCGGCCGTGTTCGTCGTCAGCGCCGCCCAGCTCATGATGCGCAACAACCTCTTCGCATACACGAATCCCGACCTGCTCGGCTCGGCGTTCCTGGTCGACGACGCGACGCTGGTCGGCTCGTACTCGGCGGACACGAACTGGTACGCGAGCCCGGATCCGAACGGTCTTCGGGTGGCCTGGAACGGTGTGCGTGTCACGTGGGCCTCGTGGCAGGCGCTGTCGAATCACGACGCCGCGAGCATCACGTCCGCACCGCCGACGTTCACGGCCGACGGCCACGTCGCCTCCGACAATCTGGGAGCCGCGAAGGGCACTGCGCTCGGGCTGTCGCATGATCTCGTGGGCACGCAGCTACCGGCGCTGACCCCGCCCGATATCGGCGCATACCAGCGTCCGTAGAACCTCGAGGCCGCCGCGACCGCGGGTCAGGCGCGCAGGTGCGCGCGCCTGACCCAGAGGAATCGGTCACGCTCGCCTACCGGCTGAGCGGTGTGGCCTTCGAGATCGCCGTGTCCGCGCCGGGCACGGAGGCGACGACTCGGAGGTTGCCGCGCTCCGCGGGCTTCAGGATGGTCTTCGCGAACGTCCCGTTCCTGGTCGAGTAGCCGGTCGCAAGCGTCGCGCTGCCGAGCTTGATCGCGACGCGCACGTGCTCGTCTGCCCCCGGGATGCGGATCGAGAAGCGCAGGAGATGGCCACCCGACTTGCGGCGCAGGACGAAGCGCGGCTGCGAGAGCGCGACATGCGTGTCCTGTCCGGCGATGCCGTAGACAGTGGCATTGCCGCCCTCGACGGAAGCGACCGCGTAGCGACCGCGCGCCGCCAGCTCGAGGTCGCCGTCGTCGCTGAAGAACGAGCGCAGTGTCGCGCGGATCACGAACGTGCCGTCCGGCCGCACCATCGTCGCCCCGCGGTCAGGGATCAGGCCGAGTGCGCCGAGCGCGTCCAGGCTGACGTCGTCTCCGGAGCGGCCGGTGCCACCGATCGAGTAGCGATAGCCGTACGTGGCCCTCACGGGAGCGGCGAGTGTCACGGTCTTCGGCAGGTGCACGGTGGCACTCGAGCCGACGGCGGGTGCCACGGTCGCGCAGGTGGCATCCGCGCACGCACGTGCGGCGACCGAGTTGGTCAGTGCCGTCTGCGCGGCCGGGTTGAGCACGATCCCGTGGCTCTTTCCGCCGTACACGACCGAGCTGCGCAGCGCGAGTGTCACCGCCTGCAGCGTCGCGGGGGCGCCTCGCGCGATCAGCCTGCCGACAGCGGTACGGATGTCCAGCACGAACGTCAGATGCGAGGCCGACGCCGTCCGCCGAATCACGATCGTGAGATTGTCGTCCCCGATGATCGAGGCGGTGCGGCCGGGCACGTCGATGCCGGCCAGGACGTAGGAGCCGCCCGAGTCCTTGCCGTGCGAGAGCACGCGCACTGGACTCGGGCCCGTCAACTCGCTCGTGAACGTGGCGAGCTGGGTGCCAGGCGTTGCAGCGAGCAGCGAGGCCCAGGCGGACGAGGTCAGGTGACGCGTGTCCACGCTGTAGCGCAGGATTCCGGTCGCGACCGGTGCACCGCCGCTGCCGTTGTCGATGACGGTGCGGAACGTGATCGCCGGGCGGGCTCCTGCGAGGCCGCTGTTGAAGCTCTCGGAGAACTGCGCCCGGTAGTCGGCAGCCTGAGCGGCGACGGGCACCGCGAGCAGCGCGGCGGCCGCAACTCCGGCAGCGCGGCGGGCACGTCGTTGGAAGCTGTGGATCACCGTGTACCTCCCAGTCGGGTCGCGGATGGAGTCGCATCGCAGGAGTACCACCGACCGGGAGCGCGGATGCACGCGTGACAGGATTGTTTACGGACGCCTGACGCACGCGGCGGATCCTTACGGATCCCGAACGTGTCACGCCGTCGCGGAGGGATGCACCAGTGGCACGAGGGGGCGCCAGTCCGTGCGCAGGACCTCCAGGAGCGAGGGCGGTGTGATCACGATCGCCATGTCGTTGCCGGGTCGTGGCCGTCGCTCGCCGTACCCCGCCGGCGTCCAGCGCAGCAACTGCCGGCCGAGCACGAGCCAGGCCGTGTCGCCGTCGCGCACGAACGCCCCGTCAGGGAGGTCGCCGATCGCGGCCTCGTGCTGGAGCTGGGCGCGCGTCCGGGGGTCGACGCGTTCACGGTGGAGTTGCAGGTCGATCGCGTCGGCTCCGGCCTGGCCCGGATGAAGGTCGCGCCAGATCTCGCCCAGGCGCACGTAGTCGGCGCGCCGGCAGAGCGCGCAGGGCCGGTGCCCGGCGGCGAGCGCGGTGACCTCGTCGAGGAAGAACAGCTCGGTGAACTTCCCGGGTTGCAGCTTGGGGCCTCGCTCCCAGCCGCGGAACTCCAGCCGGCACGCAATCCAGCGGCGTGTGCCGTATCTCCGCCGGATGCGCCCGGCATCGTCATGCATGCACCCGCGGTTCCCGTAGAGCAGGCCGCGCGCAGGGTGCGCGACGAGCTCGGAGAATGGCGTCACGCGATTCTGCAACGGCATCCCGCGGCAACCCTAGTCGCTCCGGGATCTCTAGCCGACCAGCGGCAACTGCTGGTGCGGCGGCGCCGGCGCCGGCCGGCGAGGCTCGGGTGCGACGGCGAGCCGGGACTCACGCGGGCTCGCGCTGCACCCACCGAGGTCGTGCACGAGCACCCGCACACGCTCCGAGACGCGCTCCTGCTCCTCGCGCGCGAGATAGCCGCTGCGAGCGCCGTAGAGCGCCGAGTAGCGCTCGACGAGATCGGGCCGATAGCGTTCCAGCCAGGGCATGAACAGCTCACGCACGCCCGGGCGCAGGTGCAGCGCGATGGGCGTGATCGAGACGGCGCCGGCCTCGACGCAGGCGCGCACGACTGCGGCAAGGTGCGCGTCGCCGTCGGAGATCCCCGGGAGGATCGGTGCGATCAGGACGCCGCACGGCACGCCCGCCTCGTTCAGCCGAGCGACCGCCTCGACCCGTCTGAGCGGCGGTGGCGTGCCCGGCTCGCTCGCGTGCCAGACCTCGTCGTCGAGCGTCCCGATCGAGAGGTTCGCGCGCACGTCGGTGCGCTCGGCCGCCGCCCGGAAGACATCGAGATCGCGCAGGATCATGGTCGACTTCGTCAGCACCGAGAAGGGGTTGCGTGCCTGGGCCAGCGTCTCGAGCACGCCGCGGGTGAGCCGGTAGCGCCCCTCGGCCTGCTGGTACGGATCGGTGTTGGTGCCGAGCGCGATGTGCTCACCGTTCCAGCTCGGCCGCGCGAGCTCGGCCGCGAGGCGCTCCACGGCGTTGATCTTGACCACGATCCGGCGCTCGAAATCCTCCAGCCCGTTGAGGCCGAGGTATTCGTGGGTCGGCCGGGCGAAGCAGTACGTGCAGGCGTGGCTACATCCGCGATACGGGTTGACCGTGTAGCGGAACGGCATGCGCGACGCACGCGGCACCTCGCTGATGATCGAGCGCGCACGGACGTGGAGGTACTCGACCTCGCGCAGCTCGCGCGTGGGTTCGACGTCGTCGTCCAGCAGCGACGCCTGTCGCTCGGTACCGGCGAGCGACCAGCGCAGCGAGCGATCGGCGGGCGCCATGCCGGCAGCATAGCGAACAGACGTTCGTATCGCGACGAGATCCGCTCACGCTCGCTTCGAGCCCCGCGACCACGCACTGGGCCCTTGCAACCAGCTCTACTGGCGCGCCGGCATGTGCCGCTCGAACCACGCCACGATTCGCGTCGTGCAGTCGATCAGCGCGGGAAAGGAGTGCACGCCGTGGCCCTCGCCCGGATAGATGACGACGTCCGTGGCGACGTTGTGCTCCGACAGCGCGTTGTGGAACTCGATCGCCTGATCGGGCGGGGTGGCGCGGTCGAGCATGCCCGCTGTCAGCAGCGTGGGCGTGCCGTCGGCGCCGGCGAACAGGACCGGGCTACGGTCGTAGTACTGCCCGCCCGACGCCTTCGGCTCGCCGTCCAGGAAGTCGCCCACCCAGGCGCCGAGGTTGCTGCCGAAGCGCTCGCTGTACCAGTTGGTGACCGGGGACAATGCGACCGCAGCCTTGAAGCGCGCATCCTGCGTGGGCAGCCAGCACGCCATGAAGCCGCCATAGCTCTGGCCCATGATGCCGATGCGGTCACCGTCTGCGAGCCCCTCGGCGACGAGCTGATCGAGGCCCGAGAGCATGTCGCCGACGTCGCCGCCGCCCATGTCGCCGACGACGAGTGACGCGAACGCGCGCCCGTAGCCCGTCGAGCCGCGCACGTTGGGGTCGAAGATCGCGTAGCCGTGCTCGATCAGCGCGAGGGTGCTGTCGCGCGGCGGGGTGTCCTGGAAGGCCCAGATGGGGCCGCCGTGGATGTGCAGGATCGTCGGGAACGGCGGCCGGCCGCGCGGCAGGGTGAGGAAGCCCTCGATCTCGAGGCCGTCGGGTGCGCTCCAGCGCACGCGGCGCCGGCCGCCCAGCACCTCGCGGCGAGCCGTCGTCCCGTCGTGCGCGAAGTCGGCCAGGACGAGTGCGCCCTCGCCGTCGGCGACGACGACCGAGGGTGCGCGATCCCAGGCCTCGACGACGGCCGCGAACGCACGGCCTGGGCCGATCGGCGAGCCCGACGGGTAGAGGCTCGCCCCGCAGGATCCCGATCCGACCCAGATCTCGGCGGCCACGGCATCGGCGGCGTGCACGTCGAGCGCCACGGGCTCGAGGCCGCGCACGCCGATCGCGAACAGGCGCTCGTCGTCGCGCCACGCCGTCCACGTGACGTCCACTCCGTGGGTGTCGACGGTGCGGATCCCGCCGGAGGCGGGATCGACCAGCAGCAACTCGCCGGCCACGATCATGCGATCGCTGCAGACGGCCTCGACCACCGCGACGTGCGTGCCACCCGGCGAGCCGGCCGCCCAGCCGAGCTGCACCTCGCTGTGCCGCAGCGTTCGAGCGCTGCGCGCGGCCGGATCGACGAGGGCAAGCTCGGCGCCGTACCACGCACCCTCGCCTGCACCCGCCGAGACGATCGCGACCACCGAGTCGGGGCCGCACCAGCTCGCCTCCCAGACGTTGAGATCGGTTGGCGATGCCGGCGCGAGCTCGCCGCTCGCGACGTCGAGCACGTGGAGCGAACGACGACCGTCGCTCTCCCCGTCGCTCGAGGAGACCAGCGGAACCCACTCGGGCAGGTCGATCCGGGCTCCGAGCGTGCCCGAGCCGAGCGCGTCGGTCTGCTCGGCGCCGTGGCCGGCGACCAGCAGCAGGATGCGCGAGCCGTCGGGCGACCACTCGTGATGCTCGACGATGCCAGGCGCCTCGGCCAGCTGGCGCGCTTCGCCCAGGACGCCCGTCTCCAGCGCGTAGAGCTGCGCGCTTCCGGCGACGGCCCGGTCGGACAGGAAGGTGAGTGTCGTGCCGTCGGGCGACCAGCGAGGCCCGGAGTCCTCGTTCGGGCCGTGCGTCACCTGCCGCATGCCCGATCCGTCGGCGGCGGCCAGGCAGATGCGCCCGGCGGGCTGTCCGTCGAGCGCGTCGAGACGAGCACCACGGAAGGCCACGGTGCCTCCGTCAGGGCTCGAGCGGATGTCGCCGGCCTGCGTGATCCGCCCGAACCCGGGCTCGGTGAGACGCCGGTAGGCGGCCTCGATCTCCTGATACAGCGGCGTCCCGCGCAGGTCTCGTTGCATCCGCGGAGGATACGCCGGGACGGAGGGACAGCAGCGGGTCGCCCCGGCTAGCGGATCTCGACGGCGACGCCGGGCAGGTTCGGCGCGCCCACGCGGGCGACGATCCAGCGGATCGCCTCGTTCGTGAAGCGCACGCAGCCGTGGCTGCCCAGGACGCCGAGCGGCTTGGCGACACTCGCCCCTCCACGGCCGTGCAGGCCGATGCGCCCGGGGCCGCCGTTGAAGCTCAGAAGGGCGTTGCTCTCGGCCGACAATCCGATGATCCAGGCGCCGTAGAACGTGCTCGGGTCGCTCGGCACGGCGTACAGCACGGCGAACAGTCCCGCCGGAGTCGGCGTCGCGGGCGTGCCGACGTTGACGGAGAAGTTGCGGACCGGGTGCCCGTCATGCAGCAACCGGGCGCGGCCCGACGACCGAGTCACCTCGATGCGCCACGGCGACCACGTGACCCGGACGAAGCGCGCATCGACCCAGCCGACGCGACCGTTCGGGCGCTGTGGCAGTTGCACTCCGAGACGGCACGTCCCCCCTGACGTCGTCGTGGCGCCGACGATCATCGCCCAGCGCATCGACGCCTCTGCACGGGACGATGTCTGCAGTACCCCGACCACGGGTCCCGTGGGAGTCCGGCGGTACGCAACCCTCGTCATCATGAACAACGCCCGCCACGAACCCTCACGCGCTGGACGCCATCCGTGCAGGGATCCCCTCGACGGGCACGCTCGAGCATCCGGGATGCTCACGACATGATGGGCCGGTGCAGCGTACACCGAGCGATCTCCAGTCGTGGAAGGGATCTGGAGTCTGCCACCGGCCTTCAGGCACCGTTCTCGAATGTGTCCCGCTGAGGGCACCAAACCGAGCCGCCCGCGGCGAAACGACGGAAATCTCCCAAAGCAGCGCTGTGTGGCGCCCGCCGAGAGGTCGCCATGTCTACGACCGGTACGGCTGTCACGCCCGGTCGCAGTCTCTCGGCATGCTCGTCGCGATCGAATGTGCCTACCGTCGAGGCAGGTCGACGAGTAGGCCACCCACGCCGGTCGAAAACACGGCCACCTGAGGGTTGGGATCGAGGCGCCCCAGCTAGGCGCGCAGGTCGAGGCGCCAGTCGTTGCAGGTCATGAAGTGCCCCTTCGGGAACTCGAGCTCGTAGGCCTCGAGCAGCTCGAAGCCGAGCTTGCGGCAGATCGCGTTCGACGGCGCGTTGTCGACGTTCGGGAAGGCGTGCATGAAGTGGTGCTTGTCGTCGCGCTTGGCGAGCTCGATCGCCTGCGCGGTCGCCGCCGCCGCGATGCCGCGCCCCTGGAACTCCGGCACGACCATCCAGCCGACCTCGTAGACCTGCTCGTCGCGCCACTCCTTCGCCCAGAAGCCGACCGAGCCGACGCCGGCGCCGCTCGCCACGTCCACGATCTTGAACATGCGATCGCCGCCGTCGAGGCGCTCGTAGCGGCCCTGACGCTCGCGCAGCTTGTCGGGGCTCTCGGCGCCCCCGAGGTAGTCGGTCATGCGCGGGTCGCCCATCAACCGCTCGAGCAGCGGCAGATCGGCGCCGCCCCAGGGCTCGAGGATTACCGTCGCGCTCACCCCGCGCAGCCTAATCACGCCGGCGCCCACACCGAGCGCGCTCCCGACGCGGGCGGCGAGTCCGTCGCCGGCAGATCGGGCGTCCTGGGCGGCAGTACGCCAGGCGCCGGCGGCCAGGAACGCAAGAGCCCACAGTTCCAACTCGAAGCCGGCCAACTCCAACTCGAGGCGTACGAGCGCGGGCCAGGCCGTAGCGTTTTTCTTGATGGCACTTCTGGCCCGTGTGACGCAAGTCCTTCGACGACATCGGTCATCGCTGCGCTGAACACCTGACGCGTCGCGGCGCCACGCGGGCCGTCCCGCTACGGGCCTCGGGTGCCGGGCGGGTCGTCGAACGCCGGATCGGGCTCGCCGTCCGGCTCCTCGTCGGGTTCGATGTCGTCGTCGCCCGGGTAGGACGACTCATCCTCGGTGCCGGTGTCGGCGTCCGGAATCTCGCTCGCCGGGTGCGGGCGCTCCTGCTGCTGCGGCGTGTCGTTCATGTCGGCGTCTGCCCCGTTCGCCGTGGTTCGAATCACTTCCGCTTACCGGGAAGGAGGGATTCGGAACCCTCGACAGAGGCTGACCCAGCGTGGTTGGACGCATCGGTTGGCCGCTAACGTGCCGCTGTGCGGATCGCGACGTGGAACGTCAACTCGATCAAACAGCGGGTGCCGCGGCTGCTGCCGTGGCTCGACGACCGGCAGCCGGACGTCGTCTGCCTGCAGGAGACCAAGCTCGCCGACGATAAGCTCGCCGAGCTCCTCGGCGCCGAGCTCGAGCAGCGCGGCTACGCCGTCGCGGCGCGCGGCGAGTCGACGTGGAATGGCGTGGCGATTCTTTCGCGCGTCGGGTTGGACGACGTGGTCGCGGGACTTCCGGGCGGGCCGGGTTTCCCGCATCAGGAGGCGCGCGCCGTGGCTGCGACGTGCGCGGGAGTCCGGGTGGTCTCGACCTATGTTCCGAACGGCCGCGAGCCGGGGTCGGAGCACTATGAGTACAAGCTCGCCTGGCTGGCGGCGCTACGTGACGTGCTTGCCGATGCGCCGGAGGCGACCGTCGTCTGCGGCGACATGAACGTCGCCCCGACCGATGAGGACGTCTTCGATCCCGACGCCTACGCCGGCCAGACGCATGTCACGCCGCCCGAGCGGGCGGCGCTGGCGGCGCTTCGGGAGCTCGGGTTTCACGACGTCGTGCGCGACCGCTGGCCGCACGAGCGCGTGTTCACCTACTGGGATTACCGGGCTGGGATGTTCCACCAGGATTGCGGGATGAGGATCGACCTCGTGCTCGCCTCCTCTGCGGTCGCAGACCGTGTCCGGGCCGCCTGGGTTGACCGCCAGGCCCGGAAGGGCAAGGGCCCGAGCGATCACGCGCCGGTGATCGTCGATCTGGACGAGGCGCCGGACGGTGACATCGGACCCGTCGTGCCGCCGCCGTCCGCACCCGCGGCGCCCCGCGGCGCGAAGCGGCTACCGCAGGCGCCGTAGCTCAGTCCCGAGGGCGGTCGCGGTCGCGCGACGGCTGCACGCGCTTCGGCTCACCCGGCATCTTCGGGTAATCCGGCGGGTACGGCATGTCGCCTTCGCCTTCGCCAGCGTCGCGCTCGTACAGGTCGAGCAGCGGCTGCAGCGAGTGGGCGACGTCGTCGATCGCCGCGTGACGATCGCCGAGCTCGGCGAAGCGCGCGGGCATCGTCGCGACGGTGAAGTCCTCGGGCGCAACGTGGGGGAGCTCGTCCCACGTCAGCGGGGCGGAGACCGGGGCGCCCGGCTTCGGCCGCACGCTGTAGGCGGATGCGATCGTGCGGTCGCGGGCGTTCTGGTTGTAGTCGACGAAGATGCGCTCGCCGCGCTCCTCCTTCCACCAGTTCGTCGTCACCTCGCCCGGAAGCCGCCGCTCGAGCTCCCGGCCGAACGCGATCGCGGCGTGACGTACGTCGGTGAACGTCCAGCGCGGCTCGATTCGGACGTAGATGTGGATGCCACGGCCGCCCGACGTCTTCGGGAAGCCCCTGTAGCCGAGCTCGTCGAGCAGGACGCGCGCTTCGGCGGCGACGCGCACGGCGTCGACGAAGTCGGTGCCGGGTTGGGGATCGAGGTCGATCCGCAGCTCGTCGGGATGGTCGACGTCGTCGTCGCGCACCGGCCACGGATGGAACGTGATCGTGCCCATCTGCGCGGCCCAGCCGACGACGGCGATCTCGGTCGGGCGGATCTCGTCGGCGTGCCGGCCCGACGGGAACGTGATCCGCGTGGTCTCGACATAGTCGGGGGCGCCGCGCGGGATGCGCTTCTGGAAGAAGGCATCACCGCCGCCCTGTTCGCGCGTCGACAGCACGATGCCCTCATGGACGCCCTTGGGCCACCGCTCGAGCGTCGTCGGACGCTGCGCGAGCGCGCGCATGATCCCGTCCTCGACGGAGAGGTAGTACTCGACGACGTCGAGCTTGGTCACGGCGGCCGTGCGCTCGGTCGCCGGGAAGATCACGCGATCGGCACTGCTCACGCGCAGCTCGCGTCCGCCGGCGTCGATGGTCGTGCTCTCCGTCGGTGCCATGCTGGAGTTCTACGCGAGTGGGCTCCCGGCCGCGAACGTATGGAAGTGAAGCACGCAGCGATTCGCTCGGCCGCGAACGGAGAAGGAGGGATTCGAACCCTCGACAGAGGTTAACCCCCTGTAACGCCTTAGCAGGGCGCCGCCTTCAGCCACTCGGCCACTTCTCCCGCGCTCCCAGGATACCGGGCACGCGCGGAGAGGAGTTCGTCACCCGAGCGGGCGCTGCACGGAGATCTCCGCGTGCATGCCCCGCGTGGCGAGCGCGGCGAAGAACGGCCCCACGGGGACGATCACCTCGGGCCCTCCGACGCCGGTGCGCAGCGCCTGCCCGCTCGCCAGCAATTGCGCCACGACCGAGGGCGGCACCCCGGTGGAATACGTGCCCGAGTCGGTTCCCCACTCGGCACGCTGGGTGAGCGGCAGGTCGGCGTCGATCTCGACCCGCTCGCCTCCGCGCATCCCGACGACGTGGGCGCGCAGGCGCTCGAGTGCTCCCGGATCCTCCGGCGCGCCGTCCTGGCGGGCGAGCACGGCGACGAGCACCTCGCGCGGGATCACATCCTGGCCGTTGACGCGCACCGGATCCGTGGAGGCCATCCCGCTCGCCACGAGGGCGCGCAACGGCAGCGTGTGCGACGGCGGCAGGCCGAGCCGCCATTCGACGTTGCGAATGCCGCGGTCTGCATACGACCGGGGCAGGGTGGCCGGCTCGGAGTGGATCGTGTAGACGCATTCCACGTCGCCCTCGGGCAGGTGGTAGGTCCGCGCTCCGCCGCCCGCAGCCATCAGCTGCTCGCTCCCGTCGAGGAACATCGGCGCCGGGCGCGTGAACTCGTCGATCAGGGTGTCGGCGGCGTAGGCGGGCACGTACGGCTCATCCGGGTCGTAGGGCCGGCCCGCGACGCATGCGTCGAGCACCTCGATCGACTCGATCGTGTCGAGCTCGGCGACCGCCGCTGCCGCCAGCATGTTGGTGATGCCGGGTGCGGCGCCCATCGAGATCGCTGCCGAGAGGCCCGCCCGCCGGAACGCATCGTCCAGCTCGTACTGCTCGATCGCGTAGTAGTAGAGGCCGCCGAGATCGGTGTAGTGGGCCGAGACGTCGAGGCACGCCTCCATCACGGAGACGTTGAGGCGGTGCGTGGCGGCGTTGACGACCGCATCGGCGCCGGAGAGCGCATCGCGTAGGCCTTGCGGGCCCTCGCGCGGCGCGCGCACCTCGACGTTCGCGTAGGCCGAGGCAACCTCGTGCGCGAGCGCGGCGTCGCGATCCACGAGGATCACGCGCTCGACGCCCTCGCTGGTTGCGGCGTCGCCGGTCGTGACCCTGCCCATGCCTCCTGCCCCGCCGATCACGGCAATGCGCATCGCCCGAGCGTAGCGATGCCCGGACAGCCGGGGAGTCACGTCGTCGAATAGCGCTCCGCAGGAAAGCGCCGCAGGAGCCGGCCGTCGTAGCCGCGCAGGTCGCGCCCGGCGCAGAGTGCGTTGAGCACGGCCTCCTCCGCCGCCTCGGCACACGCGGCGAAGAGCAGGCTGAGGAGGTCGTCGCGCAGCATGCGCAGATCCCGCACGCCGGCGGTCTCGTCGCGCGCCAGCAGATTGGCGGTCGTCCATGCGAACGAGATCTCACCGGATCCGTGCGAGCCGTACGAGCCGGTGCTCGCCAGGCCGAGGAAGGGGCGTCGCGCGAGTCGGCGCAGCTGGTGCGGAAGCAGCGGAGCGTCCGTCGCGACGAGGCAGATACACGAGCCCTCGCCGCTCGAGCTCGTCTCCTGCGCCAGATCGCGCCCGACGGGCCGGCCGCAGAGCACGAATCGTTCGGTGAGTCCGAAGTTCGAGAGCACGAGCACGCCCAGAGTGTGGTCGCCGACGACGCGCGAGGCCGTACCGATGCCGCCGGCGTAGCCGAAGGTCTCCATGCCGACGCCGGCGCCGATCTGGCCCTCGCCGACCGCCCCGGCGGCGGCGGTGTCGAGCGCGCGTGCGACGAGCGCGTCGTCGGGCTCCGGCCCCTCGCGCACGTCGCACCACTCGGACGGGTCGCACTCGCCGACCACAGGGATGATCACGTCGTCGCGGCCGATGCGCGGCTGGCGCGCGGTCAGCGCGTGCGTCACGCCGGCGTGCACTGCACCGATGTAGGGCGTGCCCGTCAGCAGGATCGGCGTCTCCTGGCAGCCCCACTCCTCGATCTCGTGCGTGCCCGTCAGCTCGCCGGCGCCGTTCAGCGCTGCGGTGGCACAGAAGTACCAGTCGGCCCAGGGGTCGCCTCCATGAGGCCACACGGCGGTGACACCGGTGTGATCGGGCACGTGATTCGCGTGGCCGACGCGCACGCCCGCGACATCGGTGATCGCATTGAAGGGGCCGGCCGGAAGCTGGCCTGGCACGAAGCCGTGGTCGCGTGCGCGCACCGGCCGAAGCTAGCAGCAGCAGCCTCGAGGCGAGAGCCTCTACGTTGAGAGACGTGGATCGCATCGACGCGGCAATCGTGGGCGCAGGCCCGTTCGGCCTCTCCGTCGCGGCGCACGCGTCGGTCAACGGCAGCGCGCGCACCTTCGGCGAGCCCATGCGCACGTGGCAGCGGCTGATGCCGCCGGACATGCTGCTGCGCTCGGACTGGGATCACACCAATCTCTCGGCCCCAGGGGCGGCAGGCACGCTGGAGGCCTGGGTGCGGAGCGGGGAGGCCCAGCGCCTCGAGCCGCTGCCGCTGCAGCACTTCCTCGCGTACGCGGAGTGGTTCCGGCGCCGGTTCGTGCCCGAGAGCGATCCGAACGACGTCGCCGGCATCGCGCCGGCAGACGGCGGTGTTCGCGTGACGACCTCGGCGGGTGACGAAGTGCAGGCGCGCGTCGCCGTGCTCGCGCTCGGAGTAACGCCGTTCCCCCGCGTGCCCGCGGCGCTCGCGCGCAGCGACGACCCGCGCGTGCGCGTCGTGCTCGAGCGAAGCGGGTACGCGGATCTCGCAGGCAAGCGCGTGGTCGTCGTCGGCGCCGGAAACAACGGCGTCGAGAGCGCCCTGCTCGCCCTGCGCGCGCAGGCTGCGAGCGTCGAGCTGATCGTGCGCTCGCGCGTGCGCTGGTTCGTCGAGCGCGAGCCGCACACACCGCGAGGGGCGCTGCATCAGCGGCTCTACCGGATCGCCTACCCCGTCGTCGGCTTCGGCCCACCTCCGATCAATCGCTTCGCGCTGCACCCCGACGCCTTCGCCGTGCTCCCGCACGCGCTGCGCGCGCGCCTCAACGACCGTCTGCTTCGTCCAGGCGCCGCGCCCTGGCTGCGGCGGCACGTCGACGGCGTGATCCCGATCAGCGAGGGCGTGGAGGTGCGAGGCGTCGAGTCGCGTCCCGACGGCCTCGTGCTCGGGCTGAGCGACGGGACGAGCCGCGAGGTCGACGCCTGCATCGTCGCCTGCGGCTTCGCCTTCAGCCGCGACGGCCTCTCGGTGCTCGCACCGGAGCTGCGCGCGCGCGTCGCGATGCGGAATGGCTGGCCCGTGCTCGACCGGTCGTTCCGCACGACCGTTCCGCAGCTCAGCCTCGTCGGGTTCCCGGCCGAGGGTCGCTTCGGGCCGCTCTCGCGCTTCGTCGAGGGAGCCGAGTTCGCCGCGCAACGCGTTGCGCAGTCGCTCGCGGCCTAGGTCCTCCGGGACAGGAGTGAGCCGAAGAGCGCGTCGTAGCGCCCGATCATGCGCTCCCGCGAGAAGAACGCGCGCGCCCGCGCATGTCCCGCGCGGCCGAGGCTCGGCAGGCGCGCGGGATCCGCGGCCCAGGCTGCGAGCACACGGCCGGCGGCGGCGGCGTCGCGCGGCGGGACGAGCTCGCCCGTCGCACCCGGTGCGACCAGATCCGGGATCCCGCCCACCCCGGTCGCGAGCACCGGCAGGCCGGCGGCCATGGCCTCGAGGATCGAGTACGGCAGGCCTTCCCAGTCGGTGATCAGCGCGAAGGCGTCGCAGTCCGCGAGCTGCGACGCGACATCCTCGCGGTTGCCGAGGAGAGTTACGCGGTCACCGAGGCCGAGCTCGGCGCGGCGGCCCTCGATCGCGTCGCGGTCGGGACCGTCGCCGAAGATGCGCAGCTCCCAGCGCTCGCAACCCGGCTGGACGAGCGCGTCGAGCAGCGTCGAGAGATCCTTCGGCGGTGCGAGCCGCGCGGTGCAGCCGAGCACGAGGTGCGCTCCCGCGCGCGGTCCCCGCGGCTGGACCGCAGGCGCGTCGATGCCGTTGTGGATGACGTGGAGGCCGTGACGCGGAGCGATGCCGCGCTCGCGAGCGAGCCGCAGGTCGTGCCTCGAGACGCACACGATCGCGTCGGTCAGGGGCGCGACCGCGCGCTCGCTGGCCGCGTACAGGGCACCCGCGGCGCCGTTGCGTCCCGAGAACGCCCAGCCGTGCGCCGTGAACACCGTGCGCACCCCGAGCCCCGGCAGCGCGAGCCGGGCGAGCACGCCCGCCTTGGAGGAGTTGATCTGCACGATGTCCGGCGCGAGCCCTCGCGCGAGCGCACGCAACTCGCGCACGGCCAGCGCGTCGTGGTAGGGGCGCGGGTCTCGCACGAGGTGAGGCACGTGGTGGAACGGCACCCGGAGGCGCGCGCAGGCGTCGGCCAGCGCGCCCGGTCCGTGCGCGGCGACCTCGACGTCGTAGCGATCGCGCATTCCCGCCGCGAGCGACGAGGCGAACGTCTGTGCGCCGCCGGCCTCGGCGAGCGTCACGATGACGAGCAGGCGGGGCCTCACGCCGTGAGGAGGTCGGCGCGCCGAGCCCGGCGACCCGGTGGCACGGCGAGTTCCGGCTCGGCGTCCATCGCATCCCATTGTGATCGAGAACGCCACTAGGTTGAGAGACGATGGCTCCTCTCACCGCAACGCTGCCGAGGGTGCGCGCGCTGACCGACGTGGCCGCGCTTGCACAGCTGGACAGCGCCTGGGACACGCTGGTCGAGGCCATGCCGCGCCCGTGCCCGTATCTGTTCTCGGCCTGGGTGCTCGCCTGGTTCGCGGAGGAGGCCTTCGCGAGCGAGCCGTACGTGCTCGTGGCCGAGCGCGCCGGCGAGCTCGTCGGCGTCGCGCCATTCGCAATCCGGCGCTCCGGGCGGACGCGCGTCGCGGTGTTCGCGGGCGCTCACGAGTCGGCGCTCGCTGACATCGTGCTCGCCCCGGACGAGCCGGTCGAGACGGCTCGCATGATGCTCGCCGCGCTGCCGGGCTCGACCATGCAGGCGCTCGACGTCTTCGGCCTGCCCGGCGACAGCGTTCTGGCCGCGGCTGCCGGCCCGGGACTGACCGTCGTCGAGCGAGTCGAGTCGCCCGTCACGGATATGCGCGAGGGCTGGGACGAGGCGTACACGCGCCACACGAGCTCGAATCGCCGCAACCAGGACCGCCGCCGGGAGCGCCAGCTGAGCGAGCTCGGCACCCTCGAGACGTCGCTCGCGACGACCGCCGAGGAGGTGCTGCGGGACCTGCCCGACGCGTTCTCGCTGCACCACATGCGCTGGCAGGGACGGCCCGACGGCTCGACCTTCGGCCTGCCCGAGGGGCAGCGCTTCCAGCGCGCGGCACTCCCCAGGCTTGCGGGCGAGGGTCGCTTCGCGATGCTGACGCTGCGCCTCGACGGACGGCCGATCGCGTTCCACAGCTGGTTCGTGGCGGGGAGCTCGATCTACCTCCATCGCAACGCGTTCGACGCCGGCCTGTCGCGCTACGGGCCTGGGCTCGTCGCGCTGCGCCGCAGCCTCGCGGCGGCCTCGGAGCGGGGTGCACGCCGCGTCGAGTACCTCGGCGGCGCCGAGCAGTTCAAGCGCGACCTCGCGGATCGCTTCGAGCCTCTGCATCAAGGATTCGGCCTGGCACGCGGCCCCGCCGGTCATGCCTACGTCGCGCGCACGCAACTCGCAATCGCACTGCGCAAGCGCCTCAAACGCAGCGAGCGGCTGCATCGTCTCTATCTGTCCGGCGCGCTTCGCCCGCGCCGCAACGCCCAATCCTCCTGAGAGGTATCCGTGGACGCCCCGTTCGGCTTCAGACATTCGCTCGACCCCGACCTGTTCGCACTCGACCGCCTCGACGCGCTCGTCGGGCGCGCGCCCGAGGGCCGCTTCGTCGCCCAGCTCGCCGACAGCGACCGTGTCCGCAACGGTCAGCAGGCGACCTACACGACGCTCGAGGGATCGCTCTCCGAGGACATCGCGCGACGCGGTCTGCACCTGCACTTCGACAACCTCGAGGAATGGGCGCCGGAGTACGTTGAGGCTGCCCAGGGCATCCTCGAGCACGTGCGTCCGCACGAGAGCGAGACGATCCACGCCCCGAACATCGTCATCCGCGTGTTCTCGGCCGATGCGCCGGCGGCACTCCACGGCGACGGCAATACCCAGGTCAACTGCGGTGTCGGCGGCCGCACGCTCTGGCACTTCGGGCCGCCCTCGAATCTCACGCCGGTCGAGGTCGAGTCGCTGATGCGCGGTGGGATGTTCCTGGGCTGGCGCGAGCTCGCGCCGGTCCAGACCTTCGACCTCGCGGTCGGCGACGCCTGCGCCGCTCCGCCGCGCTGGCCGCACTGGCTGGAGCATCCCGGCCCCGAGCCGGCCGTCTCGTTCGAGCTCTCCTACTGGACGCCGGCGACGATCCGCGAGCGCAAGGTCTACGACGTGAACTGGATGCTCCGGCGCGCGAAGCTTGCCCCGAAGCCGCCAGGCGGCCCCCGCGACGCCGTCAAGATCCGCCTCTTCGACCTGATCGGCACGGCCACCGGCAAGGGCCGAGCCCACCGCGCCTGACGTGCACAGCCGGGGTCAGACCCGCAACGTGCGGGTCTGACCCCGGTGTTGCGGGCCTGACCCCGGGCTGTGCGGGCCTGACCCCGCGTTGCGCAGCGGCGGGGTTCAGCGGGCGGCGCGGCGGAGCCAGCCGCCTGCGCTGCGCAGCGTGAACGCCAGGGCCGCGGCCGTCGGGGCCAGGTCGCGGCGATCCAGGCCCTCCAGGCCGGCGTGGCGGAGGCCGTAGTCGCGGGCGATGTCGCGGAGCTCGTCGAGTGGGCGGGGACGCGGGTCGAGGCGGCCGATCAGGCCGCAGGCGAGCAAGCGCGCCTCGCCGGCGGGCCAGCCGAGGCGGACGCCGCGGCGGAAGTCGGCGGCGGGCTCGAGCCGTTCGCCACGCGCCCAGCGCAGCTGCAGGCTCGTCAGCTCCACGCCGGCGCGGTGCGCCAGCGCGACCGATTGCGAGATACGCGCGTTGATCTCCATCAGCAGCGGGCGGCCGGAGGCATCGCGGCGGAACTCGACCTCGCTGACTCCCTCGAGGCCGACGTCGGTCACGAGGGCGAGTGCGAGTGCATATGAGTCGCTGGGCGGCTCGATCGTCATGCGCATGACCGACGACCCGCCGAGCGGGGGCCAGCAACGCTCGGCGATCATGACCAGCCGCGCGATCAGGCGGCCGTCCTGGATGACGAGCTTGTGCGTCTCGCGCACGCCGGCGGCGACCTGCTGCAGCAGCGCGGGCGCGTCGGGACGCACCAGGCGCTGCGCGACGGCCTCGAGGCCCGGGCGGTCGTAGGCGAGCATCGGCGCGACCGTCTCGCCTCCGCCTCCGGGCAAGGCGCGCCACGACGCGAGCGGCTTGACGACGAGCGGATACCCGAGCTCGCCGGCGCCGGCGATCACCTCGCCGGGCGTGCAGACCTGGAGGGAGCGCGGCGACGCGATACCGAGCGCGGTGGCGCGGTCGAGCGTCAGCCGCTTCGAGCCCGCGACCGTCAGCGCCGGCTCCGACGCGATCGCGGCGATCGCGCCGCGCGCCGCGATCGCCTCTCGGCGCGCCCGCAGGGCCTCGAGGGCGCGCTCGCCGCTGCACATCGCGACGTCGCCGGCCCCGAGCGAGTGGACGATCGCATCCGCGTAGGCGTCGAACGCCGTCCGCGGATCGGGCAGGACGACGCGTGCCTCGGCCGCGCGGGTGCGCATGCCGCTCGCGCCCGCCTCCGAGGAAGCGATCGCGACGCGCTCGCCGAGTCGGTGGAGCCGGCGCGCCATCTCGAGCCCCGCTCGCGTGTCGCCGTCCAGCACGAGCACGCGCCCGCGCTGTGCCGTCACACGTGCCCCCGGTACTGCAGGCCGCGCCGCGTCACGGTGCTGATCCCATCGAACGTCAGGCACTTGAGGCGATCGAGCCGTCCACCCGGGCCACCCGGCGAGAGGTGCGCCCTGCGCATCAGCCAGTTGACGTCGTAGACCTTGCGGTTGCGCAGGTCGTCGCGCGTGTAGAAGCCGACGTCGAACGTGACGCTGGCGGCATCGCAGGGATGGTCGAGCCAGTGCGCCCAGCGCGCAGGCACGAAACAGGCGGCCCCGGGGTCGAGTTGAAGGTCGAGTTCCTGCGGATGTTCCGTGAACGGCAGGAAGAACTCTCCGCGCAGCAGGTTCTCATGCTGGAGCTGGGTCATCGCATGCACGGGCCGCACCCACCAGACGGTCGTGCCGGCGATGCCGGCCACGAGCTTGGCATCGGGATCGCCGTGCAGTGCCACGAGCGCGCCCGGCGAGAACACGCGCACGACGGTCTCACGGGGGATGTCGCCGAGGCGGGCGTGCGGGCCGGCCAGATCGAACAGACGAGCGCGGCACTCCGCGTGGGCGCGCGGGCCCCAGCTCGCGGTGTTGAAGATGCGGTAGTGCACGGGGCGCTCGAGCGCGTCCTGCAGGATCGGGTAGCGCGGCTGCGTGAGCTCGGGACGCTGCCCGAGGCGCTCGCGCGAGCTGTCCGGGACCTGCACCGTGAGCTCGCCCCGCGCAGCCGCGGCGCGGCAGATCTCATCGAGGGCGTCGGACGAGAACAGCTCTGCGGGCAGATCGTGCGCGAAGCAGCGCGGCATGACGGCGTCTCGGGCGACGCCGGTCGCCTCCGTGGTGTCTGCGGATGTCATCTCAGGGGCACGATCCGAGTCGGGGGTTCTCGGCACGGGCACGCGCGCAGGCGCGTGCGACCAGGGCGCGGTCGTTGCCGGCGAGCCGGGCGACGACCGCCCACGAGCTCCATTCGTGCGGTCCGCGGTCGGCCGCCGCGAGCGCGTCCTTCAGACCCCGGGTGGAGCCCTCGAGCTGCGCCGCGAGGCGCAGCGGCGCCGGGTCGAACGGGGAGATCGTCGCCGCCGCCCGCGCGGCGCCGGGATCGTCGTCGGCGACCGCGCGCTCGACCAGGCGCTCCGCGGCCAGCCCCGGTAGCACCCAGAGCACGGCGAGCGCGAGCACGATGCCGCCTCCGATACGCGCGGCGCGCCGTGGAACGACCGCGCCGACCGGGTGCAGCGCGGCGCCGCAGGCGACGAGCGCGATCACGGGCAGAGCGACGGCCGGCACCTGCCAGTGCCAGTCGACCTGCGCGTGGGCGAGCACGCAGGCCGTGCCCACCGCCGCTCCAGCGAGCGTCGGCGACGGCCGGGCGCGGCGGCGCAGCAGGCCCGCCAGGCCGATCACCGCGACGGCGCAGCCGAGCAGCAGGCCGGGGACGCCGAGCGTCGCGGCGAGCTCCTGCACCTGCCCGTGAGCCTGGGCGGGCATCTCGCTGCTGTGACCCTTGCGCAGGTAGGTCGGGCCGAAGCTGCCCGCGCCATAGCCGGTCAGCGGCCGCGCCCCGAGATCGCTCGAGGCAACCTTCCAGAAGTCCCAGCGGTTCGACTCGACCGAGAGCAGGTGCGGCCCCGCGTCGTCCGATGCGTCGACCTTCGTGAACGAGTGGAAGGCGCTTGCGATGCGACCCGGTGCGTCCTGCTGGAGGGCGACGCCGGCCAGCAGCACGACGGCGATGGCCGTGGCCGCCGCGGCTCCGCGGCCGAGCATCCGCCGTCGTTCCGGCGAGATCGCGACGCGCTGGTCGGCAGCGGCGATCGCGCCGCCGGCGGCCGCGACAAGGACGCCGCCGAGCAGGAGCCGTGCTGCCGCCGTGCCTGCGTCGGCCTCGCTGCCGGTATCGATCGCGGTGCGCAGCGCCGGGATCGCGGGGAGGAGGCCTGCGAGCGCGACGAGGGTGAAGGCCGTCACGCGCAACCGTTCGCGCACCAGCGCGATCGCGAAGGGCGAGACGAGGATCAGCGTGAGCATGGCGCCGCGGCTCTGGGTGAGCAGGGCGAAGCCGAGCGCCGGCACGGCCCCCGCAAGTGCCAGCGCGCGCGCGGGCCAGGCGAGCAGGCGCTCCGCCCCGATGCCGACGAGCGTCCAGAATCCGAGCACGCCGAGCGATGCGGATGTGTTCGGGTAGCCGGTCGGCCAGCCGACGCGCTGATAGATCATCCAGGAGTCGGGCGCTCCCTGCGCGAGGCGCACGCAGCCATAGAGGGCGACGAGGCCCGTGGCTGTCGCGATCAGACCGACCATGATCGCGGCATCGGCCTGGGTCCGGACAGCGAGCAGCACGATCGCGAACGCCGAGGCATAGAAGAGCGCGCGCGATGCCTCGCTCGCCGCGTCGCCGGGCAGCCATGCCCACAGCACGGAGACGACGCTCCAGGCGGCGAGGCCCGCGATGCACCCGAGCGCAACGAGCCCGAGGCCGCGGTGGAGGCGCATGACGTCGAACGCCAGCAGCCCGCCCGCGGCCAGCACCGCGACAAGCGCCCAGGGCATCCAGTCGCCGGTCCGCGACCCGCCGTCCTCCGCCGCCAGCGCGAGCGTCGCGATCGCAGGCAGCGCGAGCCAGGCGATGCGAGCCAGCACGGCGGCACGCGGCCGCGGCAGACCCATGGCTGCAGGGAGACTCATGCCACTCACACTAGTGGTGGGTCGTGCCGCAGCAGCGCCCGGCGGGCCCTTTAGTGGTGATCGACGGGTTGCGGATGGGCGCGGTCGCGCACCTCGCAGATGAACTGCGCGATCTCCTCCTGCGCGCGCGCCAGCCAGCGGCTGCCCTTGTCGGCCGTCGCGAGCGTCGCGTCACCCGTGACGCCCGAGGCGGACAGCGCACTCCAGTGCGGCATGTAGGACAGCGGTCCGTCGCTCCAGTCCATCCACATGAACTCCGACTGCGGCGGGATCTCCCTGACCGCGCGCTCCATCTGCACGAGGCCCGGCTCGATCGCGAGATAGAGCGACGTCTCGAGCTCGCACGCGTGCGCCATGCCGCCGCGGCCGGACTCGCGCAACTCCTCGAGCAGGCGCTTGGACTCCGGCGTGACGAGGTACCAGCAGGACGCGCAGATCGCGGCTGGGTGCTCGACGTTGACGAGCCGCGCGGCGACGTCGACGAGCGGCTGGTTGGAGCCGTGCCCGTTGACCATGAGGATGCGGTCGAAGCCGTGGTGGCAGAGTGACCGGCCGAGGTCGAGCAGGTACTCCACGAACACGTTCCAGCGCAGCGTGACGGTGCCGGGGAAGTGCAGGTGGTGCGGGGTGTAGCCGTGCACCGCGGTCGGAAACAGGAGTGCCGTGCCGCCGGCTGCGTTGACGCGCTCGCACGCGCCCCGCGCGACTTCCTCGATCAGGCGCACGTCGGTGTCGATCGGGAGGTGGTGCCCGTGATCCTCGAGCGTGGCCGTGGGAATCACGACGACGACGTCGTCGCGGGCCGCGAGCTCGGCCAGCTCGGGCCACGTGTGCTGCTCGTAGCGGAGGTGCGGCATGCGCGCAATGCTCGCAGCGCGGGCGGCTGGTGCGTATGCGCGCGACCTTCGGGAGGAGCGTCGGCAAGCTGATCGCCGCGCCACGTTCGTCGTGAGGATCTGAGAACCGAGAGCCGGGTTCAGTCGCCTGCTCTACGCCACCGGCACGCGTGCCGGCTGATCGACTCCGGGATACCAGCAGGCCGCGGTCTGACCCGCGGCGCCGCTCGGCCGCGGCGCGACGTCCTCGTCGGCGCAGCGCTCGCGTGCGCGCGGGCAGCGCGGGTGGAAGCGGCAGCCGCCCGGGAGGCGCGAGGTGTCGGCCACCTCGCCGTTCAGGACGGCCGCGCGGCCGGCCGGCCGCGGGCGGGTACTGGGAGCGACAGCGACGAGCGCCTGCGTGTACGGGTGCTGCGGGCGCTCGATCACGTCGGCCGCAGTGCCGAGCTCGATCACGCGACCCAGGTACATGACCGCCACGCGATCGCAGAGCGACCAGGCGAGGCCGATGTCGTGCGTGATCAGGAGCAGCGCCAGCCCGCGTGCGCGGCGCAGGCCGAGCAGAAGGTGGAGCACCTGGGCGCGTACCGAGGGGTCGAGTGCCGAGACCGGCTCGTCGCAGACGAGCCCGGCGGGCTCCGGCGCGAGCGCACTGGCGATGGCGACGCGCTGGCGCTGCCCACCGGAGAGCTCGAACGGATAGCAGTGCCAGAAGCGCTCCGCCGGCGCGAGCCCGGCGTCCTCGAGCGCGTTCGCCGCGCGCAGCACGCGCTCGGGCCGCGCCATGCCCTGCATGCGAAGCGGCTCCTGCACCAGTTCGCTCACGCGCATGCGCGGGTTGAGCGACTGGTAGGGATCCTGGAACACCATCTGCACCGTGCGCCGCAGGTTGCGCCTGCCACCGCGATCGAGCGTCGCGCCCTCGAAGCGCAGCTCGCCTCCGCTTGGCGGCTCGAGACCGAGCAGCGTGCGCGCGAGCGTCGTCTTGCCGCTGCCCGACTCGCCCACGACGCCGAGCACCTCGTTCCGGCGCCACTCGAGGTCGACGCCATCGAGCGCGCGAACGACGCGACCGCGACGGCGGAACGTGACCTCGAGACCGCGTGCCTCGGCGAGCGGCGTGACGGCGCTGGCGAGCGGCCGGGTGCTCATCGCAGACTCCCCCCGACCGCGGTCTGCTGCAGCGGCGCGAACAGGCAGGCCGACTCGTGGTCGTCGCCGACGGGCCGGAGCACCGTCTCGCCATGCTCGCAGGCCTCACGCGCGAGATGGCAGCGGGGGTGGAAGCGGCAGCCGGAGGGCGGATCCGACGGATCGGGCGGCGCGCCCGGGATGGCCGGAGGGAGCGCGCGCTCGGTGCCGACGAGCGGGAACGCGCCCAGCAGGCGCTGGGTGTACGGGTGCTGCGGCACGGCGAACACCGTCGACGTGGGGCCGGTCTCGACGATCCGCCCCGCGTACATGACCGCCACGCGCTCGCAGGTCTCCGCGATCACGGCGAGGTCGTGGGTGATCAGCAGCAGCGCGAGGCCGAGGTCGCGGCGCAGCTCTTCCAGAAGCGCGAGCACCTGCGCCTGCGTGATGACATCGAGGGCAGTCGTGGGCTCGTCGGCCACGATGACCTCGGGGTCGCAGGCGAGCGCCAGGGCGATCATCACGCGCTGGCGCATGCCGCCCGAGAATTCGTGCGGATACCGGTCGGCGCGGTCGGCGCCGATGCCGACCCGCTCCAGCACTTCGCCCACGCGTGCGCGCACGGCCGCGCGGTCGGCCTCGGGTTGATGCAGGCGGATCGCGTCGCCGATCTGGCGCGAGATGCGCTGCACCGGGTCGAGCGCGTTCGAGCGCGCCCTGGACGACGAGCGCAATCTCCGTCCAGCGCAGGTCGCGCATTCCGCGCTCGGTTCGCCGGTGGACGTGCACCACGCCGGCGTCGGTCCGCAGATCGACCGTCCCCGAGAGCCGGCGCAGGCCGGGAGCGAGCAGCTGCAGGACGGCCAGCGCCGTCGTGGACTTTCCGCAGCCCGACTCGCCGGCGAGGCCGAGCGCCTCGCCGCGCTGCAGCTCGAAGGAGACGCCCGAGACGATCTCCACGTCGCCCTCGCCCGCGTCGTAGCCCACGTGCAGGTCGTCGACGCGTAGGACGGGCGCGCTCACGGGCGTCGCGCCTGCGCGTCGCCGGCGCGCTCGGTGACCCGGCCGACCGCGAAGAAGGCCAGCACGAGGAGCGTGATGGCGACGCCCGGCGGCACGACGTACCACCACGCGCCCTGGTTGATCGCGCCGGCCTCGAAGCCGTTGTGCAGCAGCGTGCCCCACGAGAACGCGTCGGGGTCGCCGAGCCCGAGGTACGAGAGACCGGCCTCGCCGAGCACCGCGAGCGCGATGATCAGCACCGCGTTGGCCCACACCAGCGGCATCACGTTCGGGAGGATGTGGCGGCGCATGATCCAGGCGTGCGAGGCCCCCTGGGAGCGGGCGCGCTCGAGGAACTGGCGCTCGCGCAGCGAGAGCACCCGCGCGCGCACGACACGCGTCGTCCCCGCCCAGCCCGCGACCACGAGCACGAGCACGATGATGCCCGTCTGGCCGCCCGGGAACTGCCGCGCGTCGTCCTGCAGCAGCGCCGCCACGAGCACGGCGAACGGGACGAACGGGATCACGAGGAACCAGTCGTCCAGGAACGTGAGCCCGCGATCGGTCCAGCCGCCGAAATAGCCGGCAACGATGCCGACGACAGCTCCGATGCCCGCCGAGGCGAGCCCTGCAACGACCCCGACGATGAGCGAGGCGCGCGCTCCCAGCAGGAACTGCGAGAGCAGGTCGCGGCCCCACTCGTCCGTGCCGAGCCAGTGGGCGCTGGACGGGCCCTGCATGCGCTGGGCGAAGTCGAGGCTACTCGTCGAGAGCGGGTTCTGCGGCGCGAGCGCGGGGCCGAAGAGCGCCATCGCCACCGCGATGCCGATTGTGATCAGGCCGAACATGCCCGTGGGGCGGTGCCCGATCAAGCGGACGGCGCGTCCCAGGTTCGCCAACCGGCGCACGAGCGGATTGCGCTCGGCACCGAGGAGCTGCGCGACGGTCTCGCTGGAGACCGCCATCAGGTTGCGCGCACCCGCGGATCGAGGGCGATGATCACGAGGTCGGCGATGAGGTTGAGAAGGATCACGGCGGCGGACGTGACGCAGGAAGACGCCCTGCAGGACGGGCACATCGTGGTTCTGCAGCGCGTCGTAGGTGAGCTGGCCGATACCCGGCCACGAGAACACCGACTCGATGAAGATGACGCCGCCGACGACGTAGCCGAGCGAGACGGCGGTCAGGGCGATCACGGGCAGGAGCGCGTTCGGGACGGCGTGGCGGAGGACTGCCCGCCGTGGCGACAGCCCGATCGCGCGCGCGGTCGTCATGTAGTCCTCGTCCAGCTCCTCCGAGAGCGACGCGCGCATGATCAGGCTCCAGCTCGCCAGGATGGTCGCCGTCAGCGTGAGCACAGGCAGGACCGCATGTTGTGTCACGTCCCAGACATGGCCGAGCCCGTGCGCGCTCGAGCCGGGCTCCTCCGAGAGCTGGCTCGGGAAGGCGTTCAGCCAGATCGAGAACACGAGCACGACTGCCATGGCGAGAAACGCCGCCGGCATGGCGGAGAGCGCCAGCGCCCCTCCCGTGAGTGCGCTGTCCACGCCATCGTTGCGGCGCCGCGCCGAGACGATGCCGATCCACGTGCCGAGCAGCGCGGCGAGCAGCACTGCGGGCAGTGCGAGGATGAGCGTCTTGGGCAGCGCGTCGCCGATCACGTCGGTCACGGGCCTGCCCGCCTGGTAACTCGTCTCGAGCTGCCCGCTGAGCGTGTTGCGGATGTAGATGCCGTACTGGTCGAGCAGCGAGCGATCGAGGCCCCGCTCGTGAATCAGGTGGGCTCGCTCCGTCGCCGACGTGTGGGGCACGCGCAGGAGGTCGCTGCGTGGATCGCCGGCGGCGCGGACGACGACGAAGTTGATCGTGAGCACGAAGGCGAGCATGCAGAGCGCGAGGGCGACGCGCCCGGCGATCAGCCGCGTCATGCGGGAGCGTCCGCGATCTCGATCGGCTCGCGTTGCTCGCGCCGGCGGGCGAGCAGGGTCGACGTCAGGGCCAGCAGGGCGAGCGCGGCCAGCGCAGCCAGCGCCCAGGGGACGCCCGGGTAGCTCGAGCCCGCGGGCCCGCCCGGCTTCAGGGAGATGACCGTGCCGTAGCCGAAGGGCGTGACCGGCTGTCCGTCCGGCGACGGCTGCGTCGTCCAGTGCTGCCAGGTGCGCGTGTTGACGGCACCGAGGTCGTCCTGCTCGTACAGCTCGATGTACGGCAGCTGCGCGGTGGCGATCCGCTGCAGCGCGTGGATGTCGGCGATTCGCGCCGCGCGGTCCGGCTCGGTCTTCTCGCGCGCGAACAGCTGCTCGTAGCGCGTGTCGTCGAACCCCGAGTCGTTCCAGGCGCCACGCTGCCCCTTCGTGAAGAGCGAGAGCAGGAACTCGGGCGCCGGCTCGCCGCTGATCGACCAGATCTCGGTGTCGAAGTCGGGTCTGAGCTTCTTGCCGTCCGTGGCGAACTCGAGGTTGAGCAGCTTGTCGGTGTCGTACACCCTGGTGTCGATCGCGATGCCGACGTCGCGCGCCCACGCTTGGATCAGCCTGACGGCGCGCTGCTCGGCCGGATGGCCCGCGTAGGCGAGCTCGAAGGCTGCGCGCACGCCGTGCTTGCGGCGCACGCCGTCGGGGCCGACCTTCCATCCCGCCGTGGCGAGGATGCGCCTCGCCCTGTCCGGGTCGTAGTGGTAGCCGAGCATCGGATCCTTCGAGAGGTCGAGCGTGAAGGCGCCATAGGTGCGCGAGAGCTGCGTGTTGCCGGGTGCGCCGTATCCCAGGAGCGATGCCTGCACGAGCTTGGAACGGTCGATCGCCCAGGCCAGCGCCGTGCGGATCGCGCGGTCGTTGACGACCTTCTTGTGCACCCGACGGGTCACCCGCGGAGCCAGGTCGAAGACCCAGTACTCGAGGCCCATCGCGGGCGAGTGATAGACGTGTACGCCGCTCGTTCGCTCCAATCGCCTCACGTCCGGCGCGTTGAGCGTGTCGCTCGGCATCACGTCGAGACGGTTCTGCGCGAGGTCGCGGATCGCTCGGTTGCGGTCGTCGTAGTACGTCATCAGCACCCGCTCGGGGCCCGTGTTGGCTTCCCGGAAGTAGGGGTTCCGCTGCATCACGGTCGTGCCGTTCGGATTCCACGCCGTGACCGTGTACGGGCCCGAGCCGACGAGCGGCAGCGGCGGGGCGAATGTGTCCCACCTCTTGGTATCGGCCTCCTTCCAGACGTGCTTGGGAAGGACGTAGATCCAGAGCGACTCCATCTCGACGGAGGGATGCTTGAGGTGCGCGACGACCGTCGTGGGATTCGGCGCCTCCCACTTCGTGACGGCCTCGGCGGCGCTCGACTTCACGCGGCGCTGCATGAAGTTCATCGTCCAGACCACGTCGCTTGCGGTCAGCGGCACGCCGTCGGACCACTTCAGGTTCGGTTTCAGGTGATAGGTCCAGGTGCGCTGATCCTTCGAGGGGCCCCAGCTCCTCGCCAGCGAGTGGCTGCGATCGGGCTCCATCGACTTCTGGTCGAACGCGATCAGCAGGTCGTAGTTCAGCGCCCACACGCGATACTCGGCGGCGTGTGTACCGACCAGCGGGTTGAGCGTGTCGATCTTGGTCGTGGTGGCCACGCGCAGGGCCCGCGACGGCGTCTCGGCCGGCACGGGCGAGGCGAGGACGAGCGTCGCAAGCAGGCACGCGACGATGGCAGACAGTCGGCGCATCCCAGTTGATTCAATCCGATGGGGTACCGGTCGTCCAGCGTCCTTGCCAGAGTGAGAGGCGATGTCGCGCTGTTGCCTGGTCGGGGTGCTCGGACTGCTGCTCTCGCTCGCGGGTGCGCCGGCGGCCCGCGCGGATGGACGTCCGCCGGACGCGGGCGGCACCGTGTGCACCTACCGCGTGCCCGAGGCACCGCCCTACGACACGCCGCAGGGACACGTTCGAGTCCACTACGTCGCCGATCCTGCCGACCGCGACAGCCCGGCGCTCGCGTCCACGCGCGTCGGCGGCGTCCCGGACTGGATCGTCGAGGTGGGCGAGGGGGCCGAGCAGGCCTGGGCGCGCGAGACCGCGCTCGGATTCCCCCCGCCGCCGCCCGACGACGGCGACGGCGCCGAGCGTGGGGGGGACGGGCGCTACGACCTCTACGTCTGCGACCTCGCGTCGCACGACCTCGGCGAGCTCGCGGCCACCGTCGCCGATCCGGCCGGCTCCGGCTTCAGCTACATCGTCGTCGACAACGACTACGCACCCGCGGAGGTGGCGCCCCTCACGACCACCGGCGCCGCGCAACTGCGGGTGTCCGTCGCTCACGAGCTGTTCCACGCGATCCAGTTCGGTGAGGGCCGCGGGCTGCTGCCCGTGTGGCTGGCCGAGGCCACGGCAGTGTGGATGGAGGGCATCGTCGCCCCCCCAGACGTCGATCGCGAGATCTACCGCGTGGCGCTCGGCGGCCCCGGCACGGAGGCGCCCTACTGGCGGGAGGGCGATCTGCACGAGTACGGAGCGTGGTGGCTGATCCAGCAGCTCGAGCGCGACCACGCCGGCTTCGTCCGACGCCTGCTCTCGGCGGCCGCGTCGCGTGGCGATGACGACCCACACGGCCTTGCACTGCTCTCGCGGGCGCTCGGCGGCCGGCGCGCGCTGGAGGCGGCGTTCGCCCGCTACGCGCGCACCGCACTCGACGACCCGCTCGTGGGCAACGCCCTGCATGCGAGGCGCACGGCCAGATTGAGGGCCGGCGGGAGGCTCGTGCTGCGTGCAAGTGTCCAGCCGCTCGGCTTCCGGCTCTGGCGCGTTCCGGTCTCGGCGGCGACCGTGACGCTAAGGCGGTCCGGCGCCCGCCGCCTCGGCGTCGTCGTGCGTCGCGGATTGCGCGAACGCACGCTCGGAGGCGGGGCCGTGCGGCTCTCGGGAGAGCACGGGGCGGTGCTCGTGCTCGTGATCGGCGGGGCCCTCCACGCGCGAGACATCAGGCTGACGCTTACCGGCGTCGCCTAGCTCCTGCACGCGTTGGGTGAATTTAGCACCCATTTGGGGGATCTCTGCGGTGGGGGTTGCAACCTGCAGAAATCTGCATATGCTCGTGCCCTGCCTGCAGATCGTCGTATCTGCAGCAGTCTGTGCCCTGATTTGCTCAAAACGGGGTGCTTTTTTCAACCCACAAGCATCGGAATCCGTATATGGCAGTCACCCCACGTGCAGCGAACGCCGGAGCCGTCACCCGCCAGGTTCCGCCCCGTACGCTCGCGATCGGGAGGGAGCGGGCCGCGCAGCTCGTCCTCGCCTCGATGGCGCTGCTCGCCTGGGTGATCGCATTCGGTGCTTCGGCCACCGGTCTCCTCGCTGCCTGCGCAGCGACGGCGGTGACCTGGATGGTCGGTTCGGCTGTCCTGCGCGATCGCGGTGAGTACCACCGCGCACTCGCCGTACGACTCGTCCGCCATGCCCAGGCCGCCACGCTCGTCACTGCACTCGTCATCGCCGCCGCTGCCCTCCTGGACACGAGCGCCGCGCCTCTCCGGCTCGTCGCAGCTTCCCTGCTCGGCTTCCTCGCGGTTGCCGGCTGGGACGTGCTCCAGCATCGCACGCGAACGACGGAGTGCCCGCTGCGGGTGCTCGGCCTGGGCGCGGGGGAGGAGGCCGCGAGGCTCGCTCGTACGTTCGACGAGCGCGAGTCGCACGGCGTCGAGCTGGTCGGCTTCGTCGGCAATCTCTCGCACGCGGTGGTCCCCGTCCTCGGGGAGCTGAGCGACCTGCCCGAGGTCGTCCGCCGGCACGACATCGACGCGATCGTCCTGACCGCCTCCCGCCACCGCCTGCCCCTGCTCGAGCATCTGCTCGGGGTCGCCGAGCACACGCCGGCGGTGCTCGAGCTGAGCGACCTCTACGAGCGCGCCTTCGGCTGTGTCCCGGTTGAGGAGATCAATGCCGCCTGGTTCATCGAAGCGCTCACGCTGCATCGGCGCTTGCAGGGCTCGGTCGCCCGTCGCTGCTTCGACGTGGTCGTCGCCTCGGTGGCCGCGGTGATGGCAACGCCGCTCATGCTGCTCGTCGCGCTCGCCGTCAAGCTCGACTCACCCGGCCCGGTGTTCTATCGCCAGGTGCGCGTCGGCGAGGGCGGCCGCCGCTTCACGATCGTCAAGTTCCGCTCGATGCGCGTGGATGCAGAGGCCTCCGGTGCCCCGCAGTGGGCCTCGGAGCACGACCCGCGCGTGACGCGCGTCGGAGCCTTCATCCGCCGCTTCCGCATCGACGAGCTCCCTCAGTTGTGGAACGTCGTGGCCGGCGAGATGGCCCTCGTCGGCCCGCGCCCGGAGCGTCCCGAGCTGGTCGCCGAGATCGCACGCCGGCTGCCCTTCTACGAGCCGCGCCACCTCGTGCGCCCCGGCATCACCGGATGGGCGCAGGTCTACGCGCCGTACGCGGCATCGATCGAGGAGACGCTCGAGAAATTGTCCTACGACCTCTACTACGTCAAGCACCAATCGTTCGCCACTGACGCCGGAATCATGCTCAGCACGCTCGGAGTCATGGCCGGCGGTCGTGGGGCCCGCTAGCTGCAGAAAGACAACAGGGGAGACTTCACATGCGCATCACTCGTTTCATCATCCCACTCGTCGCGCTCGCATTGTGCGTGATGCCGGCAGTGGCACTCGCCAGCGGCAGTGGCACGACCCAGGCGATCGTCAAGGACGTCGCCAAGGACGGCAAGGTCGACGGCCATTACACCCAGGCCCAGCTCCACGCCGCCCTCAAGAGCCCGCTGCTCAAGCAGTACGGCGGCCAGGCCGCAGTCGAGTCGGTCGTCACGAACACCGCGCCGACGACGGCCGCCGCACCTGCGACCGGCGTTGCTCACGACCTGCCGTTCACGGGCTCCGACGTGATCCTCTTCGTCGGCGTCGGTGGCGGACTTCTGGTCGCAGGCCTGGTGCTCAGGCGGTTTGGCCGGCGCGACGACGAGGCTTCCCTCTAGCTCACCCGTCTGCAGCGAGCCGCCTGTCGGCCGCGGTGCCCGTGTGGCACCGCGGCCGACGCGCTTTTCGAACTGATTTCAAGCACTTGAAACCAGTTTTCAGGCGCGCGCGAGCAGCGCCCGGTAGCGCCGCATCTCGCGCGCGTTCCAGTCGCTGTGGGTCTGAGTCCGCAGGGCCGGCACGAGCTCGTGGTGATAGGGGCTCGAGAGGCTCTCGGCGTGACCGATCACATTGCGCCGCGCGATGTGGAAGCGGAACATGAGCCAGCGCGTCAGCGCGAGCGAGGCCGAGATCTGGCGGCCGTTGGAGAGGACGCCGGTCGCCGATCTGCCGACGTGCTCGATGCCGATGGCGGTGTCGTTGAGCCCGACGGTGTGACGGCAGCGAATCGTCAGTGGCACGAGCTGGAAGATCGTGCCGTCGGTGTCGACGACGAAGTGGGCGCACACGTTCGGCAACTCGTGCAACTCCGGGTCCGGATGGTCGGGTGCAAAGGCGTTGTACGCACTCGCGAATGTGTCACTCGCGGTGTAGTGCTCGACGATCACCTTGGGGGCGATCAGGCGCCACTGCGCCGTGCCGTAGTGGCGTTCGGAGTATGCGGCCATCTCGGCGCGGCGCTGCGGCCCGAACGGGATCGGCCGCTGCACGATCGGCGGCTTCGGGGGCGCGGCGAGGAGCGCCGCCGCTGCCAGCGCGACTGCGATCACCAGCCGAAGCCCGCCCGGCGGGGGGGAGGCACGAGTGGGCTCTGCGGCAGCCCGCCCACGGGCTCGGGCGCGTTGTAGGAAGGGGGCGCCACGTCGTTCGGCGTGCTCGCGTAGAACAGGCTGGCGACCTCCTGGATCTGGCCGCGGCCGACGCCGAGCTCGAACTGGCCGCCGCCGTACAGTTCGACGCCGCGCTCGAGGCAGGCGTCGATGCACTCGAAGAGGCGCCAGAGCGGGCCGAAGCGCGACGGCTTGATGTTCAGATGGCCGATCCGCACGGGGAGCGCGTCGACGTCGGCGAGCGAGTGGATCGGGGCATCGAACGACAGGCGGCCGAGCGCACCGTCGAGCGCGTCCAGCACGTCGGCCGCCAGCGACGCGTCCTCCAGCACGGCATCCGGGAAGCGCTTCGCGATCAGGCGGTGGAAATCGGCATCCGGCACCGTGTCGACGGGCGTGCCGACATAGTGCGCCTTGAGATCGCACACGCGGACGCGCCCGGTCCCGGCCAGCGCATCCATGTGCGCCTCGTCCCACTCTCCGGGGATCGGGTCGACCTTGAATTCGAGCGAGGGCGCGACGGCCAGCCAATCGCGCACATCGAGCCGCGTCGAGACGACGAAGCGAACGGGCTCCGGCTCGCGGCCGACGACCTCCCCCAGTGTCGTGCCCGCCTGGCGCAGCGCGAGGTCGAGCGCTGCGCTCTCGAACGCCCACCGGCGATAGTCGTAGGAGGCGGGCATGCCGGGCTCGCCGGTGAACAGCGGGCGCCCGTCGAGGTGACGCGAGAGCGTGGCGATCGTGTGGGAGCCGCCGAGCTCGAGCGTCTCGGGAGCGGGCAGCAGATCGTGGTCGGTGGGCGTGTAGCAGATGTCCTCGCCGCGGCCCTCGTGGCCGCCGCCGCGCATCACGATCGCGGTCGAGACGCGCTCGAATCCGCTGGAGACCGTCTGCGATGTCCGCTCGTAAGCGAGGTCATCGATGAGCACGGGCAGCGGCGCGATGCGTTCAAAGGTTCCCATGGGCGTCATGCTATGCCGCGATGCCTCGCCCCCCGGCCAACCCTGCGCGCGTCTGGCTCTCCCCCGAGGCCCCCGGCGGCCTGGCGGATGCCGTGCGCCGAGCGGGCGGCGAGCTCGTCACGGCGGATGATGCCAACGTCGTCGTCTGGTACGGCTACGAGCATCTGCGGCGCGACCAGGTGCCGCTCGCGCGCTCGCTCCTGCGTGACTCCGTGAGGTGGGTGCAGCTCGACTCGGCGGGCATCGAGCCATGGGTCCAGTACGGCCTCGTGGACGGTGCGCGCATCTGGACGTCGGCGGCCGGCGCCTATGCCGTGGCAGTCGCGGAGTACGTCCTGGCGCTTCTGCTCGCCTCCGCCAAGCGGCTCCCCGAATGCGCTCGCGCTCACTCGTGGCACAAGCCCGAGCTCGAGGGTAGGCCGCTCGGCGGCAGCACGATCGGCATCGTCGGCGCCGGCGCGATCGGCCGCGAGACCATCCGTCTGCTCGAGCCGTTCGGCGTGCGCGTGCTCGCACTCACGCGCTCCGGCGCGGACGTGCCGGGAGCCGATCGCTCGGTCGGGCCGGGGGGCCTCGACGTGCTGCTCGAGCAGAGCGAGTACGTCGTGCTGTGCGCGCCGCTCACGCCCGAGACGGCGGGCATGATCGGCGCCCGGGAGCTCGCGCTGCTCGGCCCCGGCGGCGTCCTCGTGAACGTGGCGCGCGGCGGCCTCGTCGACACCGGGGCGCTGGTGGCGGCCCTGCGCGAAGGACGTCTGCGCGGCGCGTGCCTGGAGGTGACCGACCCCGAGCCGCTGCCGGAGGGGCACCCGCTCTGGAGTGAGCCGCGCGCCTTGATCACACCGCACGTGTCCAACACGCGCGCGCAACTCGACGCGGCGCTCGCGCGTCGCGTGGAGCAGAACGTCGCGCGCTTCCGGGCGGGCGAGCCGCTGATCGGCATGATCGATCGCGCCAGCGGCTACTGACAGCGCCGAGCCGACCCCGAGCGGCGGGGGAGGGATTCGAACCCTCGAGACAACCTCAGCGATTGTCTAGCTGCTTTCAAGGCAGCCGCGTTAGACCGCTCCGCCACCCCGCCTCGGCTGATTATGCGGTTTCCGGGGCATCCTGATGGTGCCCGACGGCGTACCGATTTATCGCTTCGGCTTCCCCGGGACGGGTCTCCATGCGAAACGGTCGACGCCGGGGCGGACGAAACCGCCGATCTGAGCCTCGGTCATCGCCAGCGTGGGGCAGCACCGCTGCCTCGTTGAGAGGGGGTTGATACGTCTTGCGTGGCTGCCGTCAGGGCGGATGAGGTAAATGCCGTGAGTCGTGGCGATAGCGAGGAGGCTTCCGTCGGGCGCCCATGCCGGCCAACCCGTTGGACCCATGCCGACACAGTTGGAGAATGCGCCTCGGGGCGTAATGTCACGGCCGTCGGGCGCTGCGAGGCGAACTCGTCCGCAGGCCGATCGGTACGCGATCGCCGAGCCGTCGGGTGACCACGAGGGAGCCGCGCCGTCGGTGGCGAGCAGTCGGCGGTGATCGCCGTTGAGATCTACGCTGTACACGGCTGAGCGCGTGAATCGGTCGGGCAGTGGCGCTTCCCGTCTTGCAGGTGCTCGCGGGGATCTCGCAGTAGAGAAGGCGATGCGCGTGCCGTCCGGCGACCAGGACGGCCACGCGGAGCCGGCGGTTCCGGTTGGCAGCGGCCGCGGGTGGGTGCCGTCGGCATTCATGATGCGGATCTGGCTGCTCGTGTACCCGTGGCGTCTGACCTCGCAGGCGTAGGCGATGTGCGAGCCGTCGGGCGACCAAGCCATCTGGTCGAGGGGGTCACACCCATACGACAGGACAATTGTCCCTTCACCGCTGATCTGCCTGTCGTGCCCCGTCGCCGTATCGATGATGTGGAGTCCCGGATAGGGGCTGTGCCCGGCGTATTGGGTCAGCGAGATGGCGAGCCGCTTTCCATCAGGAGCCCACGCAGCGCTGACCAGCTCACCGCAAAAGAGATTGTGTGGGCAGCGCCAAAGGGTGATGGCGCGAGCTCCCGGCGCGAGGATCGAGATCGAGGAGGCGCCAGAAGGTCGGTTGTGGAGGATGGTGATTGCGGCGTCGCGCGCGGGCGTGGGGCGTGGAGGGTTGCCACTTGCGGAAGATCGCGTGGGCGCCGCAGGTGGTTCGGGGCGTCCGTGGCCGTGACCAGCGCGAATGCCGGTGGTGAGCGCGATCAGCGCGCCGCCCACAGCGAGCAGCACCGCGGCGCCGTAGCGCCGTCGGCGCCGGCGTGCGCGTCGCCGCGCTTCCTCGATAAGCGCCTGCTCGAGGAGCGCCCGAGACGCCTCTTCTGTTCGGTCGCGAGGACTCGACGGGGTGGATGGAGGTGCGCTGATCGACACGGTGAATGCATGATTGAATTGGTGCTATGGTAAGTAGCACAATGATGAATGTCAAGATCGATCGACACGACCCGGCCGACCTGCATCTGCAGGTCGCCGCGGCGATCCGGCGCGCCATCGCCGATGGAGAAGCCAAGCCGGGCGAGCGACTGCCTCCCGCCAAGGACATCGCGGCAGTTCTCGGTGCCAACAGCAACACCGTCTTGCGTGCTCTGCGCGACTTGCGCGAGGAAGGCCTGCTGGAGTTCCGTCGAGGTCGCGGCATCACCGTCAGCGGCTCACCCGAACGCGGAGCCGTGATGGCACGCGCCCGGGAGCTGGTCGACTTCGCTCGCCTCCACGGTTACCAAGCCGACGAGATCGCTCGCATGATCGAGCAACTCGCCTGATCGCCATCACCGCCTGGCACGTGTGCGGGTCTCGCCGAACCCTCGCCGCGTGGCCCGGACCGCGATCGACCAGGTCGTCGCGAAGCTCGAGAGCGCGCTCACGGCAGGGCATTGATGCTTGCCTCGTGGCATGACGGCGCCACGCGCGCCGAGATCGTCGGCTACCTCGAGCGCGTCACGGCGGACGGCGGGCCGGATCACGTCCCTCCGGCGGAGCGCATCGCGGTGGTCGACAACGACGGGACGCTCTGGTGCGAGAAGCCCGCCTACGTGCAGGCATTCTTCGTCCTGGAGCGTCTCCACCAGCAGGCAGCCGCCGACCCGGAGCTCGCCGCGCGCGACGTTGTCAAGGCGCTGCTCGCGAACGACCTCGCCGCCGCGAACGAGGAGGGACCCGCTGCAGTCATGGCGGTGCTGCTCGATACCTTCGCGGGCCTCACCACCGACGAGTTCGAGGCTGCCGTCGCCGACTGGCTCGCGCGCTTCCGGCACCCGCGCTTCGGCGTGCCCTTCGCCGACATCGTCTACGCGCCGATGCTCGAGCTCCTCGACCTGCTGCGCGAGCACGAGTTCCGCGTCTTCCTCGTCACCGGCGGGGGCGCCGATTTCCTCCGGCCGGTCGCCTCACAGCTCTACGGCGTCGAGCCGGACGACATCATCGGATCGGCCGTCGAGGTGAGCTTCGAGCGCCGCGACGGGCGCGTGGTGCTCGCCCGCACGGCCGCGATTCGCCGGCTCGCCCAACGAAGGGCCGCCGAAGGTGGTCAACATCCACGCCCACATCGGACGGCGCCCGATCGTCGCCGTGGGCAACAGCGCCGGCGACCGGGAGATGCTCGAGTTCGCGCACACGGGCGCGCACCCGTCGCTCTGCGTCGTCGTGAATCACGACGACGCGGAGCGCGAGTACGCCTACAGCGGGGAAGCGCTGACCAACCCGGACGCCGAGCCGATCCTGACCACAGCCCAGCGCTTCGGCTGGACCGTCGTCAGCATGCGCGACGATTGGAGCCGCGTGTTCGCATGACCGGCGGGACGACATCGATCGCCGCCGGCCGGTTCCGGATGGGCTCCGATCGGCACTATCCGGAGGAGGCGCCGACCCGGGAGGTGACGGTCGACGGCTTCTCGATCGACGCGTGCGCGGTCAGCAACGGCGACTTCGCTGCCTTCGTTCGCCAGACGGGGTACGTGACCGTCGCCGAGCGGCCACTCGACCCCGCCGACTTCCCGGGCGCGCCGGCGGAGAACCTCCAGCCCGGGTCGCTCGTGTTCACGCCCACGGCGGGCCCGGTCGACCTCCGCCACCTCAACCAGTGGTGGACGTGGCTGCCGGGCGCATGCTGGCGGCGCCCCGAAGGCCCGCTGACCACGCTCGACGGCCGCGAGGATCATCCGGTCGTGCACGTCGCCTACGAGGACGCTTGCGCCTACGCAGCCTGGGCCGGCAAGCGGCTCCCCTCGGAGGCCGAATGGGAGTACGCCGCGCGCGGGGGCCTCGACGGCGCGGCCTACACCTGGGGCGACGAACCCGAGGGCCCTGATGAGCGGCTGGCCAACTACTGGCGCGGCGATTTCCCGTGGCGACCGGAGAGGGGCTACGGCATGACCACGCCGGTCGGCTCGTTCCCCGGAAACGGCTACGGGCTGTTCGACATGGCGGGCAACGTGTGGGAATGGACCTCGGACTGGTACGGCGGGTCCGAGCAGGCGAGCCTCGACCCCGCCCAGCCACAGTTCTCCATCCCACGCAAGGTCCTCAAGGGCGGCTCCTTCCTCTGCGCCGACAGCTACTGCATGCGCTACCGGCCCGCCGCCCGCCGGGCGCAGATGGTCGACACCGGAATGAGCCACGTCGGCTTCCGCTGCGCGGCGCCCTGAGAACCGGTTCAGAGCTCCCGGCTGCGGCCGAGAGCACCCAGCACGTGCGACTCCTGAAGCCAGTTCTCGATGTCTCCCGCGTACCCACGATCCCTGTCATGCTGTCGCGACGAACGCGAGCAGGGGCGATGACCACCACGCAGAACCCCAGCCTGACCCGGCGCGAGCGGCAGATCCTGACGTTGCTCGCCGACGGCAGGCGCGACAAGGAGATAGCCACGCGGCTGTCGATCTCGCCGCTGACGGTGCGCAGCCATGTCAGGAACTCGATGGAGAAGCTCGAGGCCGAAACCCGCACGGAGGCGGTCGCGAGCGCGCTGCGGCAGTCGCTGATCATCTAGCCGCACGGATGCAGGCGGGCCCCGGCACTCGGTAACCTGGTTCACGACAACAACGTCGACCGTGGACGAACGCACGACCGCCGCGTGTCGTCCGATCCGACACTCGACTCGCAAGGAGCACCATGTCCTTCCGCGATACCACTGTCCAGCCGGTTGAAGTACCTCGCGACGAGGCGCGCGTGCTGTTCGCGCACACCATGACGCTCGTCGCGATCACCGCGGCGTTCTTCGCCGGGGGCGCGTATCTCGGTCGCGACATGTCCCAGGGCGCGGGCTTTCTCTGGTTCATCGCGTCCTTCGCCTGCCTGTTCGGCATCCGATTCGCGCTCGAGCGCTCGGAGCAGCTCTCCATCGGGCTGCTCTTCGGCTTCGGCGTCCTGATCGGCCTCGCAGTCGCGCCCACGATCGCGTACTACGCGAAGACCAATCCGCAGGCCGTCTGGCAGGCTGGAGGCGCGACCGCGCTGTTCATTGCGGGCTTCGGCGCGGCCGGCTACGCGACTCGCCGCGACCTGGCGGTGCTCGCTCGCATCTGCTTCTTCGCGCTGATAGGGCTGATCCTGTTCGGGATCGTCCTGATCTTCGTCAACATCCCGAACGGCCAGCTGATCTATGCCGTCCTCGGGCTCGTCATCTTCGCGGGCTTCACGATGTTCGACTTCCAGCGGCTGCGCAGGTCGACCGACATGAGGGCCGCCCCGCTGCTGGCAGCGTCGATCTTCCTCGACATCCTCAACGTCTTCCTGCTGATGCTCTCGATCTTCGGCCGTCGCTAGGGGTCCGCCTACGGGTCTCCCTTGAACCGCCGCACCTCGATCAACTCGAGGCCCAGGGCTTCGATGCGCTCCAGCAGCCCGTGCAGGGCCGCCTGATCCTCGATCTTGCCGTACAAGCGTCGTCTCGACAGGCTCGACGTGCGCCGACAACCCTTCGAGGTGCGGCAGCAGCGCTTCGGTGACCCGTCCCTTGATGCGGATCTCGTATCGGCTTGCCACCGCATCAGCATTCAGCGGCGCCGCACGCGGAGCGTCACCCGCGGGGGGTGAGCCGCGCCCGGCCCCGGCGACCCCGCCCGGCCGATTTCGCCCTTCCAGGGTGATGCGCTCGTCGCGCGCATACGAGAAAACGTCAGCCGTGGAAGCAGACACCCCAGCCGAGCCCGCGGACCGTCCCTCGACCGATCCAGCTGCGTCGGAGGGCGCCCGGCACTCGCGCAGGCGGCTGTACGGCATGCGTGCCCTCGTCGTGCTCGGCTCGATCCTGGTCGTGGTCGGCGCGCTGGCAGTGTGGGTCAAGCGGGTTGCGCTCGATTCGGGGACCTGGAGCGACACGAGTGCCAAGGTCCTCGAGAACCAGACCGTGCGCGACACGCTGTCCACCTACCTCGTCGGCCAGCTGTACGCGAATGTCGACGTCACCGCACGCATCCGCGACGCGCTGCCGGACAGGGCCAAGCCGCTCGCGGCGCCCGCTGCGGCTGGGCTGCAGGACGCAGCCCAGCGCTTCACGTCGGAGGCGCTCGCGCGTCCGCGGGTGCAGCAGGCCTGGCGCCTCGCGAATGAGCAGGCGAATCGCCGGCTGGTGGCATTCGTCGAGGACGACAGCAAGGTCCTGCGTTCGACCAACGGTACCGTCACGCTCGACCTCCGCCAGATCCTGCAGCAGGTCGGTGGCAACTCCGGCCTCATCAACAGGGTGCAGGACAGGCTTCCACCCGACGCCGGACGCATCGTCCTGCTGCGCTCCAACCAGCTCTCCGTCGCGCAGCAGAGCGTACGCGCCCTGCGCGTGGTCGCCTACTTCGTCGTGCTCGTCGTCCTGCTCATCTTCGCGGCTGCGATCTGGATCGCGCCGGACCGCCGTCGCGCACTGCGCGCCTGTGCCATCGGCCTGCTCGCGGCCGGCCTCGTGCTCGTCTTCGCGCGCCGGGTGCTGGGCGATCAGCTCATCGATCAGGTGGTGTCGGACAGCTCGATTCGCCCGGCGGCGCACGAGGTGTGGTGGATCGCGACAGACCAGCTGAAACTTGCGACCCAGTCGATTCTCTTCGTCGGCCTTATCGGCCTGCTCGGCGCCTGGATCGCCGGGCCGGGAAGGCGTGCCACGGCCACGCGGCATGCGCTGGCGCCCTACCTGCGCGACCCGTGGTTGGCCTATGGCGCGCTCGCGGCGATCGTGCTGCTGCTGCTCGCGTGGTCGCCCACGCCGGCGACGCGCACCTGGTTGACGGTGATCCTCCTCACTGCGGCGGCGGCGCTCGGACTCGAGGTGCTGCGTCGCCAGACCGCGCGCGAGTTCCCGGATGCCGAGCGCGGGGACGTCCCCTGGTGGTCGCTCCCGCAGCGCGGGCAGCCGGCCCCGGCGCCGTCCACCGAGGACGCGCGCCTCGAGCGTCTCGGACGCCTCGCAGAACTGCACGCGAGCGGCGTCCTCGACGATGCCGAGTTCGCGCGCGAGAAGGAACGCGTGCTCAGCGGCGCGACATCGTGAACCGCCCGATGCTCAGCCGCGCGAGAGGAGCCGTCCGGTGAGCTTCTGGGATGCGTTCTTCCTGCTCCTCATCTTCATCCCGTTGATCATCGTCTGGGGGTTCGCCGTCCTCGACATCTTCCGCCGCGACGACCTGCACGGGACGGCCAAGGCGGTCTGGCTGGTCGTCGTCATCCTGCTGCCGTTCATCGGCACGGTGATCTATCTGATCATGCGGAAGCCCGGCGCCACGCCGGAGGAGCGGGAGGCGATCGACGCAGCGAGCCGCGAGTTCGTGGAGCGCACCTCGCCGGCGACCACGGCGGAGCAGCTCAAGACGCTCGCCGACCTGCACGATCGCGGCAAGCTCAGCGACAGCGAGTTCGCGAGCGAGAAGGCGCGGCTGCTCCTCGGCGCCGGCAGCGGATCTGCAGCGGCGATCGAACCTGCACCGGCGAGCACGTAGGGTGGCGTGAGCGCCGCAACGGCTTCGTCCGCATACGGCGAGGCCCTCGGATGGGAGCCGGAGCAACCGCAGTTCAAGCCGCTGCACCTTCTGCTCTCATGGCTGTTGACCGGCGTCGCACTGTGGATCGCCGCGCTCATCCTGCCCGGCGTCACGGTGGTGAACAACTTCGACGCCCTCCTGATGGCAGCCGTGGTCGCGATCCTGAACGCGGTCCTGCCGCCGCTTCTCGCGGCCTTGCGGCTGCCCTTCATGATCGCGCTGGGCTTCATCCTGATCCTGATCCTGAACGCGCTCGTGCTCCTGCTCGGGAGTCGCATCATCGACGACTCCTACGAGGTGGACAACTTCGGCTGGGCGCTCCTGGCCGCGCTGGTCGTGGCGGCGGTCAGCGTCGTGCTCGAGGTGATCCTCGGCACCAATGACAACGACGCCTACACCCTGCGCGTGGTCCAGCGAATCGCCAGGCGCCAGGGCGGCGGGCAGAGAACCGACGTGCCGGGGATCATCTACCTCGAGATCGACGGCCTCGCCCTCCCGGTGCTGCAGCGAGCGATGCGCGACGGCGCCGCGCCGAACCTCGCCCGCTGGCTCACGGAGCACTCGCATCGGCTGGTCGAATGGGAAACCGACCTGTCGTCGCAGACAGGAGCGAGTCAGGCGGGGATCCTGCTCGGCTCGAACGACAACATGCCGGCCTTCCGCTGGGTCGAGAAGGAGGCGGGCGTGCTCATGGCGTGCTCGGCACCGGCCGATTGCGCGGAGCTCGAGCGGCGGCACTCGAGCGGTGTCGGCCTGCTCGCGAACGGCGGCTCCAGCCGGGGGAACCTGCTCTCGGGCGAGGCCGAGGAGGTCATCCTCACGGTCAGCCGGATCGATGCGGACAAGAAGGCGAATCCGGGCTACCGCGCCTTCTTCGCCAACGGGTTCAACGTCACGCGAGCGCTGGTGCTGTTCGGGTGGGAGGTGATCCTGGAGTGGACGGACTCGGCCCGCCAGAGGCGCCGCGACGTCCGGCCGCGCGGGCACCGCGGCGGGATCTACCCGTTCCTGCGCGGGGCGATGTGCGTGATCGTGCGTGACCTGATCGTCTACGGCGTGCTGACCGACATGATGCGCGGCCGCCCGGCCGTGTACGCGACGTTCTCGAGCTACGACGAGGTGGCGCACCACTCCGGGCTCGAGCGCCCCGACACGATGGAGGCGCTGCGCAAGCTCGACCAGCAGTTCGCACGCATCGACCGGGCGCGCCGCTACGCGCCGCGTCCCTACAGCCTCGTCGTCCTCTCGGATCACGGCCAGACGCAAGGCGCGACGTTCAAGCAGCGCAACGGCTACGGCCTCGTCGACCTCGTCGAGCGCTCGCTCGAGGCCACCCAGGTGCTCGAGGTCGCGGGCGGGGACGAGCAGAACGCGATGGTCGGGAACGCGATCGGCGAGGCGACCGGCAAGCCGAAGCAGAAGCCGAAGAACGACGTGTCCGAGCGGGAGGCGGTCGTCCTCGGCTCGGGCAACCTCGGGCTCGTCTACCTCATGGCCGAGCGGCGCCGCCTGACGTTCGAGGAGCTGAACGAGCAGCACCCGCGGCTGATCCCGGCGCTGCGCGAGCACGAGCACATCGGCTGGATCCTGGTGCGCTCATCCGAGCACGGGCCGATGGTGCTCGGGCCCACAGGCATCCGCTACCTCGCCGAGGAGCGGGTCGAGGGCGACGACCCGCTCGCCCACTTCTCGTCCACGGCGTCGCAGCACCTCCTCCGGACCGACGGTTTCGGCTACGTGGCGGACATCATGGTGGGCAGCTTCTACGACCCGGCGATCGAGGAGGGTTGCGCCTTCGAGGAGCTGATCTCGTTCCACGGCGGCCTCGGCGGACCACAGACGCGGCCGTTCATCCTCGCCCCGGTCGAGCTGCCGCTGCCCGAGGGCCCCATCATCGGGGCAGCAGAGGTGCACGAGTTGCTGAGGGGGTGGCGGAAGACGCTCCAGGGCGAATACGCCTATGGCCTTCCGCCCGGCCCCTGAAGACCGCCCGGTGACGTGACCTGTCGTTCAGAACGGGTTTCAAGAGTCCCGTGTGTGGTGGGGGCTCGAAGCTCAGTCGCAGACGGATCCGACGGCATCGAGCAGCGCGTCGTAGCTCGTACGGACTGCAGGCACATCCGTTGAGAGATCGCTGATCGCTCCCGCCTTGTCGGAGCCCGAGAGCGCCTTGACGTCGCTCGCCACCTTCGCCGTGCTCGCCTTCAGCGCGTTGACCTGCGGTTTGAACTGATCGCCGGCCGCGCTGGCGAGCGCGGCCGTCTTCGACTGCACGTCGGTCAGGCGCGAGCGCACCTCGCTCAACCCGTCGCTGACGGGGTTGACGTTGAGGAGATTGTCGACCGACTTCTTGAGATCGTCGCGCTTGCCGCACACGGCGGGCTTCGAGCTGCCGCCGCAACCGCTCGCGGCCAGCACGGTGCAGAGCAGGGCGATCGCCACGGCGGGATGTCGGGCGGGACTTCGGGCCATGCGCTGAGGTTCGCGCGGGCGCGCGCACGGCGCCTCACCCGGCCCGGGTGGTTACCGCATGACGCCTCGCGCGCGTAGCGCTTGCCGCCGCTGGGCGAAGCGCGTACTGTGAAGACGTGCGAACGGCCGGCCGCTTCCGGTTCGCCAGAACGAGCATGTCCGGAACCGTCGCTGCCGATGGTCTGGCGACCGCGCCGCCGGGGAGCGCGGTTCGCGCGCTCCATCGTCATCTGCCGCTTCTGGTCGGATGGCTCGTGCTTGCGGCCGCCTACTACGGGGCTGCCAAGCTCGGCTACGCGCTCGAGTTCTCGGGCTCCATCGGCGCCGTCGTGTGGCTGCCCGTGGGCGTCGGCATCTCCTTCCTCTACTTCGGCGGATACGGCCTCTGGCCGGGTCTGCTCGTGGGCGACCTCCTGGCCAACGACTATTCGGCGCTGCCAGTCGGCTCGGCGATCGGCCAGACGTGCGGAAATCTGCTCGAGGTCATCGTCGCGACCCTGTTGCTCCACCGTCTCGTGCCGCGAGGATCGCCGCTCCTCAGCGTGGGCGGTATCGTCAGGATGCTCGCTGCGATCGCGACGGGCGCCGCGATCAGCGCGACTGTCGGCCTGCTGTCGCTGCGAGCCGGGGGAGTGCTCTCAACCAGCGAGGTCGCCGAGGCCTGGCGCACGTGGTGGCTCGGCGACTCCGTGGGGGCGCTCGTGGTCGTCCCGCTCGCACTTGCGTGGTGGCCGCCGAAGCCCCTGGACCTGAAAGAACGCAAGCTCGAGGCGGCGGTGCTGCTCGTCGTCCTCATCGTGATCAGCGAGATCACGTCGCACAGCGAAGGGCCGTGGGCCTACCTCGCGTTCTGCGCGCTGCTCTGGGCGGCGCTCCGCTTCGGGCAGCGCGGCGCGAGTCTCGCGATCGTGATCGTGGTCGGGTTCAGCGTCTGGAACACGATGCATTACGAGGGGCCCTTCACCTCCGAATCGCTCACCCGCAGCATCCTCAGCACGCAGCTGTTCATCGGCGTCGCGGCCCTGTCGACCCTCTGTCTTGCAGCGGTCGTGTCGGAGCGCGAGCGGATCGCGGAGCAACTCGGGGCCTCTCGTTTCCGCCTGATCGACGCCGCGGATACCGAGCGCCGGCGCATCGAGCGCAACCTGCACGACGGGGCCCAGCAGCGCCTCGTGGGGCTGGCGATTCGCCTCCAGCTCGTGGGCGAGCGGACGGAGCTGGCGCCCGGGCAGGCCGCCGCGCTCCTCGACGACACGGCGGCCGAGCTTCAGCTCGCGCTCTCCGAGCTGCGCGAGCTGGCGCACGGGATCCATCCGAGCGTGCTCTCGCAGCTCGGGCTCGCGGACGCGGTCAGGAGCCTGGCGGCCGGATCGACGGTTCCGATCAGCCTCCTCACGCTGCCGACGACGCGCCTCGACGACTCCTCGGAGGCAACCGCCTACTACGTGATCGCCGAGGCCGTCACCAACGCGCAGAAGCACGCACAGGCAACGTGGATACGCGTGAGCGCGATCTTCGCGCACGGTTTTCTCCGCGTCGACGTCGCCGATGACGGCGTCGGCGGCGCGCTCGAGGATGCCGGTACCGGGCTGCTTGGTCTTCGCGATCGCATCGAGGCGGTCGGCGGCACGCTCGAGATCGACAGCCCTGCCGGGCGCGGCACGCGTCTCACCGCGAAGGTGCCTGCCTCTCAGCCGAGCGCGGGCGCCGCCCACAGCTGACGCTCGTCGATCTCGCGCGCGTTCGTGTGGGTGCGGTCGCGGTCCGCGCCGGGGAATGCCTCGCAGAGCTGATCGGCGACCCTTTCCGGGGTCAGGACGAAGAGCGCCGACGTCCCTGGCGTGATGTCCGCGCGCATGCGCGCGATGAAGTCGTCATCGATGCCGAGATCCCGCATCGAGTCGGCCAACGAGACCGTTGCCTCTCCGATCGCGACGTCGAGGAACGACACGAAGAACGTCAATCCGAAGAGCATTCCCCAGAACGTGCCGCCGGCGTTGCGAAGCTGACGGCTTCTCGGGTTGCCGCGTCCCTCGGGCCAGCTGACCAGGGCGGCGTCGAGCACGGTGAGCGCTTCGCTTCGCTCGAGGCGGCGCAACGTCTCGAGTGCGTCGCCGGCGTCGTCGGCACGCGGGAATCCCCAGACGCTCACTGTCGCGACTCCCGCTCGTGCTCTCATCAGCCGCCCCTCCGGTGTGCGACCGCGCGACCTGACCGTACGCGCCGGCGCGACGCGACAGCCGTAAGGGGCGGTCGCGAGTCGGACGGTAGGAGTCGCCCGGCGGGTCCGGCCTCACCCGAGTAGGGTGACTACGGCCGTGTTCCGTCAGTCGTGCGAGGGAAGCGTGCCGCGAGACGTCTCGTCGACGAGGCGCCCTGCCTCGCGGAGGAAGAGCAGCGTGGCGGTCACGCGCCGGCTGACGTCAGGGTCGTCATGGAGGCCGAGACGCGCGAAGATCTCGCCGATGTGCTTCTCGACGGCTCGCTTCGTGAGAGAGAGCTGCTCGGCGATGGATGCGTTCGACAGGCCCTCCGCGACCAGCGAGAGGACTTCGAGCTCGCGTGCCGTGAGCCGCTCGAGCCGGCCCTCGTCGGCCTCTTGCTGGGCGTGGACGAGCATGTCGACGACCAGGGGATGGACCGTCGTGCCGCCGAGCGCCACGTCGCGGATCGCACCGAGCAGTTCCTCACCGCTCTGGAGCCGCCCGGCGAGCAGATACGCTCGTCCGCGGGCGCCGGAGGCGAACAGGCGCACCGCGTGCTCCGGGTGCGTGCCCGGGCTGAGCGCCACGACGCCGGTCGCCGGATGCTCCGATCGGAGGCGTCGCGCGAGGCGGATGCCCTCGTCGGTGTGGGTCGGGGCCATGGGCACGTCGACGACGACGACGTCGGGAGATTCGCGCTCGACCGCCGAGAGCGTCCCCGACTCGCTCGAGGCCCACGCGACCACCTCGATGTCGGCCGCGGCCTCGAGCACGCGAGCGATGCCCTGTCGCTCGAGGAATGCACCGGCACCGACGACCACCCGCGTGACCTTCACCGCGGAGGGTACGGGATTGACGCTGCGCGCCTCTCCGGAAGCATCGCCGAGACGGTCCGTGCTGATTGGGCCCACCGTGGACACCGGCTTCGACTTCGACCGCGACACGTGACGCGGATTGCCCTTCGACCATACCAACCAGGAGCACGATGTGCCCGCGTTGCGGGGCCGTCCTGCACGGATCGCACGGGCGGCGAACGGCATGCGATCCGCGGGGGTGTGCGTACCACCACCTACAGGGCGGTCTGCGCACACCCAAACATTGGGGCGAGCATCATTGTGGGCGCCCGGCGGCGATGCAAACGTCCCTTATGCCGTGAAGCAGACGACCCGCAGCGCGAATGCGACGTCGGTCGTTCGTCCTCGTCGGGCGTCTGGCGCGAGCAAACACGCCATCCCGGAAGGCAAACTCGAGCCCGAGCACGCGGGCCGGCGGCGCATCGTCGTGCGAGCGCGTCTCCTCGAGGGCCTCTCGTCGGCCGTGGCGAGCCGTCGGCTGACGCTCGTCGCCGCGCCTCCGGGAGCCGGCAAGACGACATTGCTGAGCTCGTGGATCGAGGCGGGTGCGGCTCCGACCGGCACTGCCTGGCTGACCCTCGACGAGGGCGACAACAGCGCCGAGCGATTCTGGCGCGGGGTGGTCGCCGCGCTCGACCGAGCGGGCGTGTGCGCTGCAGAGGACATGCCGGCGCGCGTGGATGCGGCCGTGATCGGCGAGTCCCTCGCGGAGCTCGACACGGGGGAGCCGGTCGTCCTCGTGCTCGACGATTTCGATGAGCTCTCGGACGAGCGCGTGCTCGCCGGCATCGCGCACCTGCTGAAGGTCACACCGCCGAGCTTCCACCTCGTGGTGTCGTCGCGGCGGGATCCACCGCTCCAGCTCCATCGTCTTCGCCTTGCCGGCGAGCTCGCAGAGCTCAGGGCAGCTCCGCTCGCCTTCACGCCCGAGGAGGCGCGCAGGCTGCTCGCGAACCAGGGCATCGTGTTGCCGAGCGCGGACGTCGAGTCACTCGTCGTCCGCACCGAAGGCTGGGCCGGGGCGCTCGCGCTGGCATCGCTCGCCTTGCGCGAGACCGACGATCCGAGCCGCATCGTCCGCGACTTCGCAGGCGACGACCGCGCAGTCGCCGACTACCTCGCAAGCGAGGTTCTCAGCGCCCTGCCCGACGACCTCTGCGACTTCCTCGTGCGCGCCGCGATCGCGGACGAGCTGTGCGGGGAGCTCGTCGACGCGCTGCTCGACACGCACGGCGGCGGGGAGATCCTCGCCGATCTCGAGCGGCGCAACTGCTTCCTGATCGCGCTCGATTCCCGGCGTCAGTGGTATCGCTGCCATCGACTCTTCCTCGAGCTGCTGCGCAGCCGCCTCGCGGCCCGGCCGCGCCGTGAGCGCGAGGAGTTGCACTCGCGCGCGGCACGCTGGTACGCCGAGAACGATCACCCCGTCGAGGCCATCCGCCACGCGATTTCTGCCCAGGAATGGCGCTTCGCGGCCGACCTCGCCGGCGAGCGCTGGCTCGACGTCGTGCTGGCCGGCCGCGGGCCGGCGCTGCGCCCCTTGCTCGCGCGCCTGCCGGACGAGCTCATCGAGCGGGAGCCGGCGATCGCGGTCGCCTGCGCGGCGATCCACCTCGAGCCGGGAGGGCAGCCCGAGCGCACCGACACGTACCTCGATCTGGCGCGCGCCGCACTCGAGCTCGCGCCGGCCGACCCGACGGTGGCCGAGCTTCACGCCGTCGTCAGTCTGCAGCGCGCCCGTTCGCGAGGTGACCTCACGCTCGCCCAGCACGCGGCGGACACGCTCGGAGGCGTGTGCTTCGCCGACGACCCCGACCACGCTCCGGAGCGCCGTGCGCTCGTGCTCGTGATGCTGGGCGCCTGCGAATCGCTCTGGACCGGCCGCGGTGCGGAGGCGTCCCGGCACCTGCGCATCGGCATCGCACTGGCGCGGCGCAGCGAACAGGATTACCTCGTCGTGGGTGGGCTCGGACAGCTCGCCGTGCTGTGCGTGAGCGAGGGCCGCCTGCAGGCCGGTGCAGACCTCGCCCTCGAGGCCATTGCTCTCGCCGAGACCCACGACTGGCTCGGCCTCCCACTCTCGGCGCCCGCGCTGCTCGCGCTCGGCTGGGCTGAGTACCTGTGGTGCGATTCCGCGTCGGTCGAGACGCTCGGGCGCGCCGCGGATGCGGCGCGGGCGTCGAGCGATCTTCCGGTCCGCCTTCAGATCGCAGCGCTCTCGGCGCTGACGCAGCTCGATTCCGGTGCCGGGGCGCGCCGCGCGCTCGAGACGCTCAGCGGCGCGCTCGACGAGGCCGGCGGCTGGCAGCCGCCCGGCGCACTCGAGCAACTCCTGCGCGGTGTCGAGGCCAGCGTGCTGCTGGCCGCCGGCGAGCGCGACGAGGCTGCCGCCGTTGCGGCCACCCTTCCCGATTGCGCGATGCGATGCGTCATCGAGGCTCGGGCGGCGCTGACGCACGCCGATCCGGCACGGGCACTCGAGCTGCTCCAGCCGCATGTCGACGACGGCTTGACGGTCGCCGACCTCGCGATGCGGATCGAGATGCTCGTCCTCCACGCGGTGGCGCGTCACGCGCAACTCGACCACGACGGTGCGAGTGCATCGCTCGAGCGCGCGCTGGAGCTGGCGGGCGCAGAGCGATTCCCGCAGGTGTTCCTGCAGGCGGGCTCCCCGTTGCGCGACCTGCTGGTACGGCAGGTGCGCTACGGTACCCGCCATCGCGGGCTCGTGGACGAGCTGCAGACTCATGCTCGACCGCCGGGCGGCCGCCTCGCCGACGGGGCGGGCGACGCCCTTGCTCGATCCGCTGAGCAAGCGCGAGCTGACCGTCCTCGGCTACCTCGAGACCATGCTGTCGACCGACGAGATCGCAGCCGAGTTATTCCTCTCCACGAACACCGTCAAGACCCATACGAAGAGCATCTACCGCAAGCTGGGCGTGACGCGACGGCGCCACGCGATCCAGCAGGCCCGCGCCCTGCGACTGATCTGAGACTCCATGTCCACGCCTGACTACCCGCCTCTGCCCGACGATCAGCCCCCGCCCGGTGGCCCGGCCGCCGCGAGTCCCGTGCCGCCGGCGCCCTCATCGGGCGGCGGCGTCTCGACCGGTGTGCTCATCGGCGCCCTCGCGCTCGCGCTGGCAGTCGGAGGCGTGCTCGGCTGGCTGGTCGGAGAGTCCGGGAGCGACTCCGGCACGACGACGACGGTGACGCATGTCGAGACGAGCGAGGGAACGCCACCGGAGGCGAGCACCGTGGTCTCGACCGAGACGCAGACCGAGACGGTCACGGAGACGGTCACGGAGACGGCTTCGGGAGCATCGACTGGGGGCTAGGGGGCTCTGACCGAATGAGCGCGGTGTCTGGGGCGCCGCGCTCATTCGGTGAGAGCCTGCCGCAGCCGGTCACACGCGGCGGGTGAGGTCACGGGACGGCGACGCGGCCACCATGGCCGCCATGTCGTTCAGGCCGTTCGGGTCGCTGCGCGGCTATCGCTCCGAGTGGCTCAGCGGCGACGCGATTGCAGGCCTGACAGTCTGGGCGGTGCTCGTGCCGGAGGCACTCGCGTACGCGAGCATCGCGGGCGCGCCGCCGGTGGTGGGTCTGTATGCCGCGCCTGGCGCGCTGATCCTGTACGCCGTTTTCGGCAGCTCGCGGCACCTGGTCACCGGTCCCATGTCCGCCACGGCCGCGCTCTCTGCCGCCGCCGTGGCCCAGTTTGCCACCGCCGGCTCGAGCGAGTTCGTCACGTTGACGACGGCGCTCGCGATCACGGCGGGCGTCATCGCAGTGATCGCGGGCCTGCTGCGGCTCGGCTTCATCGCCAACTTCATCTCGGAGCCGGTGCTCAAGGGCTTCATCATCGGGCTCGCGCTCACGATCATCGTCGGGCAGCTCCCCAAGCTGTTCGGTGTCGAGAAGGGCAGCGGCGACTTCTTCGAGCAGCTCAGGGAACTCGTGAAGCAGCTCGGCGATACCCAGGTGCGCACACTCGTCGTCGGCCTCATCTCGTTCGCGATCGTCGTTGGACTACGCCGTTTCCTGCCGATCATCCCGGGCTCGCTGGTGGCGGTCGCATTCGGCGTGGGCGCTGTCTACGCCTTCGATCTGGACGCCCACGGCGTCGCGATCGTGGGGCACATCGACGGCGGATTGCCATCGCTGGGGCTGCCCGACGTCCGCGCCAAGCAGTACCTCGAGCTCGCCGGCAGCGCCGTCGGCATCGTCCTGATCGGCTTTGCGGAGGGTCTGGGAGCGGCCAAGACGTACGCCGCCCGTCACCACTACGAGATCGACGCCAACAGCGAGTTGCTCGGGATGGGCGCCGCGAATCTCGGAGCGGGCCTGTCGAGCGGCATGGTCGTCAACGGCAGCCTCTCGAAGACGGCCGTCAACGGCGGCGCGGGCGCCAAGAGCCAGGTGTCCGGCCTCGTCGTCGCCGCGCTCACGATCGTGACGCTGCTGTTCCTGACCGGCCTGTTCGAGAAGCTGCCCGAGGCGACGCTCGCGGCCGTGGTCATCGCGGCGGTCCTCGAACTGGTCGACATCGCAACGCTCAGACGACTGGCACGAGTCGTCGTGCGAGGCCAGAGCCTCGGTATCGGGGCGCGGCCCGATTTCGTCGCTGCCGTCGCCGCGCTGTTCGGGGTTCTCATCTTCGACACGCTCCCCGGCCTCGTCATCGGCATCGCCTGCTCGCTCGTCCTGCTCGTGTATCGCGCGTCGCGGCCGCGGGTGAGCGAGCTCGCCAGGTCGCCGGGCGATCCGCACCGGTGGACCGACCTGGCCCGTAATCCGGACGACGAGCGCGTCCCGGGAATCGTCGTTCTGCGCGTCGAGGCCGGCCTCTTCTTCGCCAATGCCGACTACGTCCGCACCGGCGTGCGACAGGCCGCCGCGAGGGAGGGCACGCGCGCGGTCGTGCTCGACGCCCAGACGGTGGCGTTCATCGACGTCACCGCCGCCGACATGCTCGCGACCCTGAGTGAGGAGCTCGCGGCGCTTGGCGTCGCGCTGGTGGTCGCGCACGACATCGGCCAGGTGCGCGACACACTGCGCGAGACGGGCCTCGAGGATTCGATCGGCAGTCGCACCTACGCGACGGTCGACCAGGCGATCGAGGCGCTCACTGGCCCGGGCGCTTCGAGTGCTCCGGCCGGCTGAGGCGCAACCGGCGCATTCCACGGTCGAGGGGAAGTGCCCGGCGACGCGAGCTCCCGGGTCGCGCGAGGCGGAGGAATGGGTCGGGGGTGCGTCGAACCGGGAGCCGGAGTGAAGTTCACCCGCTCCGGGTGACGCGGGGTGCGCTCCGGGCATCGACCGTCTCCCGGGCCGGACGTACTCGAGACCGCCATTCGGCGGCAGAAGGGAGTGGTGCTATGTCGACCTATGACAGGCCGGTGAAGGGCATGGCGGGAGCGATGTTCGCTGCCATCATGATGGTGACACTCGGCGTCTTCCAGGCAATCGAAGGGCTCGTCGCGCTCTTCAACGACGACTGGTACGTCAAGACCGCGCACTACACGTTCGATCTCAATGTCACCGCGTACGGCTGGATCCACCTGATCCTCGGCATCCTGATGGTGATCGCGGGCTGGGCGCTGTTCTCGGGCCAGCTGTGGGCCGCCCTGACCACGATGTTCCTGTGTTTCCTCAGCGCGATCGACAACTTCTTCTTCATCCCCTACTACCCGTTCTGGTCGATCCTCATCATCGCCCTGAACATCTGGGTCATCTGGTCGCTCACGCGGCCCGGTGTGATCAGCGAGTAAGCACCCGGACCGAGGAACGCCGGCGAGCGAGTCCGGCGAACGACGGGCCGGCGGGGGCGCGGACACTGCGCCCCCGCCGGTCGTCGGCGCTTCCGAAATGCCGTTCAAGGAGCCACCCGCATGCTTCGATCGCTTCTCATCTCCTGGGTCCTCATGGCAGCGGCGTTCGCAATCACCGCCTGGCTGCTCTCGGGCCTGGAGATCTCGGGAGGCTTCGTCTCGTACCTCTGGATCGCTCTGTTGTTCGGCGTCGTCAACGCGATCATCGGCACCTTCCTGCGGATCATCACGTTGCCCTTGACCATCCTGACGCTGGGCCTCTTCGCCATCGTCGTCAACGCCGTCCTGCTCGAGATCGTCGATGCCATCTCGAGTCGCCTGACCATCGACTCCTTCTTCTGGACCGCGATCTGGGCCGCGCTGATCCTCGCGTTCGCGTCGGTCTGCCTGCAGTTCGCCGCCAGCGCGTTGCTGAAGCCCAATTCGACCTGAGGGCCGGCTTCACCGCGCCCCGGCGTTCCGTGCTCCGCGACGGCTCGGGACGACGCATCACCCGGGCGAGGTGAACCATCGTGCCATCGCACGTGGAACCCTGCAGGGGTGAGCGGGTGCTGCACACCTTCCAGGGGCGTCAGGGAGACGGTCAGCGGCGCAGTCGTCGCCGCGCCGGCGGCGGACGCTGCCACGAGCGTTGCTGCAGTGACCATACCGGCCGGCGAGAGCGCCCTCGGCAGCGACGACGTCCACGCGTATCCCGGGGACGGCGAGGGCCCCGTGCACCGAGTCTCGCTCGCCGCGTTCGGGCTCGCCCCGTACGCGGTGACGAACGCGGAGTTCCGCAGATTCGTCGAGGCGACGGGCCACCGCACCGAGGCCGAGGAGTTCGGTTGGTCGTTCGTGTTCGCCGGGCTGCTCCCGGATGACTTTCCGCCGACACGCGCCGTTGCCGAGGCGCCCTGGTGGCGGCAGGTCGAGGGCGCGTCGTGGTGCACGCCAGAGGGCCCGCAGTCGACCCTGGACGGGAGGGACGCGCATCCTGTCGTGCACGTCTCCTGGAACGACGCCGTCGCCTACTGCGCCTGGGCCGGCGGGCGCCTGCCCAGCGAGGCCGAGTGGGAGTATGCCGCCCGCGGAGGCCTCGAGGGCTGTGTGTACCCCTGGGGCGACGAGCTCGAGCCCGGCGGCGAGCATCGCATGAATGTCTGGCAGGGCACCTTCCCGACGCACAACAGCCTCGACGACGGCTATCTCGGCACCGCGCCGGTCGATGCCTACGCGCCCAACGGCTTCGGCCTCCACAGCATGACGGGCAATGTCTGGGAGTGGTGCTCCGACTGGTTCAGCCATGACTCCTACGCCCGCGATCGCCGCGACAACCCGCAGGGTCCGCGAGCGGGCACGCACCGCGTCGCGCGTGGCGGCTCCTACCTCTGCCACGCCTCGTACTGCCGCCGCTATCGAGTCGCGGCCCGCAACGCACTCACGCCCGATTCCTCGACGGGCAACATCGGCTTCCGCTGTGCGGTCGCGGCTGACCGGTCGAGCCCGGCCGGCGCCACCGCCGCCTCGCCCGTGCCCTGAGGAGGTCAGCGGCTCGAGGTGAAGCCGTGGCTTGGCACAAAATGAATGCTTCGCTATATTGCTTCGATCGAATCAATTGTTTGGAGCATCATGACGAAGGAATCGAACGCAGCGCAGTTGGTAGATGCCACCATCGGGGTCGCGGCACATCTCGAGGCCGAGCTCGAGGAGGCGCTGGCCGAGCACCGCCTGACCCGGGGGAGTTTCCTCGTGCTGGCGGCGCTGGAGCACGCCGATGCCCACACGCTCAGCCAGCGTGAGGTGGTGGCGAGGGTACGACGGACATCGGGCACGATGAGCGTCCGGCTCGGGCGTCTCGAGCGTGCCGGGATGATCACCCGCGAGCGCGATCCGGAGAACGGTCGCAGCGTGACGGTGACCCTGACCGAGCGCGGGCTGGAGCTCGTGCGTGCGGCGCTTCCGGTGTATGGCGATCGTTGCGAGCGCCTGCTCTCGGCGCTCTCGGCGACCACGCGCGACTCGCTGGCCGAGCACGTGCCTGCCTGGCTGGCCTTCTTCGAGCCCGACGAGCGGATCACGCCGCGCCTGGGCGTCGCCGTCGCGCCGTCGGTCGTCGCCGGCCGGATGCGCCGCGCCGTCGGCCTCGTTGACGAGCCGGGCGTTCTGATCATGCGGGTGACGCCGGGCAGTCCGGCCGAGAATGCCGGTCTCGCGCGCGGCGATCTCGTGGTGGAGGTGGCTCGCGAGCCCGTGCACAGCATCGGCGACCTCGACCGAGCGGTTCGCGGCGCGCAGGCCGAGCTGGAGCTGCGCGTGCTGCGCGGCGCCGACCCCCGCGAGCTCTCGGTCCGCTTCGATCAGGGTCGGCTCGAGTGAGCACGGCCCACGCACTGACTCCCGAGCACGACTCCCAGCCGGCGCTGGACGCCTACTCGCGTACAGTCGTCGAGATCGCCGACGCCCTGGCGGCGAGCGTCGCGAACCTCCGCGTCGTCCGCCGTACGCGCCGGGGCGATGCCGAGGGGGGCGGCAGCGCGGTGGTCATCGCTCAGGACGGCCTCCTGCTCACCTCGGCCCATGTCGTCGAGCGCTCGGTCGGCGTCACGGCCGGCTTCCCCGATGGCCGCGAGACCCGCGCCTCCGTCGTGGGCTCCGATCGGCTGTCCGACCTGGCAGTCCTGCGGGCGGACGCCGGCGACCTGCAGCAGGCGCTCCTGGGAGACGCCGAGGGCCTGCGCGTCGGCCAGCTCGTCGTCGCGATCGGCAATCCGCACGGCTTCGCGAGCTCGGTCACGGCCGGTGTCGTCAGCGGTCTCGGGCGCTCGCTGCCGGTCGGCCGGCGGGGTGGTCCGCAGCGATTGATCGAGAACGTCATCCAGACCGACGCCGCCCTCAATCCCGGAAACTCGGGCGGCGCGCTGGTCGACGGTCGCTGCCGCGTTGTCGGCATCAACTCCGCACTTGCCGGTTTCGGGCTCGGACTGGCCGTGCCCATCAACCAGGCGACCCGGACGATCATCGCCACCCTGATCAGCGAAGGCCGTGTGCGGCGCGCGCAGATCGGCGTCGCGGTTGCTCCGCGCCCGCTGCCACCGGTGGTCGCCGACCGTCTCGGCCGGACCCGCGCGATCGAGATCGTCCAGGTCGTCGAGGGCGGCGCCGCGGATCGAGCCGGTGTGCGCGTCGGGGATCTGCTGCTCGCCGTCGACGGCGTCGCGGTCGAGGACGCCACCGACCTGCAGCGCTTGATGATCGACGAGCGCATCGGACGCGAGGTGATCTTCGCGCTGCTCCGCGACGGCTACGAGCGGCGCATGACGGTCGTGCCGGCCGAGCTCACCGGCTAAGGGCCCGTCTCAGTGGCCGCGGCTGGCGGGCGTCTTCGGGTCGGCGTTCGGGCGGGCAGAGCGAAAAATAGGTACTGGTCGCGTGAGAGATAGGCAGACCTTCCGATGCGCCGTGCACTGCTCCGCGGCACGCTCACTGGAGCAACGAACAGGAGGAGCACATGCGAATCATCGGAACGATCGCGATCGCCGCCGTCGTCCTCGGCGGTGCCGCGGCCGCGGGGGTGGCGGTCGCAAGTACCCGCTCGGACGCGTCGGCTTCGGCGCCGGCGCATCACCAGGGCATGATGATGATGTCGATGGCGGGCTCTGCGCAGGCCGCTGCACTACCGGCTCAGCAGCTGGCGCGCGCGCGTCTGGCGACCGCCAAGTACGCGAACGACCTGGGCGCCGCGAAGGCCGACGGCTACTCGATTCTCACGCAGCTCATCCCGGGGATGGGCTACCACTTCATCAACCCGTCGGTCAAGGGCTTCGATGTCCGCCGTCCGCCGATCCTCGTCTACGAGAAGCACGGCGCGCGGTGGCAGCTCGGTGCGCTCGAGTGGGTCTTCCCGAGCAAGCCGGCGACGCCTCCGTTGCAGGGGGCGAAGTACGGCTCCTTCCCGGCGGCGTGTCATTTCAAGGACGGCACCTTCGTCATCGAGCCCAACCAGGACGCGTGTGCGAAGACCAGCCCGCAATCGGGCTCGGCCTTCAACTTCTGGCACCCCGCACTGGTGACGCTGCACGTCTGGCTCTGGTATCCCAACCCGGCCGGCATCTACGCGAGCATGGACCCCCTGGTGCACGCGTTCGGCTGAGCCCGGCAAGGGCGCACCGCGCCGAGCGCGGTGCGCCTTTGATCGGGAGCTTGCTGAACGGCCGCAGATCTTCTCACCGGCGAGGCCTGCTTGATTTCGCTCATGGAGCACCGCACGATGCCGCCATGGGTCCGGTCGCCGAACGTGCCAGTGCCGATCTCGGGCTGCTGGAGCGCGCCGAGTTCATCGACGCCTTGGAGGAGAGCTTCGCGGCCGTCACCGGCGGTCGAGGCCGGCTGGTGCTCGTCTCGGGGGAGGCGGGCATCGGCAAGAGCGCCCTCGTGCGCGGCTTCTGCGGCGGGCGAGGCCAGCGCACGCGGGTGCTGTGGGGCGCGTGCGACGCTCTCGGCACGCCACGGCCGCTGAGCCCGCTGATCGACATGGCCGCAGCGGTGGAGGGTGCGTTCCCCGCCTCAATGCGCGAGGGCGAGAAGCCGCACGCCGTGTTCGTCGCGCTGCTCGAGGAATTGCGCGCGCGGCCGCCGACGATCGCGGTGATCGAAGATGTGCACTGGGCCGACGAGGCGACACTCGACATCGTGAGACTGCTGGCGCGGCGGGCCGAGGCGCTCGGTGCGCTCGTGGTGGTCACGTATCGCGAGGATGAGCTCGAGCCGGGGCACCCGCTGCGTCTCGCAGTGGGCGAGCTTGGCACCGCACCGGGCATCGCGCAGCTGCGCCTCCCGCCGCTCTCGCGCAGTGCCGTCGAGGAGCTCGCTGTCCCGCATGGCGTCGATGCCGGCGAGCTTCACGTCAAGACGGCGGGCAACCCGTTCTTCGTGACCGAAGTGCTGGCCGGCGGGGGGACCGAGGTTCCGCCGACGGTGCGCGATGCCGTGCTCGGCCGCGCGAGCCGGCTCGGCGCCGCGGCGAGAGGCGTGCTCGAGGCAGTGGCGGTCGTCCCGCCGCATGTCGAGATGTGGCTGCTCGACGAGGTCGTCCCCGACGAGGTCGTGCACGTCGATGCATGCCTCGCTGCGGGCATGCTGCAGGGCGAGGGCCGCACGGTGTCATTCCGGCACGAGCTCGCACGCCTCGCGGTCGAGCAGTCGATCGGGCCGCACCGGCGCGCGCTCCTGCACAGGCGCGTCCTGGAGGCCCTGCGAAATCCGCCCGAGGGCGCGCTGCCGGACCCGGCGCAGCTCGCCTACCACGCGGAGGCCGCCGGCAACGCGCGCGCCGTGCTGCACTATGCGACAGCCGCCGGCACGCGGGCAGCCTCGCAAGGAGCGCACCGCGAGGCTGCCGCGCAGTTCGCGCGCGCCCTGCGCTTCGCCGGCAGTCTGAGCCCGGCCGAGCTCGGCGAATTGTTCGAACGTCAAGCGCACGAGCTCTACCTCACGAATTGCATGGACGACGCGGTCGCAGCACAGCAGCGCGCACTCGAGTGCTATCGCGAGCTCGGCGATCGCCGCAGCGAGTCGCGGGCGCTGTGCTCGCTGTCGGAGATGCTCTGGTGTCCCGGCCGGATCGCCGAATCCGAGCAGGCGAGCCGCGACGCGGTGGCTGCCCTGGACGGCCTGGAGCCGGGACGCGAGCTGGCGCGCGCCTACCTCCAGATCGCGTCGCTCGCCGACACCGTCGAGGCCACGATCGAATGGGCGACCCGTGCGCAGAGGATCGCCGAGCGAATCGGTGATGACGACACAGCGCTCCGGGCTCGCGTCGAGATCGGCGTCACCCACTACGCCGACGATGGAAGCCGCGAGAGCGCCGCGAGGCTCGAGGAGACGCTCGAGCTCGCCGCCGCGGCCGAACTCGAGGTGCAGGTCGGCCAGAGCTGGAGCGGCCTGGCCTGGGGCGCGAGCCGCCACCGCGCCTATGCCGACCTCGATCGCTACATCGAGGCCGGGCTCGCGTACTGCGGCGAGCACGATCTCGAGATCTATGCGCGCTACCTCCATGTCTATCGCGCGCGAGCTGCCCTCGATCGAGCCCGCTGGGACGAGGCGGCGGACGCCGCGATGGTCGTCGTGCACGACCGCGGCCCTTCCATCATCCCACTGCTCTCGGGGCTCGTGGTGGCGGGGCTGGCGCGGGCGAGACAGGGCGTCGCGGGATCGTCCGAGCTGCTCGAGCGCGCTGCCGGGCTCGCCGAGCAGCAGGACCGGCTCTTCTTGATCGCCCCGGTTGCGGCCGCACGCGCGGAGGTTGCGTGGCTCGAGGGCAGGCGCGACGCGATCCCCGGGCTGACGGACGCCGCCGCCGATCGTGCGGCTCGCGAGGATGCGCGGCACGAGGTCGCTGCGGTCCTCCGGTGGCGATGGCGCGTCGGCCTGCGCGATCTCGCAGGCGCCGGGACGGGGCCGGATGCCGCGACGCTCGCAGGTGACTGGGCGGAGGCGGCACGTCTGTGGACCGAGCTCGGCTGCCCCTACGAGGCGGCGCTGGCGCTCGGCGACGCCGACGACGACGACGCGCTCAGGCAGGGGCTGACCGAGCTGCTGCGCATCGGCGCGCGCCCGGCCGCGAGCATCCTCGCGCAGCGCTTGCGCGAGCGCGGGGCGCGTGGCGTGCCGCGCGGCCCGTACGGGGCTGCGAGGGAGAACCCGGCGAATCTGACGGCGCGCGAACTGGAGGTGCTGGAGCTCCTGGCCGAGGGCCTCCGCAACGCCGAGATCGCCGACCGTCTGGTCGTGTCGCGCAGGACCGTCGAGCACCACGTTTCGGCGCTGCTGCGCAAGCTCGGCGCACGCACGCGCGGCGAGGCCGCTGCGATCGCCCTGAGGACCGGCCTCAGAGCTCCGGGCTGAGAAGGTTCGACCGAGAGAGCGCCGGAACCGGCGCCACGCAGGCTGGACGCGGCTTCGCGGCTAGCGGGAGATCCAGAGCTCGCCGGCGGCCTGCAGACGATCGGCCAGCACGCGGAGGCTCGCGGCGAGCTCCGAGGCGTGGAGGTTGAGGATGTCTGCGACGGCGTTCGTGACGGCGAGCTCGTCACGGTGGCCGCACTCCGGGCAGTACCGCTCGAGCAACGAGCGGTCCTGCCCGATGGACTCGCAGCACTCGATCTGGATCAGGCCGCTCGCGCACTCGGGACAGGAGATCAGCTGCCGGCCGTTGCTCATGTCTGCTCATTTGCCGCATCGGGCACGAACCAAACATCGTCCGCGCGACCAGGAGGCGGCGGCCGATCAGGCGTCCGGCAGTTCCGCGAGCGCTGCCAGTTCGCCGGGGCGTTCGATCTCCGGGCCTGCCGGGAGATCGAGGACGCGCATGACGAGGAGCGCGATGTCGTCGTCCGCCGCCGTCACCTCGGCGACCTCGCGGATGAGCTTGTCGGCGAGTGCATCGGCCGACAGTCCGGGATCGGCCGAGCGGAATGCCGACTCGAGGCGCTCGATGCCCTCGTCGATCACCCGATCCCGCCGCTCGATCACGCCGTCGGTGTAGGTGAGGAGCGTCGAGCGGGCAGTCAGCGGAACCTGCGCCTCGATGACTGCTTCGGGAGGTGCGAAGCCGAGCGGTGGTGCCTGAGCGAGATCGAGCCGCACGATCACACCGGAATCGTCGTCGCGTAGGAGCGGCGGCGGGTGGCCGGCCGACGAGTAGGCGAGTTGCCCGGAGGACGGATCGATCGTGATGCAGATGGCTGTGGCCATCTCGTCCTCGTCCACGTGCCGCATGAGGCGCCACATGATCGCCCCCGGAGAGACGTGGTCGTAGGCATACGCGCGGAACGCGCTGCGCAACTGGCCCATGAGCGCCGCTGCCGCGACGCCGCGCCCAGCGACGTCGCCGACGCTCACGTGCACGATCCCGTCGGGTCGCCGCACGACGTCGTACCAGTCGCCGCCGACCTCGAGGCCGGTGCTGCCCGCTTGATAGCGGGCCGCCGAGTCGATGGAAGAGATCTGCGGTATCTCCGAGAGCAGGCTCCGCTGGAGCGTGATCGCGACCCGGTGCTCCTCCTCGTAGCGCTTCCGCCGCCTGCGAGCCTGCTGATCCAGGGCCTGCGCCTCCGCCCTCGCCCGCGTCAGGATCCAGGCGAGGAGCGCGAGGCCGACCAGCGTCGCGCCTGCGATCAGCGCGAGCTCGACGATGAGGCTGCTTCGGGCATCGCCGAAGATCTCGGAACGCGTGCGATCGAGGATGATGCTCCACTGCGGCACCTTCGACCGCGCGTACGCGACGACGTGGCCAGACCCGCCGTCGAGCCCCGCGGTGTCGGAGAGCACGCCCGAGGTGGCCGTGCCGAACCGCTTCAGCGAGACGAGGCTCCGCGGGTGCGAGAAGCCGGAGAAGACCAGCTGGTTCTTCCGGTCGAGGATCGCAAGGCCGCGGTATCCGAGGTCGATCGTCCGCTCATCGGGCTTCGTGGGCTTGACGAGCAGCGTCCCGGCAAGCACCCCCGTGATCTCCCCGTGTGCGTCGCGCGTCGGCACGGAGATCACGATGACCTGCCGATGACTCACTCGCGATGTCAGTCCTTCGCTGACGAACGGCAGCCCGTTGCGGATCGCCTGGCGGAAGTACGAGCGGTCCGAGACATCGGCGACCGGCCCGGGGCGTGTGCCGTTGGTGCTGACGCGCACCTTGCCCTGGCGGTCGATCCAGGCGACGCCTCCCGTGAATTGCTGCCCGTTCCCCGGCGCGACGCGCTTGAAGTACGCCAGCATCCCGGCCCTGTTCCTCTGGAGGACGACGGGCGCCGCCGCGACCGCGCGAAGTGAGGCGATCTCGCCGTTGAAGACGGAGTCGATCGCGTTCGCGGCGACGACGGCCTTCGCCCGCGCGTCCCTGAGGTCGGTCCGCTCGGAGTCGCGGTATTGCCGCCAGGCGAGCGCGCCGCCGACGCCCGCGAAGAGCAGCAGGGCAGCCAGCGCGAGCAGTGGCAGCCAACGGCGCGACGACGGCGCGCCGACTGTGTCGCCCCTCGCCGCACTCTCTCCTGGGATGTCGAACTTCGGCATCGCAACCCCCGATGAAGCGTCAGCAGGCGTCTGCGGTGTCGAGCTTCCGTCCGCCCGCACGCTAGCGCCATTCCTTCGGGTGAGTCAAGACCCGTGCAGACCCGGCTCGCGCCCGCGACGCGCCGCTTGCAGTGGGTGTCCCGCCCGGCCGATGGGGGAGGCGAGCAGGAATCGCCGGACGAGACACGCCGCTTCCGGCTACCCGACGAGCGGCTCGCCGAAACCGATCGCTTCGAGCCGCTCGAATGCCGCCGACAGCGAAGGTTCGAGTCGCGGCCGCCACCGAGAAGACAGGCGCCTCCGGCGCGCCGGCGTCGTCCTCCGTCACGGCGTCCGGTGCAGTCCCTGTCGCACCCGGACGATCGTTCCCGACGCAGTCGACCGGACCTGGACGAGATCGCAGAGATGGTTGATGAGCCAGAGGCCCCTGCCGTTCGCGGAATCGGCGACCGGCAGTGAGCGGCCTGCCATAGGGTCGCTCAGCTCTCCGGCATCGGCGGTCTCGCAGACGACGGCGTCATCCTCGCTCCACCGCCGCAGCACTCCGCGTCCCCCGCCGTGCCGGATGCTGTTGGCCGCGGCCTCGTGCACCGCGAGCGCGAGGTCGGCGGCCCTGGACGCGTCGAGTCCCTCGGCGTTCGCCCACTGCTCGATCTCGCGCCGAACGCTCGTAACGTCGGTCGCGCTGAACGGGCGCGCGTGGTGGGTGCCAGGCGGAGGGCTCAGCGGCCTCCCGTCGGCCGCGCCGATGCCCTCCGTGCCGTGGTAGGTCGTGCTGACGCAGCGCCTGCCGCCCTCGACGACGTGCGGGTGGCTTTCGCGAGCCGCCGCGAGGACGCCGGCCGGCAGGCCCGCCTGGTCGTAGGGGCAGATGAGCGCAAATGCGCCCGCGTCGCCGAAGGCCAGGTTGAGGAGCGATTCGTGCCGCTGGCACTCGGCGATCTCGGGCTCGGTCCGCGCGGTCCAGATCGGCTCGCCGACGCCGTTGAGTGTCTTGCCGCTCCCTGCGTGGCGGGTCACGAAGTCGCGCCACACGGGGATGATGCGAGCAGGATTCCTTCCGGCCGACTCCATGTCCACGAACTCGACGCGTCGCGAGGCATCGCCGAGGTTGCTCCGGAGCGCATCCTCGCGCGCGGGCACCAGCGCGACGAGCACGGGCTCATCGCGTTCGAGTGCCGCGGACACGAACGGCATCACGCCGGGCAGGAAGCCGCGCTCGCCCGCATAGAAGACCGCGTCGTGCCGGAACGCCCTGGGCGCTGCGGTCGGAAACGGGGATGCGGTGGCGTTGGAGTGCGGCAAATCGTCGGCTTCCGGGAGGCCCGGTTTCTTGAGTGTAGGCCGCCACTCCACGGCGGCGGCACCTAGCGTGGAGCGCTTCGCCGGGACCGCCGCCACTCGCCCCGCTCGCTGACGTCTGCCCGCCCATGCGGCTGCGGGCCCGTGTCCGTGCGGTCGGTCGCCGTGCCGTAGAGGAAGAGTGCGACCGCCCCGCCGACCGCCAGACCGCCCAGCGCCACCACGAACCAACTCCAGGCGTTGACGTGCCCGTACCAGGTCTCTACGAGCACGGCATGCGCACACAGGGCGAATGCGAGCCCGATGAGCATGCCGCCCTCGATCGTGTGCGCGAAGCGCTTGCCGAGCATGGCCGGCCGCTCCCGGTCGCGAGAGCCCTGCGGCTCCCCGGCGTCGGGCGGCGGCTGGTCGTCGTTCAGCGAGGGGGCAGGTGGGGTGTCCGCGTCGTTCATGCATGCCTGTCCCCATTCGCCGCGATCGCGAATCCTCAGAGCCTCTCGTAGGTCACGCGGCATCCTCGATCGTGTGATCCAGCAACTCCTGACGGCCGTGCTGCTGTTCGCGCAGGAGCACTCCCTCGGGCCCGGCCCGGTACTGGCCGACCTGCACGAGCGGCGGAGAGTACGCGTGCAACGTGACGGCGGGCGCGCCCGCGCGGTGGGCGACGGAGTGGATATACCCGGCCGGACCCGGCTGGACGACGCCCGGTCGCAGCTCGCGCTCCAGGCTGGCGCCGCCCACCCGGATCTGACGCTCGAGCACGCATCCCTGAACCGCCGCCAGCGCCACGTTCGAGCTCCCATGGTCGTGGTAGCCCGTCGACTGGCCCGGCATCCAGCTCAGCACCCAGATGTCGAGCCGATCGTCGTCGAGCATCAGCCGGTAGCGCCTGCGCGCCCGATCGCACACGACGAGCGGCTTCCACAGCTCGGTCCGAGAGGCGAGGCTTCCGACCAGCAGGCTCAGCGCATCGGTGTCGAGAGTGCTTGCGTCGTAGCGGGCTGTCATGACAGCTGCCGCGCGCGCGATCTCCGGCGGGGGAGCCGTGACCTCGTGCCATTCCTGCGGCAGGAGGCCGCCGTGCTTGCGCGCTGCAGCGGGATCGATCAGCTCGATCGTCGGACGTCATCCCTTCACCGCCTCAACGTCGAGCAGGCACTCGCGCAGCGGAAGGCGGGCGTCCGCGATCGCGTCGGGCCTGACGCGCGCACGCTCGCGCACGAGATCGCGCGCCGCCTCCAGATCGTCGGGCCGGCCTACGGTGATGAGGCCGGTCAGCGCATCGTCGTCGTCGAGGAACGCCGCGCTCATGTCGTCGTCCTCGGCAGAGCCGCGGAGGTGCGCGCGACCGCCGCCGAGGCCCACGTACTCGAGGTACGCCCAGTCGCCCATCGTGCCGAAGAAGTAGGGAAGCACGCCGAATGGCGCTGTTCCGCCGGCGAGGATCTGGCCTGCGACGTGCGCACCGTGCGCGCGCGCGACGTCCCAGTGCTCGATGCGGACGCGACGGCCGTGCAGCGGACTCTCGTACGCGGCGACGTCGCCGACGGCGTAGATGTGCTGCTGGCTCGTCCGCAGGCCGGCATCGACGGCGATGCCGCCGAGTGCCAGGTCGAGGCCCGCCTCGGCGGCGAGCTCCGTGCTCGGGATGACTCCTGCGCCGACGACAATGCGGTCGACGCTCAGCTCCTGGCCGTCGGCGAGCCTGGCGCGGAGGGTGTTCGCGCGCCTCGCGACCGATTCCACCGTCGTTCCCGCGCAGACGCGCACGCCGCGTTGGCGCAGCCGTGCATCGAACCATGCGCCGACCGCCTGGCCGAACGGGCGTTCGAGCACCACGTCCTCGGCCATGACGAGGCTGACGTCGCTCCCGGTGAGCGCCGCCGAAGCCGCGAACTCGGCTCCGATGAAGCCGCCGCCGATCACGAGCCAGCGCGTCCCCCGCCCGAGGTGGGGACGGATGGCGTCGGCGTCCGCGAAGGATCGCAGCACGTGCACGCGCTCCTCGGCGTCCGCGCCGAAGGTGAGGTGCCGCGGCTCGGCGCCGGTGGCGAGCACGAGCGAGCCGTAGCTCACGCGCCGGCCGGCCAACTCCACGGTGCATGCGCCGGGGTCGATTGCGCCGGCTCTCGCGCCGGTCAGCAGCACCACGCTCTGGTCGCGATACCACTCGTCCGGCCGCCAGAGAGCGGCGGCGGGCGGCTTCTCGCCGCGCAGCACCTGCTTGGTGAGGCCGGGCCGCGTGTACGGCGCGTGCGGCTCGGCACACGCGACCGTGATGGTCCCGTCGTAGCCGGACTCGCGCAGCGTGGTGACGCACGCGCCCGCAGCGACTCCGCCACCCACCACGACGACGTCGGACCGGAGCCGACCCGGCCTACGCATCGTCGCCGTCCTCACGTGCGGTCACGACGAGCGCAAGCAGCGAGTCGTGCTCCTCGCTGCACGCGGGACAGCCGGTGAGGTGCGCCCGCATTCCGGGGGTCGCGGCCTCGGCGTCTCCGCCTGCGATCTCCAGCTCGACGTAGCCGTCGAGACGTTCGAAGCATTCGTCGCAGCGGATCTCGGGGCCGGCCGGGCCCAGCAGCGCCGCCACGAGCGGTGTGGGGATGTTCATGCCGTTGTCTCCTCGTCGTCCAGCAATCCGCGCAGTCGTGTGCGTGCGTCGTGCAGCGTCTTGTAGAGCGCGTTCCGGTTGGTCGAGAGCCTGTCGGCGAGGACGTCGATGGGAACGCCGTCGACCGCGAGCGCAAGCAGGACGTCGCGCTGGTGCGCAGTCAGGCGCGCGATCCCCGCGGCGATCCGTGTGAGCAGCTCGCGCGTCTGAGCGGCCTCGCCGGGGTCGTCCGCCAGGCGGCTGAGCTGCTCGAGGCTCGCGCTCGAGTCGGCGGCCAGGTTGCGATCGCGCCACGCATGACGGCGTACGGCGACTCCTGCGGTGTGGATGGCGAACTTGTACGCCCAGGTCGTGAATCTGCTGCGGCGCTCGAAGCGATCGAGCCGCGACATCACCGCGAGCAGCGCGTCGTCGGCCGCCTGGTTGGCGATGTCGTCGAGCTCCGGGCTCCCCGCGAGACCGAGCGCCGCCGCACGCCGGTGAACCTCGAATGAGCTGGCCCGGACGAGCAGGCCGTGCAGCTCGCGCACAGCGCGCTCGTGCGCCGGGCCGGACGACGAGAGCGGCGTGAGCCAGCGCGCCTCGTCGTCGCGCCCTGCGCCCGCCGCCGGGAGATCGCGCACGGTCGCGGCCTCGGCGCGCTGCGGTGCCGGGCGGGTCACGCGGAGGTTCGCTCATGCGCTGACGGCGCGCTCGTCGAGGGCCGTGATGCGCAGTGCCGTGGCCGGCGGGCAGCCCTGCTGCAGCAACCCGAGCAGGCCGTGGAGATCGTGCTCGCGGCTCGCGGCCAGCGCTCGCGAAAGCTCCTCCGGCAGGCCTGCCGAGCGCAGCAACGTCTGCCGCCACGCCACGTCGCGCGCGGCCAGTCGGCCCATTCCACCCTGATCCAAACGCCGAACGGCGTCCATCGTCACTCCGTCCCGTGTAGCTGTTCTTGCAAGTGAGTGGTCACGGGCGGCGATTCCTTACCCCGCGCACCTCAGCGGTTCTGACTGAGTGAGCGTCAGAACGTCGCATGGTTTCGAGAGTCTCGAATCGTCGGCAGACCTGCGGCGACCCGGACCAGCGACTCTAGAACCAGTTCTTAGCGCAGAGGGATCGCGTCCTCGTCGCCCGGCGCTCTCGGGCCGTGGATGCGCCGGTCCGCGGCGACGATCGCGACGTCGTTGATGGACGCCTCCCGCGTCCGCATCAGGCCGTGTTCGTCGAACTCCCAGTTCTCGTTGCCGTAGGAGCGCCACCACTGGCCCTCGCCGTCATGCCATTCGTACTGGAAGCGCACGGCGATGCGATCATCGCTGAAGCACCACAGGTCCTTGCGCAGGGCGTAGTCGAGCTCGCGCTGCCACTTGCGTACCAGGAACGCGTGGATCTCGTCGCGCCCGGTCAGGAACTCGCTGCGGTTGCGCCAGCGAGAATCGAGGGTGTAGGCGAGCACGACGCGATCGGGATCGCGCGTGTTCCACGCATCCTCGGCAGCCTGGACCTTCTGCCGCGCGCTCCGTTCCGTGAACGGCGGAAGCGGAGGCCGCGACGCCGGCATGTCATCCGCCATCGGGCGGAGTGTACTGCGGTCGCCGTGCGTTCCACTCGTCCTCGAGCACGGCGAAGACGAGCTCGTCTCCCCATGCGCCCTTGAAGATCTCGTTCTCCCGCAGATGCGCCTCCTGCCGCATCCCGAGGCGTCGCATCAACGCCGCGGAGGCGACATTGCGCGCGTCCGTGCGCCCGAACACGCGGTGCAGCCCGAGCCGCCCGAACGCCAGCCCGAGCACCGCCGTCGCGGCTTCGGATGCGTAGCCACAGCCCTGCGCGTCGGGATGGAACGCGAAGCCGATCTCACCCTGGCGGTGCTCCGTGCTGCGCAGCCAGAGCGACACGTCTCCGATCACACGGCCATCGGTGCGGCGTTCGACGGCCAGCACGAGCGCGTCGTCGTCCTCGCCGAGGCGCGTCAGCGTCACGCGCTCGGCGAGCATGTCCTCGACCTCGTCGCGCGAGCGGGCGTCGCCGTACAGGTAGCGCATGACGGCCGGCAGCGAGCGGATCGCGTGCAGGTCGTCGAGGTCGGATGCCCGGAACGTGCGCAGGAGCAGCCGCTCGGTCTCGATCGGCGCGTCGAAGCTGAACACCACGGGCGTCACCGGCCTCAGCTCGTGGGGATCCGCCTGGCCAGCGCGTGGAACTGCTTGAGCAGCTCCATTGCGCGCTCGTCCGAGATGTTCTCGAGGTCGACCGCCTCGTTGCTCGCGCCGGAGGCGACGATCAGCTCGTCGAGCTTCAGCTGGATCGCGCGGGACTCGCGGTTCTGGGTGTTCTGGATGAGGAACACGATGAGGAACGTGACGATCGTCGTCCCGGTGTTGATCACGAGCTGCCACGTGTTCGAGAATCCGACCGTCGGCCCGATCAGCGCCCACACGACGATGGCCGCGATGGCGGCCGCGAAGGCCCATGGCGATCCGACTGCCGCGGATGTCCGCTGGGCGAACCGGTGGAAGGTGTCGTGCACGGGCGACGTCTCCTGGTGAACTGGTTTTGTAAGTCGTGAGAGCGCGATGCCCTCAGGATGCGAGCGGTCCGCCGCGCGAGAAGCGCGTGAACGGGTCGGCCTCCCGCGCGGTGAGTTCCTCGGGCCAGTTGCGCGGATAGCGCCCGAGCGAGTGGCGCACGCCGCCGGGGACGCGCAGCTCGACCTCGATCTGCTCGTCGGCGACGCGCACGAGGTTGTAGGCCGCCTCGGGGAATCCTCGCGTGCGGGTCGTCGACACCGTGCCGGAGTGGATGAGGTACATGCCGGCGATGGGCCAGAGGTAAGGCACGTGCCGGTGGCCCGAGAGGACGATGTCGTTGCGGCAGTCGCGCAGCAGCGCGAGCACGTCACCCGCGTCCATGAGCTGGTTGCGATCCCGCCCCGTGCCGGGGATGGCGACGAGGTGGTGATGGCACACGAACACGCGCAGGTCGGCGGCACCGGCGAAGCCCTCGGCGATCCAGGCATAGTGCTCGCGGCCGATCTGGCCTTCGTCGAGGTCGGGCTTCGAGCTGTCGACCGCGACGATCGCGACATCGAGCCCGTCGAGCTCCATGCGATGGCGGGAATCGCGGGGCCCGAAGGTGTCCTCGAACCGCACGTCGCCGACGTTGCGCGCATCGTGATTGCCGGGCACGAGCACGACGTTCGGGCACGCGAGCCTGGCGAGCGCGGCCTGCGCGTCCGGATACTGGTCGCCGTAGCCGTCGTCGGTGATGTCGCCCGCGACGACGACGAGATCGGGCTCTGCGGCGTTGATCTCGTCGACCGCAATCTGCAGGAGATCCGGCCGGAACCGGGCGCTGCCGACGTGGATGTCCGAGATCTGGGCGATCAGCATCGCCGCACTCTAGTCTCGCGGAGCCGGCCGTCGAGGTCGTACCGAATCCGCGTGCCGAGCGGCGCGTGGAGGAGCACCGCGGTAGCATTGGCGGCGCATGCTGCGGAAGGACGCCAAGATCGAGCTGCTGCGGCGCGTGACGCTGTTCTCCGGCTGCTCGAAGCGCGAGCTCGGGCAGATCGCGATGATCGCGGACGAGCTCGACTTCCCCGCCGGCAAGACGCTCATCCGGCAGGGCAGCGCCGGACGGCAGTTCTTCGTCGTGATCGAGGGACGCGTCGAGGTCGAGCAGGATGGGAAGGTGCTTCCCATGGGCCGCGGCGGGTCGGAGTTCTTCGGCGAGATCGCGCTCGTGTCCGGCTGGCCCTGCACGGCGACGGTGACGACCGCGGAGCCGACGCGCGCGCTCGTGATCGGCGCGCCGGAGTTCCGGGCGCTGCTCGACCGCTCGCCGGCGATCCAGCGGCGGGTGCTGCACTCCTTCAGCGAGCGACTCGCGCCGCACGTGATCTGAGCGGAAGCGGCCGCCGTGCACGTCGCCCGCGTTGACGTCTACGGCTACGACCTCAGCTACGTCCACGGGACGTACGTGATGTCGGGCGGACGCGAGATCGTCAGCCTCCCGAGCACGGTCGTGCGCGTGACGGCCGACGACGGGACGCAGGGGTTCGGCGAGACCTGCCCGCTCGGCCCTGCCTACCTGCCCGCCTTCGGCGACGGCGCGCGCGCAGCCCTGCGCGAGCTCTCGCCGGCGCTGCTGGGCGTCGATCCGCGCGAGCTCGCGATCGTCAACGATCGCCTCGACAGCGCACTGCTCGGGCACGCCTACGCGAAGAGCGCGATCGACGTCGCCTGCTGGGATCTGCTCGGCAAGGCGACCGCGCAGCCCGTGTGCGTCCTGCTCGGCGGTCGCAGGCAGGACGCGTACCCGCTGTATGTCGCGATCCCGCTCGGCCCTCCCGGGCAGATGGCCGCCCACGTTCGCGCGCGCCGCGATGAGGGCATCCACCATTTCCAGCTGAAGCTCGGCGCCGATCCGCACGACGACGCGACGCGCGTGCGCGCGGTACTCGAGGCGACGAGCAGCGAGGACGTCGTGATCGCCGACGCCAACGGAGGCTGGCGGCTCCAGGACGCGGTCGTCGCCGCGCGCCTGCTGGAAGGCCTCGATCGCGTCTTCTTCGAGCAGCCGTGCCCGACGCTCGAGGAGTGCCTCTACGTGCGCCGGCGCACCACGCTGCCGATGGTGCTCGACGAGGTGATCACCGATGCCCCGGCGTTCCTGCGCGCATTTCACGCGGGCGGCATGGAAGCGATCAACCTCAAGATCTCCAGGCTCGGCGGCCTCACGCGCGCGCGCCAGATCCGGGAGCTCGCCGAGACGCTCGGCATCCGGCTCACGATCGAGGACACGTGGGGCGGCGACCTCGTGACGGCCGCGGTCAGCCATCTCGCGGCCAGCGTGCCGGCGGATGCGCTCTTCACGGTGTCGTTCATGAACGACTGGACGAACGAGCACGTCGCGGGGTACGAGCCGCGGTCCCACGCGGGCGTCGGCGCGGCGCCGCGGGGCGCGGGTCTCGGTGTCGAGGTCGATCTCGACATGCTCGGGGCGCCACTGTTCAGCTTCGCGGCGTGACGTCTCTGCCGATCGGATCGGCCAGGCCTGGGCCCGGCGCGCGCGGCGATCGGAGCCGGCTGCCGCGGGCGGGCCCCGGCCCCGATCGCGTCGCGTCCGCTGGGCCTCAGGCCGCTGCCGAGAGGAACCCCGTAACGGCTTCCAGGCGGCCGTCGGCCGCGAGCGTGCCGAAGTCGAACCCGAATGCGACGGGCGCTCCGCCGGCCGCAGGCACCAGCTGCCAGGTGAAGCGCACCCGGTCGTGATGGGCATCGGGGCCGTCGATCAGCTCGAACCGGTGCTCCGGGAACTGCTGCTGCGCCGCGCCGATCATCACGTCGATCTCGTCCTTGCCCCGTCCGGACATGAGCGGATCGACGTAGCTCGCAGCTTCGCTCCAGCTCTGCTCGACAAGCTGCCTGCGCCGCTCCGGGTCGGGCTCGTTCCAGGTGGCGATGTAGGTCTCGATTACGGTTGTGACGTCGGTCATGGCTACCTCCTCGGGTCGTGGTGTGCGGTGCCACGATGCCCGCCCCCTCGGGCGGTTCGCAATGACGTCCGAGGTAACTGCGGGCCTGACCCGGTGGCGCTACCGTGGCGTCATGCCCGAGCTCGCCGCCCGTCCGCGCGTCGGCCATCTGCTCCGCGACTGGCGCCTGCGACGGCGCCTGAGCCAGCTCGACCTCGCGGTCGAGGCCGGCGTGTCGGCACGCCACGTGAGCTTCGTCGAGACCGGCCGCTCGCGTCCCAGCGCAGAGATGGTGATGCAGCTCGCGGAGCATCTCGAGGTGCCGCTGCGCGATCGCAACGCCCTCCTGCTCGCGGCCGGCTACGCGCCCGCCTTCGCACAGCACGACCTCGACGACCCTGAGATGGGACCGGTGCGGGAAGCGCTCGAACGGCTCCTCCGCGGCCACGAGCCGTATCCGGCCGTCGTCGTGGATCGTCACTGGGGCCTCGTCGCGGCCAACAGGCCCGTCGCGAAGCTGACCGCCGGCGTGGCTCCTCACCTGATGGAGCCGCCAGTCAACGTCCTGCGCCTCAGTCTCCACCCCGACGGGCTCGCGCCACGCATCCTCAACCTCGGGGAGTGGCGCGCACACCTGCTCGACCGGCTCGCCCGCCAGGCAGTCGTAAGCGGGGATCCGGCGCTCTTCGCACTGCACGAGGAGCTCGCAGCCCTGCCGGGAGCCGAGCCGGGCCATGGCGTCGATCTCGAGACGAGCGAGATCGCGGTGCCGCTCCGTCTCGTGTGTGGAGGGCGAGGAGCTCGCCTTCATCAGCACCGCCACGAGCTTCGGCACCGCCATCGAGGTCACGGTGTCCGAGCTCGCGATCGAGTCGCTCTTCCCCGCGGACGAGGCCACGGCGCGCTTCCTGCGAGCCTGGAGCGAGCAGGAGTGAGCATCGTCCACGAGACGATCGCGCGCCGCATCGTCTTCGGCGAGGGCGCGGTTGCCGAGCTGCCGTCGGAGCTCGCTCGCCTCGGGCTCGAGCGGCCGCTGGTGATCGCCGGGAACTCGCATGCCGGACACGCCGAGCGCCTCCTGGCCGCGGTCGGGGGCGGCGCATCGATCATCGGCGTGCGCGTGCATGTTCCGGCCGCGCTGGCCGAGGATGCGCGCGCGAAGGCCCGCGAGGTCGGAGCCGGCTGCCTCGTCGCAATCGGCGGCGGATCGGCGGTCGGCCTCGCCAAGGCCGTGGCGCTCACCGACGGCCTCCCGATCGCCGCCGTGCCGACGACCTATGCGGGCTCCGAGCTGACGACCGTCTGGGGGCTCACCGAGGATGGCCGCAAGACCACCGGCCGGGATCCCGGCGTTGCACCGCGCCTCGTCGTCTACGACCCTGCGCTCACCTACGACCTGCCCGCCGAGGTGACCGCCGCGAGCGGCATGAACGCCGTCGCCCATTGCGTCGAGGCGCTCTGGGCCCCGGGCGCGACGCCTGTGACCGACGGCGCGGCGACCGAGGGGCTGCGCCGGCTGGCGACGGGCATCCGCGGATCGCTGCGCGATCCGCACGACGCGGGCGCACGGGCCACGGCGCTCGCGGGCGCGTGGCTCGCGGGCGAGGCGTTCGCCGCGGGCGGCGCGCTCCACCACAAGCTCTGCCACGTGCTCGGCGGCATGTTCGACCTGCCGCACGCCGAGCTGCACGCCGTCCTGCTGCCGTACACCGCCGCGTTCCTTCTGCCGGCGGCGCCGGAGGCCGGGCGGCGCATCGCCGCTGCTCTGGAGTCCGACGACCCGGCTGCCGCGATCGCCGGGCTGGCTCGTGACGTCGGCACGCCGCGCTCGCTGGCCGCTCTCGGTCTGACGGAGGACGACGCGGTGCGCGCAGCGGCTGTGGCCGCACCCGACGTCCCGGAGAAGCCACGCCGGCCCACGCCCGCCGAGCTCGAGGACCTGCTGCGCCGCGCCGTCCGCGGAGTCTAGAGAGCGGGCGCGACGCGCGCGGACGTGCCGAGCACCATCAGTGTCTTCGTTCCCGTGACGCGCCCGCTGCGCCGCAGGTCGTCGACGACGCGCTTGAGGTCGGCGACGTCCTTGACGCGGATCCACGCGAGCGCGTCGGGGTCGCCCGCCGTCGTGAACACCGCCTGCACCTCGGGAATGTCCTCGGCGATGCGGGCGATCTGATCGACCGGCGTCGAGCCCACGAAGCGCAGCTCGGTGAACGCCTCGAGCGGCCGCCCGAGCTTGGCATGATCGACGCGCGCGGTGTAGCCGATGATGACCTGCAGCCGCTCGAGCCGGTCGAGTCGCCGCTTCACGGCCGGTGAGGAGAGATGCACGCGCTTCGCGATGTCGGCGAGGGGTCGCCTCGCGTCGGCGCAGAGCAGTGTGATGATCTCGTGATCGGTCGCGTCAAGCTCTCGCTCGGAAGAGGGCGTCGCCACGCAACAACCGTAGCGAAACGGCGGCTCCAGCGTCCGAATGTTGCGTGTTGGAGGCATCGCGGCGCCGATCTGGGTCGCGCCGGCGGTCGTTGGCTTTGAATGCTCCGGCGTGATGGGAGAGCGACACGCGCTGGCCTCCGCTCCCGCCGCTCCGTCGACGCTCGAGGTGCTGGAGGCCGTACAGCGGCGCGTGCTGTGGCTCGCGACGAGCATGGTGCACCACGCCAACCGCGTGCGCACGACGCCCTCAGGGGTCAAGGTCGGTGGCCACGAGGCATCGTCGGCCTCGCTCGTCGGCATCATGACCGCGCTCTACTTCGAGCATCTGCGCGCGCCCGATCGCGTCTCGGTCAAGCCGCACGCCGCTCCCGTGCTGCACGCGATCAACTACCTGCTCGGGACGCTCGATCGCAGCCACCTGACGACGCTGCGCGAGTTCGGCGGGCTGCAGAGCTATCCGAGCAGGGCCAAGGATGCGGGCATCGTCGACTTCTCGACGGGATCCGTCGGCATCGGCGCGACCGCAACGCTGTGGAGCGCGATCGCCCAGCGTTACGTCGCCGGCCATTTCGACGTTCCGCAGGGAGGTCGCCACGTCGCGCTCGTGGGCGACGCCGAGCTCGACGAGGGCGCGATCTGGGAGGCGCTCGTCGATCCCCTGGTGGCCCGCCTGGGCGAAGTGCTCTGGATCGTCGACCTCAACCGTCAGTCTCTCGACCGGGTCGTGCCGGACATGGCGGCCGGCCGCCTGCGCGGGATGTTCGAGGCGGCCGGATGGGAGACGATCACGGTCAAGTACGGCCGCCGTCTGCGCCGGCTGTTCGAGCGGGACGGCGGCGACGCGTTGCGCGAGCGCATCGACTCGATGAGCAACGAGGAGTACCAGCGGCTCCTGCGCAGCCCTGCCGCCGAGCTGCGCGAACGGCTGCCGGGCGACAACGGCGGGCACCGCGAGATCCGGCGGCTCATAGACGGACTCGACGACGCCGAGGTCATGGCGGCCATCGCCGATCTCGGCGGCCACGATCTCGCCGACCTGCTGGACGCCTTCCGGCTGGCCGACGCGTCACGCGATCGACCGGCCGTGATCTTCGCCTACACGATCAAGGCGCGTGGACTGCCGACGCAGGGCCACCCAGCCAACCATTCCGCCCTCATGTCCGACGAGCAGTGGGCGCAGCTGGCCCGCGAGCTGGGTGGCGACATCGCGGACCCGTGGGCGGGGTTCGCCCCGGGCACGCCCGAGGCGGAGCTGTGCCTCCAGGTGGCGGAGCGGCTCCGTCGCGCCCCTCTGCCCGTCTCGGGGCCACGGGCCGTCCCTCGCGACGTCGGCCGTGTGCACACGAGCAGCGCCTCGACCCAGCAGGCGTTCGGACGCTTCCTCGTCGACCTCGCGCGTTCCGATCCGGACGTCGCCGCGCGCGTGGTCACGGTCTCCCCCGATGTCGCTTCGTCCACGAACCTGGGCGGCTGGATCAACCACGCCGGCGTGTGGAACATGGGCGAGCGCATCGACTGGTTCGCCGACGACCCGCAGACGCTGATGCGCTGGCGCGAGTCCTCGCACGGCCAGCACGTCGAGCTCGGCATCGCAGAGGGGAACCTGGTCGGGCTGCTGGGCGAGCTCGGAGCGACCTGGTCGCGCGCGGGGCTCCCGCTCCTGCCGATCGGCGCGCTCTACGACCCGTTCGTCAACCGCGCCCTCGAGCCGTGGTCGTTCGGCATCTACGCCGGCGGCCAGTCGATCCTCGTCGGGACGCCCTCGGGCGTGACGCTGGCGCCGGAGGGCGGGGCCCACCAGTCGGTCATCACGCCCTCGGTCGGCCTGGAGCAGCCGCGCTGCGTGGCGTGGGAGCCGGCCTTCGGGCAGGACCTCGAGTGGGCGCTGCTGTCCGCGCTCGGGAACCTCGGACACCCCGGCGGCAGCTCGGCGTACTTCCGCCTCAGCACGCGTCCCGTCGACCAGGCCCTCGCCCGCATCCCCGGCGATCCCGAGGCGCGCGAGCAACGCCGCAGGCACGTGCTCGCCGGCGGCTATGTCCTCCGCGAGGCGGAAAGGCTGCCCGACGTCGCACTGGTCGGAATGGGCGCGATCCTGCCTGATGTGCTGGGCGCGGCGGAGGAGCTCTCGGCCGCGGGTCTCGCCATCGAGGTGGTCTGCCTGACCTCTGCAGACCTCGTCTTCCGCGCTCTCCAGGCGCGGCAGGGGCTCGGCGAGGGCGACTACGCGATCCTGGACGTGCTCTTCCCCGCGCAGCGGCGCGCCCCGATCGTCGCCGTGCTGGACGGGCATCCGCATACGCTCGCGTTCCTCTCGGCCGTGCGCTGCGTGCCGATCGCGAACCTGGGGGTCCATGACTTCGGGCAGTCCGGGGACGTCCAGGATCTCTATAAGCACTTCGGCATCGACACCGAGACGATCATCGGGGCGGCGCTCGATCTCATCGATGGCCCGAGCTGACACGTCGGCCGTGCTCGGGCGACACGCCGACCGGATCGCGGCGTCGTACGGATGCGGCGCGGGCGCCGAGCTTCGCGGGCCGGTCGCGCGTGGCGAGCAGGGAGAGGTCTGGCGACTCGTGACGCCGGCCGGCACCTGGGCCGTGAAACTGCTGTACGAGGATCAGGATCCGGCCGAGGCGCTCGCTGACGCCCTCTATCAGGAGTCGGTGCGGCGCGCCGGCGTGCCGATGCCCGCCGTGCGGCGAACCGTCGAGGGCGGGATCCTCTGGGCTCTCGATGGCAGCTGGGTGCGGGTGTACGACTGGGTCGACGTGCTCGAGCCGGATGCGAGGCTCGATCCCGTGTCGGTCGGTGCGCTTCTCGCCGCCATTCACGGCGTGCGCTCGCTCTCAGACGCGCGCCCGGTCGACCCGTGGTACATCGACCCGGTCGGCGCCGAGCGCTGGGACGAGATCGCCGAGGCGCTCGCAGCGAACGAGGCGCCGTTCGCGACCGACCTTGCGGCGCTGCGCGACGAGCAGGTCGCGCTGGAGGGGCTGCTCGCGCCGCCCCGCGATCTGCAGGTCTGCCATCGGGACCTCTGGGCCGACAACGTGCGCGGGACGCCGAGCGGCGGGCTGTGCGTGATCGACTGGGAGAACGGCGGGCTCGCCGATCCGAATCAGGAGCTCGGCATCGCGCTGTTCGAGTTCGGTCTCGGCGATGCCGCGCGTGAGCGCGCGCTCTACCAGGGCTATCTCGATGGTGGCGGCCGGGGTCGCATCGAGGGCCCGGGCGACTTCTCGATGCTGATCGCGCAGCTCGGGCACATCACCGAGTGGGCCTGCGTTCGCTGGCTGCAGGCCGGCGCCTCCGAATCGGAGCGACTGCGCGCCGCGGCGCGCGTCCGTGAGCAGACGAGCCGACCGCTGACGGTGGAGGTCGTCCGGAGCATGCTCGACGCGCTGGCGGTGTAGCGTCTGCACGCCGTCGGGAAGGCGGCCTGACAGAGAGCCAGAGCAGCTGTCTCGGCAGCTAGGTTGCGGCGATGCCCGCCACGCCCACGCTCCGCGGCCCCCGCGTGCGATTGCGACCACTCAAGCCCGCCGACCTGGAGGCGCTCACGGCCCTCCGTGCGGAGCCGGGCGTGCGGCGCTGGTGGGGCGCGCTGCGTCCGGGTGATCTCGAGCCGCCCAGTGACGGCGACCTGCTCGCAATCGACGTGGACGGGGCGGTCGCGGGCGCGATCTCCTACGAGGAGGTCACCGACCCGCAGTACCACAGCGCGGGCATCGATATCTTCCTCGGCGCGGCCTGGCAGGGACGCGGGCTCGGCCGCGAGGCAGTCGCCCTCCTGGTGCGCCACCTGATCGACGATCGCGGGCACCATCGCCTGACGATCGACCCCGCGGCCGCGAACGAGCGCGCGATCCGCTGCTACGAGGCCGTGGGGTTCGTCCGCGTGGGCGTCATGCACCAGTACGAGCGGGCCGACGACGGTTCCTGGCGCGACGGGCTGCTCATGGAGCTGCTCGCCGCGCCGGCGTAACGGAGGGAATGCGCGCCGGCCCGGGCAGGGCCGGAGCGCGGTCGGAGGTCAGCTGCTCGGGTCCGGGACGATCCGGATGTACGGCTTGGGCGACTTCCAGCCGTCGGGATAGATCTCCTTCGCGGCCTCGTCCGAGACGGAGCCGGCGATGATCACGTCCTCGCCGCGCCGCCAGTTCACCGGCGTCGCGACCTTGTGGTTGGCCGTGAGCTGGAGGGAGTCGATCACGCGCAGCACCTCGTCGAAGTTGCGGCCCGTCGTCATCGGGTAGACGAGGATGAGCTTGACCTTCTTGTCCGGCCCGATCACGAACACGTTGCGCACCGTCTGGTTGTCGGCCGGCGTGCGCGCGGTCGGGTCGCCCTCGACGTCGCCGGACAGCATGCCGTAGAGCTTGGAGACCCTGAAGTCGCGGTCTCCGATCAACGGATAGTTGATCGCGGTCCCCTGCGTCTCCTCGATGTCGCGCGACCATTGCTCATGGTTGCCGACAGGATCGACGGACAGCCCGATGATCTTGACGCCGCGCTTGTCGAACTCCGGCTTGATGTTGGCCATGTACCCGAGCTCGGTGGTGCAGACCGGGGTGAAGTTGCGCGGATGGGAGAACAGCACGGCCCAGGAGTCGCCGATCCAGTCGTGGAAGCTGATGGGGCCTTCGGTCGTCTCAGCCTCGAAATCGGGCGCGGTATCGCCCAGTTGCAGAGCCATGCGTGACCTTTCCTGTGATGTAAACGAAGTGAAACTCGGAACGCTGCAAGCCTAGGAGGAATTCCTCGGCTACGTCGGCTTGGCGCCCATCGCCCAGATCGTGACCACGTAGACGGCCACCAGGAGCGTCGCGAGCACGCTGCTCGCCTTGAGCAGGCCGCCGCCTCCGCCGTTGCGAGAAAGGCGCACTCCGATCCCTCCAAGGATGAGCGCGATCAGCAGCAGCAGCCCGCCGATATCAGCGGTCGCGTAGCCGATGCCGAGCCACGTGGGGTCGTCCGGCAGGTTCGTGAGATGCTCCTTCGAGGCGGTCCACTCGGCCCCGATCCGCATAACGATGTAGCCGGGGAACGCGACGGCCAGGAGCGTCCAGTACGAGAAGCGCCGCAGCGCGGCGGCCTCGTCGCGCCATCCGATGATCGCGGCGGCCGCCGCGGTGACGAGGCCGCCGACGAGCACCATGGCGCCTGCGACGTGGACGAACAGCGCGAAGCTGATGCTGTCGGATCGCATCGTCAGGCTCCTGGCTTGAAGATCATGTCGAGCAGGATCAGCACGAAGAGCCCGAGGCTTGCGAGGTGCAGCGTCGCGCCGGTGGGCGCCCGCAGGCGTGCCAGCACCTCGGCCTGATTGGCGTCACCCGGCTCCTCCGCCAGCTTCTGGACGCTCTGGTAGTACGCACCGCTGCGCTGGCCGACTCCCGCGAACAAGGCCCACAGGACGATCCCGGCGATCACCCAGCCGTCCCACAGCTCGAACCTGTCGGAATCGAGGGCGAGGATCACGCCGAACACGAAGACGAGCCCGATGCCGGCGCTGATCAGGGCTGTGCCCACCGGGGCGACGCGGAAGAGCGTCCGCGTCTGCTCGAGCGTCGTCATCCGCCTGCCCGAAAAGACCAGGACGCTGAACAGCACGAGCGCCGCGGCGATGGCGAAGGCCGCGAGCAGATGCAGTGCAAGCATCCAGTCGGAGAAGCTCACGCCGCGAGGCTAGCGAATCGCGGCTGGGAATTGAAGCGTCGCGACGAGCCGTGGCCGCGGTGCCCTACGAGGACGCCCCGACGCCGATCAGGACGTCGGAGGCCTTCACGATGGCCGTCACCTCGGAGCCCTCCGAGATCCCGAGCTCGCGCACGGCCTCGACCGTGATGGAGGCGACGAGCCGGACGCCGCCGGCGTCGAGCACGACATTGGCGATGGCCTCACCGTGGGTGATGCTCGTGACGCGGGCGGGGATCTGGTTTCGGGCGCTCAGCTTCATGCGCGGAAGACTAGAGAAGTTCCGACTGAATGAGCGCGGCGTCTGGGATGTGACCAGATGTTGTGGATGAGCGGGATCCGGGGCTTCGCGGGAGCACCGCCCGGCTCTTGGGAAGGCGTCCCGCCTGCCCTGCGAGCCGGTCGGAGCCCGGCTCGCTCCACACACCCCAGCCATCCACGCTCACTCGGGCAGAACCTCTCGGAGAACTTGCGATGACGGCCCTTCGCTCACGTCGGGCCCTCGTGCCACGCCGGGGCCTGGTAGTGCTCGACGATCAGCCGGCGCAGCTGCTCGATCCGGGCACGCTCCGAGGGGTTGCGCCTCGCGATCGTCGCCGCCGCCGCCGCGGCGACCTCCTCCATGAGCGCGTCGCGGTCGATGTGCTGCAGCTTCCGCCGCAGCATCAGGACGCGGCCGTCGACGACCACGCTGTCGACGTGCGCCGCCTTGGCGCGTGTGAGTACGAGCTCCCAGACGTCGGCATCGCCCGCTGTGTACGGCGCGCGCAGCGCACGCAGGTCGAGCACGATGACGTCGCCGCGCCTGCCCGGCTCGAGCCGGCCGACCGCCGTGCAGGCGCCGATGGCCCTGGCGCCTCCGTCCCAGCCGAGCCCGAACAGCTCGGCGGGCCGCAGGCGGGGGTCGCGCGGGTCGCCGTGCACGCGCTGCATCACGTGGGCGACCCGCACCTCGGCGAACATGTCGTCGTCGTCTGCGAGCCCCATGTCGTCGAGGCCCAGCGCGACGCTCACCCCGGCCGCCACCAGGCGGCGAAGCGGCGCCACGCCCGTTGCCAGGCGAAGGTTCGAGGAGCAGTTGTGCACGACGGTCGCCCCCGTGCGGGCGAGCAGGTCGATGTCGGAAGCGCGGAGCCAGACGCCGTGGGCGAGCGCGCTGCGGTCGCCGAGCACGCCGGCGGCCGTCAGCCGCTCGAGCTCGCGCCCCCCTGCGGCGGCGTCGCCCCAGGCGCGCTGCAGCGGGCTCTCGAGCGCGTGCAGGTGCACGCGCGCAGCGAGCTCCTCCGCTGCCGCGCCGACCGCTTCGACGAGCCCGTCGCTCGCCCACTGGGGCGCCATGATCGCAAACTGGGCGCTCAGCAGCGGGTCGCCATCGAGCTGCCCGATGAGGTGCCGGATCGCGTCCAGGTAGGCCTCCGGTGGCATGCGCGCGCCTGCGAGATCGCGCGCCGCACCGCGCAGCTCGAGAGGCAGCGACGCGATGAAGGGCGCGTCGCCGTCATAGGCCAGGCGCGAGCGGTCGCTCCAGTGGGGCGCCAGTGCTACGCGTTGGCCCGAGGCGCGGTGCGCGCGCAGCGTCTCGTCCAACTCGCGGGCGTAGACCTCCTCGGCCGCCCCCTCGCCTGCGCCGGAGGGGAAATGCATGTGCAGATGGCCCGTGACGCCGGACTCGATCAGGAGCACGTCCTTGGCGAGCGTGCCGAGGTAGGGGTCGATCGCGTCGAGTGCCAGCATCGTCCCCATCCACGACTCGAACGGCGTGTCGCGCAAGCCGGGCTCGGCCGGGCCTGGGTCCGGGTAGCCGAGTTGCACCGTCGAGATCGCCATGCCGTGATGGTGGGCGTTGATCAGCCCGGGCAGCACGAGCTTGCCCTCGCCACCGACGATCTGCGCGTCCGGGTGCGCGCGCCCGATTGCGTCACCGTCGCCGACCTCGACGATGGCGCCGTCGCGTATCAGCGCCGCGCCGCGCGGAAGGGGGTCGGCCTCCGAGGACGCGAGCAGCAGCTCGCCGCGGACGAGGAGCTCGGTCATCCAGGGCACGCTAGCCGCACGGCGTCCCACCGAGGGTGCGGCGGGTTCAGCCGGGACCGTGTGGCCGAGATAGGGTCCGGGCATGGAAGCGAACGGCGACGGCCTCGAGATCGCGATCTGGTCAGACTTCATCTGACCGTTCTGCCGCATCGCGGAGCCCCGCGCGGTGTGGCTGGAGCGCCAGTTCGGCGCTCGGATCGAGTGGTTGCCATTCGATCTGCACCCGGAGTATGCGCCGCAGGGGATCCCGCGGGCCGACCTCGTCGCGCGCTATGGCGAGGGGTACGACGGGCGTACGCGCGCGCTGTTCGCGGCCGAGGGCCTCGTGTATGCCCCGCCGCCGGAGGTGGTCTCGAACACGCGCCTCGCGCTCGAGCTCGGCGAGGGCGCGCGCGCGGAGGGGTTGCACCGCGCCTATCACGACCGCGCCATGGATGCCTACTGGGCCGAGGGCGTCGACCTCTCACAGCGATCGGCGCTGGAGCAACTCGCGCGCGAGGTCGGTGTCTCCGAGCACGGGATCGGGCAGGCGCTCGACGATCGCATCTGGGCCCGGACGGTCGATGAATCCACGCGCCGCGCACAGGCTGCCGGCGCGACCGGCGTGCCGGCGTTCGTGATCGACCGGCGGCTGCTCGTGGTCGGCGCGCAGCCGCGCGAGCTGCTCGCCGAGGCCGTCGCCCAGGCGCGCGCACGCGCCGGCAACGACTGAGGACTGGTTTCAAGAGTCGCGCTCGAGACCACCGAACGCCCCGCCGCTCCTCGAGCCAGTCCGCCAGTCGGCCGCCGGCAGGTCGCCGAGAGTGCGTACATGGCGTGGAAGGCCCACACGCCGAGGCCGAACAACGCCGTGATAACGGCGGTTGAGGTCAGGCCGGCTCGCCATGCACGGCCGGGAATCCTGGTCACGAGCCAGGCGCCGAGCAGGGCGATCGCGCCGATCGCCGGGACGTAGAACCGGACGACCTGGACACTGACACTGGTCGGGTCGGTCGTCCAGGTGTACGCGGAGTACAGGCCCCAGATCGCGAACCACGACGCGGCGAGGGCGAGCGCCGACCGATAGATCGCGACGGGCCACGCGCGCCGGCCTCGCCGTCGGCCCGGCGGAGCACCAGCCACCGCACGATGATCCATGCCAGCGCTATCAGTCCGAGCACCAGCATCGGCATGGCCTGCATCAGGTGCGCGGGCATGATCCGCAGATTCGGCCCGATCGCGCCGAGGGCGAATGTGACCTCGCCGGGCTGGTACCCGGTTGTCAGCGGGCCGCCGTAGACGAGATCGTCGAAGACGGCCACGCCGGCGCCGAAGACGGCCACCGACGCAAGCCACCAGCACAGCGTGCGGAGGGGCAGCCTCGCGGCTCGCAGCCGCCACGCCGCGATCACGGCCACGACGGCGCAGCCGAGGATCACGATATTGGTGTAGCGGACGAAGGTCGCGATCTCGATCGCCAGGAATCCGGCGAGGCCGGCCCAGGTGCGCCGCCGGGCGCTGGCTTCGGTTGCCAGCACCGCCCACAGCAGGGCCCCGGAACCGGCCGCGATGAGCGAGGCGTCGGTGAATGTCGGCATGTAGTCGCGCCAGGCGAAAGCCAGCGCGGCTCCGGATGAGCAGTACAGGCCGACCGCGGCGAGGCCGCCGAAGCGCCCGAGCCAGCGCCGGGCGCCGACGAACAGCCCAAGGCAGGCGAGTGCCCCGTAGAACAGCGGCGCCCAGCGGATGATGCCCGAGCGCCTCGAATGGCGCCGCGAGGAAGGGATAGCCGGGATCCTTCTCGCTGATATACCGCCCGTCGGTCAGCTCGACCCACTGGTTCGGGGGGGCGGCCGGGTTGTCGCCCAGCTTCCTTGCCAGCGTTTCTGCCTGAGCGGTCGACAACGTCAGGAAATGCCCTTCGGTCATCGCCACGATCGATGCGCGGTAGGCGCCGTCATCGGGCTCTGCGGTCTGAGGCGCGACGGACAGGACCACGACGCACAGCGCCGCGAACGCGGCAACGGCGAGCGCCGCTTCCACCCATGCCAGGCGGATGCCGCGTCCCGCACGCTCGGCGCGACGCGGCGGAACTACCTCGTCGCGGCTAGCTCTTGCAGACAACGCCTTGGTGCGTCGCCGGCCTCCGGCCTGACGTGACGAGCCGACCCGCCGCCAGGTGTTCATACGTGTAGTTCTACGCCCGGTCGGATGACATCAGCGCTACGCGTGATGTCGAACGGATGTCACGTCGACCGGCGCATACTTGGGCGGATGCGGGTGTTGGTGGTCGAGGACCATGTGACGCTTGCCGGCCGGATCGCTCAGGGGCTGCGTCAGGCTGGGATGGCCGTGGACGCCGTCGCACGACGGCGCGGCGGCACTGGAGGCCGCCGCGAAGACGGCCTATGACGTGATCGTGCTCGACCGCGACCTGCCGGTGGTGCACGGTGACCGGGTGTGCCGGACGGCTCGCCGGCTCCGGCCCGCGGATCCTCATGCTGACCGCTGCCGCTGAGGTCGAGGATCGGGTGGATGGCCTGGAGCTGGGCGCGGACGACTACCTCGGCAAGCCGTTCGTGTTCGCCGAGCTCGTCGCCCGCGTGCGGGCGCTCTCGCGCCGGGCGCCGTCCGCGCCGCCGGTCCTGCGCCGCGGCGACCTCACCGTGGACCGCGCCCGGCACCGCGCGAGCCGCGGCTCGCGGCCGTTGTCCCTGACGCGCAAGGAGTTCGGGATCCTGGAGATGCTGCTGGCCGCCGACGGTGCCCTCGTCAGCGCGGAGGAACTGCTCGAGCACGTGTGGGACGCCGACGTCGACCCGTTCAGCAACATCGTCTCGGTGACGATGACTCGCTTGCGGCGCAAGCTCGGCGAACCGCCGCTGATCGAAACCGTGATCGGCAAGGGATACCGGATGTGAGCCGCCGCCCGCGGCTGACCGTCCGCGCACGCCTGACCCTGCTCTACACCGGCCTGTTCGCCGTCTGCGGGGCGATCGTCGTGGCGGTCAGCTACAGCCTGGTGGCGCGGCTGGAGCCGCAGGGGCAGAGCCAGCAGGCTCCGGCCAGCTTCCTGGCGCGGTGCCGCTCCGAGCAACTGAGCGCCCATCCCAACGACCGCATCCTTGCCAAGTGCAACGCCTACTTCCAGCTTCAGGGCGCGCAACACCAGCGCGACCTCACGCTCTCGCATCTGCTGCAGTACTCGCTGATCACGCTCGCCGTGGTCATCGCCCTCGCCGCGATCCTCGGCTGGATCGCCGCCGGGCGGGCGCTACGCCCGGTGCACCGGATCACCGCAGCCGCCCGCGCCGCCTCGGAACACAACCTGTCGGCGCGGGTCGCGCTGCGCGGTCCCCGCGACGAGCTCCGCGAACTGGCCGAGACCTTCGACGAGATGCTCGACCGGCTCCAGGCCGCCTTCGAGGGCCAGCAGCGGTTCATCGCCAACGCCTCCCATGAACTGCGCACCCCGCTCGCCGTCATGCGCACGACGGTCGACGTCGTGCTCGGACAACCCCGACAGCACGCCCGACGACCTGCGCGACATGGCGGCCGACATCCGCGCCGCGGTCGATCACGCCGAGCACCTCATCGGCGCGCTGCTCATCCTCGCGCGAAACGAGCGCGGGCTCACCGTCCACGAGGAGGTCGACCTGGCCACGGTCGCCGAAGACGTCCTCGACACCGCCGACCCGGGCGACCGGCGGGTGCACGCCACGCTCGAGCCCGCCGTCATATCGGGCGACCCGGTGCTGGCCGAACGCCTCATCGCGAACCTGGTCGACAACGCGGCCCGCTACAACACCGCCGCCGGTGACATCTGGATCAGCACCCGCACCGTCTGCGGGCAGCAGCGAGCTGACCGTGGCCAACACCGGCCCGGTCATCAGCCCGGCGGATGCCGACCGCATCTTCCAGCCGTTCCAGCGGCTCAACGACCGCACCTCCCATGACGGCTCCGGACTCGGCCTGACCATCGTCGCCTCCATCGCCGCGATCCACGGCGGCACCGCCACGGCCCGCCCCCGCAACGACGGCGGCCTGTCCGTCACGGTCACCATCCCCTCGGCCGGCACCTCGGCCCAGGACGGGAAGGAATAAGGGAAGACGCCTGACAAGCCCCACGAACGCGGCCACAACGTAGGTGATCAGGACCGCCAGCGCGGCTCCGAACTGCGGCCAGTCGGCCTTGCTGGCGGCGATCCCCAGCACAGTCGTGCCGACGATGATCAGCGGCGCCGCCGCCGGGATCACGCCGTAGACGATTGCATCGCTGGCGCCATAGTGCTTGATAGCGCCGCAGCAGGGGGCTGCCGAGCACGAACGACACCAGGATCGCGACGCACTCGACCTGCTGCTGTCTCACCGACGGCCCGCTGACGCCGGCGGTAGCGCGCCGGTAGACCTTCAGCGACGCGGCGAACGAGACGGCCACGCCGCGTACACCAGCGCGACACGCGGAGGCTCGGGCGCTTGTATGGATGCTGCACACGGGTAGAGAGCGACAGCGCGCCAGAAGGCGACGAGGATCACGGCCCCGCGAGCGCGGTAATCGACGGCGGGGTCAGATTGAACAGCCGCTGCGCCTCGCGCTCGGACGGCGCCAGCAGCCGCGCCGTCTCCTAGAGTGCCTTCATGCGGCTCCTGCTCGCCTTCGCGGCGCTCCTGGCAGCCGTTGCCGGTGTCGTGGCAGTGGTCGCCGCGAGCGGGTCGTCGAGCGGCGTCAAGGCGCCGCACATCCCGGCGGCGATCGCACCGGCCGGGACGCCGCCGCATCCGCCGCACGGCGCGCTCGTGCTCGCGAAGGGCCACGGCGACCTGGCGGTCGCGCTCGCCGCGCGGCGGGCGGGCTCGAAGCTCCGGCTCACCGGCACCGTCGTCGCCGCCGACGGGACCGGCCTCACGGGGCTGCGCGTGCGCTTCGCAGTGGCCGGCAGGGAGCTCCCTCCGGCCGCGCCGTGCGGGCCAGGCTGCTATGCCTCGGCCACGCGCGTCGGCGCGCCGGTGCGGCACGTCGTGATCGCGCTGAGCGGTCGCGGCCGTCCCCGATCGACCGTCGTCTTCGCCCTGCCCGCGCACTGGCCGGTCTCGGCCGCGCCGCTGCTGCGTGGCGCCGATCGCGAGTTCGCGCGGCTGCGCAGCGTCGTCTACCGCGAGCGGCTGTCGAGCGGCCCGCGCGTCACGAGCACGAGCGTCTGGCGCAAGGAGGCGCCGAACCGCCTCAGCTACCGCACGGCGTCGGGCGATGCGGGCGTCGTGATCGGCCGCAGACGCTGGGATCTCGTCGTCGGCGGCGGCTGGAAACCGTCGCTCCAGAACCCGCCGCTCGTGATGCCGTCGCCCCCGTGGGGCGCCGGCGCCTACGACGTCGCGCTGCTCGGCGGAGGGCGCCTCGGCGCGCGGAACAGTCGTGCGCTTTTCCATGTTCGAGCCGACCACCCCGGCCTGGTACACGGTCACGCTCGATCGCAAGACGCTCCGCACCCTGAGCGTCTCGATGACCGCCGCAGCGCATTTCATGCTCGACCGCTATGTCGCCTTCAACGCGCCACGTCGCATCAAGCCGCCGGTCAGCCCGTGAGCGCGCGCGCAGCCTTGCCAGGCGCGGGAGCTACCAGTCGGTGCGGTTCTCCGCCACCGCCGCAGCCTCGCGGTAGGGCGGCTGCTCGCGGCGGATGAGATCGGGGCTGACGCCCACGAGCTGCACCAGCGAGAGCGTGAGCAGCTGCAGGGAGACTGCGCCCGTGAGCAGGGCATGGGCGACCTCGGCGCCGACAGGCGCGGGCGGCACCGCAAGCCTCGCGACGGCGCCGGGCAGGCCGGAGAGTGCCGTCGCCTCGCCGATCGCGATCGTCGCGATGCCGATCGCTCCCGCTGCGCCGGCAGCGCACTTCAGGCGCCAGTCACGGCGAGCGCCGCCACGCGAGTCGGCGGCGAAGAGGACGAGCGCTGTCCGGTCCGCATCGCAGCCGGCGAGATGGCCGTGAAGGAGCGACTCGAGGTGCAGAGCCGTCGAGGGTATGCGCGCTCCTTCCTCGATCTTCAGCGCGAGCTCGCGCGCCGTGACGAGGTCGGCGCCGAGCCCGACCGTGAGGATGCGAGACGTCCCGTGGATCTTGGCAGCGAGTGCGTCGATCTGCTCGCGCAGGACCAGCGTCTCCTGGATCGCGGAGGCGGCATCGATCGCGCTGCGAGTGATCGCCCGTCCGATGGCTGCGCCGGCCAGAATGGAGCTCGCATATGCCACGGTGTGGCACCAGGAGCCGTCGACGAGCGGGGTCGTGAGCGCGTGATCCGCGACGAGCGCGAGCGGCGATTCGCGCTGCGCGCCAATGCTGGCCGTCGCCGCCCCGGCGGCCCGCGCCGCCTCGAGCGCGAGCACCGTCGCACGCGTCGTGCCTTCGTGCGAGACGCCGATGCAGAGCCCCCCGGCGCGCGGGTCGAGAGCGGCATCGAGCGCCTGGCGCGCCTCGACGCGAACTGGCAGGCCGGCGGTACGCAAGGCGTCGGCAAGCTGCTCGGCGATCGCCATCGCGCCATGCTCGGAGGTGCCGCAGCCCGTGACGACGATCGGCGTCCCGGCGTGCGCCGCGCGCGAGACGGCTTCGGCGATCGTGCCGGCACCGGGCATCGCAGCGCCTATCAGGCCCGTCTGGGCCTCGATCATCTCCTGCATGATCCAGGGCGGCCCCGTGCGCAACTCGGGTGTCATGCCGCCACGTCGGGCTGAAGGCCCGTGCCGACGCCGACGCGGTTCCACGCGTTGATGGCGATGATGACGCCGAGCAACTGGCCCAGCTCGCCGTCGCTGAACGCCCGAGCCGCGCGCTCGTACGTCTCGTCCGGCACGCCGCCCTCCGGCATGCGCGTGAGCGCTTCGGTGAGCTCCAGGGCGGCACGCTCGCGCTCGTCGAAGAACGGGCTCTCGCGCCAGGTGGTGAGGGCGAAGATGCGCCGATCCTGCTCGCCCGCGCGCTGCGCGTCCCGCGAGTGATAGTCGACGCAGTAGCCGCAGCCGTTGATCTGCGAGGCGCGGATGCGGACGAGCTCGCGCAGCGCGGGCTCGAACTGGGCGCTGTCGTCCAGCGCGGAGATCGCCCCGTAGACGGCCGGAGCAGCGGAGGGGAGAGCGATGCGAGACGTGATCATGCGGGCAGCGTAGACTCGAAGTGATCCAGGTGAAAGAGCCATTTGCATGAAAAGAGATTGGACCACTTCGGGACCCGATCTCCACCTCGCGCTGGCCGCAGCGGGCACACGGCATGCCGCGCTCGAGGACGCGCTGCGCGCGGCGATCCGGGACGGCAGGCTGACCGCAGGCACACGGCTGCCCTCGACCCGCGCGCTGGCAGGCGACCTCGGGCTCTCGCGCGGGACGGTGGTCGAGGCCTTCGCCCAGCTGACGGCGGAGGGATATCTCGACGCCCGGCACGGCGCCGGCACCTGGGTCGCCGACCTCTCCCTGCCCGGCACCCAGCGGATGCCGCCGCTGGAGCGCCCGGCGCGAGCCGCGCGCTTCAGCTTCAGCCCGGGGCTGCCCGACCTCACGTCCTTTCCGCAGGCGGCCTGGATGAGTGCGCTGCGCCAGGGCCTCAGGGGAGTCGCGGCAGCGAGCCTCGGCTACGGCGATCCGCGCGGCAGGCGCGACCTGCGCGAGCAGCTCGCCTGGTACCTGGCGCGCGCACGCGGAGTGCGCGCCGATCCGGAGCTCGTGGTCGTGTGCGCGGGTTTTCGCCACGGCCTCTCGCTCGTCGCCCGCGCGTTGCGGCTCGAAGGTGCGCGTGCGATCGCAATGGAGGATCCCTGCGCGGAACAGCATCGGGCGGTGGCGGCGAGCGCGAGCCTCTCGCTCCGCCCGCTGCCGGTTGACAGCCGTGGAGCCCGCACCGATCTGCTCGACGCGAGCGCCGCAGGCGCCGTGCTCTCGCCGGCGCACCAGTTCCCGATGGGCGTCGTGCTGCATCGCGACAGGCGCGCGGCCGCGATCACCTGGGCGACTGCGACCGGCGGCCTCATCGTCGAGGACGACTATGACGGCGAGTTCCGCTACGACCGCCAGCCGGTCGGCGCGCTGCAGGCGCTGGCGCCGGATTCCGTGGTCTACGGCGGGACGGCGAGCAAGACGATCGCGCCAGGGCTGCGCCTCGCGTGGATCGTCGTGCCCCCGCGGCTGCTCGACACCGTCGTGAGCCTGCGCAGCGCCGAGGACGTCCACGTCTCGGCGCTCGAGCAGATCGCGCTCTGCGAGATGCTCCGCTCGGGTGGCTACGAGCGGCATGTGCGCCGCATGCGCGCGCGCTACCGGGCCCGTCGTGACCGCGTGCTCGACCTGCTCGCGCAACGCGCGCCGGCGCTCGTGCCGGTCGGGATCTCGGCCGGCATCGGGATGCTGCTCGAGTTGCCCGAGGACGGTCCGGATTCCTCGCATCTGGTCGAAGCGGCGCTGCGCCGCTCGATCGAGCTGTATCCGCTCGCATCCAGCTACCACGAGGGCCGCGGGCCGCAGGACGGCATCGTGCTCGGCTACGGCGCTCTGGCGGAGCACGATTTCGAGGCAGGCCTGAGCGTGCTCGGGGAGGTGCTCTCGGAGCTGTTCCCGGCCTGACGCGGGCGGCGTGCAACGACCGCTAGGTTGCGGGCGCAACGGCAGCGAGCGACGACAGGGGCGTGGCGGCATGATCGAGTTCTTCCAGATCACGGGCAGCGCATCGTTCGCCGTGCGCATGGCGCTCGAGGAGGCGGGCGCGGAGTACGAGGAGGTCAACATCCACCCGCGCCGCCGCGACGAGCCCGCGAGCTTCGCCGAGGTCAATCCGCTCAGGCGGGTGCCGGCGCTGCGCGACGGCGACGTCACGGTGTACGAGACGGGGGCCGTCCTGCTCGTGCTCGCGGATCGATTCCCCGTGCTCGGGCCTCCGGTCGGCACCCCGGAGCGCGCAGACCTGTATCGCTGGATCCTGTGGCTCGCCGACACGCTGCACCCCGCGTGGTGGCCACTCATGAAGTCGCCCTCCGCGGACCCGGAGCCCGAGGCCGAAGCGGCCGCCCGGGCACGCGGGCGGGAATCGATGGACGCACACGGCTCCTACCTGGAGCGCCAGCTCGCGCGCGGCCCGTGGTGCCTCGGCGAGACGTTCTCGGTCGCCGACCTCTACCTGTACATGCTGGTCGGCTGGGAGAACTACATCCGCGGCGGCTACCAGGTAGGCGGCGAGCGCGTGCGCGCGCACTACGCGCGCGTGGGGGCGCGGCCGGCGGTTGCGCGCTCGCGCGAGCTCGACGACCTCGACGAGCGGCAGCTCCGCCACCACCCGGAGCTGCGCGCGGGCCGGCCGATCTAGCGCTGCAGGCGTCCGACGCGGGGGAAGCGATCGAGCGGGAACGTCTCGACCTGGGGCGAGCGCTGCTGACTCAGGACACCGCCGTCGACATAGACGCACGAACCGGTGAGGTAAGCGGCATCGTCACCGGCGAGGAACACTGCAGCCCCGGCGATGTCGACCCCGGTGCCCTGGCGGCCCAGTGGCACGGTCGCGGCCGTGGCGCGTGCGCGCTCCTCGGCCGCAGGGCCCTGTTCCGAGGTCTCCATCAGCCCCGGCACGATGCAGACGCAGCGCACGCCGTAGGGCGCCAGATCGAGCGCGACGGCGCGGGTCAACGCCTCGACGCCTCCCTTGGCGGCGTCGTAGGCGACCATGCCGCGGTGTGCACGGCTCGCACCGCCGCTGGAGGTGTTGATGATGACGCCGGCGCCCTGCTCGACCATGTGGCGCGCCGCGCGGGCGCTGCACAGGTAGTGGCCCTTCAGGTTCGCGTCCAGCACGAGATCCCACGTCTGCTCGTCGAGATCGAGGAAGTGCCGCACGGCGGGCCCGACGACGGCCGCGTTGTTGACGAGGATGTCGACGCGCTCGAAGCGCTCGAGGCAGGCGTCGAATGCGCGGTCGACGTCGTCCGCCCGCGACACGTCGCACTGGATTCCGAGGCCGCGCTCGCCCAGCGCCGACGCGGCCTCGCGCGCGCGATCGCCGTCGAGTTCCGCAATGGCGACGCGGGCGCCCTCGCGTGCGTAGCGCTCCGCGACCGCGAACCCGAGCCCGCGGCCGCCGCCCGTGACGAGCGCGACACGCCCGGCCAACCGCCCGTCGCCGGTCATGGCCTCGTTCCCCGCTCGCGCTCCACGAGCACGCGGCGCAGCAGCTTGCCGGACGGCGATTTGGGAATCGCGTCGATCAGCTCGCAGGCGCGCACCTGCATGTGCGGCGCCACACGGCCGGCGACGAACGCCATGACCTCGGTGGGATCCAGCGCCTCGCCTGCGCGCGGGACGACGAACGCCTTCGGCACTTCACCGGCCTCCTCGTCGCGAATCGGCACCACGCAGGCGTCGGCGATCTGCGGGTGCGTGAGCAAGATGCCCTCGAGTTGCGCCGGCGGCACCTGATAGCCCTTGTATTTGATCAGCTCCTTCAGGCGATCCACGACACGGAAACGGCCGGTCTCGTCGATGGTCGCGATGTCGCCCGTGCGCAGCCAGCCGTCTGCGCTGAGCGTGGCCGCCGTGGCCCCCTCGTCGTTCAGATAGCCGAGCATGACCTGCGGCCCGCGCACCCAGATCTCGCCCGGCCGGCCCGCGACGGCATCCTCTCCCGTCTCGGGGTCGACCAGGCGCGCCTCCGTGCTCGGCAGCAGCGTGCCGATCGTTCCATGCACGTTCTCGTCAGCCTGGTGGGTGTAGTGCGTGACCGGGCTCGCCTCGGTCAGGCCGTAGCCCTGCTGGACGCGGCAGCCGACGCGCCGCTCCGCTGCGCCCTGCAGGTCGGCGTCGAGGGGAGCGGCGCCGCTCGTGATGAAGCGCAGGCTCGAGAGGTCGTGGTCGTCGACGAGCGGATGCTTGGCGAGCGCCAGCACGACGGGCGGCGCGACGTAGCAGGCCGTGATGGCGTGCTGCTCGATCGCCGCCAGGAAGCCTGCGACATCGAAGCGAGGCAACGTCACGATGCGCGCACCCCGGCGCAGTGCGTCGTTGAGCACGAGCGTCTGGCCGTAGATGTGGAAGAACGGGAGCACGGCGATGACGCGGTCCTGCTCGTCGATGTGAAGCACAGGCTCGTACTGGCAGAGGTTCGCGACGAGGTTGCGGTGGGTCAGCATCACGCCCTTGGAGAGACCGGTCGTGCCGCTCGAGAACGGCAGCGCGACGACGTGGTGCGCCGGATCGATCTCGGCCCGGGGAGCCCGCGCCCCGGGTGGCGCGAGCAGGTCGCCGAACGGCGTCGTCTCGGCCGCCCCGCCGACTGCGAAGACCTCCTGGACGCCCGCGATGCGTGCGGCCGCGCGAGCGCGCTCGGCGAGCTGCGGCACGGTCACGAGGAAGCGCGCGCCCGCGGTCTGAAGCTGGAACGCCGCCTCCTCGACCGTGTAGAGCGCGTTCACGGTGGTGGTCGCGCCGCCGGCCCGCGCGACGCCATGGAACGCGATGGCGTACTCCGGGACGTTGGGCGCGAGGATGCCGACGACCTCCCCGGGCGCCAGCCCGCGCGCGGCCAGCCCTGCGGCGCAGCGATCGACGTCCGCGGCCAGCTGCGCGTAGGTCAGCACAGCACCGCTGGCGGCATCGACGATCGCCGGCCGCTCGCCGCGCCCGGCGGCCCCGGCGAGCACGAAGTCGGAGAGCGTGACGTCCGGCACGGCGACGTCCGGATGAGGGCTGCGGATTGGCATCTGACGCTCGACTCTACGGGCTTCCAGCACGGACGGGCGAGCTGGTGCACGACCCGCGGTGCGATGATCCCCGCATGACCGAGACGCGCCCCATCCGGTCTCGCTCCGCCTGGGCGAGCGACGAGCACGAGCTCTTCCGCGAGACTGCGCGGGCCTTCATCGAGCGCGAGATCCTGCCGAACGACGAGCGCTGGCAGGCGCGTGGGTATGTCGACGCCGAGCTCTGGCGGAGCGCGGGCGAGGCGGGGCTGCTGGGCACCGACGTCCCGATCGAGCACGGCGGGCTCGGAGGCGACTTCGGCTTCGAGTGCGTGGTCTACGAGGAGCTGCTGCACGCGGGCTTCGCGTGCTTCGGCAAGGGCGTCCACGAGATCGCGACGCACTACGTGCTGGATTACGGCACGGACGAGCAGCGAGCGGCCTGGGTGCCCGCGCTCGTGCGCGGCGAGCTCGTCGGAGCGATCGCGATGACCGAGCCGGGCGCCGGCTCCGATCTGCGCGGCATCTCGACCTCGGCCGTCCGGGATGGAGACCACTACGTCGTCAACGGCTCGAAGACGTTCATCACCAACGGCCTGCACGCGAACCTGATCTGCCTCGTCGTGCAGACGGATGCAGGGGCCGGATCCCAGGGCTACACGCTCCTCATGGTGGAGACCGACGGCCTCGAGGGCTTCACCCGCGGGCAGCCCTTGCACAAGGTCGGCCAGCACGCCCAGGACACCTGCGAGCTCCACTTCAGCGATTGCCGCGTGCCTGTGACCGCGAGCCTCGGCGAGGGACAGGGGCTGTATCACCTGATGCAGCAGCTGCCGTACGAGCGCACGATCGTCGCGGTGATGGCCGTGTCGGCACTGGAGCGCGTGATCGCCGACACCGTCGCCCACGCGCAGGCCCGCCACGCCTTCGGCAAGCCGCTGATGGCGCTCCAGAACACGCGCTTCAAGATCGCCGAGGCGCATACGGCAGCGACGATCGGCCGCGTGTTCGTCGACCACTGCGTCGCGCGCGTGATCGACGGCACGCTCGACACGGCCACGGCCTCGATGGCGAAGTGGTGGCTGACCGATCAGCAGTGGCGCCACATCGACGAGTGCCTGCAGCTGTTCGGGGGCTACGGGTACATGCTCGAATACCCCGTCGCACGCGCGTTTCTCGATGCGCGCGTCCAGACGATCTACGCCGGCTCGAACGAGATCATGAAGGAGATCGTCGCGCGCTCGCTCGAGCGCGAGTAGCGTGCCCGGCGATGGCCGGCCCCCCCGTGACGATCGAGGACGTGCGACGGGCGGCGGGCGTCATCGACGGCCACGTGCGGCGCACGCCGGTCATGAGCTGCGCCTCGCTGGGCCAGGGCGTGTGGCTGAAGGCGGAGCTGTTCCAGCGCACCGGCGCGTTCAAGGTGCGCGGCGCGTTCTCGCGCATCGCGGAGCTCACGCCCGACGAGCGCGCGTGCGGCATCGTCACGTGCTCGGCCGGCAACCACGCGGCCGCGGTGGCGCTCGCGGGTCGCGAGCTCGGCACGGACGCGCTCGTGATGATGCCGAGTTGGGCGAGCCAGGCGAAGGTGGACGCGACCCGCGCCTACGGCGCGACGGTCGATCTCGAGGCCGTCGATGCGACCGAGGCGTTCGCCCGCATGCACGCGGAGGCCGCGGAAACGGGCCGTGTGATCGTGCACCCCTTCGACGACCCCGCCGTCATGGCAGGCCAGGGCACTGTCGGGCTCGAGCTCTGCGAGCAGGTCGAGGAGGTCACCCAGGTCGTCGTCCCGGTCGGCGGCGGCGGGTTGATCTCGGGTGTCGCGACGGCGGTCAAGGCCCTGGCACCGACTGCACGAGTGGTCGGCGTCGAGCCGGCGGCGATCTCCACACTCGCGGCCTCGATCGCCTCGGGCGCGCCGATTCCACGACCGGCGGGCGTCTCGATCGCGGACGCGCTCGGCCCGCCGAGCATCGGAGCCGGCCCTCTGAGCGTGCTCGCGCACCTGCTCGACGAGGCCGTCGTCGTGAGCGAGGAGCAGATCGCCGAGGCGTTCCGCTTCCTCTACGCACGCGCCAAGCTGGCGGTCGAGCCCGCAGCCGCGGCCCCGGTCGCCGCGTTGCTCGCCGGGCTCGTCGAGCCGGTGCCGGGCACCGTGCTCGTGCTCTCGGGCGGCAACGTCTCGCCCGAGCTGGCCGCACGCCTGCTCGCGGGGTGAGCGGGGGTCAGGCCACGCGCTCGGCGTGCGCCCCGGGCGGCTCGGAGGCCCAGTCGATCTCGACCATGCGGAGCTCCGGTGCGCGGAGCGCATGGGTGCGAGCGACGAGTTCCTCCATCAACGCCGTCGCGCGCGCGACGGTCGCGGGGAGTGGCGTGCCCGCCAGGCGCAGCCCGGTGACGAGAGCCGTGAAGACGTCGCCCGAACCGCTCCAGAACTGCGCGACGTGCGGGGCGCGCGCGACCCACGCGCCGTCGTCGTCGAGGCCGACGACGTGCTGGGTCGGCCGCCCGTCGTGCTCGAGCACGAGTCCCTTGACGACGACCTCGCGCGCACCGGCTGCATGGAGGTCGGCCGCCGCCGCGACGGCGCCGGGAATGTCGGGCACCGGCCGATCGACGAGCCACTCGAGCTCGAAGCGATTCGGGACGAGGAGGTCGGCCCGCGGCACCGCTTGCTCGCGGAAGGTGCGCACGAGCTTGGCCGGAAGATACAGCTCGCCCTCGTCGCCGAGCACGGGATCGCACACGAACCAGGCATCGGGTCGCGCCTCGCGAACGTCGGCGAGCGCCTCGAGCACGACGTTCCAGGTCTCCGGGCGGCCGAGATAGCCGCTGAGCACGGCCTCGCAGCGGTCGAGGCGCCCGAGCGACCGGAGCCCGGCGAGCAACTCGCGCAGCTCGGAGACGGGCGTGCGCCGCCCGCGCACGCCGGGATAGCCCGCGTGGCTCGAGTACATCACCGTCGGCAAGGCCCACACGTCGAAGCCGAGCCGGTGCAGCGGGATCGCCGCGGCCGTCGACCCGACATGCCCGTAGACGACGGACGACTGGATCGACATCACGGCGCGCACCGGGCGCATGGTGCCATTGCTAGGCCCGTGCGCTCGTCGGTCGGAGCAGCGAGACGTGCACGCGGCCCTGGCTTGCGGCGACGCCGAGCAGCACGAGCAGCCCGCCGACGGGCTCGTTCCAGCTGAGGGGCTCGCCCAGCAGCGCGACTCCCGCGATCGTCGCGAACACGGGCACGAGATAGGTGACGGTCGAGGCCGTCGTCGCGCCGGCGTCGCGGATGATCGAGTAGTTGAGCAGATAGGCCGCTCCCGTCCCGACCGCGCCCAGCGCCGCGACCGCGGCCAGCGGCACGGCGGGCACCGCGTCGGGTAAGCCGCCTGCGAACGGCACGATCAGCGCGAGCTCCAACGTCGCCATCGCGAGCTGCCCGAATGCGAGCACCGGAACGGTCAGGCCGCCCGTCGCGAGGTGGCGGCGCAGGTAGGGGAAGCCGAGGCCATAGAGGATCGCCGCGGCCAGGCAGGCGGCACTGCCGATGAGCTCGCCGTGGGCGACGCCCCGCCATGCGCCGAGTACGACGAGCACGCCGGCGAAGCCGAGGACGAGCCCGGCCGCGCGCTCGCGCGTCGGTCGTTCCTCGGGCAGCGTCAACAGCACCACGACGAGCACGAAGAGCGGCGTCGTTCCGTTCCAGATGCCCGCGAGCACCGAAGACACGTGCTGCTCGCCGAACGCGAACAGGGTGAACGGGACGCTGTTGACGAGCGCGGCAGCGACACCGAGATGGGCCCAGGTACGTGCGTCGCGTGGAAGGCGCCCGCGTCCTGCGAGCAGCACCGGAGTCACCGCGAGCAGGCCGAAGAGCATGCGCCCGAGCGAGACCTGCACCGGCGTGAAGCCCCGGTTGCCGAGCTTGATGAGCACGAAGGACATGCCCCAGATGGCGCCCAGGAGAAGGAGTCGAGCGGGCCACGCGGCGGCGCGCCCTCTCAGAGCTGGTTTCAAGAGTCCCGTGTGTGGTCGGGGGGGCGCCCCAGGTCTGCCGGTCGCGCGCCACCCACCAGCACCTGCATCAACGTCAGCGCGCGACCGGCAAGCCGCGGGCGATTCGAGACCCCCGACCGCCGCGCGACTCATGAAACCAGTTCTCACTCCGGCGTGCGCTCGAGGTCGAGCAGCGCGCGCTTGGCCTCGAGCCCGCCGCCATAACCGGTGAGCGACCCGTCCGATCCGATCACGCGGTGGCACGGGATCAGGATCGAGATCGGATTCGCGCCGTTCGCCGCCCCGGCCGCCCGGATCGCAGTCGGACGCCCGATGCGGGCTGCGAGCTCGGCGTAGGAGATCGTCTGGCCGTAGTCGATGCGCTGCAACTCACCCCAGACCCGCTGCTGGAAGGCCGTGCCCGGCGGCGCCAGAACGACGTCGAACGCGCGGCGGCGGCCTGCGAAGTACTCCTCGAGCTGGCGTCGCACGGTCGCGAACCCCCGGTCGCCGCGCTCGGCGCCGGGGGGCGGCTCGTGTGCCTCGGCGGGCATGTAGAGCCCTGTCAGCACACCGTCCTCGGCCGTCAGCAGGAGCTCGCCGAGCGGGCTCTGCATCGTCGTGTAGGTCTCGCTCATGTCATGCCTCCGCCATGGAGTACTCGCCACAGATGCAGGACCGTGTAGGCCCGGAACGGCCTCCAGGCCTGCGAACGGCGCTCGGCCTCGCGCGCGTCGGCGTCGACGCCGAGGGCTCGCAGGCCGTGCAGCACACCGAGATCGCCGGCCGGGAAGGCGTCGGGATCGCCGAGCGCGCGCATGGCGACGTATTCCACCGTCCAGGGGCCGATCCCAGGCAGGGCGGCGAGATCGCGGCGCGCTCGCTGCCGGTCCGCTCCGGCATCCAGCTCGAGGCGGCCGTCGCGCAGCGACGCGCAGAGCGTGCGCAGCGTCTCCCGCCGGCGCGCCGGCACGGCGAGCACGTCGTCGTCGGCCAGTGCGAGCGCCGCGGCCGTGGGAAACACGTGCGTCAGCGATCCGTCCGCCACGGCCAGCGCGTCTCCATGGCGTTGTACGAGCCGTGCGGCATGCGTCCGGGCCGCGGCAACCGAGATCTGCTGGCCGAGCACCGCCCGCACGGCGATCTCCGTGCCGTCGACACAGCCGGGGACGCGCAGCCCGGGGCCGGCCGCTACGAGTGGTGCGAGCAGCGCGTCGCGCGCCAGCACGTCTGCGATCGAGGCGGGGTCGGCATCGAGGTCGAGCAGACGCCGGCAGCGAGCGACGGCGACGCCGAGGTCGCGGACGTCGCCGAGGCGCAGCGAGCAGCGCACGCAGCCGTTTCCGGGCGCGAGCTCGGCGATTGCGGTGCCGTGCGGCAGGCGCAGCGTGCGGCGGTACGCGCCCGCCGCCGTCACCTCCTCGACGCCCGAGATCGCGCGAGACGCGAAGAACTCGAGCAGCGCCTCGATCTCGAGCGGCGCGCGGTATGCCAACCGCAGCGCGATCGTCCCGGCGCCGGCAACGTTCGGCCTGCCGCGCCGTCGCCGCAGCTCCCGCGGCGTGAGCGCGAACACCTCACGCACGGTGTCGTTGAACTGGCGCACGCTTGCGAATCCCGCCGCGAATGCCACCTCGGAGAATCCGAGCTCCGTCGTCTCGATCAGCGTGCGTGCAGTCTGCGCCCGCTGCGCGCGGGCGAGTGCCAGTGGCCCGGCTCCGAGCTCGGCGGAGACGAGCCTCGAGAGCTGGCGCACGCTGTAGCCGAGCCGGCCTGCAAGGCCCGTGACGCCCTCTCGGTCGACCACGCCGTCGCCGATCAGCCGCATCGCGCGCGCGACGACGTCGGCGCGCGCGTTCCACTCGGGAGAGCCTGGCGAGGCATCGGGGCGACACCGTTTGCAGGCACGGAACCCGGCGCGCTGAGCCGCCGCCGAGCTGCGATAGAAGCGCATGTTCGCGCGCTTCGGCGAGAGCGCCGGGCAGCTCGGCCGGCAGTAGACGCCAGTCGACGTGACGCCCAGGTAGATCCAGCCGTCGAAGCGGGTGTCACGGCTCTCGACCGCCCGGTACCAGTGCTCGCTCGCGACCTCCACCGCCGCAGCATGCCAGGCCGACTAGCGGAAATCGGACAGGACGATCCAGCACACTCGCCCGGGCTCGAGCGGCCACGCTCCGGCCGGCGCAGGTGTGGCACGATCGCGCTCATGATTCCCGAGTCGAAGCTCGAGCCGACCGAGCACGGCCTCGTCCCGAAGGGCGAGGGCTGGTTCGTCGTCAACGCGCGCGAGGCGCGGTGGCGCCACGCCGAGGGCCGCACCGCGGTCTGCTGGTTCGAGGGCGAGCCCGACTTCCCGCAGCTCGGCATCAACCTCACCGTGCTTGCTCCTGGCGAGCCCATGGCGATGTACCACTGGGAGGCCGATCAGGAGGATTTCCTCGTGCTCTCGGGCGAAGCCCTGCTGATCGTCGAGGGACAGGAGCGCGCGCTGCGCCAGTGGGACTTCGTGCACTGCCCGGCAGGCGCGAAGCACGTCATCGTTGGTGCCGGCGCGGGGCGCTGCGTCGTGCTCGCAGTCGGCGCGCGCGACCGCTCGATCGGTCCGGACTGGGGCGGATATACCGTCGATCCATTGGCGTCCAGGCACGGAGCGGGTGTCGAGGTGGAGACGACCAAGCCCGAGGAGGCGTACGCCCGTTTCGCCGCGCGCCGGTTGACGCGTTTCCGCGACGACTGGCTGCCCGTCGATTAGGACCGCCGGAGTGCGCCGAACGAGCCGCGCGTGCGCTCGGGCAGGCCCTCCTCGCCGGAGGGGAACGCGCCTTCGGCGAGGAAGCGCGCGTGGCAGCGGGCGAGCGCCCCCGGGTCGAGCGTGACACCAAGCCCGGGCCCGTCGGGAACCGGCACGACGCCGCTCCGCGGGCAGAACGGGCCCTCGGCGATGACGTCGTCGCCGTACCAGTGGAAGAGCGCCTGACTCGGCTCGCGGATCGGCTCGAGCGCCGCGGAGACCTGCAGGTAGGCCGCGCTCGCGATGCCCGTGTCGCCCGAGTGGAACCAGAAGCCGATGCCGAACTGCTCGCAGGCGCGCACGAACTCGATCGTGCGCCGGATACCGCCCAGCTCGACGAGGTTGAGCACGTAGAAATCGGGCACGCCGAGCGCGACGGCGCGGCGCAGGTCGGGTGCGTGCGCGGAGAACGCGATGTCCGTGAACGGCCGCAGCCGCGCGAGCTCCTCGTGCGAGCCGACCGGCTCCTCGATGCAGCGGATGTCGTACGGGGCGAGGCGCCGCAGCACCTCGCGCGCAGTCGGGACGGTCCAGGCGTGGTTGGCGTCCAGGCGCAGGCTGCGCTCGCCGATCGCGGCCCGCACCTCGCGCACCATTGCAAGCTCCTCGTCCAGCCCGACCGTCGCGAGCTTGCCCTCGAACGCGGGGGAGTCGTACTGCTCGATCATCTGCGCGCAGTAGCGGGCGACCTCGAGCGGCGTCGACTCGCCCGGGTGCGACGTGCTCGGGTGACGGAGGGCGAAGTACTCCGTGAACGCGATCTCGCTGCGCACCGCGCCGCCCAGCAGCCTGTGAAGCGGCCTCTCCTCGGCCCGGCCGCGCAGATCCCAGAGCGCCATCTCGATTGCGCCGAACGCCCGGCGGAGCATCGTCACGTTCTCCCAGAGCGAGTGCTCGAAGGCCGGCACGCAGCGCCGCTCGCATTCGTTGAGGTCGAGCGGGTCGATGCCGACCAGCCGCTCGCCGAGCCGCGCGATGTCGGCGCTGCGATCTCCGTCGGCGCACTCGCCGACGCCGGTCACGCCCTCGTCCGTGTCGAGCTCGACGATCGTCTTCGTGACCGACGCCGTCGACCCGAGCGAGAACCGGTAGGGCGCGTGGAACGGGATGTTCACGGGCGTCGCCCGGACGGCGGCGATGCGCATCCGGCGATCCTACGCGGTTCCGGCGTCGCTCAGATCGGCGACGAGGGGAGCGTGATCGGACGGCGTGGAGCCCTTGCGGAAGTCACGCGCGATGTCGCACGCGACGAGGCGGTCTCCGAGGTCGGGGGTGAGCAGCACGTGATCGATGCGCACGCCGGTAGCCTTGCAAGCGTGCGGATCGTCCGGGTCGCCGCCTATCGCCAGCTCCAGCCGTTCCGCGACGGGCCGTACGTCTGCCGGGGACAGTCGGAGGACGGGACGGACTCGACGATCGTCGTGCTGGAGAGCGACGAGGGCCTCGTCGGCGTGGGGGAGATGGCTCCGCTCGGCGCGTTCTATGCCCCGGCCTTCGCGGCGGGCACGCGCGCCGGTGTCGCCGAGCTCGCGCCGGCTCTGCTCGGGCTCGACCCGCGCGAGCCGCGCCGCGTGCGGCGGCGACTCGATCACGCGATGCTCGGACAGCCCAATGTGAAGTCCGCGCTCGATATGGCCGTCCACGACCTCGCCGCGCGGGCGGCCGGCGTGCCGCTCTGCACGTACCTCGGTGGCCGCTTCGGTGAGAGCGTTGCGCTCTACCGCTCGGTCTCGCAGGACACGCCCGAGGCGATGGCCCGGAGCGCGGCGGCGTACGTCGCTGCCGGCTACGGCCGCATCCAGATCAAGGTCGGCGGTGAGCCCTCTGAGGACGTGGAGCGCGTGCATGCGGTGCGCGCGGCCGTGCCGGCCGGCGTCGTGCTCTTCTGCGACGCCAACGGCGCCTGGACGACCGGGCAGGCGCGCGCCTTCCTGCGGGAGACGACCGGGCTCGAGATCACGCTCGAGCAGCCGTGCATGTCGTACGACGACTGCCGCGCCCTGCGCGCGCAGTGCCCGCATCCGCTGGTGCTCGACGAGTGCATCGACTCGCTCGCGGCGCTGCTCGCCGCCCATCGCGACGGGGTCGCCGACGGCGTGACGATCAAGATCGCGCGCGTGGGCGGTGTCGGCCCGGCGGCCCTGCTGCGCGACGTGGCCGTCGACCTCGGTCTCCCCGTCACGGTCGAGGACACGGGAGGCAGCGACATCGACACGGCGGCCATGGCGCAGCTCTCGCTCTCGACGCCCGAGGACCTGCGGATCCACACCGTGGACTTCAACGCCTGGGTCAGTGTGGGCAACGCCAGCGGCATGCCGCCTGCAGAAGGCGGAAGGCTGCGCGCCCCCGACGGCGCCGGCCTCGGCGTGGAAGCCCGGCTCGACGCGCTCGGCGAGCCGTTCAGCGTGTCGGCGTGACGTCCGCTCTCTCGCTCGTCGGCCACCACGCGCGCCCGGCCGACGCGACGACCGCGGCGGCCAGCGCGAGTCCTCCGGCGACGAGGGCGCGCTCGAGGCCGGCATCGAGCGTCGTCACGATCACGCCGTGTCGCAGCACGCCGAGGCGGCCGACCAGGGGCAGGGCGAGCACAACGGCGGTCACCGCCAGCGCGCCCCGCTCGAGGGCGGGATCGCGGCGAAGCCTGATCGCGGCGGCCAGTCCGACGAGCGCGACGACGCCGGCGACGAACGCGCCCCAGGGCCGCGCGGACGTGGCCTCGCTCTCGCCGTACGGGACGACCACGGCCGCGACTGCCAGCGCGCCGAAGACCAGGTAGACGGCACGACGCCGCGACGCAAGAGCCAGCATCAGGCCGGCGGCCGCGGCGACGGCGGCGACCGTGCCAACGGGCCACGCGAGCGAGGGGCGCGCGACGCTCTCGACCGCGCCCAGGATGGCGACCGGCCGGCCGTCGACGAGCAAGGGCACGCGCCAACGGTGCAGAACCGCACCGTGGGTCCCCGGATAGTGGAAGCGCAGCGATGCGCCGTGGCCGACGCGAAGCCACGCGGGATCGCGCGGATCCGGAGCGCCGGTGTCGACCGAGAGCACGCTGAGGATGGGCGCGCCCCTGCGCGCCCAGGCGCCGCGCGCATCGAGCCTGAGCGCGGGGTGCCCCTGGGGATCGAGCACCTCGACGACGTTCGCGCCCGAACGGCGCAGCTCGAGGTGGGCGCCGTCGGCGGCGATCGCGGCGTGCGCGCCGGGCGCCTGGATCAGCACGACGTCGCGGGCGTCGTGGACGAGGCCGGGAATCGTGTGTGCCGCGCCCGCCGGCGCCACGAGCAGCGCGGCGAGCGCGAGCGCGAGGCGCCGAGAGGTTCTACCTGAATGATCGCGGCGCCTGGGATGTGTGGATCGTCTGCCGGTCAGGCAGTCGCGCGCTGCGCGTGCGACCGCCAGACCTGCGGCGACCCGGCTCTCGCTCGACACACCCCGGCCATCCACGCTCATTCAGGCAGAACCTCTACTCATTCGTCGGCGCGGAGCCAGCCGACGGCGGTCGTCACGGCCAGGGCGATCCAGATGACGGCGCTCGTCAGGCACCAGGCGCAATAGGCATGAATCTGGAACGCCTGCAGTCCCGCCAGGTAGAGCGAGAAGAGCGCGCCGGCGAACGCGATCACGAGCGCAGCCGTGCGCGCGCGGGCGCCGGGCAGCAGCGTCGTCACGAGCATCGCAACGGCTCCGACGAGGCCGAGCACGGGCAGCGGGATTCCGGCGAGATGGCTGTAGCGGCTGTGCTGCACCGTCTCGCAGCCGCCGCCTCCGAGCGGACAGGCGACCGAGCGGCCTCGCGCGCGCTCGATCTCGAGATAGGCCGCGACGCAGAGCTCGAGCAGCGCGAGCAGCGCGGCCAGGCGGCGCGTGCTCACCCCGCGCTGCCGCTCACCTGCTGGACGCCGTTCGCGATCGCGTCATACGTCGCGTTGACCGTGATCGTCCCCTTGGGCCCGGCGACCCGGATCGTGGGGGTGCCCTCGAAGCCCAGCTTCGCGGCCTCCTGGCCGACCTGAGCGATCGTCTTTGCCGCGGCCGGGCTCGAGCGATCCTTCTCGAAGCGCGCGACGTCGAGGCCGACGCCCTTCGCGATGGCGCGCCCGACGGCGGGGGTGAACCACTCGACGTTCTCGTCGCCCTGGTTCAGGTACGTCAGCGATGCGTAGCGCCAGAGCGCGTTCTGCTGGCGCGCGGCATACGCCGCCTTCGCCGCCTCGACCGAGTTCGGGCCGAGGATCGGCCACGTCTTGTACTGCAGCCTGGCCGTGCCCGGGCGCACGATGTCGGAGATGACCTGTGGCGCGACGTCGTTGTCGAACGTCTTGCAGATCGGGCAGCGCAGGTCGCCGAACTCGGTGATCGTCACCTTCGCGCTCGGGCTGCCGATCGTGCCGGCGCGCTCCGTGAGCCCGGAGAACTCGGCCTTCACGTCGGCGACGCCCGCGAGGTTCTTCGTATCCGGCCGGCCGGAGTCGCCGCTCGTGATCTGCTGCGCGGCGACCAGCACGACGACGAGCAGCACGGCTGCCCCGCCTGCGAGGAGCAGCCTGATCCTGCGCGAGCGGCGGCGCTCCTGCTCTCGCAGCGCGCGTGTCCTGAGGGCCTTACCCATTGCCGCAATCTATCGGGGCGGCCCTCGGGCCATGCGCGCGGTTAACCGATGCGCAACGTCGCTCTCGACGCCAGGTTCAAGCGTCGAATGGTGCTCGGAGGGCTCGAACCGGCTGCGGTCCGCGCGGGCCCTGTGCCCGCTGCTCGCGGGCATCGGGAAGCCCACCTCGGCGTCGCGGCCCGATTCTCACGGCGCGAGCCGCTGCGCGCTGCCGGCCTCGAGCCCTGGCTCGAGCCGGGCCGACCAGCGCTCCTCGATATGCGCGAAATGCCACACGGCGAGTGCGATCACCCACGTGCCGACGAACAGCGCGACAATGAAATAGCCGACGATGTTCAGGTCGAGGTTGGAGACGAAGTCCCAGATCCCGCCGTTCAGGCTGAGTCTGTCGGCGAACACCGCGAGCAGCTCGAGGCTGCCGATGATGAGCGCGACGGCGACCGAGAGCGCCGTGATCGTGATGTTGTAGAAGACCTTCCGAACCGGCTTCGAGAAAGCCCAGCCGTACGCGAAGTTCATGAACGCGCCGTCGATCGTGTCGAGCAGGGACATGCCCGCGGCGAACAGGATGGGCAGGCAGAGGATGGCCGAGATCGGGAGGCCGCCCGCGGCTGCCGTACCGGCGGTGGCGAGCAGGGCGATCTCGGTGGCGGTGTCGAAGCCGAGCCCGAACAGCAGCCCGAGCGGGTACATCTGCCAGGGCTTCTTGACGGCCTGGGTCGCGCGGCCGTAGAACCGGTTCATGAACCCGCGCGCGTTGAGCTGGTCCTCGAGTTGCTGCTCGTCGAACTCGCCGTGCCGCATGCGCATGAACACGCGCACGATGCCGATCAGCAGGAAGAGGTTGAGGATGCCGATCAGCAAGAGGAACGAGCCCGAGACCGTCGGCCCGATCAGCCCGGTCGCCTGGTGCAGCGCGGAGCCGTCGTCGGCGACGTCGCCGCTCAGGCCCTTGATGCCGACGGCGAGCCCGACGGCGAGCAGGAAGACGACGGTGGAGTGGCCGAGCGAGAAGAAGAAGCCGACGCTGAGCGGGCGCTGCCCGTCGCTCATCAGCTTGCGCGTGGTGTTGTCGATCGCGCCGATGTGGTCGGCGTCGAACGCGTGGCGCATGCCGAGCGTGTACGCCGTGATGCCGACGCCGATCCCGAAGATTCCCGTGCCGAGCTTCAGGTGCTGCGGCGCGACGAACCCGAGCAGCAGGCCGAAGCCGATGACGTGCAGCGCGAGGATGACGAACGCCAGGGCCCCGGCGCGCCTCCACTCGGCCGGCGTGAGTGAGCCGCGAAGCCGCGTCCACCGCGAGACTGGAGACGATGTTGTGGCCATCGGACTGTTCCCCCCGGATCGTGTCCCGGACGTCTTGCTGCGACCTCCTCGCAAGAGCGAATCACCCGCATCAGACCTCCTCCACGCAGCCATTCGTCCGACCCGGCCGGTCGGTTCGTTGGAGGTGGAGTGGCCCGATTCCCCGCAACGAGGCTAGCGGGTCCCGGGCGCTTACTGCGAGGAGTTCGCAGGTAGAGGTGCTTGTGCTTACCTCGGCCTCGATCACGGCATCCGTGCGAAGCCGGCCGGCCTGCGGAGTCCGCATTGTGTCGGACGCCCAGGTGACTCAGACTCCCCCCGTGGGTGCAGCAGCGAGTGCCGAGGCGCGAGTGCGCGCAAGCTTCGCGCGCCAGGATTTCATGCGGCACCTCGGCGCAGAGCTCGTCGAGGTCGGGTCCGGCTCGTGTGCGATCTCCTGCAGGCCCAGGCGCGAGCTGACCCAGCAGCACGATTACGTGCACGCCGGTGTGGTGGCGGCGATCGCCGACAGCGCCGCGGGCTACGCCGCCTTGTCGCTCACGCCGGAGGGCAGTGAGGTGCTGACCGTCGAGTTCAAGCTCAACCTGCTGGCACCGGCCGAGGGCGAGCTGCTCACTGCGCGCGGCAAGGTCGTGCGCGCAGGTCGCACACTGACCGTGTGCGAGGCGGCCGTCACGGCGTCGCGCGGGGGCGAGGAGACACTCTGCGCCGTCGCGCTCGTGACGATGATGAGCCGCGCGTGACTGCTTGCGCGGCGACGGAGGCTGAGACAGACTCGCGAGCGTGAGAGCCACTCCGCCCGATCTTCCCGTCGCGTTCGTCGAGATCCCGAAGGGCAGCCGCAACAAGTACGAGTACGACGCGCGCCTGGAGCGCGTCGTGCTCGACCGGACGCTCTACGCGAGCGTGGTCTACCCGTGCGATTACGGCTTCCTGCTGGAGACGCTCGGGGAGGACGGCGATCCGCTCGACGCGTTGCTGCTCGTCGCATCGCCGACGTTCCCGGGCTGCCTCGTGCCGTGCCGTCCGGTCGGCATCCTCGAGATGCACGACGAGGCCGGCCGGGACGAGAAGGTCCTGTGCGTGCCGCACGACGACCCGACCTGGACGCGCGTCTCGGACGCCGACGACGTGCGGCCCGAACTGCTCGCCGAGATCAAGCACTTCTTCGAGGTCTACAAGGACCTCGAGGCCGGCAAGCATGTCACCGTCGGCGAGTGGGAGGGACGCGAGCCGGCCGTGGACGCCTGGGCCCGCGGTCACGAGCGCTGGCGTCAGGCGGGCGCAGCTTCGGCGTAGTCGGGCCGGGATCTGCCGGTGAGCCCGCTGATCTGCGCGAGGCGCAGGCCGAGCGCCGCGATCACGAAGAAGAAGATCGAGCACTGCACGAATGCGAAGGCGTCGAACGTCAGCATCGCGGCAGCGAAGCCCGCGACCGAGGCAGTGCAGGCGCTGAGCAGCGGCAGAGAGCCGTGCGCTCGTCGCGAGGCGCGCACGAGCGTGAACACCATCGCGCCGACGAGCCAGAGCACGACGCCGAGGCCGAAGACGCCGTGCCCGACGAGTGAGGTCAGATACTGGTCGTCGAAGATGATCGGATCGGGCGGGGCGGCGTCCACGGTCTCGGCGGGGTTCTGCGCCAGGTCGGGCGGCGGCGGCAGGGGATCGCCGGTGCCGAAGAACGCGTGAGACTGCACGAGTTTCAGCGCCGGATGGATGTCTGCCAGACGGCCGGAGCCGACACCGCCGGCGCGCACCGACTGCTCGGCCGTGATGCCACCCTTGGGGAAGAACGCGTGGTAGAGGCGCCCGAGCCCGCCGGGCAGGACCGTGTGCGCGGCGATCAGCAGCACGATCGTGAGCGGCCACAAGCGCGTCAGCCGCTTGCGCTCGGTCATGAGGCCGACGAGCAGCATGACCGCCAGCCCCAGGAAGGCCGTGCGCGAGATCGTCGCGACCATGCCGATCACGAGGACCAGCGCACACCCCGTGAAGAACACGCGCCGCGCCGTGTCGCGCACGCGCACGATCAGCGCGAGCGACAGGGGCAGGCAGAGCGAGAGCGCGACGCCGAGCGCAATCGGATGCTGGGCGGAGGCCTCGGCGCGCAGCGCGCCATTTCGAACCTCGGTGGCGCGCTCGCCCGTGTCCGTCAGGAACGGGAAGACGGTGCGGAGGTGGTTGAAGACGTTGTACTGCGTGCGCGTCTCGATGATCGCGCAGAACGCGACCACGGCGCCTCCCACGACGATCGCCTTGATGCAGCGCTCGATGTCGGCCCGTGATCGCACGCCCGAGGCGACGAGCACGAACACGATCGGGAACGTGAGCAGGTAGGTCGCAGCCTTCGTCGCCTCCGTCCCCAGCAGCCGCTCCGTGAACGCCGAATAGTTGACGGCGAGCGAGATGACGGCGGACGCGGACAGGGCCACGAGTGCGCCGCGGAGACCGCAGGCGCGGATGCGCCGCGACCCCGCGATCGCTCCCAGTACGAGCGCGACCGCCAGCAGGATCACCATCAGGCGGTACGGCTCGAGTTTCACGGGACCCGGTGCCGGAAGGGTGTAGACGCGGATCGGGACGAACCACACGATCGCCACGAACGTGACCAGCGAGAGCACGCGCGCGGGCGCCTCCGCCACGTCGATCGTTCGATCCACGGCCCGCTGGACGGGCACGCTGACAGCGGCCGCGGCAGTCGCGAGGCGCGGGGGCCGTGGCGCCAGCAGCAGCCCCACCATGCAGGTTCCGGCGAACAGGGCGCTCCCGGCCGCGATCGCTGCACCGCCCAGCGGCAGCGTCGCAATCAGGGCGAGCATGCCGAACACCGGCAGCGCGAGTGCGAGTGCGCGCCTGCGAGCCTCGCCCGCGGATGCCGGTCGCAGATGGCCGGTGGAGGTGCTCACGGCTCCGGCTCAGCCGGCGTCTTCGGTATTCGGTGCGATTCGCGTCGTAGTGGTGGCCGACCGCCGGCGGCGCGGGGCGGAGCCGTTGGTCGCGCCCTGCTTGCGAGGGCGCGGTGCGGGCTTCTTGGTCTTACCGGGCACGACGTCCTCGACCTGCGCGGCGAGCGTCATCGTCGGCACCTCGAGCGCAGGCAGGTCGATGCTGACCGGCGCCGCTCCGGTCCGCTCTCGCTCCGGGGCGTCCGGCACGGCGACGCGCGCGCGCTGCGGCGTGCCGGACGGGATCAGGCGATCGAGCGCGAGCACCAGCCCGGCGGCGCCGAGCAGCACGAGCAGGGCTGCCGCGACGCCGAGGAGCGGCTTCGAGCCGCCGTTCGCGAACGCGGTCCCGGCGCTATTGACCTGCTCGACGATCACCGGATCCTTGATCTTGTCGATCTGCTGGCGTCCTTCGAACCACCGCTTGAACGCCTGGGCCGTCTGGTTTGTGATGTCGGTCGCGTCCTGGGGCGAGTTGGCCGTCCCCGTGATCTTGATGAAGGGGAGCGGGCCCTCGCGGAAGCCGCCGGCGCCGGAGAAAGCGTACGGGTTGACGGCGGCGACAGAGCCGGCGATGCGCCCGTACAGCTTGTTGCGCAGGCGGATGACGGTGTCGCTCGTCACGCGCGGAGGCAGCGAGTTCGCGATCTCGACCAGGCGCTGCAGGTCGCCGTCCGCGCCGCTGCCGCTGTCGTAGGTCGAGTTCTGCTGCGGGGTGGCGGCCGTCCCGGTCGTGCCGGGCGTCGTCGAGTCCGGCAGCTTGATGATCTTGGCGTTGACGTTCGTGGACGAGAGGTAGGGCTCGCCCTTGCTGGTGATCAGCAACTGCGTCGACGCGCTGTACGTCGAGTGCGAGCGCGCGTGGAGCTTCGGCGGGAATCCCGAGACGGTGTAGGTCGCGAACGTGAAGGCGAGCAGCGCCAGCACGATTCCAAGCAGGGCCACCCACCAGAAGCGGACTACGGCGCGCAGCAACTGTTGGAGTGGCGTGTCGCTCGTCACGGCGGCGTCAGTCCTTTCGGGGAAAGCTCTCGGTTTCAGCGGCACACGGGGGGACGAGCGTCGGTGCCGCTCGTCAGGCGCTCTCCGGCCATGCTACGGGGGGGCCCGAGGCGGTCTGTACCGGCGTTCGTTCAGCCAGACCCCACCCGGTTGGGGAGGGAGGGGCGCAGACCGCCTGCGATAGCTTGGATGCGTGGCTTCGCCCACCCTCACCGTCATCGGCCTCGACGCGATGACGCCTCTCGTGCTGGAGCCGCTGCGTGCGGCGGGCGCGGTGCCGCATCTCGATCGTCTGCTCGGGCAGGGCGCGTCCGGTGTGCTGCGCTCGACCACGCACCCGCTCACACCGCAGGCCTGGACGACCATGTTCACCGGCGTGAGCGCGGGCCGCCACGGCATCTGGGATTTTCACGAGCGCGACGAGAGTGGCTACGGCCTGCGTCCGGTCAACGGCTCCTACCGTCGCGAGCCCGCTGTCTGGCAGCGACTCAGCGCAGCCGGCAGGCGCGTGGGCGTCATCAACGTGCCGTTCACGTGGCCGGTCGACGACGTCAACGGCTTCGCTCTCGCCGGCTTCGACGCCTTCGGCCGCCGCGACGGCTTCGCGGCCCCCTCGGGCCTCCTCGAGGAGCTCGAGGGCCGCTTCGGTCCGCTCGTGCACGACCATGCATTCCCCGTCACGCCCGCGGGCGGCATCGATCTCGACGCCGTGCGGCGCGCCGCCGAGCAGCGCGTCGAGCTCACGCTGTGGCTGGCGGAGCGCTTCGACCCCGAGCTGCTCGTGGTTGTGTTCATGGCCGCCGACCATGCGCACCACATCGGCTGGGACGAGTGGGAGCGCAGCGGTCCGGCGAGCCCCATGGCGCGCGTCTACATGATCCTGGACGAGGCGGTGGGTGCGCTCGCCGGCGCGCTGGGGGGCGACATCATGCTCGTGTCCGATCACGGCGGCGGGCCGCTCCACGGCGTCGTCAATCTCAACGCCTGGCTCGCGGAGCAAGGTCTGCTGGAGTACGCGGGCGCAGCCGAGCTGGTGCGCGGAGGACAGCTGCAGCGCATGGCCGCGGCGCGCGCGCTCGCTCTCTGGCGCCGCCTCCCGCTCGATTTGCGCACGCGCGCGAAGCAGCGGCTGGGGGCCTTGCGCGAGCGAAGCCACGAGCTGCAGAACTTCAGCGTCGTCGACTTCCAGCGCACGCGGGCGTTCGCATATGGCACGTTCGGCAACGTCGTCATCAACGTGCAGGGGCGCGAGCGGCACGGCACCGTCGCGCCGGGGGACGAGTACGAGTGCGTGCGAAGCGAGATCGCGACACGGCTGCGCGAGCTGCGCGATCCCGCGAGCGGCCGCCCGATCGTGGCCGCCGTGCACCGGCGCGAGGAGCTCTTCAGCGGCGCGCACCTGGAGCGCGTGCCGGATCTCGTCGTCGAGTTCGTCGACTACGAGTGGCTCGGCAAGGGCAACCTCAAGAGCCGCACCGAGGGCATCTGGGACACGATCGAGATCGCCGGCAGCGGCGCCCATTACGTCGGCAGCCACCGGCACGAGGGCATCGTCGCGCTGGCTGGGCCCTCCGCAGCGCCCGGCGGCCTCTTCGCGTCCATCGAGGACGTCGCTCCGACGATCCAGTACCTGCTGGGTGAGCCGATCCCCCAGGGCATGGAAGGGCAGCTGATCGACGCAGCCATCGACCCGGCGTTGCTCGCGAGCCGCCCGCCGGCGTATGCGGCGGGCGATCTCGAGCTCGCCGACCGGGTGCGAGCCTTTGCCGACGACGAGACCGGCGAGGTGCAGGATCGGCTGCGCGGCCTCGGCTACATGGAGTAGGCAGGAACATGCGGATCGCTGTCTTCGGCCTCGGCTACGTCGGGATCGTCTCGGCCGCCTGCCTCGCCGAGCGCGGGCACGAGGTGATCGGAGTCGACCCCAGCCACGACAAGGTGGCCATGGTCACGCAGGGGCGCTCGACGATCGTCGAGGAGCGCATCGGCGACCTGGTCGCCGCGGCAGTGGCGTCCGGGCGATTGCGGGCGACGATCGATGCGGCCGAGGCCGTGGCGGCGAGCGATCTCGCGCTGATCTGCGTCGGCACGCCCTCGAGCGGCAACGGCTCGCTCTCGACGATGTACCTGGAGCGCGTCGCCGACGAGATCGGCGGTGCGATCGCGACGCTCGGCCGGCGCTACACCGTCGTCTTCCGCTCGACGATGCTGCCCGGCACGTGCGAGGGCACGCTGATCCCGCGACTCGAGGCCGCGTCGGGACTGCGGGCAGGCGAGGATTTCGGCGTCGCCGTGAACCCGGAGTTCCTGCGCGAGGGCACCTCGGTGCGAGACTTCAACGATCCGCCGAAGACGGTCGTCGGGGCGGGCGATCCGGTCACGGCCGATGCCGTCGCCGGGCTCTACGACGGCTTGCCCGGCGTCGTCCACCGCGTGCCCGTGGCGGTCGCCGAGATGACGAAGTACGCGGACAACTCCTTCCACGCGCTCAAGATCGGCTTCGCCAACGAGATGGGCGCGATCTGCCAGGCCTACGGGGTCGACTCGCACGCCGTGATGGAGGTCTTCGCCTCCGACACCAAGCTCAACATCTCGCGCGCGTACCTGCGGCCGGGCTTTGCGTTCGGCGGCTCCTGCCTCCCCAAGGACGTGCGCGCAATCGTCTATCACGCGCGCCGCGCCGATCTGTCGGTGCCGATCCTCGAGAATGTGATCAGCTCGAACGAGGCGCACCTGCGCCGCGTCTACGACCGGCTGGTCGAGGGCACGGCACGGCGCGTGGCGCTGCTCGGGCTCGCCTTCAAGCAGGGCACGGACGACCTGCGCGAGAGTCCGATGGTCGAACTGGCGGAGCGCCTGCTCGGGCGGGGCTTCGACCTCAGCATCCACGATGCACATGTGCGCATCTCGCACCTCACGGGCTCGAACCGCGCCTATGTGGATGCCCGCATTCCGCACCTCTCGCGACTCATGGTCGCGTCGCCCATGGCGGCCGTCTTCGGCGCGGAGATCGTCGTCCTGGCGAGCACCGAGCCCGACTCGATCGAGGCCGCCGCGGGCGCGCGCGACGCGCTGCTGGTCGACCTCGTGCGGCGGCCCGAGCTGGCCGGCCATGCGGGTGGCTACCTCGGCGCGGCCTGGTGAGAGCGGTGCGATGGCGCGCATCCTGATCCTCGTCGAGAACCTCAGCGTGCCGTTCGACCGGCGCGTCTGGCAGGAGAGCCAGGCGCTCATCGAGGCGGGCCACGAAGTCACGGTCATCTGCCCCCGCGGAGCCAGGCGCGATACCGAGCCCTACGCGCGGATCGAGGGCGTGGAGATCCACCGCTACCCGCTCGAGGCCGCCACCGGCGGCCCTGCGGGCTACCTGCGCGAATACGGGACCGCGCTCTGGCACTCGCTGCGGCTGGCGATCAAGCTCGATCGCGAGCGGCCGTTCGACGTGGTGCAGGCGTGCAATCCCCCCGACCTGCTGTTCCTGGTCGCGCTGCCGCTGAAGTTGCGAGGAGCGCGCTTCGTGTTCGACCACCACGACCTCGGGCCGGAGCTCTTCCGTTCGCGCTTCGCGGCCGGCGGACTCCTGCTCCGCGCCACCGAGTTGCTCGAGCGCGCGACCTTCGGGCTGGCCGATCACGTCATCTCGACGAACGAGAGCTACCGCCGTGTCGCGCAGGGGCGCGGGCGCGTCGCGCCCGACCGCACGACGGTCGTGCGGAGCGCCCCCGACCTCAGCCGCTTCGTGCCCGTAGCCCCGGACGCTGAGCTCAGGCGCGGCCGGAGCAACCTCGTGTGCTACCTCGGCGTGATGGGCCCGCAGGACGGGGTCGACTACGCGCTGCGGTCGCTCGCACATCTACGGGACGACTTCGGTCACGACGACGTGCAGGCCGCGTTCCTCGGCCACGGCGACGCCTGGGACGACCTCGTCGCCCTCGCGCGGGAGCTCGGACTCGACGATCGCGTCGAGTTCACAGGTCGCGTCTCCGACGCCGACGTGGCCCGCTATCTCTCGACCGCCGACGTCTGTCTCGCCCCCGACCCGAAGAACCCGCTCAACGACGTCTCGACGATGAACAAGATCGTCGAGTACATGGCGATGTCGCGCCCGGTCGTCTCCTTCGACCTGATCGAGGCCCGCGTCTCGGCGGGCGGGGCGGCGCTCTACGCGACTCCGAACGAGGAGCGCGAGTTCGCCCGCCTCATCGCGGAGCTGCTCGACGACCCTGATCGCCGGGCCCGCATGGGCGCGGTGGGGAGGGTGCGCGTCGAGCAGGATCTGTCCTGGGAGCACTCGCGCCGCGCGCTGCTCAGCGCATACGAGACGGTGCTCGCGCGCGGCGGCGCGCTGCGCAGCGCACGCGCGTCGTTCCCGGCTCGCTTGGGCTAGGAACTGAGCCCCCGACCACACACGGGACTCTTGAAGCCAGTTCCCGTTCCTAGTACGCGCCGCGCCCGCGCATCACTGCGGGCAGCGTGCGCGCGAGCAGCTTGAGATCGCCCCAGAGCGACCAGTTGGTCACGTAGAGGTAGTCGAGCGTGACCATCTCGGCGAACGGGATGTCGCTGCGTCCCATGACCTGCCACAGCCCCGTGAGGCCGGGGGTGAGGTCGAGGCGCCGGCGGCCGTGACCGACGATGTGGCGATCCTCCTCGATGATCAGCGGGCGCGGGCCGACCAGGCTCATCTCGCCGCGCACGACGTTGATGAGCTGGGGCAGCTCGTCCAGCGACCACTTGCGCAGCGTGCGGCCGAAGGGGGTGATGCGCGGGTCCTCGGGGACCTTGAACATCGTCGGGCCGCTCTCGTCGTGCTTGTTGAGATGCCCGACCTCGTCCTTGTGCGCGTCGGCGTCCATGTACATCGAGCGGAACTTGTAGATCCGGAACCGGCGACCGCGGGCGCCGATGCGCTCCTGACGGAAGAACACGGGGCCCGGCGCCTCGAGTTTGATGCGCAGTGCGATGAACGCGAACAGCGGGCTCAGCACCGCGAGCATGATGACGGCGACGACGAGATCGAGCACGCGCTTGACGTAGCGGGCGCTATGCGGCAGGCGCGGCGCGTGCAGCGAGACGAGGGGGAGGCCGTCGAGCTCGTGGACCTGGGTCTTGGACCCAGGACCTCGTACAGTCGCGGGACCACGTCCACCTGCACGCCGACCTGGTTGCACCGGCGGACGAGGTCGACGCCGCGGCTGTCGCCCGCGCGCGAGAACGCGAGGATCACGCGGTGCACGCCATGGGCCTCGACGAGCCGCTCGAGCTCGTCCGTCTCGCCGAGGTAGGGCGCCTCGCCGATGTGATCGGTGAGCGGGTCGTCGTCGACGAAGCCGACCACCCGGATGCCGTATTCGGGCCGGGCGGCGAGCTTCTCGACGACGCGGCGCGCGATACGGCCCGTGCCAACGACAAGCGTGGGCTCCGTCGGGATAAGCCAGCGGCGCACGACCATGCGCGCGAACGCGCGCATGGCGGTGGCGAGGATCACGAGCGCGACGAAGAACACCGCAAGCTTGCCGATCGGCGGCTCCTTCACGGACAGCGCGGCATCCGCGAGCTGCCCTGCCCAGGTGGTCGCCGCGGCGAGCAGCACCAGGCCCGGGACATCGTCGGCGGTGCTGTGCGCCATGCGCAGCTCGTCCTGCGTGTAGTAGCCGTACAGCCACGAGAGCGTGATCCAGGCGAACAGCCCGCCGAGCACGAGCGGCGGGTGCGAGAGGGTGTGCGCGCCCGGGTTGAGCGCCCCGACGCCGAGCGCGGCGATCATGAACGCGGTGGCGTCGGCGATCACGAGGCTGCGACGCAGGAACCACCCGCGGCGCCGCGACTTGCCGTGACGCGTGGCCGGCAGTGGGTGCTGGTGGAGACCGGTCTCGTCGTAGGTGACCGCCTCGTCGGCAATCAGCGAGGTAACGTCCGAGCCTGCCCCGAGCGGCGTTGCCGACATGCGTGTTCGAGCCTCCCAGCCCCATTGAGCCGCGGCGTATTTCCCGCGGAAAGTTGTTCCAATCTACGGGGGGCCCAGCACGATCTGTAGGCCAGTCTGGCGCCTGGTCGCGGGAACTCACCGAACCGGCAGGTAGGGGGCTAGCCACCCACGCTCTCACCCCCTTTGCTGCCCCAGAGGCCCCACACGGGCTGGGGCTCGCGCCAGACCCCGTGGGGTGTTCGTCAGGCGAGCCGGCAGGCGCCGCGTGCCAGCGCGGCGCGGGCGCCGTCGTCGTACCCGAGCTCGGCGAGCACCTCGTCGGTGTGCTGCCCCAGCAGCGGAGGGGCGGCCGAGGCCGTGGGATATGCGCCGTCGAGCCCGATCGGCGAGCGAACGGTGCGGACGGAGCCGAGCCGCGGATGGGCGTGCTCGACCACCGCGTGCGGCGCATGCGCGAAGGCCTCCGGGATGGTGCGCACCGGTCCGCCAGGCACGTTCGCCGCCTCGAGGATCGCGAGCCAGTCTGCTGTGGGCCGCGCCCCGATCGCGTCGGCCAGGCGCCCGACCAGCTCCAGCCGGTGCTCGACGCGGAGGGCGTTGCTGCGATAGCGCTCATCGCCCGCGAGCTCGGCAAGCCCGGCCGCAGCGCAGAAGCGTAGGAACTGCTCGTTCGTGCCAATCGCGACGATCACGAACCCGTCCCTCGTGGCGAAGGCCTCGTACGGGACGATGGCGGGATGCGCGTTGCCGAGGCGCTGCGGCTCCTCTCCGGCGACCAGCCAGTCGGAGCCGCGGTTGGCAAGCCAGGCCAGCTGCGAGTCGAACAGGCTGACCTGCACGTGGTGACCACGGCCGGTCAGCTCGGCGTCGCGCAGCGCGGCGAGCGTGCCGATGGTCGCGAACATCCCCGTCGTGATGTCTGCGATCGCAACGCCGACCTTGAGCGGTGGGCCGTCGGGCTCCCCCGTGATCGACATGCCGCCGGCCTCGCCCTGGATCGCGAAGTCGAACCCGGGGCGGTGCGCGTCGGTGCTCTCCGGCGAGTAGCCGGCGATCGAGGTGTAGACGACCTTCGGGCTCGCTGCTGCGAGCGTTGCGTAGCCGAGGCCGAGGCGCTCCGCCCCGCCCGGCAGGAAGCTCTCGATCACGACGTCGGCCGCGCGCGCCAGGCGCGCAGCGACCTCGAGGCCGGCGGGGTCGGCGAGGTCGACCGTGATCGAGCGCTTGCCGCGGTTGACGCACAGGTAGTACGCGGACTCGCCGTCGCGGAAGGGCGGCCCCCAGGAACGCGTGGGGTCGCCGGTGCCGGGTCGCTCGACCTTGACGACATCGGCGCCGAGGTCGGCCAGGACCATGGAGCAGTAGGGGCCCGCAAGTACCCGCGAGAGATCGAGCACGCGCACGCCGGCAAGCGGCGCGGCATCGCTCATGCCGACAGTGCCGCCAGTGCCTCCGGCGTCGTGTCCTCGGGCTTGACGTCGTAGGCCGCGCGCACGAGGCGCCCGTCCGGGCCTACGACGAACGCGCTGCGCAGGATGCCCATGCGGCCGTTCGGGCGCTCGCGCCAGACGTCGTAGCGCTCCGCCACGGCGTGATCCGTGTCGACCAGCAGCGGGAACGGCAGCGCGAACTTGGCGCGGAAGCTGCGATGCGAGTCCGAATCGTCGGGCGAGATGCCGTAGAGCGCGGCGCCGAGCGCGGCGATCTCGCCGTAGCTGTCGCGCAGCGAGCACGCCTGGGCCGTACAGCCGGGCGTGTCGTCCTTGGGATAGAAGTAGAAGACAACCGGGCGCCCGCGCAGCGCGGACAGCTTCACCGTCTCGCCCTCGTCGCTCTCGAGCGAGAAGTCGGGCGCCTCGTCACCGGCCTGCAGCATCGCTCCTCCTCGGAACCGAATGCGTGGTCGCGCGGAGCCTTCGGCCGCCGCGCGTCGTGCCCCTGCCGCTCGGCAGGGCGCCGATAGTCTACGGCGGTGCTGGAAGCCCACATGGCCGTCGGTGGCCTCTTCGTCGCCATCAACGTCATCGTGGCCGTCTGGGGTCTGCTGACGTGGCGCCGGAAGCGTCCGGTATCGGGGCTGCTGAGCCAACTGCTCGCGTTCTCGCATACGCTCGCGTTCCTACAGGGAGCTTTTGGCCTCTACCTGCTGGCCGGGGGATATCGCGCACCCATGGAACTCCACTACGTGTACGGGCTCTTGCCGTCCGCGGCCGTCCTCTTCGGCTACTCCGCGCGCACCGCGGACGGCCGCCGCAACCTGCTGCAGTTCTCGATCATCGCGTTCGCGATCGCGGGGCTCGGCACGCGCGCGTTCATGACGGGGAGGGGAATGTGACCCTGAGGGATCCACTCTGGCGCAATCTCGGCATCGTCGCCGTCATCTCCGCCGCGCTGACGGCCGCCGGCCAGGGCGGCCGCGTTGCGGGGATCCTGTTCCTGATCCTGCGCGTGCTGTTCCTGCTCGTGCTGGCCGGCATCGCGGTCACGGTCTGGCGTCAGAACCGCGGGACGTTCGGGCTCATGCCGCTGCGCAGTCGCATCCTCCTCTACGGCTCGGCCATCGGGATCGTGCTGCTGATCGCGACCGGCGACCTCTGGGCGGGCTCCTCCGCGGCGGCCGCGCTGCTCTTCTTCGTCGTGCTGTTCGGGCTCGGCTACGTGCTCTATCGCTGCTGGCAGGAATCTCGGCGGTACTTTTACTGAAGTCCGGCTAGGCTTCGGATATACCCCCGCCGGGCAGGGCACGACCCTCGTCTGGCGAAAATTCGTACGCCCCCAGACAAATCTTCATATGCCCCGACGCGCGTTCATCAGACTCGTGCGACTGCTTGCGGTCGCCTCAGCGTGCCTCCTGCCGGCCGGCGTCGCGCACGCCGAGACGCCGGCCAACGACGTGCCGACCACTGCCGCGCCGGCCCCGGCGCTCGCCTGGACGACGCTCTCGGGCACCCAGGACGTCGTGGTCCAGGCCGCGGACTGGGCCGATGCGACGACGGGGCCCGAGGACGGCGACCCACCGTCGTGCACCGGTGCGGTCGGATTCCGCAGCATGTGGTATTCGATCCCCGTGCCCGAGGCGGCCGTACTGCGCGTCTCGGTCATCTCCACCGACACTGCGCGGTACCAGCCGGTCGTGACGATCCTCGACTCGAAATTCGACGAGGTCGCCTGCGGGGTCGCGGCCATCGGCAAGCCGGGGGCGACGGCCAACGCGACGGCCTACGTCACGCCCACGGTCGACGCTACGGGGGCCGTCGCGCCCCAGACCTACCTCGTGCGCGTCGCGCAGGTGCTGAACAACACCCCTTCCGCTGGGCTGCCGATGGTGACGGTGCGCTTCGCCGGACGGGACGTGACCGCGCCGCACATCATCGTGGCCTCCCCCGACAGGGTGCAGCCGCGGACACGGGTCGCATACAGCGCGCGATTCGACTACCGACGGAGCCTCCAAGGTCGACCCGAGCACCGCGCTGTGGAAGTTCTTCGACAAGATCAACGGCCGCCCTGTCGCGAGCGAGCGCCCCGGGATGCACGTCTTCTACACCTGGCACTCGACAGGCCCGCACATGGTCTCCTTCGACGTCAAGGATTTCGCAGGCAACGAGAGCATGTATCGATTCACGACCCTCGTGCGGGACACCGTGCCGCCATCGGTGTCGTTCCACCTTCAACCCCCTGAGCCCGGTGCCCGCACGCTGCGGGTCATCGTCAAGGCCTCCGAGTCGGTGCGGCTGCGACTGCTCGTCATGCAGGCCGGTCGCGCGCGACCGCTGTTGCAGAAGTTCGTGAGCTTCTGGGGCGACAAGCAGCACAAGCGCTCGATTCCGCTCAGCCGCGGCGTACGCAGCGGTCTGATGGTCGTCGGCGGGATCGCGCGCGACATGTCGGACAACGCGACCGCGTTGCCGCAGTGCGTCTTCGACCCCGTCACCGGTCAGGGCAGCTGCATCACGCCGTGACGCTCTCGTCACGGTTCGCAACAGACCCGTGACGGAGGCCGCTCCTAGCCTCTGGTCATGACGGCGGAGCGCGGACAGGCGGGGGTGGAACTGGTGGCGCTGCTGCCGTGTCTGGTGCTGCTCGTGGCGGTGATCGCGCAGGCCTGCACGTTCGCGCTGTGCGCGATCGCGGCCGAGCGCGCGGCGAGCGCCGGCGCTCGAGCCGCCGCCCGCGGCTCGGCGCCCGCTGCAGCGGTGCGCGCCGTGCTCCCACGGGTGCTGGCGCGCGATGTGAGCGTGCGCGTGGCCGCCGACGGGGCCGTCGCGGTCAGGCTGACCGTCCCGCGCGTGTTGCCGCTGCCGGTGTTGACCGTCGGGGCCGTCGAGCGGTGATCGACCGCGAGCGCGGACAGGCGGCGGTCGAGCTGGCCGCGCTGGCGCCCGCGCTCGCGCTCGCCGTGCTCGTGTTCGCGCAGCTCGCGCTCGCGTTCCGTGCGGAGCTCGCCGCCGAGCGCGCAGCCGGCCGCGCGCAGGCCGCAGCGGTGCTCGGGCTGCCGGTCGAGGTCGCGGCGCGGGACGGGGCGCCGGCCGGCACGCGCGTGCTGGTGCGCTCAGGCGTGCTGGAGCTCGATGTCCCGAGCGGGCTGCGACTGCCGCTGCCCCGACTCGCGCATGTGCACCTCACCCGGCGCCTCGCCTCGTGAGACCGGGAGAACGTGAGCGCGGCACGGTCGCCGTCGCGGCAGTCGCGCTGCTCCTCCTGCTTGCGCTGGTCGCAGGTGCCGGGCTGCGCGCGGGCCGGGTGTTGCTGCTCGACGAGCGCATGCACGACTCGGCCGATGCCGTCGCGCTGGCTGCGGCGCTCGTCCTCGAGCGGCGCTATGGCGACGCCGTGGAAGCCGGCGGTTCGCATGCGGTCCGGCGCGCCGCAGAGGCATCGGCGCGCTCGTCGGCCGCGCGCGCGGCTGGAAGGCTCGGGCTGGAGTTGGCGGAGATCTCCTTCGAGCGCGGGCGGCGCGACGCCTCGCCGGTCGCGGTGCGGGTGCGGGTGAGGGCCGGGAGCGAAGGCGCAACGGCACGCGCCGGCATCGACTTCACGCCGCTCGCCCCGGCGCAGGGCTTTCGCATCGCCGACGTGCGGGGCCTCGAAGCCGGGGCCGCCGTCGTTGCGGCCGCCCTGGCGCAGCTCGGCTGGCCGTACGTCTGGGGCGGTGAGAGCCGGGCCGAGGGAGGATTCGACTGCTCTGGCCTGATCGACTACGCGCTCGCCGCAGCGGGGTTGCCGGTGGGCCGCCTGACCGCGGCGGGGCTGCAGCAGCTCGCGCGCCCGATCCCCGCTGGGATGGGACTCCAGGCCGGCGATCTCGTCTTCGTCGGGCGGCCCGCGCATCACGTCGGCCTCGTCGTCGCGCCCGGGCTCGCCGTCGAGGCTCCGCACAGTGGCGCGCGCGTCCACGTCGAGCCGCTCCGTGCGGGCGGCTGGACCGATGCCGGCCGCCTGATGCTGCCGGGCATGAGCGCAACGGGCACCGACGGCCTCGCCGTGCCCGGCTACGTCCCCGGGGAGCTGCGGCCGCTCGTCGCGCGCGCCGCGCGCGCCGAGCAACTGCCGCCGGCCTTGCTCGCCGCCCAGCTCGAGGCCGAGAGCGGCTTCGATGCATCTGCGCGCTCGCCCGCGGGCGCCGAGGGCATCGCGCAGTTCATGCCGGCGACGTGGGCCGGCAACTGGAATCCGCAGCGCGAGCACAGCGCCTTCGAGCCAGGGTCCCGCGATCGCGGCCCAGGCGCGTTTCATGCACGCGCTGCTCGAGCAAGCAGGCGGCGACATCGCGACGGCGCTCGGCGCCTACAACGCGGGGCCGTCGGTACCGCGCAGCGAGTGGCCGCGCGAGACGCGCACGTACGTGGCTCGCATCCTGCGCCGCTTCGGCGGCCCGGCAACGCTCGAGGACACGCCCCCTGCAACGCTGGTGGCTGCCGGTGCATCGCCGGCCGGCGGCCGGATGGAGGTGCGCCTGCTCCCGTGACGCCGGAGCCGATCCGGACGTTCGATGCCGGCGACTGGGCGAGCAGTGTGCAACCGCAGCGGGGCGAAATCGACTCGAGCGATGCCGGGGGCTGGTGGGGGCCTCGCCTCAATCGAAGAACACGCCGTTGCGCTCCTTGCCCACGCCACCTCCCACGGTCACCTGTCCTGCATCGTCTGACTTGTAGACCACCCCTGTGCCGTCGTCGGAGATCGAAGTGCTTGCCATGGGATGACTGTACCTGCGGCCAGTAACGATGGTCGGCGGCCGATCGGGGTTGGGCCTCGTGCCGGACGACAGCCACCCGGAACCGCTGCAGAGGGTCTCATGCGTCCCGTTCGTCGTTCGTGCTGATCGGCGTGATCTCGACGAGATCGTCCAGTTGAGGGACACGGCCGCGCCTCTCCCTGCCGATGCGGCGGACATGGAGTCGTCCGCTCGGGGGACTCGCTAGAGGACGCAGGAGGAGAGGGATGGCTGAGCACACCGGAACCGGAGACCCGCGAGGGCGCACCAGCGCGAAGCGCTCGGCGGGCGTCGCTGCGCTCGTGGCGGCCGGCCTCGCAGCGGGTGCGCTCGCCGCAGGAACCCTTGCAAGCGGGGCCACCGCCGACTCCGGCGACCCCGCGGCGACCACGAGCACCGATCCGGCCGTGACGACGACCACGGATCCGGATCCGGCCGCGACCACGACCGAGACGACCGATCCTGCGCCGCCGGCCGACACGACGCCGGTCGACCCGCCCCCGGTCACCGATCCCCCGCCGGCGACCGACCCGCCGCCGGCGACCGATCCGCCGCCGGCGACCGATCCGCCGCCCGCCGACAGCGCCCCGCCTGCCGACACCACCCCTGCAGCACCGGCGAGCGCTCCCGCAGCCGATCCCGCGGCGCCCAGCGATCCGACGCCGCCGGCCGAGCCGAACGCGTCGCAGGATCCTCCGGCGCCCGCCTCGACTCCGGCGGCGCCGCCGCAGCCCGCAGGCGACACCAGCACAGGCGGCGGCCGCGTCGCTCCGCCCACGCACGCAGGCTCCGGTCAGGCCGCCACCGTGACCCCGCCGCCCGCCGCCCCGCCGGTGCCCGCGCAGCCCGCACTGAGCGCGCGCCTGCTGCCCACGCCTGCGCAGATCCGCTTCTACGTGCACGCCACGAGCACGCCGCCCTTGCCCAAGCTGAAGACCATCGATCACGAGCTTGCGCTGCGCATCTCCACGATCGCCAAGGACGAGCACGTGCACTGGGCGCTGCTCGCAGCCGTCGCCCGCGTCGAGTCTCGGCTCGGCAGGGCGCATGGCCCGATCGCCGGTCGCCATCTGCCGAGCGTGCCCGACGGCCGGGCCGATCAGCTGCGCGCGCTCGCGAGCTTCCTGCACGACCGGGGAGCCAATCGCAATCTCAGCGCGAAGTCGACGCAGGAAGCGCTCAAGACCTACTTCGGCTCGGAGAAGAAGGCGCGGCGTGTCGGAGCCCTGGCGGCCTTCTACGGGGCGCTCGGCCTCGGCCGCATGCAGCATGGCCTCGGCTGGCACGGCGGCCAGCTGCGCAAGCGTGTCCTACATGACAAGCGCCTGCACATCTACCCGGGCGGGCGCGCGGACATCCGCGGCCGCCGCGTCGACCCGCGCGTGCTGATCACTGTCGAGTATCTCGCGAACGCGACGGGCTCGGTGCGCGTGTCCAGCCTCGTCAGCGGCCATCGCCTGTTCACGGCCTCCGGCGGCGTCAGCGCGCACGTGTACGGCCGTGCGGTCGATGTCACGGCCGTCGGCGGCGTGCGCATCAAGAATCACCAGGGGCCTGGCAGCGTCACGGAGCACACGGTGCGCCTGCTGCTGCTGCTGCCGCAGCGCATGCGCCCGCGGCAGGTCGTCTCGCTCATGGACGTGGACGGCCCGACCGGCAACCACGGCTCCTTCGCGTTGCCCGATCACACGAACCGCATTCAGATCGGGTACTGAGAACTGGCTTCGAGTGGCTGGGCTCGGACCGGCACGGCCGGTCCGAGCCATTTCCTGCCCGACGTGGAGAGAGTCAGAGGCGCACGCGCACGAGCACGGCTCGCTGCACCGATTTTCCCCCGGCACGCACCCGGGCCTGCACGCGCACGACAAGCACCTTCATCCCGGCCATGCGCGCCGGCCGAACGCGGAGCCGCACGGTGCCGCTGCCGACGTGAGCCTTGAACGCCTTCCTGGCGAGTCGTCCGTGAGCGGCGTGCAGCCGGGTCGCGTGTACGCGGCGCGCCTGCCGCAGCGTGGCCGCGAGCGCCCACGTCGCCGACGCGTTCGCCCGGAATCGGACCAGGAGCCCGTTCTTGCGCACCGCCCCGAGCTTCTGCGGGCTGGGCGCGGACAGCGTCGCGCGGAGCCTGCCGGCGGCACTCGTGCTGCCCGGGGGCGTCGTCTTGCCGCCGACGTAGACGGGCAGCGTGCGTGAGGAGTGCGCTCCGACCGTGTCCGTGACCGTCAGCGTGATCGGTCGCGCGCCGGCCGTCGGATAGCTCACGTCGAAGGTGATGCCGCGGCCGTCGATCTTGCCGTCGCCGTTGGTGTCCCACGTGTAGCTGAAGATCGGTCCGTCGGGGTCGGTCGAGGAAGACGCGTCGAGGTGCAGCGTCGCACCCACTGCGGGCGTGGTCGTCGAGAGCGTGAAGGAGGCGATGGGCGGCTTGTCCGCGGCGCCGGTGCCCGTGATGCGCCACACGCCGCCCTTCAGCGAGGTGACGTAGAGGTGGCCGTCGGAGTCCTGCCCGAAGCCGGCGATCTGCGGTGCCGTTCCCAGCTCGGCGATGTCGGGCGGCGAGCCGACCGGCAGGAGCACCGCGTTGATGCTCGTGCCGCAGTAGTCCGCGTAGAGGAAGCGCCCGGCGATCGTGGGCACGGTCGGGTCGCGAGCGACGAAGCCGCCGCTGATCGAGCAGTGCGTGGCGTCGTGCGCGTACTCGAGGATGGGAGCGACGTACGGCACGCTGCAGTGTCCTCCGGCGTACGGATGCGTGCCCTCCCAGCAGTTCCAGCCGAGGTTGGCACCCGCCGGCTGACCGGCCGGCAGGCTGTCGATCTCCTCCCAGTCGTTCTCGCCGACCTCGCCGATCAGCAAGTCGCCCGTCAGGCTGTCGAACGAGAACCGCCACGGATTGCGGAACCCGTACGCATAGACCTCGGCGGCAGCGCCCGGCGCGAACGGCTGCCCCGGTGGGATCGTGTAGGGCTGGGCGCCCGAGGAACGAGGATCGATGCGCAGGATCTTGCCGAGCAGCACGCCGGGGTTCTGGCCGTTCGCGCCATTGGCGTTGTCGCCGACGCCGATGTAGAGGTAGCCGTCGGGCCCGAACTGCAGTTGGCCGCCGTTGTGATTCGTGGCCGAGTGCGCGATGCTCAGGACGAGGCGGTGGCCGGCGTCGGCCACGTTGGCGCCTGCGCCTGCGTGGAACTCCCAGATCACGATCGTGCCGTTCGCGAGCGTCGCGTCGGCGTAGAGGAGGCCCGAGACTGCGTAGTCCGGCGCGAACGCGATCGAGAGCAGGCCGCGCTCGCCGCCCAGGCCCACCTCGCTCGAGACGTCGAGGAAGGGGGTGGGCAGTGTGACGCCGTTCTGGACGACCCGGACGGTGCCGCCGCGCTCGACAACGAAGACGCGCGTGGGATCGCCCGGCGGGGAGGTCACGTACAGCGGCGCGGCGAACGTCCCGAGCGGCGTCACTGCGACATCCGGCACGGCCGCCGCCGCCGGGCGCCCCGACGCGCCGTTCGCCACGACCAATGCGAGGCCGGCGAGCAGGACGCCGAGCAAGCCCGAGCCGATGCGCCGGCGCGCACGTCCCAAGCAGAAATCGATCCCGGCCACGTCATCCACCGTATCCGGTTGCGGCGCGGGTGGACCCCGCGCGCGGGGGGAGGACGCACCCCATCCGATGGGGAGTCAGCGCTTGACGGGGGCGTGAACCACCCATAGCTTGGCAGTGATGCCGACGGCCGCGTTCGCCGGAGACCCGCTTGCGCCCGTGTTCACCTACGCGGACGGTCCAGACGATGCAGCGCTCGCGCTGCTGGTCTCCTCTCCGCTCGCCAGCGAGGCGGTCGGCTCGCGCCGCGCCCTCGTGCAGCTGGTGCGTGCGCTCGGCGCCCGTGGTCACGGTGCGCTGTTGATCGACCCGCGGGGTACGGGGGAGAGCGCCGGCGAGCCGGAGGACGTCACGTTCGAGGCGCTCTGTGACGACCTTCGGCTGGGCCTCGGCGAGCTCGCGCGCCGTTTCCCGGCAGCCTCGCCCCACGTGCTCGCCTTTCGCTACGCCGCGCCGGCCGCGCTCGCCGTCTCGGATGGCGAGTCGCCTCCGCGCGTCTTGCTCGTCGATCCGTGCCTGGACCCGCCGGCCGCGCTCCGCCAGGACCTGCGGCACGAGATCGCGCGTCGCGTGATGCGTCGCGGCAGCGCCGGCGAGAGCCGCGAGGACCTGCTCGCACAGCTGGAGCGGGGGGAGTCGATCGTGGTCGACGGTCAGCGCCTCTCGCCGGCGCTCTTCGCCGGTCTTGTCGCGTCGGCGCCGGCGGAGGTGCTGGAGCGCCGTGGTGCGCGCGCAACCGTGCTGAGGAGCGGTCGCTCGACCTTCCCCGCCGTGCACGCGCACGCCAACCTCGGAGCGTTCTTCGACCGCGTCCCCGAGCTGGAGACGGCGGTCTCGCAGTGGCTCGAGGCATGAGGCGCAACGTGCTCACGCTCGTCGGCGCCGACGGCGCCGAGCTCGTGGCGGTCGTGCACGAGCCCGCCGGCCCACCCCGGAGCGTGACGCTCCTGCTGGCCGGAGGCGTCCTGCCGCGCATGGGCGTCAACCGCGTGCTCGTGCGCATGGCCGACCGGCTTGCCGCGGCCGGCCACCGCGCGGTGCGGGTCGACCCCGGCGGGCTCGGCGAGTCCGGCGGCAGTCTCCCCGAAGAGCCGTTCTTCGATCTCCTCCGCCGCGTCGAGTCGGGCGCGTTCGTCGACGACGTCCGCCTGACGGCCGAGGCCGTCGCGCCGGCCGAGGCCGGCGTGCCGCTCGTCCTGTTCGGAACCTGCGGAGGCGGCATCACGGCGCTGCGCGTCGCGGATCAGCTCGAGTGCGTCACCGGCGTGATCGCCGTCGGCGTGCCGCTCAAGCGCAGCGGCGCGCGCATCCCGCCCGGCTTCGCGCGACGCACTGAACGCCGCCGGGCATTGCGGCAGCTCGCCGAGTTGCGCCATCGCACCGGCTCCGGTCGTGTGCGGCGAGTCATCCGGCCGCTCGTGTGGTCGCTCCTGCCCCGGCTCTCGCGTCGCCTGCCGGACGACGCGGACCGCTGGCTCAACACGCCGTTGCTCGGCTCGATGAAGGAGCTCTACGCGCGCCGGCTCCACGTGTCGCTCCTGTACGGCGAGAACGACATCGTGCGCGACGAGATCGAGGAGCTCTTCCTGGGCCTGCACCGGCTCGGCGAGCGCCCCTGGTTCGAGCTCGGACTGATCCCGGCCGTCGGCCATCAGCTCGACGATCCGGACGAGGTGGACGCGGTCGCGGAGCGCATCCAGCGCTTCGCCGAGCAACTTCCCGTGCCCGCCGGGCGCACGGCGAGCACCGCGAGTGCCGTGCTGCGCCCTGCTGGTGATCCGGCTGCTTCGTAAGCGCCGCCTGCTCGTCGCTGGCGTGGTGCTGCTGTGCGTGCTGACGGCGAGCGCCTATGGCGCGCACCGAGCGCTGAACCGCACGCACCGCACCTACGCGCTCTACCAATTCGCGCAAAACCCGCCCTGGTTCAAGGCCGCCCTCAAGCGCGTCAACCAGAGCGGCGGCACGATCCGGCTGCCCGCCGGCCGCGTGCCCCCGCTCAACCTCTTCGATCTCACGCCGAGCTCGCCCATCCGACTCGTCGGGCGACCCTCCACGATGCTCTCCGGCATCTCGGTCAAGCGCTCGCAGCACATCGTCATACGCGATCTGCGCATCGCGCCGGCGGGCTCGCCCGCGATCGCCGACCTCGGCGCCTCGAGCGATATCACGTTCCGCAACGTGCGCTTCCTGGGCACCCAGGAGGACACCGGCGTGGCCCTACAGCTCGATCCGGACGACCGCAACATCACGGTGACCCATGCCGAGTTCGCGCACTGCCAGCATGGGCTCGCCTGCATCCTCGCCCAGGGCCGCGGTCTTGTCATCGACCATGTGCGGTTCCACGACGTACGGGATGCCGACGTCATCCGCGGTGCGGCGGATGACGTGACGATCAGTGATTCCGATCTGCACGACGCGCTCGCCGGTGCGCACTCCGACAACCACAACGACCTCATCCAGATCCTCGGCGGCGGGCCGTGGACGATCGTGCGCTCGCACTTCGGGGTGCGCTCCAACGGGGCCGCGCAGGTCTACGTCGACCCGCGCTCGGGCCCCGCAGGCGCGGTCCACGACGTGCACGTCGAGTCGAGCCTGTTCACGGGCTCGAACAAGGACATGTTCTTCGCGATCAACGTGCGCGATCCCGCGCAGTCGTCGGTTCCGCTGGCGACGGGCGTCGAGTTCGTCAACAACACGATCGTCTCGGCCACGATCGCGGCGATCGTCCTCGCCGACGAGTACTCGAAGGTCGCGCCGAATCAGAGGCCGCTCATCCAGAACAACATCCTCGAGCGCCAGAAGCACCCGCTCTGCGGCGTGGCGCGCATGGTCACGAACGTGATCGGCTCGGGCGCGATCTGCCCGGGAGACCGCCGCGGCTCGCCGAGCCTGGACGCGAAGGGCCGGCCTGCCGCCGAGACGGCGTCGCTGCTCGCCCACGGCACCTCCGACGGAGCGCCGGCGACCGATCTGTACGGCCGCAAGCGCGGCGATCCCCCGACGATCGGCGCCGTCGAGCTGCCCTGACGGGGTGGCCCGTCGCGATCGTCTACCGTCAGGCGCCATGGAGATCTCCAGCGGCGTGCGAGCGCTCACGCTCGCTGAGACATTCACGATCGCGCGCGGGTCGACCGACACGGAAGAGGTCGTGTGGGCCGAGATCGCGCATGACGGCCACGTTGGTCGCGGCGAGGGCGCCCCGGACGACCGCTACGGCGAGTCCGTCGGCGCTGCCCGGGCGTTCATCGACAGCGCCGGCGGCGCGCTCGGCGAGGATCCCCTCGCGCTCGAGGCGATCGAGGCGCGGCTGCGCGCGCGCGGCGGCTCGGTCGTCGGTCTCTGCGCGGTCGAATGCGCGCTGCACGACCTCGTCGGCAAGCTCGTCGGGCAGCCGACCTGGAGGCTCCTGGGGCTCGCCGACCGCACGCCGCCCACCTCCTACACGATCGGCATCGACTCGATCGAGGGCACGGCCGACCGCGCACGGCGCGCGGCCGAGGCGGGCTACCGGCGGCTCAAGGTGAAGCTCGGCGGGGAGGCCGATCTGGAACGGCTGGAGGCGATCAGGGCGGTGTGCGATCTGCCGCTGCGCGTCGACGCCAACGAGGGCTGGACCGTGGACGAGGCGCGAGAGCTGCTGCCGGCGCTCGTGGGGCTCGGTGTGGAGTTGATCGAGCAGCCGTTCCCGGCCGGCGAGCACGATGCGTTCCGTGAGCTGCGCGCCGCCGGCAGCGGCATCCCGCTGGTCGTCGACGAGGGCTGCCACACCCTCCGCGACGTCGCCGAGGTCGCAACCTACGCCGACGGGGTCAACCTCAAGCTCGCGAAGACGGGCGGCATCCGCGAGGCGGTCCGCATGGTGCACGCCGCCCGCGCGCTCGGCCTCGTCGTCATGCTCGGCTGCATGATCGAGAGCTCGCTCGGCATCGCGGCGGCGGCCCAGTTCGCGTCCCTCTGCGACTTCGTCGACCTCGACGGCCACCTGCTCATCTCCGACGACCCCGCCGAGGGGCTCGGGCTCGAGGACGGGCGCATCGTGCTCTCGCGCCGCCCGGGCCTGGGCGTGGAGCCGCTGGCGTGAGCGAGCGCGTCGCGGTGTTCGCCGAGGCGTTCCTGCACACGTCGAACGGCAAGGCCGCGCACGGGCTGATTCGCTACGGCGAGCGCGAGGTCGTCGCTGTCGTCGACTCGCTGCACGCCGGGCGCACGGTCGACGAGATCGTGCCGTACGCGGGCAAGCCGGTCCCGATCGTCGCCACGGTCGCCGAGGCCGCCGACCTCGGCGCGCAGTGCCTCGCCATCGGCGTCGCGCCGGCCGGCGGGAAGCTTCCGCCCGAGTGGAAGGCGGCGCTGCTCGAAGCGCTCGCGCTCGGGCTGCACATCGAGGCGGGGCTGCACGACGAGCTCGGCCGCGACCCCGATCTCGTCGCCGCGGCCGCCGCGCGAGGGCTCGAGCTGCGGGATCTGAGGCGCGTGCCGCCGGGACTCTCGACGCCGACCGGCGCCGGGCTCGGCGCGGCGGCACGCATCGTGCACACGGTCGGCACCGACTGCGCGATCGGCAAGATGACCGTGACGCTGGAGCTCGCCGCGGCCGCCCGCGCCGGGGGCCGCCGGGCCGTCTTCGTGCCCACCGGCCAGGTCGGCATTTCCATCGCAGGCTGGGGCATCGCCGTCGATCACGTGATCTCCGACTACGTCGCGGGCGCTGCGGAGCGGCTCGTGCTCGAGGGCGCCGAGCGCGGCGACGTGCTGCTGGTGGAGGGGCAGGGCGCGATCCTGCACCCGCTCTACTCCGGGGTCACACTCGGCCTCCTGCACGGCTGTACGCCGCACGCGCTCGTGCTCGTGCACGAGGCCGGTGCCGATCGCATCGACCTGGAGGACCGCGGCGGCCCGCCCGGCCCGGTGATCCCGCCGCTGTCCGAGCTCGCCGACCTCCTGTTGCGGCTGACCGCCCCGATCCGGCCCGCCCCCGTCGTCGCGATCGCGCTCTCCACGAGGCGGATCGAGCGCGACGACGATGCGCGCGCGGCGATCGTGGCCGTCGCGGAGGAGACGGGACTGGTGTGCGACGATCCCGTCCGCTTCGGCACCGCGCGGTTATGGCCCGCGGTCGAGAGTGCACTGTCGTGACCGACCCGAGGCTCACTCGCTACGCGCAGCTCATCTGCGAGCACTCCCTCGGCATCGGCGAGTCGCACCGGCTCCACATCGGCTCCGTGCGCGAGGGATCGCCCCTGGTCGTGGCCACCGCGCGCGAGGCCTGGCGCCGGGGGGCGCGCGTCAGCGTGGACATGGCGCCGGAGTGGGCCCTGAATGACGTCCTGCGCTACGGCAGCGACGATCAGGTCGCCTTCCTCGACCCCGCGGCGCTCGAGAGCGTCGACCGCTTCGACCGCTGGCTGATCGTGTGGGCCGGCGTCAACGCGGCCGAGCGCACGGGCATACCGAGCGTGCGGGACGCCGAGCTCGATCGGGCTCACGCGCCCTGGATGGCGCGCCACGACGAGCGGGAGGCCGCGGGTGAGCTTCGCTGGGTCGGCGCCGCCTATCCGACGGCGCTCGGTGCGCAGACCGCGCGCATGGGCACGGCGGCCTGGGAGCGCTTCGTGTACTCGGCGCTCCTGCTGGACGAGCCCGATCCGGTTGCCGCGTGGCGCCGGCTGGGCGAGCGTCACGCGAGGCTGATCGATCGGCTCGAGCGAGTGCGCGAGTTGCACATCACGGCAGCGGGCACCGACCTCCACGTGGATGTCGCAGGGCGCGCATGGGAGTCCTGCGCCGGTCAGCTGAACCTGCCCGACGGCGAGGTCTTCTGCGCCCCGCCGCAGGGCGGGGTGGAGGGTGAGATCACGTTCGGCGTGCCCTCCCAGCACGACGGCCGGGAATGCCGCGACGTGCGCCTGCGCTTCGACGCCGGCGTCGTCGTCGAGGCGTCGGCGTCGGCCGGCGAGGACGCCCTGCTGGCTCGCCTCGACACGGACGAGGGCGCGCGCCGCGTCGGCGAGTTCGCGCTCGGGACGAACGAGCGGATCGAGCGGGCCGTCGGCGACGCCGTCTTCGACGAGAAGATCGGCGGCACGTGCCATCTCGCGCTCGGCCGCTCCTTCCCGCGGCTGGGCGGCGACAACATCTCGGCGATCCACTGGGACCTGGTCTGCGATCTGCGCGCGGGCGGGCGCATCGACGCCGACGGCGAAGCCCTGCTGCTCGAAGGGAGGCTGGTGATCTGATGGATCCCTTCGACGACCTGTACGCCCGCGTGATCGTCGAGCACGCGCTCGCCGTGCGGGCCGGCCAGAGCGTGCTCATCGAGTGCGGCGAGCTGGCCGAGCCGCTCGCGCGCGCGGTGCATCGCCGGGTGCTCGAGGCGGGAGCGCACCCCGCGGTGCAGATGCTGCCCGAGGGCTGGATCGAGGCCAAGGCGGAGTGCGCCGCCCCCGACGTGCTGGGCGAGGCCGATCCGCTCAAGCTCGTGTGGTACGAGCGCGTCGACTGCCGCGTGACGCTGCTCGCGCTCTCCAATGTCGAGCAGCTGGCGCACGTCGACCCGGCGCGGGCGGCGGCCTCGGAGACAGGGAGGCTGCGCGCCGTGCACGTGCTGGTCGATCGCGACGCCCGTGGCGAGGCCGCCTGGTGCGGTGCCCAGTACCCGACCGCTGCCTTCGCTCAGGCGGCCGGGCTCTCCCTCGATGGCTACCGCGACCTGCTCGGGCGCGCGCTCAAGCTCGACCAGCCCGACCCCGTCGTTGCCTGGCGCGCCCAGGGAGAGCTGCAGGACCGGCTGGTCGAGCGGCTGGAGGCAGTCGACGAGTTGCGCGTGGTGGCGAACGGCACCGACCTGCGGCTGCGTGTCGGCGGTCGTCGCTGGATCAATGCCTCGGGCCACCACAACCTCCCCGACGGCGAGGTCTTCACGGGCCCACGCGAGGACGCGACGGAGGGCGTCGTGACCTTCGCGATGCCCTCGGCCTGGGGTGGGCAGCGCGTCGAGGGCGCGCGCCTGCGCTTCGAGGCAGGGCGCTGCGTCGAGGCCTCCGCGTCGTCCGGAGAGGACGCCCTGCTGGCGCGTCTCGACACCGACGAGGGCGCCCGCACGCTCGGCGAGTTCGCATTCGGGCTCAACGAGGCGATCCGGGAGCCCACGCTCGACACGCTGCTGGACGAGAAGATCGGCGGCACCGTGCACATGGCGCTGGGAGCCGCGTACGCGGTCACCGGCGGACTCAACAAGAGCGCGCTGCACTGGGATCTCGTCTGCGATCTGCGCGACGGAGGCGAGGTCTATGCCGACGGCCACCTGATCCAGCGCGACGGACGTTTCCTCGCCGACGCCGTCTGAGAACTGGTGCAAGAGCCGCGTGGTGCTCGCGGTCTCGGCCGGTTGCGCCGAGTGCGCGGCCCGCTGTAGGCTCGCCGCCGAACCTGAGGGAGGGGACATGCGCGATAGGCGACGGCGCGCTCTGCGCGCATCGGTTCTTGGTCTGCTCGGCCTGGGGGCGCTTGCCCTCGCGCCGGCGGTTGATGCAGCCACCTGCGTCCGCACGGGAGGCATGGGCGGCACTGCCGTTCTGACGGTCGGAGCCGCGGACGGAACGGTCACCCTCTCGCAGGACGGGAGTGCCGTGACATTCGCCGTCGGCGCCGGAGCCGCGCAGGCCTGCGGCGCCGCCACGCTCGCGAACGTCGCCCAGATCACCGCCACCGGCAGCGCGGCGGCCGACACGCTGGTCATCGATCTCTCGGCCGGCCCGTTGTCGGATCCGAACGGGACCGGTGCGCTCCTGCCCGTCGCTGTCGCGCTGCAGGCAGGCAGCGACACGCTCTCACTGCGTCTTCCGGACGACGACAGCGTCGTCACGGGCGGCACGCTCGGCGTCGATCTCGACGGCGACGCGGCGCCCGACCTCACGTTCGCCGGGACGGAGCGCCTGTCCGTGACCGGCGGCGCGGGAGCCGACGACTTCGAGTTCGGCGGCGACGGCGCCGACCTCGGCGACCCGCTGACCATCCCGGTGACCCTCAGCGGCGGAGAGGGCGACGACACGTTGCGCGGCGGAGCGGTGGCCGACACGTTCGCGGGCGGCGGCGGCGAGGATGTCGTCACCTACGACGACCGCAGCGCTTCGGTGAACGCGAGTCCAAACGGTCTCGCCGACGACGGCGCGAGCGGCGAGGGCGACCTCATCGGCACGGACGTGGAGGACGTCACCGGCGGCGCGGGCAACGACACCCTGACGGGAAACCTGCGGGCGAACGTGCTGGACGCAGGCGCCGGCAACGACGCCGTGACCGGCGGACGCGGAGACGACACGCTCACGGGCGGTCCCGGCAACGACACCGTCTCGGCGGGCGATGGCGACGACACGCTCGACGAGGCGGCGCCGGGCGACGGCACCGATGTGCTCTCGGGCGGCGACGGCAGCGACACCGTCGACTACTCGGGCCGCGCGGCTGCGGTCACGGTCACCCTCGACGGCAAGCCCGGCAGCGGTGAGGCCGGGGAGGGCGACACCGTCGGAGCCGACGTCGAGGGCGCGAGCGGCGGGGCAGGCAACGACACCCTCGCCGGAGGCGGCGCGGACGACACGCTCGACGGCGGAGCGGGCAACGACACTGTCAACGGCGGAGCGGGTGCCGACACGCTCACGGGCGGCATCGGGAACGACCGCCTGGACGCCGGCACGGGCGACGACACGATCGACCCGGGCGCCGGCGACGACAACGTGACGGGAGGTCCCGGCGACGACGAGATCGATCAGCCCGGCGCCGCGTCCGGGCTCGACGACGTGGCCGACGGCTCCGATCTCATCGACGGCGGTGGCGGCGGCTTCGACACCGCGTCCTACGCCGGGCGCACGCTGCCCGTCAATCTCTCTCTCGACGGCGTCGGAAACGACGGCCAGGCGGGCGAGGCCGACAACCTCATCGCGATCGACGACATCGTCGGCGGTCAGGCCAACGACGTCCTCCAGGGCGGTCCGGGCGACGACACCATCACGCCCGGTCCGGGCGACGACGCCGTCGGCGGCGGCGCGGGCGAGGACGCGATCGACTACTCCGATCGCACGCTCGCGGTCACGATCACGCTCGGTTCCGGTGGCTCGGCCGGTGTCGCAGGCGAGCACGACACGGTCGCCGCGGACGTCGAGGACGCGACCGGAGGGGCCGGCAACGACGTCATCACCGGTGACAAGGGCGACAACTATCTCGTGGGGGCTGCCGGCGACGACGTCCTCACGGGCGGCGGCGGTGACGACGACCTCGATCCGGGCGACGGCTCCGATCAGCTCGACGGCGGAGCCGGGGAAGACACCGCCGACTACTCCACGGTCTCGCACGGGCTCGATCTGCCGGGCATCACGGCGAACCTCTCGACCGGCGTCGTGACCTCGCTGGACGCGGCCGGCGGACTCGGCAGCGACAAGCTGAAGGGCTTCGAGGACATCCTCGGCTCCGACTTCGCCGACACGCTCACCGGCAACGGCGGCGCCAACTCGCTCGACGGCGGCAAGGGCGACGACACGGCGAACGGGGGAGGGGGCGCCGACGAACTGCGGGGAGGGCCCGGTGACGACACGCTCTCGGGCGGAGCGGGCGCCGACAAGCTCGACGGTGCCGACGGGTCCGACACGATGAACGGCGGCGACGCCGCGGACGAGCTGAACGGCGGCGCCGACGACGACACCGTGAGCGGCGGTGCGGGCGCCGATCGGCTCGCGGGCGCGGGCGGTGACGACACGCTCAAGGCCGGAGACGGCGACGATGCGCTGGCCGGCGGCCCGGGTGACGACAGCGAGGCCGGAGGGGCCGGCAAGGACCGCTTCGACCAGGGCCAGGCCGCCGATGGCGGCGACCGCCTGGACGGCGGATCCGGGCAGGACACGGTCGACTACCGCGGGCGACACGCCAAGCTCACCGTGACCGTCGGCAACAAGGCGAACGACGGCGAGAAGGGCGAGGGCGACAACCTCGTCAACACGATCGAGGTCGTGTTCGGCGGCTCCGCTGCCGACAAGCTCACCGCCGGCGTCAAGGCGGCGGTGCTGTACGGCCGCGGCGGCAACGACACGCTCACCGGCGGCAAGGGGAAGGACTACCTGGACGGCGGCGAGGCCTCCGACACGGCGCGGCGCGTCGGTGGCGGCGACCGCGTCGTCTCGTGCCGCGTGGTGTGACGCAGCTTCACGTCGTCGTCACGGGCGATACGCACGTCGGGCCGCGCCGGCGCGGCCCGTTGCCCGCTGCGCTGCTGGCCGCGTGCGCGAGCGCGGATCGCATCCTGCACACGGGTGACGTGACCGACGTGGATCTGCTCGACGAGCTCGGAGCGCTCGCGCCGATCGACGGTGTGGCCGGCAACTGCGACGGCTGGGACGTCGCTGCACGCCTGCAGGCGGAGCTGGTGGTGAAGTTCGGGGCGCTCCGCGTGGCCCTCCTGCACGACCCGGGCCCTGCGAGTGATCGCCGTGAACGCCTGCGGGCGCGCTTTCCCGGCGTGCGCGCCGTCTGCTTCGGCCACACGCACCTGCCCATCTGCGACGAGCGCGACGGCTTGCTGTTACTCAACCCGGGCTCGCCGACCGAGCGCCGGCGCGCGCCGTGGCACTCCTATGCCGAGATGACGATCGGGCCGGGCGACGAGCTCGCCGCGAGGATCGTCCGGTTGTAGTTCGTAGGAGCGCCGTGCTCGCCCCTCACGAGTTGCGGGGCCACCAGCCCGGGTCGTTCTCGATGGAGTGCTGGATCTCGGCCTCGAGCGGATCGGCCGGCGGCGGCGGTGGATGCCGCGCGATCCAGCGTCGCGTCACGGCGTTCCAGAAACGGGTCATGACCTCGTCTCCGATCGACAGCAGCGACCGCCAGATGAACATCACCCAGAGCACGGTCGAGAGCTTCTGCGGAATGATCACGAACGCATCCCGCGGCGGCGTGTACTGCTCCGCGCCGCGCAGTCGCGAGAGTGCGTAGGGCATCGTCATGAGAAAACCTGCCACGACGAGCAGGATCAGCCAGCTGGAGACCAGCAGCTCGAAGGGCGCCGAGCCGCCAAGCACCCAGAGCACGCAGCGCAGGCAGACGGCGAGGACTGCAAACCCGATCAGCCAGCAGCCGACCCGCCAGAGCGGGCTCTTCGTCGCGGGCCCTCGTCCGATGTGCCAGGGCTCGTCGGCAGCAGCCGACGCCCGAGCCGTGCGTCCGAACGGGCTTGCCACGCGGATCAGGGGGTCGTGTGCGTGACCGTGTCCGGCGAGTGGAATGTGATGCCGCCGCCATTCGCCCCGACGCACCCGACGTTGGAGAGGCAGGCGTCGCCCTTCACCACGCCCGTGGACGCGAGCAGGATCATCACCACCACGAACCCGACGAACGAGAAGATCGTCTTCATCGGGAACGGCGTTCGCTGGCGGCGGCCGTTCTCCTTTGGCGAACGGCGCTGCACACTCGGGGTCAGACCCCGAGTGTGCAGCTGTCGTCGATCGCTAGGCGATCGCGGCGGGCGCAGGCTCGAGCGCGACCGCCAGCGCCTCGTCGACGTGGTCGACGAGGTGGAACCGCACGGCTTCGAGGACGCTCTGAGGGAGCTCGTCCAGGTCGCCGCCGTTGCGAGAGGGCAGGATCACGTCGGTGAGCCCGGCGCGGTGCGCCGCGAGCACCTTCTGCTTGATGCCGCCGACGGGCAGCACGCGGCCCTGCAGCGTGACCTCGCCGGTCATGCCGACGTCGGCACGCACCGCGCGCCCGGACATGAGCGAGACGAGCGCGACCGTCATCGTGACGCCTGCGGACGGACCGTCCTTGGGGATCGCTCCGGCCGGCACGTGCACGTGCACCTCGCGCTCCGCGAGAGCGCCGACGTCGATGCCGAGCAGGTCGCCGTGCGAGCGCACATACGAGAGTGCGATCGTGGCCGACTCGCTCATGACGTCGCCGAGCTGCCCGGTGAGCGTGAGCCCCTTGCCGGCCATCTCGGTGGCCTCGACGACGAGCACGTCGCCGCCGCTGCCCGTGACCGCCAGCCCGGTTGCGACACCGGCGACCGACTCGCGCCGCGCCATGTCGACGTCCGGCCGCGGCCGGCCCAGCAGCTCGCGCAGGTCGCCGGCGACGACGGTGATCGGCGTCTCGACTCCCTCGGCCAGCTTCTTGGCGGACTTGCGCAGCACCTTCTGGATCAGGCGCTCGACGTTGCGGACGCCGGCCTCGCGCGTGTACTCGGTGACGATGCGCCGGAGCGCCTCGTCCTCGATCACGACCTCGCCGACCTCGAGCCCGTTGCGGCGCTCGGCGCGCGGGACGAGGTAGCGCTGCGCGATGGCGACCTTCTCGTCCTCGGTGTAGCCGTCGATGCGGATGACCTCGAGGCGGTCGAGCAGTGCCTCGGGGATCTGCTCGGCGACGTTCGCCGTGGCGATGAAGAGCACCTTGGAGAGATCGACCTTGAGGTCGAGGTAGTGGTCGCGGAAGGTCGAGTTCTGCGCCGGGTCAAGGACCTCGAGCAGCGCGGACGACGGATCGCCGCGCCAGTCGGCGCCGAGCTTGTCCACCTCGTCGAGCAGGATCACCGGGTTCATGGTGCCCGCGTCACGCAGTGCGCGCACCAGGCGGCCCGGAAGAGCGCCGATGTAGGTGCGCCGGTGACCGCGGATCTCGGCCTCGTCGCGGATGCCGCCGAGGCTCATGCGGACGAACTCGCGTCCGAGCGCACGGGCGATCGACTCGCCCAGCGACGTCTTGCCGACGCCGGGGGGCCCGACCAGGCAGAGGATGGCTCCGCCGCCCTCGTCCTCGATCTCGCGCTTGCGCCGGAAGCTGCGCACGGCCAGGTACTCGAGGATGCGGTCCTTGACCTCTTCCAGACCGGCGTGGTCGGCCTCGAGCACGGCGCCCGCTGCAGCCACGTCGTCCTGATCCTCGGACTCCTTGCCCCATGGCAGGGACAGCAGCCAGTCGAGGTAGGTGCGGATGGTGGAGGCCTCGGGATGGCCCGGGCCGGTGCTGTCGAGGCGCTTGAGCTCGCGCTCGGCCTCCTTGCGTGCCTCGTCCGAGAGCGGAGTCTCGGCGATGCGCTCGCGGTAGCGCTCGGCGTCGTCGGCACCGTCCTCGTCGCCCAGCTCCTTGCGGATGGCGTCGAGCTGGCGGCGCAACACGTACTCGCGCTGCGACTTGTCCATGTCCTCGGCGACGTCGTCGCGGATGCGCCGGCGCAGCTCGATCTCGGCCAGCGTGTCACGCGCCCAGGAGAGGGCGCGCTCGAGCCGCAGCTCGACGTCGAGCGTCTCGAGCAGCTCGATCTTGCGCTCCAGGGACAGATCCGGCGAGTAGCCGGCCGTGTCCGCCAGGGCGCCGGGATGCTCGATCGTGCGCAGGAACGCAACGATGCCGCTGGCACCGCGCGCCTCGAGGATCTCCTCGATCACGATGCGGTACTCGTGTGCGAGCTCGTGTGCGTGCTCGCTGACCTCGTCGGGGTCCGGGTGCTCGGTCACGGAGATGCGCAGTGCACCGCCGGCGCCCTCGCCCTGGCCCTGGCCGAGCTCGGCGCGGTGCAGGGCGCGGATGGTGGCGCCTCGGTGGCCGCCCGGCAGCATGGCCGGCTGTCCGTCGAGCTCGGCGACAACGCCGATCGGCGAGAACTGGCCGTTGCGGCGAGTGGCGATCACGACCCGCGGAGGGCCGTCGCTCGCCAGTGCGTCATCGAAGGCGGCGCGAGCCTCGTCGCTGGTGATCGCGATAGCGATCGCCATGTTCGGGAGGATGACGCCGTCATCGAGAGGGAGGAGGGGAAGAATCGTGCTCTTGATGTCTGTGCTCATTGCGAAGATGGAAACGCGACCCGGGGCCGGCACATTCCCTCTTGACACGAACGTGCGTTCGCCCTATGATCGAACACATGTTCGCTTCGCCCTACCTCCGCCGTCGCGCGGTCGCGCTCGCCGTCCTCGTCTGCATCGTCGCGCTCGCCCTGCTGGCGTTGCCGGGGTCGTCCTCGGGCGCGCGTCCCGCCCGCCAGCACGTCGTGCTGCCCGGTGAGACGCTGTGGGGCATTGCGAGCGCGGCCTACGGCGGCGACATCGATTCCCACGTCCAGGCGATCGCGCGCGCCAGTCATCTGCACAGCGCGCTGATCGTGCCGGGCCAGGCGCTGGTGCTGCCATGAGCGCGCTGATCGCCCTGCCCGGTGGCGCCGAAGGGGGCGAGGCGCCCTGGACGGGGAAGCTCGTCGCAGTCGATCTCGTCGACGCGCTCGCGGACAGCGCAGGCAGATACGCGGGGGATGTCGCAGGCTTCATCGGGCGCGCGCTGCCGATCGTCGCGGCGGTACAGCCACCGATGCCGGCCTCGGCCAGCGCGCTTCGCCGCGCGCGCTTGCACGCGCTCGCCGGCGGCGGCGAGGCCACGGACGGCCGTGCCGACCTGCGCGTCGCAGGATAGGGACTGAGCGCCTCTCACTAGACTCGGCCGGGTGGACCTGGACGTCGTCTTCCTGGGCACCGCGGGCTCGACGCCCACGGCACGGCGCGCGCCCTCGGCGGCGCTGATCCGGCGCGGCGGCGAGCGCATCCTGCTCGACTGCGGCGAGGGCACCCAGCGCCAACTCCTGCGCTCCCGGATCGGGCTCGTCGATCTCGACGTCGTGCTCTTCAGCCACTACCACGCCGATCACGTGCTCGGGCTGCCCGGGCTGCTCAAGACCTACGACCTGCGCGGTCGCGAACAGGGCCTCGAGTTGTACGGGCCGTCCGGGCTTTCCGTCCTGCTCACGGTCTTCGCTCCGCTCATCGGACGGCTCGGCTTCCCCCTGCACGCGCGCGAGCTCGGCGACGGTGACGAGGTTCCGGGCGACGGGTACCGGCTGATCGCGCACGCTGTCGACCACCGCGGTCCCGCGATGGCGTGGGAGCTGAGCGAGGACGAGCGCCCCGGCCAGTTCGACGTCGATGCGGCGCGGCGCCTGGGCGTGCCCGAGGGCCCGGCGTTCGGTGAGCTCCAGCGCGGGAGCTCCGTGACGACGCCCGACGGCTCGGTGGTCGGCCCCGAGGCGGTGCTGGGCCCGGCCCGGCGCGGTCGCACGGTCGTCTTCAGCGGCGACACCCGGCCCTGTGCGGCGGTGCGTCGCGCGGCGCTGGGCGCCGACCTGCTCGTGCACGAGGCGAGCTTCGCCTCGGAGGATCTCGAGCGCGCGCGCGAGACGCGTCACTCGACGGCGGCCGAGGCGGCCGAGCTGGCCGCAGTGAGCGAGGTGAAGCTGCTCGCGCTGACGCATCTGGGTGCGCGCGCAACGCCGCGCATGATCAAGGACGAGGCGCGTGCGTTGTTCGCCGCCACGGTCGTGCCGAGGGATTTCGATACCATCGAGCTCCCGCTGCCGGAACGCGGATCACCGGCGCTGCGGCGCGGGGGCGCGCATCCGGAAGAGGAGAGGGCCCCATGAGCGAAGGACTGGTGACGATCGCCGTCGCAGGTGACGCCGCAGAGGCCGACCTGATCCTGCGCACGCTCGCCGAGGTCGGGATCAACGGCCGGCTCGAGGGCGCGGAGGGCGAGCTGGGCGGGGCGCCACACGACGGGCCGTGCCGGGTACTCGTCGAGTCGGAACTCGTGAGCGCGGCCCAGGACGCCCTGCTCGACGAGGACGACGACAGCGACGACGATTACTGAGGAGGGCATTTCGGGATGAGCGTGTGTGGCTGGGGTGGATGGAGCGAGCAGGGGCGCCGGCCGGCTCGCAGGGCGGGCGGGACGCCTGTTCAAGAGGCGGGCGGTGGCTGGAGGGCGATCCAGCCGCTCCAGACGCCGCGCTCATTCTGAAAATGCCCTCTGAGTCCGACGAGACGCCGCCGGCGGTCTTCGATCGCATGGCAGCGCGCTACGACGAGCTACGCGCGTCGGAGGCGCAGCTTGCCTCGCAATTCGACTTCACGGTCGCGGAGGGCCTCGGGGCGGCCACGCGGCTGCTCGACGTCGGATGTGGCACGGGAGCGTTGGTGGCCGCGGCCGTCGAGCGCCTGGGCGTGAAGGCCTGGGGCGTGGATGCCTCGGAGCCCATGCTCGCACGGGCACGCGAGCGAGGAGTGCGCGGAGCAGCCTTCAAGCTCGCGCAGGCCGACGATCTGCCCTTCCGCAAGGGCTGGTTCGACGCGGTGACGATGCGCCTGGTCGTCCATGCCCTCGGAGACCGGCGGCGCGGCGCGCTTGCGGAGGCGCGCCGGGTGCTCACGCCGGAGGGCCGCCTCTTCGTCTGGACGTTCGCCCCGGACCACTTCACGGGGCACCATCTTCGGAGGTACCTGCCCGATCTCCCGGCGATCGATC
>CAWJTT010000023.1:0-78203 GCA_963845865.1 uncultured Actinomycetes bacterium
CCCGCGACGCTGCTATGCTCAGCCCGCGGGCGCCGCCTTGGACGCCTGAACGAGCGCGCTCTCGAGGCGGCGTAGCTCAGTTGGTTAGAGCAGCGGAATCATAATCCGCGTGTCGTAGGTTCGAGTCCTACCGCCGCTATCACCGCCTCATGGCGGCTTGACCGAACTTCTCCAGCGAGGAAGCATGGCCTCCGACGTACGAATTGCAGTCACGCTCGCGTGCACCGAGTGCAAGCGGCGCAACTATCAGAGCAACAAGTCCAAGCGCAACGATCCCGAGCGGATCGAGCTGCGCAAGTACTGCCGCTGGTGCGGCAAGCACACCCCGCACCGCGAGACCCGCTAGCCGCCGTGGCCGACGGGGATCGCAAGGATGAGCGGTCCGGCGAACGCTCGCGCACGCCGGCGCAATCGCGCCGAGCGTCGCGCCGGGAGCGCGTCGCTGCGGCTCGCTCGCAGAAGGCGCCGCCCAAGAGCCAGGGCGGCGAGCGCGCTGCCCGCGCCGGCGCCGGCCAGTTCGTGCGAGAGTGCATCGCCGAGCTGCGCAAGGTGCAGTGGCCGACCCGGCCGCCAGCTCTGGCAGGCGACCGGTGTCGTCATCATCGTCTGCATCGTGATCGGCGTCTACATCGCCGCTCTCGACGCCGTGCTCTTCCGCGCGTCGCGCTGGCTCATCGACCAGTACGCCGCCCACTGAGATGATCGCTGAGAGCCTCTGATGTTCCACTGGTATGTCATCAACACGTACTCGGGCCACGAGAACAAGGTCCGCCAGAACCTGCTGCACCGCGTCGAGACGATGGGCCAGCAGCAGAAGATCCGCCGCGTCGTCGTGCCGACCGAGCAGGTCGTCGAGACCAAGGACGGCCAGAAGGTCCAGGTCGAGAAGCGCACGCTTCCCGGCTACGTGCTCGTGCACATGGAGCTCGACGACGACTCCTGGCACGTCGTCAAGAACACGCCGGGCGTGACGGGCTTCGTCGGCGCGCAGAAGCCGGTCGCGCTCTCGAAGGGCGAGGTCGACCGCATCCTGCACGTCGGCGACGCTCGAGCACAAGCCGCGCCCGACCGCCGAGTTCTCGCTCGGGGAGACCGTCAAGGTCATCTCCGGCCCGCTCGCCGATTTCGACGGCGAGATCATCGAAGTCAACGCCGAGGCCGGCCGCCTCAAGGTGGCGGTCTCGATCTTCGAGCGCAGCGTCCCGGTGGACCTGACGTTCGACCAGGTGAAGCGACTCGACTGAGTCCTCACCGCACGACCGCGCCGCGTACCCGCGCGGCGCCTGTGGGAGCCCGCGCCGCGGGCGCCTGACCACGGAAGGAAGTGGGACATGGCCAAGAAGGTCATGACGATCGTGAAGCTCCAGATCCCCGCCGGGCAGGCGAACCCTGCCCCGCCCGTCGGACCGGCTCTGGGTCAGCACGGCGTCAACATCATGGAGTTCTGCAAGGCGTTCAACGCCGCAGACCTCCGCGTCCATCCCCGGGCGCATCACGCCCGTCGAGATCACGATCTTCGAGGATCGCTCGTTCTCGTTCATCACGAAGACGCCTCCGGCGGCCGTGCTGATCAAGGAGCAGATCAACCTCGAGAAGGGCTCGGGCGAGCCGAACCGCAACAAGGTCGGCAAGCTCACGCAGTCCCAGTTGCGCGAGATCGCCGAGACCAAGATGCCCGACCTCAACGCCAACGACGTCGAGGCGGCAATGAAGATCATCGCGGGCACGGCCCGCTCCATGGGCGTGGAGGTGGAAGCCTGATGGCCGGCAAGAAGCTCAAGGCCGCCAAGGCGCAGGTCGACCGCGCTGCGGCTGTACCAGCCGCTCGATGCCGTACGACTGCTCAAGTCGTTCGAGACCGCGAAGTTCGACGAGGCCGTCGAGGTGCACTTCCGCCTCGGCCTCAACGTGCGCCACGCCGACCAGCAGCTGCGCGGCTCGCTGATGCTGCCGCACGGCACGGGCCGCACCAAGACCGTCGCCGTGTTCGCCCAGGGCGAGCACGCGCGCGCCGCCGAGGAGGCCGGTGCCGACTTCGTGGGCGCCGACGATCTCGCGACGCGCGTCCAGGAGGGCTGGACGGACTTCGACGTCGCGCTCGCGACGCCCGACATGATGGCCGTCGTCGGCCGCCTCGGCCGCGTGCTCGGCCCGCAGGGCAAGATGCCCAACCCGCGCAGCGGCACGATCACCTTCGAGATCGCCAAGGCGGTCGAGGAGATCAAGGCCGGCAAGATCGAGTACCGCACCGAGAACCGCGCGCGGCCTCGTGCACGTCGTCATCGGCCGCAAGTCGTTCGAGGTCGAGCAGCTGGTCGAGAACTACGCCGTCGTGCTCGAGGAGATCCTGCGCGTCAAGCCCGCCTCGGCCAAGGGCCGCTACATCCACTCGATCGCGCTGGCCACGACGATGGGCCCGGGCATCAAGGTCGACCCGACCCGCACCCGCGACCTGCTCGAGGAGCGCGAGACGGAGCCCGCACTGGCCTGAAGCAGCTAGCCTGCACGCCAGAGAGTTCACAGCCCACGCCGTAGACAGCCGGCAGTCCCTGCGAGGACAGAAGCCCGGCCGAGGTGGAGAGAGCACGTTGCGGAGCCCGCCTTCGCTCGTCGCCGTCCACCGTTCGCCAGGTGGGCACGAGACGAGCCAGAGGAGGTGGAAATGCTCAAGCAGCGCAAGGAAGAGATCGTCGGCACGCTGACCGAGGAACTCGGGAGCGTCACGTCGATGATCGTCGCCGACCCGACCGGCCTCAGCGTGGCCGAGATGAAGGACCTGCGCAATCGCCTGCGCCCGAGCGGCGCTCGAGTTCCGGGTGGCCAAGAACACGCTCGCGCGCATCGCGGCGCGCGAGGCCGGCCGCGAGGAGCTGGTCGGACTGCTCGTCGGGCCGACGGCGATCACGCTCGTCCCCGGCGATCCCGCCGCGGCGGCCAAGACGCTGTCGGACTTCGGCCGCACGTCGCGCAAGCTCGAACTGCGCGGCGCGTACCTCGACGGCGAGGCATTCGACGCAGACAGCGTCAGGCAGCTCGCGACGCTGCCGCTCGCGCGAACAGCTCCTGGCGCAGCTGGTCGGCAGCATGGTCGCGCCGATCAGCGGCCTCGCCAACGTGCTGGCGCAGCTGCCGCGCGGCCTCGTGGTCGCACTCGACCAGGTACGTCAGCAGAAGGAAGCCGCCGCCTAGGCGGACGCAACTCAGATGAATCGCGGCGCTCGTGCGCCGCTCGTGAAAGGAACAGACGATGGCGACGATGACCGTCGAGAAGTGGATCGAGGAGATCAAGGGCATGAGCGTCCTCGACCTCTCCAACCTGGTGAAGGCGCTCGAGGAGGAATTCGGCGTCTCGGCCGCTGCCGCACCCGTCGTGGTTGCCGGCCCTGGCGGCGGCGGTGGAGGCGGCGAGGCCGCAGCCGAGGAGGAGCAGTCCGAGTTCGACGTCGTGCTGACGGCCGCCGGCGCATCCAAGATCCAGGTGATCAAGGTCGTCAAGGCAGCCACCGGCCTGGGCCTCAAGGAGGCCAAGGACCTGGTCGACGGCGCGCCGCAGCCGATCAAGAGCGGCGTGCCGCGCGACGAGGCCGACAAGCTCAAGGGCGAGCTGGAAGAGGCCGGAGCGACCGTCGAGGTCAAGTAGGCCACGTCGAGGTCGCGTGACAGGCCGGGGTCTGACCCCGAGCCTGTGCACGCTTCGGCCTGACCTCGGTTGCACGTGCCGATGGCGCGCATGCCGCATCCAGCGCTCGTCGGCGCCAAGGCGCGACTCGACCGGCTCGATCTCTACCCGCGGCCCGTGCGGCTCGCGGGCGTGCGCCTGGTGGTGATGCCCTGGCTCTTCCGCCTGCCGTGGCTGCGCCGCTTCGACGGCTACGCGACGCACAAGGTGATCTTCGTGCGCGACCGCGCGCATCTCGACGACGGCGACCTCGTGACGCACGAGCTGTGCCACGTCTGGCAGATGCAGCACCGCCCGCTGCGGATGCCGCTCTCGTACCTGCGCGGCTACGCGCGCAACGCGTATGAGCTCGAGGCGCGCAGCGCCGTGGAGCGCTCGCGCCGTTAGCCCGAGAGCCTTGGCGTTGCCTTGCCGGTGTCGGAGATCAGGAGCGGCGTGATCAGGTAGACGGGCTGGTTGTCGCTGGTCGCCGTGACCTCGTAGTGGAAGATCAGCGGGTCCGTGACCTTGGCGATCTTGGTGGCCTGACTGCTGTTCGGCATGCCGTCGTTCTGCCCGTCCTTCTTCTCCCTGATCGGGACGAGGCCGGCCGCGAGCGACTTCGGATCCTTGAAGTCGGCGCGCTCGATCACGAGCATGCGCGCCTTCTGGCCCTTGACGACGGCCGGGAGGAGGACGGCGACGTTCTTCACCTCGGGCACGTAGTGGAACGTCATCAGCGCGAGCTCGTAGGCCATGCGCCGCGTGAGCGCGCCCGACGCGTTGGGCGTGACCTTCTTCTGGTCGATCGCGCAGTTGCCCTTGGTCGTGTTCCCGCAGAGCTGGTACTCCACCGACGGCCCGTCGAAGAACTTGTAGCCGCCGGTCGCGGTCGCGCTGGCGTCGGGCTTCACGAGCACCGCCGGGTCGCTGCCGACCGAGAGCGGCCCGCCGCGGACGGTCGTGAGATCCTTGCCTCCCGGTGCGACATAGAGGTTCTGCACGTGGTTGGCGATCTCGCGCACCTTGGCCTCGGGCGAGCTCTCGATCGGCGCCCAGCTCGCCCATGGCTTCGGCGTGACGATCGTGCGCGTCGCGAGATGGACGCCGAACGCGGCGCCGGCGGCGAGCAGCACGGCGAGGGCGACGTAGAGGAACATGAAGCGCCGGCGGTGGACTTTGGGCACCGCCGCCGACCTCGGGGGTCTCGGGACTCACAGGCGCGGCCACGTGCGCTCCTCCAGGTAATCGACGACCGCAGGCTTCAGGTGGAGCGAGTTCATCAGCTCGGTGATCTCGTCGCCGTTCAGCTCGCGGCGCTCCACCAGTTCGTCCGCGACACGCGAGATCGCATCCTTGTTCTGCTCGGCGAACTTGTACGCGACGAGGTAGGCGTGCCCGACGATGCGCGCGGCGAGCTGGCGCTTGTCCGGCCGTGTCAGCGCCTCTGCGTAGTGGTCGCTGAGCGAGGCGACGGCGAGCAGCTTGCCGCCCGTGTCGAGGAAGTAGTCGTCGAGCCTCTTGCGCGCCGCCTCTTCCTCGCTGCGGGTCATCGTCGCCGGCATCGGCACGCGCTCCGGTGGCATCGCGGCGTGGCCGACCATGATCGCGGCCTGGTGCGCGACGCTCGACATGTCGCCTCCGACGCCGCTCGTGTTCTCGCCGTAGAAGACGTGCTCGGCCGCGAGCGCCGCCATGGTCGTGAGCATGCTCTTGAAGTACTCGGAGCGGAAGTGGACGAAGCGATCGTCCTTCTCACGCGCCATCCAGTGGCCGCCCGAGCCGTCGGAGCGCATGCGGATCGTGAGCCGTGAGGCCTCGTGCGTGTCGCCCATGTAGACGTGGCCGACGGTCGCATGGCCGGCCTCGTGCACGGCGATCTGGCGCAGCTCGTCCGGCGTGTACTCGAAGTCGACGACGGTGCCCGACTCCACGGTTCCCATTGCGGTGAGGATGTCGGTGCGGTCGAAAGCCGCGCGCCCGTCGTGGTGGGCCGCCATCAGTGCGATCGAGCACACCTGCTCGATCATCGCCGGCGAGTACCCGGCGGTCATGCGGGCGAGCTCGTCGCGCGGCTTCTCCGCGTCCAGGTCGGGGGTGTGCGCGACCTTGGCCAGGTAGAAGTCGAGCACGTCGGCGCGGTCGACCTTGTTGGGGATGCGGAACTGCACCTGGCGGCCCATGCGCCCTGCGCGCGTGAGCGCCGGATCCAGCACGTCCAGCGGGACGTTGGTCGCGCCGATGAAGAACACCTGATCGTTGCGCGGCTTGGGCCGCGGCATGCGCAGGCCGATCTTCCAGATGCGCTGCGGAACGATGTAGGAGGCGTCCATGAGCGTGTTGACGAAACGCGTCCCGATACGCCGGAGGAAGGGCGGGTTGTCGACGCCGTCCATGACGACGAGCAGCTGGTTGAGCGCGCCGCTGCCCTGGCCGCCGCCGAACATGCCCGGCACCACGGCGCGGGCGATGGTGCTGATCGGGCCGCGGCGCACCACCGGGCGGTCGGCGTCGGCCATCTGCGCGCCGATGTAGTCGCGCCACTCGCGCGACTCGATGATGACGTCGCCCGACGCGGTGCGCGTGCCGCGCGGGACCGAACATGGGCATCTCGGTGTGGGCGGGCTCGGCGTTCGCTCCGCCGAGCGCGGCACGGCGCATCCCGACGGCGTCGATCTCGTCGATGAACACGATGCAGTGGCCGCCCCACTTGCGCGCGAGCTTCTTGGCCTTGTGCCCCATCCACTGCACGGCCACGACGTCCATGCCGATGAACGTCTGGGCGAAGCCCGAGCCGGGCACCGCCATGAAGGGCGCGTTGAATCCGGTCGCGATCGCCTTCGCGAGCATCGTCTTGCCGGTGCCGGGCGGGCCGATGAAGAGCAGGCCGCGCTCGGGCTTGCCGCCGGAGAGCTTGAACTGCTCGCCCGCCTGCCACAGCTCGATGATCTTCCTGACCTCTTCCTTGACGTCCGCCTGGCCGCGCACGTGGTCGATCTCCACGCCCCAGCTGGCGTCGCCCGGCTCGTACGACTTCATCTGCCGGACCGCCATCAGCACCATCGGCACGATGAAGATCGCGCCGATCATGAGGTTGATCGCGAGGATGAAGAGCAGCTGCGCGCGGTCGGCGGCGGTCTGCCCGTTCCAGAAGCTCGACAGGGTGGTGACCCGTTGCAGGGCCCAGACGATGCTCTGCCAGAGGTTTGCGGGATCGCCGCGCAGGACGTCGAGCAGGTACGGGATCAGTCCGAACAGCGTCAGGTAGCCGATCGTGAAGCGCCATACGAAGCGCCAGAACGCGATGCGGCGGCGCAGCGACGTGTCCTCCCTGAGGAACGACTTGTCGGCGCCGAACAGGCTCGGCCACGGGATGAACCGGTGGGCGAGGAGGTCGAACGTGCCGCGCGCGGCGGCGAGCGTCCCCCAGGTCGCGAGCGCGGCGTGCAACTGCGAGAACCCGGCGTCGTCGCGGTAGAGCATCCACACGGCGGGGATCGCGGCGATCGCCACGATGTTCGCGACGCGGTTGAAGGTGCGCCACTGGAGCGCAAGCCCGACGCCGGATCCGCGCGTGATGAAGCCGCCGCTGTGGCGTTGCTCCACGCGGGGCATTGACGACCGCGCTGCTCGCGCTTCGCTGCTGCTCGGGCGGTACCTCTGCCGGTGTGGTCGGTTGCTCCATCGGCTGCTCCATCTCAGAAGGCGTCGCGCGTCGCGCGACGCCAAGTAGCGTCGGGGTACCTCGCTTGAACTCTAGCCGCGTCCTCCGACCAGTTTGCAGCAGTCGGCGTGAACGCTGCGTTAAGGAGAATACGTGCTGTTCGTCGCGCGGTGGTTCGCCCTTCCCGGCGCCCACTTATCCACGCAAACACGCTGGTTATCCACAATCGGCTTGCACGCACGGGCACAAGGTGGTACCGTCGCGGCGCTCCCGACAGCCCCGCTGCGTACGCCGTGCAACCTCCGGTTGCGCTACGTCCTTGCGCGTTGCTATGCTGCACGTTCGCGCCGCGCATCTGCATGCCTGCAGACGCGCGTGCGCGCGTCGCTTTCCGCTTTCGATCCCTGCGAGGAGGGATTGCCGTCGTGGCAGCCATTGCCCCGTCCCGTGCACCGCGGCAGCGTCGATCGTACGCCCGTCTTCGACGGGTCATCGACGTGCCGAACTTGATCGACATCCAGGTCGCCTCCTTCCGGCGCTTCATGGAGGAGGGCCTGCGAGAGGTCATCGATGACATCTCGCCGATCGAGGATTACACGGGCACGTTGGCCGTCGAGTTCGGCGAGTACGCGTTCGACCCCCCGCCCGTCTCCATCAGGGAGTGCCGGGAGAAGGATCTCACGTACTCGGCACCGCTCTCGGTGACCGTCCGCTTCATCAACAAGTCCACCGGCGAGATCCGCGAGCAGCGGGTCTTCATGGGCGACTTCCCGCTCATGACCGAGTGGGGCACCTTCATCATCAACGGCACCGAGCGCGTCGTCGTGACGCAGCTCGTGCGCTCCCCGGGCGCCTACATCCTGGAGCCCAAGGACGCTGCCAAGCAGCTCTTCACCGCCAACCTGATGCCGTCCCGCGGCTCGTGGCTCGAGCTCGAGATCGACAAGAAGGGTCTCGTCACGGTCCGCATCGACCGCAAGCGCAAGCTGCCGATCACCACGCTCCTGCGCGCGCTCCCGCACGAGGACCCGACGACGGGCTTCGTCATGGACACCACGTCGAACGAGGCCATCGTCGACCTCTTCCGCGATCCGAAGACCAAGGAAGAGAACCTCTACATCAACTACACGCTCGAGAAGGACATCACGACGCGCGCCGACGAGGCGCTGATCGAGGTGTTCAAGAAGCAGCGCCCCGGCGAGCCGCCGACGCTCGACAACGCGCGCGCGCTCCTGCGCTCGCTGTTCTTCGATCCCAAGCGCTACGACCTCACGAAGGTCGGCCGCTACAAGCTGAACCTGCGCCTCCACGGATGGGACGACACGCAGGGCGGCGACCCGCCGATCCCGATGGACGTGCGCGTGCTGACCACGCGCGACATCCTGACGCTCGCGCGCAAGCTCGTCTCGCTGCCCGACATGCTCGGCGTCCCGCACGACTCGCAGCGACTACGCCGACGACGCCCGCAACCTCCAGCGCGATCCGATCGCGCACGAGCTCGACGAGTACGAGCACTTCGGCAACCGCCGCCTCCGCGACGTCGGCGAGCTGATCCAGGAGGCCTTCCGCATCGGCCTCTACCGCATGGAGCGCGTCGTGCGCGAGCGCATGACGACCGAGGACGTCGACACGATCACGCCCCAGACGATCATCAACATCCGTCCGGTCGTGGCCGCGCTGAAGGAGTTCTTCGGCTCGTCGCAGCTCTCGCAGTTCATGGACCAGACGAACTCGCTGGCCGGCCTCACGCACCGCCGGCGCCTCTCGGCGCTCGGCGCAGGCGGCCTCACGCGCGAGCGCGCGCCCATCGAGGTGCGCGACGTCCACGCGACCCACTACGGGCGCATGTGCCCGATCGAGACCCCGGAGGGCCCGAACATCGGCCTGATCGGCTCGCTCTCGAGCTACGCGACGGTCTCGGAGTACGGCTTCATCCAGGCTCCCTACCGCAAGGTCGTCAAGGGCAAGCCGAGCGACGACATCATCTACCTGGACGCCTCCAAGGAGGAGCGCCACGTCATCGCGCAGTCCAACGCGGAGATCGCCAAGAACGGCAAGCTGGTCTCGCCGGTGCTCGTGCGCCGTCGCGGCGGCGAGCCGGATCAGGTCGAGGCCGAGGCTGTCGACTACATGGACGTCGCGCCCGAGCAGATCGTCTCGGTGGCGACGGCGCTGATCCCGTTCCTCGAGCACAACGACGCCAACCGCGCGCTGATGGGCTCGAACATGCAGCGCCAGGCCGTGCCGCTGATGATCACGCAGGCGCCCTACGTCGGCACCGGCCTGGAGTTCCGGGCCGCGGTCGACACCGGCGACGTCGTGCTCGCCAAGCGCGCCGGCAAGATCGCGCTGGTCGACGCCGAGCGGATCCTGATCGAGACCAAGGACGGCACCGACTCCTACGACCTCATCAAGTACATGCGGTCGAACCAGGGCACGCTGATCCACCAGAAGCCGATCGTCTACGCCGGCCAGAAGGTGGCGGCGGGCGACGTGCTGGCGGACGGGTCGTCGACCGATCAGGGCGAGCTCGCGCTCGGCAAGAACCTGCTCGTCGCGTTCATGTCGTGGGAGGGCTACAACTTCGAGGACGCGATCATCCTCTCGGAGCGGCTCGTGAAGGACGACGTGCTGACGTCGATCCACATCCACGAGTACGAGATCGACGCGCGCTCCACGAAGCTCGGCGACGAGGAGATCACGCGCGACATCCCGAACCGCTCGGAGGAGTCGCTGCGCGACCTCGACGAGGGCGGCATCGTGCGCATCGGCGCGGAGGTCCGCTCCGGCGACCTGCTTGTCGGCAAGGTCACGCCCAAGGGCGAGACCGAGCTGACGGCCGAGGAGAAGCTGATCCGCGCGATCTTCAAGGAGAAGGCGCGCGAGGTCCGCGACACCTCGCTCAAGGTGCCCGCACGGCGAGGGCGGCAAGGTCATCGACGTGAAGACCTTCTCGCGCGCGCGTGGAGATGACCTGTCTCCCGGCGTGAACGAGCTCGTGCGCGTGTACGTCGCGACCAAGCGCAAGATCTCCGAGGGCGACAAGCTCGCCGGCCGCCACGGCAACAAGGGCGTGATCTCCAAGATCGTGCCCGAGGAGGACCTGCCGTACCTGGCCGACGGACGCCCCGTCGACATCATCCTCAACCCGCTCGGGGTCCCCAGCCGCATGAACGTGGGCCAGATCCTCGAGACGCACCTGGGCTGGGCGGCCGCGCACGGCGGCGACGGCTCGGCACCCGAGTTCATCGCCACGCCCGTCTTCGACGGCGCGACGCCCGAGCAGGTCGACGAGGCGCTCGTCAACTACCAGGAGACGCACCTCGACGACGGCATCGGCCTGACCATCGACACCGAGGACGACCACGGGCGCAAGTGCTCCGGCCGCGCCGTGCTCCACAACGGCCGCACGGGCGAGGAGTACGACCGCAAGATCACGGTCGGCTATCTCTACGTGCTCAAGCTGCTGCACCTGGTGGACGACAAGATCCACGCCCGCTCGACGGGCCCGTACTCGCTCGTCACCCAGCAGCCGCTGGGCGGCAAGGCGCAGTTCGGCGGCCAGCGCTTCGGCGAGATGGAGGTGTGGGCCCTCGAGGCGTACGGCGCCGCCTACACGCTGCAGGAGATGCTCACCGTCAAGTCCGACGACACGGTCGGCCGCGTCAAGGCCTACGAGGCGATCGTCAAGGGCGAGAACATCCCCGAGCCCTCGATCCCGGAGTCGTTCAAGGTGCTGCTCAAGGAGATGCAGTCGCTCGCGCTCGACGTGAACGTGATCTCCGAGGGCGGCGGCGAGGTCCAGATCCGCGAGGAGGACGACGAGCTCCTGCGCGCGGCCGAGGAGCTCGGCATCGACATCTCCCCTGGCTCGTTGCGGGCAACCCCGCGCGAGCCCGAGGCACAGGAGCTCGAGGAGGGCGCGCCGGCCGACGAGGCCGATGTCGAGGTGCCCGCCGACGAGATCCTGAACGACGTGGACGACGTGGCCGTCGACGAGCTCGTGCTCGACCCCGACGCCCCCGAGATCCAGGCGTGACGCGCGCGAAGGAGCGCCGCCTGAGGGCGGCGCTCCTGAGCCGCACTCAGCTTTCTTCCACCACGACCCCGAAGGGGTGCACGTGATCGACATCAACAATTTCGATGCGATCAAGATCGGGCTCGCCTCGACCAAGCAGATCCACGACTGGTCCAGCGGCGAGGTCACGAAGCCCGAGACGATCAACTACCGCACGCTCAAGCCCGAGAAGGACGGCCTCTTCTGCGAGCGCATCTTCGGTCCGACCAAGGACTGGGAGTGCTACTGCGGGAAGTACAAGCGCGTCCGCTACAAGGGCATCATCTGCGAGCGCTGCGGCGTCGAGGTGACCCGCCAGAAGGTGCGCCGCGAGCGCATGGGCCACATCGACCTCGCCGCGCCCGTTTCGCACATCTGGTTCTTCAAGGGCGTCCCGAGCCGGATCGGCTACCTGCTCGACATCGCTCCCAAGGAGCTCGAGAAGGTCCTCTACTTCGCGGCGTCGATCGTCGTGTGGGTCGACGACGAGAAGCGCCTGGCCGACCTCGGCGAGCTGTCCGAGAAGGTCGAGGCCGAGGTCGAGCAGCTCGCGATCGACCGCGAGGAGCAGTTCGGCGAGGTCGAGGAGCGGCTGCTGCGCCGGCGCGAGTTCTTCGCGTCGGGCGCGACCGAGGGCTTCGACGAGGACGACGAGTACTGGGCGCGCACGCTCGCGACCTGGGCCGACGATCAGGGCTTCCCGCAGCTCGAGGAGGCGCGCGAGCTCGCCAGCGGCGTGCTCAAGGACGTCGCTCGCCGCATCGCGGGCGAGGACACGCGCAAGGTGCGCGAGCTCGTCCGCTCGGCCGCCGTGCGCGAGGACCGGCAGCTGTCGGCCCGCGAGCTCGACGCCGTCGCCGCCTGGGCGAAGGCCGCGCTCGAGGCGGACGAGAAGGCCGTCACCGACGCCCGCGAGGGCAAGGGCACGGCGAAGTCCAACGGCAAGAAGGCCGTCGAGCGCCTGGCGCTCTACCTGGCAGGCGATGCCGAGGCCCTCGACGCCAAGAAGGACGACGGGCTCGTCGAGCGCCTGCTCGAGCAGAAGGGCGACACGCAGAAGGAGCTCGACCGCGCGCGCGGGCTCGGCGGCGGCCTGCTGGCCGACGTCGTGCGCGCCGCCGTCGACCTGCCGGAGGAGGAGCGCGGCGAGCTGCGCGACCTCGCGAACGACCTCTGCCTCAAGACCGACGGCCGCATGTCCAAGGACGACGTCAAGGTGCTCGAGGCCTGGGCGCTCAAGGTGCGCGAGGCGTACCTCGACGCGCAGGCGCGCCGCAAGGACGCCGACGAGGCGACCGAGGAGCGCGTCGAGACCCTGCGCCAGGCGTTCGAGCTGTTCAAGGAGATCAAGCCGAAGGACGTCGTGGGCGACGAGCGGCTCTTCCGCGAGCTGCACGACCGCTTCGGCTCCGACTGGGGCTTCGGGGTCTACTTCGGCGGCGGCATGGGTGCCGAGGCGATCCGCGAGCTGCTCCGCCGCGAGGACCTGGATGACCTCGAGCTGGACCTGCGCGAAACGATCAAGACCTCGAAGGGCCAGCGCCAGCAGCGCGCCATCAAGCGCCTCAAGGTCGTGTCCGCGTTCCGCGAGTCCGACAACAAGCCGGACTGGATGGTGCTCGACGCGATCCCGGTGATCCCGCCGGAGCTGCGCCCGATGGTGCAGCTGGACGGCGGCCGCTTCGCCACCAGCGACCTCAACGACCTCTACCGGCGCGTCATCAACCGCAACAACCGCCTCAAGCGGCTGCTCGACCTCGGCGCGCCCGAGATCATCGTCAACAACGAGAAGCGCATGCTCCAGGAGGCCGTCGACGCGCTGTTCGACAACGGCCGCCGCGGGCGCGCGGTGACGGGCCCGGGCAACCGGCCCCTCAAGTCGCTGTCCGACATGCTCAAGGGCAAGCAGGGCCGCTTCCGCCAGAACCTGCTCGGCAAGCGCGTCGACTACTCGGGCCGCTCCGTGATCGTCTCGGGCCCGACGCTCAAGCTGCACCAGTGCGGCCTGCCCAAGCTGATGGCGCTCGAGCTCTTCAAGCCGTTCATCATGAGCCGGCTCGTCGAGCGCAAGGCCGTGCAGAACATCAAGGCGGCCAAGAAGATGGTCGACTCGATGGTGCCCGAGGTCTGGGACGTGCTCGAGGAGGTCATCGCCGAGCACCCGGTGCTGCTCAACCGCGCGCCGACGCTCCACCGCCTGGGCATCCAGGCCTTCGAGCCGATCCTGGTCGAGGGCAAGGCCATCCAGGTGCACCCGCTCGTCTGCCACGCCTTCAACGCCGACTTCGACGGCGACCAGATGGCAGTCCACCTGCCGCTCTCGGTCGAGGCTCAGGCCGAGGCGCGCGTGCTGATGCTCTCGAGCAACAACATCCTCTCGCCGGCACACGGCAAGCCGCTGGCGACGCCGACCCAGGATCTCGTCATCGGCATCTACTACCTGACGTACACGCTCGACGACGAGATGGAGTCGATCGTGCCCGGCAAGGGCGTCCCGCTGCGCCTCTTCGGCTCCGCCGACGACGTCGCGCTGGCCGTCTCCGAGGGCCAGCTCGGGCTGCAGGACACGATCTGGTTCCGCCGTCCGACGACGCTCGAGAAGCTCGTCACCACCGCCGGCCGCGTGATCTTCAACAACGCGATCGAGGAGGCGCTCGTCGAGATGATGGGCGACGAGTTCGACGCCGCCAATCACGAGTGGATCAACACGACGATGCGCAAGAGCGAGATCAGCGACTACGTCTCGCGGCTCGTCGATGTCTACGGGGCAAGCCAGGTCGCACCGGTGCTCGACGCCGTCAAGGACCTCGGCTTCCTCTACGCCACGCAGGCCGGCATCTCGATCTCGAAGAACGACATCGTCACGCCGGATGCCAAGGGCGAGATCCTCGGGCGCATCGAGAAGGAGGTCGCCGAGGTCGGCGACCAGTACCAGTACGGGCTGATCACCGACTCCGAGCGCCACGAGAAGGTGGTGCTCCTGTGGGGCCGCGCGACCGACGAGGTCGAGGACGCGATGCGCGGCAACATGTGGCGGCTCAACCCGATCTACATGATGGCCCACTCGGGCGCACGCGGATCGTTCAAGCAGATCCGCCAGCTGGCCGGCATGCGCGGCCTGATGGCAAATCCGAAGGGCGAGATCATCGAGCGTCCGATCAAGGCCAACTTCATGGAAGGCCTCTCGGTGCTCGAGTACTTCATCTCGACGCACGGAGCCCGCAAGGGACTGGCCGACACCGCCCTGCGCACCGCCGACTCGGGCTACCTCACGCGCCGGCTCGTCGATGTCTCGCAGGACGTGATCATCCGCGAGGACGACTGCGGCACGGATCAGTCGATCGAGGCCCTGCTGTATCGCAACGGGCGCCCGAACCGGGCGCTCGTGGGCCGCGTGCTGGCCGAGCCGATCGAGCTCGGCGGCGAGGCCATTCCCGCCAACACCCCGCTCGACGGCGAGGTGTACGCCCAGCTGCTGGAGGAGCACGACGAGGCATCCGACCTGCGCCTGCGCGTGCGCTCGGTGCTCAAGTGCGAGTCCGAGGTCGGCGTGTGCCGCAGCTGCTACGGCTTCAGCCTCGCCACGGGCGAGATGAGCGAGATCGGGGACGCGGTCGGCATCGTCGCAGCCCAGTCGATCGGCGAGCCGGGCACCCAGCTCACCATGCGGACGTTCCACGAGGGCGGCGTCGCCGGCTCCGACATCACGCACGGCCTGCCGCGCGTCGTCGAGCTGTTCGAGGCGCGCAACCCGAAGGGCGCCGCGGTGCTCTCGCAGGTCTCGGGCGTGGTCACGCGCGAGGATACCGAGCGCGGTGCGCGCATCACGGTCACACCCGACGCTCCCGCCAACGGCGACGAGGAGGGTCCCGCCGAGGAGCTCTACCAGCTGCCGCGGCGGACGATCGTGCTCGTGCGCTCGGGCGATCGCGTCGAGCGCGGCCAGCCGCTCATGGAGGGCCCGCTCAACCCGGCGGAGCTGCTCCTGCTCCGGCTCGACGACCCGACGGTCACGGAGCTCTACATCGTGGCCGAGGTGCTGCGGGTGTACGAGTCCCAGGGCGTCGAGATCAACGACAAGCACATCGAGCTGATCGTGCGACAGATGCTCAAGAAGGCCCGCGTCGACGACGCCGGCGACACCCGCTTCCTGCCCGGCCAGCTGGTCGACCGCGCACGCATCCTGCGCGAGAACCGGCGCGTCGACGAGGAGAAGAGCGGTGAGACGGCTCAGTGGGAGCCGGTCATCCTCGGCATCACCAAGGCGTCGCTGGCGACCGAGAGCTTCCTCTCGGCGGCCTCCTTCCAGGAGACCACGAAGGTGCTCACGGACGCGGCCATCGAGGGCAAGATCGACCGCCTCAACGGGCTCAAGGAGAACGTGATCATCGGCAAGCTGATCCCGGCCTCCACGGGGCTGCGCGCCTACCGGCGCATCGAGATCACACCCGGCGAGGGTGCGGAGCTCTACGACCGCGATCGGCTGCTGGCCGACGTCGCGGCGCAGATCACCGTGGACTCCGAGTCGGAGGCGCTGATCTTCGGGCCCGATGCCGACTTCGGCTTCGGCGACGGGGCGCCCGCCGAGGAGGAGTAGCCCGCTCGAGCAGTCCGAAGGGCCGCCCGCGAGGGCGGCCCTTCGCCGTTTTCGGGCCGGCGACGCGCGGACGTGGCACCTGGGAGGCCCTGGGCAGGCCCGCGTGCGTTCCCGCCGATCTGTACGGAAAATATCGAATTCTGTAAGGACCCACGCCTTCGGCCGCTCGGGGTGAGGATGCGTGCCTGCGGGCCTCCGCACGCCCGTCGGCGTCGGTGTCCCCTGTCCGTGTTTTTCCGGAATTTGCGGGCCATATCGCATTGGTGCTCAGCGCGCGTATAGCGGTTGAGTAATGACATGTTCAGTGCGGGTTCGCACTGCTTGCGCACTAGGTCCCCATGCGATACAAACGCCCTGTCGATGATCCGAGCGTCGTCTCCCGGGCGGCCTCGGATGATTTCCCGGGAACCGGAAGGAGCGTCGTATGGACGCACACGGACACGGCTGGTAGCGCAGCCGTACTAGCACGGAGGCCGGCGGCCGGTGCTCGCACCGGCCGCCGTCCGTTTCGCAGGGGTTGGACCGAGCGTGTCGTACACAGGTTTGCGGCGATGTGCGCAATTCTTCGTGGACTGCGCGCCTCGCCATGAAAAACGCACCTCTTTGAGCAGATTCCTCCGCACTCCCTGGCGCAGCCGCAGCGCGTCGCGAGCTGTCGACCGCGCTTCCCTCGCCACGGGCGTCGCCTTGGTGCGCGCGCTCGCCGCCTTCGACGCGGAGACCGCCGAGCACTCGGCGACGGTCGCGCTGTACGCGCGCGACGTAGCCCTGCGCCTCGGAGCCGACGGTGACAGCGCAGCCGGCATCCAGCTCGGCGCGCTCGTGCACGACGTCGGCAAGCTCTCGCTGCCCGTCGGCCTGCTGCTCAAGCCCGACCCGCTGAACGACGAGGAGTGGGCGCTCATGCGCGAGCACCCCGAGGCCGGAGCGCGCATCCTCGCGGGCCTCCCGTCGAGCCACACGCTGATCGCGATCGTGCGCAATCACCACGAGCGCGTGGACGGCGCCGGCTATCCCGCGGGCCTCAGGGGCACCGATATCCCGGCGGAAGCGCGCATCGTGGGCGTCTGCGACGCGTACGCGTCGATGACGCAGCCCCGCCCCTACCGCGCGTCGCTGACGCCCGCGGACGCGATCGCGGAGTTGCGTCGCCACGCCGCCGCACAGTTCGATGCGGAGGTGGTCACGGCGCTGGTCTGGCTGCTCGACACGCGCGACGACGACTACCGCCTGGCCCGCAGCGAGCGCTTCTCGGCTGAGCACCAGCACGCGGAGCTCGCCGAGCGCATGGAGGCGCCGCGGCACGCCGCGGCGTCGTAGACGGCTCGCCGCCGGTCGCGGCGGCCATGCGGTGCCGAGCCGCTCACGCTTGCTACAATCCACGTCGTTCGGGGGCGTTCCGCGCTCCGGAGAGCCTGTTTGCGGGCTTTCCGCGTGTCCGCTACGCTTCCGGTCCGGCCCGTTCGCGGGCCGTTCGTGTGCGCGCGCCCATGCGCGCGCCCTCCCCGTCCAAGCCGTCACGAGGCCGCATGCCGACCGTCAATCAGCTCGTGCGTCATCCGCGCTCGCCTGAGCACGCGAAGACCAAGACCCCCGCGCTCAAGGGCTCGCCCCAGAAGCGCGGCGTCTGCACGCGCGTGTACACGGTCACGCCCAAGAAGCCGAACTCGGCCCTGCGCAAGGTTGCGCGCGTGCGTCTCACCAACGGCATGGAGATCACCTGCTACATCCCGGGCATCAGCCACAACCTGCAGGAGCACTCGGTCGTGCTCGTGCGCGGTGGCCGCGTCAAGGACCTGCCGGGCGTGCGCTACAAGATCGTGCGCCACGCGCTCGACACCTCCGGCGTCACCGATCGCAAGCAGGCGCGCTCCAAGTACGGCGCCAAGAAGAGCTAGCCGGATGCCCCGTCGCGCAGAGATCACGCCCCGCGTCCTTCCCGCGGACGCGCTCCATTCGTCGACGCTCGTCAGCCAGGTGATCAACCGGGTCATGGTCGGCGGCAAGAAGTCGACGGCCGAGCAGATCGTGTACGGCGCGCTCTCGCGCGTCGAGGAGCGCTCGGGCCGGCCGGCTCTCGAGGTGCTGGAGCAGGCCATCAAGTCCGTCACGCCGTCGCTCGAGGTGCGCTCGCGCCGCGTCGGCGGCGCCAACTACCAGGTGCCGATCGAGGTGCCTGCCCGGCGCGCGCGCACGCTCGCCGTCCGCTGGATCGTGACCTTCGCGCGCCAGCGCCGCGAGCGCGAGATGGTCGAGCGGCTCGCGGCGGAGATCCTGGACGCCATCAACCAGCAGGGCGGGGCGTTCAAGCGCAAGGACGACATGTATCGCATGGCGCAGGCCAACAAGGCCTTCGCCCACTACCGCTGGTAAGCGGAAAGCTCACAACCACCATGCCTCAAGTCGCAACTCAGAAGGACACCCGGATTCCGAAGATGGACGAGCTCGGCCTGGTCCGGAACATCGGGATCATGGCCCACATCGACGCCGGCAAGACCACGGCGACCGAGCGCATCCTCTTCTACACGGGCAAGACGCACAAGATCGGCGAGGTGCACGAGGGCTCCGCGACGATGGACTGGATGGCGCAGGAGCAGGAGCGCGGCATCACGATCACGTCTGCCGCGACGACCGCGTTCTGGCGCGACCATCGCATCAACATCATCGACACTCCCGGCCACGTTGACTTTACGGTCGAGGTCGAGCGGTCGCTGCGCGTGCTCGATGGCGCGGTCGCGCTCTTCGACGCCGTGGCCGGCGTGCAGCCCCAGTCGGAGACCGTCTGGCGCCAGGCCGACAAGTACGCCGTTCCGCGCCTCGTGTTCATCAACAAGATGGACCGGGTGGGCGCCGACTTCGACGCCTCCGTGCAGTCGATCGTCGACCGGCTCGGCGCGCGCCCGGTTCCGATCCAGCTGCCGATCGGCGCCGAGGACGGGTTCGAGGGCATCATCGACCTGGTCGAGCGCAAGGCGATCCGCTACACCGATTCGCTCGGCGACACCTGGGAAGAGGGCGAGATCCCGCGCCGCGCTGGCCGCCGAGGCCGACGCCGCGCGCCACGAGCTGATCGAGGCCGTCGCAGACCACGACGAGGACATCGCGATGGCGTTCCTCGAGGACGAGGAGATCGACGGCGCGCGCCTGCGCGCTGCGATCCGCGCCTGCACGCTCGACCTCTCGATCACGCCGGTGCTGTGCGGCTCGGCGTTCAAGAACAAGGGCGTCCAGCCGCTGCTCGACGGGATCGTCGACTACCTGCCGACGCCGCTCGACAAGGGCGCCGTCACGGGCGTCGACCCGAAGACCGGCGAGGAGGTCGTGCGCAAGCCGAGCCTCGACGAGCCGTTCTGCGCGCTCGCGTTCAAGATCATGTCCGACCCGTTCGTCGGCAAGCTGACGTACTTCCGCGTCTACTCCGGCGTGCTCAAGGCCGGCTCGCACATCTACAACCCGGCCACGGGCCGCAAGGAGCGCGTCGGCCGCATCCTGCAGATGCACGCCAACAGCCGCGAGGAGCGCGACTCGGTGGGCGCCGGCGAGATCGCCGCCGCCGTGGGCCTCAAGCAGGTGACGACCGGCCACACGCTCTGCGACGAGGCGCACCAGATCCTGCTGGAGTCGATCACGTTCCCGGATCCCGTCATCGGGCTGGCCGTCGAGCCGAAGACGAAGGCCGACCAGGACAAGCTCGCCAACGCGCTCGCGCGCCTCTCCGAGGAGGACCCGACCTTCCGCGTGCACACCGACGACGAGACCGGTCAGGTCGTCATCTCGGGCATGGGCGAGCTGCACCTCGAGATCATCGTCGACCGCCTCGTGCGCGAGTTCAGCGTGGCGGCCAACGTCGGCAAGCCGCAGGTCGCCTACCGCGAGACCATCCGCAAGAAGGTCGAGAAGGTGCAGGGCAAGTTCGTGCGCCAGACCGGCGGCCGCGGCCAGTACGGCGACGCCGTCATCACGATGGAGCCGAATCCCGGCAAGGGCTACGAGTTCGTCAACGCCATCACCGGCGGCGTGATCCCGCGGGAGTACATCTCCTCGGTCGACGCCGGCATCCGCGAGGCGATGGAGTCCGGCACGCGTCGCCGGCTATCCCGTGGTCGACGTCAAGGTCGACGCTGACCTACGGCTCCTACCACGACGTCGACTCGTCCGAGATCGCGTTCAAGGTCGCCGGCTCGATGGCGTTCAAGGCGGGCATGCCCAAGGCGGACCCGGCGCTGCTCGAGCCGGTCTTCGAGGTCGAGGTCGAGACGCCCGAGGAGTACATGGGCGACGTGATCGGCGACCTGTCCTCGCGCCGCGGCCGGATCCTCAGCATGGAGAAGCGCGGCAAGACCCAGATCGTCAAGGCGCGCGTGCCGCTCTCCACGATGTTCGGCTACGCGACCTCGATGCGCTCGCTGTCCCAGGGGCGCGCGACCTACACCATGCAGTTCGCAAACTACGAGGAAGTCCCCAAGGCGCTCGCCGACGAGATCGTCGCGGGTCGCTGACCACAAGCATTCCAGGGCCCTCGGGCCCGAAATACGACACGGCTCAAGGAGTACGAACCGGCGATGGCCAAGCAGAAGTTCGAGCGGACGAAGCCGCATCTCAACATCGGCACGATCGGTCACATCGACCACGGGAAGACGACGCTGACGGCTGCGATCACGAAGGTGCTCGCGGAGCGCGTGGGCGGCTCGAACAAGTACATCGACTTCGGCAGCATCGACAAGGCTCCCGAGGAGCGCGAGCGCGGCATCACGATCTCGACCGCGCACGTCGAGTACGAGACCGAGAAGCGCCACTACGCGCACGTCGACTGCCCGGGGCACGCCGACTACATCAAGAACATGATCACGGGCGCCGCCCAGATGGACGGCGCGATCCTCGTGGTCTCCGCCGCCGACGGCCCCATGCCGCAGACGCGCGAGCACATCCTCCTCGCCCGCCAGGTCGGCGTGCCGTACATCGTCGTCGCGCTCAACAAGGCCGACATGGTGGACGACCCGGAGCTGATCGAGCTCGTCGAGCTCGAGGTGCGCGAGCTGCTCAGCAAGTACGACTTCCCGGGCGACGACATCCCCGTCGTGCAGGTCTCGGCGCTCAAGGGCCTCGAGGGCGACAAGGAGTGGGGCGACAAGATCATCGAGCTGATGGACGCCGTCGACTCCTACATCCCCGACGCCGAGCGCGCCATCGACCGGCCGTTCCTGATGCCGATCGAGGACGTGTTCACGATCACGGGCCGCGGCACGGTCGTCACGGGCCGCATCGAGCAGGGCGAGGTCAAGATCGGCGAGGAGGTCGAGATCGTCGGCATCCACCCGAAGACCGAGAAGACCGTCGTCACCGGCGTCGAGATGTTCAACAAGTCGCTCGACGAGGGTCAGGCCGGCGACAACGCCGGCTGCCTGCTGCGCGGCATCAAGCGCGAGGACGTCGAGCGCGGCCAGGTGCTGGCCAAGCCCGGCTCGATCACGCCGCACACCGAGTTCGAGGCCCAGGTCTACGTGCTCTCGAAGGACGAGGGCGGCCGCCACACGCCGTTCTTCAAGGGCTACCGCCCGCAGTTCTACTTCCGCACCACCGACGTGACGGGGGACATCGAGCTCCCGGACGGCGTGGAGATGTGCATGCCCGGCGACAACGCCGTCATGAAGATCTCGCTCATCCAGCCGATCGCCATGGACGAGGGCCTGCGCTTCGCGATTCGCGAGGGCAGCCGCACCGTCGGGGCCGGCGCCGTCACGAAGATCATCAAGTAGCGAGGAGACCGTCGATCGCCCCGGCCCGCACGACGCGGGCCCGGGCGACGCGCCGACCGCAATGGCACAGCAGAAGATCCGCATCCGCCTCAAGGGCTACGACCACGCGCAGCTCGACCTCTCGGCGCGCTCCATCGTCGAGACCGCGCAGCGCACCGGCGCGACCGTCTCCGGTCCTGTTCCCCTGCCGACCGAGAAGAACGTCTACTGCGTGATCCGCGGTCCGTTCAAGGACAAGGACGCCCGCGAGCATTTCGAGATCCGCACGCACAAGCGTCTGATCGACATCCATCAGCCCACGCCGAAGACGGTCGACGCGCTCATGCGCCTCGACCTGCCGGCCGGGGTCGACATCGAGATCAAGCTGTAGGCGAGGGCAATGGCGAAAGTCATCATCGGCCGCAAGCTCGGCATGACGCAGTTCTTCACGGAGGACGGCGGCCGGATCGCGGTCACCGTGATCCAGGCCGGGCCGTGCCCCGTCTCGCAGGTCAAGACCGTCGCCGACCACGGCTACGACGCGATCCAGCTCGCCTACCTCGAAGTGCCCGAGCGCAAGCTCTCCAAGCCCGAGCGCGGGCATCTGGGCAAGCACGACATCGCCCCTCATCGCCACCTGCACGAGTTCCGCGGCGCATTCGAGCTCGCCGCGGGCGAGGTCGTGACGGTCGAGGGCTTCGACCCGGGCGACGCGATCAAGGTCAGCGGGCGCTCCAAGGGCAAGGGCTTCGCCGGCACGATCAAGCGCCACGGCTTCTCGCGTGGGCCGGTCACGCACGGCTCGCACAACGTGCGCGCTCCGGGCTCGATCGGCCAGTCGGCGACGCCTTCGCGCGTGATCAAGGGCGTGCGCATGGCGGGGCACATGGGCAACAAGAACATCACGCAGCGCGGCCTGCAGGTGCTGGATCGCGATGTCGAGCGCAATCTGCTGCTCGTCACGGGCGCGGTCCCGGGCCCGACCGGCGGCCTCGTGTTCGTGCTGGAGGATCGCTGATGGCCGCTCTCACCGCACCTGTCGTGGGCGGCAAGGGCACGATCGAGCTCGCGGCCGATGTCTTCGGCCACGAGACGCATCGCCAGCTGCTCTACGAGGCAGTGCGAGCGGAGATGCTCGCGCGCCGCCAGGGCACGTCCCAGACCAAGACCCGCGGGCAAGTGGCCGGCGGCGCTTCGAAGCCGTGGCGCCAGAAGGGCACCGGTCGCGCGCGCGCCGGCACGACCCGCTCGCCGCTGTGGCGGGGCGGAGGCGTCACCTTCGGCCCGCACCCCCGCGACTACGGCGTCAAGATGAACCGCAAGGCGGCGCGGCGGGCCAAGCTGATCGCGCTCTCGCAGCACGCCGCTCTCGAGAGCCTCGGCGTCTTCGACGGCGCGGCGTTCGCCTCTCCCAAGACGAGCGAGGCCGGTGCCATGCTCAAGGCCTGGGGCCAGGAGTTCCCGCTCGTCGTGCTCGTGGGCGAGGAGGAGTCGGCCGCGGCCCTCTCCTTCCGCAACCTCGAGCGCGTGATCGTCGCCTGGGTCGAGGACATCACCGTCGTCGAGCTCCTCTGGGCGCGCAGCCTGCTCGTCTCGCAGGTCGCCCTCGCCGAGTTGCAGGGAGGTGCCGAGTGACCTCGGTGACCACCGATCCGCGCCACGTGATCCTCGAGCCGGTCGTCTCGGAGAAGGCCTACAACCTGATCCAGTTCGACAAGTACACGTTCAAGGTGCACCCGACGGCGCACAAGACGCAGGTCCGCCAGGCAATCGAGCTGCTGTTCGGCGTGCACGTCGTGGCGGTCAAGATCGTCAACGTGCCGGGCAAGCCCAAGCGCCGCGGCCAGACGACGGGGTTCCGGCCCGGGTACAAGAAGGCGATCATCCAGCTGCGCGCCGGCGATTCGATCGAGCTCTTCGAGGGGGCGCGCTGATGGGTGTCCGACAGTTCAAGCCCACCTCGCCGGGTCGTCGCTTCATGACGATCTCGGATTTCGACGAGGTCACGCGGGACAAGCCGGAGAAGAGCCTGCTCGCTCCGGTCAAGCGCCACGGCGGCCGCAACAACACCGGGCGCATCACCACGCGCCACCAGGGCGGCGGCCACAAGCGCCGCTACCGCATCATCGACTTCAAGCGGCGCAAGGACGGCGTTCCGGCGACCGTGGCGTCGATCGAGTACGACCCCAACCGCTCGGCGCGCATCGCGCTGCTGCATTACGTCGACGGCCACAAGGCCTACATCCTGGCGCCGGCCCGCCTCGGCGTCGGGGCGACCGTGCAATCCGGTGCCGATGCCGACATCAAGGTCGGCAACTGCCTACCGCTCTCGGCGATCCCGACCGGCACGATCGTGCACGCCGTCGAGCTGCGTCCGGGTCAGGGCGCTCGCATGGTGCGCTCGGCCGGCGCGAGCGCGCAGCTCGTCGCCCGTGAGGAAGGGCGCGCGCTCCTGCGCTTGCCCTCCGGTGAGCTGCGGCGCGTCCCCGAGACCTGCCGCGCGACGATCGGCTCCGTCTCGAACGCGATGCATCAGAACCAGTCGAGCGGCAAGGCCGGCCGCTCGCGCTGGCTCGGCAAGCGCCCCACGGTGCGAGGCACGGCAATGAACCCCGTCGATCATCCGCACGGCGGCGGCGAGGGCAAGAACAAGGGCAGTCACCCGGTCACGCCGTGGGGCAAGATCACGCTCGGCCGGCGAACCCGTGACCCCAAGAAGGCAAGCTCCCGCGACATCGTCCGCGGACGCAAGCGCGGGAAGGGCAGGTCGTAGGGCATGTCTCGTAGCTCCAAGAAGGGACCGTTCATCGAGGAGCGCCTCATGCGGCGCGTCGAGGAGATGAACGCCACGCGCTCGAAGCGCATGATCAAGACGTGGTCGCGCACCTCGACGATCTTCCCCGAGATGGTCGGGCACACGATCGCGGTGCACGACGGGCGCAAGCACGTGCCCGTGTTCGTATCCGAGTCCATGGTCGGACACAAGCTCGGCGAGTTCGCCCCGACGCGCACGTATCGCGGGCACGCCGACAAGCAGGCGAAGCGGCGGTAGACGTGGCGACCGCGACCGATCAACCCACCCTCGTGCGGGCGCAGATCCGCCACCTGCGCTGCTCTGCGCGCAAGGCGCGCGTGATCCTGGACGACGTGCGCGGCATGCCCGTCACCAAAGCGCAGGCCACGCTGCAGTTCTCGCCGCGCGCCGCCGCCCGCGACGTCCTCGGCCTGCTCAAGTCCGCGACGGCGAACGCCCGCGAGAATCACGAGATCGATCAGTCGGAGCTCGTGATCGACCGCTGCTACGCCGACGAGGATCGCACGCTCAAGCGCTTCAAGCCGCGCGCTCGCGGCCGTGCCTCGAGCATCCACAAGCGGATGTGCCACGTCACGATCGTGCTGCGGCACGTCCCCGCGGCTGCGCCGCGCGACCTCTCCGCGGCCGAGGCGACGATCGCCGCCGAGAGCCGACGGCGCCCCCGCGCACGCCGGGCGACGGGCGCCGCCGCGCCGACTCCCGCAGCTGAGGCGGCCGTGGTCGAGGAGACCGCGGTCGAGGAGACCGCTGCGCCCGCAGCCGGGGAGAGCGTGGTCGAGGAAAGCGCGCCGCCCAAGCGCAAGCCCGCCGCCCGCAAGCCGAAGGCCCCGGCGGCCGAGGAGACCGCGGAGACGGAGCCCGAGGCCGCCGCCCCGAAGGCGCGCAAGCCCCGTGGCGCCGAGCCTGCCGAGCCGAAGGCCGAGACGCCCAGGGCGCCGCGCAAGAAGCCTGCCGCGAAGTCCACAGAACCGGCTGAACAGGCCGCCGAGGATGCGGCCGAGAAGACCGCCGACGAAGGGGACTCGTAATGGGTCAGAAGATCCACCCGGGCGGCTTCCGCATCGGGATCATCCATGACTGGAAATCGAACTGGTTCTCCGAGAAGGAGTTCGGGGCCTATCTCATCGAGGACGTGCGCATCCGCGATCACATTCGCGGCAAGCTCTCGCACGCCGGCCTCTCCGACATCCACATCCGCAAGGACTCGCAGCGGATCACGATCGACATCTACACGGCGCGCCCCGGCATCGTGATCGGCAAGTCCGGCAGCGAGGTCGAGGCCCTGCGCCAGGACGTGCACTCCATGACCCACAAGGCCGTGCACGTGAACATCAACGAGATCAAGCGGCCGGAGCTGGACGCCAACCTGGTCGCCCAGTCCGTGGCAGAGCAGCTGCAGAACCGCGTCTCCTTCCGGCGCGCCATGAAGCGCTCCCTGGCCTCGGCCATGCGCTCGGGCGCCCAGGGCGTGCGCATCCGCTGCGGCGGCCGACTCGGTGGCGCGGAGATGTCGCGCACGGAGCAGTACTCCGAGGGCCGCGTGCCGCTGCACACGCTGCGCGCCGACATCGACTACGGCTTCGCGGAGGCGCAGACCCAGGCGGGCCGAATCGGCGTCAAGGTCTGGATCAACAAGGGCGAGATCATGCCCGCCGGCTACGAGGGCGCTCAGCAGCAGACGACCCGCCTCGGCGAGGTCGACGCGCGCCGCCGGCGCGGCGTCACGACGATCACCGAGGACACGGGTCCGTCGAGGCCCGAGCGCGGGCGTCGCCCAGGTGGCGGCGGCGGTCCTGGCGGCGGCGGCGGCGGGCGTCCCGGTGGCGGCGGTGGCCGTCCCGGCGGCGGAGGCCGTCCAGGTGCCGGCGGTGGCCGTGGCCAGCAGACGGGCCCGTCTGGCCCGTCGACGCCCGTGGGCCGGCGTGCTCCCGACCGTTCTGCGCGCCCCGCGGCGGAAGCCCCCCCGGCGGAGGCGCCTGTCGAGGCGCCCGTCGAGGCGCCCGCTCCCGAGGCCCCTGTGACTCCGGACGAGGGTGAGGCCTGATGCTCCTCCCACGCCGTTTCAAGTACCGCAAGCAGCAGCGCGGCAGCCGCGCCGGAATGTCGAAGGGGCACCAGACGGTGCAGTTCGGCGAGTTCGGCCTGAAGTCGCTCGAGAACGGCTGGATCACCAACCGGCAGATCGAGGCCGCACGTATCGCGATGACGCGCAAGATCCGCCGTCGCGGCAAGGTCTGGATCACGATCTTCCCGGACAAGCCGGTCAGCCAGAAGCCCCTCGAGACCCGCATGGGCTCGGGCAAGGGACCGCCCGAGCGCTACGTCGCCGTCGTCAAGCCGGGACGCGTCATGTTCGAGCTCGCCGGTGTGCCGGAGCCGCTCGCGCGCGAGGCGATCCGCCTGGCCGCGATGAAGCTGCCCCTGCGGACGAAGTTCGTCAAGCGGGAGGGTGATCTCTTTGAAGGCTAGTGAGATCCAGGACCTGACCGACGACGAGGTCGCCCAGAAGCTCGAGGAAGGTCGCCGTGAGCTGTTCAACCTGCGCTTCCAGCACGCCACGGGAGCGCTCGAGAACACCCATCGGCTGAGTTTGGTCAAGAAGCAGATCGCGCGCCTGCTGACGCTGCAACTCCAGCGTGCGGCCGCGAAGGAGCGTGCGTGATGGCGGAAGACGACACCCAGGCCGACGAGCAGGCAGCGGTCCCCGAGGCCGACGCTGCGGCCGTGGGCGAGGAGCCGGCGAAGCCGGCCAAGCGCACGCGTGCCAAGAAGGCCGCCGAGCCGGTGGCCGAGGAGGCCGCTCCGCCCGCCGACGCCGAGGAGGCCGCGCCGCCCGCCGACGCCGAGGAGGAAGTCGCCCCGGTTGCGGATGAGCCCGCCGCGGTGGCCGACGAGGCTCCCGTGGCCGAGGAGGAGGCTGCGCCGACCGCCGACGCCTCGGCGGACGCGGAGGGAGCGCCCCAGGCCGAGGAGCCGGAGGCCAAGCCTGCGCGCGCACCGCGTGCCAAGAAGGCCGCGGAACCGGCCGACGCTGCCCCCAAGCCGAAGCGCACCTCGCGGCCGAAGCCACTCAAGAAGGACGCGCGGCCCAAGGAGCGCAAGCCGCACGTGCGCGAACCGCGACCGCTGCCCGTCGAGGGCCGTCGCAAGGAGCGGCGCGGCATCGTCGTCTCGGCCGCCATGGACAAGACGATCACGATCCGCATCGACTCCGCCAAGCCGCACCCCAAGTACCACAAGATCGTGCGCCGCTCCACGCGCCTGCACGTGCACGACGAGCGCAACGAGGCAGGCGTGGGCGACGTCGTGCGCATCGTCGAGACGCGTCCGCTCTCCAAGCTGAAGCGCTGGCGCATGGTCGAGATCGTCGAGAAGGCGAAGTGACCCGATGATCCAGGCCGAGACACGGCTGCGCGTGGCCGACAACACGGGTGCCAGGGAGATCCTCTGCATCCGCGTGCGCGGCGGCTCGAAGCGCCGCTACGCACGCGTAGGGGATGTGATCGTGGGCGCCGTCAAGCAGGCGACGCCGAACGGCTCCGTCAAGAAGGGCGAGGTCGTCACCGCCGTCGTCGTGCGCACGAAGAAGTCCTTCGCACGTGACGACGGCACCTACATCGCGTTCGACGACAACGCGGCCGTGATCATCGACGCGGCGCGCAACCCGCGCGGCACGCGCATCTTCGGGCCCGTCGCGCGCGAGCTGCGCGAGCGCAACTTCATGAAGATCGTCTCGCTCGCCCCGGAGGTGCTCTGATGGCCAATGCGACCAAGACCGCTCCCCGTCTCAAGATCCGCCGCGGCGATCTCGTCGAGGTGCTGAGCGGGAAGGACGTCGGCCGACGCGGCAAGGTGCTCGAGGTCATCCCCCAGGATCGCCGGGTGCTCGTCGAGAACATCAACATGGTCAAGCGCCACACCAAACCGCGTCCCGTCAAGGGCACGCGTGGCGCGCAGATGACGCCAGGTGGCGTGCTCGACATGGCGGCGGCCATGCGCATCGACAACGTCGCGCTGGTTTGCCCCAGCTGCAACGAGGCAACCCGCGTCGGCTACCGGATCTCGGAGAATGGCGAGAAGGTCCGCCACTGCCGTCGTCCCGGCTGCCACAAAGACATCATCGAGAAGTGACCTGATCGCAATGGCAGAGACGACAATCACACCGCCGCGCCTGCGTGGCCGCTACGAGAGCGAGGTGCGCGACGTGCTCCAGGAGCGCTTCGCGTATCGCTCGCCCATGCAGCTGCCCCGCCTCGCCAAGATCACGCTCAACATGGGCGTCGGCGAGGCCAAGCAGAACTCGAAGGCACTCGACGAGGCCGTCGAGCAGCTCGCGATCATCGCCGGCCAGCGGCCCGTCATCACCAAGGCCAAGAAGTCGATCGCAGGCTTCAAGCTTCGCGAGGGCATGCCCATCGGCTGCAAGGTGACGCTGCGCGGCGCTCGCATGTGGGAATTCCTCGACCGCCTGATGGCGGTCGCACTGCCGCGCATCCGCGACTTCCGCGGGCTCGATCCCGCGTCGTTCGACGGCCGCGGCAACTACTCGCTCGGCGTGCGCGAGCAGATCATCTTTCCCGAGATCGACTACGACCGGATCGATACCGTGCGCGGCCTCGACGTGACGATCACGACGACCGCGAAGACCGACGAAGAGGCACGCGAGTTGCTCCGAGCGCTCGGAATGCCGTTCAGGGAGGCGTGACGTGGCGAAGACGTCGCTGAGAGTCAAGGCCGCGAAGACGCACCGGTACAAGGTGCGCAACTACACGCGCTGCAATCGCTGTGGACGGCCGCGCGCGGTCTTCCGCAAGTTCGGGGTCTGCCGCATCTGCCTGCGCGAGCTCGCGCATCAGGGCGTCATCCCCGGCATGACCAAGTCGAGCTGGTAGGCCGTCATGCTGACCGATCCAGTCGCCGACATGCTGACCCGCATCCGGAACGCCAACCTGGCGCGCCACGAGACGGTGTCCATGCCCAGCTCCAAGCTCAAGGTCGAGATCGCTCGCCTGCTGCTCGACGAGGGCTACGTCGAGGCCTTCTCCGTCGGCCGCGGCGAGGAGTCCTATGACGTGCTGACGGTCACGTTGAAGTACGCTGACGACCGTCGACGCGTGATCCAGGGCATCAAGCGCATCTCGAAGCCGGGTCGTCGCATCTACGCCAAGGCAGACCGATTGCCGAAGGTGCTCGGCGGTCTCGGTACCGCCATCATGTCCACCCCCGTAGGCGTGATCACCAGTCGCCAGGCCGCAGAGCGCGGCATCGGCGGCGAGGTGCTCTGCTTCGTCTGGTAGTCCCGCAATGAGCCGCATCGGAAGAGCCCCAATCACCCTGCCCGCCGGCGTCGAGATCGACATCGGTCCTGGGCGCGTGGGCGTGAAGGGCCCCAGAGGGACGCTCGAGCAGACCGTCCCGCACGAGATGACCGTGAGCGTCGACGAGGGTGTCGTCACCGTCACGCGTCCGACCGATCGCGGCCCGCACCGCTCGCTGCACGGCCTCACGCGCACGCTCGTCGCGAACATGGTCGAGGGCGTCACCAACGGCTACGAGAAGCGCCTGGAGATCCAGGGCGTCGGCTACCGCGCCGCGCTCCGGGGATCGTCGATCGAGCTGTTGCTCGGCTTCTCGCATCCCGTGATCGTGGAGCCGCCGGCGGGCATCGAGTTCGAGATCCCCGCCCCGACCCAGATCATCGTGCGTGGCATCGACAAGCAATCCGTCGGGCAGGTCGCAGCGGACATCCGCCGCCTGCGTCCGCCCGAGCCCTACAAGGGCAAGGGCATCCGCTACGCGGGCGAGGTCGTCCGCCGCAAGGTCGGGAAGCGCGCATGAAGCTCAGCACCGAACAGAAGCGCCGGCGGAGGCACCGCCGGGTGCGCGGCCGGGTGCACGGCAGCGCGACTCGCCCGCGGCTGTGCGTGTTCCGGTCCAGCAAGGGCATCTATGCCCAGGTCATCGACGACGACGCGGGCCGCACCCTTGCGGCCGCCTCGACGCTCGGCCTGGGCAGTGGCACCAAATCCGAAAGGGCTGCCGAGGTCGGCAAGCTCGTGGCGCAGCGCGCACGCGAGGCCGGCGTGGACAGGGTCGTGTTCGACCGCGGCGGCTACCTCTACCACGGGCGAGTCAAGGCACTCGCCGACGGCGCCCGCGAGGGCGGCTTGGAGTTCTGATGGGACGCATTCCGCAGCAGCGAGACGGAGGCGAGCTCCAGGAGCGCGTCGTCGAGATCAACCGCGTGGCCAAGGTCGTCAAGGGCGGCCGGCGCTTCTCCTTCACGGCGCTCGTCGTCGTGGGTGACGAATCCGACCAGGTCGGCATCGGCTACGGCAAGGCCAACGAGGTCCCCGTCGCCATCTCCAAGGCCGTGGACGACGCCAAGAAGAACCTCTTTCGCGTGCCGCGCTATCGCGCGACGATCCCGCACGAGGTGGTGGGCATCTTCGGCGCCGGGCGCGTGATGCTCAAGCCGGCCGGGCCGGGCACCGGCGTGATCGCCGGCGCCGGCGTGCGCGCCGTGCTCGAGCTCGCGGGCATTCGCGACATCCTTGCGAAGTCGCTGGGCACGTCGAACCCGATCAACCTCGTGCGCGCCACCGAGGCCGGCCTGAAGGCGCTCCGGCGCCCCGAGGACGTGGCCAAGCTGCGCGGCAAGTCGGTCGCCGAAGTCCTCCCCCCGCGCGCGCAGCCTGCCGTGGCCGCGGTCGCCTCCGAGCCGGAGGGCGATGCCTGATGGCGATCCGCGTGACCCAGGTGAAGTCGAAGATCGGCCATACGCGCGAGCACCGCGGTACGCTGAGGGCTCTGGGTCTCGGACGCATCGGCCAGACGGCGGTGCACGAGGACTCGCCCTCGCTGCGAGGGATGCTGCACAGTGTCGCGTTCCTGATCCGCGTGGATGAGGGCGAGACGGCTGAAAAGAAGGACGCGTGATGGACTCCCAAGAGCGCATCGGTCTTCACAACCTCTCGCCGGCTCCCGGTTCCACCAAGGAGCGCAAGCGCGTCGGGCGCGGACAGGGCAGTGGCATGGGCAAGACCTCCGGGCGAGGCCAGAAGGGCCAGAAGTCCCGCTCGGGCTCGCACATGATGCGCGCCGGGTTCATCGGTGGGCAGATGCCGCTGCACATGCAGGTGCCCAAGTTGCGCGGCGTGCATTCCAAGGACGCCATGCCGATGGGGCCGTTCCGCACGTTCACCCACGGCGTGAACGTCTCGGCGCTGGCCGGGCGCTTCGAGGCCGGTGCCGAGGTGACGCCCGAGGTGCTGCTCGCCGCGCGCGTGCTGCGCACGCTGCGGCACCCGGTCAAGATCCTCGGTGACGGCGAGATCGGCGTGGCCCTGACCGTGCATGCGCACGGCTTCTCGGCCTCCGCGCGTCAGAAGATCGAGGCCGCGGGCGGGACCGTCGTCCTGATCGGCGGCGAGGACGTGCCCGAGCCGCCGGTGCGTGACGAGGCCAAGCGAGCGGCCGCGGAGGCTCGCGCCGCGAAGGCGCCGAAGCAGAAGCCGGCGGACGACGACGAGAACGGCGCCGACGCCGTGGCCGAGCCCACCGCCGAGGAGCCGGCGGCGGACGAGCCTCTCGCCGAGAGCGACGCGTCGGTCCCCGGTGACGAGGCAGCAGGCGACGAGACCGCCGAGGGCGACGAGGCCTGATGTTCTCCTCGCTGATGAACGTGTGGCACGTGCCCGATCTGCGGCGCCGGCTGGGCTTCACCTTCATGATCATCGCGCTCTACCGGGCCGGGTCGTGGCTGCCCGTGCCGGGCGTCAACACCAGCTCGCTGCGTGACTTCTTCGGAGGCGGCGCGAACGGCTCGATCCTCAGCGTGCTCAACATCTTCTCCGGCGGCGCGCTCGCGAACCTCTCGCTGTTCGCGCTCGGGATCATGCCGTACATCACAGCCTCGATCATCATCCAGCTGATGCAGACCGTCGTCCCGGCGCTGGAGAAGCTGTCGAAGGAAGGCGAGTCGGGCTACAAGAAGATCACGCAGTACACGCGCTACCTGACCGTCGTGCTGGCGGCCCTCCAGTCGGCCGGCTACGTGTTCCTGTTCCACAACGGCTCGGCCATCGGCGCCAACGACCTGTTGCCCGATCTCACCGTCGGCCGCTTCGTCCTGATCGTGACGACCCTCACGGCGGGCACGACGCTGCTCATGTGGATGGGCGAGCTGATCACCCAGCGCGGCATCGGCAACGGCATCTCCCTGCTGATCTTCGCCTCGATCCTCACCGCTGCGCCGCCTGCGATCGACGCCTGGCTCAACGGCGGCACGTTCGAGAAGCTCGCGCTCCCGATCGTGACACTCGGCGTAGTCCTCGCCGTCGTCTACATGAACGAGGGCCAGCGCCGCATCCCGATCCAGTACGCCAAGCGCCAGGTCGGCCGCCGCATGATGTCCGGAGGCTCGACCTACTTGCCCCTGCGCGTCAACATGGCGGGCGTCATCCCGGTCATCTTCGCGGTGGCCGTGCTCTTCTTCCCGTCGACCGTGGGTCAGCTGGTGCCCGGCCTGAAGCCGCTCTCGACGTTCTTCGCCCCGGGCGGGTGGCCGGCGATCATCCTCGAGTTCGTGCTGATCATCATGTTCACGTTCCTGTACACGGCCGTCACGTTCAATCCGGTCGACCAGGCGGACAACCTCAAGAAGTACGGCGGGTTCATCCCCGGCGTCCGTCCCGGCGCCCCGACTGCCCGCTACCTCGACCGCGTGCTCACGCGGCTGACGCTGCCCGGCTCGATCTTCCTGGGGCTGATCGCCGTGCTGCCGAGCATCCTGATCCGCTACATGGGGTTCTCGCAGGCCACCGCGCGCGGTCTCGGCGGCACGTCGATCCTGATCGTGGTGGGTGTGGCACTCGACGCGATGCGGCAGATGGAGTCGCAGCTGACGATGCGCCACTACGAGGGCGTTCTTAAGAAGTAGCGCAGAATGCTGGCCGTGCTCCTGTTCGGCCCGCCGGGTGCAGGCAAGGGCACCCAGGCGGCGGCCGTCGCCGCTGCGAGCGGCGTTCCGCATATCGCGACGGGCGACATGTTCCGCGAGCACCTGCGCAGCGGCAGCGACCTCGGACGCCTCGCGCGCTCCTACATGGATCGCGGCGAGCTCGTGCCCGACGACGTGACGATCGGCATGCTCGAGGCGCGGCTCGACCAGCCGGACGCGGCGCGCGGCTTCGTGCTCGACGGGTTCCCGCGCACGCTCGACCAGGCCTCTGCGCTGGACGCGCTGCTGGCGGCCGCGGCACGCGGGTCTCGGGCGTCCTCGACATCGAGGTGCATGGCGAGGAGCTCGTGCGCCGGTTGTCCGGCCGCCTGGTCTGCCGCGAGGCGAGCCACCCCTACCACGTGACCGATGCACCGCCCGCGGTCCCCGGCATCTGCGATATCGACGGCTCCGAGCTCTACCACCGCGATGACGACCACGAGGACGTCATCCGCAATCGCGTGGGCGTCTTCGAGCAGGAGACGCGGCCCGTGCGCGAGCACTACCGCGAGCTGGGCACGCCGATCGCGACGATCGACGGCGCCCGCGACCGCGCCGCAGTCGAGGCCGATGTGATCGCGGCCGTACTCGCGCTGGAGGACACGTGATCCTGCGCAAGTCGCGCCGCGAGCTCGAGCGCATGGCATCCGCCGGCTCGGTCGTCGCCCGGACGCTGGCGCTCCTACGCGACCGCGCCAGGCCGGGAGTGACGACGGGAGAGCTCGATGTCGTCGCGGAGGCGTTCATCCGCGACCAGGGCGGCGTGCCCACGTTCAAGGGCTACCACGGCTTCCCGGCCTCGATCTGCGCCTCGCCCAACGACATGGTCGTGCACGGGATCCCGGGCTCCTACGCGCTCCGCCAGGGCGACGTCCTGTCGGTCGACGTGGGCGTCACGCTGCGAGGCTGGGTGGCCGACTCGGGCTACACGTTCTGGGTCGGCGAGGGCGAGCCTCCCGAGGACGTGCGACGCCTGCTCACGGCCTGCAGGGCCTCGCTGTTCGCGGCTGTCGAGCAATGCGTCGACGGCCACCACCTGTCCGACCTCGGGCATGCGGTACAGACGCGCGTGGAGGCCGACGGCTTCGGGGTGATCCGCTCGCTCGTCGGGCATGGCGTGGGGCGGCGCATGCACGAGGACCCGCAGATCCCGAACTACGGGCCGCCCGGCCGGGGCCAGGTGCTGCGCCCCGGCATGACGCTGGCCGTCGAGCCGATGATCACCGCGAGTGGCGTGACCGACGTGCAGCTCGACGAGGGCGACGGATGGTCGATCTACAGCGCCGATCACTCGCTCACGGCGCACTACGAGCACACGGTCGCGGTGACCGATGACGGGCCGCTCATCCTGACCCGCCACGACGGCTGGTCGCCGGTCGACGACGAGGTGGGCGGCGCCCCGTGACCGCGGTCGCGGACGCGCTCCTCTGCTACCATGCAGCTTCGCGCTTTGCCGCTGCATGCCCGCTGGGCATGCGCGACGGAGGCGCTCTCTCCGTTGTATGTGAAAGGGAATCGTGAAGGTCAGGGCGAGCGTCAAACCCATGTGCGACAAGTGCCGCGTCATCCGCCGGCACGGACGCGTCATGGTGATCTGTCCCAACCCCCGCCACAAGCAGCGGCAGGGCTGAGCGATGGCACGGATCGCAGGCGTCAACCTTCCCCGCGAGAAGCGCGTCGAGATCGGCCTGACGTACATCTTCGGCATCGGGCGCTCGACCTCGCAGTCGGTCCTGAGCTCGCTCGAGATCGATCGCGACACCAAGGTGCGCGACCTGACCGAGGAAGAGGTCTCCAAGCTGCGCGGCTACATCGACCAGAACCTCATGGTCGAGGGCGACCTGCGCCGTGATCGCTCTCAGAACATCAAGCGCCTGATGGAGATCGGCTGCTATCGCGGGTTGCGTCACCGCCGCGGGCTGCCGGTCCACGGTCAGCGCACGAAGACGAATGCGCGCACCCGCAAGGGGCCGAAGAAGACCGTCGGCAAGCAGCGCAAGAAGTAGGACTTCGGGTGCGGACACCGCGCCCGAGAAAGGAACGAGGAACCCGCATTGCCCCCTGCCCCCCGTCGCACCGCGGCGCGTAGCCGCGCCCGACGCAAGGCCCGTAAGAACATCGCCGTCGGCCAGGCGCATATCAAGACGTCCTTCAACAACACGATCGTCGCGATCACCGATCGCGAAGGCAACGTGATCGTGTGGAAGTCGGCCGGCGGCGCAGGCTTCAAGGGCTCGCGCAAGTCGACGCCGTTCGCCGCCCAGGTGACGGCCGACGCCTGCGCGCGCGAGGGCATGGAGCACGGCCTGCAGAAGGTCGAGGTCTTCGTCAAGGGCCCGGGGTCCGGACGCGATACGGCCGTGCGCTCGCTGCAGGCCGCCGGGCTCGAGGTCATCTCGGTCAAGGACGTCACCCCGCAAGCCCACAACGGCTGCCGCCCGCGCAAGCGGCGGCGGGTCTAGGCGGTCCGGCATGGCCCGCTCCACCGACGCCAAGTGCAAGAAGTGCCGCCGCGAGGGCATGAAGCTGTTCCTCAAGGGCGAACGCTGCCTGACGGAGAAGTGCGGCGTCGAGCGCCGCGCGTATCCGCCCGGTCAGCATGGCCGAGGCCGAATCAAGCAGAGCGAGTACCTGCTCCAGTTGCGCGAGAAGCAGAAGGCGCGCCGCTACTACGGCGTGCTCGAGAAGCAGTTCGCGAACTACTACGACAAGGCGAGCCGCAAGCAGGGCATCACGGGTGAGAACCTCCTGCGCATGCTCGAGACGCGTCTCGACAACGTCGTCTACCGGCTCGGCTTCGCCGCCTCCCGCGCACAGGCGAGGCAGCTCGTGCGTCACGGCCACTTTCACGTCAACGGCCGGCGCGTGAACATCCCGTCGTTCCACGTCCGGCCCAACGATCTCGTGAACATCCGCCCGAACTCCAGCGCCGAGGCGGTCATTCGCGATGCGACCGATCTCACGTCGTCGGTCGCGAGCTGGTTGCTTGCCGATCACGACAATCTCACCGGCAAGGTCCTGCGCCTCCCCGAGCGTGTCGAGATCGACACGCCGGTCCAGGAGCAGCTGATCGTCGAGCTCTACTCCAAGTAGCGCTCGCAGCCGCTGTTCCTGTCCGCACTCCCGCCCGTCCGGAGACTTTCCGAATGCCTGCACTGATGGACTTCCAGATTCCGAAGATCACGCACGAGGACGTGACGCCCACGCATGGGGCGTTCGTGATCGAGCCGCTCGACCGCGGCTTCGGCCATACCTACGGCAACTCGCTGCGTCGCGTGCTGCTCTCGACGATCGAGGGCACAGCCGTGACCTCGGTCAAGATCGAGGGCGTCGCGCACGAGTTCTCGTCGATCAAGGGCGTCCGCGAGGACGTCACCGACATCATCCTGAACCTCAAGGGTCTCGTCGCGCGCCTGCACGGCGAGATCTCCGACATCGAGGCCAGGATCCTCAAGGAGGGCCCCGGCGTCGTCACGGCCGCAGACATCGACGCGAGCTCCGAGCTCGAGATCCTCAACCCGGAGCTCGAGATCTGCCACCTCGCCGAGGGCGCGCGCCTGGAGATGATGCTCACGATCGGCCGCGGTCGCGGCTACGTCGCCGCCGACGGCAACAAGGGGCCCGAGACGACGATCGGGATGATTCCGGTCGACTCGATCTTCTCGCCCGTGCGCCGCGTCTCGGTGCACGTCGACTCGGCCCGCGTCGGCCAGCGCACCGACTACGACAAGCTGACGCTCGACATCTACACCGACGGCTCGGTGACCCCGCGCGAGGCGGTCGAGCAGGCCGCCGAGGTGCTGATCCGCCAGCTCGCCATCTTCACGAACATCGACACGAGCGATCTCACGAGCCTGGCGGCGGCCTCGCCCGTCGGCGCGCTCGAGCCCGAGATGCCCGAGGCCCACGGGATGGAGAACATCCTGATCGAGGAACTCGAGCTCGGCGTCCGCTCGTACAACTGCCTCAAGCGGGTCGGCATCGAGACGATCGGCGACTTGATCTCCAAGACCGAGCAGGAGCTCGCGGCGATCCCGAACTTCGGCAAGAAGTCGATCGAGGAGGTGCGCGAGACGCTCGCCGTGCACAGCCTCAAGCTGCGGGGTGACGACTGATGCGACACCAGAAGCGGGGGCGAAAGCTCGGGCGCGACAGCGCGCACCGCAAATCGCTCTACGCCAATCTGACGTCCGAGCTGATCCAGCACGGGCGCATCCGCACGACACTCGCCAAGGCCAAGGAAGTGCGGCCCGTGGCCGAGCAGATGATCACGCTGGGCAAGCGCGGAGACCTCCACGCTCGCCGGCAGGCCGTCGCGTTCCTGCGTCAGAAGCCGGTCGTCAAGAGCCTCTTCGAGGACGTTGCTCCGCGCTATGCGGAGCGGTCGGGCGGCTACACGCGGATCATCAAGCTCGGGCCGCGTCTCGGCGACGCGGCCGAGATGGCGTACATCGAGCTCGTCTGAGCGGAGGCCAGCCGTGGCCACCGTGCGCACGGACGCCTACCAGCTGACGCTCCCCGCGGGCTGGTCCGACCGCACCGCCGTCACGATCGTCGCGCCCGCGGCGAGCGACGGGTCGGTTCCCAATCTCGTGATCACGCGCGAGGCGCTGTGCAGCGGCATGGGCCTCGCAGGGTTCGCCGACGGTCATGCCAACCTCATGCGCGATCAGGTCGACACCTACGAGCTGCTCTCGAACGGCTGGGAGGCCCTGGACGGGGAGCGCGCACTCGTGCGCACGGTGCGCTTCCAGGTCGCGGACTCGACTCCGCTCGTGCAGCTGCAGGCGTTCTTCGTCCGCGACGGTCTCGGCTACGCCATCTGCGGCACCGCGACGGAGGAGGTGTTCGCAGAGTTCGAGCCGGCCTTCCGCGGCGTGCTCGACGGCCTGCGCTTCACTGGGCCGGGCACGGCTGCATCCGATGCGCTCCAGGTGCTGCGCGGGTGAGCGCGCGGAGCCCGTTCGACGACCGGCCCGCGATCGGCATCGCGCTCGTTCGCTTCGGCCTCGCGCTGCTGGTGATCCTTGCCGGCGTCTTCCAGGTTCAGCGCCATCACGCCGCGGTGGCCGATGCACGCGTCTGGGGCCTGCCTTCGCCGGGCTTCTCCGGCATCGCCCTGCCCGTCGCGGCCATCGTCCTCGGCGTGATCCTGCTGCTCGGCATCGCCCCGCGCCTGGCGGCCTGGCTGATCCTGGCCGAGGCCATTCTCGTCATGATCGTCGGCGGCCGCACCGACGGCGGCTTCTATCTCACGTTGCCACCCGTCATCATGCTGCTCGCCCTGATCGTGATCGGCGCGGGAGGCGGGCGCTGGGCGCTCGTCGATCGCCTCGATCCGCCGCGCCAGCGGCAGCTCGAACGCTCGCAGTGACGGTCCTCAGGCTCGATCTCGAGTACGACGGCGCGGACTTCCACGGCTGGGCTGCTCAACCTGGCCTGCGCACGGTCGAGGGGGTGCTGACCGACGCCCTGCGTGTGTTCTGGCCGCACAGCGGGCGCCCGGCGGTTGCCGGACGCACGGACGCGGGCGTGCACGCTTCGGGACAGGTCGCGACGGTCGAGGCGGCCGAGGGCGGCCTGGAGGTCGCGCGGGTGCCGGATGCGCTCAACGCGCACCTGCCGCCCGACGTCGCGGTGATCCGCTGCGCGCGTGCTCCCGACGGGTTCCACGCGCGCTTCTCGGCGCGCTCGCGCGTGTATGACTATCGCGTGCTGCGCACGCGCGCGCCGTCGCCGCTGCGGGCCGCGCGCACGCTGCACTGGCCGCGCGAGGTCTCGGTGGAGCAGCTCGCGGCCTGTGCCGCGCGGTTGCCCGGCGCGCACGACTTCCGCGCCTTCACTCCGGCAGAGACCCAGCACGACGTCTTCCACCGCATCGTCCTGGCAGCGGAGTGGGAGGCCCGCGGTGACGAGCTCCTGTTCCGCATCGAGGCCGACTCGTTCCTGCGCCACATGGTGCGCACGCTGGTCGGCACGATGCTGCAGACAGCGAGCGGCGAGCGCCCGCTCGAGCCCTTTGCGCGCCTGCTCGAGGGCGCGCCCCGCGCCGCGGCGGGATTCACAGCGCCGCCGCATGCGCTCTGCCTCGTCGGCGTGCGCTACGACAACACAAACTGAACGTGCCGCGTTCTACCATCCAAGGTGCCGGAAGGCGGTGGCCCGGCGACAGTCCGTAATGCCCGCCGCAGGAAAGGTGACACCCGTGAACGTGACCGCGACCCGCTTCTCGACCCAGGCTCGCACCTGGGTCCTGATCGCAGGTTTGTCGGCCTTGCTGATCGCAATCGGGGGACGCTTCCTCGGTGGCGCCGGCTACCTGTTGTTCGGCGGCATCGCCGTCGCCTTCGTGTTCGTCTCGTACTGGTTCTCGGACCGCTTCGCGATCCGCTCGAGCCATGCGCAGCCGATCTCCGAGGCCGACGATCCCCGCCTGTACGCGATCGTCAGCGATCTGGCGCAGCGCGCCGGGGTGCCGATGCCGCGTGTCTACATGATCCCGTCGGAGCAACCGAACGCGTTCGCGACGGGACGCAACCCCAAGCACGCCGCCGTGGCCGTGACCGTGGGGCTACGCAAGTACCTGCCGGAAGATCAGATCCGCGGCGTGCTGGCCCACGAGTTCGCGCACATCAAGAACCGTGACATCCTGGTCAGCTCGATCGCGGCCATGATCGCATCGGCGATCTCGGCCATCGCAAACGTCCTCCAGTTCGGGATGATCTTCGGCGGCGGCTCCGACAACCGCGACAGCCCGTTCGGCGGCCTGGCCGCCCTGGCGACCGTGATCATCGCGCCGATCGCTGCGATGATCCTCCAACTCGGCGTCTCCCGTCAGCGCGAGTATCTGGCCGATGCGACTGGCGCCGCCCTGATCGGCGACAGCAAGCCACTCGCCGATGCGCTCGAGACGCTCGAGCGCGGCGTGGCTGCGATCCCCATGCCCGTCACCCCGGCGACGGCCACGATGTACATCGCCAATCCGCTTCGCCATCACGGCGTGGCGTCCCTGTTCCAGACGCACCCTCCGATGGAGGAGCGCATCCGCCGCCTGCGCGCGCTGCGCCTCTCCTGAACTGGTTTCAAGAGTCGCGTGGCGTTCGGAGGTCTCACACGGGACTTTGAACCCAGTTCTTAGCCGTGCTCGCCGCGCTCGTCCGAGCTCGTCAGAGGTACCAGAAGGCGAGCGCGGCGATCACGTAGATCGCGAGCAACTCGAGCCCCTCGAGCCAGTTGGCCCTGCCCACGCTCGTCAGGATCGCCGTCATGATCGTGGCCGCTCCCAGCAGCGCGAGCTCGATCGGCGGAAAGACGATCAGCACCTGGTGGTCGAGCAGGGCGCCGGCGGCGACGGCGATGGCCGTGCCCGCCAGGGCGACCTGCAGGCCCGAGTTGAACGCGATGCTCATCGAGAAGTCGAGGTTGCCCGCACGCGCGATGCGCACCGCGGCCCAGTGCTCCGGCACGTTCCCGACGAGGGGCACGACGACCATGCCGATGAAGACGGTGCCGATCCCGAGCTCCTCGATCGTCGGCTCGATTGCGGAGACGAGTAGCTCCGACATCGCCCCGGTGACGACCGCCGTGATGGCCAGCGTGATCAGCGCGGCGCCCGCCCCCCAGCCGGCGCTGCCCTTGTGGCCGTGCGGCGAGGGCGGCTGCGTGAAGGAGTAGATCAGGTAGGCCGCGTAGAGCACCACCATGACGATCGCGACGCCGTAGGAGAGCGCGACCTGCTCGTGATGGGTCGTGTCGTGGAGGGAGTCGAAGAGCGACGGCAGTCCGAGCGCGACCGCGGCGAGCGTCAGCATCGATGCATTGGTGCCGACGCTGCGCTGGTCGAACGGCATGCTCCCGTTGCGCAGGCCGCCGAGCAGGATGGACGCGCCCAGCACCAGCAGGATGTTGCCGATGACCGAGCCGATGATCGAGGCGCGTGCGACGTCGATCAGGCCCGCGCGCACGGTCAGCACGACGATGATGAGCTCGGGCAGGTTGCCGAACGTGGCGTTGAGCAGTGATGCGAGGCGCGGCCCCGAGGCGGTTCCCGCCTGGTCGGTCGCCTCGCCGAGCACGTAGGCGAGTGCCATCACGCTCGCGGCGGCCGCGACGAAGACGACTGCCCCCGAGGCCCCGGCCGCTTTCAGCGCGAGGGCTCCGAGAGAGGCCGCAGCAGCCACTCCAAAGGAAATCAAGTCCGGCCGGGAGAACCGCGAGGGCGCGCTTGTTCTGGCCGACACGGTGAGGACTCTATCCTGCCCGAGGTCATGCGCATCCTGCTCACGAACGACGACGGCGTCGACTCGCCGCTGCTCGCGGACCTCGCCACGCATCTGGACGCCCTGGGCGACGTCGACGTCATCGCGCCGGCCAGCGACATGACGGGAGTCTCGCGCTCGCTCAGCCTCGGCGGCCCGATCGCCGTCGACGAGATCCTCCTCCCCGGCGGGCGCGCGGCCTTCGCCGTCGCCGGCACGCCGGCCGATTGCGTGCGCTTCGGCGCGCTCGGGCTCGCCGGCGGGACGCCCGACCTCGTCATCTCAGGCCCCAACCGCGGCGTCAACCTCGGCGACGACGTCGCCTACTCCGGGACGGTCGCAGCTGCGCTCGAGGCCGCGCTGCTGGATCTCCCGGCTGCCGCGCTCTCCCAGCAGGGAAGCCCCGACGGCAGCTTCGACACCGCGGCGCTCGGGCGCTTCAGCCTGAGGCTCGTGCCGCTGCTCGCCTCCGGTGCCATGCCGCCCGGCGTCGTGATCAACGTGAACGCGCCCGCGGGGGAGGTCGCCGGCGTGCGCGTGGCGCGACTCGGTCGCCGGCGCTACCGGCCCCAGTTGCGGCCGGCCGGGGAGGCCGAGGGCGGGCGGCGTCACTACCGGTTGTACGGCGAGGGGACGCTGGGGCTCGAAGGCGAGCCGGGCACCGACATCGCCGCCGTGGCGGAGGGCTTCATCGCGCTCACGCCGCTGCGCTTCGATCTCTATGCCGAGGACGCGTTGGCCCCGCTCACCGCGCTGCTCCCGGAGACCCGGTGAGCTACTCGACCGTCATCTTCGATCTCGACGGCACGCTGATCGACACCGTGCCGCTGATCATCGCGTCCCACCGCCATGCGCTCTCGACCGTGCTCGGCCGCGAATTGCCCGAGGAGGCGCTGCGTGACGGCATCGGCCGGCCGCTGCTCGAGCAGATGAGCGTGTTCGACGAGGAGCGCGCGCAGGAGCTGTTCGACGCCTATCGCGAGTTCAATCATCGCGTCCACGACGAGTACGTAGGCGTCTTTCCCGGCATGCTCGAGCTCTGCGACGACCTGCGCGCGCGCGGAGTGCCGATCGGGGTTGCCACGTCCAAGATGCTGGACGCGGTCCGGCTCGCGTATCGCGTGATCCCCGGGCTCGAGGAGCGCATCGACGCGATGGTCACGATCGAGTCGACGGCCACGCACAAGCCAGGGCCCGAGCCGATCGAGCACGCATTGATGCTGCTCGGCCGGCCCAGACAGGGCGCCGTCTACGTCGGCGACGCGGCCAGCGACCTGCGGGCCGCGCGCGCCGCCGGCGTGGCGGCTGTCGGCGTCACCTGGGGCGCTTTCGGCTACGACGGCCTCGCGGCGGAGCAGCCTGACGCGATCGCCACCACACCCGCCGAGCTCGCTGGCATCCTCTCGGCCGATGGCTAGCGACAGCGCACAGAGCCCCGGCGAGCGCGCAGCGTGGCTGCGCGCCGAGCTGTCGCGCCACCTGCGGCTCTACCACGAGCTCGACGAGCCCGAGATCTCCGATGCCGAGTACGACGCGCTCTTCCGCGAGCTGGTCGAGCTCGAGGCACGACAGCCCGAGCTGCGCACACCCGACTCGCCCACGCAGCGCGTCGGCGTCGCGCCCGTCCGAGGGATTCGCGCCGGTCGAGCACCTCATGCCGATGCTGTCGCTCGCGAACGCGCGCGATCACGAGGCGCTGGCCGCCTGGGACGCTCGGGCGCGGCGGCTGCTGGCCCAGCGAGGGCTCGACGACGCGATCGCCTATGTCACGGAGCCGAAGATCGACGGGCTCGCGATCTCGCTCACCTACCGGGACGGCTCGCTGACGCGCGGCGCGACCCGCGGGGACGGCACGATCGGCGAGGACGTCACCGCCAACCTGCGCACGATCGAGGCGCTGCCCGCAGCGTCTCGGTGGCGCAGCGCTGCCTGCGCTCGTCGAGGTGCGCGGCGAGATCTACCTCCCGCTCGCAGCATTCGAGCGGCTCAACGAGGAGCGGCTCGCAGCCGGGCAGAGCGTGCTCATGAATCCGCGCAACTCGGCTGCGGGCTCGCTGCGCCAGAAGGATCCGCGCGTCACGGCCTCGCGGCCGCTCGCGCTGTTCTGCTATGCCGTTGGCGCGCTCGACGGCATCGCATTCGACTCTCACTGGAGCGTGCTCGCCTGGCTGCGCGAGCACGGCTTCCCGGTCAACCCCCTCTCCGGCCGGCACGAGACGTTCGAGAGCATGGCGGCGGCCTGCGAGGGGCTGGTCGAGCGCCGCTCGGAGCTCGACTACGACATCGACGGCTGCGTCGTCAAGATCGATCGCCGCGATCAGCAGGAGGCGCTCGGCTCGGTCGGCCGGGATCCCCGCTGGGCGATCGCGTTCAAGTTCCCGCCCACGACCGCGATCACCCGGCTGCTCGACATCGGCATCAACGTCGGGCGCACCGGCGCCCTCAACCCGTACGCCGTGCTCGAGCCCGTCGCCGTGGGCGGGGTCATCGTGCGCATGGCGACGCTGCACAACGAGGACGTGATCAGGCTCAAGGACGTGCGCATCGGCGACCACGTGATCGTGCAGCGCGCCGGCGACGTGATCCCGCAGGTGGTGGGCCCGGTGCTCGCGCGGCGCGATGGCAGCGAGCGCGAGTTCCACATGCCCGACCACTGCCCGGCCTGCGGCACGAAGGTCGTGCGGCCCGAGGGCGAGGCGGTGCACCGCTGCCCCAACCCGTTCTGCCCGAGCCGCGGGCTGGAGGGCCTGCGCCACTTCGTCTCGCGCGGCGCGCTCGACATCGACGGCGTGGGGGAGCGGCTGATGGCCCGCTTCTGGGAGCTCGGGCTCGTCCGGCGCGCTCCCGACCTCTACAAGCTGACGGTCGACCAACTGCTCGAGCTCGACGGCTTCCAGCAGCGCTCGGCCGAGAATGTGATCGCCTCGATCGCCCGTTCGCGGCAGCAGCCGTTCGGGCGGGTCCTGTTCGGCCTCGGCATTCCCCACGTGGGCGCCGTGACCGCCGAGGCGATCGCCCAGCACTTCCGCTCGCTGGCCGCCCTACGCTCAGTCGGCGCCGACGAGATCGCCGAGGTCGAGGGCGTCGGGCCGATCGTCGCCGAGGCGCTGGCGGAGTGGCTCGCATTCCCGAGCAACGCCGAGTTGCTCGACGATCTGGCAGCCGCGGGGCTCACGCTGGAGCTCACCGGCGATGCGCCTCCTCCCGGCGAGGGGCCGTTCGCCGGCCTGACATTCGTGATCACGGGCACGCTTGCGTCGGCCTCGCGCGACGAAGCCAAGGCACTCGTCGTGGAGCGCGGAGGCAAGGTGACCGATTCGGTCTCCAGGCGCACGAGCTATGTCGTCGCAGGCTCGAGCCCGGGGTCGAAGCTCGCGAAGGCGCTCGACCTCGGAGTGCCCGTGCTCGACGACGACGGCTTCCGCCGGCTGCTCGAGAACGGCCCCGAGGTCGCCGAGGGCTGAAATCAGGTCTGTACGGACCTCTCAGCGCCGCGCGAGCAGCTTGATGATCGCGTCCTGGGTCGCGTGGGCGTCCCAATCGCTCAGTGCCGGCACGTTCATGAGCACCGCGAACGCGAAACGGCGGCCGCTGCGCGCCGTGACGTAGCCCGCCAGTGCCGAGACGTTGTCGAGCGTCCCGCTCTTGCCGAGCACGCGACCGCGCAGCTCGGGCAGACGGTGGGCGAGCGTGCCGTTGACTCCCGCGACGCTCAGCGCGCCCGCGAGCGGCTTTGCGATGCCCGGATTGGCCGCAGCGCCGGCGAGCAGCCTGGCGAGCGCGCCGGCGGTCGTGCGATTCGCGTGCGAGAGGCCCGAGCCGTCCGCGAGGTGCACGAGCGGAGCGTCGTCGCCGAGCATGGGCGCCGCCACCTCGCCTGCCACGTGCATGCCGCGCGCCGTCGTGCCGCGCCCTCCGGCGTAGGCCCCGATCGCCTTGGCCACCATCTCGGCCGTGAAGTTGTCGCTGTGACGATCCATGAAGCGCACGATCTGCCAGAGCGGGTCAGACTGCACGCGGCCGAGGACGAGCGCGCCTGCGGGTGCCCGTCCGCCGGCCACGAAGTGCACGCCCACCTGGACGCCCTGCCGCGCGAGCGCGCGCCGCAATGCGCGCGCCGCGCTGTGGGACGGGCTGTCGACGTCGCGGCCGTTCGTCGTCACGTCGCGATCGAGCGCGAGCCCCGAGAGCGGCGGCGACTCGATGCCGATGTAACGAGCGGGCCACGGCCCCGAGCGGGCAGCGTCGAAGACGGTCTCGTCGCCGCGAATGCGCCCGCTGACGCGGCGGATGCCTCGTGCCCTGACCTGAGCCGCCAGGGCGTCGACGTCGTCGCTCGAGAACGTCGGGTCGCCCGAGCCGACGAGATAGAGGTCGCCGTTCCAGGTCGGGCCGGCGCGCGTGCCCGCCCCGACCACGGTCGTCGCGAAGCGGAAGTCGGGTCGCAGCGTGCTGAACGCCGCGACGCTCGTGAACAGCTTCTCGGTCGAGGCCGGAAGTAGCGGGCGGGTGCCGTTGCGCTGGTAGATGAGCTCGCCGGTCGCGAGGTCGGCGACGGCGACGCCCGTGCCGTGGCCCGAGAAACCGTGCGCGACCAGCGCCTTCGCGATGCCGCGGGCGAGCGCGGCGTCCTGCGCCGTGTCGTGAGCCGCTGCGCCCGAGGCCGGGATGCCGAGCGCAAAGAGGCCCAGCGCGAGCAGGATGGAGCGCGATCGCCGCATCATCGGAACGTGATGGTAATGGTCTGGGTCCCGTACACGGACGCACGCTGGTCGGGCATCCAGATGTCGATGGTCGCGCCGATCACCGCCGAGCCCGTGTCGGCGGCGACACATGGCCCGTAGCCCGGCACGTCGAAGCGGGTGCCGAGCGGGATGACGCGCGGGTCGGTCGCGCAGATGCCCTGGCCCACGGGAAGCCCGCTCGCCGTGCGCCCCGGCAGCGAGTAGGCGGTGGAGGAGACCGAGAGGGTCGTGCCGGCGGCCAGCGACGGCGGCTCGGGTGGGGGCGGCGGGGACGACGGGGGCGGCGGCGATGCCGCGGTGCTCCCGCCGCCGTGCGGCTGTGGCTGCACCACGAGGCGGGCGCGCTCCACATCGCGATGGGCGACCGAGGCCAGGGCCGCAACCGCGTGCACGCGATCGCGCCGCAGGCGGGCGAGCAGCGCCCGGTGCGCTCGATCGGCCTGTCCCAGCTCGGCCACCTTCGCATGCCAGGCCGCCTGCTCGGCGCTTGCTCCGGCCTCGGCGGAGGCCAGGGCGCGCGCCTGGCTCCGCAGTGCCGCACGCCAGCGGCGAGCAGCGTGGACGAGCGAGCTGTCCGACCTCGAGAGGCGATTGAGCAGGTCGAGTCCGGCGCCCACGTCGCTCCACGAGCGCGACTCGAGCAGCACCGCGAAGGCGTCGAGCGGGCGTGCGCGGTAGATCTCGTTCAGCCGCAGTGCGAGCGCCCGCTGGGCTGCGCGCTCGTTGATGCGCGCGACCGACACCCGCTGGCGCAGATCGCGGAGATCCGACCGCACGCGCACGAGCCGTGCATTCGCGGCGCGCTCACCCTCCTGCGCGCGCGCGAGTGCCGCATCCGTCGCGAACAGCTGGAGCAGAGCGGTGCGCTCGCGCGGCCCGGTCGCTGCCGGCGAGGATCGGGCGGACGTCGCCGGCAAAGCCAGCGCCACGACGACGAGCACGAGCGGACGCCGGAAGCGGACGCGCACCCGGAGAGGGTACCGGCTATCCGGCCGGCACCGAACCGAGCCGGCCGGGCGCGCTCAGGGGGAGAGGATTCCGGTCAGGCGGTGCTGGTCGCGTGCGTGGCTTCCAGTTCGGGTTCCAGGTGGATCAGCCGCACAGCCTCGAAGAGCGTCTTGTCGATTCTGCCGTGATAGACCGGGACGCACTCTTCGACGCAGATCCGGATGACTTCGGCTCGGTCGATCCCGAACTCACGGGAGAGCTCTTCGGGCGTGAGGTGGTTCGGCATGGTTCGCGACTCCTTGCACGTTGCACATGGGCCCTTCAACGACAAAGCCCACCAGGCGATGCCGTGGTGGGCTCTGCAGGTCAGGTAGCGGCTTCCGAGGCGGTCACCATCGGTAGATACTCCCTCCCATGGCGAGAGTGTAGCGGCGTGCGCGGATGCGGGCAAGGGCAGAAGGGGGAGAAGGAGCAGAACGGGATACGCGCGTCGCAGCTCGAATGTCGAGCCGGCGGTCGGAGCGCATTTCAGGATGAGCGCGCGTCTGGGCGGCTGGATCGCCCTCCAGCCGGATGATCGGCGCTCGACGGTTCGAGACTGCGCCATCCGCTCCAACGGCCACGCTCATCCTGAAATGCGCTCTTAGACAGGGTTCGGGACGTCCAGGAAGACGTGCTCGAGCGCGAAGCGCTCGCTCAGGAGGTCGCCCGCGGCGCGGACGCCCAGCGTCTCGGTCGCGTGGTGGCCCGCGCACACGATGGAGATGCCGAGCTCGCGCGCGAGCGCGCGGAAATCCTCCTGGGGCTCGCCCGTGAGCAGCGCGTCCACGCCGAGCGCTCCTGCCTCGAGCGCGATCCCGCCAGGCCGGCCGGAGCAGATCGCGAGCGTGCGCACGCGCTCGGGCCCGCCCGGGAACGCGATCGGAACGCGGCCGACGATCTCGGCCACGCGTTCGGCGAGGGCCTGCAATGGCAGGGCCGCTTTCAGCGTGCCATGCACTGCGAGCGGGATGCCGCCGTGCTCCGAGAACCACCCGTCCACGCGCAGCCGCAGCTCCTCGGCCAGACGCGCGTTGTTGCCGATGCGCGGGTGCCCGTCGAGCGGCAGGTGGTAGGCCGCGAGCGTGATGTCGGCCGCGAACAGGCGCTCCAGGCGGCGGCGCAGGTGGGCGCCGATCGCGCGGGGCTCGTTGTCCCAGAACATGCCGTGGTGCACGAGCAGCAGCTGTGCCCCCTCCACGGCGGCGCGGTCGAAGACCTCGAGCGTGGATGACACGGCCGAGGCCACGCGCTCGACGTGCCCGGCACCGATGACCTGCATCCCGATGGGGGCGTAGTCGCGGTAGCGCGTCGTCTCGAGCTCCGCGTCGAGGAATGCCAGGATCTCGTCGCGTTGTGCGCTCATCGGAAGGCTGCCGGGGCCGCGCCGCGGCCCCGGCAGCGCAATCGGGGTGCCCAGATTCGAACTGGGGACCTCTCCGACCCGAACGGAGCGCGCTACCAGGCTGCGCCACACCCCGGAAGCGCCGATTATCGCACACTCGCGTGGCCGGGAACGCTCTCAGTGCGCTCCTAGCCGGCTCCCGCTCTGCGCCGCCAGAAGCGCACGACCTCCACCTGCTCTCCGCCGGGTCGCGTGAGCGACAGGCCGAGCAGCCCGAGCGCCCCGATCGCGAAAGTCGTGCAGATGATGCTGACGACGACGGGAAGCGCGGTCGGTGCGGCGAGCCCGAAGGGAGTCCGCAGCGCAGGGATCGAGAGGATGACGAGATAGGCCACGGCCAGGCTGCCCACGAGCGTGGGAACGAGGGCACCGCGCACGCGCGAGCGGCGCATGCTGCCCGACTCGAGCACGAGCACGAGGTAGAGGCCAACGAAGACGAGAATCGTGAGCGACGTCGTCTGCGACTCCGCCGCGGAGCGGCCGATCGATGTGTGCACGAGCCCGTGCCCGAGCAGGACCGCGATGCCGAGCACGAGGCCTGCGGGAAGTGCGAAGCCGGCCACGTCGCGCAGGAACGGCTTGGGCTGCGCCTGCGCCGCGGGGGCGAGCGCCAGGAAGAACGCCGGAATGCCCACGGTCAGGGCCGCGGCCAGCGAGAGCTGGCGCGGAAGGAACGGGAAGGTGCCGCCGCCGACGCCGACGGTCAGGATGAGCGTCGCGGCGAATACGGATTTCGCGACGAACAGCTTGGCGACCCGCTGGACGTTGCGAAGGATCTTGCGACCCTCCTCGACGGCGAAGGGGATCGACTCGAAGCTCTCGCTCACGAGCACGACGTCGGCCACGCCCTTGGCGAGCTGGCTGCCCGACCCGAGCGCGACCGCGACGTCGCACTCCTTGAGTGCCGGGACGTCGTTGACGCCGTCTCCGATCATCCCGACACGCCGACCGCCGTGACGCAGCGCCGCGACCAGCTGGCGCTTGTGCTCCGGCTGCACGCGGGCAAAGACCGCGTTGTCGATCGCGCTGCGGCGCAGGGCGCCCGCGTCCTCCGGTAGCTCGGACCCGGTCGTCACGCGCCCGTCGGTGTCGATGCCCGCGGCGCGCGCGACGGCGGCCACCGTCGCCGGCCCGTCGCCCGAGATGACCTTGACGTTCACGCCGGTGCGGTGCAGGTAGGCCACGGTCGTGGCCGCGTCGGGCCGCATGCGCTCGCTGAGCGCGACGACGGCGAGGGGCGCGAGCGCGGGGAGGAGAGGCTCGTCGTCGCCCTCGGGCTCGGTCAGGCCGTCCGTGCGGGCGAACAGCAGCACGCGCAGACGGCGGTCCTGCCGCACGGAGATCTCCTCGGCGAGGGCGGGATCGTGCTCGCCGCGGAGGATGACCTCGGGGGCTCCCAGTACGAGCTGGGTGCCGTCGCCGAATACGATCCCGCTCCACTTCCAACGCGAGGAGAACGGCACCTCGAGCGGGACGGCCTGCGGCGACCCGCCGAGCTCCGCGTGCAGCGCATCCGCGGTCGGGTTGCGGCTGCCGAGGCTCGCGGCGAACTGCGCGAGCAGCTCGTGCACCTCGTGACCGTCGGCGCCGGAGATCGGCATGATCTCCTCGACTGCGAGCGTGCCGTCCGTGAGCGTTCCGGTCTTGTCGAGGCAGACGACGTCGAGCCCGGCGAGCGCCTCCACGGCCGGCAGGCGCTGCACGAGCGCGCCCCGCCGCCCGACGCGCGTCGCCGCCACGGCGAAGACGAGGCTCGCGAGCAGCACGAGGCCCTCGGGGACGAGCGAGACGATCCCCGCGACGGACGTCGAGACCGCTTCGCGCGTCGGCACGTCGTGGACGTGCAGGGCGTACAGCAGGAGGGCGGCGATCGGAATCATGAGCGCGACCAGCAGGCGGAGCAGGCGGTTGATCGAGACCTGCAGTGGAGACAGCTCGCGGCGATCCTCGCGCGCGACGCCCGTGAGCTCGTTGGCATAGGCGTCTGAACCGACCTTCTCGGCTTCGTAGATGCCACTTCCGGCCACGCAGAACGAGCCGGACTGCACGGTCTCGCCCACCCGGCGGGCGTCCGGGTCGGACTCGCCGGTCAGGATCGACTCGTCGACCTGCAGGCCGCGGGCCTCGACCAGGCGGCCGTCGGCCACGATCTGATCTCCCGGGCGTAGCACGATCGCGTCGCCTGCGACCACGTCGTCGACCGCGATCTCGCGCTCCGTGCCGTCGCGCAGGACGCGCGCGCGTGGCGCCGCGAGCAGCGCCAGCCGGTCGAGCGCCCGCTTTGCCCGTACCTCCTGCACGATGCCGATGCCGGAGTTGACCACCAGCACGCCGGCGAAGAGCAGGTCGCCGAGCTGGCCTGTCGCGATCAGCGCGACCGCACACGCCGCCAGCACGAGATTGAAGAACGTGAGCAGGTTGCGGCGGAGGATGGCCCGGTAGGAGAGGCTGCTCGCCGCCGGGTGCGGCGGCTCGACCCTCGAGCCGGCGCGCCGCCTCGGCCGAGGTGAGACCGTAGGTCGCCACTCGCGACAGCGTAGGGGGTGCGAGCGGCCGCGAAGGCCTGCGGCTGCCGGCCGACCGCTTGCAGGCACGGCACAATGACGGCGTGTGCGGGCGCTACACCGTGGCCGTCGACCCGCAGTTGCTCGCGGAGCGATTCCACGTGACATTGCCTGAGGAGGTCGTGCCGCGTTTCAACGTCGCTCCGACCGATCCCGTCCTGGCCGTCACCCGGCGCGGCGATCACCGGGAGCTGCTGATCGCGCGCTGGGGTCTCGTGCCGCACTGGGCGACGGATGCCAAGGCGGGCGCCAGGATGATCAACGCGCGGGCCGAGACCCTGACGGAGCGGTCTGCCTATCGGTCGCTGCTCGCCAAGGGTCGCTGCCTGATCCTGGCCGACGGCTTCTACGAGTGGCGACTCGATCCGGACGGCACGAAACGGCCCGTTCGCTACACGATCGACGGCGGATCGCCGTTCGGCTTCGCCGGCCTCTGGACGGGGCGGCGCGACCCGGAGAGCGGTGACTGGCTGCGCACCTGCACCATTGTCACGACGACGGCCAACGAGCTCGTCGCGCCCGTGCACGACCGAATGCCCGTCATCCTCCCGAGCGCTGACGAGGACGCCTGGCTCGACCGCGACGTTGCGGTGGAGGAGGCGCTGGCGCTGCTACGGCCCTACCCGTCTGCGGAGATGCACGCCGCCGACGCCTCCATGCTCGTGAACTCCGTCAAGAACGACGACGCGCGGCTGCTGGATCCGCTCGCGTCGTGACAGCTCAGGCCAGCGCGCCCAGGATCAGGTCGACGATCACCTGCGGGTCGCGGCGCAGACGCGGGACGCTGCGGTCGCGGCGGCGGATCTCGACGTCGCTCGCACGCTCCAGGCGGCGCAGCCTGCCCTCCCGCAGGAGCTTCTCGTCGACGCCGCCCATGCGGCCCTGGAACGTGGTGTAGACCGGCACGCCGAGGGCGACCGCCTCGCGGTTCATGCTGCCCCCCGCCGAGATCACGAGATCGGAGGCCGAGACCAGGCTTGGGCCGTCGATCGCGTGCTCCGGCACGAGCACGGAGGGCAGCGCGAGCCGCCGGAGCTCGTCGGCCTGCTCGCGCAGTCGCGGCAGGACCACGGCATGGATCCCCGGATCGCTGCCCAGGCGGTCGAGCAGATCGGCGTAGATCGGGTTGTCGACACGGTGGTAGAGCGCCGCGGTGGGCGGCGTGCGCAGCACGACCACGATGCGCCCTGGATCCGCTCCGACCTTTTCCAGGATGCCCGGATCCGGCTCGAAGTCGTGGAGGAAGTACTCCTCCTTGAGCCCTGGATAGCGGCGCAGCTTGCGTGGCCCCGCGCCATAGCGGCGCAGCCGGTCCGGCGGAATCGCGTCCGGGACGATCACGCGCCGCGCGAGCCGGCAGCCGATCATGTGCTGGAACGTGGCCCACTCGTAGTCGAAGAGATCCACTGCGGGGATGCGGAGCGCGGTCGCCACGATCGGAAGATCGTTCGAGCCGTGGGCCGCTGCGAGATCGAAGCTGGGGCGGCCGCGCGCCCACCGCCACAGTGCCGTCGAGCGGCCCGCGAGGCTGCGCAGCTTGCCGCCGGCTGAACGCCCGCCGTGCGCTCCGACGGCGAACGCGTCCAGACCTGCGAGCTGAGCGAGCTCCAGCGTCTGGGCGAAGTCGCGTGCCGTGACCTCGACCTCGTGGCCTGCGGCGCGTAGCCGCTGCACGAGCGGCCGGAAGACGACCGGGTGGGCGGGTGCCGAGAGGTCGATCCAGATCCTCATGGGCGCTCGCCCACCCGGAGCGTTTCGGCGAGCGCTAGCGTCGGCCGAGCGCGCGCTCGATGGCGGCGAGCCGATCGCGGTCCTTGCGCGCGTCCACGAGTTCCTTCTCGAGGCGGTCGATGTGTGCGACGAGGGCTTCGGCCGCGTCGCTCAGCTGCCGGGCGATGGCCGCAGCCGAGGTCGGGGCCGCACCGGCGCCGCTCTTCGGGGGTCGGCCGCGGCGCGCAGGGGTCTTGCCGGTAGTGGCAGTCTTGGCAGCGCGCCCTTGGCGGCAGTTTTCTTGCGCGGACGCAACTGCACGCCCCCGCCGCCCGGAAGTGAACGAGCCACGCGGTAGTACGCGGTCTGGACCGTCGCGGTCGAGCGGCCGGTCTCCTGGGCAACGAGCTTGAAGGCCTCTGTTGCTTTCTTTCCTTCATCGATGTGCTTGCGCACAGCCTCATAGCTCGCCTTGCCAATGCTGCCGCGCGCTCCGGATGCCTGCATCGTTTCCCTCGCTGTCTGGGGGTCGTTTACCTGGGGGGGATTGAGCGCACGCGCCGCACTGTTAGAGCTCTATTGCGGCGGGCATGAATGTGCGCAGCGGTAGTGTAGGGTGAGCGAAGGGATCGGGCGCTCAGGTCCCCGGCGTCGAATGCCGATACGCACTGCCGTGTACCACGCGCGAGTCGAGCATCCTGCATGATGAGGAGGAGGGTCTGATGCGTCGTTCCCCAGCCGTAGTGGCGACGCTCGTCGCCGTCGCGCTGACGGTCGCAGCTTGTGGCGGTTCGAGTTCGTCCTCGGGCTCGGGGACGACTGCAGCCCCGAGTGACAGTGGCGGCGACGCCGCCGCCATTCTCAGCGCAATCGATACGACGGCCAGCACGGGCCCGCAGAAGCTGAAGCTGGATGTGAGCGCTGATATCAAGGGCACGCCGAAGGACCAGCAACTCGCCCTCTTGACGAAGCAGCCGATCCACCTCGGCCTCGACGGCGTGGTGGATTCGACCGGGAAGAGCGCCGATGTGAACGTCAGCGTCACATTGGGCAAGTCCCCGCTCGAAGCCGAGATCAGGACCGGCGACGGAAAGACGTGGATCCAGATCGACGGCAAGTGGTACGACCTGCCCGCCAACATGCTCTCGTCGACGACTGGCACGTCGCTCCCGAGCGGAATCTCGACCAGCAATCTCGACGCCGGCAAGATTCTCGCGGCGATCGGAGACCCGGCGAAGCTCCTGGACAATACGTCGGTTTCCAGCGAAAAAGTCGAAGGTATCGATACCGACAAAGTCTCGGGCGATGTCAACATCGCAGGCGTCGCGACTGCTGTCGCCAATCTCTCCAAGAGCCTCGGCAACAGCTCGTCGACCGCTCCCTCGCAGGCTGAGATCGACAAGACCGTGACGCAGTTGAAGAACGTCATCAACAAGGCCCACGTCGACCTGTGGGTTGGCAAGAGCGATCACAAGGTGCACCGGGTGGCATTCACGGTCGACGCTTCGATGGATGACTCGACGAAAGCGAGCTCGGGCATCGACTCGGCGACCATTGATTTCGATGTGACAACGGTCGACGCGAGCCCGCCCGACATCTCGGCACCGTCGTCGGTCGGAACGCAGGCGGAATTCCAGGCCGCCGTCGTGGGCCTGCTCGGCAAAGTCATGAGCGGCTGAAACCAGCCCGAGCGTCGCTCTCTCGCTATCGTCCGGGCGGTGCGCCCGCGGCCGCAGCTCGTACTGCTCGACGTCGACTTCACGTTGATTCGCCCGCGCCGCGTGTTCGATGCCAACGGGTATGCCGAGCTCGGCGCACGCTTCGGTGCCCGGCTGGACCCCGACCGCTATGAGCAGGCACGGCTCGACGCGTTGCACATCTTCGAGGTCGACACGCTCGAGCACCGCAGCGCCCAGCACCGCCGCTTCGCGGTCGAGATCGTACGGGGCATGGGCGCCGGCACGGCCGAGGCCGAGCAGATCGGAATCGCGGCCGAGGAGGCGTGGGCCGACCCGAGCAACTTCGAGCTCTTTCCCGACGTGACGTCGCTGCTCGAGGCCCTACGCGCCTCGGGCTGCACGATCGGACTCGTGTCCAACACCGACCGCGAGCTCGAGGCGTTCGCGGCGGAGCTCGGGGTCCGAGTGGACTTCGCGCTCGCCTCGCGAGCGCACGGTCGCCGCAAGCCCTGTGCCACGATCTTCGCCGCCGCGCTCGCGCTCGGCGGCGCGCCATCGGAGCTCGCCGTCATGGTGGGCGACAGCCTCGACGACGACATCGCCGGCGCATCGGCCTGCGGTGTGCGCGCGGTGCTCGTCGATCGCCACGCGCGCTTCCCCGACCACGCAGGCGAGCGCATCCAGGGCCTCGACGAGCTGCCGCCGCTGCTCGGCCTCGAGGCGCCGGCGGTGACGCCTCCCGCCGGCGCATGACACCCGCGGGCATCGTGCTCGATCTCGACGGGGTGCTGCTCGCGGCCGGCGCGCCGATCCCCGGTGCCGTGGACGCCGTGCGCGCGCTGCAGGCAGCAGGTCACGCATGCGCCGTGCTCACGAACATGACGTCGGCCCCGCCCCGGGACATCTCGGCCCGCCTCGCGGAGGCCGGCATCGATCTGGCGGCCGAGCGCATCGTCACTGCCGCGGTGGCCACGGCGGACGCGCTGCGGGCGTCGTATCCCGGCGCGCGCATCCTGCTCGTCGCGGAGCGAGGGAGCGAGCGCGAATTCTCGGGCTTCCGGCTCGTCGAGGCGGCTCCGGCCGACCTCGTCGTCGTCGGCGGCCCCGACGAGTCCTGGACGCTCACGCTGCTCGACCGCGCGCTGCGCGCGCTGCAGGGCGGGGCTCGCCTGATCGCGATGCAGGGCAACGCGTGGTGGCTGGCCGCCGACGGCGCGCGACTGGACAGCGGCGCCTACGTGCGTGCACTCGCCTACGCCGCGGGCACCCGCCCGCGTGTGATCGGCAAGCCCGCGTCCGCGATCTTCCACGCAGCCTGCCGGGCGCTCGGCCTGCCGCCCGGCGCGTGCCTGATGGTCGGCGACGACCTTCGCTCGGACGTGCTGGCGGCAGAGCGGGCGGGGCTGCGCGGGGTTCTCGTCCGCACCGGCAAGGGCCGTGGCTTCGCCGACGATCCGCGCGCCTCCCAGGCCGCCGCGATTCTCGACAGCGTCGCCGACCTTCCGCGCTGGCTGGCGGACACGGGTCGAGGACGCTAGGCGGCGCGCAATGCCGCAAGCAGCGCGAGCAGGTCGTCGCGCGTCGTCGCGGCATTCATGAGCGCACAGCGCAGCCAGGTCACGCCGCGCAGCTTGGTCTGCACGACATAGAACTCGCCGCTCGCATTGACTGCGATGCGAATGCGCTCCTGGTGTGCATCGGAATCCGTGCCCTCCGGGACGCGATGACGGAAGCACACGATGTTGCACTCCGGCTCCAGTGCGAGCTCGAAGTCGTCGCTCTCGCGCACGAGTTGCGCGAGCTCGCGACCGAGCTCCCACAGCCTCTCGACGTGCGCTCGCAGGCCCTCGGCGCCGACCGTCGCGAAGCCGAGGTACGCGACCAGCGAGAGCTGCGGGCGCGTGCACTCCAGGGTGCGCGTGCCCATGTTCTCGTCGCCGGCGTCGCCGCTGCGGAAGAGATAGTCGGCCTGCTGGGCGAACGCGCCGTAGGCGTCTCTCGCGCGCGCGTACGCGAGCAGCGAAGCGAGCGCGGGGAACGGCAGGGTCTTGTGGAGATCCCACACCACCGAGTCGGCGCGCCCGATGCCGGCGAGCTGGGGGGCCAGCTTGGGGCTGAGAGCCGCCGAGCCGCCGTGAGCCGCGTCGACGTGGAGCCACAGGCCCTCGTCCGCGCAGACCTGCGCGATCTCGTCGAGCGGATCGAACGCGCCCGTCGCCGTCGTGCCCGCGCTCGCGACGACGGCGATCGGCCGCTGACCTCTCGCGCGCGCAGCGGCGATCTCGGCGGAGAGCGCGTCGGGCCGCATGCGGAAGCGCTCGTCGCTCGCGACCGAGATGGCGCCAGCCTGTCCGAACCCCATGATCTGCGCGGCGCGGGCCGTGGAGTAGTGGGTCTGGTCGCTCGCCAGCAGGGCCAGCGGCGGGCCGCCGTGCGAGCCGTCGCGCCACACGTCGAAGCCCGCGCGCTCCTGTCGCGCGGCGAGCAGCGCCGTCAGCGTCGCGATCGTCCCGCCGTGCACGATCATGCCGCCGGCCGTCTCGGGCATGCACAGGCGGGCGGTGAGGTGCTTGGAGAGGGCGAGCTCGCACGCACCGCCGGCCTGGCTCAGCTCGTAGATCGCGCCGGAGCCGTTGACGATCGCGACGACCATCGAGCCGAGCGTCGTCAGCGGGAGCGGGGCGGCCAGCTGGTGCCCGACGTAGGCCGGATGGTGCGTGACGGTGCTCTCGGCGAGTATCTGGTCGACGATCGCGAGCGGATCCGCGCCCCCGCCGAAGTCGGCGGGCCAGCGCTCCGACATGCCGGCCGGGTCGAGCGGGCGCGAGACCGGGATGGCCCGATCCCCGGCCGCGACGAGGTGGTCGGCGAGGCGGTCGACGACCGCGTGACCCCACTCGCGGAACCGCTCGGGATCGCGAGCGGCTCGCAGGCGCTCGTCCGTCATTCGAGCGCGTTCTCGCCCGTCAGGTCGCGACCGACGATCAGCGTATGGATGTCGTGCGTGCCCTCGTAGGTGTCGACCGTCTCGAGATTGAGCATGTGCCGGATCACGGGGTATTCCGTCGTTATGCCGTTGCCGCCGTGCATCTCGCGTGCCAGCCGGGCGCCCTCGAGCGCCACGCGCACGTTGTTGCGCTTGGCCATGCTGACCTGGGCGTAGTTCATCTCGCCGGCATCCTTGAGCTGCCCGAGGCGCCGCGCCATGAGCAGCCCCAGGGAATGCTGCGTGGCGAGCGTCGTCAGCTTCTGCTGCACGAGTTGGCGCGCGGCGATCGGACGTCCGAACGTGGTGCGCGTCTTCGTGTACTCGAGCGACGCCGTGAGGCACGTCTCGAGGGAACCCAGCGCGCCCCATGCGATCCCGTAGCGGGCCTGGGTCAGACATCCCAGCGGATATTTGAGTCCGCCCGCGACGGGGAAGCGCGCAGAGGCGGGCACGCGCACGTCCTCCAGCACGATCTCGCCGGTGATGCTGGCGCGCAGGCTCGCCTTGCTGTGCGTGACCGGCGCGCTGAAGCCCGTCGCATCCGACTCGACGAGGAACCCCTGCACCACGTCGTCGTCGTCCTTTGCCCAGACCACGGCGACGTCCGCCTGCGGGCTGTTCGTGATCCACATCTTGGAGCCGTTGAGGACGTACCCGTCGCCGTCGCGGCGCGCCCGGGTGCGCATCGCGCCCGGATCGCTGCCGCCGTCGGACTCCGTCAGGCCGAAGCAGCCGACGATTGCGCCCGAGGCCAGCTCCGGCAGGTAGCGGCGCTTTTGCTCCTCGGATCCGTAGGCGTAGATCGGGTACATCACGAGGCTGCCCTGCACGCTGGCCGAGGAGCGCACGCCCGAGTCGCCGCGCTCGAGCTCGTAGCAGATGAGGCCGTAGGCGGTGCTCGAGATGCCGCTGCCGCCGTACTCGGCCGGCGTCGTGGGCCCGAGGATTCCGAGATCGCCCATCTGCGTGATGAGGTCGCGCGGCAGCGTGTCGGCATCCCACCAGTCCTGGACGTGCGGGACGATGGCCTCGTCCACGAACGACCTGACGGTCGCGTGGATCTCGCGCTCCTCCCCCGTGAGGCCGTCGAGCGCCCTGAAATAGTCGAACACGGATCTCCTCGCGTCAGGGCTGACCGGCCGCAGCTGCGCGCCGTGCGGCCTTCGTGGCGCGTTTGTGCGCCTGGTACGCGGCGAGCTCCTCGGCCGTGCGCACGTCCCCGAGCGTCGGATGGTCGGGCAGGAGGGCCTCGATGCCGGGCGGCCGCACGCCGAACTGCCGTGCCAGCAGCGTCATCACTGTGCGCACCTTCATCTCGCCGAAGCCGGGCAGCTCGGCGAGCCGGGCGCGCAGGTCGTCAGCGCTCTTGGCCTCCCGCCAGATGCGCGCGGCATCGCCGCCGTAGCGCTCCTCGAGGAACGCGCAGAGCGCGCGTACGCGCTCGGCCATCGCGCCCGGGAAGCGATGCAGCGCCGGGCGCTCGCGGAAGACGGCGCTCAGCGCCTCCGGATCCATCGCTCCGATGCGTGCGACATCGAGGTGCCCCAGGCGCGTCCGCAGCTCGAGCGGCCCCGAGAACGCCTTCTGCACGGTAACTTGCTGGTCGAGGACGAAGCCGATGAGGAGCGCGGCGGGATCGCTGGCGAGCAGGCGGTTGGCCTCCTCGTCGGCGGTGAAGGGCAGGCTGTCGGGAGCGGTTGCGGTACGGGCCATGCCGGTAGGGTACCCACGTGACGGCCGCCGCCGAGTTCTTCACTGCGCTCCCTGCCCGCCTGAGCGGCGCCGGCGAGACCACCGGGCCCGCAGTCATCGCGTTCGCACTGGACGGTGCGCCGGCCGGCGGGTGGACGCTACGGCTCTCAGCGGACGGGGCCGAGGTTTCGGACGGCGTCGGCCCGGCCGACGTCGTCGTCACGTGCACGCGCGAGCACTGGGAGCAGATCTGCGACGGCAGCCTGTCGCCGCAGACGGCGTGGGCGACGGGGCTGCTGACGGTCAGCGGCGATATGCGGCTTGCGCAGTCCGTCCGCTCGCTTCTGGGGTTCTGAGATGCGCGCGGGCTTCGCGATCGCCGTCGTCGCCCTGCTGCTCGCTGGCTGCACGCGCTCCGTCGACGAGCACCGCGAGGTGCCCACGTCCGGTGGGCCGCCGAGTTTCCTCGCGCAGTCGTTCGATGCGATCGGCACCCTGCTCGTCGGCACGCCGCAGGGGGTGTATCGCTCAACCGACGGCGGCAGGACCTGGCACACGACGACGCGGCACGTCTGGAAGGCGCTCTCGGCGGGCTTCACCCAGGCATCGACGATCGTCTCCCGCGGTCGGCTCCTGGAGCGCGGCAACCTCGCCTACGACCACATCGACGCGCCCAAGCGCTCGCCCTTCCACGGCGGCAGCGTGCTCGCGCTCTCCTGGCTGCCGAGCGGCAAGCTCTACGCCCTCGTCCACGGCACCTACTGGCGTCTCTACGTCACGCTCGACTCCGCGCGTACCTGGTACCCGCGCCCCGCGCTCGACCTGCCCATCTCAGCGCGCTCGATCGCGGCCGCCCGTGCGAAGGGGGCGCCGGACGTGGTCTACGCCGCTGCGGGCCGCGCCGGGCTCTGGCGCTCGGTCGACGCGGGCGTCAGCTGGTCGCGCCTCCCCGTCGCCGCGAATGCCCAGTCGGTCGCCACCACGCCGGCGCGCTGGCAGCACGTCGTCGCCGCGCTGCCCGAGTTGTCGTGGTCGGACGACTACGGGACGACGTGGCACACGAGCGGTCCGCGCGCGACGATCGTCGCCTCGGATCCGCGCAACGACCGCATCTGGTACGCGGTCGCTCCGGACGGAGAGCTGCTCGTCTCCACGGACGGCGGCCGCAGCTGGTAGAGCGGGTTAACGCTGGACGGGCATGGCAGCCAGCCAGTCGGGCACGCGGCGCGGGGAACCGCTCTCGCGGTCGAGCACGGCGTGCCGGGTGCGGCCGCTGAGCACGAGCCGCGTTCCGCGCTCCACGCGGTAGACCAGGCTGAAGGTCGCCCGCGAGCGCTGGGCCAGTGCGCAGGTGACCGTGAACTCCTCATCGAATCGCAGGGGTGCGTGGTAGCGCAGGTCGACGCCCACGACGGCGAACTCGATGCCGTCGCGATCGCGCAGTTCGCCGTAGGGATGTCCGAGCGCGCGCAGGTACTCGACGCGCGCCGCCTCGAGGTAGGGCAGGTAGGCGGCGTGGTGAGCGACGCCCATCGCGTCGGTCTCGGCGAAGCGCACCCGCAGGTCGATGCGGAAATCGCTCACGGCGCCCCTTCGAGGTTCCGGACGTCGAGCACCGGGACATAGCCGAGGCGCTCGTTGAGCGCCAGCATCGCGGCGTTGGCGGGACTCGTGTCGGCGATCAGCTGCCGGGCGCCGAGCTCGCGGGCGAGCTCGATCGCGGCGCGCTTGAGCGCGCGGCCATGGCCCTGTCCTCTCGCCGACTCCGCCACGCCGGTCAGCACGTGGTACACGGTCTCGGGCTGGGCGGCGCAGACGCGCAGGGCGCAGATGCCGGCGATCTCGCCATCGGGCCCGCGCGTCACGAGCACTGTTCGGGGACCGCAGCCCGGGGCGTCGAGCACTCGCCCGCGCCAGGCTGCGAACGTCTCTGGCACGTATGGCGCACTCGTGTTGAGATCTGCGTGGAGCGTGCGGTCGAGCCGCCAGGCTCCGTGCTCGCTCCCGGGCGCCTCGGACGCCAGAGAACGGACGCGGATGCCGGCGTCGGAAGACGGAGTTGCTCGATCAAGCTCCAGCGAGAGAAAGCGATCATATTCAACGATCTGCAGGGAGTGCCTGGCGGCGAGGGCGTCCCAGCCGCGGTCGCCCTCGGGTGCGTATGTCCTGATGACATCGGCCCCGAGCGCGCGGGCGCGGGCCAGTAGGTGCTCGAGCAACGAGCCTCCGAGACCCTTGCCGCGCGCATCCGGCCGCACGTGGAGGTCGAGCGCCACCCGCGTGTCCTGCCGGAACGCGAAGTGGCGTCGCACGGCGCCCACGGCAGTCGGCCGGGCGCGGGGGCCGACGGCGTAGCGCTCGACGACTCCCAGGGTGGCCGCCTCGTGCGCGAGGTCGGCGGGAGCAAGCGGCAGCAGGCGCGTGTCGTCGTCGTTCCACGCGTCGCACCAGGCGGCGAGCTCCGCCTCCCCGACCGGGTAGGGCGTCTCCATCGGCCGCCGACCTTAGAGGTTCTCGTCGCGCCAACGCGGCGTTACGGGTCGCAATCGCCGCGCCCGCATCTCCGTGTACGTTGCGGCACGTGAGGACGCGAATCTTCGTCGCCCTGGGGGCAGCGCTGCTGCTCGCAGTGGGCGCCCAGGAGGCCTGGTCTCGTGTCGGCGGCCACGCCGGCGCCGCGGCGTCCTTTCGCCTCGTCACGGTCGCCTCGGGCCTGAGCTCGCCGGTCTACGCGACCGTGGCGCCGGGCGACAAGCGGCTGTTCGTCGTCGAGCAGGGGGGCACGATCCGCACCGTGAGCAAGGGCAAGGTCGCGGCCAGGCCCTATGCCGACCTGCGGCGCTTCGTCAAGTCCGGGGGCGAGCAGGGCCTGCTCTCCGTGGCGTTCTCGCCGAAGTTCGCCTCCAACGGCAAGCTCTACGTCTACTTCACGAACCAGGCAGGCAACGAGGTCGTCTGGGAGCTGCACGCGCGCAAGGGCGCAGCGAGCGTCCGCCCCGGTCACCGCCAGCTGCTCGAGATCCCGGACACCGAGTCCAACCACAACGGCGGTCAGCTCCAGTTCGGGCCCGACGGGATGCTCTACATCGGCGATGGGGACGGCGGCGGCGGCGGCGATCAGCACGGGGCGCACGGCAACGGGCAGAACCCGGGAGTTCTGCTCGGCAAGCTGATGCGAATCGACGTCAACACCCGCACGAGCGGGCTTGCCTACGGCATCCCCAAGGACAACCCGTTCGTGGGCCGGGCCGGCTGGCGCCCCGAGATCTGGGATCTCGGCCTGCGCAACCCGTGGCGCTTCTCGTTCGACCGTGCGAACGGCGATCTCTGGATCGGCGACGTCGGTCAGAACGCGTGGGAGGAGGTCGACCACGTCAAGCGCGGGCTCGGTGGGATCAACTTCGGCTGGAACCGCTACGAGGGCCGGCACGACTTCGCCAGCGACACGCCCCTGGCCGGGGGGAAGCTGCGCATGCCCGTGGCCGAGTACAGCCATTCGGACGGCTGCAGCATCACCGGCGGCTACGTCTACCGCGGTCCGAGGATCGCGGGGCTGAGCGGCCGCTACGTCTACGCCGACTACTGCTCGGGCAAGATGTGGACACTCGCGACTTCGGGCGGCTCCCCACGCGACGTCTCGAGCGTCGTCAGCGACGCCGGGGTGAAGTCGATCACCTCGTTCGGAGAGAACGGATCCGGCATGCTGTACGTGTGCTCGGGCGAGGGAACCCTCTACCGCTTCGCTGCGCGCTAGTCGCGGCGCTCGGCTGCGGCGGCGCCCTGGCGCCCGCCAGCGCCGCCGCGACGTGCGCCGCCGGGGCGATCGAACACGTCGGCACGGAGAACGTGCGGCTGAGCGTCGAGCTCTCCCGGGGCAAGCTGACCGCGCGCATCGCCCCGAGCGAGGATGCCCCCGCGTTGCGGACGTTCGGGCCGCGCACGCCCGAAGGCGTCTCGCGCGTCTTCCTCGTGCGCCGGCGCGCCCTGGGGGCGAACTGCGCCGCCGCCTGGTACGAGGTCGATCTCCCGATCCGCCCCAACGGCGTACGCGGCTGGGTTCCCGCTGCGGGCCTGCGTCCGTACATCGTGCGCTGGCGACTGCGCATCGAGCTCGGCCGGCATCGTCTCATCGCCTACGAGGGCGGCCGCGAGCGGCTGCGCCTCACGGTCGCCATCGGCCGCCCGGGCACGCCCACGCCGATGGGATCCTTCTACGTGCTGGAGCGGCTCTACCTGACGGATCCGAGCGGGCCCTACGGGCCGGGCGCGCTCGGGCTCTCGAGCTTCTCTCCGGTGCTCACGGGCTGGACCCGCGGCGGCCCGATCGCGATTCACGGCACGAACCGGGCAGGCACCGTCGGTGCCGCCGTCTCGAACGGCTGCGTCCGCGTGCGCAACGAGCAGATGCTCCGCCTGCTGCGCGACGTCCCCGCCGGCGCGCCGGTCGAGATCGTGGCCTGACGAGCCGGGCAGGGTCCTCGACCCTAGGACGGCACGCGCAGGCGGAGCGCCTGCGGCGCGATCTCGAACGTCGCGGGAGTCATGCCGGGCAGCTCGCCGTCGAGCTCGAGCGGGAGTGCGCGATCGGGCTCGACGTGCACCCGCCGCGCGCGCAGCACCGTCACCTTGCGGTGCCCGAGGTGCGTGCCGCGGTAGAGCCGCGGGAGGTTGAGCGCCAGGTCGAGCTTGCCCACGTCGCCCCAGACGAGTACGTCGAGCAGGCCGTCGTCGGGCTCGGCCTGCGGGCAGATGCGGATCCCGCCCCCGAACGCCCGCCCATTGGCGCAGATCACGTTGTTGGCCACGAGCTCGAGAGGCGGCTCGTCGTCGACCTGCACGCGGAACGAGACGTTGTGCCAGGCGGCGAACGTGGCCACGGTCGCATACAGGAACGAGGGTGTGCCGCCCAGACGCTTGGACGTGCGCTCCGCGCGCTCGGCGACGGCGCCGGTCAACCCGCACGAGCCGATGTTGATGTACCAGCGCGACCCCTCCCCGGCCGCGGCGCGGAAGGTCGCCCGGCCGAGGTCGATCGTGCGCGTACGCCCGCCGCGCAGGAGCTCCAGCGCCCGCTCCGCCCGCTTGGGGATGCCGTAGGTGCGGATCGTGTCGCGACCGGTGCCGAACGGGAGGATCGCGAGCTCGGGCCCGCGCGCTCCGCCGGGCGCGAGGCCGTTGACGACCTCGTTGACGGTCCCGTCGCCGCCCATGGCGACGACGAGCTCGCGGCCGTCGGCCGCCGCCGTTGCGGCCAGCTCGGTGGCGTGCCCGCCCGCCTTGGTGAACACGACGTCCAGCTCGAGCCCGAGCCGGCTCGCGTGCTCCTGGAGCCCCGGCCAGCGACGTCCGGCGGCGCCGTTCTGCGCCGCCGGGTTGACGATGACGAGCGCTCGCCCCGTCAGCTCTTGGCCTTCGCGAGCGCAGTGCGGATTGCGAGCTCGGTCATGCGCTCGACGGCCGCCTGGAGCTCGGCGTCGGTGATGCGCACGAATTCGCCTTCCACGATGACGTCCGACACCGTCAAGAGGCACGCGGCCTGGATGCGACGCAGAGCCGCAATCGTGAACAGGATCGCCGCCTCCATCTCGACCGCGAGCACCCCGCGATCCGACCAGCGCTGCGCGCGGCCTGCGTCGGGGTCGTAGAACGTGCTCGAGGACACGCACGGGCCGACGCGGATCCTCGTCCCGTCGTGCTTGGCCTGGTGCACGGCGGCGTGCACCAGCTCGAAGTCGGCCGTGGGGGCATGTGGCTCGCCACCGGTGTAGGTGAGCATCGTGGCATCACTGGGCACGGCCGAGATCGCCAGCACGAGATCTCCGAGTGCCATGTCGGCCTGCAGGCCGCCGCAGGTGCCGACGCGCACGATTCGCTTGACGCCGAGCTGGACGAGCTCCTCGACGACGATCGCGGCGCTCGGGCAGCCCATGCCGGAGGACTGCACCGAGATGGGCGAGCCCTCGAACGTGCCGGTGAACCCGAGCATCCCGCGCTCGCCGTTGACCTGGCGAGGGCTGTCGAAGAAGGTCTCGGCAATGTGGCGCGCGCGCAGCGGATCGCCGGGCAGGAGGACGGCCTCGGCATAGTCGCCGGGCTCGCCGCGAAGATGGATTGGCATGACCTGCGACTCTACCGGGCGGGGTGTCTCGGGCACCGCACCTTGCGCCCTGGCGCCAGGTATCTGATGATTCCAGACATGCGATTGCGTGAGTTTTCGTCGGTCCTGCTTGCAGGGCTGCTGCTCCTGGCACTTCCTGCGCTCGCGGCGGCCACGCCGCACCCGATCGCCAAGCCCAAGACCATCACGCCGATCCAGCCGGTCTCGGGGCAGCCGAGCACTCCGCCTCCGAGCCCGCCGCCCGCGGCGAGCCCGCCGCCGCCCGCAAGCCCGCCGCCACCGTCCGCCTCGCCGCCACCGCCCGCCTCGCCGCCGCCCGTCAGCCCGCCGGCGCAGGGATCCGTCAACACCGGCAGCGCGGCCGGCCACGCGCCGGCCAAGGCGGCGGTTGTCGTGTTCGCGGCCAGCGGTGGACGCGACCAGTCGGGCATCGCAGTGCCGGCGCCCCCGCCGCCGGCGCCCACGCCGCTCGCGCTCGTGGCCGCGGGCCAGCGGGTGAACGCGCCCGGGACGAGCGCGCCCGCCTGGAAGATCGCGCTGCTGGCACTGCTCGCGGCCGCCGAGGCCTTCCTCGTGGTGCGCCTCCTGCGCAGCCGTCCGGGCGACCTCTCGCCCGTCCAGTAGCGTCCCGCCCATCTCGCGGGAGGCATAGCGATAGTCCCCCGGGCGTAGCGATAGTCCCCCGGGCGAGTGGTCGCGGGGCCTGCCTGTCGACTACACCGAGACCGTGGCCTTCCGTCTGTCCAGTCGCCCCGTGCTCGCTGTCATCGGCCTCGCGCTGCTTGCGCCGGCAGCCGCCAGCGCGGCCAGCCCGTCTCCCGCACCCGTCGCCGCGCCGTCGAATCCCGCGCCCGTCGCGGCAACTCCGTCGCGGCCGTCGGCCCCCTCGACGCCGACGCGCACGTCGACGCACACCTATACCCGCACCTACACGCACACCTACACGCCGCCGGCGCCGAGCGGGCCCACCGCGGCGCAGCTCGCGGCCCAGCGCGCAGCCGCGAACAAGGCGAAGGCGCAGGCCAAGGCGCGCCGACTCGCCGCACAGCGCCACCGGCATCACCTCCAGCTGCTCGCGGCGGCCCAGGCGCATGCCGAGGCAGTGCAGCGAGCCGAGCTCGCGGCAGCGCGTCGCGCCGACGCCGTCGACACGCTCGCCATCGCCGTCACCGATTCGATCGGCGCCGCGCCGGCCGCCGCGCTGCCGCGCGCAGCGGCCGCGCCCGGCGGATCGGGCGGCAGCGGCAGTGGGGCGTCGATCCCGCTGCCGGTCATGGCGCTCGCCGCCGGCGCGGGCATCCTCGCCATCGGCGCGGCCTTCGCCGCCAAGCGCCTCGGCCTCGCCACGGCCGCCCTCTCCCTCATCGTCCTCCTGCTTGCGGGGCTCTAGACATGCGTACACGCTTGATTGCAACCGTCGCCGTGCTTGCCGCAGCATTGCTGGCACCTTCCGCGGCGCTCGCCGCTCCGACGCTGCTCTCGCCTGGGCCTGCGCCGGTCGTAACGAACCAGCCCATCGACATCACATGGGACGATTTGGCGACCGAGGTGTCCTTCCAGATCGTGAGTGGCGATCCGGACGTCGGTGGCAGCTGCCCCGTCACGCCTGTCAACCGGCAACCGGTCAGCGCCCCGCTCCCCGTCAGCCCGATGGAGTACTCGTTCACTCCTGGCGGTGATGAGACAACGTGCTATTACGTCGAGGCCAACGACGGCGTGGTCGCAGCGACCGAGTCGGATGGGGTCCTGATCACCTACGACCACACGCCTCCGACGGGCTTCATCGACAGCGCCGGCCAACGGTGCGACGGTCGCGGCCCCGGTGACCGTGACCGCCTCGTCGAGTGACTCGGGCTCAGGGGTGGCGAGTGTGGCGTTCGAGGCAAAGCCGACGGGGCTTCCGACCTGGGGGACACCGATCGGTACGTCCGCGATCGGCAGCATCAGTTGGGCGGCGACTCGACGGCACCTACGACATCCGAGCAGTGATCACCGACAAGGCAGGAAATCCGTCGCTCCCGACAACAGCCGTCGTCGGGGTTGCCGTCGATGCCACGCCTCCGATTGCTCCGGATGCCCCGAGTGGCGCGTCGCCCGTGAACTCGGGGCCGTCCATCTCGTTCTCCGCGACGACCGATCCGACGGTGAATGGCGTGTCGTCGGGCGTCAATCACTACGACGTCTACCGGGATGGCGTGCAGGTGAACGCATCGCCGATCCCGGTTGGCTGGGCCCTTCACGTGGAGCGACGTGGCCGGTCAGTCGACGAGTCCCGCGTCTGGCTCCCACGGCTATCTCTACAGCGTGAGTGGCAGTCGACGCCGTCGGCAATCAGTCCGCGGCTTCCGGCGCGCTTCAGATCGTGATGGACACGTGCTCCGCCGGCGACTCCGGCTGCGCCGACCGGCGCATCGCCAGTGGGTTCGGCGCCGTCGATCTCCTTCACTGCCACGATCGATCCGCTCGCAGGCGGCGTCTCGTCTGGCGTCGACCACTACGACGTCTACCGAGACGGGTCGAAGGTCAACCAGACTGCGATCCCGGCCGCCGGGCCGCTGACCTGGACCGACAACGCGAGTCAGTCGTCGAGTCCTGTTTCGGGCTCGGGCAGCTACGCGTACACGGTGGTTGCGGTCGACGCGGCCGGCAATCCGTCGGCGCAGTCGCCCCCGCGCACGATCGCGCTCGACTCGGATGCCCCGAATACCCCGGCGGCGCCGAGCGGTACCTCGCCTGTGGCCTCGGCGCCTTCGATCACGGTCACCTCGACGATCGATCCGACGGTGGGCGGCGTGTCCACGGGTGTCGATCACTACGACGTCTACCGCAACGGGAGTCCGACAAAGATCAACGTCAATCCGATTGCGGCGGGCGGATCGCTGACATGGAGTGACGTGACGGGCCAGTCGACGACGCCTGCCTCCGGGACGCAGAGCTACTCGTACCGGGTGCGTGCGGTCGACGCTGTCGGGAACGTGTCCGCACTGTCGCCTCCGCACGTCATCGATCTCGACTCGACACCGCCCACCACGCCGGCCGTGCCGAGCGGAGCCACGCCGGTGAATTCGGCGCCGTCGATCTCGTTCAACGCGACGACCGATCCGGCGGTCAACGGCGTGTCCTCGGGCATCAATCACTACGACGTCTACCGCGACAACGTCAAGGTCAACAAGACGCCACTCGTGGGGGCCGGGCCGTTCACCTGGACGGATGACGCGAGTCAGTCGCTGAATCCGCCTTCGGGCTCGGACCTCTACTCGTACACGGTGCTCGCGGTCGACGGCGTCGGCAACCAGACCTTCTCGGCCAATCGCGTGATCATGCTGGACGTCGATGCACCCACGGTCGCGATCGGCGGCGTCGCCGACGGCGATTCCGTGAGCAGGCCCCGTCGCTCTCTCGGCGACCGCCTCCGACACGGGCGGTTCGGGTGTCGCCTCGGTCCAGTACGGCTATCGCACGGACGGATCGATCGCGCCGTACACGGCCATCGGCGCACCACTCGTGACCCCGCCGTTCGCCCGCTCGTTCGTCACACCACCGGTGTCGCCGACGGTCGGTACCAGATCCGGGCGCTGGCAAGCGACGCGGCGGGCAACACGACGCCTGAGCCTTGTCACCAACGTGCTGGTCGACAACACGGCCCCGAACACGCCCGCGAAGCCGCTCGGAGCAGTCGACCGTCGTGGCGGCGCCGACGATCACCGTCGTCCCGACGACCGATGTGGGCACCACGTTCGCCTCCGGCATCGACCACTACGACGTGTTCCGCGCCGGCTTCCCGACGCCGATCAACGCGAGCCCGATCCCGGCGGCCGGCCCCTACACCTGGAGCGATGACGACCGGCTCGTCCAACTCTCCGGCCGTGACGGCCGGTACCTACACGTACACGGTGGTCGCCGTCGACGTTGCGGGCAACGCATCGGCGGGCTCTCCGGGGCTCTCGATCGTGCTCGACCCGCAGTCGGTCTCTGCTCCGACCTCCGTGAGTGCGACCGCGACGCCGACGAACCAGCGTCCCCAGGTGTCCTGGGCCGCCCCCTCCGCCACGCCGGGCTTCACGCTCGATCACTACCGGGTGCTCCGCAACGGCGTGTTCCTCCAGAACGTGACCGCCACGATCTTCACGGACGCCACGTCGAGCCTCGCCGACAGCACCTACACCTACCAGGTGATCGCCACGGACTCCGCCGACTCCGCGTTCGGTGCGGCGTCCGCGCCGGTCTCGGTGGTGTACGACACGACGGCGCCCGCCGCTCCGGCCGGCGTCTCCGCCAGCGCGGCGCTCGACGGCTCCGTCAGCATCGGCTGGGCAGCCTCGGGCGACGGCGCCGGCTCGGGCGTCGCGCGCTATGTCGTGCGCCGCTCGCTGTCGTCCACGCCGCCGGCGTCGGCCGCCGACGGCGACGCCACCTGCCAGGTCACGGTGACCACGTGCGGCGATGCGACCGCGCTCAACGGCAAGCTCTACAGCTACGCCGTGTTCGCGGTCGACCGCGCCGGCAACACGTCCCTGGCCGGCAACTCGCCGTCGGTGACTGCACGCGATCAGCTCCCTCCGACGAAGCCGACTGGCCTGGGCGCTACCCCGGGCGACGGCGCTCGTCGACCTGCACTGGGCGGCCGCCGGCGCCGACGATGACGTGACCGGCTATGTGCTCGTGGCGAAGCAGGGGAGTCAGGCGCCGGCGAGCGAGACCGACGGCACGCGCGTGTGCGCCGCGATCGTGGCCGGGTCGACCGCCTGCACGGCCACGGGGCTGACCAACGGCGCCACGTACACGTTCGGCCTGTTCGCGCTCGACGAGGCGCTCAACCGCTCGCAGCCCGCCACCGTGAGCGCGGCGCCCAACGGGAAGGTGGCCGACACGAAGGCGCCGGCTGCCGTCTCGCAGCTGAAGGCCAAGGTCTCCGGCCACAAGGTCACGCTGACCTGGAAGAACCCGGCCGACCGCGACTTCGACCACGTCGAGGTCACGGCCGGCGATCGCAAGCCGGCTGCGCTCAAGGCCTCCAAGCGCGTCTATTCCGGCAAGGGAACGAAGGCGACGATCACGCTCGCGGCGGGTCAGTCGCGCTGGTTCGTGGTCATCGCCTACGACGCCGTGCGGAACGCCTCGACCCCGGCCAGCGTGCACGTCGCGATCGCCGCCCGCCAGCAAGTTCGGGCCCGCGCCTCGGGCCAGGGTGCACGGCAAGGTCAGGCTGACCTGGCCGCTCAAGAAGGGCGCCAGGTACTACAACGTGCAGGTCTTCGCGGGCAAGAAGCGGATCTTCGTCGGCTGGCCGAACCACGGCGCCCTGAAGTTGCCGCACGGCAAGCTCAAGCGCGGCAAGACGTACACCTGGTACGTCTGGCCGGGCATCGGCGCCAAGGCCAAGGCGCACTACGGCAAGTTGATCGGAAGGAACGCCTTCACCTTCACCGGGTGAGTGATCCACCCCGTCAGCCCCCCCGGACAGGTGGTCTTCGGGGGGTCTGACGGGGCTGGGACTCCCGATTCGTCCGACTCTCGCGCTACGGTGGCGAGTTCTCGGGCAGAACGCCGCAGGTAGCGGCAAGTATCGGAGGATTCCAGGCATGGCGCGACGCTCGCTCTTCGTGGCTCTCGCCGCGCTTGCCGCGGTGCTGGCACCGGCGAGCGCGCAGGCGGCGACGCCGCAGGTCGACGAGTGCCAGCGTTCGCGACGCCCGTCGACCTTGACGTGGACGCCGGACGCCGTCGCGACGCAGACGCTCTTCCGCGCGCCTGGCGCGTGCTCGACGCCGCCGATGGCCGGACAGACGGACATCGCGACCTCGACGGCGATCGCCCGGATTCGATGCGGCGTTCCACGGACACGCCGGGCGACGGGGCGTGGTGTTACTACATCCAGAACGACGCGCCTTGGGTTCGGCAACGCCGCCCAAGCGCACGGTCGACACGCTGGCACCCGTGCCGACCGTCGGCGTCGCGCCGCTGGGCGGCGCGCCCAACTTCCTGCGCGGCGCGGTGACGATCACGGGCACGAGCACGGACGCCGTCTCCGGCGTCGCTGTCGAACCTGACGCACTTCGGGGCCGTCGGCGCGTGCGAAGCCGGGCCGCAGGTCTCGGCGCCTGGGACACCATCGGCTTCGCCGACGGCGCCTACGACATCTGCAACGTCGCGACCGACAACGCGTTGCACGCCGCGACCGCGACGAGCACCGTCGTCGTCGACAACACCGCCCCGCTCGGCGCGGTCGTGGCTCCCGCGGCGGGAACCGTGGTGGGCGGTACGACCGTCGCGCTCTCGACCAGCGCCGCCGACGCCACGGCCGGCATCCGAAACGTCCAGTGGCGCTGGGCGGGCGCGAGCGCGGTCCTGCACAACATCGGCGCTGCCGTCCTGCGCGGCGCCGCTGGGGGCGCGTCTGGAACACCACGAACGGCGGCGCGAACCGTCCGCCCGACGGCCCCGTCACCGTCTCGGCCGTCGTCACCGACAACGCCGGCAACGCGCTGACGATCGCGACGCCCGCGGTCGTCGACAACACCGCGCCGGACGTCAGGCCGGTCGTCACGGCTCCGCCTGCCGTCGCGGGCAGCCCGACGCTGAGCTGGACGCGCGGCGCACGACGCCGTCGGCATCACGCGCTACGACGTGCTGCGCGGGCCGACGGTGATCGGCACCGTGGCCAGCATCCCGGGCGCGCCGACCTTCTCCTTCAGCGACAAGAGCGCACCCGATCAGGCGACGTCGGTCTATGTCGTGCGCGCCTACGACGGCGCCAACCACTTCGCGGACTCCACCGCGGTCTCCGTGCTGGTCGACTCCAGGGCGGTGAGCGCGCCGAGGAGCGTGACCGCGGCGACGCCGACGGCCGCGGCGCCCGTGCTCAACTGGCAGGCGCCCGCCACCTTCGCCGTGAATCACTACGACGTCTACCGCGATGGGCTGTTCGTCGCCTCGACCACGGGCGCGCCGACCACGTTCACGGACGCGTCCGCGGCCGAGGGCACCCACGACTACGCCGTGCTCGCGCGCGACGCGGCTGCCCATCCGGGCGTGCTCTCGAGCTCGTTCAGGGTCGTCTTCGACAAGACGGCCCCGACGAGTGGCGGCGCGGCGACTGCTCAGGTGCTCGGAACCGGCCAGGTCAATCTGGCCTGGCCCGCGGCCGGCGACGCGCTCTCGGGCGTGGCCGGCTACATCGTCCGCCGTGCGAGCGGCGGGACGGCCCCGGCCGCGCCTGACGCCGGCAGCGCCGTCTGCGCGCCGGCGCAGCCCGGCTGCGCCGATGCCGCGGCCGGGACGGGCACCTGGTCGTACGGCGTCTTCGCGCGCGATGCCGCCGGCAACGTCGCGCTGATCGGGGCGATCGCGAATGTCACGGTCGTCGACAAGCTCGCGCCGCTCGCGCCCACCAAGCTGACCGTCACGCGCCCCAAGTCCAAGAAGAAGTCCAAGGGCATCGTGTTCGCGCTCCACTGGGTCAGCCCGACTGCGGCGGACCTCGACCGCGTCGTCGTCGTGCTCAACCTCAGGCGCGCCCCGGTCGGGCCTGCAGACGGCAAGACCGTCTACCACGGCCTCGGAAGCTCGGCCCGGATCCACCTGCTGGCCGGACAGACCGGCTACGTCGCGATCTACTCGTTCGACCACAGCGGGAACTTCTCGCCTGCGCCCCTGCGGAAGACCGTGACGCTCGCCGCGCTGATCTCGCTGCGGCCGCTGTCGGGCAGTCTCGTGCGCTCGTCCTCGCCCGTGCTCACGTGGAAGGCGACGAAGGGCAGCACCTACTACAACGTGCAGGTGTTCCGCAACGGCAAGCGCATGCTCGTGGGCTGGCCGAGCAAGGCCGCCTACCGCATCCCGCCGGGCAGGCTCAAGGAAGGCACGTACGTCTGGTTCGTGTGGCCGGCCGTCCAGCACAAGGGAGGCTCGCCCTCGTTCGGCAAGCTGATCGGGCGCGCCACCTTCACCTACAAGAAGTAGCCCGGAACGGCGACTGGCCGTACCGTGTCGTTCGTGCCGTATCGCTGTCCCGACTGCGGGGGAGAGGTGGACCTCGCCCGCACGCCGCTCGAGAGCAGCCTCGTGCGCCTGGCCGCGCTCGGGCCCGAGGACTTCGCGCTCGAGTTCGACGACGCGCGCGTGCATGCGCGCGCGCGCGAGGCGCTCGGGCCCTGCCCGCACTCGGCCGACCCGGCCTGGGAGCGCGGGCCGCTGCGCCCGATCGCCCGTGAGGGCCTCGCTCGACTCGAGCAGGCCGCCCCGGTCGACACGCGCCTGGCGGAGCTCCTGCAGATGTGGCGGCCGCGTGCCTTCGGGATGGCCGGTCGCGAAGACGAGCTGAGCCCGGAGGAGGCGCTGCGCGGGCGGCTCGAGCTGAGGCTGGCCGACCTGGAGCGGCGTATGCGGGCGGCTGCCGCGGTGGGCGACGAGGACGAGGCCGAGCGGCTGCACGCCCGCTACATCGAGATCGGCACGGCCTACGCCGGCCGGATCGCTGCGTCATGGCGCTCGACGGCGCGCTGATCCGGCGCGTCGGCGCGGCGATCGCGCGCGGACGGCTGCTCGCTGCCGGGGAGCCCGTGCTCGTCCTCGTCTCCGGCGGGGCCGACTCGACGCTGCTCGCTCACGCGCTGGGCGAGCTCGGCCATCCGCTCGAGACGCTGCACGTGAGGCACGAGCTTCGCGGGGCCGAGAGCGCCGCCGATGCGGAGGCCTGCCGCGCGCTCGCCGCCCGCGCTCGCCGTGCCGCATCGCGAGCTCGACGGGCTCGTCGTCCCGGGTCCTGGCACCGAGGCGCGCGCGCGCCTCCTCCGCCGGGCCGCGGCCGACGAGGTGCGCGACGGCCGCGCGGTCGCCACCGGGCACACCCGCGACGACCGCGTCGAGACCATCCTCTACCGTCTCGCGGCATCGCCGGGGTCGTCGGCGTTCGCGGCCCTGCCCGCGGCGGACGGCGACGGGCGTGTCCGGCCGCTGCTCGAGCTGGGCCGCGAGGAGGTTCGCGATGGGCTGCGCCGCGCGGGCATCGGCTGGCGCGAAGACTCCTCGAACGCCGACCGGGCGTTCGCTCGCAACCGCGTGCGCCTCGACCTCCTGCCGGCCTTCCGCTCGCTGCATCCGGCGGCAGAGGCCAACCTGCTGCGGACTGCTGCCTTGCTCGCGGAGGACGACGCTGCGCTGGACGCGCTCGCCGCGGAGCTGCTGTGCGAGGGCGGCGGGCTGTCGACGGCGGCGGTTGCGGCTGCGCCGCCGGCGGTGCTGCGCAGGGCCCTCCGGCGCGTGGCGGGCTTTCCGGCGCCGCGCCCCGTCGCGGCGGAGCGCCTGGGCGCGCTCGCCCGCGCGCGCGCGGGCGCGGGTTCGGTGCCACTCGGCGCGGGGCGCGTGGCCGAGCGCCGCTACAGCCGCATCGTCGTCGTCCGAGGCGCGCCGCCGGAGCCGCCGCGGCACGAGGTCGCGCTCGCGGTGCCCGGCCGGACGGTCTACGGCGACGCGGTCGTTCACTGCGCGCTCGCGGCCGCCGACAGGGCGCTCGACGCCGAGCTCGCGCCACTGCTCGTTGTGCGCGCGCCGCGTGCGGGCGAGCGGTTGCCCGGCGCGCGGCGCACGATCGCGCGCATGCTGCTGGAGGCGCGCGTGCCCCGCAGCGAGCGCGCTCGCTACCCTGTCGTCTCCGCGCACGGCGAGGCGGTGGCGCTGCCGGGCATCGCCGTCGCGCCCGCCCTGCGACGGCCTTCTGGACTCGTGCTCACTTTCGCCGCCACGTGAACGGTTCGCCTGCCGATCCCGACGGCGTGCTCGAGGGCGTGCTGATCTCGGAAGACGAGCTCCGCGCGCGGGTCGTCGAGCTGGGCGAGCAGGTCTCACGCGACTACGACGGTCTCGATCCGCTGCTCGTAGCCGTGCTCAAGGGCGCCGTGATCTTCGCCGGCGACCTGCTGCGCGCGATCACGATCCCGTGCTCCATCGACTTCATGGCCATCTCGTCCTACGGGTCCGGCACCGAGAGCTCGGGCGTGGTGCGCATCCTCAAGGATCTCGACGAGCCGATCGCCGGCCGCCACGTGCTCGTGGTCGAGGACATCATCGACTCGGGCCTGACCCTCTCCTACCTGCTCGGCAGCCTGGCCTCGCGCGGGCCCGCGTCGCTCGAGATCTGCGCTCTGCTGGCCAAGCCCGACCGTCGCGAGGTCGACGTGCCATGCCGCTACGTCGGCTTCGAGATCCCCAACCGCTTCGTCGTGGGGTACGGGCTGGACGCCGACGAGCAGTTCCGCGGACTGCCGTACGTGGCGACCGTCGACGAGCAGCGCATCGGCCATTAGGCTGGGCTGACTCCCTCTCCACGGCGAATACCTCGGGAGCGGGAGAAAACGACCGTGATAAGCTCCTCCTAGGGCCGTCAGTGGCAAATTTGCGGCCTGTCTAGAGCTCTCGGCCGTGCGCCGGAGCCAGTCTCCGCGAGGATTGCAGTTTGAACCGTACGTTCAAGACCGTCGCCCTTCCGATCCTGGTCGTGTTCGTGCTCGTGTACGTGGCACAGAGCATGTTCCATTTCGGCGGCTCCGGCACACCCACCAAGAAGGCCGGCTGGGGCTCGCTCGTCGCGACTGCCAACTCCGACCCCAAGTCGATCGAGTCGGTCAAGTTCAACCAGAGCAATGTCAAGGTCAGCTGGGTGCTCGCCAACGGCACCAAGTTCTCCGCGGGGTACCCGCGCACGGGTGACGCCGCCGACAAGCTCGTCGATACGCTCGTCAAGAGCAAGCAGGTGCCGGCCGACGCGATCGAGTTCACGGGCGTCGGCGGCAACGAGTGGCTGAGCCTGCTGCTGGGCGCACTGCCCTTCGTGCTCTTCCTGGGTCTCTGGATCTTCCTCATCAACCAGATGCAGGGCGGCGGCTCGAAGGTCATGAGCTTCGGCAAGAGCCGCGCCAAGCGCATGGCCGTCGACTCTCCCAAGATCACGTTCAAGGACGTCGCGGGCGCCGACGAGGCGGTCGAGGAGCTGCACGAGATCAAGGAGTTCCTCGAGAACCCCAAGAAGTTCCAGGCGCTCGGCGCGCGCATCCCGAAGGGCGTGCTGCTGTTCGGGCCTCCGGGCACGGGCAAGACGCTGCTCGCGCGCGCCGTCGCGGGCGAGGCGGGCGTGCCGTTCTTCTCGATCTCCGGCTCCGACTTCGTCGAGATGTTCGTCGGCGTCGGCGCCTCGCGCGTGCGCGATCTGTTCGAGCAGGCCAAGCAGAACGCCCCGTGCATCATCTTCATGGACGAGATCGACGCCGTCGGCCGCCATCGCGGCGCCGGCCTGGGCGGCGGTCACGACGAGCGCGAGCAGACGCTCAACCAGCTGCTGGTCGAGATGGACGGCTTCGAGCTCAAGGACAACATCATCCTGATCGCGGCCACCAACCGGCCGGACATCCTCGATCCTGCGCTGCTGCGCCCGGGCCGCTTCGACCGCCAGATCGTGGTCGACCGCCCCGATCGCGACGGCCGCAAGAAGATTCTCGAGGTGCACACCAAGGGCAAGCCGATCGCGCGCGAGATCGACCTCGGTGCGCTTGCGGGCCAGACTCCCGGCTTCACCGGCGCCGATCTCGCCAACCTCGTCAACGAGGCTGCGCTGCTGAGCGCCCGCCGCGGCCGCAAGGTCGTCGGTCAGGACGAGCTCGAGGAGGGGATCATGCGCGTGATCGCCGGCCCCGAGAAGAAGACGCGGCTGCTGTCCGAGAAGGAGCGGCTCGTCACCGCGTATCACGAGATGGGCCACGCCCTCGTCGCCCACTTCCTCGAGGGCTGCGACCCGGTGCACAAGATCTCCGTGATCTCGCGTGGCCAGGCGCTCGGCTACACGATCTCGATGCCCACCGAGGACACCTACCTCACCACGCGCACGCAGCTGCGCGACACGCTCGCGATGACGCTGGGCGGACGCGCCGCCGAGGAGCTCGTCTACGACGAGCGCACCACGGGAGCCGCGAACGACCTCGAGAAGGTGACCGCAACGGCCAAGGCGATGATCATGCGCTTCGGCATGAGCGAGAAGCTCGGTCCGCGCGCGTTCGGCCGCAACCACGACCAGCCGTTCCTCGGCAGGGAGTACTCGCAGGAGCCGGACTACTCCGAGGAGGTCGCGCGCGAGATCGACGGCGAGATCCAGCGCATCGTCGAGGAGGCCGACCAGCGCGCCAAGACCGTGCTGGCCGCCCACGAGGATACGCTCCACCGCCTCTCCAAGATCCTGCTGGAGCGCGAGACGATCGACCGCGCGCAGTTCCTGCGGCTGCTCGACGGTGCCACGGAGGACGAGGTGTTCCCGTCCTCCACCGCGCCCCCCGAGCCGGTTGCGGAGCCGAAGGCCAAGGAGAAGCGGAGCATCCTCCCGGGGCTCCCGAGCCTCCCGAGCGAGCCCGACGCGCAGCCGGGCAGCGCGTAGCACTCCGCCGCGCGTGGCGCCGCTCTCGGAGCGCTACGCGCGTGGCGCCCTGATGGGCGTGCTCAACGTCACGCCGGACTCGTTCTCCGACGGCGGCGCTTTTGCCGACGT
>CAWJTT010000024.1:0-48031 GCA_963845865.1 uncultured Actinomycetes bacterium
CGGCGGCTACGCCTAGAGGTCCGAGCGTGTACGAAGCTCGAGCGCAGGCCAGCGAAACGGCGCGAGGCTGACCTCGGGCTCGCGCCCGAGCACGAGGTCCGCCGCCGCCGCGGCCACGGTGGGCGCAAACTTGAAGCCGTGGCCCGAGAAGCCGGCGCAGACGACGGTGCGCTGATCGACGCGGTCGACGATCGGAGCCTCCGTCGGTGTCAGGGCGTAGCAGCACACGTCGGCGCCGCGCACGATCACCTCGCCATCGGGCCAGGGCAGCCCCGGCAGGCGCCGGCGCGCCGCATCGGCAAGCCGACGCACCTCCGCCGCGGGCGCCTCACGGGCCGCGGCATCGTCGGGATCGACATCGGCGCCAATTGCATGTCCGCCCACCTTGAGGCCGGCGCCTGCGTCGTCACCGAGCCCGTAGACATCGAGGTCGTAGATCCACACGGGCAGGCCGGCCGTCTGCACGCGCAGGTAGGCATTGACCTGCTGCGTGGAGCGGATCGGCGCGGCCGGCAGGAGTCGGCGAGTCCACGCGCCGGCCGTGACGAGCACCTGATCGGCGCGCTCGCGAGTGCCGTCGGCAAGCTCCACCGCGCCGTCGCCAAGTGCGCGCACCGTGACTCCCTCGCGAAGCGCAGCGCCGGCGGCCCGCGCCAGGCGCGCCAGGGCGAGCGTGGCGCGGCGCGCATGCAGGACGCCGCCCGCCTCGTCGTGCAGCACTGCCGCGATGCCCTCGGCCGAGAACGCAGGGAAGCGCCGCACCGCCTCGGCGGGCTCGAGCAGGCGCACGGGGAGCCCGGCGGCCAGACTCGTGCGCACGGACTCGAGAAGGTAGCTCGACTCTTCGATCGCGAACCAGAGCACGCCCGTCTCCTGGTAGAGCGTCTCTCCCACCAGCCGCTCGAGCTCGCGCCATCGATCCCGCGCTCGCAGGACGAGCTCCGTGTAGTGCGCGTCGGGCCCGTATTCGAACCGCAGGACGCGCGACGAGCCTGCCGAGGCGGCGAACGGACCACCGGCCTCGCGAGCTTCGAGCACCGTGACACGCGCTCCTCGCAGCGCCAGATGACGTGCCGCGGCGAGCCCGTACGCTCCGGCTCCGACCACGATGACACGAGGGACGCCGGACGCCGGCTTCAACCTGAGCGTGGCGCTCGGAGGCCGCACCCGCTCCTCGTGAAACCAGTTCTCACGGCGCCCATGATGCCGTACGGTTCCACCCATGGCGAGCCCCGAGTCGCGCGGCGTGGCGGCCGGACGCTTCGCACCATTCCACCGTGGGCACCAGCACCTCATCGAACGCGCTCGCGGCCTCGTCGACGCGCTCGACGTCGTCGTCGTACACGAGCCGGACGACATCCTCGCGCCCGAGCTGCGCACCGGCTGGATCCGCGACGCATTTGCCGAGCACCCGCAAGTGCAGGTGCATGCCGTACAGGCCGGGGACGACCCGGCCGAGGCCGTGCGCTCCCGGCTGGGCTCGGCGCCGGACATCTGTTTCACCGGTGCGGGCCACGACGGCTGGAGTGCGAACCTCGCGCCGCGTCACGTCGAGATCGAGCGCCTTCCCGGCATCGAGAGCCAGGTCGTGCGGGCGGATGCCCTGGCCGCGCTGGATCAGCTGCCGGGCGGCACGCGGGCATCGGTCGTGCGGCGCGTCTGCGTGCTGGGGGCCGAGAGCACGGGCAAGACCACACTCGCGCGCGATCTCGCTGATGCCCTGGCGACGGTGTGGGTGCCCGAATACGGACGTGACTACACCGAGACGCTGCCCGACCGGCTGCGCTACGTCTGGACGACGCCCGACTTCGAGATCATCTCGAAGCGCCAGAACTGGAACGAGGATCGCGCCGCGCGGTATGCCAACCGCATCGTGATCGTCGACACCGATGCGTTCGCGACGTCGCTCTTCCACGAGCTCTACGTGGGCTACCGGGCGCCCGAGCTCGACGCCTACCTGCGCCGCTACGACCTCTATCTGCTGACCAGCATCGACACGCCGTTCCAGATGGACACCACGGGGCTGCGCTACGACGGCGACACCCGGGCCTTCATGGACGCGACCTACCATCGCCATGCCGAGGAATCGGGCGCGCCCTGGGTGTCGCTGCTCGGCCCGCCCCAGGAGCGGCTGCGCACGGCTGTGGAGGCCGTCGCGTCCATGCTCGGGCGGTTTGCGGGACCCGCTGCGCTGACTGATCTGCGCGCGCCGGCACCGGTGCGCGTCGCCGCGCGCTAAGGGCCCGCCCTAAGAGGGTCTGACTAGCTGGTCGTCAGCCGGCACGCTGCGACCGCGGCTTTCGCCTGCCGCTGCAGATTCGCGGCATCCGAGAAGAACGTCACGAACGTGATGGGCACGGAGTGATCGACGATGCACGGAATCGCGCGCGCCGGCTTGAAGTTCGCCAGCAGGCCGCGCCACATCGCCCTTTCCGTCGTGCGGCCGACGCAGCGATCGAACACGCTGCCGACGGCTCTGCGCTCGGCCGTCGACGGCGCCCTCGTGCGCAGCCGGACTGGATCGGCCGAGCCGACGCGGTTCGCGCACTGCTGCTCGGCCTTCGTCAGCACGAGCTTCGTGGCCTTGCCGAGACTGGCGTACAGCTGGCCGATCAGGCCGCACCGACGGAAGACCGCATCGTCCGCGCGAATCTGGGTCGCGAGCGACGTCAGCGCGCGCCGCTCCGCAGGAGTGCGCGCGTCGATCGCGCGGGCGACGCATGCAGTCGCCGGGTGATGCCCGAAGTAGATCGCCTCCTGGCGCGCGACCAGCGCGATGCGCTGCGCCTTCGTCTGGCAATGCCGGAAGCCGGCGTCCGTGACGACCTTCTGCGCCGGCGTCAGCTTGAAGTACGGCGTGAGCCACGCCCTGCGCGAGAGGCGCCCGCGGTAGAAGCGCGCGACGCAGGCAGCATCTTTCGCGCTCAGCCCCGGCGTGTACGAGCGCACGTCTGCGGCAGTCGGCCAGCGAGGAGGCCCAGCGGCCGCCCCCGCCCCACTCGGGATCGCTACGAGAACGAACAGCGCGAGCCCCCAGACCCTCCCAGTCCGCATACGGAGACGCTACCGCACGACGCGCACCTCGGCGCGCCGGGCACGCAGGCGCTGCACCCCGGTGCCAGGTCCGCAACAACGGGGTCTGGCCCGCACGTTGCGGGTCTGACCCCGAGCGTTGCGGGCCTGACCCCAGACGTTGCGTCAGAGCGGCAGCTCCATCGCCACGACGCTGTCCAGCTCGGCAAAGTTGAGCTTTCGCGTGTCGCGGAATCCCAGGCGGCGGTACCACTCGTACTGCTCCGCCATCTTGCCCGGCGACGTCTCGATGTAGAGGGACGTGAATCCGAGCCCGCGCGCGAGCGCGAACATCTCGACGAGCAGCCGGCGCGCGACCCCGAAGCCGCGCGCGGAGGGCCGGACATAGAGGCGCTTGCCCTCACCTCGGCGATCGTCGAGGCGGCGGACGGCGACCACGCCGACCGGCTCGCCCTCGAGCCGGGCGAGCAGCATGCCGCCTTCCGGCGGGCCGTAGAAGTCGGCAAGGTGCGCGTACTCGCGTCGTGAGGACGGCTGGATCTCGGCCAGATCCTGGCCGACCAGGGCCTCGGCCCAGGCACGCTGCTCACCGAGCAGCAGCGCAGCCTGGGCGTAGTCGAGGGACGTGGAGACCTCGACCGTCTCCAACTCCGGGCCCGGACTCATCGTCGGAGCTCCGCGGCCGCGATCTCGCGCATGCGGAACTTCTGGACCTTGCCCGTGACCGTCATCGGAAAGGACTCGACGATCCTCCAGTGGCGGGGGATCTTGTAGCGGGCGATGCTGCCGTTGCAGGCCTCGATCAACTGCGCCTCGGTGATCGTCGCACCGTCGCGCAGCTTGATCCACGCCATGACCTCCTCGCCGTAGCGCTCGCTGGGCACGCCGATGACCTGGACGTCGCTGATCTCGGGCAGGCTGTGGAGGAATTCCTCGATCTCGCGCGGGTAGACGTTCTCACCGCCTCGGATGATCATGTCCTTGATGCGACCGACGATGCTGACATAGCCGTCGTCGTCCATCACCGCGATGTCACCGGTGTGCATCCAGCCTGTCGAGTCGATGGCCGCGCTCGTCGCGGCCTGGTCGTCCCAGTAGCCGAGCATCACGCTGTAGCCACGGGTGCACTGCTCGCCCGGAGTGCCACGGGGTACGATCGCGCCGGTTTCGGGATCGACGATCTTCATCTCCAGATGCGGGTGCACCCGACCGACCGTCGTGATGCGCTTCTCGAGCGGATCGTCGGGCGCCGTCTGGGTCGAGACGGGCGAGGTCTCGGTCATCCCGCAGATGATCGCCACCTCGTCCATGTGCATCAGCGAGCGCACCTTCTTCATGACCTCGGCCGGGCACGGTGCGCCGCCCATGAGGCCCGTGCGAAGGCTCGACAGATCGAAGCGCTCGAAGTCGGGATGCTCCAGCTCGGCGATGAACATCGTGGGCACGCCGTACAGGGAGGTGCAGCGCTCGGCCTCCACGGCCTCGAGGACGGCTCCCGGATCGAACCCCTCGCTCGGGACGACGATGCACGCGCCGTGGGTCGTGCAACCGAGCGTGCCGACCACCATGCCGAAGCAGTGGTAGAACGGCACCGGCACACACATTCGATCGTGCTCATCGCAACCGAGCGCGTCGAGGACGACGTTCGCGTTGTTGAGGATGTTGTGATGGGTGAGCGTCGCGCCCTTGGGCGAGCCCGTCGTGCCCGACGTGAACTGGATGTTGATGGCGTCATCGAACTGCAGCCACCGTTCGCGCTCGGCCAGCTCCTCGTCGGTCACACGCTCGCCCGCAGCCAGGAATTCGTGCCAGTCGTCCTCGAGCACGATCGATTCGCGCAGATCGGGGCAGCGTCCGCGGACCTCGGCGAGCATGCTCACGTAGTCAGCGCCTCGGTGGCCGCGCGCCAGCACGAGCATGGCGACGCCTGCCTTCTGCAGCGCGTAGGCGAGCTCGGGCGACTCGAAGGCGGGATTGATCGTCACCAGGATCGCGCCGATGCGCGCGGCCGCGAGTTGCGTGACGACCCACTCGTAGCGGTTCGGCGCCCAGATGCCCACGCGCTCGCCCATGCCGACGCCGTACGCGAGGAACGCGCGTGCGGCGGCACCGGCCTGCTCCCAGAGCTCGTCGTAGGTCGCCCGATAGTCCTGGTGGGGGACGACGAGCGCGTCGCGGGCTCCGAAGCGAGCAACCGTTCTGCGCAGGTTTTCGCCGATCGTCTCGCCCAGGAGCGGCCCGCCACCCGGGCCATGGGTATACGAAGGCGCGTTCAGTCGGACAGCCTCTCCCGAGAGGTGACGATCGATCTCGTTGAGCGTACCGACTGTCATCGCGAAGTGCCCTGTTCGGGGCGGACGGGCGCGACGGCAGGCGGCGCGAACAACCCGTCGCGTCGGATCTTCGCCTTCGTCGGTCTTGGCTGAGGCGCGTGAGAGAGCGAGGTGAGCATGCTGGTTTCCTTTGGTGTGAGCCGGCATCGCGCCCGCGGTGCTCGGTGTCCGACAGCGTCGACGCGACGGGTATGCCCTCGCACCGGGGACAACCCCCTGTCTTTTGCCGGCAGCGCGCGCGGGGCTCAGACGCGCGCGCCGACTTCCCACACCGATGACACCGACGCGCCGCACTCAGTGATCGCGGCGAGGCTCGTCAGCCCCTCGCGGTATGCCTCGCCGTATTCGTCGAGGCCGCGTCGCGCCTGCCCGGCCGTCTCCCAGAGGACGATCATCAGCGCAACTCCCGTAGCGCCGTCGACGAGATTCCATACGCCTACGAAGCCAGGCTCCGCAGTCAGCGCGGGGATCAACCTCTCCGCGACGAGCCGCTCCATCTCCCGTCGCTTCTCTCGTGTGGTGCCGCATGGCACGAGCTGCGCGTACATGGGCGCAGCATCGGCAAGCCGCGGCGCGCTCGCACCGTGGCCGACCCCCTGCCTTTCTCGTTGGAACTGGTTTCAAGAGTCGCATGGCGTTCGGAGGGACCACACACGGGACACTTGAAACCAGTTCTTAGCCGGAGGCCTGCTCGCCGCGACGTCGCCCGCGAGCGCGGCGGCGAGCTGGTCCCGCGAGCCCAGCTGGAGCTTGCGAAAGACGCTCGTGAGGTGCCCTTCGACCGTGCGCGCCGTGACGAACAGCGCCTGCGCGATCTCGCGATTGGTCAGATCCTGCATCGCGAGCTCCGCCACGCGCCGTTCGCTCGCCGTGAGCGACTCGACACCGCTCAGTACCACGCGCCGCGGCCGTGCGCCCGTCGCTCGCAGCTCGGTCTCTGCACGCTCTGCGAGTGGGGCGGCGCCGGCGCGATGCGCGGCGTCGAGCGCCTCGCGCAATAGCTCACGCGCCTGGCTGCGTCGGTTCCGGCGTCGAAGGAGCGCACCGAGGTCGGTCAGCGCCCGCGCCCGATCGAGCTTCGCGCCGACCGCTCCAAGCGTATCGACCGCTTCCCTGAGCAGGGCCTCGCCCGCATCGCCGCCTGCGACGACCCCCGCCGCGGTTTCCGCGACGCCCCGGGCACGCGGGGCGCCGAACGTGCGAGCGAGCTCGAGCTCCTCCTGGGCCAGGCGCTGCGCGGCCGGCTGGTCGCCGAGCGCGAGATGCGCGAGCGCCGCCTCGGATCGCCAGGGGAGATAGCCGGGACAGGTGACGAAGGTGCGCGTCGCCAGGGCTCCGACCGCCAGGAAGTCGCCGAGGCCCTCGGCCACGCGACCCTGCTCGACCCGGAGCCGACCGCGCGAGAGACGCAGGACTGCTGCCGTGAGGGTAGCGACGTCGGCGTCGGCGTCGAGCGGCGCGAGCACGCGCTCGGCCTCGGCGAGCTCGCCCTGATCGACGAGCGCCTTGACGAGCACCCCGGCGTTGAGTACGCGGTACATCGCTGGGGCAGGCAGCTCCGCGGCAGCCAGTGCCGTGCGGGTGTCGGTCTCGGCGGCTCCAAGATCGCCGAGCCGCAGAGCGAGCCAACCGCGATGCGCCAGGCCGACCGCGAGCCTGCTGCTGTCTCCGGTCGCGCGCGCCTCGGCGATCGAGACGTCGAGCAGCGGGCGGACCGCGTCGTAGCGCTCGGCCCAGATCAGGGAGACGGTCACCTGTGAGAACCACGTCGCGAACGAGAACCACGGTCGATCGTCCACGCCGTCGCGCGCGAGTGGCGCAGCATCGAGCGCCCGCAGCGCGAGCCGTGCGCCCACGTCGGCCGGCTCGTTCGTGAGGACGGAGATGAACGCCGAGACCGCGAGCAGCTCGGGCGGCGCCGAGAGGTCGCGTGTCGCGCGCTCGCGCAGCGCCTCGCGGCGAGCAGCCACGATGGGCGCCGTCACCGCCCCGTTCATGCCGGCTCCGACGGCCGCGGCCTCGAGCAGGAGCGCGAGCTGCTCATGACGCTCGTCGAGCGCCGACAGGGCGCGGTCCAGCACCTCCACGGCGTCGCCGGGCCGCTGTGCACGACTGAGTGCGAGCGCGAGCACCATCGACCCCGCCGCCGCGCTGGCCTCGTCCGGTGCCGCCTCGACTGACGCCTGCAGGTCGCGGGGCCAGTCGGCGAGGCCGGCGCTCGCCCCCGCCATGCCCAGGTCGAGCAGCAGCCCGGGCTGCAGCTCGGGCGCGGGCGGCTCCCTCAGAGCGCGGCGCAGGTACACGGCAGCCGACTCCGGCGCGCCACTCCGCGTCGCGGCACGCGCGGCCTCGACGAGCCGTTCCACCACCCACGCATCGCGCGCCGGGTCGCTGACGAGCAGATGCTCGGCTACGAGCTCGCTCGCACCGGGCTGCGTGGCGAAGAGCTGCGCGGCGCCGCGGTGACCGTTCGAGCGCTCGCGGCTCGGCAGCTCGGTGTAGATCCCGGTTCGCACGATCGGGTGGACGAACGCGAGCGGGCGGCCCGGCTCGAGGATGCCGGCCGCTGCGAGCACGTCGGCGGCTTCCGCAGCCTCGGCGTCTTCCAGACCGGTCAGCCGCGCGGCCTGCGTCAACTCGCCGCGCTCGAGCACTGCGACGGCCCGCGCGAGCCTCCCGGCGGGCTCGGGCAGACGGGCCAGCCGGAGGCGGAGGGAGCGTCCGATCGTGCGCGCTCCGATCCGCTCGACGTGCGGCGCGGAGGCGGCATCGGGAGTGATGCCTTCCTCCGTGAGGGCCTCGACGAGCGCTCGCAGCAGGAACGGCGTGCCGCGCGTCGCGCGCAGGCACGCCTCGCTGAAAACCGGTTCCGGGCGGCTGCCGAACGCCGTCTCGACGAAGTGCTCGACCGCCGCTCGAGTCAGGGGAGCGAGGCGAACGATCTCGGCCGACGGATCCGCGGTGATCGTCGCGAGCAGGTCCGCCTCTGCCCCGCTCTCGCGCGGGCGGCTGGCGACGACCAGGGCCACGTTGAGCTCCTCGACCCGTGTGAGGAGGAAGGCGAGGTAACGGAGCGACGGTCCGTCGGCCCAGTGCGCGTCGTCGACGACGAGGCAAAGCGCACGCTGGGACGCGAGGTTGGCACACAGCCAGTAGAGGCCGTGGAGGATCGCGAACGACGGGTCGACACCTGCACCCGTGCCGCCGGTGTGCTCGCCGCCCGGGAGGTTCAGCAGGCCGGCGGCGACTCCGGCTGCGCCCTGGAGCCAGTCGGCTCGCTCGGGCGCGGACGCGTCCGCGAGCACCGGCTCGAAAAGCTGGCGCACGACACCGAATGCGAAGTCCCGCTCGAGCTCGGCACCGCGCGAGCGCAGAACTCGCATGTCCTGGCCCAAGGCGAGGGTGCGCGCGGCCGACAGGACAGCCGTCTTGCCGATGCCCGCCGGTCCCTCGACTACCAGGAGGCTCCCATTTCCCGCGCGCGCACGCGCGAGAGCAGTCTCGATCCGGGCGAGTTCCTCGCTCCGCTCGAGCAGCGGGATCCCCGGCACCGCAGCGGCTTCCATCCCCGCCGAGAGTAGCGGGCGTCCGCACCCGTGCGAAAAACCTCGGGGGGTTGCCACGGTGCGAGCCGGCGCGCGCGTGCTCGAGGATCTCCACGCAAGGCCCGCCTCGCATTCGAGACGAACGGAGAGGATCACCGTGTACCTGCACCCGCATGAGAGCGATCACCAGCATGACGACGGGACGGGCTGGCGCGGCGCCATCGCGTTGCTCGTCGTGCTCGGCGTCATCGGCGTCGGCCACGCCGCGACGACCGCCGCGTCGCCGTTGCGCACCTCCAGAGTCACCTGCACGCCCGGCGTCAGGTCGATCGCCGGTGTCCCCGCGCGCGTGTTCTGCGGTCCGGCGAAGGCCTCGGTCAGGGTCGGGTCGGCGACCTACGCATTCGCAGGCGGGGGATGCCTGAAGCAACCCCGCTTCAGCGTGAACGTCGGCACGCTCTCGTTCGATCCGGGCGCCAAGGTGTCGTACTTCGGACTCTCGCTGCCGCGGCGCGGGCAGGTACTACACGGGCAAGCAGGTCACCCTCAGCTTCACCGCGGAACGCATCACATCGCGCTGACCAGCGCCGGAACAACGGTGCTCCTGCGCCCCGGTCTCCACTCGGGCACGTTCGCCGGCAGACGGTGACCGGATCGTTCTCCTGCTGATGTACGCGCGGCTGATAGAGAGCGCGTCGCAGCCCGCCCGCGTCGACGAGCTCAACCGGGTCATCCGCCGGGAGCTCGTCACCGCGCTGCGCAGTGCGCGCGGCTTCTGCGGCGCACTCAACCTGCTCGACCGCGAGACGGGCGCCGGACTGCTCCTCGTCCTGTGGGAGACCGACGAGGAAGCCGCGCGGCCCCTCGGCCCGCTGCTGACGGCCGTGGAGGCGGTCGCAGAGCTCGCCGCGGGCGATCTCAGCGCGTCGACCGTGTGGGAGGTCAGCGCACGCGGCTGACGGCGCTATCCGGGGAGCAGCGCGAAGATCCGGGCAGGGCCGCCGTTCGCTTCCTCGAGCTTGAGCGGTGCTATCACGATCGGCGCACGCTCGGGGAGCTGGTCGAGGTTGGTCACGTTCTCGACGATCATACGCCCGGCCGAGAGCCATATCCGGTGCAGGTCGTAGGTGGTCGAGTCGACGGGGTCGGCAGACGGTCCGTCGAAGCCGATCGCCGAGATCCCGCGCTCGATCAGCGCCTGCGCGGCCTCGGGGCCAGGGTACGACCAGCCGGTCCAGTAGGCCTCGGTGCCGTAGTTCCGCGCATTGTCGGAGTAGAGGAAGACGACATCGCCGTCACGGATCTTGCCGAGGTGCGGCGCGAGCTCCGCGAGCGGGATGGCCCCCGGCTCGCGCCCCGACACGTCGATCGTGACAGCGTCGGTCACCAGCCGGGTGAGCGGCAGGTCGTCGAGGGTGTGCCCGCCGGCGATCTGATGCGCGGGAGCGTCGACGTGCGTCCCGATGTGATTGACCAGGTGGAGCTCGGTCATGGCGTAGCCGTCTTGCTCGACGCGGGCGATCGCCCGGAACGACGGATCGGGCAGGCCGGGGAACACGGGCATGCCGTTGCGAAACGGGTGCGTCAGATCGACGACGCGCACGCGCTCGATTCTGTCGCATCGACGTGCCCCTGTGAAGACGCCCGCCCTAGGAGGGTGCGCCTGAATGACCTCCACTCTTACTCTCTCAGGCAGAACTTCTAAGACAGGGGGTCGGCCACGGTGCGAACGCACGAGCCCCTGCTGGACGCTGGGCCACGGATCGGCGCTGCGCCGCTCCTCACACGACGAATGAGAGGAACCCCGATGCACCGGATGGCACACAAGCTCATGCTCGCAACCGCGTTCGGCGCGCTCGCCCTGCTCGCCGCAGCCGGCGTCGCGACCGCCGGATCCGCAGGTTCTCCGAAGACGCTCGACGGTTCGGTCGGGCCGGGCTTCTCGATCAAGCTTGCCCTGGGCGGCAAGCCGGTGACGAAGCTCAAGGCGGGCGTCCCCTACCGCTTCACGATCAAGGATCAGGCCGCGATCCACGACTTCCATCTCACGGGGCCCGGTGTCGACAAGGTGATCACGAGCGTCGGATTCACCGGCACCAAGAGCGTCGTCGTGACGCTCAGGAAGGGCACGTACAAGTACGTCTGCGATCCGCACGCCTCGTCGATGAAAGGCAGCTTCGCGGTCGCGTGAACGAGGAGCGGGCGATCGAGGATCCAACACGGCTCGGCGCGTAAGAACTGGTTTCAAGAGTCCCGTGAGTGGTCGGGGGGCTCGAAGCGAGCGGGAGCGGATCCCGGCTCGAAGATCCGGTTAGAACCTTTTCGAGAGCCGGGATCCGATCCCGCGAAGCCCCGGGTTCGCTCGGCTCCATGCGCGAGCCCGGGGTCGCCGCAGGTCTGCCGATTCGAGACCTCCGAACGCCACGCGACTGCTTGAAACCAGTTCTGAGGCCTCGCGCGCCGAGCCACGCTCAGGCGTAGCGCAGCCGCTGCCCGACGCCCAGCCGCTCTGCCTTCTCGAGCATGGCGTGACCGAGCGCGATGTCGCTGAGGCTCAGGCCGCGGTGCCAGAAGAGGATCGTCTCGCCGTCCGATTCGCGTCCCGGCTTGGCACCCGCCACGATCTCGCCAAGCTCGCCGTGAAGCGTCTGCTCGGACAGCCTGCCCGTCTCCACGTGCGCCCGCAGCGACCCGAATGGGCCGCTACGGCACTGGCCCCAGTCGTCGACGACGACCTTGTCCATGACGTCGGTCAGCGAGAGCTCGACAGCGCTCATGGTGCCGTAGGGGACGACCAGCGCTCCGCGTGCGATCCACTCGGTGCGCAGCAAGGGCTCGGGACGGTCGAGACGTGCAGCCTCGACCACGATGTCGGCACCCCGCACCACCGACTCCCAATCGTCACACACGCGCACCGAGCGGCCGAGATCGCGCTCGAGCCGTGCCCCGAAGGCCGCGCGGCTCTCCGGTCGCCGCGAGTGGATGCGGATCTCGTCGAGGTCGAACAGGTGCGCCAGCAGGCGCACGTTCCAGTAGGCGGTGCCGCGGGCGCCGATGTGACCGAGCACGCGCGCGCCCGGGCGCGCGAGGTGCCGCGCCCCGAGCGCCGTGACGGCCCCCGTCCGCATGTCCGTCAGCCCGGCGGCGTCGATCACCGCCTGCGGCACACCGGTCCGGGGGTCGAAGAGCGTCAGCAGCCCGTTCTCGGACGGCAGCCCGAGCTCGTAGTTGCCGACGAAGTCGCCCACCACCTTGACGCCGGCCCGACCGAGCGGCGCGATGTAGCCCCGCAGGACGTTGAAATGGCCGCGAAACGCCTCGTCCGGCCGTAGGTGCACGCGCGGCTCGATCACCGTCTCGCCGGACCCCTGCGCGCGCAGCCCGCCCTCGACGGCACGCAGGATCTCGTCATCGCTGAGCTCGAGTGCCTCGACATCGGGCCGGTTGAGATACGTCAGGTGCAGGTCGGCCATGCCCGGGAGTATGCACGGGGGAAAAATGAGAGTGACGCCGATCCGGCGTCACTCTGAATCCCGGAGGACCGATGCAGGCCGGCGGGCCTGCACTGTTTGTCGCACGGACTCCTAGAGCTCGGCCGTGACGGAGCTCAGCGCGCCGTTGATGCCGCCGGACAGCGCGGTCAGAGCACCGACGACGACAATCGCAATGACCGCGAGCACGACTGCATACTCGGCCATCGTCTGGCCACTGTCGCGCCGCGTGAGAAGGTAGAGCCTGGTGACGAGATTGTGCATTTCGAGCCTCCCGAGTGGTGTGCGCCTCGTGGTGAGGCGCCGCTTGCAACGGGCGCCAGTAACTCCCGGACGGGCCCTCTCCCGATATCCCCCGTACAAGGGAATCGCGGCTCGCTCGATAAGGTGACGGACATGAGCGCCGCCGAACCCGACAGCATCCTCTCGGCTGCCGAACTGCGCGAGTTGTTCGGCGAGCCGCTGCCTCGCGTCGTGGCCAAGGAGATGCCCGCGCTGGACGAGCCCACGAGGGAGTTCATCGCTGCGGCGCCGTTCCTCGTGATGGCGACGACGGGGCCGGACGGCTCCTGCGACGCAGGCCCGAAGGGCGGGCCACCGGGTTTCGTCCGGGTGCTCTCGGATACCCGTCTGCTGATTCCCGAATTCCCTGGCAATCGCCGCTTCGACGGCGTTCAGAACCTCGTCGCTCGCCCCGGCATCGGCCTCCTCTTCGTGGTACCGGGCATCTCCGAGACGCTGCGAGTCAACGGCTTCGCCCGCCTCTCGCGCGCGCCCGGCCTCCTCGACGAATGTGCAGTGGACGGCCGCCTCCCGTGGTTCGTCGCCGACGTCGAGGTGCGCCAGGTGTTCAGCCACTGCGGCAAGGCCTTCGTTCGCTCGCACCTCTGGAATCCCGACGAGTGGCCGGATTCCGGCGACGTCAGGAGCCCGAGCAAGTCGATTGCCGGTACCGCTGCAGAGGAGCGCCGCCGCGAGGCCGACGTCCGCCGCGAGGTCGAGGCCTCGTTCGACTCGGTCGTCCTGTATGGAAAGCCCGTTCGAGAGGAACACGCATGACCGGCTCTTACACACTCAAGCAACTCACCGAAGTCGAGGACTCTGCCATCAAGTTCGGGATGGGCGACGTCCAGGAAGCGCGCTTCTGCAAGGACGACCTCGACGCGGAGGACACCGGCGTGACTCTCCACAGGTTGAAGCCGGGTATGCGCCAGCCGTTCGGGCACCGGCACGACAAGGCCGAGGAGATCTACGTCGTGATCGCGGGCTCAGGGCGCGTCAAGCTCGACGACGAGATCGTCGACATCGCCGGACGAGATGCAGTACGCGTCGCGCCAGGTGTGATGCGCGCGTTCGAGGCGGGGTCCGACGGGATGGAAATGCTCGCATTCGGCGCGCATCACGACGGCGACGGCGAGGTCGTCCAGGGCTGGTGGTCCGACTAGGCGGACACGCCGCGCACGGCCGCGCGGCGCATCGATCCTCCGGCCGGAGGCAGCCCTCGACTGGTATCCTGCGGCCTGTTGGCCCCAACTCCTGGCTGGCGATGCTTTCCCAAACATCCGGAAGGCGGCACTCGTTACGGCTCGCCGCCGCGCACGTACACGGCGCTGGGAGTGACTGCATGGGAGACAACGCTACGGGGCGTAGAGGCTCTTGCGCTGCCTGCGAGGGTGATCAGCAGTGTCTCGTCCGCGAGAGCAACGAGGCAATCCAGCGGGTGAGCCTCAGGCTCGCACGACGTGCCGATCGCCTCGAGCTGCGCTGCGAGTGCGGGGATCCCGCCTGCCTCGAGCAGATCGCTCCGACGCCTGCGGAGTACGAGGCCGTCCGCGCGTACGGCAGCCGCTTCATCGTGCGCCTCAACCACGAGAATCCGGAGACCGCCACGGTCCTGAGCGAGAACGAGCGCTTCGCCGTCGTCGACGTGCTGGAACGCGACGCCCGCCACCAGGCCCTGGCGCGCCACGCTCGCCACGCATGGGTCGACGCGGCCGTCGCGGCCCATGCAACCGACCCGCCCCCTGCCGACGAGAGGAGCCGTGCATGACGAGCGACCGCCACCACCTGCGGGTCCTGATCGCGAACGAGCGCGAGGACCGGATCGCGCTCGTCACGACCCTCGTCTCGGGTCTCGGCCACACCGTCATCGCCGGATCGACGCACGTCGTCGGGGTCGGTGAGCTGACCTCGCGCGAGCATCCCGACGTCGCGCTCGTGGGCCTTGGAACGAGTTCGGCACACGCATTGGAGTTGATCGAGCGCATCGTGCGCGAGGCCGAGTGTCCCGTGATCGCCGTGCTCGAAGGCCACGACGCCGAGTTCGTCGACGAGGCCGCCAAGCGCGGGGTGTTCGCATACATCGTCGACGGGTCGCCCGCGGAACTGCAGAGCGCGCTCGACATCACGCTTCGCCGTTTCGGCGAGTACCACGATCTGCAGGGCGCCTTCGGCAGGCGCGCGCTGACCGAGCGCGCCAAGGGGATCCTGATGGAGCGCTACCAGGTCGACGAGCGACAGGCATTCACGCTGCTGCGCGACCATGCCCGCCACAGCGGGCAGAAACTCGTGCACGTCGCCCAGGCGGTGCTCGACGGGCACCTTCTGCTGGCGCCGAATCCCGGCGCGAGTCGCTCGCCTGGTGCGTGAGGAAGCGTCACCTCCGGCGAGGCGCGGCGACCGGCAACCCCGAGGCGAGTGCGCTAGACTCGCGATTGCCGGCCCCAGCCACCCGGTCGGCACATGCCTCCCTAGCTTCCGGCGGCACCGGTCGCGTCTGCGCGAGAGTCACGTCGCGTCGGGAGGTCTGGTATGGGGAGCCGAGCACACTGCGCCCCGGTTGGGCGGGCGTCTTGAGCGTGCATCCGGTCAAGCCGCTCGTCCGGTGCCCGCGCTGCCGCAGCCGGCTGATCTCGCCGCAACGGCTGGACAGCTGTCACGACGGCGTCATCGTCGACCGCCGCTGCCCCGAGTGCGGACACCATGACCGGGTGGTGACGACGGCGTTCGCGGCGGCGGTCTGGGCTCGCCACGAGACACGCGTCGCGGCCGGCATGCGCGCGCTCGCCGATGCACTCGCGGACGGCGCGCCCCTCCAGGTGACCGACATCGCGCCCGCGTAGAGCGCCGGGCGCCACGCGGCCGTCGGGGCTACGGGACTAAGGGTGTCGACAGTCGCGGGCGAGCCTGCGCGGCGAAGACGCGGCGCTCGAGCTCGTCGTAGCCGGGCAGGACCGGCGCGACGTCGATGCGGGCGCCGGTGCCGCGAATGCAGAGCATCTTGCGGCCGAGCAGCGTCCGCTCGGAGCCGATGGCCGTCACCTCGTCCCATGCAAGTCGCGTCTGCCCAACGAGACTCCAGGCAGCGATGCCATCGTCCGAGATCTCGACGCGCTCCGCGCGACGAGCCGAAGGCCACACGGCGCGCGGCCGTGTGTCGCACGATGGAGCTCCGATCGGCGAGTGCATGCGCCATGTCGCGGAACGGGCACTGCTCGAAGGCGTAGACATACGGCATGCCTCCACGATCCCCGATGCAACGCGCCAGCGCGTGCCCCCGACGAGGGAGAACTCCTAGAGCCTCAGGGACTCGACCGCGCCGCTCACGGTGAGTCCAGGCACCGGGCCGCCGGCCAGCGTCCAGATGCGGCCGCCCGCCGCGACGACCCCGAGCCCGTGACGGGGCGTCGGCAAGTCCGGGAGCCGCGACCAGCGGTGCCTCCGTATGTCGTAGGAATAGACCGTGCGGATCGTGCCGGCGGGCTCCTCGCCACCGACCGAGACGATGTGGCCGGCGAGGGCGGCGGCGCCCGTCCCGCCGCGTGCACCAGGCAGCGGCGCGAGCCGACGCCAGCGCCGCGCCGTCGCGTCGTAGACCTCGAACCGCGTGGTATTGGTGTCAATGCCGGCGGCGCGGCCTCCGATCGCGTAGACCCGGCCGCCCCAGGCCGCTGCGGCGAGATGCTCGCGCGGCGCAGGGCCCGGAATCCTCATCCAACGCCCCGATTCGAGCGAGAGCACGAAGGCGTCGCGCGCCAGCGCGCGGCGACCGTTGCGCCCCCCCAACACGTACAGCCGGCCATCGGCGATCGCCGCTGCGGCGGCCGCACGGCCGTCGGGCAGCGGTGCGATCGCGCGCCAGGTACCGCCGTCGAGCGTGAACACGGTCCTGAGCGGCACTCGATCGACCCCGTAGCCGCCGATGACGTACATCCGCCCGTTCACGCTCGCAGCCGCCGCATGGTCGACGGGGACCGGGAGGTCGGGAAGCTGCCGCCAGCGGTCGGCCGCCGGCAGGTACGCATCGGCTCGCGCCGAGTCGTGGCCATCGGCCACGAATCCGCCGACGACGACGAGTTCCCCGTCGACCGCAGCCGCCGCGACCTCGCTGCGCTCCTCGGGCATGGCCGCGTGGCGTTGCCAACCGACCGCGGCGCCACCCCTGGCGGCGACTCCGAGCAGGGCGGTCGCCGCCAGCAGCACCGGCCAGAGATGCAGGGCACGCCTCACGGCCCTCCTGAGGGTAGGCGCTTGCCGAGAGCTGTTTTCAAGAGTTCCGGGACTCCTCCACCGGCTCTTACGTGAAGAAGCCGTACGAACCGACGAGCTCCGAGTCCTGCGCCACCGGCGGCTCGTCGCAGCGCTCGGCGATGTCGCGCCCGAAGTCGGCGAAGGCCGAGATCGCGCGCAGCGGATTACTCCCGTCTGCGGTGTCGATCGAAGCGATGTGGACGAAGCTCACTCCGTCGTCGAGCCGGAACGTCGCATAGCGCAGTCCTTCAGGCGCCGTCTCGGCGAGCTCCGCATAGACACCCCGGATCAGGCGTTCGTTCTCCTCGACCCGCTCGGGCTTCACCCTGTAGCGAACGACGACCTTTCCCATCCGGCTCCTCCTCTCGTGGCCGCGCCTACCGCGACGACCCGATGGTAACATCGCTCGCTACCATCATGCATGCTCTCGACGCCCTTGGAAATCCTGTCCGCCGCACGATCCTGTCGACCTTGCGGACCTCCCCGCTCGCAGTCGGAGAGCTTGCAGCGCGGTTCCCTGTCAGCCGCCCCGCGATCTCTCGCCACCTGCGCGTGCTCGAGGATGCCGGACTCGTGGAGCACCGGGCGCATGGCGCCCGCAGCGTCTATGCGGTGCGCGTCCAGGGGCTCGCGTCCGTCCGGGACTTCCTCGACGAGTTCTGGGACACGGCGCTCTCGCAACTCGAGGAGCTCGCGAAGGAATGATCGAGAAATCGGCCTACCTCGTGTGCGCGCCCGAGCGCGCATTCGCACTGTTCACCGAGCGTGCGTCCGACTGGTGGCCCGAGGCCGTGCGGCACACGGGCGACCCGCACAGCGAGATCAGGATGCTCGCGGACGGCCGGTTCTGGGAGCACGCGACCGACGGTCGCGAAGTCGAGCTGGGTCGGGTGATCGTCTGGGAGCCGGCGCGCCTGCTCGTTCTGGACTTCTACCCCGGCACCGACGCGCGGCACCCCACCGAGGTCGTCGTGCGGTTCGCCGCCGAGAACGGCGGGACGCGGGTCGTCGTCCAGCACAGCCCGAAGCCCGAGAGCGCCGATCTGTGGGCCGCCGGCGCGCCGCGCTTCGAACGCGCCTGGACGCTCGTGCTGCCCGCGCTCGAGCAGGCAGCTGAAACCGACGATGCGTAACTTTTATGTTACGGTCACCGACATGACACCTGCCGGCACGCGCGACGCACCCTGGATCCTCAAGACGCCCCCTTTGTCATCGGAGTTCGAGGCTTTCCGTGACGAGGCGCTCGACCCACCTGCCCTCGTGATCCGGGTTGGCAAGACCGAGCTGCGATACCACCTGCGCTGCATCGACGATCTCCACACGATGCTGCGAGCCCACGGCGACTGGATGCCGCTCGGCGCCGCCGATGAGCAGAAGCCCGCCGGGGACGGCACCGTCGAGGCCTGGGCGCGCGCTGCTGACAACCCGGTGGGCGGCTGGTACGGCCTCAAGAAGGGCCTGCGCGGCCGCTTCGCCGTGTACGTGCCCCCGGTGCTCGAGACGCTCGGGCTGGCCGAGGTCGAGCACAACCCGCGCAACAACCGGATGCGGGCCGCCGGCTAGTCACTCGACACGGGAACGTCGGGCGGGTACTCGCTGCCCCCCAGGTGGCAGGGAGTTGCGTCACCCATAGCCGAGGAAGGCGTTGCGGCGGGGCAGTACCCGCGCGACATCGAGAGCCTCACGATCCCGGAGCCTGGAGCGTGTGCGGAGTGCACCTAGCCTGACGGCCATGGACACCACGACAACGACCTCGGGAGCGAACATGACCGGCTCTTCCACCCAGGGGATCGAGACCGTGTTGCATCCCGTGCTCGGGCTGTTCCAGGACCGGTGAGTGCCGACCCCCGCTCCCGCGCCCAGCGGCGTCGCGACACCGAGCATCGGCTCACCCACGACATCGATGGCTGGGTGGCCAGTGCCTCGGCCGAGGGCGCGCCGTATCTGGTGCCGTTGTCCTTCGACTGGGACGGCGAGGCGCTGCTGGTGGCCACGCCGGCGGACAGCCCGACCGGCAGGAACCTCGCCGCCACCCGAACCGTTCGGCTGGGACTGGGCCACACCCGCGACGTGTCCATGATCGAGGGCGACGTCGAGGTCCTCGAGATCGACGCGTTGCCGCAGCACCAGGGGGACCGGTTCGCCGCCCGCACGGGCTTCGACCCGCGTGCGCAGGCCACGCCGTACCGCTGGTTCCGCATCTCACCGCGCCGGATCCAGGCCTGGCGCGAGGTGAACGAGCTGGCAGACCGCGAGCTGATGCGCGCCGGCCGCTGGTTGGCGTGACGAGCGCTGCCGCGACGGCGTCCTAGCCAGCCAATACGAAGAGCCAGAACACGAGCGTCACGGCGCTCACGGCCAGCGCATACAGCAGGAACGACGCCGCCCAGCCCAGTGCTCGGACGGCTTCGGCGAGCCCGGCGGCGAGGAACACGAACGCGGCTTCACCTGCTCGCCTGCGTCCTACCACAGCCATGCATCAGACGATACATGAGGGGGTCAGGCGCCGCGTGCTCCCGGCTCACTGCCGGTGGTCAGCGAACCACAACGCGACCGGCCCGCGCGCCGCTGCAGATACCTGCTGATGTCCTTGCGCGGGAACCCCGCCTGCTCGAGCGCCTCGATCGGAGGATCGCCGGCATGGGCGTTCAGGAGATCACAGAGCACGAGTGCCGAAGGCAGAAGAGATGTGCGCGCGACCTGGGACTGCATGAGGGATTCCTTCTCGGAGCGTGTTCCACGGAAAACGGGCGGCACGCGGGAAACATTCCCCGCGGTCTCGGCCCTTGCTGAAAATGCCTAGGGCCACCCGAGATAGGCGCTGTCGTGCGCCTGAAAGACCGCTTCCACGGTGTGTCGATCGCGATCGTGGAGAGCGTGCAGCGCGTCGATGAGCTCCGCGATCCGCGTCGTCATGACGAGCAGGTAGCGAGTCGGCGAAGCGCCGGGGTTCCAGTAGGTGTGCGGTGTACCGCGCGGGACGAGCACGGCCCCACCCGCGGGCACGTCGATGTCGCGCTCCCCCACCCGCACGCGCAGCGAGCCCTCGAGCACGTACCAGGCCTCGTCGTCGGAGTGATGTACGTGCAGCGGAGCGATATACCTCGGCGGATCGTCGCCGCCACCCGGATCGCTCCACTCGGCAACGACGAAGGATGCCTCCGGGGAGCCGATCCGGCTTCCCGCCAGGCGCATTGCATACAGCTCGGACATGCCGAGACCCTACCGAGGCCGAGCCGCTACTGAGCGCGAGTCGCAGTGATCACCGTTGCGGCGAGGTCGACTGTGATCGGCGCGGATCCTGTCACGCCGGCGACAGTCCTGGCGGCCTCGCTCGCGACGTGATCGAGATCGGCTCCTCGCCCGGTCAGCTCGTGATTGAGCGGCGTGCCGCGCACGAATCCGGTGACGAAGTCGGAGACCGATGGCCCGTGCCCCTGGAGTCGCACGTCATCCAGCCGCACGTCGGTGAAGCCGCCGGCGGCGGCGTCGGCCAGGATCCGCGAGCGATCGTGGTAGCCGTACGGCGTATGCAGGAAGCTGGGCGGGTCGTCGGGGAACATCGCGGCGAGGGCGTCGTTCAACGCCCCGTAGGCCGGGTTCTCGTCGAGCGAGTGCCACGCGTTCGCAAGCAGCGTCCCTCCCGGCGCCAGCACGCGATGCGCTTCCGCGAAGCCCCGCGCGGTGTCAGGCAGGAACATGATCCCGAACTGGCACACGACGGCGTCGAATGACGCGTCCGGAAACGGGAGGTCCTGTGCGTCCGCGTCCTGCCAGGAGATGCCCGCGAGCGGCACCGCCGCGCGGGCATACGAGACCATCGCCTGGTTCAGATCGGTCGCTGTCAGCGTCGCGGACGCGGGCAGCGCCTCGCGCAGGCGGCGGGTCACGATGCCGGTGCCGCACGCAAGCTCGAGCACGCGCATCTCGCCCGTCATGGGCAGGCGTTCCACGAGATCGATCGCGTACGGCTCGAACATGAGCGGGCCGAGGCACGCGTCGTAGTGGCGTGGTAGCGACCCCGTGAAATCGGCCCTTGACATAGCTCCTCCTTCGCCCCCCGGACAGCAGCCCATCAGCGGGTGGGCAGCCAGGCCGGCGTGGTGTCGTCGGCGACGTCGTCCGTGACGCGACGCAGGTTGCTGCCATCGGGCGCAACCGTCCAGATGTCGTTGGTGAGGTGATTGGTGCAGTCCACCGCGCTGCCCTGGCAGGCGGCAGCGAAGGCGATCTGTGCGCCGTCGGGCGACCAGGCGAGGGCGCGGACGCGACGCATCGCGAGGATTCGGTGCAGGTTGCTGCCGTCGCGTCCGATCACGTAGATCCCGTCGGCGCCGGCGAACGCGAGTTGCGCGCTGTCGGGCGACCAGGTCGGCGAGTAGGTCTGGTGGACGTCGGCATGCGCCGGCACCGGGCCGGTCAGCTGCCTGGCGCCCGAGCCGTCGGCCGCCATCACGACGATGCCGGCATGACTCGCTGCGATCTCGGTGCCGTCCGGAGCCCAGCTCGGCTGCTGCGCGCCCGCGCCGCCGGCGAGCGCGACGGGTTGCGAGCCGTCCGACTGCATGACGAAGACACCGAGGATGTCGGGGGCCGCGGTCTCGCCGTAGGCGATGCGCGCGCCGTCCGGCGACCAGCTCGGGTGGCTGTTGCCCGCCACCTGGTCCGGCAGCAGCCGAGCCGGAGCCGACCCGTCGGCGGGCAGCACGGCGATCTTGGGCGGGCACGCGCCACACGGCGCGACAGACTCGGCGTCTGCGATCAGCTGCCCGTCGGGCGACGGCGACGGGTCCACGTGATCGGCGCTACCACGTGTGAGCTGTTGCAGCGCTCCTGAGGCCGGTTGCTCGTAGAGCTGGTGCGGGACGTGGCTCTGCACCGTGAAGACGAGCGCATTGGCGTCGGGCGCGACGGCGAACGTCGTGGCGGATTCGCCCGGCGTCACGAGAGCGAACCGATGGAGCACGCGCCCGGCAGCCGTGACCACGGTGGCGACGCCTCGGTCACTCAGAACGACGAGCCGCCGACTGTCCGCCAGCCACGTTCCGAACGCCGTCAGGTGCCCTTCGACCCGACCCGACTGCACGTTTTCGACCAGTGCGCCGTTGCCCTTGACCGCCGGCAGCTCGAGATGCCGGCCGTCCGGCGAGAAAGCGGCGACCTCGCCGGTCGGAAGGCGCCGCAGCTCGCCCGTATCGACGGATGCGAGCCAGCCCCGCCGATGTGCCCGCTCGAGTACGAGCATCGTGCCGTCGGGGGAGAGCGCGAGCGCTCGCCCCGCGAAGCGGCGGATCTCCTGTCCTTGCTCGTCGACGACGACCGTGGAGCCGTCAGTCGTGGTGGGGTTGCCGAAGGTCCCGGTCACGATCGCGAGCCGCGGCGCCGCGTCCGCCCAGAGCGCGTTGTCGCCGCCCCGCGCGAAGCGCAGCCGGCCGCGCGCATCGACGACCCGGAGCGTGTGTCGCTGCTTTCCCGGCGGGCCGACTGCGTAGACGAGCTCCTGCCCGTCGGCCGACCACAGCGACGTCGATGGCACGGGCGCTGCGCGGGCGATGCGTGCCAGCCTGCGCCCGGAGCGGTTGAGGAGGTCGATCACGTTCGTGGCCGTGCCCTTGTTGAAGAGGACGAGCGCGACCGCCAGCTCGTCTCCGCTCGGTGAGAAGCCACCGCTCGCAGAGTGCGTCGCGGCGGGCAACGTGGCGAGCCTTCGAGCGGGCGTGGCGGAGCCGGCGCGCGCGACGTAGAGCGCGAGGCCGCGACGATCACTCTCGAAGGCGACCTGCCTGCCCTGCACGGCGACCACGGTGTCGGAGAGGTCGTCGCGGCTGAGATCGAGCCGCGCGCCGCGCGCGAGGTCGAGCGAGTACACCTCGGGGTTGCGGTCGGGGGCCCGGTCGCTGGCAAAGATCAGCGCCGCAGGGCCCTGCGCCCGCGTGTCTGCAAGCGACCCGACCGCTACGGCCAGCGATCCGATCAACACACCTATCGCAAGCCACGAGCGCATGCCGGATTTGGCCTCCTCGTCGCCGCGAGCCTAGCAATCCTCAGTCGGTCGGCTGCCCGCTTCGAACGGATCAGCGCAGCAGGCAGTGCGCTGAGGTTGACCGTCGGGGCCGTGCTCGCGCCGGCGCTCACGCCGCTGCCGAGCGCGACCAGCGCGATCGAGCATCGACTACGCGTCGGCGATCGGGCGGCCGACGACCAGCGCCTCGCGCAGCTCCGGCGTAAGGCCGAGGTAGGTCGAGTCGGGGCGAACGCCGAGGGCGTCGAGCGTCTTCGAGAGGAAGCAGCGCGCGGCCGCCGCAAGGACGACGTCCATGATCTCGTCATCCCGCAGCCCGAGCGTGCGCAGTCGCTGCAGATCGGCATCCTCGATCGACGTCGCATCCGAGACCACTCGCTCGGCCAGGTCCATGACGGCGACGTCGACCTCGTCGAGGCCGGCCGTTCGATGGTCGAGCGCGATCTCACGCACCGGCTCGGCGAAGCGATCGAGCAGCACGCTTCCGTGCGCGAGGCAGCAATAACTCGAGCGGAGAGATCGCGCGGCGGCGAGTGTCACGAGCTCATAGCGCCGCAAGTCCATGTTCGCCTTGATCGCCGTATTCAGCTGCACCCACGCCGTGTAGACGTCCGGCCGTGGTTCGAAGACGCGCTCGAGATTCGTGGTCATCGACCGAGTGTTGCACAGGAGAAAGGTCCGGCTTGGCTTGATGCCGGCCGAGTGGCCTTGCTGCTCCGACTCTCCACGCGGTGTCGTGCGACATGATGAGCACCCACGTAGCGGAGCACTCCCAGGAGGGCTACATGCATGCGGTCATCGGACGAGTCAAGATCAAGCCGGACCGTGTCGAGGAGGCACTGGCGATGATCGGCGATCGGGGCGTCGCGATGCTGCGGGGCATGCCCGGTGCGACTGGTGGCTACTGGGCGCGGAGTCTCAACGGTGAGCTCATCCAGCATTCGTTCTGGCTCTTCGATACCGAAGAGAACGCGCGAGCGGCTGAGGCAACCTTCAACCGGCTGCGTGAGATGCCCGACGCGCCGGCGACCTTCGTCAGCGTCGATGTCTGTGACGTGATCGGGCAGGCGTAGGGCTCCCCGGGCCGCTCGATGCCCGGGCGAACGAACCGTAAGGTGTGCGCCGTGAATCCGACGTTCGGCATCTTCGACCACATCGAGGCCATTCCAGGTACGCCGACGCAGCGCCTTCTCCAGGATCGGCTCGCGCTCGTGAAGCTCGCCGACGAGGCCGGGTTCGAGAGCTTCCACCTGGCGGAGCATCATGGCTCCGGCCTGTGCATGGCGCCCAGCCAGGAGATCTTCATCGGCGCGGCGTCGCAGGTCACGACGAGGATCCGCCTCGGTCCGATGGTGAAGCTCCTGCCGCTGCACCATCCCGTGCGGATCATCGAGGACATGTGCATCGCCGATCAGCTCACGGGCGGTCGTCTCGACTTCGGCGTCGGCCGAGGCGTTGCGCCGATCGAGCACGCCTGGTTCGGCAGCAAATGGACGGAGTCGAAGGAGCGCTTCGAGGACACGCTGGGCATCATCTGCAACGCGCTTGCCACGGGTGAGATCTCGAGTGCCGGGAGCGCGTACCACGATTTTCCGAGTGTGCCCCTCTCCACGAGTCCCCTCCAGGCTCCGATCCCCTTCTGGTATCCCGGCAATCCGGTGACGGCCGGCCGCCACGGCATGAGCCTCATGTGCGCCGGCTCGGTGCCGCAGAGCACCTACGACGCCTACGTCGAGAGCTGGCAACGGCACCGCGGGGACGCGCTCCGGCTCGATGGCCCGGACGGCCGACCGCGCGTGGGGTGCACGGTGATCCTCGCGATCGCGCCGAGCGAGAAAGAGGCGCTGGCAATCTCGCGTCGCGGTGTCGACGGGCTCGTCCGCCGCACGAAGCGGGTTCACACCTACGACCACCTCGTCCTGTCGGAGGCCGAGTGCGAGACGGCCATCGCGCCGCTGAAGGCAATCCTCGCCCACATCGAGGACGCAGTCACCCTCGGCGCCGGCGTGCCCGAGCAGATCGTCGAGCGGTTCGCTGCCATGCTGGAGTCGGGCCTCATCGATCACATCGCGCTCCAGGTGCCGACCGGAGACATGACCTACGACGAGGCGCGGCGCACCGTGGAGTTGTTCGCCGCCGAGGTCAAGCCGGTGCTCGAGAAGCAATTCGGCTCCGGCTGATCACGACCTCGACTTGGCGCCGGCAGCGAGGCGTGGCTACACCGCCCTCAGCAGCGCCGGGCGGCGTGGCTGCGCGCGAGCAGGCGGTCGTCGTCGAGGAGCTTCGCCGTCGCGGCGAACGCAGAAGTCGGGCCGCGCCACGCGAGGTCGTCGATGTCGCCGAAGAGCTCCGTGTCCGTCCTGAGTGTGGCGAGATCCTTGAACAACAACGCCAGATCGCGCTTGTCTCCGAGGATCTCGGGTGGGAACGCCTCGATCGTCCCGTGCCGGTTCACGAGTCGCGCTGCGCCGACCTTGCCGATTCCGGGGATGCCCGGGTAGCCGTCGGCAGAGTCGCCGACCAGCGCGAGGAAGTCCGGGATCTGGACAGGGTCGACGCCGAACTTCTCACGCACGCCCGCCGCGTCCCGCACCGAGTTCGCGCGGCGGTCGACCTGCACCACTCGGCTCTCGCTCACGCATTGGGCGAGGTCCTTGTCCGGCGTCCAGATGCGGACCTGCACGACACTCCCGTCTTCGGCAGCGGCCCGCGCGGCGGCACCGAGCGCGTCATCGGCCTCGAGTTCGACCATCGGCCAGACCGCAACTCCCATGGCCGCGAGCGCGATCTCGAGCGGCTCGAACTGGGCGCGCAGTGCGGGGTCGACGCCCAGGCCGGTCTTGTAGCCGGGCCAGAGATCGTTGCGGAACGACTCGATGACGTGGTCGGTTGCGACTCCGATGTGCGTCGCGCCCGACTCGACCATCTGCAGCACCGTGTGCAGGACGCCGATCACGGCGCCGAACCGCTTGGCGTCAGCGGCGCCGCCGCGCCGCCTGCCGTAGAACTGGCGAAAGAGCTCGTACGTGCCGTCGACGAGATGGACGACCATCAGGGCACGGCACCCTAGCCGACGGCGCCTCAGCGCGTGACCGCTGCGCCGTCGTTGGCGCCTCAGCTCTGGTCGCCCTGCGACGGCTTCAGGGCCTTGCACGCATCGGACTTCTTGACTGCGTGCTCGAAGGGCCCCTTGATCGCCTTGAGGTCGGAGACCGTCGTCTTGCCTTCGCGCACCAGCCGCTCGAGCCTCAGACCGAGCGGGAGTGCGACAGTGGCGACGTTCGCGGCGCCGGTGCCGTACGACTTGAGTTGACGGCTGCCTGCCTTCACCGCGCCCACAGTCGACATCGAGTCGACGGCGAACGTGTCCACGCTTTCCTTGGCGCGGTCGGCTCCGTCGACGTCCGGCACGTCGAGCTGGTGGATCTTCGTCACGAGGCCGACGGTCGCGGTCGCCGCCTCGTCGAGCTTGGTCCGTGCGACGGTATTAGGCTTCCGGCGCCGAGTTGCAAGGCGATGCCGGTGACTTGCTGCTCCCAGCCCGAGATGGACGTGCAGAGGCTGTCGGCGTACTGCGCTGCTTGCTTGTCGGCCTTGCTCTCCCCACACCCGGATGCCGCGAGGAGCAGGAACGCCGCAACCGCGATCGCGGGTGCGACTCTCCACGTTGTGTTCTCGAACGGTGTCATGGCTCCAACGATGGCGCCACCGCCGGGAGGCCGAATCCGCGGATCGGCCGACCGGATGCGAGTTCCCCGCAGTGCTCATCCGCGCAGGAGGCTGCGACGATGTTGATCGTGAGCGCGACGACCACCGTGGCGAAGAGGTACGCGAGCAGCGCGTGATGGATCGCCGTTCGGCGCATCGCCGGCGTGGTGAGGCTCGAGTCCGACACCTGGCTGGTCATGCCGATGGTCAGCGCGACGTAGGCGAAGTCGAGGTAGGACGGCTGGTCGTCCCCGTTGAAGTCGATGCCGCCGGCGGCCTCGCCGTAGTAGAGCCGCGCGTAGCGCGCGCGTAGATCGTATGCCGACGCAGGCCAGCACGACGCTCGCGACGGCCAGCGCGATGAGCAGCGCACGTGTCGCGCCGGTGCTCCGGCCCGTCTCGAGTAGCGTGAGTCCAACGGCGACGAGGCTGGCCGTGCCGGCACCCAGCAGGACTGCCTCGCCTTCGGTCCGCGACGCGTCCTCGGACACGGCCGATTTCGCCGTCGCGACCGCGTTCATCGGTGCGACGGTGAGCCAGACGAGCGCGAGGAAGGTGAGTGCAGCCGCATCCCACCCGAGCAGGACGGCGGCCGACGCCGGAGTGCCGACCGCGACGGCGGCGACGAGCGCCACGACGCCCACGACGACGCTCGCGGCTACTCGCGCGGCGCCGGTCGTGGCGGTCGGGCTCTGGACTGCGAGCGTCGCCTGGGACGGCTGATCGGCCCTGACAACATGCCGGCCTAGCGCGAGACCTGCGGGCTCGCGTCTCCGGAGTAGCGCTCGTCCGAGAAGCCGAACACGCGCTTGCCGCCGATCGCGACAGTGAGCTCGGCGAGGCCGATGATCACGGCGTAGGCGGCGATCAGAGCGAGCAGCGCGAGCGCGCCGTCGCCCGGCTTGGCGAACATCACGACGCCGAAGGCGATCGAGACCACTCCCGTGAGCCCCAGCAGCGCACTGTCGCCGCCCGCGAGCGGCAGGATGAATGCAGCGCTGATCGCAGCGGCGCCGAGCACGATCGCGTACGCGCCGATGACGTAGAGCAGCGCGAGCGCAGACATGCCGGTGTCGGCGAAGACGATCACGCCGACCGCGATTCCGGCGAGGCTGGACGCGAAGAGCCACCCGCGTCCCTCCATGTCCGAGTTGCCGATCGCCATCACGAGCCCGACGATGCCCCGCGCCAGCGCGTACGCGCCGAACACGATGACGAGCGAGTACAGACTGATGCCCGGCTAGACGATGATGGCGACGCCCAGTGCGAGAGAGAGTGCGCCGTTGATCCCGATCGACCAGCGCAGCTTCGTCACCTGCGGCTCCGCCGTCTGCGCGGCCTCTTCCAACATGCTTCCCATCAGAACCACCCCCTGTGGTGCGTTGACAGCCTGACTCTTCCGCGGTTCCCCCCGGCGCGAATCGGCGAGTGGGCCGATGGCCTGCGGAATCTCCGCACGCCGACCGCCGGCCGCGCGGGTTTGCACAGTCGCGCAGCGAGATCGCCGATTCACCGCCCGTGTGCTGGATGCGCGACCGCGGCACGACGCGCCGGCTCTCAGACGGGCTCTCGGCCCGCCGCTTGCCGCTCGTCAAACGCCGCGCTCAGCGCCGCGAATTTCGCGGTGTGGCGTTCTACGTCGACCGGTCGTGCCACGGGCCAGAGCCGCAGGGCACCAGCTGCGACGGACATCCACCCGCCCCGGCGAAGACCGCTGGGGCGGGTGGCGTAGAGGAACGCGCCTACAGGTGGCGCGGGACGAACGCGCGCCGCAGACCGCGGCGAGCGTGCGCGCCGGCGTCTCGGTGTGCCTGTGCCGGGCGCGCACCAGGTGCGCGAACGACGCCAGCGCGAGCGCCTCGAGAGCCACGGGGAGGGCGAGGCGTCCAAGCCTTCGCGACTCGCCGCCGTGCTCGTCCTCCCGGGGAGCCGGCCTGTGGAACCGCTCCACGAGGGCGAGCACCTCGCCTGCCAGCTGTTCCTCTACTCTTGTCGTGCTTGCTCTTCATGAGCTGCCTCCTCGATCGGTGTCGAGGTCGATCGTCGCCGGCGGAGAGCCGTCACGCATCGGCGGAAACGCCGACGGCGTGCGGCCGTCACGCAGGGCCGCGAGTGTGATCGGAGTCGGTGCCGTTCGCCTGCGCCGCCGTCGCGGCGTGCACGGCCTTGGTGAGCTCGAGGATCTGGCGGGAGAACTCGAGCAGCTCGCACGTTCTGCTTGTCCTCGTCCTGCACCGTCTGCCACTGCTGGTTCGGCGAGCACCTCGCGCTTGGCGTCGGCGCGGTTCTGGCTGATCATCACGAACGTCGAGAGGAAGATCGCCTCGAGCGAGACGATCATCGTGAGCAGCCCGTACGGATACGCCTCGACGCCGAACCCGATCCAGCAGCGCGAACCAGACGACGTGAATGTAGACGAACAGCATCGAGCCGGCGAACGTCGTGATGCGATCGGCGATGCGGTTCTCGACGCTCTCGCGCGCGTTCGCGGGCGTGCTCGACCAGCGCCGGATTGTCGAGGCGAGGGGCGCGCTTCTTTTGCGTATTCGTACTCATCATCGACCGTCGTCCGCGTGCGCTCAGGCAGCCTGCGCGTGGGCGAACGGATGGTTGAAGACGTCGAGCGCGTTGGTCGGGGCGGCGGCGATCCGGACGACCGTCCCGCTTGCGCGGTCGGTCACGGTCACCCAGAGGCGACCGGAATGCCGGCCCCAGAGCAAGACGACTTCGAAGTCGTCCGACCGACGATCGGCGAGCTCCACGATTTGCGTGTCCGTGTTCATGACCGCATCGTCGCGCCGGCGACTGGCCCCGGCATCGGCGCCACCGCTGATCGCTTGCGGAAATGCGCGCGCCGGAGAATAGGTGGCCGGCCGCGTCTGTCCACGCCTACGCGACGGCGCAGAGCATGTCCGCGCCGCCGCGTCGAGCCGACGGTGATTTGCGAGGGCGATCCGGTCTATGTCGTCGCGGCCGCCGAGTGCTGGTCCGGCCTCGCGCCGCGGTTCGTCTCGCCTCCTAATAGAAGACGAGGATCCGGTCGCGCACCTCGCGCACACCGGGCGCCGCCCAGGCGGCGTCGATTGCCTCGTCGTGCTCTGCCCAGGACTGCACCGTGCCCTCCACGGTCACGGTGCCTTGCGACGTCTCGACCGTGAGCGCGTTGGCGTCGAGCTTCGCGCTGCGGTCGAAGGCCCGCGCGATCGCGTCCTTGACGTCGACCGCCTCGGGCGGAGGCCCGACGATCGCGATCTCGTCCCAGACATCGAGAACCCCGCGGATGTTGCCGGCGACCTGCATCGCCTCGTCGCGCTGGAACTGCCACTCGGCCTCGCCCGTCAGCGCGACCTCGCCGTCGTTCACCTTGGCGTCGATCGTGGCCGGAACGAGCGTGTCGAGCATCAGCGCCTGAAGCACGTCGCCCCGCACGTCGGCGTCGCTCCGCGCGTCGTCGGTCATGAGGTGCACGTTCAGCTCGTTCTGCACCTTGGTCACGCCGTAGACGCGCTCGGCGGCTTTCTTCGCCTCGCGCTTCTCGCGGAAGCTCGCGACCGTGCCGCGCAGCGTTACCGTGCCGCCGTCGCTCGCCACGGCGATCGACGTGCTGTGAACCTTGGGGTCCCAGAACAGCTCGTCAGTGACGTTCCCCGTGAGCTCCTCGTTGGACATCATTCTCCATCTCCTTCAGTTGATCTCGGCGCTCGGGGGACTTCCCGCGCGCTGTGACCGATGATCCGGGCGACCCACGGCCACGCCATCGGCGCCGCCTCGGAGTCGTTGCGGAAAAAACGACGGGAGCGTGTGCGTCAGCTCGACGCCGCGACGGGCGGCGACGGTCCCACCACCGCAGCGTCGCTCCCCTCGGCCAAGGCGACGCGACGAACCATCTCCGTTCCGCCGACGATCACTGCGATCAGGACCGAGCGGCTGATCAGGCGGGTTGCGTCGATCGCCGGGATCGTCGTCAGCACGACGACGATCACGACGCCGACACCCGCCCAGGCCCTCGCCGGGCGGTCGACGAGAGCCGGCCGAAGCACCCTCCGGAACCCGGTTGCCACCGCGCTCGGCCCCGCGAGCAGCGCGAGCACGATCGCCGCGAGACCGGTCGCCACAGCCATCCATGCGATCGACCAGAGCGGGTCGCTGAGGATGCGCCAGACCTGACGCCCCGCCGGCTCGAGCGTCGCGCTCGAGCCGACGACTGATTGGACGAGGACGGTTCCGGCGAGCGACCGGACGAGGATCAGGACCACGCCCGTGGCGGTCACGGCCAGGCCCATGTGCAACAGCGCCTGTCGCCGCCGGCCGCGGGCCAGTCCCAGCGCCAGGCCGTAGAGCGCGGCCACGAGCAGCAGTCCGTAGATCGACATCGAGTCGACCAACCGGATCGCCTCGCGGACTTGCCGATCCGGTTTCCGCGGAACAGCACCACCCGTCCGGCATCGGCCGGTAGCGCGGCGGCAGCTTGCCGCTGAAGCCCGAGCCGCCCAGCGAGCTCCAGCAGGAGCGGTCGCGGCCCAAGTAGACGTCGGCCGCCCGGTTGGGATCGCCGTTGACGAGCCGCAGGAACTCGCGGTGCGCACGTCCAACCGCCGTCGCCCATGTGTCGACGACGAACGGCTCCCCGAGGATCTCCTCGGCCGCACGAGGCGCAAGCCCGCGGAGTGCGGCGTTGAGCGGCGCCGCGAACCCGCGGGCTCGCGGCGGCAGGAGGTCGTCGATGTGGCGCTCGACCTCGACACGCCGGTAGAGCTCGTCGACGAGGTAGCCGGCCACGGCGCTCCTTACCTTCGGTCTTCGAGCTCTGCGCTCGCGCGCTCGACATCGGCGTATCGAGCGCTTGACGATGGACCCAGATCGTGAGGCACTCGATGAGCAGCAGCACGGTCGCGGCGACGATCAACGCCGGAACCGCCGACTCCTCCATCCGCGTTCTCCGGCATGGCCAGTCGAGCGTGGCGATCCGACGACGCGACGGCTCCGAGACTCCGTGACGGGTTGCGCTTCGGCGCAGCTCGTGCTCGTCAGCGCGGCGGGCGGGTTGCGCTCGCGGCTTGAGCTTGCTCGCCGGCAAGTCCGGCAGGGTCGAGAGGGATTATCATCGCAGAGCCATGACGTCGCAGTGGCTGGCTGTCGGAGCGGAGACGGATCCGCTGAGGCGCGCTCGAGAGCTGCAGAGAAGCTGGGAGCGTCTGCTCGCCGACGGCGCGCTCGGCCCCGAGCTCCCACCCGGAGCCACGGCAGGACTGCGACCGACGATCGTCGAGTCGTGGCGGCGCTCGCTTGCCACAGGCCTCGATCCGACCGACTTGCTGGCCCCGATCGAGGCCGACGAGTCGGAGGTGCTCGAGCGCTGGTTCGAGCATCCGCTCGGGTCGCTCACCCACGTCCTCACGCGAGCAGCTCCGGAAGCTGGCCGAGGAGTCGCGAGGCATGGTCGTCGTGACCGATGCGTCGGGGCTCGTCCTGCACCGAGTGGGCGACGAGTGGCTGAAGGAGCGTGCCGCCGAGATGAATCTCGTCGAGGGCGCGCGGTACAGCGAGGCAGCCGACGGCACGAACGGGATCGGGACTGCGCTGGCCGCAGACCACGCCTTCCAGGTGTTCGCCTTCGAGCACTTCAACGAACGCCATCACGAGTGGATCTGCTCCGGCGCTCCGGTGCACGACCCGGTGTCCGGCCAGACGATCGGACTGATCGACCTCTCGAGCCTCTGGAAGATCGCGCATCCACGGAGCCTGGAGCTGGTGACCACCGCTGCCAGGACGATCGAGCAGCTGCCTCGCTGGAGGCCCGGCGCGACAGAGACGCTCGGCTGAGACGTCGCTACAGCGATTTCATGACGAGGAGCACGGATCTGCTCGTGGACCGCGACGGCTACGTGCTCGAGGTGCCGAGCCGGCGCACTCGAGCCGACTCGACATCCCCGAGGGCGGCGGCGAGGTCGTTCTGGGCGACGGGTCGGTCGCCGTGGCGGCGCCACTCGGTCAGGGCGAGGCGTACCTCCTCCGCCGAGTCACCACTCGCCGCGCCAGGTCCGCCCCGGTCAAGGGGCTCGAGCGCGCGGAAGAAGCACGCTCGGGAGCTCGCCACCGAACAGGCCGCCTTGCGGCAGGTCGCGACCCTCGTCGCGCGCGAATCCTCTCCAGATCAGCTCTTTGCCGTCGTCGCAGAGCAGGTCGCCCGGATCTTCGACGTCCCGCACGTGAGGCTGGTCCGCTACGAGCCGGACGGCTCGGTCGTGGTCGGCGGCTTCAGCGAGGGCGAGCACGAGCCGTTCCCGATCGGATCGCGCTGGCCGCTGGACAGCCCGGGCGTGACTCGCAACCGTTCGGCAGACCGGTCGCCCCGCCCGCGTCGAGGACTATGCGCACGTGACCGGGGAGGTCGCTGCCGTCGTTCGTGGCGCGGGCATGCGCTCGGCCGTCGCGAGCCCGATCGTGGTCGAGAGACGTCTGTGGGGCGCGATGGTGGTTCTCTCGCCGCGGCACGAGCCTCTCCCCGAAGACACCGAGGCCCGGCTCACAGACTTCACCGAGCTCGTAGCGACGGCGATCGCCAACGCCGAGTCCGCGACGCGCTCGCGCGGCTCGCCGAGGAGCAGGCGGCGCTGCGGCGCGTCGCGACGCTGGTGGCACAGGGGGCATCGCCTCAAGATCTCTTCGAGGCCGTCGCCGAGGAGGTCGGCCGCCTGTTACCCGTCGGAAGCGCCACGATGGGTCGCTTCGAACCCGACGGCAGCGTTACCACGGTGGCCTCGTGGAGCACCACCGAGGCTGCCTTTCCTACCGGCAGCGCGGTGGCCGACCGAGGGCACGAACGTCGCGTGGATGGTGCTCCAGACGGGCCGGTCCGCTCGTATCGACGACTTCTCGGCTGCCACCGACCCGATCGGCGTCGCCGCGCGGGAGGCGGGCATGCAAGTCGGCGGTTGGAAGCCCGATCGTCGTCGAAGGCCATCTCTGGGGCGTCATGACGGCTACCTCGACCGAAGGGCCGCTGCCGCCGGACACCGAGGCGCGCCTCGCTTCGTTCACGGAGCTCGTCGCGACGGCGATCGCGAACGCCGAGTCGCGAGAGGCGCGAGCGGTGCTCGCCGAGGAACAGGCTGCGCTGCGGCGCGTCGCGACGCTCGTCGCGGGCGGGAGCGAGCCCGATGCAGCTGTTCGCTGCGGTCGCCGACGAGGTGCAGCAACTTCTCGACGTCGAGCGCTGGGGATCATCAAGTTCGAGGACGACGGGACGGTGGTGACGGTCGGTCGCACGGGGGCCTGTACGCGGCAGGCACACGTTCCGAGCTCGATCCACGTTTCGTCGTCGCGTCGCGTTCGCGAGACGGGGCGCGCCGCTCGATTCGACACTGACGATACGGCGGCTGCAGACGTGCCCGAGGTCGTGCGGAGGACGGGCGCCTCCTCGTTCCTCGCCAGCCCGATCGTCGTCGAAGCAAGCTGTGGGGCGCGATTGCGGTCGCGTCATCGTTCGCTCCCGCTGGAAACCGAAGAGCGGCTGCCCGACTTCACTGACTTGGTCGCGACCGCAGTCGCGAACACCAGGCTCGCGAGCACGTGCGGGCGCTCGCCGACGAGCAGGCGGCGCTCCGCCGCGTGGCCACGGGTGTTGCACAAGGGGCCCCGCCCGCACAGGTCTTCGCAGCAGTCAGCGCGGAGGTCGCTCGCCGCTCGGGCTGACCCCGAGAGAGCTGGTTTCGCCGCCGTCGTCCGCTTCGACCCCGGCCCGGTGCACGTGATCGTCGGGGTGTCGAGAGCTCTCGAGGCGGTCCCTCTCGGATCGCGCTGGCCGGCTGCCGATCTCTACGCCGAGACGCGGGTGCTGCGCACAGGTCCTCCGCCCGGGTCGACAAGGACGACCTCGCCGTGGGTGGGCCGGAAGCAGAGTTCCTCCGCGCGAGCGGCTTGCTGTCGCAGGTCGCCAGTCCGATTGTCGTGGACGGCCGGCTCTGGGGCACGATCTCGGCCAACGCTGCCGAGACGCTGCCCGCCGAAACCGAGGAGCGCCTGGAGAAGTTCATCGAGCTCGTCGCGACGGCGATCGCGAACTCCGAGTCACACGAGGCGCTTGGCGCGCTTGCGGACGAGCAGTCAGCGCTGCGGCGGGTCGCGACGCTCGTGGCAGAGGACGTCAGCCAGGACGCGCTTTTCGCCGCGGTCGCCGAGGAGGTTGCTGGTGTCCTCGAGGTGGATCAGCTGACGATCGATCGCTTCGACGCGGATTCCTCCACCGTCATCGCCTCGTTGATCGACCCGGGGTTCCCTGTCGGCAGTCGCTGGCCGTTTGACGGGCCCAGCTTGGGCAGGACTGTCTTCGAGACCGGCCGCCCGGCGCGATTCGACGACTACTCCGATTGACGAGCACGGCAGCGGAGGTGATCCGCAGCCTCGGGTTCAGCTCTACTGTCGGCGCCCCGATCATCGTCGAAGGCCGGGCATGGGGCGTGATTTGCGTCGCCGCATTGGCCGCGTTGCCGGCCGACACCGAAGAGCGGTTGGTGCAGTTCACGGAACTCGTGGCCACCGCGATCGCGAACGCCGAGTCCTCCAGGCTCGCCGAGTCGAGCGCGCTCGCTCGAGCTCGCGAGAGAGCAAGCCGCGCTGCGCCGTGTCGCGACGCTCGTCGCTCGCGATGCCCAGCCGGGCGAGGTCTTCGATGCCGTTGCGATGGAGGTCGGCACGCTGCTCGACACCGACATCACGGTCGTCGGCAGGTATGACGGCGATGGCGCGGCAACGGCGATCGGAAGCTGGAGCGCATCGCCGGGCGGAGTGCCCGTGGGAACTCGTTCGGCTGTCGGCGGCCGCAACGTGTTGACGCTCGTGCGGAGACGGGGAGGCCGGCGCGGGTCGACGGGTACGACGACGCATCGGGCGAGGCCGGCGACATCGCGCGCCGCCACGGCTGGCGCTCGTCGATCGCGGCCCCGATCATCGTCGAGAGTCGCGTGTGGGGTGTCATGCTGGTCGCGACGAAGCGGCCGGAGCCGTTTCCCGCCGGCGCCGAGGAGCGCCTGGCCGCGTTCACCGATCTGGTCGCCACGGCGCTCGCGAACGCGCAGGCGCACGACGAGGTTCGACGGTTCGGCGAGGAGCAGGCTGCTCTCGGCCGAGTCGCGACCCTCGTCGCCGCCGGCGCCGCACCCGAGAAGGTCTTCACGGCCGTCGTCGACGAGGTATCGAGCCTGCTGGGGTTGGAGCGGATCGAGTTCGTTCGCTACGACGGTGACAACACAGGGACCGTTATCGCCGCGTCGGGCGAGCACCCGTTCCCCGCCGGGAGCACCTGGTCGCTCGAGGACCCGAGCGTGATGGCGACGGTCGCCCGTACGACGCGCGCGGCGCGCATCGACGACTACGGCGCTATGGAGGGCGAGATCGCCCGCCTGCACGTAGCGCAGGCTTTCGATCGGCGATAGGTGCGCCGCTAACCGTCGAGGGCCGCCTCTGGGGCGCGATCATCGCCATCTCGACCGATCCGGAGCCGATTTCCGAACGGTCGGAAGCTCGTCTCGGCCAGTTCACCGAGCTCGTCGCGACCGCGGTCGCAAACGCCGAGGCGCGACACGCGCTGAGCGCGTTGCAGCCGAGCAGGCGACGCTGCGCCGCGTCGCGACCCTGGTGCCCGCGGAGTCGCCGCCTGAGGAAGTGTTCGCCGCGGTCGCCGAGGAGGTCCGCAGCCACTTCGGTGCCATCACCTGCATCGAGCGGTTCGAGCACGACCCGCCCGGAGTCGTCTTGGTCGGCGTGTCGGAGGAGGCCGCCCTCCCAGTCGGGACGCGCTGGGAGCTCGCCCGAGGGACTGGCTTCTGCGGAGGTCTATCGCACCGGACAGTCCGCCCGCCTCGCGGACTACGACTGGTCGTCGCGCGGCGGGCCCGCCGCGGAGGAGGTACGACGCCTAGGCATCGTCTCTCAAGTCTCCTCCCCGATCGTCGTCGAGGGAAGCCTCTGGGGCGTGATCCGCGTGAACGCTCCAGAGGAATTACCGCCCGACACCGAGCAACGACTCGAGAAGTTCAGCGCCCTCGTAACTACCGCAATCGCCAACGCGGAGGGCAAGTCCGAGCTCGCCGCGTCACGGCGAAGGATCGTGGCCGCCGCCGACGAGGCACGCCGCCGCATCGAGCGGGATCTGCATGACGGCATCCAGCAGCGGCTGATCGCGCTCGCGCTTCCGCGCGCGCGCGATGACGCGGAGACCGCCGGACGAGCTGCCGGCCATCGCGGCAGAGCTCTCGGAGAGGCCTGAAGGACGTGTCCGACGAGCTCCGCGAGGTCTCGCGCGGCATCCACCCCACGATTCTCACCGAGGCCGGCCTCGGGCCGGCGCTGCGAGCGCTCGCGCGTCGTTCCGACGTCCCGATCGACGTCGACGTGAGCTCGACGAGCGGCTGCCGGCGCCCGTCGAGGCGGCCGCCTACTACATCGCCTCCGAGGCGCTCACCAACGTCGCAAAGCACGCGCAGCGCGACCGTCGTCGAGCTGATCGCCGCGCACGACGACGGGGTCCTGACGCTCGAGGTTCGCGACGACGGCGTCGGCGGCGTCGATGCCGGGCGCGGCTCCGGCATCCTCGGCCTCACCGACCGCGTCGAGGCGCTCGGCGGGACGATCTCGATCGCCAGTCCGCTGCGCGGCGGCACGACGCTCTCCGTCGCGCCTGCCCATCGACGGCGTAGCAGCTACTTCGAACCGAGAAACGCGATCACGGCCAGAACGCGGCGGTGATCGTCCGGCGCGTCCGGGAGCCGCAGCTTCTGGAAGATGTTCCTCACGTGCTTCTCGACGGTACCCTCGGCGAGCCAGAGGCTCCGTGCGATGCCCGCGTTCGACCGGCCCTCGGCCATGAGGGTCAGGACGTCGCGCTCGCGCGCCGTCAGCCCCTCGAGCGGGTCGCGCGCACGCCGCGCCGCGCACGAGCTCCTCGACGAGCGCAGGGTCGATGACGGACCCACCCGGAGCGATCCGCTCGAGTGTGTCGCGTAGCTCATCGACATCGCCGACTCGCGTCTTCAGCAGATAGCCGATGCCGCGGCCGGCGCCGAGCAGGTCCATCGCGTGCTCGACCTCGATGTGCGCGGACAGAACGAGGATCGCGACCTGCGGGAGCTCGACGCGGATCGTCCGCGCGGCCTCGAGACCCTCGGTCGTATGGGTCGGCGGCATACGAATGTCGATGATCGCGACGTCCGGTCGCTCCCTGCGCACGAGCTCGATCAGACCGTCGGCATCGGTCGCCTGGCCGACGACGTCGTAGCCGCCCTCGCGCAGCAGAGCAGCGAGACCTTGGCGAAGAAGCACATCGTCATCGGCGATCGCGACCCGCTGTGCGTGCTCGCGTTCCGGCATACCGCGGTGTCTACGCCGTCCGAGCGGCGTTCGCAACCGGCGGGGAGCATCTACCGGCTAGCCGGTAGGCGTACACGCTGGAAACCGGGCCACAAGTCGGCCGTTCTCCGTCTGGTGCGGGAGCGGTGGCAGCAGCGATCCTCCCTGGTGCGATGACCGCCCCGGCACCTGATCTCCGGTTACCTGCTTGATCGTGGACGACAGCCCGCCGTTCCTCGAGGCCGCCCGGCAACTCCTCGCTGACGACGGGGTCACTATCGTGGGCTTCGCCGCCACATCCGACCAGGCCGTGAACAAGGCGTTGGCCCTCGCACCCGACGTCACGCTCGTCGACATCGACCTCGGCACCGAAAGCGGCTTCGACGTAGCGCAACGGCTCGCCGGACTTCCCCACGGCGGGCCGGCCGTTATCCTCATCTCGGCGGAGTCCGGAAGCGAGCTCGCAGAACTTGTGGACGCGAGCGGCACGCTCGTGTTCGTTTCGAAGACGGACCTCTCCGGGGACGCGATCCGAAAGCTCCTCGCCCGCGCGGAGTCCGGGGGTTAGCACCAGATGCCGGCAACCGCAACACGAACGACCACAGAGGAGCAACTCGCCGAGCACGTCGCGCGGCTGCTCGAAAGACCGAGGCAGTCGACGACTTCGCGGGCCAGGCGCGCACGACGTGAGATCGTCGCTGATGACCGCCCTACGGGAGGAGGATCCACGCGAGATTTTGACGCGCTCGCTCGAGCTAGTCGAATCGTCGTCGTGTCGTCTCAGACCGGGCCGACACCGGTGCGGCAAGCGATCTCCGCGGGCGCCCACGTTCTCCACCTGCTCGCACTCGGGCACACCAACCAGGAGATCGGAAAGAAGCTCTTCATCTCGGTCCGGACCGTCGACACCCACCGCGCACACATCATGCGCAAGCTGCGGCTCGAGACGCGCGCCGAGCTCGTGCTCTTCGCGCTGGCAAACGGACTGATCGGGGCGACATGACGCCCGCACCGCCCGCGCTCCCTGCCACTCCGACGAGGCCCGCTCCCAAGGCGGGCCTCGTCGCTCGCGACGGGCGCGGTGCGGCCTAGCGGCTGATGATGTTGTGGATCTCGAGCACCTCTGGTGGGCCGGCCAGCTCGACGCCGCCCTCGCTGAGGATGGGCATCAGGCGCTGGCCGAATGCCTCGAACTGCTCCTTCGAGTCCCAGATTTCGCTGACCCGGAAGCTGCCACCGGAAGTGAAAGCGACGTGGTAGGAGAGCCCGTCGGGTGGGAACTGGCCCGAGCGCTCGATGCGGGGCAGCACCTCGTCGTACCTGTCGGCGGTCATGCTTGGCGCTCCGGTGAAGCGAACGAGGATGCTCACGATGTTCCTCCGTGGTTGATTGGCCGCGAGCGTAGCGGGGAAGACACGTGCCCGGAGTGCCGCCCCGTCAGCTCACACGTCGGGGAGGCGCAAGCTATGGTGCGCCCGGATGCCGCCTGGACCCGGTGGTCCATCGCAATCCGGAGCGCCGAGGGTCAGCGGCGAGCTCGAACGCTGGCTCAACGGGGACGGGCCCAAGACGCTCGGCAACCTGACCGTGGTCTTCCGTCAGAAGAGCTTCGCGCTGATCTTCGTGGTGTTGCTCGGCGTCCCCGCACTGCCCGTGCCGACCGGCGGCGTCACCCACGTCTTCGAAATCATCGCCGCCCTCCTCGCGCTCCAGCTCATCGTCGGGCGCGACCAGATCTGGCTGCCACAACGCTGGTGCGCGCTCGAGCTCGCCGGGCCCCGGCAACAGCGCTTCCTCCGGTCGCTGATCAGCCTGATCCGACGCCTCGAGCGGCTCTCCCGGCCCCGCCTGCGATTCCTGTTCAACCACCGGCTGAGCAACATCATCTTCGGCGTGCTCGTGCTCGGCGGATGCACAGCCGCCTTCCTCGCCCCTCCGTTCACCGGCCTCGACACCCTGCCGGCGCTCGGCGTTGTGCTGCTCTCGCTCGGCGTGCTGCTCGAGGACGTCCTCATCGCCCTCGCAGCGCTGATCGTGGGCGCCACGGGCGTAGGGCTGGAGATCTTCCTCGGAGCTGCACTGATCAACGCAATCGGCAATCTGCTGTAGCGCCCATCGTTGTCACCGGTCACAGACGATCAGGTCGTCCGGGCGCTCACGTCGGCAGTTCTCCGCCGGCCTGCTCGCGCACCATGTACTCGGCGTACCAGTCGGGCCAGTTCGCGTCGTATTCGCCGGTGCGCTTCTCGTGCTCGCCGTGAGCGACCGAAGCGCGCCGCATCGCGCCCGCCAGGTCCGCCGCGGACACGAACGTCGTCTGGTCGGAATCGACGCGGCCGGGCAGCCGAACCGTGACCTCCTGCAGCAGCCACAGGTTGCCATCGGGATCCTCGAAGGAGGCGTAGGACTTGTAGCTGCCGCGCTCGGGGTCCGGGCCGCTGATCCGTCCGGCGGGAGAGAACGGGGAGCCGTGGAACACCTCGCTCACATCGACGCCACGGCCGACGAGCTCGGCGCGGGCCGCCTCGATGTCGGAGGCGACCAACTCCAGGCCCTTGGCCGACCCAGGCGCGACCGCCGTCACTCCCTTGCCGAACCCGATCGAGCACCCGGAGCCCGGAGGCGTGAACTGGACGATGCGAAAATCGTCGCCCACGACGAAGTCGGCGTCGAGCCTCCATCCCAGACTCTCGTAGAACCGCTTCGATTGCTCGCGATGATGGGTTACGAGGCCGACGTCGTCGCCAACGGCCTCGAGGCCGTCGAGGCTGTCGAGCGCCAGCCGTACGACATCGTGCTCATGGACATGCGCATGCCGGAGATGGACGGTCTCGAAGCGACCAGCGTGATTCGCACGCGGACCGTTCCTGAGGCGCGCCCGCGCATCGTTGCGATGACTGCGAACGCGACCGATGAAGACCGCCGCGAAGCCGCTGACGCCGGCATGGACGGCTACGTGACGAAGCCGATCCGCGTGCCCGACCTGGTCGGGGCGCTGCTCGGTACGCCGCCGACGCCTGAGGCAGATCAGGGCTCGTCGGTCGCTTCACGCACGTGATCGACCGGGCGCGTCCGAGCTCGGCGACGCGCTCCTTGCTAGGCAGGATGGCCTGGTTCGCTCCGTCGTCTGGGAGCGCGGTAGGGCATATGCCGGGCCATGAACTCGCCGAACCGCGGGACGGTGAAGTCGACGTATCCGTAGTTCTCGGTCGCATACACGAGGCCCTTGTCGAGGAGCCGCTGGCGGACCATCGAGACTTCGGATGTCCTGCGTCCGAGCTTCGCCGCGACGGCTCCAGACCTATACGGCCCCGCTCCTAGTTCGGCCATCGCGCGCATGTACCGTCGTTCCTCGTGGGTTGCGCGCTGGATGCGAACCTCGTAGACGCTCGCATCCAGCGTGGCCTGCGCCGCGGGTATCGCCTCCTGCACATCTGCGGCCGTAATCGATGAGCCCTGAGCGAGGTTCCATGCGTGCTTGCCGAGCTGCTGGATATAGAAGGGGTATCCCTCGGTCCAGCGGAGAGCGAGTTCCACCGCTTCGGGCTCGTAGTCGACGCCGAGATGACGGGCAGGCTCGACAAGCGCCGCGGTTGCGTCGGCCGACGACAGACTCGCGATCACGGGGAAGCTGAACAACCGCTCGGCGTAGGAACGCGCTTCGCCGGTCAGCCGAGGGATCTGCGGGAGTCCTGCCGCCACGAGCGTGATCGGCATGTTCTTCTGGGTTGCTCGGTGCAGCGCAGTAATCACCGAGCGGTACTGAACCTCGTCGGCGAACTGAACCTCATCGAGCAGGAACACGACACCCATGCCCTTCTGTGCCGCGGCTGCGCCAAGTTGGAGGAAGAGCTCGGAGAGGTCGCGCGCGATCGTGCCTTCGTCGGCCTTGCGAAGATCGACCGCAAGCTCGACGCCGTCCGGGCCGACCACCTTGATCGTCTTGAGGTGACCGAGAGCCTCGCGGATCGCCATGGTCGCGCGAGCGCTCAGCTTGAGGCGAGCCAACGCCGATTGCGCATCCCGCGTTATCTCCATCACGAGGCTGCTGTCGGGCGTCAGCTCGTGATAGAAGCTCAAGAAGCCCTCGGACTCGGCACGATCCTCGAACGCGTTCAGCAGGACGGTCTTGCCGACCCCGCGCAGCCCGCGAATGATCATGCTCTGCTCTGTCGCCCCACGCTTGAGCCGACCTACGAGTACGCGAAACTGCTCGAGCTCGTTGGTGCGGCCAGCCAGCTCCTGAGGCCGCGAACCGGCGTTCGGCGTGTAGGGGTTGCTGATCGGATCCATGCTTCTAAGGAGTTATAGCGAGATATAAGTGATCTCGTTATACGCGGTACAACTCGTTAGATCTAGGCAGGGGCCATCGTGAACCCGCTACGAGCGCGCGTACAAGCTTGGCCTCATCGGGACGCCGAACACCGGCGTTCCGCGAAGGCGAGGCGCTCGACGGCATCCTGCGCTATCGCTCGGCCACGAGCGCAGCGTCGCGCGATCGCTCGATGCCCTCGCGCGGCTCACGAACTGCACTACGGAACGAACCCAGCGCCGCGACGCGTGCCGGTCACGACGATCGCCCAACTACGAGCACGCCGGCCTTCGCGAGGAACGCGTCGTTGTCGTCGCGGCCTTTCAGCAATCACGCGGCGGGGAGCGGAGACTTACGCCACGTCGCCGATCGCGCCTGCTCTGACCAGTTCGATCAGCGCATTGATGGTTCCGGGGACCGCGTCGTCGCCGATGACCGTGGGGATACTCGTTCGCACCTGCCGGTACGCCCTGTCGGTGCCGACGCCGAGTTTGGCTCCCGGACGCAGATCGATCGCCTGGGCGGCAACGACGAGCTCCATCGCCGCGAGGAACTCACCGAGGCCGACCATCTCGCTGAGTCGCCGACCTGCGAGTGGCGCCATGGTGGTGCGGTCTTCGATGCCTTCGGCCTGGGTCGTGCTGGCCATCTCGAAGGAGACGGGCGAGGCCAGCAGCCGGGCCTCGGCCACGAGGCCCTGGCCGGCGACGCCGAACTCCGTGAACCCGTCGTGGCCCTGTCCGGCCTCGGACGAGAGCCCGGGAGGCAGGCCGGAGAAGCCGGTGTGCAGGAGCTTCATCATCCGTTCGTTGGCGCTGGTCAGTACGGGAGCGAGTGCGATTCGGAGGTAGTCGAGCGCGGCTGCCAGTGGCAGCACGTCGAAACAGCCCACCGAGACGACACGTTCATCCGCGATGTTGACGAGCGGGTTGCTCTGGGCGGCATTCAGCTCGAGCACGAGCTGGCGGTGGGCGAACTCGAGCGTGTCGCGCAGTGCTCCATGTATCTGCGGAAGGCAGCGATACGTCAGCGGATCCTGCAGATTGCGAGGCACCTCGGGTTGCCACAGCCAACTCCCGGCGAGTAGCTCCCGGAGCCGCGCGGCCGTCGCCTGCAATCCCGGGTAGGGGCGCTCGGCCAGCACCGGGTCGAGGATCGACGGGTTTGCCAGGAAGGCCTCCATCTCCAGTGCGCCGACGACGTCCAGCGCGTCTGCGAGCCGCTCGAGGTCAGCCACGGCGAGCGCCGCGATCGCCGTGGAGAAGCCGTTGTTGTCGATCAACGCCATGCCCTCCCCCGCCTCGAGAGCAAAGCCCGCCGTTTCGATCAGCCCGCATGCGAGGTCGCTCATCGGGGCCAGGTCGGCCTGGCCGACCGAACCCAGCGTGCGCATCGTCAGCGGCCAGTCGTGATTGAGTGCCAACACCACCACTTCGGCAAGTTCTGGTCGCACCCCCGTCACCCCGCGGGCGAGCAGGTTCGCGAGGCGCAGCAGGGTTCCGCGGACGACCTCGCGGCTTGCCGCCGCCCCCTGGCCGACCCGGCAGTTGAGAATCATCATGCGGTTGAAGCGGTGAGCGTCGGAGCCGGCAACCGGCACCCGCTGGAGCGCGCCCGCGGCCGTCGATACGCCGTAGATGCGCTCGCCCCGGGCGACGGTTTCCTCCAACACCCGTCGCGATCCGCGCATTGCCTCGATCGCCGTCGGCGCCAGCTCCACCGGCGCCGCGTCGCGCGCGACGGCGATGACATCGGCCACGGTGAGACTCCGGCCGTCGACGCGGACCGTCATGCCGGCGGGGGGGTCACGGAGTGTCGCCGACCCATCACGGCCTCGACGCGGGTGCGGGCCGCGCGCTCGAGGGGATGATGGCCATCGCGAATCACGATCTCTCCCCCGACGATCACGGTGCGCACCACGGCGTCGGAAGCCGTCGAGAAGATCCAGGCGTCGAGGATGGTCGCCGGGATCTGCCCGATCAAGGCGGGGTGGCCGGGGTCGAGTTCGACCAGATCGCAGCGCGCGCCCGGCCTGATAACGCCGACCGGCTGTGCCAGTGCTTGCGCACCGCCGGCTGCGGCGAGCCTGAATAGCACATCGCCAACACTCGTCTCCTCCTCGGCGAGCAAGCCGTCGCGTCGGTGCTCGGTGACACGCTGTCCGTACTCGAGCATGCGCAACTCGCCGGGCAGGTCGATCAGGTGATTCGCGTCGGTCCCGATCCCCAGGCGCCCGCCGTCGTGGCGGTAGGAGGCGAGCGGAAACAACCCGTCGGCGAGGTTCGCCTCGGTCAGCGGGCAGAGGCCCGCCACCGCGCCGCTGTGAGCGAGGCCGCGGCGTTCGCTCCCGGTCATGTGAGTGGCGTGAATCACGCACCAGCGCGCATCCAGACCCGCGCTTCCAAGGAGCCACTCGATCGGGCGGGCACCGAGTCCCGCGACCACCTCGTCCACCTCCTCGGTGCGCTCGGCGGCGTGGATGTGAATCGGGCCGGTGGTGCGCACGGCGAGCAGGGCCTCGAGCTCAGCCGGGTCGACGGCACGGAGGCTGTGGGGGGCGGCGCCGACGCGCAGAAGCGGGTCATGCGCGGTGTGACCGTCGAGCGTGGCCAGCAGCGACAGGTACTCGTCGCCAGCGATCGTGAAGCGGCGCTGCTCGGGCTCGGATGGCTTGCCGATGCCTCCTCTGCGGTAGAGCGCCGGCAGTAGCGTGAGCGCGATTCCGGCGCTTCGAGCAGCGGCGATGATCCGCTCGCTCATCTCGGCCGGATTGCCGTACCGACGGCCATCGCGGTCATGGTGGACGTAGTGGAACTCCCCCACTGCGGTGTAACCACGACGGAGCATCTCGATGTAGGCCAGCGTCGCATACGCCTCGAGGTCGTCGGGCACGAGTCCGAGCAGGTGGCGATACATCGTCTCGCGCCACGTCCACAGCGTGGCGACGCTGCCCGGCGCCAGCCTGTCGGCATGGCCGACCAGGCCACGGTGGTGTGCGTGGGAATGCAGATTCGCGATGCCCGGCGCGACGTAACCGGAAAGCTCCAGATCGGCACCCGCCAAGACGCCTGGTGCGGCGTCGGCAATCGCCCCCTCGGCGTCCACGACCACGTGGCCGGGGGACGCCCAGCCGTCGTCGAGCAGAAGGTGGGCGGCCTGGATCCCTCCGATCACGCGACCAGGACTCCGCGGCGGATCACGCGGTCAACCGCGTTGTGGCCGAGGCGGTAGGCGATGTCCTCGTGCCGCTCCGTGTCGAGGATCAGCACGTCGGCCTGCTTCCCCGGCTCGAGCGAGCCGACGCGGTCGGCGCGGCCGACGGCCGCCGCGGCGTCGATCGTGGACGCGCGGATCGCCTGGGCCGCGGAGAGGCCGCCGGTGCGGCACGCGTGCTGGATCACCACCTGCATGCTGGCGGTGTAACAGCCGGGACAGATGTCGGTCGCGAGCGCGATCCGCACGCCCGAGTCGAGCAGCGTGCGGGCGTGTGCCGGCACGGGGTTCTGGGTGGCGAAATCGAGCAGCGGCATGACCACGCCGATAACGCCCGCCGCTGCCAGCGCATCGAGCTCTCGGGCCGTCGTGTGGTTGAGGTGGTCGACGGTGATCGAGCCGAGCTCGGCCGCGAGCCGCGCTGCGCCGGTGTGGGAGTAGGCGTCCAGGTGCAATTTGGGCCGCAAGCCGTGGGCCAGCCCCGCCTCGAGGATCCGCCGGCTCTCGGCCAGGGTGAAGAAGCCGTCGTCGCAGTACACGTCGCAAGACGAGGCCAGGCCCCGGCCTGCGACCTCGGGGATCGTGTCGATCACCTCATCCACGTAGGCATCGCGGACGACGCCGGGCGGCAGTGCGTGGGCGCCCAGGTAGGTCGAGACGACGTCGATCCCGACCTCGTCCTCGAGCAGGCGGTTGGCCTCGAGCATGGCAAGCTCGGCGTCGCGGGCCAGGCCGTAGCCCGACTTCGATTCGGCGGTCGTGGTGCCGTGGGCGAGCATCTCCCGCAACCGGCCGGACGAGGCGTCTGCCAGCTCACGCACAGCGAGCGTCCGAGTTGCCGCCATCGTGCCGAGGATGCCCTTCGGGGCCCCCGGGGAGGCTCGAGGCCGGCGCAGCGGGCGACGTACTCGTCCACCCGCGAACCACCGAACACCACGTGCGTGTGGCAGTCGACGAACCCCGGCATCACCGCGCGTCCGCCGGCGTCGATCACGGTCTCCGCCGTCACCTCGCCGAGGATGCCAGCGGCGACGATCGTCCCTCCCTCGATCAGCACCGAGCCGCCCGGGACTCGGCCAATCAGGTCGAGCGCCTCCGCAGCGCACGTGAGCAGTTCGGAGGCGCCCCTGATCAGCACGCTGCCCATCATCCTGTGGCTAGTGCTCGGGGCCGAAGGTCGCCTCGCGCGTCCACCACAGTGGTACCGAGAGACCCTCGCCGGGGCCGACCTCCTCGACCACCTCTCGGGCCCGCTCGTAGCCCGCCTGGGCGTGGCGCACGACGCCGATCCCCGAGTCGACCGTCAGCGCGGCCTCGAGCCGCAGATCGGCCTCCTCGGAGCCGTCGGCGATCATCGTCACTCCGGTGTGAACGGAGTCGCCCATGGCGTAGTTGGCCTGAATCGCGATCAGATCGCACATCGCCGAGGCGTTCAGCAGGCCGTTGAGGTAGGGCCAGTCCGAGATCACGTCCGAGCCGTCGGGCATGTTCTCGGTCTCGAACGTCGGGTTGATGATCGAGCCCGAGTCGAGGTTGTCGCGGCTGAACGCGACAGGCCCCTTGACCTCGCCGCGTCGGATCAGCTCGTTGACCGCCAGCCCGAACCGCTTGCGCTGGCCGAACCCCAGATAGCAGACCCGGGCGGGCAGGCCCTCGATCGGCACGTGCTCGCGCGCCAGGCTGATCCAGCGGGTGGGGATGTCGTCGTCAGGGAAGAGCTCCATCACCAGGTCGTCGAGCCTCACGAGGTCGGAGGGGTCGCCGCTCGTGCACGTCCACCGGAACGGCCCCCGTCCCTCCAGGAACAGCGGGCGCAGGTACGCCGCCACGAATCCGGGGATCTTCATCGCGTCGGCCATGCCGTGCTCCTCGCACTGGCGGCGGATCTGGTTGCCGTACTCGAACACTACGACGCCGCGGTCGGCGTACTCGTTCATCGCCGTGAGCTGCCGCACCATGGACTCTCGCGACCGCTCGAAGTAGCCGTCGCGATCTCGGCGCGCGCGACCTCCGCCTGTTCGGCCGTCAGGCCCGCCGGGATGTACGCCAGCGGATCATGGGCCGGGGTCATCTCGGTGACGATGTCGGGCCGGAAGTCGCGCCGCAGGCACTCCTCGAACACGTCGACGGCGTTTCCCTCCAGCGTGATCCCGAGCGGCTCACGCCGCCCGGCGGCGTCCGTTGCCAGCGCGATCGCCTCATCGAGCGAGCTCGCGACCACGTCCGCGTAGCCCGCCTCCATGCGCCTGTCGATGATCCGCCGATCGACGTCGCAGCAGATCGCGACTCCGCCGAGCATCGTCATCGCGCGGGGCTGGTTGCCGCCCATGCCGCCCATGCCGGCGCACAGCAGAATCCTGCCCTCGAGCGAGCCCCCGAGGTGGATGTTGCCGACTGACCGCAGCGTCTCGAAGGTGCCTTGGATCACGCCCTGGGTGCCGATGTACTCCCACGGTGCCGCGGTGTACTGGGCGAAGATCGTCAGGTTGGCATCCTGC
>CAWJTT010000025.1:0-162199 GCA_963845865.1 uncultured Actinomycetes bacterium
TGAGCCCTGTTCCTGGCGCCCGTCGGCCTTCAGTTCCGCCAGGGCCCGTTGGCGCGGGCGACCGGCTCAGGACGTTCTCAGGGTTGTGGCCGTACGCGGATCGCGTATCGCCAGCATCGCTGTGCCAGCAAGGGATGAGCGATTTGCAGGGTCTTCGTGCGATGGGCCGAGTAGGGATCGAACCTACGACCTTGGGATTAAGAGTCCGCCCGAACGAACTGCAGCGAGCTGCGAGCAACGGAATCTCCCTGCAAGCCCGATGATCGCGTGCCGGGCCTAGTGAAGCGAACTGCAACCAACGGAGCCCGCCCCGTACGCGCATCCGTACGCACGCGATCGCGGCCGGCTCCACCTGCACCGCCCAAGCGCGGCGGCACTCCGGAGCAGAACCGTCTGCTGGAACTCCTGGACGACGCTCGGAGTGGCCGCAGCGGCGCAGCGGGGGTGGTCGGCGAGCCCGGCGCCGGGAAGCGCTCTCGTCGACGTGGTTCCAACCGCCGCCGATGGGATGACGGTGCTCGAAGCGAAGGGCGTCCAATCAGAGGCGACGCTGCCGTTCGCCGCGCTGCATCAGCTGCTGCGTCCTGCCTTTAGGCTGCTGGATCGCTGCCGGCACCGCAGGCGAGCGCCCTCTGCGCCGCGTTCGCGCTGAAAGGCGGCGGTGAGCCCGATCTCTACCGGGTGCCGCTCGCCGTTCTCACCCTGCTCGCGGAGGCGGCCGAAGACCAGCCGCTGCTATGCCTGATCGACGACGCGCAGTGGGTGGACGGCGACTCGGCCCAAGCGCTGACGTTCGCCGCGCGCCGTCTGCAGGCCGAGCGAATCGCGATCTGCGGCCCGCGAAGGCGAATTCAAATGTCCTCAGGCGGTCTGGGGTGGAGGACCTTGTCGAGGGTCAGCTTGCCGCCGGCGATCCTGTGTCCGTGTCAGGGCGTCGCCCGGTCAAGTCCTGGACGGCTCGACCTCCGACGGCGTCGCCGGCGCGCTCGGCGGGGGCTCCGACGAGCGGCCCGACGCAGAAGTGCTCCATGTGCCGCTTGGCGAGCCCGCTGTGGTACTCGCCGAACTCCGCCGTGGCGTCCTTGCCGCCGTACATGCGCGCGACGAAGGGCCCGCCCGGGTGGTGGTCCTTCCACTCGGTGAAGTCGTAGACCTTGCCGCGGATGACGACCCAGCAGTCGTCGAACGTCGCGTGCTGTGCGAGCTCCTCGCGCGTGACGGGCCGGTCGCCGGTCCATGGCTTCGCCGGCTTCCAGAGGCTGGTGGCGACCTCCCTGCGGGCGCTCTTGAGCGCCTCCTTCCGCGAGCGGAAGTCCCACGGCCCGAGCTTCCTGATCGGCAGCTTGTCGCCGATCCCGCGCGCGTCGAACGCGTAGATCCACGAGTCGTCGCTGCCCGCACGCTCCGTGTGATCGAAGACGGGGTAGTCCCGCTCGTTGACCGCAGCGAGGATCTGCCGGCGCTGAGGTGAGTCCTCCGGCTCGAGGTGCTTGAAGAGGAACTTCGACGCGAACTGGAAGCGCGTCGCGCGGTAGTAGCGCACGCGCTCGTAGTGCAACAGCGCGCGGTAGATGTCCGTGCCGTGGAGCTCGAAGCACTTGCCCAGTGCCGCGGCGTCCTCGAAGGCCTGCGCGGCACCCTGGCCGAAGGTCGGCAGCATCGGGTGAGCGGCGTCACCCACCAGGCCCACGCGACCCTCCGTCCAGTTCTCGAGCGCGTCCCGGTCGTAGAGCCCCCACTTCGTCGGGTTCTCGATCAGGCTCGTGAGTGCGACGACGTCGTCGTGACGGGGGTCGCCCTCGAACGCCTTGCTCATGTTGCCGACCATCTCATCGCGGTCGGCGGGGAACCAGTCGCCCTCTTCGCGCTCGAACTCCTCGGCGTTGGGCTCGTAGTAGGCGAGCCACACGTTGAGCAGCTCGCCGCCGCGGACCCAGTACGTGAGATGCTGCGCCGTCGGGGTCTCGCGGGTGTCCATCGACATCGTCTCGATGGGGTTGTAGTCGAGCGGGCTGCCGTCGGGCTTGCGCGCCGCGGCGACCTTGTCCCTCGGGACCAGACCGCGGTAGACGACGACCTCGGTCCAGCGCTTGGTCGACACGCCCGGCCAGACCGCCTCCAGCACCTGGGAGTCGACGCCGTCGGCACCGATCAGCAGGTCTCCGGTCTCCGTCGTGCCGTCGGAGAACGTCACGGTCACGGACTCCTCGTCCTGGCTGACGGCCTCCAGGCGCTTGGCCATGTGGACCTGGATCGGGCAGTTGACGCCCGTCTCCGGCGCGAACTCGAGGACCCGCTTGTGGAGGCACATCAGCAGGTCGAGGCGGTGCATGTGGTGGAAGCCGGCGTTGTCGTTGGCCGACGTGTTGTGGTCGAGCGGCTTCCGCGTGATGGAGCCGTCCTCCCAGACCATCCGCGTCTCGCTGAGGATCGCCGCCCTGCCGCCGTCGACTGCCCCGTGCGGGCCCTTGGCGTCCCCGCCGTCGAGGTCGACGCCCAGCCACCGCGACAGCCGTGCGGCGTTCGGGGGGATGTTCAGCCCCGCTCCCGCGGTGCTCGGCGTGCGCGTCTGCTCGAAGACGTCGATCGTCGTGAAGACGCCCGACTCCCGCAGCGCCAGAGCGGTCATCAGCCCCGCCATGCCTCCACCTGCGATAAGTGCCCGCATCAGGTCCCTCCAGTTGCTCTCCATCGGTGGCGTCCGACCGCGCGAGCGGCGCACGCCGCCGGCGACCGTAGCTCGGAACAGGGCAAGTTGCTCGCCAGACTGTCCATGAGCGTACGTCCTGAAGCACTTCGCACGAGGAGAGACCTCCGGCCGTCAGCTCCGAGCGACGTCCGAGTACGGCGTGCTGCTGTCCAGGACGTCCAGCCACCTCGATTTGACCCAGCTGAGGCGCCCGGCCGAACGGCTCGACGGAGCCGCTCGTACGCTCGTTCGTACGCGCACGTCTATCGGTGGGCGGTCGGCCGCCGCCACAGCTGTCTGATTTGCAGCACTTTCGTGATGGGCCGAGTAGGGATCGAACCTACGACCTTGGGATTAAGAGTCCCCTGCTCTACCAGCTGAGCTATCGGCCCCAGGGGCGACTAGCGTACCAGCGAGCCCGAATCAGGCGGCGCGGCCGTCCGCCAGCGCGCTGGTCGCGTCGTCGGCCAGGTGCACCAGGCGAGCCACGCCGATTCGCTCGAGCGCGTCTCGCACGCGCGCGTCCGCGCCGCAGAGGGTGAGCTTTCCGCCGCGTAGGCGGGTGTCGCGCGCGGAGCGCACGAGCACGCCGACGGCGCTGTCGTCCATGCTCCCGGGCGCCGCGAGCTCGATCACGATGTGGTGCGCCTCGCGCACCGGATCGCTCGCCAGCACCTCGGCCAGATCGGCCACCAGGCTGTAGTCGAGGGGCTCGCTGACGCTCACGAGCGTCGCGCCGTCGGGAATCGTCTCGATGTCGATCACGGCGACGACGTCGTGGAGTTCGTGGTGGCCTTCAGCTGTTTCACGAGCGAGCGGACCTGCGGCGCGCTCGCGTCGTCGGGTGCCAGCTTCAGAAACGCGTCATAGGCCTTGATCGCCGCCTTCGTATCGCTCGCGCTCTGCGCCGCGGAGCCGTAGTTGAGCCAGATGGTCGCCGCGAGGTCGTTCCCCGCGAAGGCCGGCAGCGCCACGATCTTGCCGTAGGTGCCGGCGGACTTCTTCCACCACGAGCTCGCCTTCCGTGCGATGACGCTCGCCTTCAGGAGTGCCGCCGTCTGCTGCGAGGACTGGGACGCCGCCTGCGCCTGGCTGACGGGGTCCTGAGAGAGCGAGCCCAGCGTTCCACCCGCGAAGGTGCTGTCGTTGCCGGGCGACGTGGCGGAGGCCTGCTGCTGATAGGTCTGCGCCTGGTTGCTCAGACTGGTCGCCATCTGCGCCTGGGCGAGCGCGAGGCGCTGCAGGCCGTCGAGGTTGCCCGGCCTGAGCGCGACGTAGTGCGTCCAGGCAGCGGCCTCGTCGGCGGGCCGGGCCGCGCTCGCGTACGCGTTCGCGAGCTGCTGCCAGGCCTGCGCATCGTTGGGCTTGACCTTGACCGTCTTCTGCAGGGCGCCGATGCTCCCGGGCTGCGGCGTGTTCGAGCCGCCGCCGCCGCCGTTGTTGAAGATGTCGGACAGCGAGGCGTTGTTGCCCGTGCCGACGCCGCCGATGATGAATGTGAGGGCGAAGATCGCGGCGAGCAGGAAGAACACCACGCTGATCCAGCCCTTGCGGTTACGGATCCAGATGATCATGTGATTTGCGTCGTTGCTGCGTCGAGGAGGCGCGAGCGCGCGTCCGCCGCAGCGGGGAGGGCGCGCTCGAATGCGATTGAATCCACACCGTACAGCACCTCTCCGCCGATGGAGACCAGCGTCACGCAGGCCGGCGATCCCCCCAGCACGAGCGCTGCGATGGGGTCGTCGCACGGCCAGAACGGCGTCTGGTCGAGGCGCACGGCGATCAGGTCCGCGAGCATCCCCGGCGCGAGCGCTCCGCGATCGCCGAGCCCGAGCGCGAGCGCGCCGCCGAGCGTCGCCAGCTCCAGCGCCGCGGTTGTCGAGAGCGCCTCCGGATCGCGCGCGCTCGCGCGCGCGAGCAGCAGCGCCGCTCGCAACTCGTCGAACATGTTCAGGGAGAGCGCCGTCGAGGGGCTGTCGGTGCCCAGGCCGACGCGGATGCCTGCGGCGCGCAGCTTCGCGATCGGGGCGACGCCGCAGCCGAGCAGGGCGTTCGATCGGGGGCAGTGCGCGACCGACGCGCCGGTTGCCGCCAGCACGGCGATTTCCTCGTCGCCGACGTGCACGGCGTGGGCCACCACGGTCTCGGGGCCCAGGAGCCCGCGCTCCGCGAGCTCGAGCACCGGATGGCGGCCGAACGGCGCCACGAAGCGCGTCAGCAGACCCGGTGCCGCCGATCAGCGCGTCCAGCTCGTGGCGCGATTCGCCGAGGTGGGTGACGACGCGCATCCCACGGTCACGGGCGCGCCCGACGATCTCGGCGAACAGCGCCAGGCCGACCGTGAACGGAGCGTGCGGCGAGACGGCCAGCTCGACGTGCGGGCCGGCCTCGGCCGCCAGTGCGTCGATTCGACCGTCGAGATCGTTCGCGACCGCCGCGACGTCGGCATCGTCGCCGCCGAAGGCCTCGAGGGCCACGATCGCGCGCAGGCCCGTGGCCGAGCAGGCGCGAACCGCTGCGCCGTCATAGGCCGCGTCGACGAGCGTCGTCACGCCCGAGCGGAGGCACTCGGCCGCGCCGAGCCGCGCCATCGCGTCCAGTCCCGGCGGACCCAGCACGGCTGTCCGGCGGGTGTGCGCGGAGATCCAGGGCCCGAACGCGAGCCCGTCGCCGAGGCCCGAGTACGCGGCGTACTCGATGTGCGAGTGCAGGTTCACGAAGCCGGGCGCGAGCACGCATCCGGGCAGCTCGACCAGGCCCGCCTCGGGATGCGCCCGCGCAAGTCGTGCGGCGGGACCCACGGCCTCGATCCGCTCGCCCTCCACGAGTACTGCGCCGCCCGCCAGCGGCGGTGAGCTCACCGGGACGACCCAGTCGGCCGCGAAGAGCGTGCTCACGCCTCGCCGGTGGCGGCCCGATCGGCGGCCTGGTCGGCCGCGCGCCCTCGCTCGACGCCCCGTGCGACCCAGATCGAGATCTCGAAGAGCAGGAGCAGCGGCAGGAGCTCGAGCAGCATCGACACGGGGTCGGTGCCGGGCAGCGCCGCAGCGACGACCGCGAGCACGACGATCGCGACGCGCCGGTTCTTCTTCATGACGCGCGAGGACAGCACGTGCATGCGCGTGAGCACCCAGACCGCCGCGGGCATCTCGAAGATGATGCCCATGACGAACATCATCGTCATCTCGAACGGGTAGATGCTGCGCGCGCGCGGCAGCGGGTTGACCTCGTCCGAGGCCCAGTAGTAGAGGAAGCGCACGGCCGAGGGCACGACGACGAAGTAGCCGAACGCCGCCCCCGCCGTGAAGAGCAGCGGGATGAACAGCAGCACCGGCTTGACCTTCTTGGCCGCATCGGACGAGAAGGCCGGGATCAGATACGCGTACAGCTGGTAGAGCGTGAACGGGAAGGTGATGAGCAGCGCCGTGTAGACGCTGATCAGAATCGTGAGCGTGAACGCCTCGCCGATCTCCGTCGTGATCGGCTTGCTCTCGCGGAGCTTGTGCGGCAGCGGCCTGTTGAGAATGTCGAACAGGTCGTGGTAGCGCCAGAACGCAATCGCGAACACGACCCCGAGCACGACGACGCACGCGATCAGCCGATCGCGCAGCTCGGTGAGGTGCTCGACGAGCGTGGCCTCCTCGCCATGGTCGAGCCGGCGGACGCGCGCCAGCCGCGTGAGGAGCCCGATCACGACGAGTGACTAGGAGGCGTCTGCGGCGGGCTTGTCGGCGCCGGCCGGGGCGACTGCGGGCTCGGGCGCTGCGACGGGCTCGGGCGGCGCCACAGCGGGGGGAAGTTCGGCGGGCGGCAACTCGTGGACGCGCGAGCTCACGGGCTCCTCTTCCTCGTCCGCAGTGACGTCGACGGTGTCGTCGTCGTTGATGCCTTCCTTGAATTCCTTGACGCCCTTGCCGAGCGAGCGTGCCATCTCGGGCAGCTTCTTCGGACCCAGCACGACGAGGGCGATGACGAGCACGATCAGGATTTCCTGCGGACCGATGGATCCGAACACGGGGGCTCCTTTCAGGAGGCCAACGCGCGAAGGATAGACGAGAGCGAGAGCGCCACCCGCATCCGCAACCTGAACGCAACCGACGCCTCACCTCATCTTCGCGCACGCACAGCGCAAGGATCGGTCCCAGCGAGCGGCCCCGGCTCGCCGGAGGCCGCAGGCGATTCGAGACGTCCCGGGCACCTCGCGACGCCTGAAACCAGCGCTTAGGGCGCTCTTAGACAGCTCCGGCGCGCTACGCTGCACGAGTTAGGCGCACCTACGCGCCTTGATTTTGTTCTCTCGCGGCCCTTTGCGGTCCGCATTTCTCCGAAAGGCACCACGTGGCTGACCTCGTCATCGAGGGGCTCCGCGCCGAGATCGACGGCAAGGAGATCCTCAAGGGCATCGACCTCGAAGTCTCCAAGGGCGAGGTGCACGCCGTCATGGGGCCGAACGGCTCGGGCAAGTCGACGCTGTCCTACGTGCTCATGGGGCACCCCGCCTACGAGGTCACGGCAGGCACGGTGACGTTCAAGGGCATCGACCTGCTCGAGCTCGAGCCGGACGAGCGCTCGCGCCTCGGCATGTTCCTGGCCTTCCAGTATCCCCACGCCGTGCCCGGCGTGACGGTCTCGAGCTTCCTGCGGCAGGCGATCAACGCCCACCGCAAGGGCGGCCCCGACGGCGCCGACGATCCGATCTCCGCCAAGGAGTTCGGCAACAAGTTCCGCGAGGCGCTGGAGCTGCTGAAGGTCGACCGCTCGCTCTCCAGCCGCTACCTCAACGACGGCTTCTCGGGCGGCGAGAAGAAGCGCCTCGAGATCCTCCAGATGGCGATGCTGGAGCCCGAGCTCGCGATCCTCGACGAGACCGACTCCGGCCTCGACATCGACGCGCTGCGCGTCGTGTCCTCAGGGCGTCAACACGCTGGCCGGTCCCGAGCTGGGCGTGCTCGTGATCACGCACTACCAGCGCATCCTCAACTACATCCGGCCCGATCACGTGCACATCCTCATGGATGGACGCATCGTGCGCTCGGGCGGAGCCGAGCTCGCGCTCGAGCTCGAGCAGAGCGGCTACGCGGGCGTCGCCCCGCAACAGGAGGTCTGAGATGGCTCCGGAAACCGCACAGGTCGACATCGGCGAGTACAAGTACGGATTCAGCAGCCCCGAGACGCCCGTCTTCAAGACGCGGGCGGGCCTCGACGAGGACGTCGTGCGCGAGATCTCGGCCCACAAGAACGAGCCGCAGTGGATGCTCGACTTCCGCCTCAAGGCCTACGCGACCTACCGGCGCAAGCCGCTGCCGACGTGGGGCGGCGACCTCTCCGGCATCGACTTCGAGTCGATCTTCTACTACCTCAAGCCGACCGAGGAGAACGCGCGCAGCTGGGACGACGTGCCGGACGACATCAAGAACACGTTCGACCGGCTGGGCATCCCCGAGGCCGAGAAGAAGTACCTCGCAGGCGTCGGCGCCCAGTACGAGTCCGAGGTCGATCTACCACAGCCTGCAGAAGGACCTCGAGGACAAGGGCGTCATCTTCCTCGACACCGACCAGGCGCTGCAGAAGCACGAGGACCTGTTCCGCGAGCACTGGGCGACGATCATCCCGCCCACCGACAACATGTTCGCCGCGCTGAACTCGGCCGTGTGGTCGGGCGGCTCGTTCATCTACGTCCCGCCGGGCGTCAAGGTCGAGCTGCCGCTGCAGGCGTACTTCCGCATCAACGCGCAGAACATGGGCCAGTTCGAGCGGACGCTGATCATCGTCGACGAGGGCGCGTACGTGCACTACGTCGAGGGCTGCACTGCGCCGACGTACTCGAGCGACTCGCTGCACTCCGCGGTCGTCGAGATCGTCGTCAAGAAGGGCGGCCGCTGCCGCTACACGACCATCCAGAACTGGTCGAACAACGTCTACAACCTCGTCACCAAGCGCGCGGTCGCCTACCAGGACGCCACCATGGAGTGGGTCGACGGCAACCTCGGCTCGAAGCTGACGATGAAGTACCCGGCGGTCATCCTCAAGGAGCCGGGCGCGCACGGCGAGGTGCTCTCGATCGCGTTCGCAGGCGAGGGCCAGCACCAGGACGCGGGCGCCAAGATCACGCACATGGCGCCCGAACACGACCTCGGTGATCACGTCGAAGTCGATCTCACGGGCAGGCGGGCGGGCCTCGTACCGCGGCCTGCTGCGCGTCAACCCGGGCGCCAGGGGCGCCAAGTCGAAGGTCGTGTGCGACGCGCTGATCCTGGACGAGCAGAGCCGCTCCGACACGTACCCGTACATCAACATCGGCGAGAACGAGGTCGACATCGGGCACGAGGCGACGGTCTCGAAGATCGGCGAGGAGCAGCTCTTCTACCTGCGCAGCCGCGGCCTCTCGGAGGCCGAGGCCTCCGCGATGATCGTGGCCGGCTTCGTCGAGCCGATCACGAAGGAGCTGCCGCTCGAGTACGCGGTCGAGATGAACCGCCTGATCCAGCTGCAGATGGAAGGCTCGGTCGGCTGATGGCGGCATGGCTGGACGAGCGCCGCAGCGAGGCACGTGCGGCGCTCGCGAGCACGCCCCTGCCGACGCTCAAGGACGAGAACTGGCGCTACACCTCGCTGCGCGGCATCGACTTCGACGGTTTCACGGCCGTCACCGGCGCCGACGCGGCGGTGCGCACCCCGACGGTGCTCGGCGATCTCGAGACTTCCGGCGAGCTGGTGCAGCGCGGGCAGGACGTGGTGTCGGTGCGCCTCGCCGACGACGTGCGCGCCGCGGGCGTGGTGCTCTCCTCGCTCGACGACGCCGTCGAGACGCACGCGGAGCTCGTCGGGCGCCACCTCGGCGCCGTGCTCGACCTGCGCGACCGCTTCATCGCCGAGAATTCGGCGACCTGGAGCGGGGGCGGCTTCGTGTACGTGCCGGCCGGCGTCGAGGTGGGCCTGCCGCTGCGCCTGGTCGTCGAGAACCCCGAGGCCGGCGCGCGCACGCTCTGGCGCACGCTCGTCGTCGTCGAGGCGGGAGCGAAGCTGACGCTGATCGAGGAGCTCGCCCCCGGCGAGCCCGGGTACCTCAACGGGGCACTCGAGCTCGTGCTCGGGGACGGGGCCGACGTCGACCTCGTGCAGACCCAGGAACTGCACCACGACAGCTACCACTTCACGGCGGCGCGTGCCGAGATCGCGCGGGACGCGACGCTGCGCTGGTTCTCGCTCGGGCTCGGAGGCAAGCTCGGCAAGGCGCGCCAGGAATCGCGCCTCGGCGGACCCGGCTCGGCGGTGCGGGCGACCGGGCTGTACGCGCTCGCCGAGCGCCAGCACCTCGACCTCGACACCTCGCAGGAGCACGCGGCGCCGAACGCCACGAGCGATCTCGCGTACAAGGGCGCGCTGCGCGGCCACGCTCGCTCGGTCTGGCGCGGCATCATCAAGGTCGACCAGGGCGCGCAGGGCACGGACGCCTTTCAGGAGAACCGCAACCTGCTGCTCTCGGGTCACGCGCACGCCGACTCGATTCCGGGCCTCCAGATCCTCGCCAACGACGTCCGCTGCACGCACGCGGCGACCGTCAGCCGGGTCGATGCGGAGTTGCTGTTCTTCCTGATGGCGCGCGGCTTCGCCCGTCACGAGGCCGAGCAGATGCTCGTCACCGCGTTCTACGCCGACGCGCTCTCGCGGATCGAGAATCTCGCCGTCCGCGAGCGGTTCGCCGCTGCACTCGCACTGCGCACCGGCTGATCGGAGCGCGCAACCGCAAGGTTGCGTAATCTCGGCGCATGGAGATTCTCGTGCTCGGTGGGACGCGCTTCGTCGGGCGCCATCTCGTCGAAACGCTGGTCGCGGACGGGCACACGGTCACGGTCTTCAACCGCGGGCACACGCCGCTACCGTTGCAGGACGTCGAGCAGCTCGTGGGCGACCGCGACACGGGAGACCTGGGGTCGTTGCGCGGGCGCGATTGGGACGTCTGCCTGGACGTCAACGGCTATCTGCCGCAGCATGTTCGAGCCTCGGCCGAGCTGCTGGCCGATCGCGTCAGGCGCTACGCATTCATCTCGACCGCTTCCGTCTACGTGATCCCGGGCAGACCGCCGATCGAGGAGACGGGCGCGCTGCATCAGGTTCCGGAGCTCGAGGTCGACGCCCTCGCGCCGGAGCTCTACGGCCCGCTCAAGGTCGCATGCGAGGCCGCGGTGGGGCGCGCGTTCCCCGCTCGGGCGCTGATCCTGCGGCCGGGCATCGTGGCGGGGCCCTACGACCCCACCAACCGCTTCACCTGGTGGGTCGAGCGCGTTGCGCGCGGCGGCCCGGTGCTGGCACCCGGAACTCCGGGCTCATCGGTGCAGCTCGTGGACGGGCGCGACCTCGCGCGGTTCGCCGCCTCGCTCCTGAACAGGGAGGCGACGGGAGTCTTCAACGTCTGCGGCCCGCCGTCCACGATCGGGGAGTTGCTCACAGCGTGCATCGAAGGCACCGGAAGCGACGCGACGCCGATCTGGCTGAGCGACGAGTTCCTGCTCGCCGAAGGGGTCGAGCCGTTCGACGAGCTGCCGCTCTGGCTGCCCGACACGCCCGACAGCCGGGCGTTCTACTCATTCTCGAACACGCGTGCGCGGGCAGAGGGAATGGCACCGCGACCGCTCGCCGAGACGGCGCGCGACACGTGGGAGTGGCTGCGCGCCGTGCGGGCGGGGGACCTGCCCGGGCCCGTGACCGGTGGCTACGTCGCACGCGGGCTGGCGCCCGAGCGCGAGGCAGAGCTCATCGGATCTTCACACTCCGGGTAGTGTCAACTCAACCGAGATGCGGCATCCTGTGGTCGTGGGAGAGCGCGCCATGGATGCCGTCGGCGCAAGCGTGGGCCACTTCCATCACCTCGACTGGCGCCTTGCGATCGTCGCAGTCGCCTGCCAGCTGCTCGGCTCCGTCTGTCACGCCCGAGCCTGGGCGAATCTGCTGCAGGCGGCGCGACCCGACCGGCACGTCCCGCGCGGCGCAGTGCTGTGCGCTCACCTTGCAGGCGTTGCCGTCAATGCCGTGATCCCGGCGCACGCGGGCGACGCAGCCAAGATCGCGCTCGTCCGCCGCGCCGTGCCAGGCACGGCGATCGCGACGATCGTCACCACGCTCCTGATGCTGACCGGCATCGACATCGTGCTCGGGGGCGGCGCGCTGCTTGCGACCGTGAGTGCCTCCCTTGGACCCACCGTCCCGCGGCCGAGCGGGTTCGGCCTGCTCATCCCGGTCGCCCTCGTACTGGCCGCGGGCGCCGCGGCCGTGGTCGCGCGCCCCAGGCTCGCAGGCGTGCTCGGGCACGTCCGGCAGGGCGCCGCGTTGCTGCGCAGCCCCGTCCGCTTCCTGCGCGAGGCGGTGAGCTGGCAGGTCGGCGCCTGGGTCGCGCGCGTCGCCGTGGCGTTCGTCGCCTTGCACGCATTCGGGCTGCCGGCATCGTTGGTGGATGCCGTGCTCGTGGTCATCGCCACCGGGTTGGCAGGCGTGATCCCCTTCCTGCCGGGCGGGGTGGGCGCGCAGCAGGCGATGCTGGTCTATGCCCTACGCAAGACCGCGTCGGCCGCGAGCGTCATCGCCTTCGGCGTCGGCTTGCAGGTCGGCGTGACGCTCATCAACCTCGCCGTCGGCATGCTGGCGCTGATGATCACGTTCCGCACGCTCGCCTTGCGCGGCGCCTTGCGCGACGCCCTGCGCGCCAGCCGCCGCCTCGCGTAGCTGCCGCAGCTCGCCGAGCAACGCGAGGTTGTCGCTGATCAGGCCGGCGACGCCGAGCGCCGTTGCACGCTCGGCCTCGTGGCCGTGGTTGACGGGCCACGACATCAGCAACGGGATGCGTGCCCGCAGGGCGCGCAGACGCGCGCTCTCGAGCAGCCGCAGATGCACGGCCGCTCCATCGAACGATTGCTTCGAGGCGCGCGCGATCAGGCGCTCGAGCTGCCGCGGTGTCGCGGCGGAGGCGATCCTCTGGCCCAGCACAGGGTCGATCTCGTCGAGCAGCGGCCACTCGCGCGCAGACACGAACACGCGCGCGCGGCGCGCAGCGCGGTCGAGCGTCGCGGTCACCAACCGGGAGGCGGCGTGGTCGCTGCCCTTGATGTCGAGCATCAGCACGGTCTCGGCCCTGGCGGCGGCGAGCAGGTCATCCAGGGTGTCGAAGCGCCGCCAGGGCGGTGCAAGCGCCCACCGGTCCCAGTAGAGCGGCAGCGGGCCGACGGTCTTCAGGTGGCGTAGCTCGAGCCTTCCCCGGCGCAGGTGGAGGTCGGCCTCGATGACGTCCGCGCCCGTTCCCTCGGCGGCGCGGAGCCGTGCCGGGTCGTTGCCGGCGCGATGCGCGATCAGCAGTGGCGCGTCGACCACGCGGCCCCGCGTCCGAGAGCGTCCCGCCGCCGCTCCAGCGAGCGCCGGTCGCGCGCCCGCACGAGCAGCATCGCGAGCGCGAGCCCTGCCATCGCCACCATGCCGCCGACGATCACGTCGAGCACGTAGTGATTCGCCGTCATCACGACGGCCAGCGCCATGGCCACCGGCATCAGCGCACCGAGGACGCGCACGACGGTGCGCGGGTGGAAGCGCGCGAGCGTCAGGCCGACGAGCAGATCCCAGCCGAAATGGAGACTCGGCAGGGCCGCGTAGCGATCCATCAACGACGGTGGTTGCAGCGCGCGGTAGGCGTGCGAGTAGCTCGTCACGGTGTCCGTCAGCCCGAGCCCGGTCAGGCGCGGCGGAGCGACCGGATAGAGCAGGAAGATCGTCATGCCGATCGCGCCCGAGGCGAAGATGGCCGTTCGCATGAGGCGGTAGGCGTCCGGCCGGTAGCGGAAGAGCCAGGCGGCGCTGACGGCGATCAGCGGCCAGTGTCCCCAGATGTAGACCCAGTTGGCCAGGGTGACAAGCGTGTGGTGGTGGATGATCAGGCGCTGCAGGTCCCCCTCGCGGGCGATTCCCAGGACGTGCTCGAGATGCACGATCGAGCGCGCGTGGGCGTTGGCCGGGCCGGCGTCGTCACTCGTCGCCGCACGCACTCCGAAGTAGACCAGGAGCCCTGCGAGCACGAGCGCGAGCTCGCGAATCCACTCGTGTGGCGTCGGCTCGCGCGTCGCGCGGTCGCGAGCCTGCGATTGTGGATGTCGGGCGTGCGAGAGGACGCTGCGAACGCTCATACCAGCTCTCCGATGAAGCCTCCATTGATGACGAACGCGAGCAGTCCGAAGGCTGTTCCCGCAAGCGCGATGCGTGTCCAGTCCGCGCTCGCGCGGCCCCGCGGGAGCGGTCCGTGGATCAGCTGAGCGGCGGCGAAGCCCGCGCCCACGCAGGCTGCCCCGACCAGCGTGTCGAGCACGTAGTGGTTGCCCGTGCCGAGGATCACGACGAACACGAGCAACGGGTACACCAGCGTCAACCAGGCGAGCGGAGCGCGCGGGCGCAGCCAGAGAGCGCCGGCCGCGATGAACACCGGTCCGCCGAAGTGCAGGCTGACGGCCGCCGCCGTCTCGTTGCGGAGCGCGCTCGGGTGCAGCGGCGGGCCATCTGCGAAGGGCACGCCCACGACCCAGTGGGGCGGCGCGAGCGGATACAGGGCAAGCACCGCCAGCGCCGGCACGTGCATGAGCACGAACGTGGTGCGGAGCTTCGGGTAGCGCACGTCGTCGAGCATTCGCGCGACCGCCATGAACGCGATCACGGCCGCCTCGTTGAGATTCGCGTAGAACCACGTCGCACTGTCCAGCAGCCAGTCGCGCCCGTGCACGAAGCGAAGGACGGAGGGCTCGACGTCCACGTGCAGCCTGCGCTCCAGCGCGATCCAGTCGTGCGCATGCGCGAGCGCGACGCGCGTCGACCCCTCGAGGGGGATCCGAAGCACCTGCCAGACCGCGATCACGACGCCCACGAAGGCCATCTCGACCGGCAGCGAAAGCGAGCGCGTCAGAAGTGGCGGTGCCGGGCGACCCGAGTCAGGCCGCACGACGATGCGCCCCGGCGGGCGCGGGATGTGGCGCGAGCGTGCGTCGCCAGACGTCGACCGCCGCGAGCGCGAGCACGGCGACGAGCGCACCGGCGAGCGAATCGACGAGATAGTGGTTGCCCGTCGCGGTCACCGCGAGCGCCATCAGCACGGGATGCGCCACGGCGACCGCGCGCAGCCAGAGGCGCGAGGTCGCGCGGAAGACGGCCAGCCCCACGAGGGCGCTCCAGCCGACGTGCAGGCTCGGCATGGCCGCATACGGATCGAAGCGGATGCCCGCGAACGAGCCGCTGTCGTGGCCGGCGAGCCCGACGGTGTCGTCGATGCCGAGACCCGGCACAAGCCGCGGCGGCGCGGTGGGGAACGCGACGTAGGCGACCAGCGCGATGCCCAGCGAGACGAACAGCAGCGTTCGCAACTCGGCATACAGGCTGCGCCTCGCGCCCGCGAGCCACACGAGGACGCTGACGACGACGGGCGCGAACGCGAGCATGTAGTAGGTCGAGAAGAACCCCGCGAGCGGTTGCAGGAGCCGCTGGACCTCGAGCTCCTGGAAGAGACGGAACTCGCGCTCGAAGCGGATCACGTGCGAGGCATCGGCGAACGCGTGGCTCGGATCGGCGATCGACCACCCGCGAATCGCCAGATACAGCGGATAGATGGACGCCCACAGCGCAAGCTCCCGCGCGACGAAGCGCGGCGTCGCGGCCGCGTCGCGCGCAGCGCTCTGACCTGTGCGCGGACGCCGTAGCGTCCCGAATGCGTCGTGAGCCGACAGGACCGTTCTCCTCGCGTCCCTCGAGCGGCGCGTCGGTGCGCCACTCCACGGTCAACGTCCTTACCCGGTTCTGCAATCCCGACTCCTAGGAGCCGATATCGCTCGTCAGCCCATGAACGCGCGCAGCGCGGCTGCGGTCTCGTCGAACGCGTCCCAGTAGACCATGTGCCCGCAGTCGATCTCCACGGTGATCAGACGCTCGCCGAGGTCGCGTGCGAGGGAGGACCGCAGCTCGGGGCGCACGATCTCCTCCTGCCCCGCGACGACGAGCAGGCACGGACGGTTGGCGTGCGCGACGGATACCGTGGCGCGAGACATCTCGCTCCAGCCGGCGATTGCGGTTCCGCGGCAGAAGCGCATGCGGTAGCGGCCGTCGGGCGCCTGGTAGACATGCCGCTTCACGTCCTCGGTGGCATCGGCGAGCGACTGCGGCGGCCGGCCCTCGAGCCGCTTGGCGAGCGCTTCGGCGGGCGTCGCCCAGCCTGCATCCTCGATGATGTCGTCGGCGTACTCGGGCATCCAGCGGCCCGGGAGCTCGATCGCGGGATCGAGCAGCGCGAGGCGGGAAACGCGTTCCGGCGCCGTCGCCAGCAGGTGCAGGCCGATCATGCCGCCGTAGGAATGTCCGATGACGGCGACGCGCTCCGCCCCCTCCGCGTCCAGCGTCTCGAGCAGGTCGGCCACGTGCCGCTCGACGGTCCAGGGGGCGTCCCAGGTCGAGCGCCCGTGGCCGCGCAGGTCGACCGCGAGCCAGCGCCGCTCGGGGAAGGCCTCCTGAGCAAGCCGGCGATAGCGCTCGCCGTGGGCGGTGACGCCGTGGATCGCGAGCGTCGGCGGCCCGTCGGGCGCGCCATAGTGGTGGAGGTGGAGAACAGCCATGCGTGCAGCCTAAGGGGCCGTGCCTGAGAGGTCCCGATTGCGCGAGCGCGGCGCTCGCTGCCGGCCTTCTAGACCTCGTCGTAGCGAAAGCAGCTGACGAGGTGATCGTTGACGAGGCCCGTCGACTGCAGGTACGCGTAGACGATCGTCGGGCCGACGAACGTGAAGCCACGCTTGCGCAGGTCACGGCTGATGCTCTCGGCCAGCGGCGTCTTCGCCGGGATGTCGCTCCCGCGGCGCCAGGCGTTCCGCACCGGCACGCCGTCGACCCAGTTCCAGAGGTAACTGTCGAAGCTGCCGTGCTCGTCGCGCACCTCGAGGAAGGCGCGCGCGTTCGTGCGCACGGCCTTGACCTTGAGCCGGTTGCGCACGATGCCGGGATCGCCAAGCCGCTCATCGAGGTCGGCGTCGCTCATCTCTGCCACGCGCTCCGGGTCGAAGTCGAGGAACGCCCTCCGGTAGCCGTCGCGCTTGCGCAGGATCGTGATCCACGCGAGGCCGGCCTGCGCGCCTTCCAGGCACAGCAGCTCGAAGAGCGCGCGCTCGTCGTGCAGCGGAACGCCCCACTCCTCGTCGTGGTAGGCGGCGTAGAGCGGATCGCCGCCGGAGGCCCAGGAACACCGGACGGGCCCGATCTGAGGAGCGCTCACACCGGACCTTCTATCACCCTGCGAGACTTCGGCCTGCCATGGGACGCACCGAGCAGCCGGCCAGCCGCCCGTTCGTCGTGGCGGCGATCGTCGTTGGCTGGCTCGCGCTGGGCCTCGCGCTCGACGAGGGCGCAGGCATCGGCCGCCAGCGCCTGATCGGCGCCGCGACCTGGCTGTTGCTGATCGTGCTCGTGCGGCGCGAGCCGCGAGCGATCCAGGCGCAGGTCGCGACGCTCGTCGTACTCGCCACGCTCCTCGAGTACTCCGCCTCGCCGCTGCTCGGCCTCTACACCTATCGCCTCCACAACGTGCCGTCGTTCGTCCCGCCGGGCCACGGCCTCGTCTACCTGGCAGCAGTGCTCGTCGGGCGCTCGCCGGCCGTGACGAGACGCGCGTGGATCCCGTTGCTGACGCTGGCGGTGGCGACGGCCTGGGCGGTTGGCGGCCTCGTGGTGCCGGAGCAGCCGGACACGCTTGGCTTCGTCCTCTATCTCTCGTTCGCCGCGTTCATCCTGCGCGGCCGCGCGCCTGGCGTGTACGCCGCCGCGTTCGTGCTCACCGCCGCCCTCGAGCTGTACGGGACGCACCTCGGCACGTGGGCCTGGGCCCCGCACGACCCGACGGGGCTCCTGAGCGCTGCCAATCCGCCGAGCGGGATTCCGGGCGGATACGGCTGGCTGGACTTCTACGCACTGGCGTTGGCGCCGTACGTCCAGGTCGCTCTCCTGCGCATACGGGTCGGGCTCAGACCTGCTCCAGCGGCGCCATCGTGAGGCCGAAGTCGCCGAGCTGAGCGTGATAGTGCTCGGCTAGCTCCCGCACGCCGCTCCAGACCACGGCGCGGCCGCTGCGGTGGATGCGATCGGCGATCTCCATCCCGCGCTCGTAGGTCACGCCGGGCAGCGTGTGCGAGAGCGCGAACGCGACGCCCTCGAACGTGTTGTGGTTGTCGTTGAGGACGATCACCTGCCAGGGCCGGTCGTCAGAGCCGCGGTCGTCTGTCGTGCGCTGCGGGATGCGGACAGGAGCCTCGACAGCCACGGTCGGATTATGCCCTCCTGCACGGAGTGTGCCCCGCCATCCGGCGGTGCGGCTGACTACCCGCGACCGCGGTGCGTGCCGTAGGGGCGGGCAGGGGTTCCGAGCGCCGAACACTCGTGGCCGCCGCACGCATCGGCGACGGCTGCGGCGACACGCTTGGCAGGTCAACGCACGTCACCCGTACGAACCCTCGGGAGGGGAATCAGATGCACGCCAAGCGCAACCTCGCACACCGGATGGGCCGCTGGAGCGGGACGCATCCGTGGACGGCGATTCTGGGCTGGATGGCCTTCGTTGTCGTCAGCTTCTTCATCGGTACTTCCGTTGTCACGCAGAAGACGCTCAAGCAGTCCGAGCAGGGCGTCGGCGAGTCCGGCCGCGCGGCGAAGGTGCTCGACAAGGCCTTCCCGACGACCGAGACGCCCGCCGGCGAGATGATCCTCGTCCAGACGCGCAGCGGCCGGCTCGCCACTGCAGATCTGAACGCCGTGACGGCCGACGTGAAGAAGCGCGTCGGAGCTCTTCCCACCGTCACCAACATCCAGGTGCCGCAGCGCTCGCACGACGGGCGGGCGGCGCTGATCCGATTCGACATCCGCGGCGACTCCGAGAAGGCCGTCGACAAGATCGTCCCGATCGAGACCGCGGTGAGCGCCGTCGCCGCCGAGCACGCGGGTCTACGCGTCGAGCAGTTCGGCGACGCCTCGTCAGGCAAGAAGTTCGACGACAAGCTCGCCCAGGACTTCCGGAAGGCGGAATTCCTCTCGATCCCGATCACCCTGCTCATCCTGCTGCTGGCCTTCGGCGCGATGCTCGCGGCCGGCATCCCGGTGCTGCTCGGGCTGACCTCCGTGTTCACGGCATTCGGGTTGACCGCCGTCTCGAGCCAGTTCATGGCGACCGGCGAGAGCACGCAGATCCTGATGATGCTGATCGGCATGGCCGTGGCCGTCGACTACTCGCTCTTCTACCTCAAGCGTGAGCGGGAGGAGCGGGCCCGCGGCGCCGGCAAGCTGGCCGCGCTCGAGGCTGCCGCATCCACGAGCGGGCACGCCGTGCTCGTCTCCGGCCTGACCGTCATGGCCTCGCTCGCCGGCATCTTCTTCCTGGGCGAGCCGGAGAGCGGCGCGATGGCGATCGGCTCCATCCTCGTCGTCGGCGTCGCGGTGCTGGGCTCGCTGACCGTGCTGCCCGCAGTGCTGGCGAAGCTCGGCGATCGCGTGCACAAGAGCCGCCTGCCGTTCCTGCGCAGGCTGAAGCGCGAGGAACGCGACTCCCGCGTCTGGGGCTTCGTCCTCGGCCACGTCATGCGCCGCCCGGTCGTCGCGCTCGTCGCCGGCGTCGCGGTGCTGGTCGTGCTCGCCCTGCCGGCCCTCGGAATGCACACCAAGCAGACCGGCACGGACGACATCTCGCGCAAGGCCTTCCCGGTGCTCAAGGTCTACGACCACATCCAGGAGTCCTTCCCGAGCGAGAAGAGCGCGGCCGTGGTCGTCATCCAGGCCGGCAACGTCAGGACGCCCGTCGTGCAGGCCGGCATCGCCAAGCTCGAGCGCCAGGCGCTCGCGACAGGCAAGGTCGTGGGACCGATCGCCAAGCCGGAGATCAGCCGCGACGGCACGGTCGTTCACGTCGACCTGCCGCTCGTCGGCGACGGCTCGAACAGCGAGTCGATGGACGCCCTGGCCGCGGTGCGGCGGATCGCGCCGGCGACGGTCGGGACGATCCCGGGCGCCACCGTCGACGTGGGCGGCGACGCCGCAGCGACCCAGGACGCGAACGACAACCTCTCGACGCACGCGCCGCTCGTGTTCGGCTTCGTGCTCGCGATGGCGTTCCTGTTGCTGCTCGTCACCTTCCGGTCGATCGTCATCCCGATCAAGGCGATCCTCCTCAACCTGCTGTCCGTCGCGGCGGCCTTCGGCGTCCTCACGATGGTCTTCCAGCACGGTCTGGGGGAGGCCTTCGGGATGCCGCACACCAAGGGCATCGCCTCCTGGCTGCCGGTCTTCCTGTTCGTGATCCTGTTCGGCCTCTCGATGGACTACCACGTGTTCATCCTGAGCCGGATCAAGGAAGGCTGGGACAAGGGCCTCGGCAACGACGCCGCCGTCGAGCAGGGCATTCGCAGCTCGGCCGGCGTCGTGACCGCCGCCGCAGCGGTGATGGTCGCCGTGTTCGCGATCTTCGCGACGCTCTCGCTGGTCGACCTGCAGGAGTTCGGCATCGGCCTCGCCGTCGCCGTCGCGATCGACGCGACGCTGATCCGCGGCGTCGTGCTGCCGGCCGCGATGAAGCTCCTCGGCAAGTGGAACTGGTACATGCCGCGCAGCCTCGCCTGGCTGCCGAAGCTCGGCCACGGCGGAGAGCGGACGCTGCGCGGCGCGACCGCGTAGTCCGCACCTGCTCCCGCTCGACCCGACGGCCCGCCCCAGGCGGGCCGTCGGCGTTCCGGCGGGTGGAGTTAGGTGCGCCTCACAAGACGTACACTGCTCGGGTGAAGGTCGTCCCTGCAGCCTCGTCCGAGATCGTCTCGACCGCGCTCGACGTCCAGAGGCTGCGCGGCGACTTCCCGATCCTTGCGCGCGAGATCAACGGCTATCCGCTCGCCTATCTGGACTCCGCCGCCTCGGCGCAGACGCCACGCCAGGTCATGGATGCGATGAATCGCGTCTACGAGCACCACTACGCCAACGTGCACCGCGGCGTCTACACGATCGCTGAGGAGGCCACCGACGCCTACGAGGCCGCCCGCGATACCGTCGCGAGCTTCGTGAACGCCTCCAACCGGCGCGAATGCATCTTCGTGCGCAACGCCACCGAGGCGCTCAACCTCGTCGCCTACTCCTATGGCAACGCCAGCTGCGGACCCGGCGACGTGATCGTGTGCAGCGAGATGGAACACCACTCGAACATGGTGCCGTGGCAGTTGCTCGCCAATCGGACGGGGGCCGCCCTGCGCTACGTCGGCGTGACCGACGACGGGCGCCTCGACCTCGACCAGCTGGCGGCGATCGAGCGGGAGGGCCGCGTGCGACTCGTCGCGGTCGTGCACCAGTCCAACACGCTGGGCACGCTCAATCCCGTGCGGGAGATCTGCGACTGGGCGCATGCGCGCGGTGCGGTCGTCGTCGTCGACGGCGCGCAATCGGCTCCGCACCGCCCGGTCGACGTCCAGGCCCTCGGCTGCGACTTCTTCGCCTTCTCGGGCCACAAGCTGCCCGGGCCGAGCGGCGCGGGCGCGCTCTGGGGGCGTGAGGAGCTGCTCAAGGAGATGCCCCCGTTCCTGAGTGGCGGCGAGATGATCCAGTCGGTGGAGCTCGAGAAGACGTCCTTCAACGCCCTGCCGTGGAAGTTCGAGGCCGGCACGCCCGCGATCGTCGAGTGCGTCGGCCTCGGCGCCGCGATCGACTATCTCCAGGCAATCGGCATGGAGGCCATCGCCGCGCACGAGTCCGAGATCACCGCGTACGCATGCGAGCGCCTCGCCGCGGTCGAGGGACTGACGATCCTCGGCCCTCCGGCGGCCGAGCGCGGCGGTGTCGTGTCGTTCACGTTCGCGCCGGCCCATCCGCACGACGTTGCACAGATCGTCGACCGCCGCGGCGTCTGCGTGCGCGCGGGTCACCACTGCACCCAGCCGCTGATGCGCCGCTTCGGGGTGCCCGCGACCACGCGCGCGAGCTTCTACCTGTACACCGTGCCCGAGGAGATCGACCGTCTGTGCGACGGGCTCGAGGACGTTCGCGAGCTGTTCGCATGATGGACGAGAATTTCTATCGCGAACAGATCCTCGATCACTACAAGAGCCCTCGCAACCGCGGCGAGCTCGACCCGAACGACGCGACGGCCGAGGGCCAGAATCCGCTCTGCGGCGACGAGATCACGGTGGATCTGCGGCTGACCGGCGACCAGCGCATCGAGGCCGTGCGCTTCCGTGGGCAGGGCTGCGCCATCTCGCAGGCGGCGATGTCGATGCTGACCGAGGAGATCGAGGGCAAGCCGGCGACGGAGGTGGCGGCGCTCGGACGCGAGGACGTCATCGACCTGCTCGGCATCCAGCTGTCGCCCGTGCGCCTCAAGTGCGCACTGCTCGGCCTCGGCGTCGTCAAGGTCGCGCTCAACGCCTCCGTCGGCACACCGCTGCCCGAGGGGTTCGAGGGGCTGGACGAGGTGACGTGGAACTGACGGCGGGGCCGTTTCCCGCACGTGCGAGCGCGGTCGCCGCGCGCGGGATGGTCGCCACCAGCCAGCCGCTCGCGACCCGCGCGGGCTTGCGGGCCCTGGAGCGCGGAGGCAATGCCGTCGACGCCGCGCTGGCGGCTGCGGCAGTGCTGTGTGTCGTCGAGCCGATGTCGACCGGCGTCGGCGGCGACTGCTTTGCGCTCGTCTGGCGCGACGGCGAGCTGACCGGCCTGAACGCCAGTGGTCGCGCACCCGCCGCGGCGGACCCGGATGCCCTGGGCACGGCCATGCCGGTGCGCGGCCCGCTGAGCGTGACCGCCCCGGGCGCCGTTGCGGGCTGGGCCGAGCTCGCGCAGCGTCACGGCCGCCTCGGGCTGGACGGCGCGCTCGCCGACGCGATCGACATCGCCGAGCGCGGATTCGCAGTGACGCCGGTGATCTCCCGCTACTGGACCGCCGCGGCGATGGAATTGGCGCTCTTCGAGGAGGCACGTCGCGTCTTCCTGCCTGCGCCGCGCGTCGGGCAGCTCGTGCGGTTCCCCGAGCTCGCGACAACGCTGCGCAGGATCGCCGGCGAAGGGCCGATGGGCTTCTACCGCGGCTCGGTGGCGGATGCGATCTGCGAGGCCACGCCGCTGACACTCGACGATCTGGCCGCGCCCCATGCCGACTGGGTCGAGCCGCTGCGCAGGCACTACCGCGGGGTCGAGGTCTGCGAGATCCCGCCGAACGGCCAGGGCGTCGCCGCGCTGCAGGCGCTCGGCATCCTCGACGGCCTCGACCACACCGGGGGCCGTGCGCTCGATCGCGTGCACCTGCAGGCCGAGGCCATGAAGCTCGCCTTCGCTGACGCGGAGCGCCACGTCCACGATGGCCCCCTCCCCGCGCGCTACCTGGACGACGACTACCTCGACTCGCGCCGCTCGCTGATCGATCCGGCGCGTGCCGGCGCTCCTGCGGCCGGGCCGCTGCAGCGCGGCGGCACGGTCTACCTGTGCGCAGTGGACGAGCAGCGCAATGCCTGCTCGCTGATCCAGAGCGTCTACTACGCGTTCGGCTCGCTCGTCGTCGCACCCGGCACCGGCGTCGCACTCCAGAACCGCGGCGCCTGCTTCACGCTCGAGCATGCCCACCCCAACCGGCTGGCTCCCGGCAAGCGGCCCTACCACACGATCATCCCGGGCCTGCTGCTGCGCGACGGCGCGTTGCACGGGCCATTCGGCGTGATGGGCGGGCACATGCAGCCGCAGGGCCACCTGCAGGTCGTGTCGCACATCGTGGATCGCGGGCTGGACCCCCAGGCGGCGCTGGACGAGCCACGCTGGCGGCTCGATCGCAACGGCGACGACGGCTGGGCGCTCGCCCTGGAGGAGCCGCTCCACCGCCTCGCGCCGGCGCTGGCGCGGCGCGGCCACCGCGTGCTCTGTGATCCCACCCCCGAGAGCTTCGGCGGCGGCCAGGTGGTGCTCGTCCACGACGACGTCCTGATCGGCGGCAGCGAGTCGCGCAAGGACGGGATCGCGCTCGGCTACTGACGAAGGCCCGAAAAACACGTCGGGCCGCCCCGAGGCGGCCCGACGACGATCGGATACTCGCTGGTATTCGCCAGGGGCGATTGCCGCGTCTTCCGCGGCTCCCCAACGCCTGGCCTGTCGGCGAGTTCCCTCTCTGGTTCAGGGGAACGTCACCCCTAGCGGCGAGTACCTCCGCTCGGCCCATCAGTACTGTCACACAAGATCGGACCACCCCCTTTCCGCGGTGCGCCCAGCCTAGCTCACAGGCTCCCGGATGGGAAGGGTAGGGAGCGAAAATTCACCCGTGCGGACGCGCCTCTGGCCTTTCGTCGAAGTTGCGCCAGTACTGGCTCGGCGTGGGGCCGGACTGACCCTGGTACTTCGAGTTCAGGCCGCCGTGACCGTACGGTCGATCGGCCGGCGTCGAGAGCATCTCGAACACGAGCTGGGCCACGCGCATGCCGGGATAGAGCGAAATCGGCAGGCGCGTCATGTTGGAGAGCTCGAGCGTGATCTGCCCCGTGAAGCCCGGGTCCGCCAGCCCGGCGGTCGAGTGCACCTGCAGGCCGAGGCGGCCGAGTGAGCTCTTGCCGTCGAGCCGTGCGACCAGGTCGTCCGGCAGGCTGATGCGCTCGAGCGTCGCGCCGAGGACGAACTCGCCCGGATGCAGGATGAAGGCGCGCCCATCGTCGATCTCTACCAGTTCGGTCAGGTCGGGCATCGCCTGCTTGACGTCGATGAAGGGGTAGCGCCCCGGATGGAAGACGCGGAAGCGGTGATCGCAGCGCACGTCGACGCTCGACGGTTGCACGAGCGCCTCGTCGAACGGCTCGATGGCGATGCGGCCGGCCGCGAGCGCCTCGCGGATGGAGCGGTCGGAGAGCACCATCGTGCGATCATCCCACGCCATGGTGCCCGCCCGCGGAATCGCCGAGCGTGTCGAGCGCGCCCTCGAGCTGGCAGAGCAACTCGCGCACCTTGGCGCCATCTGGGAGCTGGATGCCCGACGCGCCCGCGAGCAGGCAACCTCGCTGGCGACCCGCGCGGCCCGCGGCGAGGATGTCGGCGTCCTCGCGGGCTCCGTGTGCGGCTGGAAGGACTGCTTCGACGTTGCCGGCCTGCACACGACGGGAGGCGCGCCGTGGCGCGCGCTCGCGCCGCCCGCCGTTGCCAGCGCAACCGCCGTGCAGCGGCTCGAGGCCGCGGGTGCCGTGTCGCTCGGCAAGCTCGCGATGACCCAGCTGGCCTGGGGGATGATGGGCCAGACGCCCGGCCGGCCGCCGTGTCGAAATCCGCACGACCCGGAGCGGGTTCCCGGCGGCTCGTCGTCGGGCTCGGCCGTGGCAGTCGCGTCTGGCATCGTCGACCACGCGCCGGGGACGGATGCCGGCGGCAGCGTGCGGCATCCGGCCGCGGCCTGCGGCGTCGTCGGATTCAAGCCGGGTTACGGATCGGTGCCGCTCGCAGGGTGCATGCCCTACGCACCGAGCTTCGATACCGGCGGCTCGATCGCGAGGAGCGTGGCAGAGGCGGCGGTGCAGCACGCCGTGCTCACGGACACGCCGCCTACAGAGCTCGAGGGCGGCCTCGCCGGCCTCCGCATCGCATTCCTCGCAGGCTATTTCACCGCACTGCTCGAAGACGACGTCGCGGAGATGCTCGAGCGCGCGCGCGGCCGCGTGCGCGCGGGTGAGATCGACCTCGGCTGGTCGCAGGACGACAACCGCGCCATGTCGCCCGTCTTCTCGGCGGAGCCGGGCGCGTTCGTGCTCGAGCATGATCCGCAGCCGGACCCCGAGCAGTACGACCCCACGACCTTCGCCGACGTCGAGGCCTCGCGCACCCTCTCGGCGATCGAGTACCTGCGTGCCCGCGAGGCGCTCGCCGAGGCGCAGGACCGCTGCGCGGCCGCTGCCGCGGGCTACGACGTCCTTCTCTGCGCCAGCGCGCCGTGCGCGCCTGTGGCGATCGACGGTCCCGACAAGACGACGCGCATGAACGCCCTGACGAAGCCCTTCAACGGCCTCGGCTGGCCCGCGCTCTCACTCCCGGCCGGCCTGGATCGCGACGGCCTGCCGCTCGGGTTGCAGGTGATCGGGCTGCCCGGGAGCGAGGCCGTGGTCCTGCGAGCAGCCGCGGCCCTGGAAGACCTTCTGCGGGACTGAGACCGGTTCAGGCCCAGGTCGCGGAGCTCAGGCCTGGAGGCGCCCGGCGATTCGCAGGATCGCCTCGAGGCTGCGCTCCACGTCGTCGTCCGTGGTCGCCCACGAGGACACGCTGATGCGCATCGCGGTCCGTCCCTGCCAGACGGTGCCGCCGCACCAGCACGTGCCTTCGGCCTGGATGCCCGCGACGACGCGCTCGGTCATCTCGGGCTCGCCGAACGAGACCAGGACCTGATTCAGCACGACGTCGTTGAGGACCTCATAGCCGGCCGCGGCCAGCGCGTCGGCGAAACGCCGGGCATGCCGGCAGGTTCGCTCGACGATGTCATCCAGGCCGGAGCGGCCGAGCGAGCGCAGGGCCGCCCAGACCTCGACGCCGCGCGCGCGACGCGAGAGCTCGGGCGTGAAGTCCGAGGGATTGCGCACTCCGCTCGGCGCCGGCAGGTACTCGGCCGTGACCGCCATCCCGGCGCGCAGCGAGTCGGCATCGCGCACGAATGCCAGGCCGCTGTCGTAGGGGACGTTGAGCCACTTGTGCGCGTCAGTTGCCCAGGAGTCGGCGAGGGCCGACCCTTCGAGCAGGTGTGCCCGCCGAGGCGCCGCCGCGGCCCAGAGGCCGAACGCGCCGTCGATGTGCAGCCACGCTCCGGCCTCGCGGGTGCGCTCGGCGATCTCGGCCAACGGGTCGAAGGCGCCCGTGTTGACATTGCCGGCCTGCGCGCACACGATCGTCCCTTCCGTGAGCCGAGGAAGCGCGTCGCTGCGCATGCGCCCCTGGCCGTCCACTGGCACCCGCACGAGCCGGTTGCGGCCGAACCCGACGAGGCCGAGCGCCTTGATCAGCGTGGGGTGCGCCTCCTCGCCGATCACGACCGTGATCGGCGGCGCACCGAACAACCCGTCCGCCTCGACATCCCAGTCCCGACGCGCGAGCACCGAGTGCCGGGCTGCGACGAGCGCGCTGAAGTTGGCCATCGTGGCGCCCGTGACGAACGCGGCCGCGCAGCCTTCGGGCAGCCCGAGGACATCCTGCATCCACTCCAGGGCGACGGCTTCCAGCACCGACACGGCCGGAGTCACCGAATCGAAGGCAGCGTTCTGATCCCAGGCCGCGGCCAGCCAGTTCGCGGCCAGCGCAGCGGGCAGCGACCCACCGATCACGAAGCCGAAGAACCTCGGGCCGGCGCTGCCCACGGTGGCGGCCGAGCCGATGTCGTCGAGCAGCGCGAGGACGTCTGCGGGCTCGCTCGGGCCGGCCGGAAACGCTTCGCGCAGCTCTGCCAGACGCGCGACCGCCGCGGGCGACGGCGCCACCCCCCGCTCGCGCATGTCGGCGAGATAGCGCGCCGAGCGCAGCGCGACGTCCTCCAGCAGTTCCTCCACGAGACCTCCTTCGAAGTGACGCCGCGGGCTCCGGCGCGTAGGCTCCGCTCGTCACGAATCGCACGAAGGAGAACCGATGCCCACGAGCGGCTCGCACGACCCGGGCACGATCTGCTGGATCGATCTCGCCAGCACGGACGCGACCGGGGCGACGGAATTCTATTGCGAGCTCTTCGGCTGGACGGCGACGGAGCCGATCGAGAACGCGGGCGGCTACCGCATGCTGCTTCACGACGGCCGGCAGGTGGCCGGACTTGCCCCCGTCTGGGGCGACACCGACTCCTCGACGTGGTCGACGTACGTGTCGAGCGCAGACGCGGATGCGACCTGCGCGGCCGCGATCGCGAGCGGCGGCGAGGTCGTGATGGACGCGATGGACGTGCTCGACGCCGGGCGCATGGCAGTTCTGCGCGATCCGGCCGGCGCGCAGGTCTCGATCTGGCAGCCCGGCCAGCATCATGGCTACGAGGTGCACGGTGAGCCGGGCACGCCCATCTGGAGCGAGCTGAGGACGCCCGACATCGCGGCCGCGAGGGCGTTCTACGCCTCTGTCTTCGGTTGGACGTCGCACCAGCAGGACTTCGACGGCGCGCCGTACACCATCTGGCAGCTCGGCGAGCAGTTCGTCGGCGGCGCCGTCGAGGTGGACGACAGCTGGCCGGCGGAGATGCTGCCGCACTGGCTGGTCTACATCGCAACGGCGGACTGCGACGACACGGCACGACGCTGCGTGGAACTCGGCGGCACGGTCTGGCATGCGGCGGCAGACGTCGGGCCCGGCCGGTGCGCGTTGCTGGCGGACCCTGCCGGCGGCGCGTTCTCGGTCATCACCATGCGGCAGGCCGAGTGATCACAAGGGAGGGCTATGCACCCTATGCAGTGCGCTACGCTCGGTCCATGCCGTCCATCGAGATCCGCACCGAGGTCCCCGGCCCGCGCTCGCGTGCCTGGATCGAGCGCAAGGAGCGCGTCGTCGCCAACGCCAAGGCCCTGTGGGTGCCGGTCTTCGTCGAGAGCGCCGAGGGTGCCCTCGTCACGGACGTCGACGGCAACACGTACATCGACTTCGCCGGCGGCATCGGCTGCCTTGCCGTCGGGCACTCCAACGCCGCCGTCACGAGCGCGGTCCGCGATCAGATCTCGCGCTTCCTGCACACCGACTTCACGATCATGGCGTACGACTCGTACGTCGAGCTGGCCGAGCAGCTGTGCGGGCGGCTGCCGATCACGGGTCCGACGAAGGCTGCCTTCTTCAACAGTGGCGCCGAGGCCGTCGAGAACGCCGTCAAGATCGCCAAGGCGTCCACCGGCCGGCCCGCGGTGATCGCATACGAAGGCGCGTTCCACGGTCGCACGCACATGGCGATGTCGCTGACGTCGAAGCAGCATCCGTACAAGGCGGGCTTCGGGCCGTTCGCGCCCGAGGTCTATCGCGTGGCCTTCCCGTACGCGTACCGCTGGCCTGGCGACGGCGACGCCTCTGCCGAGGCGCTCGATGATCTCCGCCGCGCGTTCACGACGCGCATTGCCCCTGAGTCGGTGGCCGCGATCGTGATCGAGCCGATCCAGGGCGAGGGCGGGTTCGTGCCTGCGCCCGCGGCCTACCTGCAAGGCCTGCGCGAGCTCTGCAACGAGCACGGCATCGTGCTCGTCGCCGACGAGGTGCAGACCGGCTTCGGTCGCACCGGCACGCTGTTCGCGATCGAGCAGTCCGGCATCGAGCCGGATCTGGTGTGCGTCGCCAAGTCGATCGCCGGCGGCCTGCCGCTGTCCGGGGTGTTGGGCCGCGCCGAGATCATGGATGCGCCGGGTGACTCCACCATCGGCGGCACCTACGTCGGCAACCCCGTGGCCTGTGCAGCCGCGTTGGCAGTGCTCGAGGAGATCGACCGCCTCGACCTCTGCGCGCGGGCGCGGGAGATCGGCGAGGCGCTGACGCGACGCATGCGCACCCTCCAGGCGCGCGTGCCGCAGATCGGCGACGTACGCGGCCTGGGCTCCATGATCGGCCTCGAGTTCGTACGCGACGCCGGCACGCGCGAGCCCGCGCCCGAGCTGGCGACGCGCGTGGCCGAGCACGCGCTGCGTCACGGCCTCGTGCTGCTCAAGGCCGGCCTCTATGGCAACGTGATCCGCAACCTCGCGCCGCTCGTGATCTCCGACGAGCAGCTCGCGGAGGCGCTCGACGTGCTGGAAGCAGCGATCGAGCATTCGGTCGCCGCTGTCACCGCGTAGGACACGCCGGCGGCGCTCGGCGCCTACCACGTTTGCGCCCTGCGTGCGCGTACCTCACCATCCCCGCTCGAACATGCTGGTGAATCGGCAGGTTCCGGTAGAACACCGACGCTCGGGTCAAATGTGGCCCGTACACTCGCCGCGATGCGCCGGAGGAACCTCGTGGCCTGCACGCTCGTCGCGTTCGCGGTACTCGGCGCGGGGACTGCCCAGGCAGCGCGGCCGTTCCGTCTCTCGCGCCCCGAGCAGACGCTGCTCACCGCGATCAATGCGGCTCGCGCTGCGGCGGGCGTGGCTCCGCTTCGCGCCACCCCGGCCCTCACGAGCGCCGCAAGCTGGCAGAGCCAGGCGCTCGCGCAGGCGGGTGTGCTCGACCACACCTCGCCCGACGGCTCCACGCTCACGGACCGGCTGACGCGGGTTCATTGGCACGGCTCCACCGCGGGCGAGGATCTGGCCGTCGCCTCGAGCGCCTCGGGTGCCGTGGCCATGTGGATGCAGAGCCCGGGGCACCGCGAGAACATCCTGCGCGCCGCGTTCCACACGGTTGGCCTGGGCGTGGCGCGTGGCGTCTGGAACGGCCAGGCTTCGTTCTTCGTCACCGCCGACTTCGGCTCCTGAACTTCCTCGGAGCAAAGTTCACCCGGCTGAGGGGGTTCGAACTCTCAAGGAATCTACCGTGCTGCCCGATAACGGCATGTGCATGAGCGAATTCCAGGTCAAGCGAATCATCCTCCCCAGCGGCAAGGCTGTGGAGATCGTCTATCTGCAGAGCGCGCCCGGCGTCCCTGCGGTGAACGCGAACGACGAGAATCTCGTCGCGGCAGCGCTCGAGCTGTGTCCGGAGTGCGACGGCGAGCTCGTCCATCCGACGGCCTGGCACGAGCTCTCCGCCGGTCGCTGGGAGATCGAGCGGCGTTGCCCCGAGTGCGAATGGGAGTGCATCGGCGTGCACGGCGAAGCCGATGTCCAGCGCTATGACGCACTGCTCAACGACGGCACCGACACGCTGATCGAGCACGTCGAGCAACTGGCGCACGACAACATGGCCGCCGAGATCGAGCGCTTCGTCGCCGCCCTGCGCGACGATCACATCACGCCGTTCGACTTCTGAGCCAGGCCGTTTCGGCAAGCCGGATACGCTCCTCGGAGTGATCGGTGAGACGCTGTCGGGACGCTTCCGCATCGACCGGCTACTCGGGCGCGGAGGGATGTCGAGCGTCTGGCAGGCCTACGACGAGGAGCTCGGCCGCCCGGTCGCGATCAAGCTGCTGCACGCCCGTCGGCTGGAGTCCGCCGATTCCGTCGACCGCTTCGAGCGCGAGGCCCGCACGCTGGCGCTGCTCGCGCACCCGGGCATCGTCACGGTCATCGACCGCGGCGAAACGGACGGCCGGCCGTTCATCGTCTGCGAGCTCGTCGACGGGCGCGACCTGCACGAGCGCATCTCGCTGGAGGGGCGGCTGCCACTCGCCGAGGCGCTCGCGATCGCCGTGCAGGTGGCCGCGGCGCTGGCCTACGCCCACGAACGCGGCGTCGTGCACCGCGACGTCAAGCCGCACAACGTGCTCCTGACGGCGGACGGGCACGCCAAGCTGACCGATTTCGGCATCGCGCGCGTCGACGACGCCCCCGCCCTGACCAACCCGGGCCGGGTGCTGGGCACGGGCGACTACGTCGCGCCCGAGCAGGCGCAGGGACGCCCGCTCGACGGGCGCGCCGACATCTACTCGCTGGGTGCGCTGTTGTACCACTGCCTCACGGGGGTGCCGCCCTACCGCGGCGCCTCGTTCGTCGAGATCGCCGAGCAGCACTTGCGCGCTCCCGTGCCGAGCGTGCAGGCGCGCCGCCCCGAGGTCTCCGACGGCGTCGAGTCGATCGTCGCCCGTGCGCTCGCCAAGCGCCCCGACGACCGCTTTGCGGACGTCGCCGAGATGCAGGGCGCGCTCGAGGGCGAACTGCTGGCGCTCACGCGCGACGACGGCTCGGAGACCGCGGAGGTGCCACTCGTGGTCACCGCACTCGAGGTCGCCGATCCAAGCTCCACCGAGGATGGCCCGATCGTCGCCGAGGAGTCGCCGAGTCCCGGGCGACGCGCACCACGCCGGCGAGGAAGCCGGCGCGTCTGGTCGATCGGGCTGCTCGTGCTCGTTCTGGCCGCAGGCATCGGCTGGGCCGCATACCTCGGCTCGAGCATCGGCAGCGCCGGCGACGAGGAGCCCACCGCGACGACCGGGCGGTCAGTGGCCACGACGACCGGCACCACCGCGGCGCCCGGCGGGCAGGCCATCGCCGGCCTGACGGCCTCGAGCTACGACCCGGAGGGCGACGGCGGCGACGGCAGCGAGCACCCGGCCGACGCAGCCAACGTGCTCGACGGCGATCCCGCCACGCACTGGCGCACCGACACGTATCGCGGCACGCCGGACTTCAACGGCAGCAAGCCCGGCGTCGGCCTGATCCTCACGGCGCCGGAGGCGGTCGCGGCGGCGACGCTGCACCTGACGGCAGGGCTCGGCGGCTGGACGGGCCGCGTCTACACGGCTCCCGGGGCATCGCCGCCGCCGAGCATCGACGGCTGGACGCCGGTCAGCGCGCCGTTCGACGCGCGCGTCGTCCCGATGGACGTCCCGCTCAGCGGCAAGGCGAGCACGCAGTACCTGATCTGGATCACCAGGCTGGCGCCGACGCAGTTGGGCACCGGCTACGCGGCGAGCATCACCGAGGCGCAGCTCGAGACGGCGGCGTAGGACTGGTTCGAGCGTCCGTGTGTGGCCGCGGGCCCCGAAGCCCGAGAGTTTCTCGCCGTGGGACGCGCGTGGATCAGTAGCGGTAGTGCGCGCGCCGCTCGTGGCGGTCGAGGCCGCTCTGCACGAGCCGGTCGAGCACCTCGGGGTACGACACGCCCGCCGCGGCGAAGAGCCGCGCATAGACGGACGTGGACGTGAAGCCGGGAATCGTGTTGACCTCGTTGACGAGCACCTCGCCCTGCGGCGTGAGGAAGAAGTCGACGCGGGCCATGCCGCTGAGCTCGAGGGCGCGGAAGCAGTCGAGGGCGACGGCGCGCACGCGTTCTGCCACGGCGACCGGAAGGTCGGCCGGCGCGATGATGTCCGACCCGCCCTCGTCGTACTTCGCCGAGTAGTCGTACCACTCGGCGTGAGGCAGGATCTCGCCGACCGCGGACGCGATGGCGCGCTCGTTGCCGAGCACTCCGCACTCGAGCTCCCGCCCGGCCACGAACTCCTCGACGATCACCTTGGGGTCATGGCGGTACGCGAGGTCGAGCGCGTCGGCGAGCTCCTCCGGGCCGTGCACCTTGGTGATGCCGACGCTCGACCCGAGATTGGCGGGCTTCACGAACACGGGCCAGCCGAGCGTCTCGGCGATTCGACTCTCGACTGCGGGGTCGAGCGGATCGTCGACGCCGTGCCGCAGCACGAGGGAGCGCGCGACGGCGATGCCGGCGTCGCGCAGAACCGCCTTGCAGAACGCCTTGTCCATGCTGGCCGCGGAGCCGAGCACGCCCGCGCCGACATACGGCAGCCCGATTGTCTCGAGCAGGCCCTGGATCGTCCCGTCCTCGCCGAAGGGCCCGTGGAGCACGGGGAACACGACGTCGACCTCACCGGCGCTCGCGCCGTTGACGCCTACCAGAGCGCCGCCCCCGGCCCCCGGCACGAGCGACGTGCCCCCGTCTCGGGCGAGCTCCGCGGGGGCGGCGCCCTCGGAGGCGGCGAGCAGGGCGGGCGCGCCGTCGACCACCTGCCACCCGCCGGTCTCGTCGATCAGCAGCGTGACCACGTCATAGCGCTCGGGATCGAGCGCCTCGATCACCGAGCGCGCGGAAGCCAGCGAGATCGCGTGCTCGGAGGAGCGACCTCCGGCCACGACCGCGATGCGGACGCGCGGGGTCATGGCGCTGTCGTCGTGGTGTCAGTCTGGCTGAACTGGCCGACCGTGAGGGTGACGATGAACGGCTTGGTGTTGGACCCGCGGATGTCCTGGTCGAGCACCCTGCCGTCGTCGTTCGGATCGGTCACGGGCTGCGGCGTCGTCCTGATCGAGTTGGGATTGATCGTCTCCCGCTGCAGGCGAGCGATCGCCTCGTCCAGCGTCATGCCGACGACGGTGGGCACGAACACCGTGCATGGGCTGTTGGCGAGGTCGAAGCCCACCGCCCGGCCCTTGACCACAGGCGTCCCCGGCTCTGGGAACTGCTTGGCGACCTGACCCGTATTGACGGCGTCCGAGCAACGGCTTCCCGGGGGTTCGCGGACGATCAGCCCGGCACCGGCGAGCGTTGCGCGCGCATCGCTCTCGCTCCGGCCAACGAGCTTCGGCACCTCGACGGTGGCGGGACCGGTGGAGATGTAGACCGTCACCGACGACCCGACGGGAACCGTCGTGCCGACCGCCGGATCCGTGCGGGTGACGCTGCCCCTGTCGATCGTGTCGCTGCTCTCGGACATCGGGGAGAACCTGAAGTTGGGCCCGAGCTTGGCCTGCGCATCGGCCTGCGTCGCTCCCACGATGTTCGGGATGCTCATCTGCCCGCGCGAGACCTTGAGGCGCACAGTGTCGCCCCGGTGCAGCAGCGCACCCGTGTCCGGAACGCTCGCGACCACGATGTTGGCCGCGTGCGTGGCATCGCGTACGGGCTGTGCTTTCGGGATGATGAGGCCGAGCTGGTAGCCGCTCAGCGTCGCTCTGGCCTCCTGGTACGTCTTGCCCTCGAGATCGTCGAGCTTGTGCGAGGCGATGACGGTCGTCACCGGCCCCGTGGTCGTCACTCCCGTCGTCGTCGACGACTCGTCGCCGGGAACGCCGCCGATCGCAAACGCCGCGAGCGCGCCGACCGCGAGGAGCAGGAGCAGTACCAGCAGCCACGGCCAGCGTGAGCGCTTGCGCGGCGTCGGGCGAGCAGGCAGCTTGTCGCCGGAAAGCAGCGTGGCGCCCTCGGGCCGCGGTGCGATGCGCGTGGCCTCGACCGCGGGCACGACCTCGGTCTGCTCGCGCGGGATGACCGCCGTAAACGCGGCCGTCGCGGCGAGCGGGACGAGGCCGCGACGCACGCGGTCGAGGTCGCTCGAGAACTCGTCTGCACTGCCGTAGCGCTGGGCCGGGTCCTTGAGCATCGCGTGCGCGACCACGAGCGCGAGCGACTCGGGCACATCCGGCGCGAGCGCGCGCAACGGTGGCGCCTGGTCGGAGACGTGCTGCATCGCGATCGCGACCGACGAATCGCCCTCGAACGGCACGCGGCCGGCGAGCATCTCGTAGAGCACGACCCCGAGCGAGTAGATGTCGGTCTGCGGGCCGACGGCGCGACCGCGGGCCTGCTCGGGAGACAGGTACTGGGCGGTCCCGACGATCGAGCCGACCTCGGTCATCTGCGGGTCGCCGGCGTGGGCGATGCCGAAATCGGTGACCTTGATGCGGCCGTCGTCGCCGACCAGCACGTTGTGCGGCTTGACGTCGCGGTGCACGACGCCGTGCTCGTGCGCGTAGCGCAGGCCTGCGAGCATCTGCATGGCGATCGCGATGGCGCGCTCCGGCGGCAGCGGCCCCTCCGCCTGGATGACCTGCTTCAGCGTGCGGCCCTGGAGGTACTCCATGGCGATATACGGCCGGCCGTCGGCCTCGCCGCGGTCATACACGGCGATGATGTTGGGGTGGTTCAGGCGCGCCGCGGCCTGCGCCTCGCGCCGGAAGCGCTCGACGAACTCGCCGTCGTCGGAATAGCGGTCGGCCATGACCTTGAGCGCGACCTTGCGGCCAAGACTCGAATCCTCGGCGAGGTAGACGGTTGCCATCCCGCCGACGCCCAGGCGGCCGAGTACGCGGTAGCGGCCGTCGAACGGTTGACCGCGCTCCGTCTCGTCGCCCGTCATCGAGTCATTCTTCCACGGTAGGAGTGCGCGCCCTGCCCGGATTTGCGTCTACGAGGCGGCATTGAGCACCGCCTGCATCACGTCGCGAGCGATCGGGGCGGCGGCCTGCCCGCCGTACTGATTCGTCCGCTCGACGACGACCGCAACCGCGACCTGGGGGTTCTGGGCCGGGGCGAAGGCGATGAACCAGGCGTCCAGCTGGCCGTTGCGCCCGGTCTGCGCCGTGCCCGTCTTGCCGGCGATCTGGACGCCGGGGATGCGAGCAGCACGGCCGGTGCCCTCGTCGACGACGTGCTGCATCATCCCGGTCACGGCGGAGGCCGTCTGCGCGCTGAACGCGCGGTTCAGCGGCTGGTTGCGGCGTTCGTAGCGCAGCGCCCCGCTGGGCGAGCGGACGCTGTCGACGAGCGTGGGCCTCATCACGACGCCGCCGTTGCCGATCGCCGCGGCGACCATCGCCATCTGCATCGGCGTCGTCACGAGGTTGGCCTGGCCGATGGCCGTGCGCGCCGGGTCGATCGGCGCGTTCGGCGAGAGCAGGGTGTGCGTGCCAGGACGGACGGTGCCGGAGGCCGCCAGCTGGTCGGTCGGGTAGTCGAGCGGCGGGATCGAGTAGAAGCCGAGCCGCTGCAACGCGCCGGTGAGGGCCGGGCAGCGCGCGCGGCCGCCGCAGAGATCGCTGCCGAGCTTCGCGAAGACCGAGTTGATCGAATGCGTGAGCGCGAACGTGAGATCGAAGCGACCGAAGAAGCGCTCGCCGTTGTCGTTCGTGATCTTCCTGCCGTATTCCTCGAAATAGCCCGGATCCTCGAACTGCGTCTGCGCGTTTGCGCGGCCGCTCTCGAGCGCGAGCGCCGCGATCACGGGCTTGATCGACGAGCCGGGCGGATACAGCCCCTGGGTCGCGCGATTGACGAGCGCACTGCCGGTGCGTGGGAGCGATCCCCGCACCGCGCGGTTGGGGTTGAAGCTCGGCCACGACGCGCTCGCGAGCACGCGCCCGGTGCTGGGCTCGATCGCGAACACCGCACCGGCCTTGCCGCTGGCGGCGAGATCCCTCATCGCCGTTCTCTGCGCGGCCGGCACGAGCGAGAGCTGCACGTCGTCGCCCTGGATCTCGCCGCCTGCCAGCGAGTGCAGCTGATGCTGCAGCTCGCCGCCGAGGTCGGTGTGGGCGCCGATCAGATAGTCGTTCGCCGAGCGCTCCACGCCGGCGCGGCCGTCCGTGGCCGAGCTGTAGCCGACGACGTGCGCGAACATCGTCTTCGTCGGGTAGCGGCGCTCGTAGACGTGGCGGCCGTCGGCCGTCTTGGCCGCGTGGTTGATCGCCAGCTTCGTCCCGTCGGCCGCGATGATCAGGCCGCGGCGGATCGAGAGCTGCTGCACGACCTGGTGGGCGTTGTCGCGACGCGCGGCGAGCGACGGCTCCGCCCAGAGTTGCCAGTAGGCCGTGAACCCGAGCAGCAGCACGAGGCCCGATGCCAGCACCGCGTAGACGCGACCGATGGCGCGGTTCACGCCTGGGCCTCCCGCCGCGCACGATCGGAGATCGACAACAGCAGGGCCAGCGCGACCCAGTTCGCGACCAGCGACGATCCGCCGTATGAGACGTACGGGAGCGTGATGCCCGTCAGCGGCGCCGCACGCACGATGCCGCCGACGATCAGGAAGACCTGCAGGCCCAGCGCGATCGTGAGCCCGGCCGCCAGCAGCTTCGAGAAGCCGTCGCCGGCGAGGCTCGCCGTCTTGAGCCCGCGCTCGATCACGAGCAGGTACACGAGGAGCAGCGCGCCGACTCCTGCGAGGCCGGTCTCGTTCGCGATCGCCGCGTAGATGAAATCGGTCTGGATCGCCGGGACGACCGCGTGACCGCCGTTGGTGAGCAGGTAACCGCGGCCGAGACCCGTTCCGAACGCCCCGCCGTCGGCGATCGCATACAGCGCCTGGACGCTCTGGTAGCCGCGGCCGTAGACGTCCTGCCACGGGTGCAGCCAGATGTCGACGCGCTCGGCGACGTGCGGCACGAGCCGATACGAGAGGTAGGCCCCGAGCGCGAACACGACGAGGCCGCCGACCACGTAGATGACCCTGCTCGTGGCCAGGTAGAGCATGGCGAGGAACACGCCGAAGAAGAGCAGCGACGTGCCGAAGTCGTTCATCAGCACCAGCAGCACGAGCGCTCCGCCGACCATGAGCGCGAGCGGCGTGAGGTGCTTGAACTGCGGCAGCCCGAATCCGAGCACGCGTTGCTCGCGGCTCGCCAGCAGCTCGCGCTTCTCGCGCAGGTAGGCCGCCATGAAGAGGACGAGCCCGAGCTTCGCGAACTCGCCCGGCTGGAAGGAAAGGCCGCCGACGCGGATCCAGACGCGCGCGCCGTTGACGACCGTGCCGGTCGCGTACGAGGAGATGATCGTCGCAGCGAGCGCGAGCAGTGACGCCACGCCGAGTACGTAGCGATAGCGCTCGAGCACGCGGTAGTCGGGGAGCGCGGCAAGCACTGCGATGAAGCAGCCCACGCCGATCGCGAGCCAGATCGCCTGATCGCGCGCCCGTGTCGGATCGAGCCGGTAGATCTCGACGATGCCCACGGCGACGAGCAGCCCGGCGGCGGGCAGCAGGACCGGATCGGCATCGGGGAGCGACACGCGCAGCGCGATGTGCGCCACACCGAGCAGCGCGAGGAACGCCGCTGCATAGGTGAGCGAGAGCGACGAGACGACACCCGAGCGCGCGACCAGCACGGAGGTGAATCCGACCGCCACGAGCGCGGCGACGAGCAGGAGCAAGCCGAGCTCGCGATTGCGGCTCGAGCGCAGGCGGATGGCACTCACGGCTCGGTCTGCTCGAGTTTGGCGACGACCGCGCGCGCCGACTCGCTGGAGCGCAGGGAATGGTCGAAGAGGCGCTTCCTCCTTGCGGCGGGCAGCGTCGCGGCGGGGACGCGGCTGACGTGCACGAGCGTGAACAGCTTCACGCCCTCGCCGAGGTCGTACGGGAGGCCCTGGTAGACCGCGACCTTTCCGGTGGCCGGGTCGACGCCGACGAAGTGCGACCAGCGCAACCCGATCAGTGCGGCCCAGAGCACGCACAGCATCAGGGCGGCCACGGAGGCGAAGACGCCCAGGCGCCTCGCACGCCCGCGCCGTCGCACCGGCGCCCCGCTGCCGAAGCCCGTGACGACGGCCGGCACGGAGATGAGCGTCTCGCCACTGCGCGGGAGTGGCACCGGCACGGGGCGGGACGACAGCGGTGCGACCGCCTCGTCGACCGGGGGCGGCACGGCCACCGCGACGGCGGTGCTCTCGCCGGCTTGTTCCGCGGACGCCAGCTCGGCGGGCACGTCTATCTCGCCGGTCTCGCGGTCGTCGGCGACCACGGCGGCGCCGATCGCGGCCTCCTCGGCCTCGAGGCGCGCCGCCACCGCAGTGATGTTGTCCTCGCCGCCCGCGGCGTTGGCCGCATCCACGAGCGCGTGCACCGCCACGTCGAGGTCGTCGTGCTGCTCGAGCGTCTGGGCGATCGCAGCCTCGTCGACGAAGCCGGTCAGACCGTCCGTGCACAGCAGGATCACGTCGCCCGAGCGCGCGGGCGTCGTCCAGGTGTCGACGTCGACCTGCCAGTCGGCGCCCAGCGCGCGCGTGATCACGGAGCGCTGTGGGTGGAGGGCGGCCTCCTCGGGAGCCAGCGCGCCGGCCTTGACCCACTCGGCGACCAGCGAATGATCGTCGGAGAGGCGCGTCAGCACGCCTCCCCGCCACAGATACGCCCGCGAGTCGCCCACGTGGGCGAAGGCCACCGAGGCCGGGCCGACCAGCGCCGCTGTGACGGTCGAGCCCATCCCCGAAGCCCGTGGATCGGAGGTGGCGCGCTCGGCGACGCGCCGATTGGCCAGACGCACTGTCGAGGCGAGGCGCTCCTCGGCAGTGCCCTCCTCGACCAGCTCGCCGAGTGCCTGCACGGCGATGCGCGAGGCAAGTTCGCCCGCGAGCGCCCCGCCCATGCCGTCCGCGACGGCGAACAGCGGCGGCTCGGCATAGTAGGAGTCCTCGTTCTTGCGCCGGACGCGGCCGGCGTGGGTGGCGGTGGCGAAGGCGACGACGCGCACGCTATTCCTCGTACCGCAGCTCGGTCTCGCCGATGCGCAGCTCGTCGCCGGTTCGCAGCACATGCTCGCCGGCCAGTGGCGCCCCGCCGACGAAGGTCCCGTTGGTCGAGCCCAGATCGCGCACGACGCGCTCGCCGTCGCGCACGAGCACGGCACTGTGCCGGCTGGACGCATACGGATCCCCCTCGAGCACGACGTCGTTCTCGGCCGCGCGGCCGAAGGCGACGTCCGCGTCGAGCCGCACGAGCGTGCCAGGCGGGTAGACCGGGCTCGAGAGCACGACCAGGCGCGGGCCGAGCGGCATGTCACCGAGGCCGCGGCGGAACGCCGTGATCTCGGTCGCCGAGCCCGTCTCGGGCACCGCTCGCAGATCGCGTGCCTGGATGCGCAGCACCCGCCACACGAACAGGAAGAGCAGCACGACGAACCCGACCTTGAGTGCGAGCAGGAGCTGGTCGCTCACGCGGCGCTCCTGTGGCCTTCGCTCATGTCGTCCGGCGCTCGAACGTGAGGCGACTGTTCCCCAGCGTGATGCGGTCGCCGTCGGCCAGCGGGTGCTCGCGCACGCGCCTGCCGTTCACGATCGTGCCGTTCGTCGAGTCGAGGTCGATCAGGACGACCACCGGCCCGCGCCTGCGGATCTCGGCGTGCCTGCGTGAGACGTTGCGGTCGTCCAGCACGATGTCGCAGCCGGGCGCGCGCCCGATCTGCACGACCGGCCCGTCGATCATGGTGCGCTGATCGTCGTGCACGAGCACGAGCTCCTCGCGCGGCTCGGGTCGCGCGATCATCGTCTCGTCGGGCCGCGGGTCGAACGGCATGGGCGGCGCCACGCCCGGCGCGGGCTCCGATGGGACAGCCGGGACGTCGCGCGGCAATGGCGGCACGTCGGGCAGCGGCGGTACGAACGGCGGGGGAACGACCTCGGCTACCGGCTCCGGATCGAGCGGGAACGCGGCCAGGCCCGGGGGCGGGCCCGACGGGTCGGGGTCGAGTGGTGAGCGCACCGGCTCCTGTGGCTCGGCGGACGGCTCTGCCGAGGCCGCCGGGACCGCGTCGGACACCGGCGGAACCGGTTCGACGGGCACTACGGGGACCGTCGGAGTGCCTTCCGGCGGAGTCCAGGGCCCCGCGGCCGGCGGGGCGGCGGCAGGGGGCGCCGCCGGCACGGGGTCGAGCGGCGCTTCGTCGTCGCGGACGAGAGCCGTCGAGATGCCGAAGATGCCGGTGTGCAGCGAGGATTCCGTCTCGAATCGGACCTTCGGGCGCGTCGGCATCACATAGCCGGCGCGCCGTGCGTGCTCCGCCAGGTAGCTCGCCAGCTCGTTGCGCAGCGAGGCCTCGAAATCGGCGAAGCGCGTGCGATCGCGCGGGCTCAGGTAGATCGTGTACTCGTTCGGCGCGTAGGTCTGGGTGACCGACACGACCTTGCCCTCCTCGAGCTCCTTCGCGAGCTTGCGCGCAAGCTCGACCGGAGCCACGCTGGCGCGGAAGAGCCGGCCGACCGACCCTTCGACGACCCGCTCGAGTCGGCTCTCGATGCTGCGCAGGATGCCCAACTTACTCCTCCGCCGGTACCGGCTTCCCGGCTGGCGCGTCGTCATCGGGCGCACGTACGCCCAGCGCCAGAAGTATACCCACGGCCCAGATCGCCACGACCGAGCGGCCGGCCGGCTCCGGGGCCGCGCCCGCCAGTGCAGGCAGCGCCGCCTGGCCGGCGAGCAGCGCGGTCAGCCACACGCCCAGCAAGATGCCTCGGCGCGCCGAGGCGAGGATGTACGGCAGCACGGCGGCGGCGAGCGCCCATGCGGCGCTCTGCAGGAGCAGCGGTGCGCCGGCCCCGGCGATCAGGCTCCGGCCGACCACCCCCGCGTCGCCGCTCCCGGCCAGCTCGCCGGCCAGCGGAACGGCGGCCCAGAGCGCGATTGCGATGGGGCCCGCAGCGCCCGCCAGTGCGCGCCCCGGCAGGCTGCGCAGCGTGCCTGCGGCGACCACGTAGAGCGGCCACAGGAACAGCGCGGCCAGCAACGGCGCCGCCGCGGGCAGGAGCGCCCGGCGACCCGCACGCACGCAGGCGGCGAGCCAGAGGAGCCCTCCGATCGCCACGCACCAGGCCAGTCCCGCCGAGACGTTGCCGAGCGCCGGGACGCAGACCGCGAGCGCGAAGGCGCAGGCGAGCCACGGAGAGGCCAGGGCGAGCATGGCGCCGGCGAAGGCGAGCGGCAAGACGAGCCCGGGCGGCCAGAAGGGGAAGGCTCCGAGCACGGACGCGATCAGCAGAGCGCAACAAGCCGCACCAGCTGTGAGACGACCGGCTCGGCGTGCACCGTCGGAGAGCTCCGGCAAGCCGCAGCGCGCGATGCCCTCGCCCCACTCGCCGAGTGCGAAGCCGACCTGCGGACGCGGTACCGCGGGCAGGCTCGGCAGCGCGGCGAGGCTGGGCAAGGCGCGGAGCGACGGCAGCCGCCGGACGCGCCCGCGAGCCACGCCGCCCCGGGGCTCGCTGCTCGCGCTGGCCGGGCCGCTCGATCGCGTCCGCAGCCGCCGACAGGATGCGCCCGAAGGCCGCGGCGCTCGGCCTGCGACGCGGATGCGAGTCGAGTGCACGCGCGCATGCCGCAGCCAGCGAGCGAGGCAGCTCGGGACGCAGGTCGGCGAGCGAGCGCGGCGGGTGCCGGTGGCGCTCGCGCAGCTCGTCGGGCGTCCGGGCGCGGTATGGATTGGCACCCGTCAGCGCCTCGTAGACCATCACGCCGACGGCCCAGACGTCGGTCGCAGGCGTCGGACGTCCGCCGCTGCAACTCTCGGGCGCCATGTAGGAGAGCGTGCCCAGCATGCGGTCGTCCACGGTCGCGTCAGGCTCGTCGAGCGTCGCGATGCCGAAGTCGAGCACGCGCACGCTGCCGTCGCGACCGAGCAGCACGTTGGCGGGCTTCACGTCACGATGCACGACGCCGTGCTCGTGCGCGTGCGCGATCCCCGCGCACACTGCCGCCGCGACGCGCAACAGGGCGACATCGCCGAGCTGCCCTTGCCGCAGGGCGCCGGCCAGGTCCAGGCCCTCGACGATGTCGGATGCGATATAGACGTACTGCCCGTCCTCGTGCACGCTGCGCAGGCGCACGACGTTCGGATGACGCAGCTTGCCGGCGACCGACGCCTCGCGGCGCGCCCGCTGGCGCAGCGTCGCGTCGTGCGGGATGGCCTTGAGCGCCACGACCTCCTGGCACTCGAGGTCGAGCGCGCGGAACACCGTCCCGGTGCCGCCCACGCCAAGCACGCCGTCGATGCGGAAGCGGCCGCAGACGACCCCGGAAGGGAACAGCGCCGGCCCCTGCTGACGGGCGGCTTCGGGCATCAGGAAACGGCTCCGCGAAAGGGAGTGCGAGGGGGGTCGGGTGGTAGTATCCGCGCGTCCTGCAAGGGCTCTGACATCCGGAGCGGCCCGCCGGCGGCGCGAGATGCGTCGCCCTGGGGCGTGATCGTCGTTCGCCAGGGGAATCGCGCTGTCCTTCTTCGAAGAGTTCGATCTCGACGACGGCCCCCAGACGGAGGAGCATCCGCCGGTGTCCGGGCGTGGAAGGCGCGGCGGCAACGGACCGGACATGCGCAGGATCCTGGTGGTGGTGGGCGTCGTCGTGCTCGTCCTGGTGCTGGGATTCGTCATCCTCAACTCGTGCTCCGGGTCGTCCAAGGCCGACGCCTACCGCTCGTACGTGCAGGACGTGAACTCGGTGGCGCGCCAGTCGAACACCGATGCCAAGGCGCTCGACGCCGCGCTCTACAACCAGGAGCTGACGCCCGACCAGGTCATCGCACGCGTCGCGAGCTTCATTCCCAAGGCGCGCGCGTCCGAGACGACCGCCTCGGCGCTCAAGCCCACGGGCAAGATCAAGCAGCAGGATCTCCAGCGGTACCTGCTGCAGGCGCTGCAATACCGCACGCTGGGGCTGCAGGATCTCGAGGCGGCGCTCAAGGAGGCGCTGCTGGGCAAGAAGGCGGACGTCCCTGCCACCGCGGCACAGCGCGAGGCGGTGGCGAACGCATACGGGGAGCTCATGGCCTCCGACATCGTCTACGCCGCCAGCTTCCAGCGCCCCGCCCAGGCGATCCTCACCCAGGAGAACGTCACCGACGCGGCCATCGTCGATTCGGTCTGGGGGCTCTCGCCCGAGCTCGCCAATCCCGACCCCAACAGCAACGGCCTGTGGATCCAGTCGGTCCGCGACGCGGGCTCCGTCAAGCCCTGCACGGGCGGGAGCATCGGCACGTCGATCGACGGCGTGACCGCCAACGGCAAGGCGCTCGTCGCCGGCACGACCGTCACCACCGTGAAGCTCACGATCCCGAGCACCTTCAAGGTCACCGTCGGCAATCACGGCAATTGCCCGGTGCGCGGCATCTCGATCCACCTGACAGAGGGCAACGAGAAGACGCAGCAGCAGGCGGTCAAGTCCCTGCAGCCGAGCGAGACGGTCGAGCGGAGCTTCCCGGCGACCGGCAACCCGGGCGAGGTCAAGGTCGACGTCAGCGTGCCGACGGTCGCAGGCGAGACCAACGCCGACAACAACCACTACACCTACCACGTCGTCTTCCAGAGCACGTAGGGCCCGGCGGGATGAGCGCCGATCGCCTGCTCGCGCTCGCCGCCGTCGCACTCGCGCTGGTGGGAGTCGCACTGGCGCTGTGGGTCGCGATCTGGATGCGGCGCGTGCGGCGCGCCCAGAGCGCCCTGCTCTCGGGCGGCCCCGTCTCCGATCTGGTCGAGTTCGCCGTCGGCATGCAGGCGCGGCAGGAGCTCGTCGAGCGACGGGCAGATGAGCTCGCCGCGCGCGTCGAGCAGGCCGGTATCGAGGTCGCCGGCGCGCTCCGGCGGGTGGGCCTTCAGCGCTTCGACGCCTACGACGGCGCCGAGGGGTTGCAGTCGACCGCGCTCGCCCTGCTCGACGCGCTCGGAGACGGGATCGTCGTGAGTGCGATCCAGGACTCCGACAGCGCCCGCGTGTACGTCAAGCGGGTGCGCGCCGGAGCAGCCGCCGACGTCGCTCTCGGGCCCGAGGAGCTGGCCGCCGTGGCGGCCGCGCGAACCGGGATCTAGAGGGCATTCTGGTACCGTGCGACCGGCAGATCCGGAGGCACGATGACAGGTCAGGTGCTCGTTCTCAACGCGACGTACGAGCCACTCAACGTGTGCTCGCTGCGGCGCGCCTGCGTGCTCCTGCTGAAGGCCAAGGCCGAGCTCGTCGAGGCCCTCGAACGGCCGCTGCGCTCGGCCAGCGCCACCCACGCGCACCCGGTCGTCATCCGTCTCCTGTCCTACGTCCGAAGACCCCGCGCCGCGGCTCGGCGCATCACCCGGCGGGCGGTCTTCGCCCGTGACGGCTATGCCTGCCAGTACTGCGGCGTCGAGGGCGTTCGGCTGACGGTCGACCACGTGCTGCCGCGGGCTCGCGGCGGCCCGTCCAGCTGGGACAACGCCGTCACGGCCTGCGCTCCCTGCAATCTGCGCAAGGGCGACCGACTCCCGCACGAAATCGGCATGCGGCTGCGCACCAAGCCGCGGCCGCCGTCGCCCAGCCTCTTCCTGACGCTGCAGGCTGCCGAGGTGCCCCACGCGTGGCTCGACTACCTGCCCCGTCAGCGCGTCCACTGACCCTGCCGGCGCATGGATGACGAGGCCGAGGTCGTTGCGCTGCGCCGCCGTGTGCGCGAGTTGGAGGCGCTCGAGGCGGTTGCGCGGGCGGCACGGGCACCGATCGAGCTCGATGACGCGCTCGCGGCCCTGGTGGAGTCGGCCGCCGGCTCGCTCCACGCCGAGGTCTGCGCGCTCGCCGTTGCGAGCACCCGCGGCGCGCGCAGCGAGATCGCCTTCAGGAGCAGCCAGGAAGGCCCGACGGACGACGAGCTCTGCGCGCTCGCCGCGCTGGCGCCCTTCGCCGAGGACGGCCGCCTGGCCGTGCCGTTGCCCGCCCGGCGCGGCAGTCACGGCGCGCTCGTCGCCTGGCGAGCGCGGCCGGGCGCATTCAGCGCCCGGGAGCAGGAGCTGGCGGAGGCCGCGGCCGCGCACGCCGCCACCGTGCTCGCGGGTGCTCGCGGCGCGATGCGCGGGCTGTTCGCGCGCGAAGTCCACCACCGCGTCAAGAACAACCTGCAGACCGTCGCGTCGCTACTGCGGCTCGCGGCCAGCGGCGGAGTCGATCCCGAGCGCGCGCTGCGCGACTCGATCGGCCGGGTACTCGCGATCGCCGAGGTGCACGACCTGCTGACCGCGCGCCGCGACGAGGATGTCGACAGCGCCGACCTCGTGCGGCGGCTGTGCGGGATGCTGCGAGGCACGCTCGACGGGACGCTCGAGGCCGGCCCGCTCGCGCCCATCGTGCTCGCGCCCGAGCGCGCGACCGCGCTCGCCCTGGTGCTCTGCGAGCTCGCCGCCAACGCGATCGAGCACGGCGGCGGTCACGGGCGTGTCGAGCTTCGCCGTGACGGCGCCTTCGTGGAGATGACGGTGAGCGACCACGGCCAGGGCCCTCCGCCTCCCCCCGGCACGCCCGGGCAGGGGCTGTCGATCGCGCGTGCCCTCGTGGAGGTCGATCTCGGGGGCACCCTCCGTTTCGAGCAGGAGGACGGCGTGCGCGCAACCGTGCGCTTCCCGTTCGTGCGCTAGTGGGGCTCGACTACCGTACGCGGATGCGCGTGCTGGTATGCGAGGACGAGACCATCATCCGCCTCGACCTCTGCCAGCTGCTCGAGAACGCCGGGCTCCAGGTCGTGGGCGAGGCGCGCGACGGCGCGGAGGCGGTGCGGCTGGCGCATCAGCTCGAACCGGACATCGTGCTCATGGACGTCCGGATGCCCGAGCTCGACGGCGTCGAGGCCGCGCGCCAGATCCTCTCCGAGCGCCAGCTGCCGATCGTGATGGTGACGGCCTTCGCCGAGCGCGACATCGTCCAGGCCGCCAGCGAGGCCGGCGCGTTCGGCTACCTCGTCAAGCCCTTCCGGCAGGCTGACGTGCTCGCCGCGATCACCACCGCGCAGGCGCGCAGTGCCGAGCTCGCCGAGGCGCGCGCCGAGGCGCGATCGCTCGCGGAGGCGCTGGAGGCGCGCCGCATCATCGAGCGCGCCAAGGGCGTGCTCATGACGCGCGAGGGCATCAGCGAGCCCGACGCCTACGCGCGGATGCGTGCAGCCTCGCAGCGCACCGGCCAGCCGATGCGCGCGATCGCCGAGGCTCTGCTCGCGACGCTCTCCGCCGAGAAGTGATCCGCCGCCACGCCATCCTGATCGCAGGCGTCCTTCTCACAGCGGTGGCAGGCGTGCTGCACACCGTGAGCGGCGACACTGCCGGAACGATCGCGGCCGCGTTCCCGCTGCTGCTGGTCGCGCCGCTCGTGGCACAGGGCACCGATGCCCTGCGCGGCCGGCTCTCGACCAGCGTGGTGGGCATCGTCCAGTCCGGCTTCGGGAACATCGCCGAGTTTGCGATCACCATCCTCGCGCTGCGCGCGAATCTGCCCGAAGTCGTCAAGATCGCGATCGTCGGCTCGCTGCTCGGCAACGCGGTCCTGCTCGGAGGACTCGCCGGACTTCTCCCCCTGATCCGGGGCGGCTGGGCCGCGACGCTGTGCTTCGACCGGCGCCTGTTCTCGGGCATCGCGACGCTCAGCATCATCGCCTTCGTGCCCATGGCGATTCTGTCCGTCCCGAGCGACCTGCTGACGGGCGATCGGCAGGGCGTCTCGCTGGCGGCGGGCATCGCGCTCACCATCGTCGGTGTCTTCTTCGTCCTGATGGAGTTGCGCGCTCCGCATCTGCCGCACGGCGTGCAGGACGAGGCGACCTCCAAGCTGACCTTCCGCGAGGGCGTGCTCTACCTGGCCACGGGCGGCGTGATGGCGGCGTTGACGGCGGAGTGGTTCGTCGCCGGATTCGAGCCGGCGACCGAAGCCCTCGGCATCCCGACGGCGTTCGCGGCGCTCGTGATCATTCCGCTGCTCGGCAACGTGGCCGAGAACTACGTCGCGCTGCGCTACTCCTGGGCGGGCGACGGCGAAGCCGCGATGAGCGTGATCATGCACTCCGTCGTGCAGATCGCCCTGCTGATGACCGGGCTCCTGGTGATCGTGAGCCAGTTCATCGGCAACACGCCGCTCAACCTCCAGCTCGACCCGGTCCTCGCAGTCGCGCTGGGCCTGGCCCTCGTGGTGCTCTGGATGATCATGTCCGACGGCGAGATGCAGCCCGTCGAAGCGGTGGGCCTGCTGGCCGTCTACGCGATCCTCGGCGCAACGATCTGGGCCGAGGGCGCGCTCGGGACGTAAGGCTCAGTCCCCGGCGACGGGAGCCGCGGGGTCGGGCTCCTTCTCGCCGACCACGACGCCATCCTCGAGCCAGACGCCCATGCGCCGGAACTTGGCGCGCCTGAGCGCGCGCCGCTGCTCGATCGGCTCTGCCTCGATCGAGTCGAGTGCCTGCGCAATGGCATCGCCCAGCAGGCGCGCGGCGCGCTCGTGATCCTTGTGCGCGCCGCCCGAGGGCTCAGCCACGACCGTGTCGACGACGCCGAGCTCGTAGCTGAAGCGCGCCGTCGGCTTGAAGGCGGCCGCCGCCTTGCGGCGCTGGTTCACGTCGCGCCAGAGAATCGTGGCGCAGCCCTCCGGCGAGATCACCGAGTAGATCGCGTGCTCGAGCATGAGCACGCGATCGGCGACGCCGATCGCGAGCGCTCCACCGGATCCGCCCTCGCCGATCACGCACGCCACACTGGGAACGCGCAGGCGCACCATCTCGAGCATGGACTTCGCGATGGCCGCGGCCTGGCCCGCCTGCTCCGACTCGACGCCCGGATACGCCCCCGGCGTATCGATCATCGTGACGACAGGAAAGCCGAGTCGGTCGGCCAGCGCGAAGATCCGTCGCGCCTTGGCGTAGCCCTGTGGCTGGGCCATGCCGAAGTTGCGGAAGGCGCGCTCCTTGAGGTCGCGGCCCTTCTGGTGGCCGACGATCGCGATCGTCCGGCCGCGGAAGGAGCCGATGCCCGCGACCATGGCGTGATCGTCCGTGCCCGCGCGATCGCCGTGCAGCTCGACCCATTCGTCGACGAGATGATCCACGTAATCCAGCGTGTAGGGGCGGCCGTCGTCGCGTGCCAGTTGGACGGCATCCCAGATGTCCGACTCGGCCGCGCGCTCGGCGAGGCGGCGCCGCAGCCCGCGGAACGGCGTGGGCAGGCGGCTGTTCACGCCGGACCTCCGTTCGAATGCGACGGCCCATGCGGGCTCGAGCGCAGGAACCGCAGCACGCGGGCCACGATGCCAGGTGGAGGCGCGATCTCGCTGTCGACCTCCATCGGCACGAGCGTGCCACCGGCGCACAGCCTGAGGATGCGTCCGAGACTGTCCTTGAGGTCGGGCCGCTTGATCACCGCGTCGATGAGGCCGTGCTCGAGGCTCGATTCGGCGCGGCCGAAGTCCTCCGGCAGCGACTCGCGCGTCGTCTCCTGCACCACCCGCGGGCCCGCGAACGAGAGCAGCGCGTCGGGCTCCGCGACGACGAAGTCGCCGAGCGCGGCGAAGGACGCGATCACTCCGCCGGTCGTGGGATGGGCCAGCACCGAGACGAACGGCACGCCGGACTCGCGCAGGAGGTCGACGGCGCAGACGGTCTTGGCCATCTGCATGAGCGCGAGCACGTTCTCCTGCATCCGCGCCCCGCCCGAAGCCGCGACCGAGACGAGCGGGATGCCGCGCTCGGCCGCCACGTCGCTCGCGCGCGTGAACACCTCGCCGACGACACTGCCCATCGAGCCGCCCATGAACGCGAAGTCCATGGCGCAGAGCACGCACGGCATGCCTTCGATCGTCGCAGTGCCGGCGATCAGCGCATCGCCCAGGCCCGTCGCCACCTCGGCCTCGCTGAGCCGCTCCGTGTAGGGGCGCAGGTCGGCGAACGCGAGCGGATCGGCCGAGCGCAAGCCCTCGGCGATCGGGACGGAAGCTGCCGGAGTCGGCCAGCTGCTCGACGCGCTCCTCGGCGCCGACGGGGAAGTGGTGGCCGCACACGCGGCAGACCCGCAGCAGATCGCGCAACTCGTCGTCGCGATAGTGCGAGTTGCAGACGGGGCAGGTGTTCGGATGCCGCCGTACGCGGGCAGGCTCCTGCTCGCGCGCAGGCTCGTCGCGCTCCACTTCGACCTGGATGTGTTCGGGCTCCTCGCGGCTTGCCACCGGCGCGCCTCCTCGGCCCTCGTAGCCAGCAGGGCCGATGCGGACTCTAAATGATCGCCGTTGCCTGCATCCGTCGGCACCTCTAGGATCGTGCCGCATGCCGGCACGCGTGAACTTCACGGACGCAGGCGTGGCCTTCGACGCCGACGGCGCACTGGCGCCCGCCGCGCAGCTCGTGGCCAAGCTCCGGCTCGCGATCGATGCGGGCGCGATTCCCGAGGGCGCGACCATGCCGTCGATCCGCTCGGGCGCCGAGGAGCTCGGCGTGCACTCCAACACGCTGCGCAAGGTCTATGCCGCGCTCGAGGCCCAGGGCTACGCGACGACTCGCCATGGCTCGGGCACGGTGGCGCACGTGCGCGATGCCGCCGGGGCGGCAGCGGTACGGCGCATCGCGGACGGCGCGCTCGAGAGCGCACGCGGCGAGGGAGCGGACGCGCAACTCGTGGCGATGGCGATCCTGGCCGGAGCCGGCGCACCGCGACGGGCGCCCGAGCCTCGCTCCAGGCCGCGCCGGGCGGAGACGCGCGCGGCCGAGCCGCGGCGCGCGGCCGCACGCCCGTCGTCACGAACGCACCCGCCGGTGCTGCCGCCCGACGTCATGCGCGGCTCCTACGTGGGCCTCGTGACGGCCGATGCTTCACTCGTCGCCCGGGCCGAGGCCGAGGCCGAGCGGCGCGGCGTGCGCCTGCGCGTGGCCGGCCCCGACGACGGGCAAACGCTCGGCGATCTCGTCTGGGGGTGCGAGCTCGTGATCGTCGGGCGCGACGCTCGCGACGACGAGACCACGCAACGGGTCCTGCGCAGCGCGCGCGATCTGCTCGAGATGGCGTAGAGCTCATTCCGAAATGCGCTCCCTGAGACACCGTCAGGTGTCGCGGCGGCCGTCGCTGTCGTCCCAGCGCTCGATGATCAGCGACGCGTTGTGCCCGCCGAACCCGAACCCGTTCGAGAGGCCCACGCGGGCGTCGATCCCGGTGCGCGCGGTGTTCGGCACGTAGTCGAGGTCGCACTCGGGATCGCGCTCGAACTGGTTGATCGTCGGCGGAAGAACGCCGCGGCAGAGCGCGAGCGCCGTGATCGCAAGCTCCGTGGAGCCGGCGGCGCCGAGCATGTGGCCCGTCATCGACTTGGTGGAGGAGACCGGCACGTCGTGGGCGCGCTCCTCCCCGAGCACCATCTTGAGCACGCGCGTCTCGGCGGCGTCGCCGACGGGCGTCGAGGTGCCGTGGGCGTTGATGTAGTCGATCGCACTGGGCTGCATGTCGGCCTCCTCCAGCGCGAGCCGCATCGCACGAGCCGGATTGACGCCGGTCGGGTCGGGCTCCGTGAAGTGATGCGCGTCCGCCGTGCAGCCGTACCCCATGATCTCGCCGTAGATGCGTGCGCCGCGCGCACGTGCGTGCTCGAGCTCCTCGATCACGACGATCGTCGAGCCCTCGCCGATGACGAACCCGTCGCGGCCTGCGTCGAACGGCCGACTGGCGGTCTCGGGGTCGTCGTTGCGCTGCGAGATGGCCCGCATGGCATAGAACCCGCCGACGCCGATCGGCGTGATCGGCGCCTCGCTGCCGCCGGCCACCATCACGTCGGCGCGGCCGTCCCGGATGATGCCGACGGCATCGCCGATCGCCATCGAGGAGGCCGCGCACGCGGTTGTGACCGTGCTCGACGGTCCGCGGAAGCCGTACTCCATCGAGACCATCGCGGCGCCCATGTTCGGGATCAGCATCGTGATCCAGAGCGGGCTCATGCGGTCGATGCCCTTCGCAAACAGGTGCTCGTGCGCGAGGTCGAGCGTCTGCAGGCCGCCGATGCCCGTCGCGACCGCGGTGCCGGTGCGCTCGCCGAGCCCGTCGGCCGCCACGTCGAGGCCGGAATCCTCGACGGCCTCGCGCGCGGCCACGAGCACGAACTGGCAGTAGCGGTCGGTGCGTCGCGCCAGCTTGCGGTCCATGGCGACCGTCGGATCGAAGTCCTTGACCTCGCAGGCGAAGCGGACCGGAGCGTCGCGCAGGGGGAAATTCGTGATCGTGGCGCCGCCGCTCCTGCCGCCGACGATGCCCTCCCACGTCTCCTCGCGGGTGTTGCCGAGCGGCGTGACCATTCCGATCCCGGTCAGCACGACGCGGCGTCCTCCTGGCTGGCGCAGAGCCACCGCTACATCCCCAGTCCGCCGTCGACGGCAAGTACGGCGCCCGTCACGAAGCCCGCCGCGTCGGAGACCAGGAAGCGCACGCAGCGCGCGATGTCCTCCGGCTCGCCCAGGCGCCCGAGCGGCGTGGACGAGAGCAGTGCCTCGCGTGCGCTCTCGGGCAGCACATCGGTCAGTTCGGTCGCGACGTACCCGGGCGCGATGCAGTTGACGCGCACGCCGCGCGAGCCGATCTCCTTGGCCAGCGACTTCGTGAGGCCGATCAGCCCGGCCTTGGAGGCCGAGTAATTGGTCTGCCCGGCGTTGCCGTGGATGCCCACGATGGAGCTCATCGTCACGATCGCGCCCCGGCGCCGCCGGAGCATTCGCCGCGATGCGGCCTGGCAGACGTGAAACGCACCGCCGAGGTTCGTGGCGATCACGTCGTCGAAGTCCTGGGTGCCGATGCGCGCGATCAGGTTGTCGCGCGTGATCCCCGCGTTGCACACGAGCGCGTCGATCTCGCCGAGCTCGTCCTCACAGCGCTGCACGAGCGCATGCGCCTCCTCGGCGACGGCGACGTCGGCGCCGAGCGCGACGGCTCGCCCTCCCGCCGCCTCGATCTCGCTCACGACCGCGGCTGCGCCGCCGGCGTCGGACCGGTAGTTGACGGCGACCGCGGCGCCCGCCGAGGCGAGCTCGAGCGCGCAGGCTCGCCCGATGCCGCGCGATGCACCAGTGATCAGGGCGATGCGGCCATCGAGCTCAGGCACCCGCAACCAGCTCCTGGGCACGCGCGATGTCCTCGGGAGACGACACGGAGACCGCCGAGAGGCTCTTGTCGATTCGCCTGATCAGGCCCGAGAGCACGCTGCCGGGGCCGACTTCGATGAACGTGCGCGCACCGAGGTCGCGCAGTGCCGAGACGGCCTGCGTGAAGCGCACGGGTGCCGTGAGCTGCTGCAGCAGGATCGGCACGAGGTCGCGCGCACCCTCGAGGCGGCACGTCACCGTCGAGAAGAAGGGCACGCGCGGCTCCGCGAACGCGGTCGCCTCGAGCACCGGGCGCAGGCGATCGGCTGCGAGCGCCGTGAGCGGGCTGTGGAAGGCGCCCGACACCTTCAGCTTGACGACGCGACGCGCTCCCGCCGTCTCGGCGGCCGTCATGAACGTCGCGACGCCGTCGAGCGAGCCGCTCACCACCACCTGGCCGGGGCAGTTGTAGTTGGCCGCCCACACCCCGTCGATTCCGTCGCAGAGCCGCTCGACCTCGGCGTCGTCGAGACCGATGACGGCGGCCATGGCTCCCGGGGTGGCCGCAGCTGCCGCTGCGGTCGCGAGGCCGCGCTCGCGCGTGAGGTGGGCCGCCGTCCGGTCGTCGATCGAGCCGGCGGCTGCGAGGGCGGCGTACTCGCCCACCGAGTGCCCCACGACGTAGTCCGGAGTGAGCCCGGACGCCGTCAGCCCCGCAAGACAGGCGAGCTCCGTGACGACGAGGGCAGGCTGTGTGACATCGGTCTCGCTCAGACGCTCGATCGGCCCCTCGAAGCACAGCGTCGCAAGGTCGAGCCCTGTCGCCTCGGCCGCGTGCTCATAGACCTCCCGCGCGGCCGGAACGGCATCGCTCATCGCACGCCCCATACCCACTTCCTGGGAACCCTGCCCCGGGAAGCAGAACGCGATCTTCCCCTCCCTCACACGACCTCCTCGCAGCGACAGCGGGACAGCGTACACCGCAATCCCGGGCGCCCAGAGCGGGCCTCAGGCATCGACGAAGCCAAATGACAGCGTGGCCTCGAGCACCGTCTCGCCGTTGCAGCGCACGCTGCCCGTGCCGCGGCCGAAGGTGCTGCGCAGGCGGTCCACCACCAGCTCGAAGTCGAGCACGTCGCCTGGACGCACGACGCGACGGAAACGCACGCCGTCGATGCCGGCGAACAGCGGAACGCGCCCGCTGAAGTCCGGATGCGAGAGCACGCCCACCGCGCCGGCCTGGGCGAGGGCCTCGACCATCAGGACACCGGGCATGATCGGCTCGCCCGGAAAGTGCCCGCGCAGGAACCACTCGTCGCCGCGCACGGTGAAGCGTGCACACACACGCGCACCCGGCTCCAGCTCCACGACCTCGTCGATCAACAGGAAGGGGTCGCGGTGCGGGATGATCGCCTCGATCTCCTCGCGCCCGAATGGTGTCGCGGGAGCCAGGGTCACAGTGAGCCCGCGCGCTCGGGAGCCTCGCGCAGGCCTGCCGCGCCCGCCCGCCATGCCGCACGCGATCCACGATCCTCGAACGCCGCGCTCATCGTCGACTCGGCTCTGAAGGCGATCACCGCGCCTATCGTAGCCACATGCCCGATCCGCCAATCCGGGTGTACGAGCTCGAGGCGTGCGACTCGACGCAGGACGAGCTGCGCGAGCTCGCCACCGCCGGAGCCCCCGCCTACACGGCCGTGCGCGCGGATGTCCAGCGCGCCGGGCGGGGACGGCGCGGGCGGACGTGGGAGGCTTCGCCTGGCAGCGCGCTGCTCGTCTCCGTCCTGCTGCGCCCGCAGCGCCCGCGGCACGAGCTGCCCGCGCTCAGCCTCGCCGGCGGGATCGCCGCCGTCGAGTGCGCACGGGCGTTCGGCGCCGACGCCTGTCTCAGCTGGCCCAACGACGTCGTCTGTCAGGATCGCAAGCTTGCAGGGGTGCTGGCGGAGCTGGGCCCGGGCGCAAGCGTGCTGCTCGGCGTGGGCATGAACCTCGCGGCCAAGGTCCCCGACCTGCCCCCGGCCGACCGCCTGGCGCCCACCTCCCTGTTGCTCGAGACGGGGGCCGCACCCGCCGCATCCGACGCTCTTACCGCGCTGCTCGAGGCCCTGCGACCACTCGGCGAGCTGTTCGATGCCGACGGCCCGGCTGCGATCGCCGCGCGTGCGCGCCAGCTCGACGCCCTCGAAGGGCGTGGTGTGCAGCTTCGGCTCGCCGGTGGCGAGGTCGTCGAGGGCACGGCCGAGGGCATCGCCGACGACGGCAGCCTGCTCGTGCGCGCCGGTGACGAGTTGCGCGCGTATGCGAGCGGCGAGGTCGCGCGGCTCAGCTGAGCGCCGCCCGACGTGACACGCTACGCACGTGCCCGAGACATTGCTGGATGTCTTCGTGACCGGCACCGACGACGGAGTCGGCAAGACGTACGTCTGCGCCATGCTCGCGGCGCGGGCCCGCGCGGCGGGCCTCACGCCGGCAATGCTGACGGCGGTGCAGATCGGCGACGACGACGTCACCCGCTGGCTGATCGGACGCGTGCCCGGCACCGTCGGGGCCACCGCGCACAGCTTCCCGCGCGAGCACCTGCTGGCGGCCAGGGGCGGGTCCGCGATGGCGGCCGTCGATCCCGAGCACGTGCGCGACGTGTACCTCGCATTGCGCGGACGGAGCGACGGCGTGCTCGTCGAGGGGCCGTCGGGGCTGCTCGCTCCGATCGGCTGGAACCGCACGACGGCGGATCTCGCCAGCGCGCTCGGGCTGCCGCTCGTGATCGTCTGCCGCCCGTACCGCGGCACGATCAACCATGCCGCCCTCACGCTGGAGGCGGCACGGCGGCGAAATCTCGCGGTGCACGGGCTGATCGTGAACGGTGCGAGCGATCGCCCGGGGCTCGAGGAGCTCGCCAACCGGGCCGAGCTGGCGCGGCTCGCGCCCATCCTCGAGATCATCCCGGACGAGACGATCAACTCGCTCTCGGGCGGCTGACGAACGGGCCCGCCCTCCCGGCGTTGCCGGCCCGGTCGACGAGGACGAGGCGGAGGCGCGGCGGGACGCCTGGCGGCAGACGGAAGCGGAAGCCGTTGAGGCCGGCCGCGCGGAGCCGCCGCGGCACGACGATCCGTGCGCCGGCGATCACCCGCACGGTTGCCGCTTCGGGTAAGCGCACGACCAGGAAGGCCGAGCGCTTACCCCGACGGAAGCGCACGAGCCGTGCGCGTGGGCGCACCGCGGTCGAGCTTGAAGGAGGCACGCAGCACCTGCTCGCCGGCCGGGGTCTGCGCGCGCAGGACGACCGCGTAGGTGCCGTCCGGCAACTGGCCGAGGCGCGAAGCGTCGACGGTGTAGCTCTGGGGACCCGCCGGGAGCGGCGCGGCGAGCAGCGCCGGCACCCGGACACGCGACGAGCCGAACGAGCCGTCGACGGTCGCGGGCTGCGTCTGCTGCCACGAAACGGTCAGGGAAGCGTTGCGGCCGACCGCCACGCGGTTCAGCCGCAGCTTCCTGATCGCCCTGACGACGGTCACGGTGCCGCTCCGCTCCGCGACCTGGCCACTCGAGTCGGTGACCGTCAGGCGCACCGTGTACGTGCCGTCGGCGACCGGCCCGGCAAGGCTCTCACCGCCCCAGCGCGCACTCTGCCCCCCGGCCGGCAGCTGCGCGTCCGCCACGAGGGTGTCGACCGCCGAGCCGTCGCCTGCGAGCACGTCCAACCTCACTGTGGCCGGCTCGGCGAGCGTGTAGGCGATCGCGAGGCTGTCGTCGGCTCCGTCGCCGTCGGGCGAGATGACAGCCGGCGCGAGCGAGAGCGGCGGCGCGGTGGCCGCGGCGGGCAGCACGCCGAGCGATGCGAGCACCGGGCGGGCGCTCACTCCCGCCGCGTCGCGGGCCTCGACGCGGTAGGCGAGTGGCGTGCCGGGCGCGACCGTCGTCCCATCCGAGCGCTCGCCGTTCCACGTCCAGGCGACGTCGGCGCCTGCGCCGCTCGTGCTCGCGACCGGGCCACCGTGCGCGTCGAGCACGGTCACCGTCCAGCCCGCGCCACCGAGGACGCGCGCGTGGAACGCGATCGGGACGAGCGCGCCGGTGTCGTTCGTCCCGAGCCCTGGCGGCGTCGCCGTGGCGTCGACGATCTTGGGGGTGCCCGTCGCCTGCGCCGCGGCTGCGATCCCGTCGAGCGCCGCGTAGATGAGATTGCCTGGGCAATCGGTCGCGTTTGCGTCGCGATGCCCGCTGACGACGCGCAGCGACACGCGCTTGCCGGCGGCGAAGCGGTTGCTTCCACCCGAGACCATCGTCGCGTGCCCCAGCGGGTCGACGTGCGCGACATCGAGCCGCCATGCGATCAGGTTGGTGAGCGCCTCGCGCGCGGCGTCGGTGAGCGGGGCCAGCGAGCCGTTTCCGATCACTGCGATGCCGACGCTGCCCGTATTGAAGCCCTCCGTGTGCGCCCCGATCACCGGGCGGTCGATTCCGCCCGCACGGCCCTCGTAGACGCGCCCGTAGGCGTCGATGAGGAAGTTGTAGCCAATGTCGTTCCAGCCGTTCGAGCGAACGTGGTAGGTATCGATCGCGCGGATGATGGCCGGCACGTCGCCTGCCGCGTAGCCATTCGGGGTGTCCGTGTGGTGCACGAAGACCATCTGCACCGAGTCGGCATAGCGCGGCGGCGCCCGCCGCAGCGACTCGTCTGCGCCCCAGCCCGCCCGCGAGACGATCGACGGCTGACCCGGAACGGCGGCCAGGGTGCGCGGGCGGCGGCCGAGCCCGCGATCCGCGGCCACGAGTGCGAGGTGGACACGCGTGGCGCCGCGGACGCGCGCCTGCACCAGCCGGCTACCCGGCAGCCAGACAGGCTCGGCGTGGCTGACGGGCCCTCCACCGTCGGCCGCCAGTCTGGCCCAGCGAGACCACGCGCCAGACGCGGCGCGCGTGCGCACCTCCACGACCGCGCCGGGCCGCGCCGCCCAGCGCGCGCCCACGAGGTCGAAGCTGAACGGCGCGCGCTGCGCGGGCAGCACATGCAGGCCGGCGGCGGCGGGTGCGGTCAGGAGGAGCTCGCCGTACCGCGTGTGTGCAGCCGTGGCCGCCCCGGCCGCCGGTGCGAACAGCAGGAGCGCCACCACGGCCGGCAGCAAGCGCATGAGCACGGGCCTCACCACTGCGGCTTCGCGGCTGCCGGCCGCGTCCCTCCCGCACACCCGGCCGGGTGTACGCTGCGATCGCAGATGCGCACCCTGTGCATGCTGGCAGTGGCGCTGATCGCCGGCCTCGCCCTGGCGCCGGGAGCCGCGGCCGAGACGCCGCACGTCCGGCTGGTCGTGCTCGACGCCGACGTCGACCCCGTCACGGCGAATTGGATCGTGGACGAGATCCATGCCGCGGGCAAGGCTCACGACTCCGCGCTCGTGCTCCAGATGGACACGCCGGGCGGTCTCCTCGACTCGATGCGGAAGATCACGCAGGCCGAGCTGCGCTCGCGCGTGCCGATCATCGCGTTCGTCGCCCCGAGCGGTGCGCGTGCCGCGAGCGCCGGCTTCTTCCTCCTGCAGGCGGGCGACATCGCAGCCATGGTGCCCGCCTCGAACACCGGCGCCGCGACGCCGATCGACATGGGCGGTGGCAATGTCGGCAGCGACCTGCGATCCAAGCTGATCCACGACGCCGAGGCGCAGATCCGCTTCCTCGCGGGCGGCAGCGGCCGTAACGCGACGGCCGCCGCCCAGGCTGTCGAGCCGAAGAGCAAGTCCTGCCCGCAATGCCCGCGGAGCTGGACCGCGGCCGAGGCGCTGAAGGAGAACGTGATCGACGTCGTCGCGCCCGACGTGCCTGCGCTGCTCGCGAAGGTCGACGGGCGGACCACGGTGCGCAAGGACATCACGCTGTCCGTGGCGGGTGCCACGATCGAACGGCACGAGCTGCCGTTCCAGCTGCGCCTGCTCGACGTGCTGCTCGACCCCAACCTGATCACCCTCCTGTTCCTGGGCGGCATCCTCGGGATCGCCTTCGAGCTGACGCATCCGGGCATCGTGCTGCCGGGCCTGCTCGGCACGGTAGCGCTGCTCCTCGCTCTGCTCGGACTCTCCATCGTGCCGTTCTCCTGGGCGGGCGTGGCTCTGCTGGTCTTCGGCATCGCGTTGCTCGGGCTCGAGGCGCACAGCCCTGCCCACGGGGCGTTCGCCGCGGTCGGGACGCTCGCCGTGGTGCTCGGCGGCGTCTTGCTGTTCCGCGTGGACAACTCGCCCTACGGCACCACCAGCTTCTGGCTCGTGCTCGCCATCGGCGGCTCGCTCGCCCTGATCAGCATGTACGTGATCAGCCGGGTCTGGGCGGCCCGGCGCCTACCGCCACGAGGTCCGGGCACGACACTCGTCGGGCAGCCCGCGATCGTGGTGACCGCGCTCGATCCGCACGGGCAGGTGCTCGTGCACGGGGAGCGCTGGCAGGCGTCGCTGGCCGACGGAGTCGCCGAGCCCGGCGAGCAGGTGCGCGTCAGCGCGCAGCACCGGCTCGAGCTCGAGGTCGTCCGCGAGACGTCGCCACAGCCCGCGCGGCAGCCGACGGCACCGTAGGATGCCTCTATGACCGCCTTGCTGGCCGTTGCTGCGGCCCTCGTCATCATCGCCGTCCTCATCCTCGGCACGGCGATCCGCGTGCTACGCGAATACGAGCGCGGCGTGATCTTCCGGTTGGGCCGCCTGCTCTCGGGCCCCAAGGGCCCGGGGCTGATCCTGCTCGTGCCGCTGGTCGACAGGATGGTCAAGGTCGACCTGCGCACCGTCACGCTGGCGATCCCTCCGCAGGAAGTCATCACCAAGGACAACGTGCCCGTGAGGGTGACGGCCGTGACGTACTTCCGCGTCGTCGATCCGCAGGCCGCGGTGACCCAGATCGAGAACTACCTCGTGGCGACCTCGCAGATCGCCCAGACGACCCTGCGCGCCGTGCTCGGCCAGCATTCGCTCGACGAGCTGCTCGCCGAGCGCGACAAGATCAACGGGATCCTGCAGGACATCATCGACACGCACTCTGCGCCCTGGGGCATCAAGATCTCGGTCGTCGAGGTCAAGGACGTGGAGCTTCCCACGACGATGCAGCGCGCGATGGCCCGCCAGGCCGAGGCCGAGCGCGAGCGGCGCGCGAAGGTCATCGGGGCGCAGGGCGAATTCGAGGCTGCCGAGCAGCTGAGCAAGGCCGCAGACCGTATCGCTGCGAGCCCGATCGCCCTGCAGCTCCGCTATCTGCAGACCCTGCTCGAGGCCGCGTCGTCGGCCAACACCTCCACCATCCTGCCGATCCCGCTCGACATCATTCGCCCCCTTTCCGAGATGGCCAAGGCAATCCAACAGCTGCCTCCGCAGCCCCCGGCGGGCGAAGATCCGCAGTAGAGGCGTCTTCGAGAACTGGTTTCACGAGTCCCCCACGCGACTCTTGAAACCAGTTCCTTAGTAGTCCTGCTCTTCCTCGGCAGCGTCTTCATCGATGCCGTCGTCCGGGTCCTCGAGCACGTCGTCGCCGGCGTCGGCGATCTCCATGACCGGCGCGGTGGGGGCGTCGCCGTCGAGCGACTCGAGCGGAAGCCGCTCACCCTCGGGGCCGTCGCTCTCGACGCTGGCGTCGACCATCGCGACGGCGGAGATGCGATCGCCCTCGCGCAGGCGCTGCACGATCACGCCCTGCGTTGCGCGGCCCATCTGCGAGATGCCGTCGACCGGAGTGCGCTGCACGGTGCCGGACTCGGTGATGACGAGGATCTCCTGCCGCGGCCCGACGACGAGCGCGCCGACGATCGCCCCGCGGGCCTCGACCAGGCGGATGGTCAGCACGCCCATCGTGCCGCGGCCCTTGCGCGGGTAGTCGGCGACGCGCGTGCGCTTGCCGTAGCCGTTCTCGGTGACCACGAGCAGATCCGCCGTGTCATCTGCGACGTCGATCGCGATGACCTCGTCGCCCTTGCGCAGCTTCATGCCGATCACGCCGCCGGTGGCGCGGCCCATCGCGCGCGCCTCGTTCTCGTCGAAGCGCACGGTCTGGCCACGGCGCGAGGTCAGAAGCACGTCGTCGTCGCCCGACGTCAGCCTGACTCCGATCAGCTCGTCGCCCTCGCGGATGTTGATGGCGATGATCCCGTCGGACTTGCGCGGCGTGTCGTACTCCTTGAAGCGCGTCTTCTTGACGATGCCGGCCTTGGTCGCCTGCATGAGGTACAGGCCCTCGCCGAAGTCGCGCGTGGCGATGACGGTGCGCACGTGCTCGCCCTCCCGTAGCGGCAGGAGGTTGACGACGGCGCGCCCGCGACCCTGGCGGTTCCCCTCGGGCAACTCGTGCACCTTGAGGCGGTAGACCTTGCCGACGCTCGTGAAGAACAGCACGTAGTCGTGCGTGGAGGCGACGAGGAGGTGCTCGATCCAGTCGTCGTCCTTCGTCTCCATCCCCATCACGCCCACGCCCCCGCGCTTCTGCTGGCGATAGGTGGTGGCTGCGACGCGCTTGACGTAGCCCGTCTGCGTGATCGAGATGACCATGTCCTCTTCGCGGATCAGCTGCTCGAGGTCGAGCTCGCCCTCGGCCGGCAGGATCTCGGTGCGCCGTTCGTCGCCGAAGCGGGCGCCGAGCTCGCTCAGCTCCTGCTTGACGATCGCGTAGACGCGGTCCTCGTCGGCCAGGATCGACCGGAGCTCCTCGACCAGCGCGACGAGCTCGCCGTGCTCGCGGCGCACCTCGTCCTGCTGCAGCGCAGTCAGGGCGCGCAGGCGGAGATCGAGGATGGCACGGGCCTGCAGCTCGGAGAGCCCGAATTCGCTCATCAGGGACTCGCGCGCGACATCGCCGTCGGCCGAGCCGCGGATCACCGCGATCACGCGGTCGAGGTTGTCGAGCGCGATCAGGTAGCCCTCGAGGACGTGCAGGCGATCCTGTGCCCGCTGCAGCCGGAACTTGGTGCGCCGGGTGATGACTTCCTTCTGGTGGTCGACGTAGTGGCGCAGCAGGGCCTTGAGGCCGAGCGTGCGCGGAGTCCCGCCCACCAGGCAGACGATGTTGGCGCCGAACGTCGTCTGCAGCGGCGTGTGCTTGTAGAGCTGGTTGAGCACGACCTTCGCCATCTCGCCGCGCTTCAGCTCGATCCAGATCCGCATCCCGTTGCGGTCCGACTGATCGGCGATGTCGCGGATGCCGGTGATGACCTTCTCGTGCACGAGCTCGGCGATCTTCGCGAGCACGCCGTCGTCGCCGCCCTTGCGCACCTGATACGGCAGCTCCGTGATGATGATCGCGTCGTGGCCGCCCTTCTGCGGCTCGATGTGAGCGACGGCGCGCACGCGGATCCGCCCGCGGCCCGTCTCGTACGCGTCCCGGATCCCGGCCAGGCCCATGACGACGCCGCCCGTCGGGAAGTCGGGCCCCTTGACGTGCTGCATGAGCTCGTCGGTCGTGATGTCGGGGTTGTCGATCAGCGCGACGGCGCCGGCGATGATCTCGCGGAGGTTGTGCGGCGGGATGTTGGTCGCCATGCCCACGGCGATTCCGGCCGAGCCGTTCGCGAGCAGGTTCGGAAAGCGTGCCGGCATGACCGTCGGCATCTGGTTCTGCTCGTCGTAGTTGGGCTCGAAGTCGACGACGTCCTCGTCGAGGTCGCGCAGCATCTCGACGGCGATCGGCGAGAGACGGCATTCCGTGTAGCGCATGGCCGCGGCGGGGTCGCCGTCGATGTTGCCGAAGTTGCCCTGCGTGTCGACCAGCGGATAGCGCGAGGCGAACGTCTGGCCGAGGCGCACGAGCGTGTCATAGATCGCCTGGTCGCCGTGCGGGTGATACTTGCCCATGCAATCGCCGACCACACGGGCGCATTTGACGTACGGGCGATTCGGCTGCAGGCCGAGGTCCTGCATCGTGAAGAGGACGCGGCGATGCACCGGCTTGAGGCCGTCGCGGACATCGGGGAGCGCGCGGCCGACGATCACGCTCATCGCGTAATCCATGTACGAGGAGCGCATCTCCTCGACGAGCTCGCGATCCTCGATGTTCCCGTCGCCCAGGTCGATGGTTGCCACCGTTGCTCCTAGTCCTAGACGTCGAGGAACTTGACGTCGCGGGCGTGCTGCTGAATGAAGTCGCGGCGCGGCTCGACGTCATCGCCCATCAGGCGCACGAACAGCTCGTCGGCGGCCTGGCCGTCCTCGATCGTGACGCGGCGCAGCATGCGCGTCGCGGGATCCATCGTGGTCTCGCGCAGTTGATCGGCGTTCATCTCGCCGAGGCCCTTGAAGCGCTGCAGCGCGAGGCCCTCCTTGGCGACCTCGAGGATCGCCGTGCGGAGGTCCTCGAACGTGTACGCCTCGCGGAGCTTCTTGCCCAGCGTGACGGTATACGGCGGGTGCCCCGCGAGCTCGCGCAATCGCAGGTGCGCTCTGCGCAGACCGTCGTACGCGCGCGAGGCGAACAGATTCTGCGGCAGCGGCACCGTCTCGACGGCGCCCGTGCGCTTCTCGGTCACCTTGAGCAGCAGCGACGGGTCGTCGGCGTCGTCGTGTCGCGCGACGACCTCGACGGAATCGGGCTCGTCGTCCGGGACACCGGTGCGGAAGTAGCTCTCGAGCTCGTCGAGCGTCGTCGCCGGCTCCTCGATCAGGCGGTGATCCTTGATGTAGTCGACGGCAGGGCCGCCGAACTCGGAGCGCAGGCGTGCAGCCCAGCCCTCGTACTCGCGCAGCGCGGAAAGGAAGCGCTGGTAGCGCACCTCGGTGAAGCGCGGCGACTCGCCATAGCGGTCGGCCACCTCGATGTCGCCCAGCCGCTCGCGCAGCAGGATGCGCTCCAGCTCGCTGTCGTTCTGGAGGTAGAGCGCCTCGCGGCGGCCGAACTTGAGCCGGTAGAGGGGCGGTTGCGCGATATAGACGTGGCCCGCCTCGATCATCGGGAGCATGTGCCGGAAGAAGAAGGTCAGGATCAGCGTGCGGATGTGCGCGCCGTCGACGTCGGCGTCCGTCATGGCCACGATCTTGTGGTAGCGCAGGCCCTCGATGTTGAACTCCTCACCGATGCCCGTGTTGATCGTGGTGATCATGGCCTGGATCTCCACGTTCGAGAGGATCTTGTTGATGCGCGCCTTCTCGACGTTGAGGATCTTGCCGCGCAGCGGCAGGATGGCCTGGAACTCACGGTCGCGCGCGTCGCCTGCGGTACCGCCGGCGCTGTTGCCCTCCACGAGGAACAACTCGCACTGGGCGGGGTCGTTGTTCGAGCAGTCCTTCAGCTTGCCGGGCAGTCGCGAGTTCTCGAGTGCCGTCTTGCGCCGCACGAGGTCGCGCGCCTTGCGCGCGGCCTGTCGGGCGCGCGCGGCCTGCAGCGCCTTGTTGATGATCGCCCGCGCCTCCGCCGGGTGCTCCTCGAACCACTCGGCCAGGGCGGCGTTCGTCGTCGTCTCGACCAGGCTCCGCATCGGCGAGTTGCCGAGCTTCGTCTTCGTCTGGCCCTCGAACTGCGGGTCCTGCAGCTTGACCGAGATGATCGCGACGAGCCCTTCGTGCGCGTCGTCCTGCCCCAGCGGCTCGTCCTTCTCCTTGATCAGTCCGGTCGTGCGCGCGTAGGCGTTGACGGTGCGCGTCAGCGCGGCGCGGAACCCCGTCAGGTGCGTGCCGCCCTCATGGGTGTTGATGTTGTTCGCGAACGAGTGCACCGACGCCTGGTAGCTGTCGTTCCACTGCATCGCGACCTCGACCGCGCCGTCCTCGGTCTCGCGCTCGAATGCGATCTGCGTCTTGTGCGTCGGCGTGCGGTTCTTGTTGATGTACCGCACGTAGTCGGCCAGGCCGTTCTCGGCGTAGAACTCGGCGACGCGGTCCTCCGTACGCTCGTCGACGAGCGTGAGGTGGAGGCCGCGCGTGAGGAACGCCATCTCCCGCTCCCGCGTCTCGATCACCTCGAAGTCGACCTCGGTGGTCTCGAAGATGTCGGCGTCGGGCTTGAACGTGACCGTGGTCCCGTGCTCGCTCGTCGGCTCGCCCTTGACGAGCTCGCTCGTCGGCTCTCCGCGCGCAAAGCTCTGCGTCCAGGTGAACCCGTCACGCCGCACCTCGACGGTCAGCCACTCCGAGAGCGCGTTCACGACCGAGACGCCCACGCCGTGCAGCCCGCCCGACACCTTGTAGCCGCCGCCGCCGAACTTGCCGCCCGCGTGCAGCATCGTCAGCACGACCGTGACCGCGCTCATGTCGTACTCGTCGATCCGGTCCGTCGGGATGCCGCGCCCGTTGTCGCGGACGCTGATCGAGCCGTCGGGCAGGAGTGTCGTCGTGATCTGGTCGCAATAGCCTGCGAGTGCCTCGTCGACGCTGTTGTCGAGCACTTCGTAGACGAGGTGGTGGAGGCCCCGCTGGCTGGTCGCGCCGATGTACATGCCGGGGCGCTTTCGGACCGCCTCGAGGCCCTCGAGCACCGTGATCTCGTCTGCGCCGTAATCGTGCTCGGAATCCGTCAAGCTACCGTCCCAAAAATTGCGGTTGATGCGGGGAGAACCCGGATGAACACTAGCAATCCGGCCGGTCGCTACCCCCCACCAGGGCCCGGGACCGGGCCCACGCGGAAGCGCAGCGCAGGCAGCTCGCAGGCCTGTTCCCGCAGGCGCGCGAGCAGCTCCGGGGAGCGCATGCTGAGGTCGCTCGCGAGCACTGCGCTCGTGCAGTTCAGGATCAGTCCGCCGTCGCGAGCGAAGCGCGACGGCCAGACCTCGTCGGCGAGGGGTCCCGCGGCCGCGCGCCAGGCGCTGCAGACGGCGGCGAGACGGGCGTCGGGAGGCGAGGAGCCGAGTGCTCGGCCGAGGATCGCGCCGATGTCCTCGAGGCCGCTCACTCGTGCATCATCCCGGATGGACCCGGGCGTCGTCGACCGTGACCACGCGGTCGCAGGCATCGCCCAGCTGGTGGGAGTCCGTGGCCGTCACGAGCACCTGTCCGCGTGGCCGCAGCAGCGCGAGCAGGCTCCGGGCGCGGCCCAGGTCGAGCTCGCTCGCGACGTCGTCGAGCAGCAGCACGGGGCGCACGCCGCGCACCTCGCGAATCAGGTCGGCCTCAGCGGTGAGCAGCGCCAGCACGGCGGAGCGTTGCTCGCCCTGGGAGCCGTAGGCGCGAAGGTCGCGCTCGCCCTGTGCAAAGGCGAGCTCGTCGTGATGCGGCCCCGAGGACGTGCTCCCGCGCTCGATATCGCCTGCGCGGCGCGCTTCCAGCTCGGCCAGCTGGCCTGCTTCGTCCTCCGGCCCGCGCGCCTCGTAGCGCAGCTCGACGGCCTCGTCGAGGTCGCCGATCTCGGCCAGGTGGCGCGCGAACGGCTCACGGAGCGTCGCGACCAGGCGGGCGCGGGCGCGGCGGATCTCGGATCCCAGCTGGGCGAGTTGCGCGTCCCACGGTGGCAGCGCGTCGTGTGCGGGCGCGCCGCCGCGCAGCCGGCGCAGCAACTGGTTGCGTTGCTGGAGTGCACCTGCATACGCGCCGGCGACGCTCGCGTAGCGAGGCCAGGAGCGCACGACCGCGCGGTCGAGGTAGCGCCGTCGCAGCGCCGGCGCGCCCTTCATCACCGCGAGGCGCTCGGGCGTGAAGACGAGTACGGCCGCATGCTCCGCGAGCGCCTCGATCGTCGCACACGGCGCCCCGTCGACCGATGCGCGCTTGGGCTGGCCCGGCTGGAAGCCGACCGCCCAGGCGGTCGGCGCGCCGCGCAGCGAGCCGGTCAGCTCAACACGCGTGACCTCGGCGCCGATGCGCACCACCCGGGCGTCGTCCGACGTGCGGGGAGACCAGCCGAGGGCCCCGAAATGCACCGCCTCGAGCAGGCTCGTCTTGCCGGCGCCGTTGCGCCCGACGATCGAGAGCACCTCGCCGCCCAGCGCGCAGTCGAGCCGGTCGTAGCAGCGGAAATCCGTGGCGCGAACGTGCTCGACACGCACCGGGTGCGGTCTTCAGGTGGCCAGGCGGATCGGCATGATCAGATACCAGTAGTCGTCCGTGCCGCCGGTCAGCAGCCCAGGGCGCAGCGGCGTGATCAGCTTCAGCACGACGGTCTCGCCCGGGATGCTCTCGACGCCCTCGCGCAGGAACGCCGGGTTGAAGCCGATCTCCAGCGGCTCGCCGCGAAAGTCGCACGGGCAGCGATTCGCGCCCCTCGCCGACTTCCTGGGTCTGCGCCGAGACGGTGAGCTCCCCCGGCGCGAATGCCAGCCTCAGCGGCGAGCGCCCAGCCAGCACCTCGACGCGGGCGATCACGTCGGCGAACTCGGCGCGCGGCAGCGAGACCTCATGCTCGAACGTCTCGGGCAGCAGTCGGCGGAACTCGGGGAACTGGCCCTCGATCCGGCGGGCGCCGAGCCAGACGTCGCCCGTGCCGAAGAGCACCTGGTTCTCCTCGACGACGATCTCGAGCCCCGCGCCCTCGACGGACGCGGCGACGCGGACGAGATCGGAGAGTGCGCGTGCGGGCACGATGGCTGTCAGGTCCTCCGGCGGGCCGCCCTCGAGTGGCGTCGTGCGCACCGCCATGCGGTACGAGTCGGTTGCGGCCATCGTCAGCACACCGCTCGCGAACTCGACCAGGACGCCCGTGAGGACAGGGCGGGAATCGTCGCTGGAGGCGGCCCGGAGAACGCGCTGTGCCGCCTGCAGGAAGGTCTCGCGATCGACGCCGAAGGTACGGCCGTGATCGACCTCGGGGAGGCGCGGGAAGTCGTCCGGGTCGTAGGTGTGCAGCGAGTAGCGGCTGGCGCCGCACTCGAGCGTCATCAGGCCGGGCCCGTCGCCCGAGGCGAGCTCGACCTGCTGGGCCGGCAGGTGGCGCACGATGTCGAGCAGCAGCCGACCGGGCACGACGACCCGACCGGGCTCGTGCACGTCCGCCAGGAGCTTCGCCCGCACGGAGAGCTCCATGTCGGTCGCGGCGAGCTCGACCGGCTGCTCCGGCGAGGACGCGTCGATCAGCACGCCCGACAGGATCTGCACGCTCGAGCGTTGCGAGACCCCCCTGGCTACGACCTGGAGGTCCTTGAGAAGGTCGTCCTTGGGGCAGGAGATCCGCACGGCGCACGGAGTCTAGATGGTTGGGCGGCGCACACTGCGACACGCACCGAGGCTCGCTCCGTCCTGCTGTCGAGGAGTTCAAGAGAGAAAGATCCAGTAGTGCATAGTAAGGCGGTGGATGCTGTGGGAAAGCGCCTGAAACACCTGCTCAGGCTGGATTTCTCGCGTGTATCGAGTGGGGATGGCCATCCCCGGCGTCCCATGCGTCGACCGAGACCGGCCCGACGTGCACCGACGAGGGGCGCTGTCCACACCGGACCCCCGGTCAATCCAGGATCCGGGCGAGGCGAATTTGAGGCGGTCGTGAGCCACCGTGGGCCCTCGTCATCGACCACGCGTCCAACTCACCGGCACATCGGAACCGCCCGCGCCACCGGAGAGCCCGACGGTCGCGAGCTTCAGGCGTGACGCTTGATGCGGCGGATCAGGTCGTCGACCTGGTCGTACTCGCGCCGGTCGTGGTGCAGCCGCCGGGAGATCTTCTGCACCGCGTAGAGCACCGTCGTGTGGTCGCGGCCGCCGAATTCCCGTCCGATCGCGGGCAGCGTCGCATCGGTGAGCTCGCGGCAGAGGTACATCGCCAGCTGGCGCGGAGCAACGACCACCTGCGATCGCTTGGCCGATTCGAGCTCTGTCACCGGAATGGCGAAGGCGTCGGAGACAACCTGCTTGATCGTCGCGACGGACACGGGGCGGTCGGCGTCGGGCAGGTCGCGCAACGTCTCGCGGACGAGCGCGGCACTGGCCGGCCGACCCGTCAGCGAGGCGTACGCGAGCACGCGTGTCAGCGCGCCCTCGAGCTCGCGGATGTTCGTGGGCACGCGGCGCGCGATCGCGGGCAGCAACTCGGGGTCGTCGATGCGCACCCGATCCGCCGCAACGCGCTTGCGCAGGATCGCGATCCGAGTCTCGATGTCGGGCGGCTGGACGTCGACGAGGAGGCCCCATTCGAAGCGCGAGCGGAGGCGGTCGGCGAGATCGGAGATCTCGCGTGGCGCCCGGTCCGAGCTCAGCACCAACTGGCGCCCGCTGGCATGCAGCGTGTTGAACGTGTGGAAGAACTCCTCCTGGATGCCGTCCTTGCCGGCCAGGAAGTGGATGTCGTCGATCAGCAGGACGTCGAACTCCTCGCGGTAGCGCCGCTTGAAAGCGTCCATCCGCTTGTCCTTGATCGCGGCGATGAATTCGTTGGTGAAGGCCTCGCAGGTGACGTAGCGCGCCCGCATGCCCGGCGCGTGCATCAGCACGTAGTGCGCGATCGCCTGCAGCAGGTGCGTCTTTCCGAGGCCGGTGTCGCCGTAGATGACGAGCGGGTTGTAGGCCTGCCCGGGAGCTTCTGCCACGGCCAGGGCCGCGGCGTGCGCGAAGCGGTTCGAGCTGCCGATCACGAATGAGCCGAACGTGTATTTCGAGCGCAGCGGCTCGGGCTGCTCCCGGCGCGCGCCGCGCTTGACGCGCGTCGACGCCGCAGGCGTGCGCTCAGCGAGGGCGCCGCCCTCGACAGGCGCAACCTCCGGCTCGCCGTCGGCGACGCGGAAGCGCACAGAGACGCCCGGGTCGGCAGCGCTCGCCGCCTTGCGCACGAGCTCGGAGAAGTGGCCCTCGATCCAGGATCGCGTGAACTCGTTGGGCACCCCGACCTCGAGCACGTCTCCGTCCAGCGCGAGCGCGCGCGTGGTGGAGAACCAGGCGCCGAAGACCATCGGCGAGAGGTCGTCGCGGATGCGGTCCGCGACGGCGGTCCAGAGAACGTCGGGTGTGGATGGATCGAGCGGCATGGCAAAGCGCGTCCTCGGCGCAGGCGGGGAGTCGATCAACGCCGGTCGGACGGGGGCGAGGGGAGCGGATGCTAGCGCGTCCCGGGTTGCGCGGCCGTTCGAGCCGGCAGCGAAAAGCCGCTCGTTGCGGACACTCTTGAGATTTCCACAGCGCCGTCCACAGAGCGTGCGCAACAAGCGGGGTGTGCAACGCCACCACGGGAGCGGGATCGCGCGAACGCCGTCGCCCGGGGGCGCGCGAGTTGTCCACAGCGTTCCGCATGCGCGACCGATGAGGTGCGCGACGGCTACACTGCGCCTCACCCGTCCCGCCGACCCGACGAGCTCACGTGAAGCGCACCTATCAGCCCAACAAGCGCAAGCGCGCCAAGACGCATGGCTTCCGAAAGCGCATGAGCACACGCGCGGGCCGTGCCATCCTCAAGCGCCGGCGCCGGCGCGGCCGCAAGCACCTTTCGGCCTAGGTCGTGGCCGGCACCGCCACGCCCGTCAGGCGCCTTTCGCGCTCGGCTGACTTCGAGGCCGTCTACCGGCGCGGCCGTTCGGCGTCCTCCCGGCATCTCGTGGTCTACGCGTTCGTCCGGGATCCCTCCGCCGAGGCGGCCGAGCCGCGCATCGGGCTGACCGTCTCGCGGAAGGTCGGCGGCGCCGTCGAGCGCAATCGCGTCAAGCGGCTGCTGCGCGAGGCGGCCGCGCGCGTCGCGCCCGGGCTTGGTGCCGATGTCGATCTCGTCGTCGTGGCGAGGCCGGGCCTGGCCGAGGCGCTGGCCGAGGAGCGGCTGGACTGGCTCGAGGCAGAGCTACGGCAACTCGCCGTCCGGGCCAGCGGGAGTGCTTCGTGAGACGCGTCGCGCTGGCGCTCCTGCTCGGCCCGATCTATCTCTGGCGCTTCGTGCTGCACGCGCTCGTGCCCGGAGGGCCTGCAACCTGCCGCTTCGAGCCCAGTTGCTCTCACTACGCCGAGCAGGCGATTCGCATCCACGGTCCGCTGCGCGGCTCGTGGATGGCGCTGCGCCGGCTGAGCCACTGCCACCCGTTCTCGCACCATGACCCGGTCGACCCGGTGGCTCCGCGATGACCCCGCTCGTCTTCGGCAGCATTCTCTCCCCGCTCGAGAACGCGCTGCACGATCTGCTGTTCGGGATCCAGCACGCGACCGGTCTGCCGTGGGCGTGGTCGATCATCCTGCTGACGGTCTGCGTGCGCCTGGCCATCCTGCCGCTCGCGATCATCCAGATGCGCTCGATGCGCGGCATGCAGAAGATCGCGCCGGAGCTCCAGAAGCTGAAGCAGAAGCACAAGGGCGATTCGCAGAAGCTGCAGCAGGAGATGATGCTGCTGTACAAGGAGCACGGGGTCAACCCGGTCGGCAGCTGCCTGCCGCTGCTCTTCCAGTTGCCGGTCTTCATGGGGCTGTTCTTCGTGCTCCGCGGCTTCTCGAGCGACCCTCCTGAGGGCGACCTGAGCTTCCTCGGGGGCTTCATTCCGAACATCTCGGTGCATGTCAACCAGGCGGGGTACGCCGGCTGGGTCTTGATCGGCGCCTACGTGGCGAGCCAGCTGGCCTCGACGCTGCTCATGCCGACCGGCGCGGACCCGCAGCAGCAGATGATGCGGAAGCTGTTCATGGTCATGCCGTTCATCTTCGTCTTCTTCGTGATCCGCTTCCCCGTCGGGCTCATGCTGTACTGGATCTCGACCAACCTCTGGACGGTCGGGCAGCAGGCGGCGTTGCGCCGGGTCATGGGCCCGCCGCCCAACGCGGCGCCGCCGAAGGTCAAGCAGCCACGCTCGTCGCGCATCCCGAAGCCGAGCGGCGGCAAGGGACTGCAGGGCGCGGGGCGCTCGCGCAAGCGCTGATGAGCGGCGAGCTGCGCTCGTTCGAGGCCGAGGGTGCGGGCGACGATGTGGCTGCGGCCAGGCAGGAGGCGCTCGAGGCGCTGCGCGAGCTGGCCGGAGCGCTGTCCGAGGACGACGTCGAGTTCGTCACCGTCAGCGAGGGGGAGCGCGGCCTGATGGGCGTCGGGCGACAGCCCGCGCGCGTGCTCGCTCGTGCACAGGTTTCGGCCGTGGCGCTCGGGCCCGTGGCAGAACGCGTGCGCGACGTCGTCGAGCACATTGCCGCGGCGATCGACCCCGAGCTCGCGGTCACGGTTGCCGAGCACGGGACGCGAGTCGTCGCGGTCGCGAGCGGAGGCGACACGGCGCGGCTGATCGGGCGGCACGGGCAGACGATCGACGCCGTCCAGCACCTCGCTGCCGCCGCGGCGCTGCCCGGAAGCGACGGCGAGTGGGAGATCGTGGTCGACACGGCCGGTTACCGCGTGCGGCGCGAACGGCGCCTGCGCGCCGTCGCGCTCAAGGCGGCGGCGCGAGCGGTGCGCGAGGCGCGCGCCCAGGCGCTGGAGCCGATGTCCAGCGCCGAGCGGCGCATCGTGCACACCGTGCTGGTCGAGTACGACGGCGTCGAGACGGCCAGCGAGGGACGCGATCCGGCACGCTACGTCGTCGTGCGCCCGAGCGATCAGGGCTGACTGTTTCACGTGACACCGCGGCCGCGCGTTTCACGTGAAACGGCCACCGAGGTCGCGCGCCGCGTCATCTCGTCGGCCGTCCCGGGCGTCCCGTCGCCCCAACTCGACCGGCTCGCGTCGCTCGTGGGCCTGGTGTGCTCGACGCCGGTGGGAATCACGGCGATCAGAGATCCGGCGGAGGCCGCCGCACGTCACGTGCTGGACGCGCTGAGCGGCCTGCCGGCGATCGACGCGGCCCCCGCGGGGCCGCTTGCCGACGTTGGCAGCGGCGGCGGCTTGCCGGGCCTCGTGCTCGCGACGATGCGACCCGACCGCGAGACGCACCTGATCGAGGCGACGGCGCGCAAGGCGGGGTTCATCGCGGAGGCGGCTGCCGAGCTCGAGCTGGACGTGCACGTGCACGCCGAGCGTTCCGAGGAGCTCGGTCGCGGCGGGTTGCGCGATGCCTGCGCCTGCGTGGTGGCAAGGGCGCTCGCGCCGCCCCCTGTCGCGGTGGAGCTCTGCCTGCCCCTGTGCCGTCCCGGCGGCCGGGTGGTGCTGTGGTCACGCGAGCATGCCGACGACGAGCTCGCCTTCGCGGCGACCGCGCTGGGCGGTCGCGTGCTCGAGGCGGAATGCCCTGGGGTGCTCGTGATCGGCGCGCTCGCGCGCAACCCCGGAGCGTTTCCCGCGGCGGCCCGGAATGGCCGCCAAGCGCCCGCTCTCCGGCTCTCGATCCGACCGACCGCGACGGTAGGATCCGGGCGATGTCGCGGATCTACGCAGTGGCCAACCAGAAGGGCGGCGTCGGCAAGACCACGACCGCGATCAACGTCGCGGCCTGCCTTGCGGAGGCGGGCACGCCCGTGCTCGTGATCGACCTCGATCCGCAGGCCAACGCCTCGAGCGGGCTGGGCGTGCGGGCAGGCACGACGCCCTGGTCGACCTACGACCTGCTGCACGGCGCGGCGCTCGCCGACATCATCGTGCCGACGCGCATTCCGGGCCTCGATCTGGCGCCGGCTCATCCCGACCTGGCCGCGGCCGCCCTCGAGTTGCCGGGCCGGGAGAACCGCGACGCGGTGATCGGCGGTGCGATCGCCTCGATCGGCGACGCCTACCCGTACGTCATCCTCGACTGCCCTCCGTCGCTCGGCCTGCTCACGGTCAACGCGCTGGCCGCCGCCAACCGGCTGATCGTGCCCGTGCAGTGCGAGTACTACGCGCTCGAGGGCCTTGCGCAGCTGCTCGAGAGCGTCGAGCGCATCCGCGGTGCGCTCAATCCTGGCCTCGCGCTGACCGGGCTCCTCCTGACGATGTTCGACCGCCGCACGCGGCTCTCGGGCGACGTGGAGCGCGAGGTCCGCACGCATTTCGGCCCCAAGGTCTTCGCCTCCGTCGTGCCGCGCTCCGTGCGACTGGCCGAGGCCCCGAGCCACGGGCTGCCGATCACGCAGTACGACCCGAATTCGCGTAGCGCGGATGCGTACTACCGGCTGGCGCTCGAGGTGGTCGAGCGTGGATAGCGCTCCGCCGCGACGCGGGCTGGGGCAGGGGCTCGCGCTCCTGCTCGGCGAGCCTCAGGCTCGTGCGCACGGCTCGTTGCGCGAGATACCGATCGACCAGATCACTCCCAACCCGCGCCAGCCGCGCGCGCGCATCGACGAGGAGCGCTTCGCCGAGCTTGTCGACAGCGTGCGCCGCGAGGGCGTCGTGCAGCCCATTCTGGTGCGCGGAATGGCACACGGCTGGGAGCTGATCGCGGGCGAGCGCCGCTGGCGTGCGGCGCAGGCGGCCGGCCTCACGAGCGTGCCCGCACTCGTGCGCGAGGCCGACGACCGCACGTCGCTCGCACTCGCGCTGGTCGAGAACATCGTGCGCGCAGACCTCGATCCGGTCGAGCAGGCGCGTGGCTACGCTCGCCTCCAGGACGAATTCGGGCTCTCCCACGCCGAGGTCGCCACCGCGGTCGGCCGGAGCCGCTCCGCGGTCGTCAACGCGACACGACTGCTCGGCCTCCCGGACGATGTGCTGCGAGCTGCTCGAGCGCGGCCAACTGAGCGAGGGCCACGGCCGCGCGCTGCTGCAGATCGAGGGGCAGGAGGAGCGCCGCACTGCCGCGCGCGCGGTGGTTGCGGGCGGGTTGAGCGTGCGCCAGGCCGAGGCGCTCGCGCGCACACGCGGCCGCGCCGCGCCGCGCCGGGCGCCAGCGGCGCCGGAGTGGTTCGATGCCGGCCTGGCAAACGATGCGGTCGACGGGATCTACCGGACGCTCGGAGTGGCCGCGCGCGTGTCGCCCGACCGCTCCGGCTGCCGGGTCGAGTTGCGGCTGCGCTCCGCGGCGCAGCTCGCGGGCCTCGTGGAGCGCCTGGCTGCGCTCGACGCCGCCACCTGAGGCGGGTCCGAGCGGAGCCGCAGGGGCGCGGGGCCCGCACGGGCTTCCCTGGTATCCTCGTCGGCTGTCCGGGCGATTAGCTCAGTCGGTTAGAGCGCCTCTCTGATAAGGAGGAGGTCCGTGGTTCGAATCCACGATCGCCCACTCGGATCCGCGACCCGTGAAGCCACAGGTGCGCGGTGCGCCCGGGCGCGTAGCTCAGTGGACAGAGCGCTGGCCTTCTAAGCCAATGGTCGCAGGTTCGAATCCTGCCGCGCCCGCCTGCCCGGCGGTAGACTCAGGGCGCATGCAGGAGATGACGGTCTACGGGGTCTCGTACGACAGCGTGGGTAGGCAGCCGATCGTTCTCCTGCGCACATCGGACGGGCGCCGTGTTCTGCCGATCTGGATCGGCTCGGGCGAGGCCAACGCGATCCTGACCAAGCTCAAGGGCAGCGACCCGCCGCGTCCGATGACACACGACCTGCTGCAGTCGCTGGTCGACCTGGTCGGGGCGTCCGTGCTCCGCGTCGCGGTGACGGAGCTTCGCGACAATACCTATTACGCGAAGATCACCCTGCGGATCAACGGCGAGGACGTGGAGCTGGACTCGCGCCCGAGCGACGCGATCGCACTGGCGGTGCGTGCCGACGCGCCGATCTTCGCCGCAGAGGACGTGATCGAGGAGTCCGCGGTCGAGGCCGAGCGCCCGCCGAGCGAGCAGCAGGTCGTGGAGGACTTCCGCCGCTTCCTGGACGAGCTCTCGCCGGACGACTTCCTGCGCGACGAGTAGCTCCTCGGGTCAGGCCTCGTCGAGGAGGCGCGCCGCCTCGCGCGTGAGCAGCGCGAGCAGAATCGCCCACAGGGCGCGCAGCTCGACATCGCTGAGCGGACCCGGATTCGTCTCCACGAGCGCGTCGAGCAGCCGGGCCTCGCGCGCCGGATCCACCATCGGATAGCCCCGAGCGCGCTTGTACGCGTGCAACTCGCGCACGAGCTCGAGCCGCTCGTTGATCAGTGCGACGAGCTCGTCATCGACGTCTGCGATGCGTTCGCGCGCCGCCTGCACCGCCGGATCGCTGCCCTGGTCGCTCACGGGGCGGCAGGGTAGAGCATCGCGGGAAAGCCCCTCGCCGGCCGGTCAGTGATGGGTCAGGGCGGCCGTCACGGCAATGCCGTTGTACACGCAATGAACCATGATTCCCGGCACGGTGCTCCCGACACGCTCGTACACGAGCGCGAGTGCCAGGCCGAGCAGGAAGATGGGCGGAATCACACGCGGCAGCAGGTGCGCGAGCGCGAAGAGGGCCGATGTCAGGAGCGCCGTGCGCCATGGGCCGAAGCGCCGCCGGAACGCCGCGGTGAGCAGGCCTCGAAAGAGCAGCTCCTCGACCAGGGGCCCGACCAGCGCGAGCGCCACGTACGCGAGCACCGCGCCGATGACGGCGCTGAGACCCGGTGGGCGCGCGGTTTCCGGCGTCAGTCCCTGCTCGCGCGCCGCGTGCAGGATCGGCTCCAGCAATGCGCTCACGGCGAGCGCACCGATCACCGTGACGAGTGCGAGGCCGACGGCGCGTGGCCACGAGGGCGGGGCGACGAGGCCGAGCGCGCGCCGCGCGTCGGTGGTCTGGCGGGCCGCCCAGAGGACGGCGGCGCCGATCGAGCCGTAGAGCGCGATCGTCAGCAGCATCGCCGTGGGCGAGTAGACGATGTCGACATTGGTCGGCACGAGCGCGAACTGCACGGCGCCGACGGCGAGGTACGAGATGATCACCCAGGCGGCGACGATCAGGACAAGGTTCCCCGGCACGCGCAGGCCGGGGTCGCGCGCGACGGGCGGCGTCACGTCGCCACCGCGAGCCTGGCGGCGAGCTCCGTGAGATCGCGCAGTGCGTCGGGATCGCGGCCGCTGCGGTCGATCAGGAGCGCGGAGATGCCGATCGCCTCCGCGCCGGCGACGTCCGTGGCGGGATCGTCGCCGACGTGGACGCACTGCGACGCTTCGACGCCGAGATTCCTCAGCGCGGCTTCGAACGGCTGCGGATGAGGCTTCGCCGCGCCAACGGCCGCGGCGGTCACGACAGCCTCGAAGGCGCCGGCGAGACCGACGCGCGCGAGCACGTCGTGCAGCGAGATGTCCCAGTTGGCGACGACCCCGAGCTTGAGGCCGGCGGCCGCGAGCTGCTCCAGCGCCGGACGAGCGTCGGGGTAGGCGTAGAAGGAGATGGCGTCGGTGAGCGATGGAAGCACGTCGGCGCCCGAGACCTCGAGTGCCAGCGCGTCGGCCAGCAGCGATGCGCATTCGAGTCGCAGCGCCGCCAGCGAGGGGGCATCGTGCGCGGTGACGCAACGCGCGCGGTAGTGGCGCATCTCGGCCCGCATCGCTCCCTCGCAGCGCGCGAGGTCGACGGAGCGCCCCAGGCGACGCTCGAGCGAGCGCTGGAGGCGCGGCGCCGGCGGCTCGATGGCGACGAGCGTCCCCATCGCGTCGAAGGTGACCGCGCCGAGGCGCGTCACTGCTTGATGACCGTGGGATGCAGCGAGTGGGCGAGCGACCGCAGGAGCGCGTAGGCCGTCGTGTCCGCTCGTGCCGCGTCGGCGTCGACGATGAAGAAGCGGCCCGATGTGACGGCCCGCAGCGAGCGCAGCCGAGGCTGCCCGCGCAGGCGAGCGAGCGTGACGCCGCTCGCGCTCGTGGCGACGTAGGCATCGGGATCGAGCCGGTGCAACAGCCGGGCGTTGACGGTCGCGATGCCGTTGGACGGCCCGACGAGGCGCGCTCCGGCGAGTTGCAGGAGCCGCGCGAGCAGCGTCGAGCGCTGGATGCTGGTACCGAAGCCCGCGTCGACGTAGACGTTCAGCGGCGCCACGCCCTCGAGGCGCCGGGAGATGTCCTGCCGCTGCTTTCGGAGCTTCAGCGCGAGCGCCCGCCCGGCCTCGGCGTGGTTGGTCAGCACGCCCAGCGCGACGGCCGCGCGCTCGATGTCCTCGAGTCGCGCGCCAGGCATGACGAACACCGGCACCGGCAGCTTGCGGATCAGCGTGTCGTTGCGCTGCGCGTCCGCCGCGGTGACGGCGGGCCCGACGACCACGAGATCGGGGTGCGCCGCCTGGATGCGCGCGACCGTCACGTCTGCGGGAGCGACGGCGGCGCGCACGCCCAGGCGCGCGAGCAGTCGCTGCGGGCCTCCGTTCACCACGAGCACGAGGCGCGGGGGCGCCTCGACGGTGATGATGCGGTTCGAGCCGTCCTTCGCGCTGGCCGGATAGGTCGTGTCGAGCTTGCCCGTCGTCGGCTCGGGCTTGGCGCCGCAGGCAGTCGCGGCGAGCGCGCAGAGTGCGAGCACGACGATGCTGACGAGGCGGGCGGAGCGGCTGCGCACGGCCGGAGTCTAGGTGCGGGCCTGCACGCGGCCGCGCCGGCCACCGGGGTCGAAGGCTGCGAGGCGCCCTAGACTGGAGTGGTGCGCGCGCCGGAGGAATCAGCACATGCCTGAGGGTCGCCGCCGTCGCGCGAGACTCGACTCGAGTGGCGCCCTGCCCGGCGACGCCCGCAAGCGCCGGCGCGAGCGCCAGCGCCGTGATGCGCGTCGCACACGGTGGGGCATCTTCAGCTTCGTCGTCGTCGGCATCCTCGTGTTCGGCCTCCTGCTCGGTCTTGCTGCCACCGCCGCGTTCATCGACCACCTGCCGAAGCTCTCGCGGCTCGGCCCGATCGAGCTCGGCGAGAACTCGAGCGTGTACGTGCGCAACTGCACGAAGAAGCCCTGCGCGGACGTTCCGCTGGGCGTGATCGCGCGCGCCGAGAACCGCGTCAGCGTGCGCTGGAAGGACATCGCGCCGACCATGCGCAGCGCCACCGTCGCGATCGAGGATCGCCGCTACTGGAATCACGGGGCGCTGGACTGGCACGGCATCGCCCGCGCGGCGCTCAACAACGTGCGCGCAGGCGGGATCACACAGGGAGGCTCGACGCTGACGCAGCAGCTTGCGAAGAACCTCTATCTGCAGCGCGAGTCGGGCAGCCGCTCGATCAGCAGGAAGATCGACGAGGCGTGGATCGCCGTGCAGCTGCAGGACAAGTACACGAAGGCCGAGATCCTCACGGCCTACCTCAACACCGTCTTCTACGGCCAGAACGCCTACGGCGTCGAAGCGGCGGCGCACACGTTCTTCGACCGGTCGGCCAAGCGGCTGACCCTGCCGCAGTCCGCGCTGCTCGCAGGCCTCCCGCAGGCGCCGACCGACTACAACCCGTTCCTGCACCCGGAGGACGCGCTGCAGCGCCGCAACGAGGTCCTCCAGGCGATGCGCTCGCTCCGCTGGATCAGCGCCGACGCCTATGCACGCGCCCTCGACGCACCGCTCGGCCTTCGGCGCGGCTCCTACGGCACGGCCGTGTCCTCGCCGTTCGTGTTCGAGCAGGTGCGGCAGGACCTGAATGCGAAGCTCCCGCCGAAGCTCGCTGCGCGCGGGGGCTTCCAGGTCTTCTCGACCGTCGATCAGCGGCTGCAGTTCGCGGCGCGCCGCGCGATCAAGGACGTGCTCAAGTCGCCCGGTGATCCGCAGGCAGCGCTCGTCGCGATCAACGTCCACAACGGCAACGTCCTCGCGCTCGGGACCTCGGACTACTTCTCTGCCACGAACCAGTTCAATCTGGCCACGGTCGGGCACCGCTCCCCGGGCTCGACCTTCAAGCTCTTCGCGCTGGTCGACGCGCTTCGCCGCGGCGCGGATCCGAACCGGGTGTTCTACCCGTCGGGCTACGTCTCGTTCCCCGAGAACGACCCCGTGTGCCCACAGCCCGGCGGCTGGTCGCCCGGCAACGCCGAGAGCGGCTTCGGGGGCTACCTGAGCCTCGAGAACGCGACCATCCATTCCGTCAACGTCGTCTTCGCGCAGTTGATGCACGACCTCGGGCCGGCGCAGGTGGCTGCGACCGCGCACCTGCTCGGCATCCGCTCGAAGCTGCCGCTGCATTGCGCGATGGTGCTCGGCGCCGACGACGTCACCCCGCTCGAGCTGACGAGTGCCTATGCGACGATCGCAGCCGGCGGGATCTACCACCCGCCGCGCGTGATCCGGCGCGTCCAGAACGCCAGGGGCAAGCTGGTGGCGGACAACGCGTTCAAGGTGCATTCCAAGCGCGTCGTCAGCCCGGCCATCGCATATGAGACGACCTCCATCCTCAAGCAGGTGATGATCGAGGGCACGGGAACGAACGCGCGCCTCGACGATGGGCGTCCCGAGGCGGGCAAGACGGGCACCGCCGAGAACTTCGGCAACGCGTGGTTCTGCGGCTACACGCCCGATATCGCCTCCTGCGTGTGGGTCGGCTATCGCGGGTCGAACAAGCCGCTCGAGGGCATCGAGGGCGTGGGCGCGGTGTACGGCGGCACGCTCCCCGCCGCCATCTGGAAGGACTTCATGACGACCGCCACGCGTCGCCTGTCGCCGCATGATTGGCCCGAGCCCAAGAAGCCGATGGTCTTCAGGGATTTCAAGACCACGACGTCGTTCGGCTACAACCCGAGGGTGACGCCGCCCGCTCCGCCGGCAGCGCCGGCTGCGAAGCCGAAGCCCAAGCCGAAGAAGACCCAGGCGCCGCAGCCGTCGGTGCCGGTCGTGATCGCCCCGCAGAACAACTAGCGCGCACCGCTACGGACTGGCAGCGGGTGCGGGCGGCACGGTGACGGTCGTCGGCGACAGCGCAGGGCCGGCCGGCCCGACGCGATGGCTGATCAGATAGCCGCCCGCGGCGCCCGCGACGATGAGCAGGACGATCGCAGTCGCCAGGCGCGCCCGGCGCCGCGGGCGGGGCGCCGGCTCGAGTGTCGTGTCCGGGACGGCGGAGGCGATCCCGGCGAGCCGGGCCGCGACCTCGCGCGCCGAGCCCGGGTGATCCGCCCGATCGGCGGCGAGGAGGCCCTGCACCAGGGCCGCCGCATCCGCCGCGGGCCCGGCCTCACCGGCCACCACCAGCCCGGGCGCCGGGCTGCGGCCCGTGAGCAGGGAGAGCAGGAGGATGCCGAGGCCGTTGAGGTCGTCGGCCGCTCCAGCGGCGCCGTAGGGCGCGCACACGAGCGGGCCGCCGTCCGGGCGCAGCCTGACCGTGTCCGGTCGCAGGTGCCCGTGCGAGGCGCCGGCCTCGTGCAGGGGCGCGAGCGCGAGCGCGAGCTGCGCGCAGAAATCCAGAGCGCGACGCGCGGGCCACGGTGGGGGTGGAAGCACCCCGCCCGTGCGCTCCTCGTACGTGATGCGTCGCGCGGGCGCGTTCGCGTCCCACCAGACCGGTCCCGCGATCGCGGCGTCGGACGCGAGCCCCGCGACGCCGCGGCACGCCGCGTCGAGCGCCGGGCCGGACAGGCTGTGCGCCGCCGGCGCGACGGGGCCACCGTCCACGGAGCCGTTTATAGCATAGGCCCGTGGCCGTCCCCGATGCCCGACCGCTCGACCCCCACGAGGCGCGGGCGCTCCTGCTCGACCGTCTCTCACCGCTGCCGGTGGAGGCGGTCGCGCTCACGAGCGCGCTGGTCGGCCGCGTCGTCGCGGTCGACGTGCATGCCGCGCACGACCTACCGCCATTCGACAACTCGGCGATGGACGGCTTCGCCGTCCGAGCAGCCGACGCCGGCGGAGTGCTGCCACTGGCCGGCGCGTCGTTCGCCGGAGATGATCCGGGACAGCTGCGGCCGCGCACGGCCATGGCGATCGCAACCGGCGCGCCGCTCCCCCCGGGTGCGGACAGCGTCGTGCCCGTGGAGCTCGCGCACGTCGACGGCGAGCAGGTTTCCTTCGACGGGCCGGTTTCGCCGGGCGACCACGTGCGCCCGCGCGGCACCGACGTGCCGGCAGGGGCGGTCGTCATCGCCGCGGGCAACCGCCTGGGGCCGCTCGCGCTGGCGGCCGTCGCCACATCGGGCGTCGCCGAAGTGCGCTGTCACCGTGCTCCCCGCGTTTGCGTCGTGGTCACGGGCGACGAGCTCGTCGCACCCGGGCAACCGCTGCTGAACGGGCAGATCCACGAGTCGAACAGCATCCTCATTGCGGCGCGCTGCGCGCAGGCGGGCGCGCACGTCGTGTCCGTCGAGCGCGTCCGCGACGACGCCGCCGCGACGCGCGAAGCACTCGCGCAGGCGCTCGAGCATGCCGATGTCGTCGTCACCTCCGGTGGCGTGTCGGTCGGGACGCGCGATCACGTCAAGCCCGCGCTGGCCGCGCTCGGCGTCGAGGAGCTGTTCTGGCGGCTCGCGGTCCAGCCCGGCCGCCCGACCTGGTGCGGCGTCCGGGGAGAGCAGGTCGTCGTAGGGCTTCCCGGCAATCCGCTCTCGGTCCTGGTCGGGCTCGAGCTGTTGCTCGTGCCCGCGCTCCGGCGGCTCGCGGGCGCGGGCGATCCTGGACCTGACACCTTCCAGCTGCCGCTCACCAGCGCGTTGCGCCAGGATCCGCGGCGCCTCCGGGTGCGGCCGGTGCGGCTTGCATCAGGCGCTGCCGAACCACTCGGCGCAGATCTCTCGCATCAGCTCGGCCGCGCCGCCGTCGCCGATGCCCTGGCGCTCGTGCCGATCGGCGACGGCGAGCTGGCAAGTGGCGCGAAGGTCGACCTGATCGGGCTCTAGCCGAGGGCTACGCCGAGGTCGCCGTCGCCTGTGCGGGTCCAACGCGGACGGCGTCCCGCGCGCCCGGGAGCTTCACGCTCGCGAGGCGGGCGAACACCACGTAGCGGTGGCTCGCGCTGTAGAGCGGGTGGCAGGCGGACAGCACGAGCTCGTCGAAACCCACCTTCCGCATGATCGACCAGTCGCCGTTGCCGACGATCTTGTGCCGCAGGACGCGGTAGGTGAACGTGCCGTAGGGCATCTGGAGGACGATCGGGTCGCCGTCGCGGATGCTGTCGATGTGGCGGAAGGGCGCGGCGAACGTCGTGCGGTGACCCGCGATTCCGGTCGTCGCGCCCAGCCCGGGGAACGACCCCTCCTCGTAGCGGCCCGGGCCCTTGCTGAGGCTGCTCCAGTAGTCCGTGTTCTCGACGACGATCGTGGAGAGGCCGATGCGCGAGATGCGAATCCGACCCAGCGGGCGGCCCGTGTGGCCGCGCTCGAGATCAGCGAACCTCTCCGCGAGCCGCCGCGCGGAGCGGAGGACGGACGCGCTGCGGACCGCGGGCGTGACGGTTGCACCACCGTGCGTGCCGGGCCCCGGCAGGGCCTCGCCGAGCTCCTTGCGGGCGTCCTCGCGCCACGTGACGAACGTCTTGCCGAGCTGCGAGCTCATCTCGTGCTGCTCGTAGGCCGTGTAGATGCTCGTGACCGGGTCGCGCCAGAAGACCACCATCGCCGCGTACACCACGAGCAACACGCCGGCGACGGCGAGCGCGGTTCCGAGTCGGCGTGCAAGCGTTCGCATCTGCGACCACGCTACGCCCGTTGCGGGGGAGCGCCATCCCCCGTCCGGGTGCCGCCTCCCGCCGCGACCACGAGCCAGAGCAGCTCGATCGTCGCCGAGGCCAGGATCGCAAGCGCCAGGCTTGCCGCGAGGGGGATTCCGCCGTCGCCGATCAGGCGCACGAACCAGGCGGGCGCATCGACGCCGAAGCCGCCCGGCCCGGCCAGCAGCGCGATCACGGCGGCCGGGCCGAGCCAGCCCGCCAGGACGACGGCGGCGCGCGGCGCAGCGCCCAGACGTGCCGTCGCGGGCAGGACCAGCCAGAGGTGCAGGGCGGGAATCACGAGCACGAGCAGATAGGGGTTGCCCGCGAAGGCGAACGCTGCGCCGACGAGCAGCGAGCCATGAGCGCCGAGGTAGCGCCCCGCGCCCACCGAGTCGGCATCGGCGGGCAGCCTGCGCGCCACCAGCGCGCCGCAGGCGCCGCCGAGCGCGAGCGGGAACGCGATCTGCCAGAGCGCCACGCCTCGCCCGTCGCCTGCGAACGGCGGCGAGTGGGTATCCGGCAGCACGCCGGTCGCGCCCAGCAAGCGGACCGCGAGCAGGCCGACGGCCAGCCCCGCTGCCCGCCAGAGCACGCGCCGCGCCGTGATCGAAGGACGCGCTCCGTGCGCGCGAGCTCGGGCAGCGGCATCGATCAGCGCGAAGATCGGCGGGATGAGCAGGGCGACGAGGAAGAGCTCCAGCGTCCATCCGCGCAGGACGCGGTCGCTCGAGACGAGGTAGGTCGAGCCGAGGCTCGCTGGTTGCGGCCCGGTGTCGAAGGCCAGCGCGGCGAGTTGCGTGGCCGTGCCGACGCGGCCCAGGAGATCGGCAGAGAGATCCGAGAGATCCCCGACGAGGGGCTTCGAGGTGTCGATGGCCGAGCTCAGCCCCGGGCGCGAACCGTCGATGCCGACGACGGCCGCGCCGCTGCCGACGAGCGCCGCCTGGTCGCCGTGCGCCACAGGAGCGACGAGCGCCGCGACCTGCTGGCCGAGCGATGGGAGGCGCACCTCCTGCACACCCTCGTCACGCAGCGCCTGTTCGACCGTCCGCAGCCAGCCGGCAGCAGGCAGGCGGTGTCCCTCGCCGGAGAGCCGGAGAACGAGTGGCGTGCCGGGACGGCCCACGGCGCGCAGCGCCACTCCGGCGCGGAGGCGGAGCCCGGCCGGGGGATGCCGTGCGAGCTCGCGAGCGCCTGCGGACTCGGCCGTCGTGCCGTCGACCGAGGCGAACACGAGCGACGTCTGGGTGACGCTGCCGACGAGCGTGCGCGCAAGCTCGACGAGGGCGCCCGTGCCCGAGCCGTTGTCGTTCGCACCGGGGCCCGGCGGCCGGTCGTCGCGCCCGGCGATGAACACGAGCGCGTCTCGCGAGCGCCCGTGGCCCGTGACGACGCCGAGCACGTTGCTCATCGGCACCGTGCGCCCGTTGGCGCCCGGTGCGCGGAAGTGCTGGATGCTCACGTCGGCTCCCGCGGCGCGCAGGCGCGCGGCGACCCAGGAGGCGGCTGCGCGATCCCCGACGCTTCCCGGGGAGCGATCCGAGAAGCGGTTCGCGACCTCGTTCGTCGCCGCCAGCGCCTGCGCGCCGTCGAACGTCGGGGGCAGCGAGCTGCGAGGGAGCGCCGGCGCGGTACGGGCGCCGACGAGCAGCACGAACGCCGGCAGGAGCACGACGAGCCAGCCCGTCCGGTAGGGGCCGGGCCGGAGCAGCGCCGCGGCTCGCGGAGCGCGGGCCGCACTGCGGCGCACGCTCGCGATGCGCGATCGGCGCTCGCGAGGGGCACCCTCGGGGAGCATCATCACCGAGTATGCATGACGGTCGGCGGTTCCGACGCCGCCGCGCGACCCCGCGACTAGACTGCAGCCGTGAGCACGAGCCGTGGGACCATCCTCGTGATCGACGACGAGGACGCGGTCCAGCGCCTCGTGCGCTTCCCGCTCGAGCGCGAGGGGTACCGAGTGCTCGGGGCAGGCAGCGGTGAGGACGGGCTGCGCCTGGTCGAGGCGGAGCGGCCCGATCTGGTGCTGCTCGACCTGATGCTGCCGGGGATGGACGGCATCGAGGTGTGCCGGCGCCTGCGCGTGCTCTCGGCGACGCTCCCGATCATCATGCTGACTGCGCGCGACGACGAGGTCGACAAGGTGCTCGGGCTCGAGATCGGCGCCGACGACTACGTCACGAAGCCGTTCTCCCTGGCCGAGCTGCGCTCGAGGGTGCGTGCCGTGCTGCGCCGCGCCCAACGGCCCGCGGGCGTCGCCGGCGTCGAGGAAGTGCTGGAGGCCGACGGCATCCGCCTCGACGCGACGCGCCGCACCGCCGAGCGCGACGGCGAGCCGGTGCAGCTCACGTACGTCGAGTTCGAGATCCTGCGCAGCCTGATGCGCTCGCCCGGCCGCGTGCTCTCGCGACGCTCACTGCTGGAGAGTGTCTGGGACTCGGCCGACTACCGCGAGCAGCGAACGATCGACGTCCACATCCGACACCTGCGGGAGAAGCTGGAGCATGATCCTTCCGCGCCGCAGCTGATCCGGACGGTGCGCGGCGTCGGGTACCGCTTCGGCACATGATCCGCGAGGCGCTGCAGCGCCCCGGCCGCCTGCGAATGCGGCTGACGGTGGTCGCTGCAGCCTCGGCGCTGTTCGCGCTGGTGGTGCTCGCGGCGCTCGTCCTGCCGTCGCTCCAGCACAACCTGGAGCAGTCGCGGGTGGCCTTCCTGCGGACGAGCGTCCAGGCGGGGCACCCAGAGCTCTTGCTGCGCCCGTTCGGGCAGCAGCAGCTCACGCAGGTGCAGGCCCAGGGCCTCGCGGCGACGCTGGGCGTGGCACGCATCACGGGTTTCACGGAAAGCGGTCTCCGCCTGAGCCCGGTCGTCGACTCGAAGGCGGGCACGTTGCTTTCGCCCAAGGCGCTCGCCGTCGTGGAGGAGAGCGCCAACCTGCACCGGGACGAGGCGACTGTCGTGAGCCTGCCGGGCGGGCGGCGGACGGCCGTGCTCACGTTCAACGTCTCCAGCCAGGGCGTGGACGGCGTCATCCTCGCCCAGGCCCCGCTACGCGATATTCAGGAGCAGGTCACGGCAGTGGAACGACGGCTCGTGATCGGCGGTGCGCTGGCCTTCGCCGTCGCGCTCGTGGCCGGAGCGCTGGCCGCCGAGCCCCTCGCGCGGCGACTCGCCCGCCTGCGCGCTGCCGCCGATCGCATCTCGCACGGATCGTTCGGAGATCCGATCGTCGACCACAAGCGTGACGAGATCGGCGACCTCGCACGCTCCCTGGAGGAGATGCGGACGCGTCTCGACGCGCTCGACCGCGCGCGTGGCGAGTTCATCGCCAACGCGTCGCACGAGCTGCGCACGCCGCTGACGGCGCTCGGCGGCTACCTCGAGCTGCTCACGGAGGGCGGCCTCACCGAGGAGGAGCGCAGCGAGTTCCTCGAGACGATGGGCGAGCAGGTGCAGCGGCTCACGAAGCTCGCGACCGATCTGCTCGACCTCTCGCGGCTCGACGCCGGCGGCCTCACGATCGCGCACGACGAGATCGAGCTCGGCGAGCTCGCGGCCGATGCCGCGCGCGAGATGCAGGCCGTCGCAGCCCGCCGCGGGTCGGCCGTCGTCACGGAGGCCGGAACTCCGGCGCCGGCCTGCGGGGACGAGGCCCGCGTCCTGCAGGTCCTGCGCGTGCTGGTGGACAACGCCGTGCGCCACACACCGCCCGGCTCGACCGTCACGCTGCGGACGGAGACCACTCCCTGGGGTGCGGGCGTGGTCGTCTCGGACAACGGTCCCGGCATTCCCCCCGAGCTGCTCGATCGCATCTTCGAGCGCTTCTTCCGGGCCCCGGGGGCGGCGGCCCGGGGCACGGGCCTCGGCCTCGCGATCGCGCGCGAGCTGGCCGAGCGCATGGACGGCCGGCTGCTCGTGACGAGCGGACCGGACGGCACCCGCTTCACGCTCGAGCTGCCGGGTCCGTCGGTGCGTGAGGCCCCCGCCTACACTGGGACCCTGTGAACACGCGGGCCGTCGTCGCGAGCGGCGTCATCGTCGCGCTCGTCGCCGGCATCGCCGGCGGCCTGCTGGCTCTCGGCCTCGACGGCAAGGGCGGCGCGACCACGACGGTCACCACCATTGTCCGCTCCGGCGGTTCCGGGAGCAGCGCTCGCACGGAGTTCGATCCCGTGGCGCTCTTTGCGGGAGCGCGAGACGGAGTCGTGACGATCGAGGCGTCCTTCGGCCCGGACGATACGACCGTGGGCAGCGGCTTCGTGGTCGATGCGCGCCGCGGCCTGATCGTCACCGCCTCGCACGTCATCGCAACGGCCGGCAGTGGCTCGGCCGAGGAGGCGGGCGCCGTCTACATCGTGCTCGGTGACGGTACACGCGCCGACGGTCGCGTCGTCGGCTATGACCTGTTCGAGGACACCGCGCTGATTCAGGTGGATCCGGCGCATCTCGGACTGCACGCGCTGCCACTCGGGCATGCTCGCCTGCTTCGCGTGGGCGACCCGATCGCCGTGATCGGGAGCCCGATCGAGAACCGCGCGTCGCTTTCGACCGGGGTCGTGTCCCAGCTCGACCGGCAGATCACCGCTCCGGGGGTCTGCTTTCCGACGACCGGGGTGATCCAGACCGACGCAGCCGTGAACGAGGGCAACTCGGGCGGGCCGGTGCTGAATGCGGCCGGGAGGGTGGTCGGCATGGTCACCGCGATCAACCGGCAGGCCGTCGGTGGCCTGGCCTACGCAGTGCCGATGGAGGGCGTCTCGGCGGCCGTCCGCGAGCTCGCGGCCAATCGGCGCGTCCGCTATGCCTGGCTGGGCGTCTCGGCTGCAACCCTGACGCCGCCGCTCGCGGACTCGCTCGGGCTGAGCGTGAAGCGTGGCGCACTCGTGCAGAGCCTGACCCCTGGCGGGGCGGCCGAGCGCGCCGGCATCCAGGTCGGGGGGAGCACCGTCGCGGTCGCGGGCCAGACCTATCCGCGCGACGCCGACGTGATCGTCGCCGTGGGATCGACGCCGGTTGCCGGCTACCGCGATCTCGATCGCGCCATCGCGGCTCATCGCGCCGGTCAGACGGTCGATCTGCACATCGTGCGCCACGGCAATGCGCGCGTCGTGCCCGTCCGCCTGCTGCCGCGGCCGGCGACCTTCGCGGGTTGTGGCTGAGGCGACCGCGGCGCTCGAAGCATCTGACGGCGCGGCGCGCCACCGGACCCGGGATACGATTGCCGCCGATGGCCGACCCGATCCTGATCGTCGCCGCGCTCAACGGCAGCCGTGACCGCAAGGTCGCGAAGAAGCTGCCGTACACGCCGGCCGAGATCGCCAAGGAGGCCAAGCGCGCCGTCGAGGCAGGCGCGGGCGTCGTCCACGTGCATGCCAGGCGCGACGACGGGGGCAGTGCGTTCGACCTGACGTTCGACGAGATCGTGACCGGCATCCGCTCGCTGGTGGACGTCCCGATCTCGATCACGACCCAGCGCACCCGCCAGACGTCGCTCGGGACGATCACCGCGCTCTTCGACGTCCTGCGCGAGCTACCGGAGCTCGCCACCGTGAACGTCCACCCCCCGGCGCCCGACCTTCCCGCGCACCGCGAGGAGGCGCGCCAGATCCTCGAGGCCTGTGAGCGCGCCGGCGTCGCGCCCGAGCCAGGTATCAACACGTTCGAGGCGATCGCAGACGTCGAGGCGCTCTACGAGGACGGCCTGCTGGCCCAGGCGCCCTGGCTGCACCTGGAGCTCGGTGGAGCCGCCGGTACCTCGGAGCAAGGGCTGGCGGGCACGCCCCGCAACCTCTTGCGGCTCGTGGACGCGCTCGACGGCACACTCGGCCAGCTGCGCTGGATCGCCCACGCCGAGGGCACGGCCACGGCCGCCGTGTGCGCCACCGGAGCGGCGCTCGGAGGCCACCTGCGCGTCGGCCTCGAGGACTCCGCACTGCTGCCGGACGGCACGCCGGCGAACTCCAACGCCGAGCTCGTCGAGTTGGCCGTGGCACTCGCAGACGCCCTCGGTCGCGAGCCGATGGAGCCCGCCGAAGCGCGGCGCTTGCTGCGGGGCTGAGCGATGTCCGAGGTGCGCATGATCGATGTGGGCGACAAGCCCGTCACGCGTCGCCGCGCCCGCGCCGGCGCGCGCGTCCGGCTCGCACCTGCGGTCGTCGCGCAGATCAGGGCCGGCACCCTGCCGAAGGGCGACGTGCTCGCCGTGGCGCGCGTCGCGGCGATCACGGGCTCCAAGCAGACGCCGGCGCTGTTGCCGCTCTGCCATCCGCTGGCGCTCACGCACGTGTCCGCGAGCCTCGACCTCGACGACGAGGGAGTCGCGATCGAGGTCGTGTGCGAGACGACGGGGCAGACGGGCGTCGAGATGGAGGCGATGACCGCGTGCGCCACGGCGGCGTTGTGCGTCTACGACATGACGAAGGGCATCGACGCCACCGGGCAGATCGAGTCGGTCGCACTGCTCGAGAAGGAGGGCGGCAAGTCGGGCCACTGGGTGCGGCCGTGAGGCTTGCCGTGCTCACGGTGTCCGACGGCGTGCACCACGGGACGCGCGAGGACCGTTCGGGCGAGGTGCTGGCCGCGCTTGCGGCCTCTGCGGGTCACGACGTCGTCTGGCGCGATGTCCTGCCCGACGAGCGCGACGAGATCGCCTCGTGCCTGGCGCGGCTGTGCGACGAGGATGTGGCGGATGTCGTGCTCTCCACGGGCGGCACCGGCTTCGCCCCGCGCGATGTCACGCCCGAGGCTGCCCGTGCCATCCTCGAGCGGCTCAGCCCCGGCATCGACGAGGCCCTGCGCGCCGACGCGCTCCGCCACACCCCGCACGGCATGCTCTCGCGCTCGGTGTCCGGCATCCGTGCCCGAACCGTCGTGATCACGCTGCCGGGCAGCCCGAGGGCCTGCGAGGAAGGCTGGGCGGTGCTCGCACCGCTGCTCGACCACGCCGTCAAGCTCCTGCGCTCACAGCCGACGGCTCACGGCCGATGAGCGCCATCCCGCTGGCCCAGCGCTTCGCGAACCTCGTGCGCTTCGAGCACACGGTCTTCGCGCTGCCGTACGCGTACGTCGGGGCGATCCTCGCCGTCGACGGCTGGCCGGGGATCTCCGCGCTCGGGTGGATCACGGTCGCGATGTTCGGAGCGCGCTCGTTCGCGATGGCCGTCAACCGCCTCGTCGACGCGGCGATCGACGCCCGCAATCCGCGCACGGCGGGGCGCGAGCTGCCCGCCGGGCGGCTGCGGCGCAATCAGGTCGTCGCGTTCGCGCTGGCGTCACTGCTCGTGTTCGCCGTGGGCGTCTCGCAGCTCGCTCCGATCACGCGCTGGCTCGCGCCCCTCGTGATCGTGCCGATGGTCATCTACCCCTACCTCAAGCGCTACACGCCCCTCTGCCACCTCTGGCTGGGCGCTGTCGACGGCCTCGCGCCGGTCGGCGGCTGGGTCGCGGTGACCGGCCACTTCGACCCCGCCGCGTGGCTGCTCGGCGCGGCCGTGGCGTGCTGGATCGCGGGCTTCGACATCATCTACGCGACGATGGACATCGAGGTCGACCGCGCGCAGGGGCTGCACTCGATCCCCGCCGACTACGGCGTCGGGGTTGCGCTTCGCGTGTCGCGTGCCTTGCACGCGCTCAGCGTCGTCGCGCTCGCCGGCGTGGGGCTGACGCTGGGCCTCGGGCCGGTCTACGCCGTCGGCGTCGTCGCGGTCGCGCTCCTGCTCGCGTACGAGCAGCACCTCGTCTCGCCCACCGACCTCTCGCGCGTGAACATGGCGTTCCTGAACGTCAACGGCGTGATTGCGCTGCTCTATCTCGGCGCGGTCTCGCTCGATGTCGCCCTCTCGTGACCGCGCCACGACTGGAGTTGCGTGGCGTCGGGCACGCCTACGGCAGCCGCGTCGTGCTCGCCGGTGTCGATCGCGTGCTCGAGCCGGGTCGCGCGCTCGCGCTGCTCGGCCCGAACGGCAGCGGCAAGTCGACACTGTTGCGCTGCATCGCCGGGCTGTTGCGACCGCGGGCGGGCACCGTTCTCGTCGATGGTCGCGAAAGCTGCGAGCTCGGGCCGGCCGAGCGCGCGCGCGTCGCCTATGCCGGGCACCGCCCGCTGCTCTGGGGCGGGCTCAGCGCGCGCGAGAACCTGGTGCTGTGTGCCGGGCTGTACGGCCTCGGGCGCACGATCGCCGAGCGAGCGCTCGAAGCGGCCGACCTCTCCGACGCTGCGGAGCGGCCGGCGGCCGCGCTCTCGCAGGGGCAGCGGCAGCGGCTCGCGCTCGCTCGCGCCCTCCTGCCGTCCCCGAGCCTGCTCGTGCTGGACGAGCCGCACAGCGGGCTCGACGAGGCGAGCAGCGCCCGGCTCGACGCGCTGCTCGCCGCCGCACGCGGGCAGGTCACCATCGCCCTCGCCACCCATGAGCGGGCTCGTGCGGAGCGCCTGTGCGACGAGCTGCTGTACCTGGAGGTGCTGCGCTGAGCGCGCCGGTGGTGGCATTTCCTCGCGCCGTCGGCCTGCTCGTGCGCACCGACGTCGTGCTCGAGCGCCGCGCCCCGCAACTCGCGCTCGCGATGGGCCTGTTCGCCGCCGTCGCGCAGGTCGTGCTGCACTACGGCGCGGACATTGCCCGGCCGCCGGTCGCCGTCACGGTGGGCTCGCTCTGGGTCACGCTTCTGCTTGCGACCTTGCTGGCGGTCGCGCGCGTCTTCAACGCCGAGCGCGACGAGGGCCTGCTGGACGCGCTCGTGCTCGCACCGATTCCCCGAACGGCGATCTGGGCGGCCAAGGCGATCGGGATCGGCGCGCTCCTCGTGCTCATGGAGGCCGTCGCAGTCCCGCTCGCCTACCTGTTCCTGCCGGCCGATGCCCCCGTCCCGCACCTCGGCACGCTGCTGCTCGCGCTGCTCGCGGGTGACGTCGGGCTCGCTGCCCTCGGCTCGCTCGTGGCCGCCGTCGCCTCCGCGGTGCGGGGCCGCGAGGTCATGGTCCCGCTGCTGTTCCTGCCGGCCGCGGTGCCGCTGCTGATCGCGGTCCTGGCCATCAGCGTGCACGCGTCCGCGGGCGGCAGCGTCGTGCGGCCGCTGGCCCTGGTGCTGCTCTACGATGCCATCGTCGGCCTGCTCGCATACGCCGTGTGCGAGCACGCGCTGACCGACTGACTCCCGTGGGTACTCACGACCGCCTCCTGCGCCCGGCGGTGCTCGCCGCCGGGAGCCTCCTCGTCCTCTCCACGCTGCTGATCGCGCTGTGGGTCCCGGGCGATCGCGCCGAGGGCTACCGGCAGCGCATCTTCTACCTGCACGTGCCGATCGCACTGACGGCGTACCTGTTCCTCCTCGTGGGGGCGTTCTACGCCGCGCGCTACCTCATGCGGCGCGACCCGATGGACGATCTGCGCTCGTACGTCGCGATCCACCAGGGCGTGATCCTCGGCACCCTCGTGCTCATCACCGGACCGATCTGGGCCAAGGTCTCCTGGGGCATCTGGTGGGACTGGAGCGACAAGCAGCTGAACACCTTCCTGCTCGTCTTCCTGTTCTACTGCGCGTACTTCATGCTGCGCTACTCGGTCGACGAGGGCGCCCGCCGCGAGCGCTTCTCCGCCATCTACGCGCTGCTCGGCATCGGGATGGTGCCGCTCTCCCTGGCCGCCGTGCACCTCGCCGGGACGATCCATCACCCGACGGTGTTCCACCGCGACGGCCCCGCCATGGAGCACTCGATGTTCGCCACGTTCCTGGTCTCGTGGGCAGCGTTCATCATGCTCGGCTTCGTGCTCTGGCGTCTGGAGCTGCGCGGCAAGCTGCTCGCCCGCGGCGTGCAGCGTCTCGAGCGGCGCCTGCGCGGCGAGGCGGTCCTGCCTTGATCGCCGCGACCATCAGCAACTCCGATGCCCAGGCCGTCGGCGCCGTCGTGGCCGCGATCTGGGGCGTCACCCTCGCCTACGTCTGGATCCTCGCGAGCAAGCTGCGGCGCCTCGAGCAGCAGCTCGCCGCCGCGCAGGCCGCGCTCGACCGCGCACAGGGCACCGACCCGGCGTGACACCGCTGCGGCTGGGCACTCGCGGCTCGCGGCTCGCGCACGCGCAGGCTGCGCTCGCGGCCGACATCCTGCGCGCGGCGGGCCTCGGGCCGGTCGCGATCGTGCCGATCTCGACCGCAGGCGACCGCGATCGCCGCAGCGCTTTCAGCGAGCTTGGCTCGCGTGGCGTGTTCTCCAAGGACCTCGAGGAGGCGCTGCTTGCCGGGCGCATCGACCTCGCCGCCCACTCGGCCAAGGATCTCACGACCGACGAGACGGAGGGGCTCAGCCTGGCCGCGGTGCTGCCGCGCGCGGACGCCCGCGATGCGTGGTGCGGGCCGCACGCGAGCCTGGCCGCGGTCCCCCGTGAGGCCCGCGTCGGCACGGCGTCGATGCGGCGCGGTGCCCAGCTGCGCGCGCTGCGGCCGGATCTGCGTGTCGAGAGCCTGCGCGGAAACGTCGACACGCGGCTGCGCAAGCGCTCCGAGCGGGGGCTCGACGGTGTCGTGCTCGCGGCCTGCGGGCTCGACCGCCTCGGCCTCGCGCACGAGATCGGGTTCCGCGTCGACGTCGAGCAGATGCTCCCCGAGACCGGGCAGGGCTTCCTGGCGCTGCAGGCTCGCAGCGACGACGCAGGCTCGTTCGCGAGCGTCGGCGATGCCGGCGCAACCGCGGTGCTGCGGGCGGAGCGCGCCTGCGCCGCCCTGCTCGGCGGCGGGTGCCGCGCGCCGGTCGCGACCCACGCGGTGACGCTGGCCGACGGACAGCTCTGGCTGCGAGCCTGGCTGGCGTTGCCGGACGGCTCGCTGGTCGTCGAGGCCGACGGGCGCGGCGACGACCCCCTGACGCTGGCAGGCGAGGTGGCGGGCGCGGCCCTCGGGCGCGGGGGCGAGGCGATCGTCGACGCGGTGCGCGCGTGACGGTCTACCTCGTCGGCGCGGGCCCCGGCGATCCGCGGCTGATCACGGTCAGGGGAGCAGATCTGCTGCGGCGGGCGGAGGTGATCGTCTACGACCGCCTCGTCGGCGATGCGTTGCTCGACCTCGCGCCGCCCGGGTGCCTGCTGGTCGACGCCGGCAAGGGGCCCGGGGACGTTGCGCTGAGCCAGGAGGAGACGACGCGGACGCTGATCGAGCACGGCCGTCGCGGCGCGCTCGTGGTCCGCCTGAAGGGCGGTGACCCGTTCGTGTTCGGCCGCGGCGGCGAGGAGGCAGGCGCGCTGCGCGAGGCGGGCGTGGACTACGAGATCGTGCCGGGCGTCACGTCTGCGATCTCCGTCCCCGCCTACGCCGGGGTGCCGGTGACCTACCGCGACCTGTCGGCCGAGGTGACGATCGTCACGGGACACGAGCGGCCGGGCAAGCCGCGCTCCGACGTCGACTGGGCGGCGCTCGCGGCGCTCCCGGGCACGCTCGTCGTGCTGATGGGCGTCGGGCGCCTTGCATCCGTCGCGGCCGCGCTGATCGCCGGTGGCAAGCCGCCCGAGACGCCCGTGTGCGTGATCCAGTCGGGAACGACCGCCGCGCAGCGAAGCGTCGCCGGCACGCTTACGACGATCGCCGCCGACGTCGAGTCGAGGGCCATCCGCTCACCCGCAGTCACGGTGATCGGCCCGGTCGCCGCGTTGCGCGAGCAGCTCGCCTGGGCCGAGTTGCGGCCGCTGCACGGTCGCCGGGTGGTCGTGACGCGGGCTCGTGCCCAGGCCAGCGCCCTGGTCGAGCGATTGCGCGACCTGGGCGCCGACGTCGAGGAGTGCGCGGTGATCCGCATCGAGCCTCTGGCCGGGCCGCCGATCGACGCGCGCGCGTACGGCCTCGTCTGCGTCGCGTCGCCCAACGTTCCTCGGCTGCTTCTGGAGCGCTGTGGTGGCGACGCGCGGGCGCTGGCGGGCGCGACCGTCGCGGCCGTCGGGCCCGGCACGGCTGCGGCGCTGCGCGAGGCGGGGATCGTCGCGGACGTGGTGGCGGAGCGCTCCGTGGCCGAGGGGCTGCTGGCCGCGCTCCCGGGCGGGCTCGCAGGCGTCCGGGCGCTGGTTGCGCGAGCCGAGGAGGCCCGCGACACGCTGCCCGAAGGCCTCAGGGCGGCCGGCGCCGAGGTCGATGTCGTCCCGCTCTATCGCACGCGTGCGGCCCGGCCCCGGCACCCTGAGCGCATGCTCGCCGCCGACGCAGTCGCGTTCACGTCGTCGTCCACCGTGCGGCGCTTCGCAGAGGCGCTCGCCGGTCACGACCTGTCGCGCGTGCGCGGCGTCTCGATCGGCCCGGTGACGACCGCCACGGCGCGCGAGCTCGGGGTCGGCGTGATCGCAGAGGCGGAGGATCACGACCTCGACGGATTGATCGCACGTCTGAGTCAGGCTGTCGGAACCTCTCCAAGCCTGACCGCCGCACCCGCTGGCCAACCCACAGACCCTCCAGTTGAGTGAGAGGTAATCGGCGACGTTGAGAGAAGTGGGAGGGCATGCGCGGCCGCGAAACGATCAGGCGAGCTCTCGGAACCGGCACCGGAGTGCTCATCGTGACCGTGTGCGCTCTCGCGGTCGGGGCGGGTGCCGGCTATGCGCTCAACCGCGACGACTCGCCGGTTGTGCACACGTGCTATCGCGTTGCCAAGGACGGCTCGCCCGTGAACCGGGCCGTGCTCCGCGTCGTCGAAGGCGTTGCCGACTGCCGCCGCAACGAGCGCCCGCTGACGTGGAACCTGCGCGGCCCGCAGGGGCCTCCGGGGCCGTCGGGGGCAACCGGGCCGGCAGGCGCGACGGGGCCCTGCAGGGCCACCCGGCTCCTCCGGCGCGGCCGGCTGTGATCTCGAGCGGCGCATCGCCGCCGCCGTGCCCGGCTTCCAGACGTCGGGAGCCTGCGCGCCGCCGCCGCTCTGCAACGACGACGGCTTCGAGCAGAACGACACCATCGCGCAGGCGGTCCCGATCGACCTGGGCACGACGACCTCCGCGGTCGCGTGCGCCGGCAACGACGACTATTTCGCAGTCAGGAGCGGAGGCACCCGCGTGACCGCGACCGTGACATTCGACTCCACGGCACTCCTCGAGGTGGCGCTGCTCGACGGCTCGGGCAGCGTGATCGCAAGCGCATCGGGATCGAGCCCGCAGAGCGTCAGCACGCCAGGACCCGCTGCCGGCACGGTGTACATACGCATCCGCGCGGTGGGCAACGCGCAGGGCGCGTACACGCTGGCGGTCTGACGAACGCGGCATCGGAGGGGTGCACGTCGCCCCATGGCGTGAGGGAACGGGAACCAGCGCACGGCGGAAGCGGTCAGAGGACTACCGCGACCTGGAGGAAGCCGTGTCCCGCTCGTATCGCACTCGCTCGCTCGCTCTCATCGCACTCGTCGTCGCCCTTGCGCTCGCGCTGGCGCTGTCACTGCGCGGCGGCTCCGGGCCGGAAGCCGCCTTCGCCGCCGCCTCGGCGGCGCCCGGCGCCGCGATCGCGCCCGGCGACCGCACGCTCGACGTTCACCGGCTCCGGCGATGTCGAGCTGCAGCCCGACACCGCGGTCATCGGCGTGTCCGTCCATGGATCCGGCGCGTCCAGCGACGACGCCCAGGCAGTCGCCTCCGACAAGATGAAGGCCGTCCTCCAGGCGCTGCGCTCACTCGGCAGCGTGCACATCGCCGAGGCGGACCTCGAGACGCAGGGCATCACGACCTCGCGCGACTGGGAACACGAGGGGCGCTTCATCAGCGACCAGTCGCTGAGCATCACGATCCATGACCCGGCGAGCTCGGGCGCCGTGATGGCGGCCGCGACGCAGGCCGGCGCCGACACGGTCGACGGACCGTCGTTCTCGCTCGACGAGCAGTCTGCGGCCTACCGCGACGCGCTTCGTCGCGCGCTGGCGGACGCGCGCTCCAAGGCCGACGCGGCGGCCGAAGCGATGGGAGTGCACATCCTCGGCACGACGACGATCTCCGAGAACAGCGGAGGTGGCGGGCCCGTCATGTACGCCGCCGACGCGGCGGGCAAGACCTCGAGCTCGGCGCCTCCCGTGCAGATCGGCCCCGTGACGGTCTCCGCGCAGGTCACCGTGACGTTCGCATACGACGCGTAGCCCGTTCTGCGGACGGGGATACAGTGCGCTCGTGGCACTTGTCACGCTCCTGTCGGACTTCGGCACGCGCGACACCTACGCCGGCGTCGTGGAGGGCGCGATCCTCCGCGTCGCGCCCGGCGCGCGCGTGCTGCACCTCACGCACGGCGTCCCACCGGGCGATATCGCCGCGGGCGCCCGGGCGCTCGCAGACGCCGTCACACACGTGCCGGGAGGGATTCACGTGGCAGTCATCGACCCGGGCGTGGGCACCGATCGTCGCGCACTCGTTCTCGAGGCGGGTGACGGCAGGCTGTTCGTCGGCCCCGACAACGGCCTGCTCATCCCGGCGGCCGAGCGGTGCGGCGGCGTCGCGGCCGCGCACGAGCTCGCCGTCCCACCCGAGGCCGCGCCGACCTTTCACGGCCGTGATGTCTTCGCTCCTGCCGCAGGACGCCTGGCACTCGGTGAGCCACCGGGAGCGCTCGGCGTGTCCGTCGATCCTGGCGTTCTCGTACGGCTCGCCCTCGCCGTCGCGACCGTCGAGGACGGCATCCTGCGGGCGCCCTGTGCGCACGTCGACCGCTTCGGCAACTGCGCGCTGGCCGCGACCGCCTCGGATCTCGCCGGCGCCGGGCTCGTCGCAGGCAGCGCGGTGGCCGTCGCGGTGCGTGGTCTGCCTCGAGGTGCCGCGCGGCGCGGCCGGACGTTCGCCGACGTGCCGCCGGGCGCGCTCGTCGTCCTGGTCGACTCGGCGGGTGCCGCGGCGCTCTGCATCAACGGCGGCGACGCCGCGAGCGAGCTGAGAGTGGCCGTCGGCGACGACGTCGAGCTCCGGCTGCCGATCGACTGACGAGCCGAGAGGAGGCCCGTGCTAGCCTGGTGCGGCCCGCGGCGAGGTAGCTCAGCTGGTAGAGCACTCGGCTGAAAACCGGGGTGTCGCCGGTTCAAGTCCGGCCCTCGCCACTCTTGTCTGCCGCCGATCCGCACGCCCTCCTCGACCTCGCCGTGCGGGCCGCGCACGCAGCGGGCGCGCTGCTGGTCGACCGCTTCCACCGGCCCGCGTCCGGCGTCGAGCTCAAGAGCTCGCAGACCGATCCCGTCTCGGACGCGGATCGCGACGCCGAGGCGCTCATCGTCGGCCTGCTGCACGAGGAGCGCCCGGGTGACAGCGTGCTCGGCGAGGAGGGAGCAGGAACGACCGGAGCGAGCGGCCTCGGCTGGGTCGTCGACCCGCTCGACGGCACCGTCAACTTCCTCTACGGCATTCCCCAGTGGGCGGTCAGCATCGCCTGCCGCGACGGCGAGGGCACGCTCGCCGCAGTCGTGCACGATCCGCTGCACGGAGAGACGTTCAGCGCCGCGCGCGGCGGCGGTGCGCGCTGCAACGGCGAAACCCTCCGGCTCGGCGCGTCGCCTCCGCTCGCCCGTGCGCTGGTCGGCACCGGGTTCTCGTACGACGCGGCGCAGCGCGAGCTGCAGACCGAGCTGTTCACGCGCGTCCTGCCGCGGGCGCGCGACATCCGCCGCGCGGGGTCGGCCGCGCTCGATCTGGCGTGGGTCGCGGCCGGGCGTCTGGATGCGTTCTACGAGCACGGCCTGAAGGAATGGGACCACGCCGCGGGCGATCTCCTCGTGAGCGAGGCAGGCGGGGTCGTCCAGGCGCTTCCGCCTGCGCGCGGCCTCGGCTCGGGCGTCCTCGCAGGGCCGTCCGCGCTGGTGGCAGAGCTCGCCCCCTTGCTGCTCGACGGACGCGGCGCGTGAGTGCCGCTCGCTCGCTGCCGCGCGTCGCCGTGCTCGGCGCCGCGCTCGACCTCGGGCAGGGCCGGCGCGGTGTCGACATGGGTCCCTCCGCGATCCGCTACGCCGGGCTCGTCGGGCGCCTGGCGGAGCTGGGTGTCGGCGTGCGGGATCTCGGCACGGTGGCCGAGGACCCGATCGAGGCGCTGGCGGTGGGCGATGATCGTGCCAAGTACCTGGATCAGATCGTCACCGTCTGCGCCGAGATCGCCGATCACGTCGCCGCGCGCTGCGAGGCGGGCGAGTTGCCGCTCGTGCTCGGCGGCGATCACTCGCTCGCGCTCGGCGTGTTCGGCGGCCTTGCCCGCGTGCACGGCCCCGTCGCGACGATCTGGCTCGACGCCCACGCCGATTGCAACACGCCCGAGACCACCCCGTCCGGCAACGTGCACGGCATGGGACTGAGCGGCGCGCTGGGATGGGGAGGCGAGCGGTTCTCCGCCGGGACGCTGGCCCGCGCCGTCCGTGGACGAGGAACGCACCGTGCTGATCGGTGTCCGGTCACTCGATCCGGGCGAGCGTGAACTGCTGCGCCGCTCGAACGTCCGCATCTTCACGACCTCCGAGATCGACCGCCTCGGCATGGAGGCGGTGATGCGCGGTGCGCTCGAGCACGTGCGCGGATCGGCGCACGTGCACGTCTCGCTCGACATGGACGTGATGGACCCGTTCTGGGCGCCCGGAGTCGGCACGCAGGTGCGGGGCGGCATCTCCTACCGCGAGGCGCACCTCGCGATGGAGCTGCTGGCAGAGGCCGGAGCCGTCGGCTCGCTCGAGGTGGTCGAGGTCAACCCGATTCTCGACCGGGAGAACATGACGGGCGACCTCGCCGTCGAGCTGATCTGCTCGGCGCTCGGGCAGCGCATCATCTGACGCTCAGCCGTCGCCGTCGCCGTCGCCGTCGCCGTCGCCGCCGCGCAGGCGCCGGAGCTCGCGCACGCGCTCGGCCAGCTTGGCCTCGAGGCCGTGCTCCCCGGGCTCGTAGAAGCGCGAGCCGGCGAGCTCCGGTGGCAGGTGGTCGTCGGCCACGAACGCCCCGGGCGCGTCGTGCGGATAGACGTAGCCCACGCCGCTGCCGAGCTCGCGAGCACCGCGGTAGCTCGCGTCACGCAACGCCGCGGGAGGTCGCGCCGTGGCATGGGCGCGAACGGCGTCCTGCGCTGCGCCGAGCGACGTCGCCGCCGTGTTCGACTTGGGCGCCAGGGCCAGGTAGGCAGTCGCCTGGGAGAGCGCGTACCGGCATTCCGGCAGCCCGACCAGCTCCACGACGCGCGAACAGGCGACGGCGAGCTCGAGCGCGCGCGGATCGGCGTTGCCGATGTCCTCGCTCGCGAGGATCGCGATCCGGCGCGCGATATAGACGGGGTCCTCGCCGCCCTCGAGCATCACGGCGAGGTAGTAGAGCGCGGCATCGGGGTCGCTCGCGCGGACGCTCTTGATGAATGCCGAGATCGTGTCGTAATGACGGTCGCCGTCGCGGTCGTAGCGCACGGGACGGCGCCGGACCGCCTGCTCCACGTCGTGCTCGGTCACCTCCGGCTCGTTGCGGGAGGAGGCGTGCTCGTGGGCGAGCTCGAGCGTCGAGAGCGCGTGGCGGGCGTCACCGGCAGCCGTTGCGGCGATTGCGGCGAGCACGTCGGGCCCCGCGTGCGGCGGGCCCAATGCAGTCGCCCCGCGCTCCAGTACCTCTCTCAGATCGGCCTGCGAGTGGCCTTCGAACTCGTACAGCCGGCAGCGCGACACGAGCGCGCCGATGATCGAGTGGAACGGGTTCTCGGTCGTGGCGCCGATCAGCGTCACGAGCCCCGACTCGACGACCGGCAGCAGCGCGTCCTGCTGCGCCTTGTTGAAGCGGTGGATCTCGTCGATGAAGAGCACGGTGCGCCTGCCCTGCGCGCCCAGCCGCTCGCGGGCGCGCCCGATCACCGCCTGGACGTCGGCCTTGCCGGACGAGACCGCCGAGAGCTCCTCGAACGCCGATTCCGTGCTCGCCGCGATGATGCGCGCGAGCGTGGTCTTGCCGGTGCCGGGCGGGCCGAAGAAGATCGAAGACGACACGCGGTCCTCCTCGATCGCCACGCGCAACGCCGCCCCCTCGCCCACGAGCTGCGGCTGGCCGGCGAACTCGTCGAGCGCCCGCGGGCGCATGCGATCGGCGAGCGGCGCGTGTGCCGCGCGCCGCTCCTCGGCCGCATCGTCGAACAGGCTCACGAGGGGACTCTAGGCGGGTTCGAGCAGGCCGAGCCCGGCTGCCTTGCGCGCCGCGTCCATGCGGGATCGGCAGCCGAGCGCGATCAGCGAGTGCCGGACGTGCATGTCGACCGTGCGCACGGACAGATACAGCTCGGTCGCGATCTCGCGGTTCGTCCGGCCCTCTGCGACGCGCCTGATGACCTGCAGCTGACGCGGGGTGAGCCCGGCCGCGGCCCCGTTGCCCGCGTCGGAGCCGCCGAGCGCCGCGAGTCGTTGCTCGGCCGTCGCCTGCAGCGGTCGCGCTCCGAGGCGGCGCGCCTGGAGGCGCGCGTCCGCGAGCCACTCCCGCGCCTGGTCGTCGAGGCCGGCAGCGCGGGCGGCCGCGGCGGCGCTGACGAGGAGCTCTGCGCGATCGTGCGGAAGCTCGATCTCGCGATGCAGCGTGAGCGCCTGCCGGAAGTGCTCGACGGCGCCGGCCGCATCTCCCTCCGAGCGGGCGAGCTCGCCCAGGGCGCCGGCGAGCATCGCAAGCGCCTCCCTGTTGCCGTTCCCGGCAGCGATGGACGCGAGCGCGCGCACGGCGCGGTTCAGGTCCTCCTCCTGTCCGAGCGCCGCGAACAGCCCGGCCGACCACCCCAGCGCGTTGAGGCCATAGTGACGATCCTCGCTCTCCTCCCAGCGCCGGAGCACATCACGGCAATGCTCGAGGGCGGCCTCGTCGGACCCCTCGAGCACCCCGAGGCGCGCAAGCGTCCAGGAGCACTCCATCTCGGCTCCGAAGACGCGCAGGTGCCGGATCAGCGGCGCTGCCTCCATAACGCGGGCACGGGCGTGCCGGCGCTCACCGCGGCTCGCGTGGATCTGGCTCATCACTGCTGCGGCGATCGCACGCGACTCCTCGTCCACCGACGGGTCCTCGCGCAAGCTCCGGCCGAGAGCGAGGCTGCGGCGCCACTCGCCGCGTTGCCGCAGCACGTGGCACAGGCAGGCCGAGCAGACGGCGCCCGTCTCGGGCACGCCGCTCGACGCGCAATAGTCGATCGCGACTTCGTAGGCCTCGGTCGCCTCGCCCAGGCTGCCCGCGTTCTCGTACACGACCGCGAGCGCCTGGTAGGCCGCGGCCGCGGTCGCCGGCTGGCCCGCCGAGAGCGCTTCCGCCAGCGCCGCATGCGCGGATTGCAGCGCTCTTGGGGTATCGCCGAGCTTGCCGACGATCACCCCCTCGAGCGAGCGGGCGCGCGAGCGGAGGTCGGGTGGAGCGCCCGCGGGGAGCCCGGCCAGAGCGGCCTCGACCGCGGCGAGCGCGGGCTGCAGGCTGCCTCCGACCTGCAACACGTGCGCGGCGGCGAGACGCGAGCGCGCGGCATCCTCATTCCGGGCGCACGCGGAGAAGGCGTCCGCCGCCGCGAACCACGCGGCCAGGGCCCGCTCGGTACTACCGCGCAGCGCGAGCACCCGGCCGATCGCGTGCTCGGCCTCGGCGACCCGCTCGACCTCGCCGCGTGCGCGGCGGCCATCGATCAATTCGCGCCAGGCACGGGCGGATGTGGCGAGATCGCCGGCGAGCTCGGCGCAGACTGCGAGGCGCTCGAGCAACTCGAAGTGCATCGGCTCGGGGCCTCCGGCGAGGTCCAGCGCCCGCTCGTAGAGGATCGCTGCGTCGCGGTAGGCATAGAGGTCGGCAGAGGCGGCCGCGGCCTCTGCCAGCGCCGCCCGCGCACGGTCGACATCGCCGGCTCCGAGCCACTGCGTCGCTCGCTCCGCCGCAGGCGCGCCGGTCTGGTCGAGCGCGCGGGCAACCGTCGCGTGGAGGGAGCGCCGGCGCGTCCACGGGATCGCCTGATACACGGCATCGCGAACGAGCGCGTGCCGGAACTCCAGACAACCGGGACCCGCATCGTCCAGGAACCCGGCGTCCAGCGTCTCGGCCAGCGCCTCTGCGCCGAGCGCCTCGATGTGCTGGATCTCGCAGCGCTGACCGACTACGGCCGCCTTCTCGAGGCCGTTGCGCGCCGCGAGCGAGAGTGCCTCGGTGCGGAGGAGGACAGCGTCCAGCACCGTCTCGGGCAGGGGCAGCCGGCCCGTCTCGGCGCGTGTCCCGTGCGGCGCGATCGCTGCCGCCAGCTCCTCGACGTAGAAGGGAATGCCGTGCGCGCGCTCGTGCAGCGCGGCGACGTCGTCGGCCGCGAGCTCCTCGCCGGCGACCGTCGCGGCGAGCCGCGCGGTGTCCTCGAGGCCGAGCGGTCGCAGGCGAAGCTCGAGCAGGTCGCATTCGCGGCGCAGGTGGGCGCGGAGGCGACGGAGCCTGTGCGTGTCCCCCGGCACCTCGTCGCGTGCGACGGCGACGAGCAGCAACGGGACCTCGCGGAGCCCGCCCGCGAGCTCCGGGAGGAGCGCGAGAGTGGCCTCGTCCGCCCAGTGCAGGTCGTCCAGCAGGATGGCCGCCGGCCCGTTCGCTCCGGCCTCGGCGAACGCGCGCCGCAGCGCCTCGACGAGCGTTCCCTCGCCCGCGTCCTGTGCCGGGAGCCCGAGCTCGGGCAGGAGCGGTGCAAGATACGGCGCGAGGTGCCCGCACGCCTGCAGGAGCCCGGGCGATCGCCGCAGGCACTCGCGCAGCACCTGGGCGATGGGCGCGTACGGCTCGCCGACGGCCGATCGCGCGGCGCCGGCGTAGGTCGTCAGACCGGCCTGCTCGAATGCGTGCGCGACGAGCCGCGTCTTGCCGATGCCGGCCTCGCCCGTGACGAGGACGCAGCGACCGAGGCCCTCGCGGACCGAGGCGCTCGCGGCCTCCAGCGCCCTTCGCTCTTCCTCCCTGCCGATCAGGATCCGGTTCCTCGGCACCAACCGAGTGTAAGCCGCCGATGACGCCCTCGCGCCCTCCGGGCGGCAGGTACGGCAGTGACGGGCGCGCACTACGGCAGTCCCTCGCATGCCGGAGCGCGTGATCGCGCCTAGCCTCGATCGTGCCAATCACCGACGTAGGGGGACAAGGCAATGCCGCTCATCAACGTCAAGCTCGTCGAAGGCGTGTTCAGCAGCGATCAGAAGCAGCAGATGATCGAGCGTCTCACCGACGCGATGGTCTCCATCGAGGGCGAGAACATGCGCCAGGTCACGTGGTGCGTGGTGGAGGAGGTCAAGAGCGGCGACTGGGGAATCGCGGGCAACGCGCTCACGACCGAGCACGTGCACGCGCTCGCGGCCGGCGCGGTCTAGCCTCGACTCCCGGCCGGCGCCCCCCGGGGCGCCGGCCAGGCCCGCGCTCCGGCGAGGGTTCCCGTGTCCGGCGGTAGCCTTGGGAGCGATGCGGGATGTGCTCTCCCAGGCGCTCGGAGCTGACCTGCTCGACGAGGTCGTGGGTCTGACGCGCGACCTGATCAGGGTCGACACCACGAATCCGCCGGGATCCGAGACGCTCGCCGTCCAGGTGCTCGAGGAGTACCTGGCGCGCAACGGCATCGAGTCCGAGCGCGCCGCGCGCGACCCGGCGCGCGCCAACCTCATCGCCCGGGTGCGCGGCCGGGGCACGGGGCCGTCGCTGGCACTCGTCGGCCACACGGACGTCGTGTACGCGGATCCGGCGGACTGGAGCGTTCCGCCGTTCGCAGGGCGAGGTGCGCGATGGCCACCTGTGGGGACGCGGGGCGCTTGACATGAAGGGCCAGACGGCGGCCAATGCCGTGGCCCTGGCGGTGCTTGCCCGCAGCGGCTGGGCTCCGAACGGCGACGTGCTGATGATCGCCGAGTCCGACGAGGAGGACGGCGTCGACGAGGTCGGCATGAGCTGGCTCGTGCGCGAGCGGCCCGATCTGCGGTGTGACTACGCGCTCACCGAGGCCAACTACCGCCATGAGCTCGCGGACGGCCGCACCGTGTACACGCTCGTCGTCGGCGAGAAGATGACGATGCCGGTGCGCGTCGTCGTCCACGGCGTCGCGGGGCACGCGTCCGTGCCGATGCTCGGGGACAACGCGCTCGTCAAGCTCGCGCCCGTGCTCGAGCGCCTTTCGGCCTATACGCCGGTGCGCCGTGCCTCACCCGAGCTCGAGTCGCTGCTCGACGTGCTCGCGCCCGGCGGCGGGACCCTGGACGAGCGGATCGAGCGAGGCCGCGCGCAGCATGCGGAGCTCCGGCAGCTGCTGCCCGCGATGGCCGGCTCGACGATCGCGCCGACGATGGCGGGCGCGTCGCGCAAGCGCAACGTGATCCCCGCCCGGGCGTACGTCGAATGCGACTGTCGCGTGCTTCCGGGCACGGGAGTCGACGAGCTGCTGGAAGAATTTCGCGCGGCACTCGCGGGGCTCGACGTCGATCTGGAGCTGGCCGAGGCCCCGCTCGGCGGGACGCTGTCCACCTTCGACTCGCCGCTGCGCGATGCCCTCGCCGAGTGGGTCGAGGAGCTCGATCCGGGTGCGCTGCTCGCGCCGGAGATCAGCACGGGCTTCACGGACGCGCACTACCTGCGGGAGGCCTACGGCACGATCGCCTACGGTTTCTTTCCCTTGCGGCATACGGCCCCTGAGCTCGTCAACACGGTTCACGCGCCCGACGAGCGCATCGACGTGCGCGACCTCGAACTCGCAGTGCGCTCGTTCGTGCACTGCATCGACCGGATTGGATCGGTGGTGGCATGAGCGACGACAAGCTCCGCCTCGGCGGTATGGCGTTGCGCAACGGGCTGGCGCTGTTCGGCCCGACCTCGTGGGCGGCGGCCGTGCGGACGGCCGATGGCGGGATCCGGGTGGCGAGCGGCCCACGGCCGCGCTTCCGCGCCGCGGATCGCGTCCCGCTCGCCCGCGGTGTCGTGCGCATGTCCGAGATGCTCGCCGCACTGCCGGTGGTCCGCCGCCGGCTTCCCGAGGCCCGGCTCTCGTTCGAGCACGGCGGCGTGGCCACGGCGACCGTGCTGTGCGCGGCGTTGGCCGCCGTCGTGAAGCGGCGCGGCGGCGTGCGCGGCGAGCTCGGCTCGACGCTGATCGGGGTCGTGCCGTCCCTCGTCACGCTACGCAGCCGCGAGCTCGTGCGCTACCACGGTGCCGAGCACAAGACCGTGGCCGGCTACGAGCGCGGCATCGAGCCGGCGACTGCGGCCAAGGAGCACGAGCGCTGCGGAAGCCATCTCGTGGCACCGCTGCTGCTCGGCGCTGCGGGCGCCGCTGGCCTGGCCGCGCGCGCGCCACGCGGGCTGCGCCGCCCCGTCGGCGCGCTCGGCTCGCTGGCGGCCATCGGCTTCGCCTTCGAGCTGTTCGCCTGGCGCGAGCGCCACCCGGACACCGCCGGCGCCCGCGCGCTCACCCGTCCCGGGACGGCGCTTCAGCGCGCGCTCGCGACGGCTGAGCCCGGCGAGGCCGAGCTCGAGGTCGCCGAGCGCGCACTGGCGGCGCTCCTGGCCGCGGAGGAGCACGGAGCCGGCGCATGAGCGCGCTTCCCCGCACGCGCGGGCGCCTGCCCTCCGAGATCTTCGACCTCCCGGTCGAGAAGATGCGCGAGGGCTACTACTCGGACGCGTACTTCGTGTTCACGAAGCAGGTGCTCGAGCTCGACGAGTATCACCCGCGCGTGCTGATGCAGGTCTTCCAGCGGCATCAGTCGGTGCTGGGCGGGATGGACGAGGCGATCGCCGTCCTCCGTGAGTGCAGTGGGCGCGCGGGCGCCGACGGCGGCTGGCAGCCCGGCTGGGACGAGCTCGTCGTGCACGCCCTCCACGACGGCGACGAGATCGAGCCGTGGGAGACGGTAATGACGATCGAGGGCGACTACTCGCTCTTCTGCCACCTCGAGACCGTCTACCTCGGCACGCTCTCGCGCCGCACGCTGATCGCGCGCAACGTCCGCGAGGTCGTCCGCGCCGCGCGCGGCAAGCCGATCCTCTACTTCCCGGCCCGGCACGATCACCACCGCGTACAGACCGGCGACGGCTACGCCGCCCACATCGCGGGAGCCATCGGCGTCTCGACCGACGCGCAGGCCTCCTGGTGGGGCGGGCGCGGGATGGGCACCGTGCCCCACGGCCTCATCGCGGCCTACGGCGGAGACACGGTGCTGGCGGCGCGTCGCTTCATCGAGACGCTCGGCACGCAGATGGACGTGATCGTGCTCGTCGACTTCGACAACGACTGCGTGGGCACGGCCGTGGCGGTCGCGCGAGCGCTCGGCCCTCAGCTCTGGGGTGTGCGACTGGACACGTCCTCGACGATGGTCGACCGCTCGCTCTCGCCTCAGATGGGCCGCTTCGATCCGCGGGGCGTCAACCCGCAGCTCGTGCGCAACGTCCGCGAGGCCCTCGATCGCGAGGGCTTCCCGAGCGTCCGCATCGTCGCATCCGGCGGCTTCAACGTGGCCAAGATCGGCTCGTTCGAGGATGCGGCAGTGCCCGTCGACGCCTACGGGGTGGGCTCTGCGCTGATTCGCGGCGAGAACGATTTCACCGCGGATGTCGTGGTGCGGGACGGCCAGGCCGCCGCCAAGGCCGGGCGGGGCTACCTTCCGAATCCCCGGCTCGAGCGCGTGAGCTGAGCGCCAGGCCTGCGCGGAGGGGACCCGTTCAAGTTCGGCGTGGTTCGTGCCGACACACAGAACGTGCTGACGGCGACCATTGCGAGCGTGCTGGGCGACGTCTTCGGCCAGATCCGGCTCTTCATCATCCTCTGGATCCCTCCGCTGCTCCTGGGGTTCCTGGTCTACCTGATGTGGCGGCTCGTCAAGATGATGCCGCGCACGGCGCCGGCCGAGCTCAAGCCCGACGAGGAGTCGATCGTGCGCTGGCACGACGTCGCCGGGGTCGAGGAGGCGAAGGCCGAGCTCGCCGAGATCATCGAGTTCCTGCGCGATCCCGCTCGCTTCGACCGTCTGGGCGCTCGCGTCCCCCGCGGCGTGCTGCTGCACGGACCGCCGGGCACGGGTAAGACGCTGCTCGCCAAGGCGGTCGCGGCCGAGTCGGGCGCGGCCTTCTTCTCGCAGCCGGCCTCGGCCTTCGTCGAGATGTTCGCCGGGCTGGGAGCCTCCCGCATCCGCAAGCTGTTCGACACGGCCCGCAAGCACGCCCCGGCGATCGTCTTCATCGACGAGCTCGATGCGGTCGGCGCGGCGCGCCAGAACGTCGGCTTCAACCGCGAGCAGGACCAGACGCTCAACCAGCTGCTGGTCGAGCTCGACGGCTTCAACCGCTCGGACGTGGTCATCATGGCCTCGACCAACCGGCTCGACACGCTCGATGCAGCCCTGCTGCGCCCCGGGCGCTTCGACCGCCAGGTCTACGTCTCACCTCCCGACCTGCTCGCCCGCGAGCAGATCCTCAACGTGCACGTGCGCAACAAGCCCATCGACGAGTCCGTCGATCTGAACTCGATCGCGCGTGCCACTGCCGGCCTGACCGGCGCCGACCTGGAGAACATCTGCAACGAGGCCGCGATCCGCGCGACACGCGCGGGCCGCGACTCGATCACGGCCGTCGACTTCGACGACGCCCTCGAGCGCGTGGTGGCGGGCCTGAAGACGCACCGCATGGTCTCGGAGCAGGAGAAGCGCGTGATCGCCTACCACGAGGCAGGCCACGCGGTGCTGGCCCACATCGTCGGCCGGGGAATGGCCATCCACAAGGTCACGATCGTGCCGCGCGGCAGGGCGCTCGGCTACAACATGTACCTGCCGACGGACGAGCGCGTCCTGGCCACGCGCGACGACCTGATCACGAACATCGTCGTCCTGCTCGGCGGGCGCGCGGCCGAGCAGGTGGCGCTGGGCGAGGTCTCGAACGGTGCAGGCGACGACCTCGAGCGCTGCACCGCGATCGCCCGGGCGATGGTCTTCGACTGGGGGCTCGGCGAGTCGCTCACGACGCGCACGGTGCGCGCCGACAACTTTGCGCTCTCCGAGGACACCAAGCGTCAGCGCGACCAGGAGCAGTCGCAAATCTGCGACTACGCCTACAGCGAGGCGACGCGGCTGCTCGAGGAGCACCGCGAGGCGCTCGAGCGCCTCGCCTCCAAGCTCCTGGAGCGCGAGACGCTCGACCGCGAGGACGTCGCCACGATGCTCCACGACGTGGAGCGCGTGGGTACGCTCGCCTTCAGCCGACCGGGCGGTCCCTCCGGGCCCGCCGCGGGTCCCGGCCTGATCTAGCTCACGGTCTCGTCAGCAGTGTCAGCGTCGTCATCCGCGCCGGCGCTCACGATCTCCGACTTCTTGGCCTCGACCGCAGCGCGAGCGTCGCGCACGCGCGCCGCGAGCGCTCCGAGATCGCTGCTGGACGAGAGCGTGCCTGCCTCGTAGAGATCGAATGCCGCCGACGCCGAATGCGGCGCTCGCGCTGACGACCTCGCCCTCGAGCTTGCGCAGGTGGAGCTTGAGCAGCTGCGTCTGGACAACCTCCTTGACCGACTCGAGCGCGTCCGACGCCTTCTCCTTGACCTTGTCCTGCTGGGTCACGTGTGCCTCCCACTAGGTAGTTACGCGACGTGCATGATTGCACCGCTGCTGCCGCTCTGCGGGCGCCATGGCACCATCCGGGCGTGCCGACGCTCGGAATCCACCACGTTGGCATCGCCGTGCGCGACCTCGCCACCGCCCGAGCTCGCTACCAGCGGCTCTTCGGAGCGCGTGTCGAGGCGCACGAGCGGATCGAGGAACAGGGCGTCGAGGCGCTTGCGCTGCTGCTCGGCGAGAGCGGTCGCGTGGAGCTGTTGGCGCCGCTCGCCGAGGACACCCCGGTCGGGCGCTTCCTCGCGCGCCGCGGCGAGGGAATGCACCACCTTGCGTTCGGCGTCGACGACCTGCCTGCGGAACTCGGTCGGTTGCAGGCCGCCGGGGCGACGCTGATCGACGAGCATCCGCGATCGGGAATCTACGGAGCGGTGGCATTCGTGCACCACGAGTCGCTCGGCGGGGTGTTGAGCGAGCTGGTGCAGGCGACGACGGTGATGGAGGCGTGATGGACGAGCCAGACGTCAAATTCGAGCTCGGCTTCCGCGGAGGCGGCACGGTTGCAGGGGAGGCGAGCGCCGGGGACTGGACGCGCGTCGAGGCGGCCCTCGCGGCGGGCAAGGGCACCGTCGACATCGAGCACGACGAGCGCCGCATCTGGGTGCGCGTCGACGAGGTCGCCTACGCCGTGCGGGTCGTGCCGCGGCGCCGCGGCGCCGGCTTCAGCTCCTAGAGCGGGTTGGCGGCCCGACGCCAGCGCGCGCTCGATCGCGTCGTGATGGCGTACTCGGCGCTCGGCAACCACGGGCTCCTGTGGGTCGCCGGAGGCGTCGTCGTAGCGATCACGTCGGGCCAGTGGGTGGCGATTCCGCTGGTCGCGGGCGTGGTCTGGATCACGCTCGGCCTCAACTACCTGCTCAAGCGCGTCGTGCGGCGAGAGCGGCCGCTCGAGCGCGGCGGACGCCCGCCGCTGATCGTCGCGCCGGCCTCGCCGTCCTTCCCGTCGAGCCATGCAGCCATGGCGGCGGCAGGGGCGATCGCGCTCTCGGTCTATGCACCGGCCGCCTGGCCGCTGTTCGCTACCCTGGCCGTCCTGATGGCTGCCTCGCGCGTCTACCTCGCGGTGCACCACGTCTCCGACGTGGTCGCCGGGCTGGCCGTCGGCGCCTGTGCGGGCGTGGCCTTCGCGCTGCTGGCCGGCTGATGGCGAGTCTCGAAGTCGGCATCGTGGGGTTGCCGAACTCCGGCAAGACCTCGCTCTTCAACGCGCTCACCGAGTCGCACGCAGAGATCACGAGCTATGCCGCCGTGCAGGCCTCGGCGAACGTGGGCATCGCCGAGGTGCCCGACGAGCGCATCGCCGCGCTCGCGCGCGCCGTATCCGCACGAGATCAGGTGCCCGCCACCGTGCAGTTCTCCGACGTCGCGGGGCTCGTGCGCGGCAGCGGCGCGCGCGACGGCGGCCTGGGCGGCGAGTACCTCGGTCACCTGCGTGCGACGGACGCGCTGGCGCACGTCGTGCGCGTCTTCGACGACGAGGCCGTCTCGCACCCGGACGGGCGAATCGATCCCGTCCTGGACGCCGAGGCCGTCGACTTCGAGCTGCTGCTCTCGGATCAGATCCTCGTTGCGCGGCGCGCCGAGCGCGCCGAGCGCGCTGCTCGGGTCGGCGAGAAGAGCGCGCGCGACGAGGTCGCCGCGCTGGAGCGCCTGACGGCCCACCTCGACCTGGGCCTGCCCGCCCGTACGCTCGACGTTGAGATCCCCGAGGGCCTCGACCTCCTCACGACCAAGCCGGTGATCTACGTCGCCAACGTCTCCGAGGCGGGCGAGCCCGAGCGCGTCGCCGCGCTGACCGCGTACGCCACCGAGCATGGAGCCGAGGTGGTCGCGGTGGCGGCGCGCTTCGAGGCGGAGCTCGCCGAGCTCGAGGACCCCGCCGATCGGGCCGCCTTCCTCGCCGATCTCGGCCTCGAGGAGCCGGGAATGCCGCGCCTGGCACGCGCCTGCTTCCGCACGCTCGGCCTGATCACGTTCTTCACCGCTGGACCGATGGAGGCGCGCGCCTGGCCGGTGCGCGAGGGCGCCAGCGCGCTCGAGGCCGCAGGCAAGATCCACTCGGACATCGCGCGCGGGTTCATCCGCGCGGAGGTGATCCGTTGGGACGATCTGGTGGCGTGCGGCTCGCACACCGAGGCGCAGAAGCGCGGCCTGCAGCGCGTCGAGGGCCGCGACTACGTCGTGGTCGACGGCGACGTGCTGAACATCCGCTTCAACGTCTGATCAGAGCGCGTCGTTGACGCGTGCGTCGAGCGCGTTCGCGGCGTGCAGCGCGACGGCCTCGGGGCTCGGGAAGCGACGGCCCTCGGGCGGGCCGTGATGCGAGGCCACCGCGCCGAGCAGCGGCTGCAGCCGGGCGTCGTCGATGGCGACCCGGCCCGCGGCGCGCTCGATGCGCGCGAGGCCGAGATGCACGTGGCCGAGCAGCGCGCCGCGCTCGCTCGCGAGGATGACCGCGCCGCCGACGAACGAGTCGACGCAGCCGCAGTCGTGCAGCAGCGCCGCCGCCGTGAGCAGATCGGCGTCCAGCCGCGGATGCAGCTGCGCGCTCTCCCGGCAGAGTGCGGCCACCGCGACGGTGTGCTCGGCCAGTCCGCCTGCGTAGGAGTGGTGCCCGCTCTCCGTCGCCGGTGCGGTGCGAAAGCGCTCGCGGAAGCCGGGCTCGCCGAGCACGGCCTCGCACAGCGAGCGCAGACCGTCGTGGTGGATCTCGAGCACCAGGAAGTCGATATAGCCGTCGAGATCGTCGATGTCGCGCCGCGCGCCCGGCACGAATTCGGCCGGGTCGCCGCCCTCGACGCGCTCCACGTCTCGCACCTCGAGCTCGACCCGGCCGGCGTACTCGCCGACCCGCCCGAGAACGCGCACCGTGTCGCCGACGTCGAAGCGCTGCTCCAGCACGGGGACACCGTCCCAGACCCGGGCGCGAATCCGGCCGCTCCTGTCGGTGAGCTCGAGATCGAGAAACGGGCGTCCGTCGCGCCGGGTGCGCCGCTCCTTGCGCGACACCGCGAAGGTCGCATCGACGAGCGCACCCGCCGCGAGCTCGCGCACGAGCGTGCCACCGGCCATTCCGCCGAGTATACGGCGGGCGGCACGCGTGCGCCCGCCGCGGGCCTGGGGCATCCGGGCTACCCTCCCCGAGGTGTCCGGGCGAGTGCCAGAGCGCGTGGAGATACGGCCGTTCCACGCGCTCCACTACGCCGAAGACCGCGTGCGGCTGGCCGATGTCGTGTCGCCGCCGTACGACGTGATCGACGACGATCTGCGACGCCGGCTGCTCGCGCGGAGCCCGTACAACGTCGTGCATCTGATCCTGCCCGAGCCCGGCGCGGAGCGCGAGGCCGGAGACACGTTCGCGGCCTGGCGCCGGGAGGGCGTCGTGCTGCGCGAGCCGCGGCCCTGCATGTACTGGCTCGAGCAGCACGCGCGCGGGCCGGACGGCGTGCGCCGCCGGCGCGCCGGCCTGATCGCGGCGCTGCGCCTGGAGCCGTACGCGCCAGGACGCGTCCGTCGCCACGAGCGCACGCTCGACGCGCCCAAGGCGGGCCGCCTGGCCGTGCTGCGCGCCGTGCGCGCGAACCTCTCGCCGATCTTCATGGCCTACGGCGACCCGTCGCGCCGGATCAGCGACGTCTTCGAGCCGCTCGTCGCCGACCGCGCCCCGATCTTCGAGGCCACGGACGAGGAGGGCACCTCTCACCGGCTCTGGCGCGTGTGCGAGGACGCGCCCCTGCGCGCCGCGATCGAGGTCGTCGGCAGCCGTCCGCTCACGGTCATCGACGGCCATCACCGCTACGAGACGGCGCTCGCCTATCGCGACGAGCGCCGCGCCGCCGATGGCGATCCTGCCGAGCTCCTGGCCTACGACTTCGCGACCGTGTACCTGGCCAACCGCCACGACCCGGGTCTCGTGCTCTTCCCCACGCACCGCGTCATCAGCGGGCTGAGTCCGGAGCTGTGGGATCGCCTCCCCGCACTGCTGGCCGAGCAGTGGGACCTGGAGGAGGTCGCCGACCTTACGGCACTCGAGCGGCGCGTCGTCGCGGCCTCGCGCGGCGCGCATTCGTTCGGGCTCGTGCGGGGAGACGGCGCACCGCTGCTGCACGCGCGCCTACGCCATCAGGTCGACACGGCGCTCGACGTCGTCGCCGTCGGCACCCTCGTGTTGCGCGACATCCTCGGACTCGATGCGGAGGCCGTTGCGGCCACCGACCGCATCGCCTATCGACAGAGCGCCGAGGCCGCGGCTGCGCTCGTCGCCGCCGCGCCGCCGCGCACCGCGGTCGCGCTGCTCGTGCCCGCCCCCGGCCTGTCCGATGTCCAGGCTGTGGCCGACGCAGGCGAGACCATGCCGCCGAAGTCGACGTTCTTCTTCCCGAAGATCCTCGATGGCATGGTCTTCAACCAGCTCGATCCGTTCGAGCCGTGACGGCCGAGAGCTGGCTCGAGATCTGCCGCGCCATGCGCGACGGCGTCGCCGCGGCCGTGCGCGCCGTGCCGCGGTCGAGGCGGGCGGACGAGCTCGGACGCGGCGCCGGGGGCGACCTGACCGTCGCGATCGACCGAGCGGCCGAAAACGCGGCGTTGACCGTGCTCGACGCACTCGCGGGCGACCGGAGAGGAATTCACCGTGCTCTCCGAGGAGATCGGCGAGCGCCGCTACGGTGGCGGTGGCCGCTGGCGCGTCGTCATCGATCCGGTCGACGGCAGCCTCAATGCGAAGCGCGGGCTTCCGGTCTATGCGCTCTCGGTCGCGGTCGCCGACGGCCCGTCGATGGCAGACGTCGCGCTCGGCTACGTCTACGACCTCGGCAACGGCGAGGAGTGGATCGCCCGCCGCGGCGGCGGAGCGAGCGTCGACGGCGCCCCGCTCGGCGAAGCGCGCCCGCAGGAGCGTCTGCAGCTCGTGGCGCTGGAGGCGACGCGGCCCGAGCACCTCGTCCCGGCGGCTGCAGCCATGACGGGCGTCGCCGAGCGCATCCGCGTGCTCGGCTCCCTCGCGCTCGCTCTCTGCCACCTGGCCGACGGCCGTGTCGACGCCGTCGCGAGTCTGCGCCCGCGCGGTGGGCGCGCGATCGACATCGCGGCCGCCCAGCTGGTTGTTCGCGAGGCGGGCTCGGTCATCGCGCTCCCGGACGCGCCCGGCCCGTTCGCGGCGGCGCCACTCGACCTCGAAGGGCGCTCGCGCGTCGTCGCGGCCGGAGACGAGCGCTCGCTGGCACGCGTCGCCGCGCTGCTCGGCATCGGCCCGGGAGGGTAGCCGGCCGCCCATCCCGGGTAGCATGCCGTCGTGACGAGCCCTGCTTCCGACGCGCTCCAGACGGCGCTTGCGCAGGTCATCGATCCCGAGCTGCGGCGCAACGTGGTCGAGCTCGGCATGGTCGACTCGGTCGACGTCGACGGCTCCCACGTGCACGTCACGGTGCGGCTGACGGTGCCGGGGTGCCCGCTCAAGTCGAACATCGAGGCGCAGGTGCGGACGCACGTCGGCGCCGTGCCGGGCGTGGGCGCGGTCTCCGTCGGCTTCACGCACATGGACGAGCAGCAGCGCGCCGCGCTGCGCGCCCGGTTGCACGGCGGCCACGGCGACGGCGAGCGCACGATCGCCGTCGAGGAGCGCACGCGCGTCATCGCCATCGCCTCCGGCAAGGGTGGCGTGGGCAAGTCGTCGCTGACGGTCAACCTCGCGCTCGCCCTGCGCGCGCGAGGCCTCGAGGTGGGCGTCGTGGACGCCGACATCTACGGCTACTCGATTCCGGGCATGCTCGGCATCCAGCAGCGCCCCGTCGTGGTGGACAAGATGATCGTCCCGCCGGTCGCGCTACGAGCTCAAGGTGATGTCGATCGGGTTCTTCCTCGACGACGGCGGCTCCGTCGTGTGGCGCGGGCCGATGCTGCACCGGGCGCTGGAGCAGTTCCTCTCCGATGTCTACTGGGGCCCGCTCGACTACCTGCTGATCGACATGCCGCCCGGCACGGGCGACGTCGGCCTCTCGCTCGGGCAGCTGCTGCCCCGCGCCGAGGCCGTGCTCGTCACGACCCCGCAAGCAGCCGCCCAGCGCGTCGCATCGCGAGCGGCGCAGATGGTCGAGAAGCTCGGCCAGCCGCTGATCGGCGTGATCGAGAACATGTCCAGTCTCGCCTGCCCGTGCTGCGGCGAGCCGTCGTACCCCTTCGGCCAGGGTGGCGGCGCCGCGCTGGCGGCTGATCTCGGAGTCCCCCTGCTCGGCGAGGTGCCGCTGGAGCCGGCACTGCGCGAGGGCAGCGACAGCGGCACGCCGATCTTCAGCAGCGATCCCGACGCCGCCTCCGCCCGCGCCATCGCCGCCATCGCCCGGCGCATCGCGGCGGGCGGGCCGGCGCCCGCCGGGCCGGTTCGCATCTCGGCGCCCCTGGCGGTGCTGAAGGGCCGATGAAGCAGAGCGTCAGCCTCGTCACGCTCGGCGTGTCGGACGGCGCCCGCGCCAGGGCCTTCTACGCGGCGCTCGGCTGGCGGGCCGTGATGGACATCCAGGAGACCGCGTTCTTCCAGGCGAACGGCATCGTCGTCGTGCTCTGGGCCCGCGACAAGCTCGCGCCGGACTCGGGCGTCGCGGACGAGGGAGCGCGCTGGGGCGGCATCACACTGGCCCATAACGTCGGCTCCCGCGACGAGGTGCATGCCGTCATCGAGGAGGCGCGGAGCGCGGGTGCCGAGATCGCGCGCGAGCCGGCAGAGACGTTCTACGGCGGCTACGCCGGCGTCTTCCGCGACCCCGACGGCCACGCCTGGGAGGTGGCCTTCAATCCCGGCTTCGGCCTCCGGGACGACGGCAGCGTCGTACTCCCGGACGCCGGCACCTGAGCGCAGCAGCGGCGTCCCTCCCCCGCGCGGGGGACTTCACGGCCCCTCCCCAACGCCGATAGTTGTCCCTGAGGAACGAATGCCAGGGGGCGGGACAGTTGTTGGACGAGCGAGTGCTGATCGACGCGCGCGATGTCGCGCATGCGCTCTGGGAAGAGATCCGCAATGCGATGGTCGAAATCGACCGTCCGGCGTCGCTTGCCCTCTGCTGCCTGCTCGCCGCTGGGCACCTGCTCGTCGAGGACGTGCCCGGCGTCGGCAAGACCACGCTCGCCAAGGTCATCGCCCGGGCGATCGGCGGTCACGACTCCCGCATCCAGTGCACCGAGGACCTGACGGCGGCCGGCGTGATCGGCCAGGAGATCGAATCCGACAATCCGAGCCTCCGGCCAGACGACTTCATCCCGGGGCCGCTGTTTGCAAACGCCGTCGTGCTGGACGAGTTCAACCGCGCGACGCCGCGCATGCAGTCGGGGCTGCTCGAGGCGATGGAGGAGCACGCGGTGACGGTCGGCAAGCGCCGCCACGCCCTGCCACGGCCGTTCTTCTGCATCGGCACCATGAACCCGCACGACAACACCGGCACGTTCGAGATGGCGCACGCCTCCTGCGATCGCTTCGCGATGCGCACGGGCATCGGATACCCGTCCGAGAACGGCGAGCGCGACCTGCTCGTGCGCTTCGGAACCGGCAAGCTGTTCAACGAGAGCGATCCGATCGTGGCGCCGGGTGACGTCGTGCAGTTGCAGAAGGTGATCGCGCTACTGCCCGCCGCCGAGCCGGTGCGCGCCTACCTCGTGCGCCTCCTCCGCTCCACCCGCGAGCACCCCGACGTGCTCGTCGGCGCCTCGCCGCGCGCGCTCCTCTCGATGTACCGCTGCGCACAGGCGGCCGCGCTGCTCGACAACGCCGCCGAGGTCGCCGTCAAGCACGTGCGCAGCCTGTTCGAGCCGTGCATCGCGCACCGTATCCGGGTGCGGCCGGACGCCTCGGCTCGCGCCGTCTGCGAGGAGATCCTCGAGCGCACTCCCGTGCCCGTCACGACCCCGCCGCCGACGATCGCCGCCACCGACGGGCCGCCCCGCCCGGGCGCCCCCGTCCGCCTCGCCGCGTAGCGTCGCCTCTTCAGACCGGATCTTCGAGCAGAACCGCTCCCGCTCGCTTCGAGGCGCCGCCACGCACGGACTCTCGAAACCAGATCTCAGCCCTCGGCGCAGGAACGCAGGTGCGTGAGCACCACGGGATCGAGCCGCGTGTCGTGCCAGCGCGCCTCGAGGTTCTCCACGCCCACGAACGTGCGCAGCGCCTCGCCGAGATCATCTGCGCCGGCTGCGCTCGGGTAGCCGACGCGCGCCAGCAACTCGCGCACCTCGTCTGCCAGCTCGCCGGTCAGCGGCAGCATCTCCGCCTCGGGGGTCGTGTCGTTGAGCAGCACGTGGATCTCATACAGGCGCCGGAGCTCGGGCACCGGGTTCACGTGGTCGTCGACGCGCAGATCGACCAGGGTGTCGTCGTTGCCGCCGTAGCCGCCTCCGGGCGCGACCACGGCGATCGCGGCAGACTGGCGCCCGCGCCGATCGCCGCCTGCGGCGTCGCCCGCCGCCAGGGCCTGGAGTAGCCGGTCGGCGAGCCGGCCCCGTGCTCGATTCGAAGGCCGCCGCCATCGCGGCGACGACCTCCGGCCCCGAGAGGATGTTGCCCTGGACCGCATAGCCGGCGCCGACGCGCCCGCCCGCCCAGGCCATGCACTTCGCTCCGGTGTGCGTCGCGCCTCGGCCACTGTGCATCGACGATGCCGGCCTGACGGTCGTCGCGGCCCGGATCCGCCGCCAGCACTGCGGCGAGCGCCTCGTCGGCGTCCGCACCTCCGCGCAGCAGCGCGAGACCGTCCGGCCCGTAGCGGGTGTTCGCCTGCGCCTGCGTCGCAATCGCGCCGACCTCGGCCTCGAGCCACGGCACGACCGCGCCGACGGCCAGGAACTTCGAGGCCACCGCCACACCCAATTGCCGGGCCTCGGCGTCGCGGCCGACGATCGAGAACGTCACGCGAAGGCCCGCACGACCTCGCCGGGGGCGGCCTCGTGCACCGTGGCGCTCACGCCGATGCGCGCGAGCTCGCCGCGCAGTGCCTCGGGCGTTCCCGTCAGCAGCCCGAAGGTGCCGTAGTGCCCGGGGACGATCTCGGGCGCGGCGACGAGCCGGGCGGCGTAGGCTGCCTGGAAGGGGCCCATCGTGTAGTGGTCGCCGATCGGCAGGATCGCGATCGAGGGCGTGTAGAGCTCGCCGACGAGGGCCATGTCCGCGTGCACCGCGGTGTCGCCGGCGGCGTAGATCGTCGGCATGTCGGGTCCCTGGATCACGAATCCGGCCGGGTCTCCAAGTGGTGTGCCGTCGGGGGCGCTCGAGGAATGCACGGCGTTCGTCATCGTCACGCGGAGGCCGGCGACCTCGACCGTGCCGCCCTTGTTGAAGCCGATGGCATCTGCGACTCCCTGACCGCCCAGCCAGCCCGCGAGCTCGTTCATCGTGGCGACGGGTGCCGAATGCTGCGCGGCGATCGCAGCCGTGTCGGCTGCGTGGTCGCCGTGGCCGTGCGTGAGCAGGATCGCATCGCAGCTCTCGACGACGCGGCCTTCGGGCCAGGAGGGGTTGCCCGTGATCCACGGGTCGATGAGAACGCACGCGCCCGCGGGCGTGTCGATCTGAAAGGAGCCGTGACCGAGCCATGTGATGCCAGACATGGCCGGAGTCTACGAGGCCTCCGTGGAGCCGGCTCTAGCCCGGCGGGACGAGCGACGCGGCGGCGGTGCGCGCGACGTCCACGAACGGCTGCGGAGCGATCCCCAGCCAGAGCACCACCCCGGCTGCGACGATCACGGCCGCCGCCGCAACACGTGTGCCTGGAACGCTGCGCGGTCGCGCACTCGTGGCCGCGGGTGTGTAGATCGCGAGCAGGAAGCGCAGGTAGTAGGCCAGCGAGATCATCGTGCCGATCACGCCGATCACGGCCAGGTAGGTCTTGCCGGCGTCGATCGCCGATCCGAACAGGTAGAACTTGGCGAGGAAGCCGCCTGTGGGAGGGAAGCTCGCCAGGGAGAGCAGGCAGAGCGCGAGCCCGGCGGAGAGCAGCGGATGATCGCGCCCGAGGCCGCGCAGGTCGCCCAGGAAGACGGGGCCGCGGATCTCGCGCTCGCGCACACAAACGACCGCCAGCGCGCCGAGGTTCATGGCGACGTAGACCGCGAGGTAGTAGAGCATCGCGCGCGTCGCGAGCGGCGTGTGTGCGACGACGGCGATCAGGAGGTAGCCGGCCTGGCCGACGCTCGAGTACGCGAGCATCCGCTTGACGTTCGTCTGCCGCAGCGCGGCGATGTTGCCGATCAGCATGGACGCGATCGCGAGCGCCGCCACGGCGCTCTCCCAGACGTCGCTCGCGGGCGAGAACGCCGTGATCATCACCCGCAGCAGCGTCGCCAGCGCGATCGTCTTGGTCGCGGTCGCCATGAACGCCATGACAGCGGTGGGCGCGCCCTCGTAGACGTCGGGAGTCCACATGTGGAACGGCGCCGCCGACGCCTTGAACGCGAGCCCTGCGACGACGAGCGCGATGCCGGCGAGCAGGATGCCGGTGTGCGACACGCCCGCCGTGAGCGCTTTGCCGATCTCGTCGAAGCGCAGCGAGCCCGTGGCGATGTAGGCGAGGCCGCTGCCGAACAGCAGCGCGGCCGACCCGACGGAGCCCGTGATCAGGTACTTGAGGCCGCTCTCGAGCGACGCCTCGCTGTCGACGTCGAGCGCGCACAGGACGTACAGGGAGATCGAGAACAGCTCGAGGGCGACGAACAGCGACACGAAGCCGTTGGCGGCTGCCAGGATGCACATGCCGGCGCCGGCGAAGCAGAGCAGTGCGTAGTACTCGGCGATGCGGTCGGAGATGCGGCGCGTGCCCCAGCCGAGCAGGACCGTGGCCAGGCCGCTCGCGCACACGATGGCCTGGACGAGCGCGGCGTAGCGGTCGGTCGCGAGCTGGCCGCTGAAGGCCGTGCCGTTGCCGTTGTTCCAGAGGTGCCAGGTCGCGAGACCCGCGCCCGTGAAGCTGAGAAGCCCGATCATGCCGCTGGTGACGCGCGCGCTCCTGTGCTCGAAGCTGCCGACGATGAGCAGCAGCAGCGCGCCCGTCGTCAGGATCACGGTCGGCAGGATGGCTCCGAGCTGAACCGACGGCGTCGCGATCGCGGCTGCGGCTGCTGCGATCACGGCGCGCCCTTGGCGGTGACTGCCGAGACGATCCCGTGCATCGAGAGCGACACGCGATGCGTGACCGCGTACGGGTAGACCGAGAGCGCGAGAACGCACGCCACGAGCGGCAGGAGGTACGTCGCCTCCCAGCGCAGGTCGCGCATCCGCGAGAGGCCGGGCGCCGGGTCGGCCGGAGCGTCATGCAGGAGCGCCGAGATCCATCGCAGGGCGTACATCGCGGCCAGCACGATCGCGAGGGAGGCAAGGGCGCCGATCAGCCACCAGTCCCGGAACGCGCCCAGCAGCACGAGGAACTCGGATGCGAAGAGCGCCGACCCGGGAACCGCGAGGGTCGCGATGCCGGCGAACATCACGAACGTCGCGAGCCCGGCGCGACCGCGGGCGAGCGCGCCGATACGGCGGAACAGGCCCTCGCCCGTGCGCACCTCGATCACGCCCGCGAGCAGGAACAGCAGGACGGTGAGCAGTCCGTGGTTGACCATCTGGAACGTCGCACCGGTTGCCCCGATGTCGTTCATCACGAAGATGCCGAGGCCGATCAGGCTCATCTGCCCGATCGAGGAGTACGCGACCACCCCGCGCGAGTCCGGCTGCCGGAAGGCTACGAGCGAGCACCACAGGAGCCCGACGATTGCGATCGCCACGAACCAGCGCCGTAGGTCGTGCGCAGGGCCGGGGAACAGTGGCAGTGCGAAGCGCAGCATCCCGTAGGCGCCGGCCTTGGAGACGACGCCCGAGAGCAGTGCTGCGACCTCGGGGGGCGATTCTCGATAGGCGTCGGGCACCCAGCCGTGGAAGGGATAGAGCGGCGACTTGATCGCGAACGCCGCCATGAATGCGAGGAAGAGCCAGCGCGAGTCGCTCGTGCCGACCCTCGCGAGGTCGAACGACCCCGCCTGGAGCCCGAGCGTGATCACGGCGACGAGCATCAGCAGCGATCCGACCAGCGTGTAGATGACGAAGCGAATCGCGGCGCGGCTGCGGTTGGGGCCGCCCCAGACGGCGATGAGGAGCGCCAGCGGTGCGATCATCGCCTCGAAGCCCACGTAGAACAGTGCAAGGTCGAGGGCGACCAGGAGCAGCACGAGAGCGGACTCGAGCAGCAGGATGAGGGCCACGTAGGCGCGCAGGTTGGGTCGTCGCGCCCACAATCCGAAGCCGAGGGCACACGGCACGCAGACGGCCGTCAGCGTGACGAGCACGAGTGAGAGGCCGTCCATGCCTACGTGGTAGGTCAGGCCCAGATCGCGCACCCAGGCGTGCGATTGCTCGAACTGCGTCCCGCCCGAGGGGTCGAAGTCGAACGCGGCGGCGAGCGCGAGGACGGTCGTCGTGAGCGACGCCAGCATCGCGAGGGCACCGAGCGTCGCGTCGCGCAACGGCAGCACGAGCACGGCCAGGGCCCCTCCGAGCGGCACGAGCCAGAGCAGCGTCGAGGTCCAGGAGCCGCTCACGAAGCGCCCGTCACGAGCCAGGCGGCCAGCACCGCTATGCCGAGCGCGATTGCGAGGGCGTAGACGCGCACGAGACCGGACTGCGCGCTCGAGAGCAGGCGGCTCCCCCAGGAGCCGGCACCGCTGACGGCGTCCATGCTGCCGACCACGGCGCGTTGCTCCCAGAGCCGCCCGCCGCCGCGGGCAAGCGCGGCGGCCGGCCGGTAGAAGGCCCAGTCGTAGAACCGGTCGAAGCCGAACTTCTCCTGCAGCACCCGCTCGAGCGGCGCGGTCGCAGCGGCGATGCGCCGCGTCGTCTCACTGCGCCGCCCCCACAGCATGAACGCCGCGACGAGCCCGATGAGCGCGAAGCCCACGGCGAGCGCCGAGCTGCCCAGGTCTTGGTTGCCGGTCGCCTCGAGCTGGGAGGGGATGGTCGGCGCGAGGAAGTTGCGCATCCCATGCGTGACCTGCGGGATCTCCAGGAACCCCGCGAAGGTCGTTCCCACGGCGAGGATGCTGATCGTCCAGAGCATCGAGAACGGCCCCTCGCCGTGGCCGGCGTGCGCTTCGCCGTGCTCGCGCGCGTACTCGCTGGGCTCCCCGTGGAACACGAGCAGCATCAGGCGGAACGTGTAGAGCGCCGTGACGAACGCGCCCGCCAGCCCGAGCCCCCAGACCACGTAGCCGACCCAGTCGCCGCGCGCGAGCGCGTCGGCGAGGATCTGATCCTTGGCGAAGAAACCCGAGAACGGGGGCACCCCCGCGAGCGCGAGCGCGCCGATCCACATCAGGCCGGCGGAGTACGGCAGGTAGCGGCCCATGCCGCCCATCTTGCGCATGTCCTGCTCGTCGCCCAGGGCGTGGATCACGACGCCGGCGCCCAGGAAGAGGAGCGCCTTGAAGAACGCGTGCATGACGAGGAGGAACATCCCCGACGAGTACGCGCCGAGGCCGACGGCGCAGAACATGTAGCCGATCTGCGACATCGTCGAGTATGCGATCACGCGCTTGATGTCGGTCTGCACGAGCGCGATCAGGCCCGCGAGGGTGAGCGTCGCGACGCCGACGATCGCGACGAGGTCCGAGATGTCGGGGGCGAGCGAGTAGAACGGCCACATGCGGGCGATCAGGTAGACGCCGGCGGTGACCATCGTGGCGGCGTGAATCAGGGCCGAGACCGGCGTGGGGCCCTCCATCGCATCTGGCAACCAGGTCTGCAGCGGAAGCTGCGCCGACTTGGCGACGGCGCCGACGAGCAGCAGCAGCGCGATCCAGTTGGCCGTCGAGGAGCCGGCGCCGATGTTGCCCGGCGCCAGGGCGAACGCCTGCACATAGTCCACGGTGTGCAGGTGGTTCCAGATCACGAAGATGCCGAGCGTCATGCCGACGTCGCCGATCGCGTTCATGATGAAGGCCTTCTTGGCCGCCGCCACTGCGGTCGGGCGTTGCCACCAGAAGCCGATCAGCAGGTACGACGAGAGGCCGACGAGCCCCCAGCCGGCGAGCAGGATCACGAAGTTCCCGGCGAGCACGAGCAGCAGCATCGAGAACACGAACAGGTTGAGGTACGCGAAGAAGCGATTCTCTTCCGGATCGCCCTCCATGTAGCCGACCGAGTAGGCGTGGATCAGGAACCCGATGCCCGTGATGACGAGCAGCATCACGCCCGAGAGCGGGTCGACGAGGATGCTCACGTCGACCAGGAAGCTGCCCGCCGACAGCCAGTGCCAGCCCGTGGACACGATGGCGCGCTGGGAGTCGTCGCGCGAGAGCAGATCGAAGAAGGCGAGCAGCGAGAACACGAAGCCGGCGAGGATCGAGAGCGATGCCGCCCAGGCGACGACGCGCCTGGAGACGCTCGCCCCGACAGCGATGTTGAAGCCGAGCCCGAGGAGCGGCGTGAGCAGCACGAGCCAGCCGTAGTCGGCGGCGTTCACCCGCGCAGGCTCCGCAGCTCATCGACGTCCAGGGGAACGCCTCGCCGCGCCAGCGCCACGATCAGCCCGAGCCCGACCACGACCTCGGCGGCCGCCACGCCCATCACCGTGAGCGCCAGCACGTGGCCGTCGTTGCCCCCCACGTAGCGCGATCCCGCCACCAGCAGGAGATTGCCCGCGTTGAGCATGATCTCGATCGAGAGCAGGATCACGATCGGGTTGCGGCGCAGCATCACGCCGGCCAGCCCGATGCAGAAGAGCGCGGAGGAGAGCATGATCCAGGAGCCGATGCCGGGGCTCACGTGCCGACCTCGCTCTCCTGCTCGGCTTCCTCGCGGCGCTCGAACTCGCGGCGCAGGTCGAAGCGCTCCTGCTTGGACTCGCGCTCGGCGGGCTCCTCCCGCGGCCGGCTCGGGAGCAGGTCGCCCGCACCGAGCACGACGCCGGCGATGGCGCCGACGAGCAGGATCAGCGAGATCGCCTCGAAGGCCAGCAGATGGTCGGTCAGGAACAGCCGCCCGATCGTGGCGGGTGAGCCGAACGAGTCTGCGACCACCGCGGGCGCAGGCAGCGTGCTGGTCGAGTCGCTGACGGCGATCACGCTCTCGGCGAAGATCGCAAAGGCTGCGACGCCCGCGGCGAGCGTGCCGAGGCCGCCGCGTCTCAGGTCGAGATCCGCTCGATCGCCCAGGTAGGCGATCACGAACAGGAACATGACCATGACTGCGCCGGCGTAGACCAGCAGCTGCGCCACCGCGACGAAGTCGCCCTGCAGGACGAGGTACAGCGCGGCGAGCGACGCCAGGTTGAGGATGAGCGAGAGCGCCGCGAGGAACGGGTTGCGTTGCACGACCACCGCGATCGCCGACCCGATCGCAGCTGCGCCCGCCACGTAGAACAAGACGATCTGCATCAGCCGCCCTGCACCTCGTCGTGGTTCTGCGAGTAGACGTGGTACATGCCGAGCACGCCGGCGCCCTCGATCTCCTGCGCGCCGCGGTCGAACTGCTCGGGGTCCTGGGCCGGCGTGCGGCGCAGCGGCGGCTCGAGCAGCATGTCCTTGGTGTAGACGAGCGCGTCCCGCGACAGCTCCGAGAGCTCGAAGTCGTTGCCGAGCGTGATCGCGTCGAACGGGCAGGCGATCTCGCAGTAGCCGCAGAAGATGCAGCGCGCCATGTTGATCTCGTAGATGCGCGCGTAGCGCTCGCCCGGCGAGACGCGCGCGTCCGGCTCGTTCTCTGCGGCGACGACACGGATGCAGTCGGCGGGGCAGGCCGCGGCGCAGAGCGAGCAGCCGATGCACTTCTCGAGGCCGTTCGGGTGGCGGTGCAGACGGTGGCGCCCGCGGAAGCGCGGGTACACCGCGCGCTTGTGCTCCGGATAGGCGTCGGTGACGGGTCGCCGGAAGAGGTGCCGCAGCGTGACCGAGAAGCCCTTGAGGCCCTGAGCTTGCCGGCGCCCGAGATCGACCCCGGCGCGGACCGGGTGCTCCTGGAAATCGTCGGACGGCGTCATGGCATCTCCATCAGGACAGCGCCACCCAGGCGGCGGTCAGGAGCAGGTTGAGCGTGGCCAGAGGAAGGAGCACCTTCCAGCCGAGCTTCATGAGGCGGTCGTAGCGCAGCCGCGGCACCGTCGCACGCACCCAGATGAACGTGATGAGGATCGCGAACGTGCTGCCGATCATCCATAGCGGGCCGGGGATCGACGTGAAGGGCTCGAACGGCAGCGGCCCGCGCCAGCCGCCGAGGAAGAGCGTCGCCCCGAGCGCCGAGAGCACGATCGCCTCGACGAACTCGGCGTTCGCGAACATCGCGAAGCGCATGCCCCCGTACTCGGTGTGGAAGCCCGCGACGATCTCGCCGTCGGCCTCGGCGAGGTCGAACGGCGGGCGGTTGCACTCCGCCAGCGCCGCCAGGTAGAAGATGGAGAAGCCGAGGATCTGCGGGACGATGTAGGGGTAGTCCTGCTGCGAGTTGACGATGCCCTGCAGCGAGAGCGTGCCCGACTGGATGACGACGCCGATGATGGCGAGCGTGAAGGCGACCTCGTAGGAGACGAGCTGCGCGACTGCGCGCAGCCCTCCGAGCAGGGCGTACTTCGAGCCGCTCGCCCAGCCGCCGATGAGCATGCCGTAGAAGCCCATCGAGCCGATCGCCGCCACGTACAGGATGGCCACGTTGGAGTCCGCGATCCACAGGTAGATGTGCTCGTTCGTGCCCGGGATGCGCGCCTCGTCGCCGAACGGCATCAGCGCGAACGAGGAGAGCGCGGCGAACATCGAGATGAACGGCGCGGCCAGGTAGAGGCGCCTGTGCGACCCGTCGGGGATCACGTTCTGCTTGCGGATGAGCTTGCCCAGGTCGGCGATCGGCTGCAGCAGGCCCATCGGGCCCACGCGGTTCGGGCCGTGGCGCGTCTGCAGCCGTCCGATCAGCTTGCGCTCGAAGACCGTCATGAAGGCGAAGAACGCCATCAGGCCGTTGACGAGGATGAACGCCTTGATCACGGTGACGAACACCCCGTCCGGCATCAGGCCTGCTCCTCGATCGTGCAGGCTCCGTCGACCGGGGCGCCGTCCCAGTCGAAGCGGACCGCGCCGGCGGCGAGCGTGCGCGAGAGCGTCGCCGTGCCGGTTGTCGTCCCGCCGGCGTGGTTGACCGCGATGCGCGCGCCTTCCGCGATGCCCAGACGCAGCGCATCCTCGCGGGCGACCACGATCTCGTCGGCGCGCTGGAACGAGAGCCGCTCGGTACGCGCGACCGCGGCGCCGGCGAACAGCGGGCGCCGCCCGATTGCGCGCAGTCCGTCGCTGCTCGCCGCCGGCGCCGGCAGATGTGCCGCGGCGGGAGCCGTCGCGGCCGGTGGGCGTTGAACGGCGAGTGGCGCGCTCTGGCCGACGGCCTCCCAGGTGAGCCCCGCGAACAGCGGGGACGACTCGGCCACCCGCAGGAAGGCGCGCGAAGCGCTCGTCTCGAGCTCGAGCTCGAGGTGGCGGCCTGCCGCAGCGAGCACCGACAGCTCGGGAGCCACGCTTGCGGGCGCCGGCAGCACCGGGCGCAGGCGCTGCGTGCGCCCTTCGAGATTGGTGACGGTGCCTTCCTTCTCGAGCGCGGAGGTCGCCGGCAGGATGACGTGGGCCCAGAGCGCCGTCGGCGTCGGGAAGAGCGAGCTCGCCACGACCGATTCGCAGCGCTGCACCGCGGCCTCCCAGCGCCCGGGCTCGGGGAAACAGGAGATCGGGTCGGCGTCGCCGAGGACGACGAGCATCTGCAGCGTGCCGTCCTCGGCACGTCGCAGGACGTCGGCGACGTCGTCGCGGTAGCCGAGTGCGTGCAAGCCGCGTTCGTTCGGCCCCTCCGGCAGCGCGATCACGCCGCCGGGCCCGTCGCCCAGTCCGGCCGCGTGCGCCACGGCGGCTGCCGTGGCCACTGCCGCGGGGTCGGTCGCGATCAGCACGGGATGCGCGGCCGCGCTCAGCGCCGAGGAGATCTCGCTCGCCTCGATGCGACCGGCCGCGACGAGGTCGAGGTCGCCGCCGCCGCTGCCGGCGAGCAGCAGCCGCGCTCCCCGCCGCAGGGCCTGTCGCACGCGCAGCTCGAGCACGCCCGCGGCGTCGCCGACCTCGCGCTCGCCCGAGACGACGATCAGGTCGGCCCGGTCGAGCTCGGCGATCGGCACGGCGTAGGGCGCCAGTTGCTCCCATGCCCCTGCCCCTGGGAACCCGCTGCTGACGAGCGCGCCGCCACCGGCGGCGCGCACGAGCTCGGCCCAGGCGTGCGCCTCCTCGTTGGTCTGCTCGCCCGATGCGACCACCGCGATGGAATCCGGGCCGTGCAGCGTGGCGTGATGGCGCAGGCGCCGCGCGATCGTCTCGGCGATCTGCTCCGCGCTCGCAGGCTCGAGCCCGCGCGGCCCGCGCACGAGACCCTGGAGGTAGCGGTCGGCGGCGCGCAGGTGGACGTGGGCGAAGCGGCCCTTGTCGCACAGCCAGCCCTCGTCCACACCCGGGTGGTTGCGCGAGATCATGCGCTGAACCGCGCCCTCGCGCACGCTGGCCCACGTGTTGCAGCCGGTCGGGCAGAGCGCGCACACGCTGGGGATGTTCGTGATCTCCCAGGGTCGCGCCCTGAAGCGATACTCGGTCGACGTCAGCGCACCGACGGGGCACAGCTCGATCACGTTGCCCGAGAAACGACCGCGGTAGGGCTGCTCCTCGAACGTCGCGATGACCGAGGTCGCGCCGCGCTCGCGCGCGACCAGCTGCTCGTCCTCGGCGACGTCTTGCGAGAAGCGCGTGCAGCGATAGCAGAGGATGCAGCGCTCCCGGTCGAGGGCGATCAGCGGCGAGATCGGGAGTGGCTTCTCGTACGTGCGCTTGTTGAGATGGAAGCGCGTGTTGCCCGGCCCGTAGCGGTACGTCAGGTCCTGCAGGGGACACTCGCCGCCCTTGTCGCAGACGGGGCAATCGAGCGGATGGTTGAGGAGGATGAACTCGAGCACCGCCTCCTGGCCCGCCGCGGCGCCCGCCGAGCGCGTGTGCACCTTCATGCCGTCGCCGGCGGTCATGGTGCAGGCGGCCTGCAGCTTCGGCATGCCCTCCACCTCGACCAGGCACATGCGGCACGCGCCGATGGCCGGGCCGAGGCGGGGCTCGTAGCAGAAGATCGGGATCTCCACCCCGGCCGTCGCGGCGGCCAGCACGAGCGGCGTGCCCTTGGGCACCGTCAGCTCGCGGCCGTCGATCTCCAGCGTGACGGTTGCGACGTCGGTGGCGCTCATGACGGCGACACCGTCGCGAGCGGCAACAGGCTGCGGGGCTGCGGGTAGAGGGAGCTCAGCGAGGAGGTCTCGTGCAGGGGGCAGTATCCGAGCTCCACGTGCGCTTCGAACTCCTCGCGGAAGCGCTTGACCATCGAGCGCACGGGCATGGCGCAGGCGTCGCCGAGCGGGCAGAGGCACTTGCCCTCGACGTTGTCGCAGATCTCCAGCACGAGCTCGATCTCCGCCGGGTCGGCGATGCCGTCCTCGATGCGCTGGAGCGTGTCGGTGATCCAGCGCGTGCCCTCGCGACAGGGCGTGCACTTGCCGCAGCTCTCGTGCGTGTAGAAGGCCGCGGTTCGCAGGGCGAGCTGGACGATGCAGGTGGTGTCGTCGATGACCATCACGCCGGCCGAGCCGGCCATCGAGCCGGCCGCGGCAAGGGCCTCGGGTGCGCAGAGGATGTCGAGCACCTCGGGTCCGAGGATCGGCGAGGACGCGCCGCCGGGGATCACGGCCTTGAGCGCCCGGCCGCCGGGCACGCCGCCCGCGAGCTCCTCGATGAGGTGGCCCATCGTCTGGTTCATGGCCACCTCGTAGTTGCCCGGCCGCACGACGTGCCCGGAGATCGACATCACGTGCGTGCCGCCGCTCTGCTCGGTGCCGAGCGCCTTGTAGTCCTCCGGCCCGCGGCGGAGGATCGCCGGGATCGTCGCGATGGTCTCGACGTTGTTGAGCAGCGTGGGCCGCTCGAAGGCGCCCGACACGGCCGGGAACGGAGGCTTCGCGCTGGGCTGGCCGCGATAGCCGTTGAGCGATGCGAGCAGCGCCGTCTCCTCGCCGCAGATGTATGCGCCCGCTCCGCGGTGCACGGTGATCTCAGGGACGTAGCCGTCGGCCCCGGCCTTGCCGACGTAGCCCGCCCCCCGCGCCTCCGCGATCGCAGCCTCCAGCACCTCGGATTCCGTGAGGTACTCGCCGCGGATGTAGATGTAGGCGCGCGTCAGCCTGAGCACGTTCATGACGATGAGGATGCCCTCGAGCAGCGCGTGCGGCGTCCGCAGGATCAGCTCGCGATCCTTGCAGCTGCCCGGCTCCGATTCGTCGGCGTTGACGACGAGGTAGCGCTCGCTGCCGGGGGCCAGGAAGCTCGCCTTGCGCCCCGTGGGGAAGCCTGCGCCGCCGCGGCCCCGCAGCGCCGAGCCGCTGAGCTCGGCGATCAGCGTGTCCGGGTCCATGCCGGCGAGCGCGCGCTTCAGCTGCGCATAGCCGCCGTAGGCCTCGTACGTGGCGAGATCGCGTAGCTCACCGTCGAAGTCGAGAAGGACGTTGGCCTCGAGCCGCGGCGTCCATTCAGGCATGCCGCACCGCCGGGGCCGTGCGGGTCTCGGACACGATCTGCGCTACGTCGTCCGGCGTGACCTGCTCGCGATAGCGCTCGTCGACCGCGACCACCGGCGCCCAGCTGCAGCCGCCGAGGCACTCGGCCTTGCGCAGCGTGATTGCGCCGTCCTCCGTCGTGCCGCCGACGCTCACGCCGAGCTCCTCCTCGAAGGCCTCGAGCACCTCGCCGGCGCCGCGCAGCGCGCAGGCCAGATTCGTGCAGACGTCGATCACGTGCGTTCCCACCGGCTCGAGGAAGAACATGTCGTAGAACGATGCGACTGCCTGGCAGTAGGCCGGCGAGAACCCGATCGCGTCGCTGCAGGCGCGCAGCGCCTCGGGCGACAGCCAGCCGTAGGCCTCCTGGGTGAGGTGCAGCGCGGGCAGCACGGCGCCGCGCCGCGTCGGGTACTTGGCGATCTCGGCCTGGACGGCCGCATACAGCGTCTCGGGGGTCACGCTCACCGGTCGCAGTCCCCCATGTTCGGGTCGAGCGAGGCCAGGATTGCGATCAGATCGGCCAGCAGCACACCCTTGCAGAGCGCGGCGACCGACTGCAGCATGACGAGGCTGGCCGAGCGGAAGTGCACGCGCCAGGGCTTTGCGGAGCCGTCGGAGACGAGGTTGCATCCCAGCTCGCCGCGTGGCCCCTCGACGCACGCGTAGGCCTCGCCCGCCGGGACGCGATAGCCCTCGGTCACGAGCTTGAAGTGATGGATCAGCGATTCCATGGAGGTGTGCAGCTCGTGGCGCGGCGGCAGCACGACCTTGCGGTCGTCGGCGATCCAGGGACCGCTCGGAAGGCCGTCCAGGGCCTGCTCGATGATGTCGACCGACTGACGGATCTCGTGCAGGCGGATGAGATAGCGGTCGTAGACGTCTCCGACCTCGAACACGATCGGCTGCACCTTGAGCTCGCGGTAGGCGCCGTAGGGCTCGTGCGCCCGCAGGTCCCAGTTGACGCCGGAGGCGCGCGCGTTCGGGCCCGTGAGGCCCATCTGGCGCGCGAACTCGGGCGTGATGACGCCGATGCCGCGGGTTCGATCGCGGAAGATCGGCTGCTGTCCGATGAGATCCTCGTACTCGTCGGCCCGCGCTCGCATCTCCTTGATGAATGCCCGCGCCTCGCGATCGAAGGCGGCCGGGATGTCCTCGGCCACGCCGCCCACCTGCGCATAGCGCGGGTGCATGCGCACGCCGCCGGCCAGCTCGACGAGGTCGAGCACGCGGTCACGCTCGCGGAAGCAGTAGAACAGCAGCGCGATGCCGCCCAGGTCGACCGAGCCGGTGCCGAGGAAGATGAGGTGGTTGTGGATGCGCTGCAGCTCGGTGAAGATCGCGCGGATCCACTCGCCGCGGCGCGGTACCTCGAGGCCGAGCAGCTTCTCGACCGCCATGCAGTAGACGAGCTCGTTGCAGAAGAACGCGTTGTAGTCGGCCCGAGGCGCGTAGGTGATCGCCTTCCAGTACGACTTCTGCTCCATGTTCTTCTCGATGCCCGTGTGCACGTAGCCGAGCTCGTTGTGCAGGCCGACCACCTTCTCGCCGTCCAGGGTCGTGACGAGCCGCAGCACGCCGTGGGTCGAGGGATGGTTCGGCCCGAGGTTGATCAGCATCGTGTCCGGGTTGTCCGGGGGGATCAGCACCGACGGGATCGGCGAGAGCACCTCGGCGGGCGGGTAGCGGAGGGTGCGGCGGTCGGAGAGCGTGCTCATCAGACCTCGTCCGAGAACTGCACCGGCTCGCCACCGATGGGATAGTCCTTGCGATGGGGGTGCCCGTCCCACCCCTCGGGCAGGAAGATCCGCTCCAGGTTGGGATGCAGGCTGAAGTCGATGCCCATGAGGTCCCAGGCCTCCCGCTCCTGGTAGTCCGCGCACGGGAACACGCCGACGACGCTCGGCACGGGCTCGCCGTCGTCCACCCACGTGCGCAGACGGATTCGGCGCGCGGGCCGGGCCGAGCGATCCAGCAGCTGGTAGGAGATCGCGAAGCGCTCCGGCCGCGGCGGGGCGACGACCAGGCCGAGCCCGCTCGAGGCCGGGTGGTTGATGTCGCGCGCGCCCGCGCCCGCCGGGCTCGCCCAGTAGCCGGCGACGCCTTCGCCACCGAAACCGAGGTAGTCCGTGGCTGCGAGGTCGGAGAGGAAGTCGTAGCCGGCGTCGCGCGCCGCCGCGCAGGCCTCGGCGATGCGCGCGCTCGGCACGTCGAGCGTCACCTCGCCGTGGGCCTCGCTCACCTGCGCGCCCTCACCGAAGCCGCCGGCCAGCGCGTCGGCATCGGCGCGGGCGCTCATGCCTGCGACCGCTGCTGCTCGTAGGCCGGCGGGATGCCGGCCTTGATCTTCTTCTGGATCGTCATGACGCCCTCGATCACGGCCTCGGGCCGGGGCGGACAGCCGGGGACGTAGACGTCGACCGGGACGATCTTGTCGACGCCCTGCAGGATCGCGTAGTTGGCGAACATGCCGCCGGTCGAGGAGCAGGCGCCCATCGCCATGACCCACTTCGGCTCGAGCATCTGCTCGTAGAGCTCGCGGATGGGGCCGGTCATGCGGTGCGACACGCGACCCGAGACGATCAAGAGGTCGCTCTGACGGGGTGTGGCGCGCACGATCTCGGATCCGAAGCGACCGATGTCGTAGCGCGGCGTGACCATCGCGATCATCTCCATCGCGCAGCACGCCAGGCCGAATCCGAACGGCCACAGCGAGTTGGAGGCAGCCCAGTTGAGCACCTTGTCCACCGTGGTGGTCATGACGACGCGCTCGATGTCGGTGGCACGCAGCGCCGATTGCGGGCGGCCGGGCGGAATCACTTCCACTCGAGGGCCCCCTTGCGCCAGATGTAGACGTAGCCGATGCCGAGCAACCCGATGAACACGAGCAGCTCCATGAAGCCGAAGAGCTGGAGCTGCCGCAGTTGCACCGCGAGCGGGTAGAGGAAGACGATCTCGATGTCGAAGACGATGAACAGCATCGCCGTCAGGTAGTAGGAGATCGAGAAGCGGGACGGCTCGTAGGCGCCGGTGGATACACCCGACTCGAAGGGGCGGCTCTTGGCGCCCCCTCGCTGCCGGCCTCCTTTCCCGAGGAAGACCGAGGCGGCCAGCAGAGTTCCGGCGATCATGGCCGAAAAGCCCATGAAGACGAGGATGGCCGCCCAGTGGCCCAGCACGCTGGCGACGATAGCACACAAGCCCGCCTCGCCCGGCTCGTCGCAAATGGCGTCATTCGGCTTTGCGATGCGGTTTCGCGGTGTTGTGTCCGGTTGTCACAAAGTCGGGCTCGCCGGGCACTCGCCGGGTGGTACCATGAGTCCATGATCCGGCTCACCGAACGCGCAGCGGAGCATGTGCTCGCGCTCATGCGCGAGGATCCCGAGGCGCTCGCGCTCCGGGTCGCGGTGCAGGGCGGCGGCTGCTCGGGCCTCCAGTACGCACTCGGCTTCGACGGCGAGCCCCAGCCCGGCGACGAGGTGGCCGATCAGCACGGCGTGAAGGTCGTCGTCGATCGGTTCAGCCTCCCGTACCTGAGCGGCGCCGAGGTCGACTTCGTCGACGGGTTGATGGGCGCGGGCTTCACGGTCAACAACCCCAACGCCGTCGCGTCCTGCGGCTGCGGCTCGAGCTTCAAGGCCGAGGACGACGACGCCGCTGCGGCCGCGGGCGGCTGCAGCACCTGCTCCGCGTAGCCGGCCGGCGCTCAGCCCGAGAAGGGCGCGTTCACGCCGTGGTGCGGGGCATCGGGGGTCTCCACGCGGTCGAGGGCGACCTGTACGTCGCCCAGCCGGTTGCTCGCGACCAGGAGGTAGAGATGGTCGTCGCCGGCCAGCTCGCTCGAGCCGCGCGGCCGCACGATCTGGAGGTCCCTGCGGATGGCGACGATGATCGCCGCGCCCGGCAGCTCCGCATCGCGCACCAGCGTGCCCGCAGCGATACCGAGGTCCTCGGCGCGTAGCTCGACCAGCTCGGAATGCAGCGTGGAGAGGGTCGCGCTGTCCATCTCGGCCAGGCGGGGCGCCGAGTGCCGCTCGATCAGCCCGAGCGCGCGCGCGGCCCAGCGCATCGTCAGCCCCTGTGCGGTGACCGACAGCACGACGACGAAGAACACGGCGTCGAAGACGTGGGACGCCCCGGGCACGCCCGCTGCGACGGGAAACGTGGCGAGGACGATCGGAACGCCTCCGCGCAGGCCCGCCCAGGCCAGGAACCCCTGCTCGCGCAGCGACACTCCGAACGGGGTCGCGCACAGCAGCACCGCCAGCGGGCGAGCGATGAGCACGAGCGCGATGGCGACGAGGATGGGCCCGAACCCCTCGTCGAGCACGCGCGTGGGCGTGACCAGCAGGCCGAGCAGGACGAAGAGCCCGAGTTGCGCGAGCCAGGCGGCTCCCTGCAGGAAGCCTCGCACCACGGCGGCGTGCGGGATGCGGGCGCCCCCGATGACGAGGCCGATGAGGTAGGCGGCGAGAAGCCCTGACCCGTCGAGCGCGGAGACGCCGACGGCGCCGGCGAGCGCCACTGCGACGGTGATCACCGGGGCGAGCCCGGCCGAGGGCAGCGGCAGGCGGCGCAACAGCCAGACCCCGGCGGTTCCGACCGCAAGTCCGCCGAGCGCCCCGATGCCGGCCTGGCGCGCAAGCAGCAGCAGCCCGTCGCCGGTGCTGAAGTCGGTGGTGCTCCACTCCACCAGGCCGATCACGAGCAACGCGGCGAAGGGATCGTTGAGGCCGCTCTCCGCCTCGAGCACGGCTGCGACCCGCCGCCGCACGTGCGTCCCGCGCAGCGCAGCGAAGACCGCCGCAGCATCGGTCGAGGACACGGCGGCTCCCAGCAGCAGCGAGGTCGTCCAGCCCAGGCCGATGGCGGCATGCGCCGCCAGTGCGACCACACCGGCCGTCACCAGCACGCCGACGGACGCGAGCAGCCCGGCCGGGCCGAGCGCGCGCACCACCTCCGCGCGCTCTGCCAGGAGCCCGCCTTCGAGCAGGATGATCATCAGCGCCACCGCGCCCGCGTCGCGGGCCAGCGTGTAGTTGTCGAACTGGATGCCACCCGGGCCGTCCTCGCCCAGGAACATGCCGAGGCCGAGGAACACGAGTAGCGTCGGCGCCCCCAGTCGGTCGACGAAGCTCGCGGCGATCGAGCCCACGAGGAGCACCACGGTCGCGATGATGAGTGGCTCGGGGACGTGCAGCGCTGCGCTCCTCCCGTGGTGCGGTCAGGGCATCATGCCGCCCGCGCGCAACGCGGTGGTACGGGCAGGTCGCCCAGCCGCGATCCTCTAGCCTGCGCGCGATGAGCGAGCACCCCGTGGTCGACGTCACGATCATCGGCGCCGGGCCCGCGGGCCTCGCCGCCGCCTACTACGCCGGCCATCGCGAGGCCAGCTGCCGCATCATCGAGAGCCTCGAGCAGCTCGGCGGCCAGGTCGCCGCCGTCTACCCGGAGAAGCACATCTTCGACATCGCCGGCTTCCCGAAGATCGGCGGTCAGGAGTACGTCGACCTCATGGTCGAGCAAGGACTGCAGTACGGCGCCGAGGCACACCTGGGCGAGGCTGTCGAGACACTCGAGCGCGTCGAGGCCGAGGGCGAGGAGCTCTGGGCGATCACGACCGACACGGGCGGCCCTTATCTCACGCGCACGGTGATCATCACGGCGGGCCACGGCGCGTTCGAGCCGCGCACGCTCCCGATCGAGGGCCTCGAGGGGTGGCGCGGACGCGGGCTCCACTACTTCGTCAAGCGCAAGGGCGACTTCGCCGGCAAGCGCTGCGTGATCGTCGGCGGCGGCGACTCCGCGCTCGACTGGGCGATCAACCTGCAGGACACCGCGAGTGGGCCGATCCGCGTCGTGCACCGCCGCGAACGCTTCCGCGGCCTCGAGTCCTCGCAGACCGCCGTGCGACAGCTCGTCGAGGACGGCGCCGCGGTCCTGCACACGCCCTGCGAGGTGCGGGCGCTGCACGGCGGCGACGTCCTCGAGCGCGTCACGATCGAGGACACCGCCACCGGGGAGGCCGTCGATGTCGAGTGCGAGGCGCTGATCCTGCAGCTCGGGTTCGTCTCGCACCTCGGCCCGATCGAGAGCTGGGGCCTCGAGGTGGTCGGCAAGAAGCAGGTGCGGGTCGACCCGACGTCGTTCGAGACGGCGCTCCCGAATGTCTTCGCGGCCGGCGACGTGGCCTACTACGAGGGCAAGATCACGCTGATCACGATCGGCCTCGGCGAGGCGGCGATCGCCGCCAACCAGTGCGTGGCGCGGGCGCGCGGCGTCAAGCTGCAGCCCGCCTATTCCACCGAATAGCTCCCCGGCGGGACGCTCGACGGGCTTGTCTTGGCTTCACGCTACTTCTTGCCGATCAGGCGCGAGCTGACGAGCAGCGTCACGCTGCTTCCGCCCCTCAGCGTGGTCGACGGCCGATGGCCCTGCTGGATCACGCGATCCTTGCGCCGCACCTTCGACGTCGCGTACTTGACCTTGCCGATCTTGCAATGCCCGGCGAGCAGCAGGCGCTTCGAGTCGACGAGCGTCCGGCCGACGAGCTTGGGAACGAGGCAGTGGGTCGGGCCGAGCGAGCGCTCGGCCTGGCCGATCAACGTCGTCAGGTCGGCCTGCGCGCTGGCCCAGGAGAAACCGAAGGAGATGCGAGTCGGCGTCTCGGGCGTCAGCGTGCGCACGTACTGCGTCCAGATCGCGGCCCCGGTGCGGAAGCGCAGCGAGGTCGGGCGATCCTGCAGCGTGATCGCGCCCTGTGGGTTACTCAGATCGCCGTCGGGGGCGCTCGGGGAGGAGCGCGTGAAGAAGCTGAACGGTGCCGTCGCGGGCGGCGTCTGGGTGAAGCCCGGCGGATAGGAGGTGAAGCCGCCGGCCCACGGGAAGGAGACGACCGGGGCGCTGCCGCCCAGGCGATCCTCGTAGAAGACGTCGACCTGGTGGTGCCGCCCGTCGGTGGACGACCACGTGTCCGTCACGAGCGCCTGCCTGCCGTCGCCCTGCTGGATGATCAGGCGGTCGAGCTTCACGCCGGCGGACACGAACGACGAGCAGGTCAGTGCAGTCGCCGGCAGCGTGGCAGCGTCAGGGCTGCAGCGCAGCAAGTTCTCGGTCTCCCGCATCAGGACGTTGCCCGTGCTCGGATCCGTCGAGATCGACGTCTGCGACGCGAGCAGGCCGAGGGCGTTGGCAGAGCCGTTGAAGAGCGTGGCCGCCGCAGACGGCATGTAGGCGTTGGCGTGATCGACAAGCACGCCGGCACGCCCGGAGGTCGTGGGAGCGACGAATCCGGCGCACGGGAAGGCCGACGCGGAGATGTGGAACGTGGTCGGCGCGATCGTCGAGGCGCCCGCGAGCCCGCAGGTGGAGACCGACTGCCAGATCGACCGGCCGAGCAACTGCGGCGACCAGTAGCGGAAGTCGTAGGGGACGCCGTTGTTCGGACCGCCGACGACGGCGGTCACGCGCGAGCGCTGGAACATCACGCGCTTGCCCGCGAACGCGGCGCGGTTGGTGCCGGCGTTGCCGTGGGGCACCGCATGCAGGAAGCACGTGCGAGCGCTCAGCGCGCTGACCGCCGCCGGGGACAGTGTCGCCGTCCACACACCGCTCGCCGCGGGACGGACGTTGGCGTCCACCACCGGCGTCGCTGCGCCCTCGCAGCGCAGGTCGAGGCGCCCTGTGCCCCCGTTGGAGGTGCCGCTGACCGTCAGCGGGACGCCGGTCGGCTCCACGAACACGAGCACCGACGGATCGGTCACCGGCTGGCTGACGGTCGTGGCGGTCACCGCCGCGCCGGCCGAGAGGGGCGCGGCGAGCAGTGCGCCGAGCGCGAGGCTGAGGAGCGTACGCAGGCTGGTCACAATTCAGATGATGCTTGAGGGCCCGGTCATTTGCCGAGCCGGCTCACACGATCTGTACGGTTTCCAAACCCGGCGTTCACCGGGGCCGGACGTCGAGTCCGAGGCGCTCACGGCAGATCGCGGCGATCTGCTCCTGTGCCGCCTCGAGATCCTCGCTGTCCTTGACGGGCACGAAGCGAGATTCGGCGCCATCGCGCGGCACGTGGACGTAGCGCGACGCGTGCCACCACGTGAGCTCGCCCACGAGGCGCTCGAACTGGATCGCCTCGCGCCCGTCGACCGACTTGCGGGCAGCGCTCCAGGTGTAGTCGGCGGGAGTCTCGAGCGCGGCGACCTCGATCCAGAGCGTGTTCGTGTTGAAGAGCGGGAAGCGCTCGTGCGGGAACCCCTCAGGCACGCGGAAGGCCTCGGCGATGGCGAGCGAGCCATCCGCCCGCCGCACCGGCAGTCCGCCGGCATCGCCTGCGCGCTTGGAGACGAGCTCCGCCGTGACGGCTCCGGCGAGCGAGCGGTGAAGGCCCACGAGAACCTCGTCGAGCGTCGCGCCGACGTTGTCGACGTTGCAGACGAAGAGCGTGCGCACGCCGTTCCGGCGGAAGCGCTCGAATGCGCCCGAGAGCTCGAGCGCGTCTGCGAGGTCGCCGTGCCCCGGCGCGTGCGGCGAGGGGGCGCCGTCATCGAGGAACAGCGACCCGTCCGGGTTCAGGCGCAGCGACACGAGCTGGGGCGCGAGCCGCACGCCCGTGCCCTCGACGGCCTCGGCGAGGGCATCGTGCGTCGCAAAGCTCGTCATCAGCACGACCTCGACGCCGAAGCGCGTGAGGTCCGCGAGCTTGAGGTCGAGAAACGTCAGGTCGTGCCCGGACAGGACCGGCGCCAGCGCCTTCACCCGGGAGCCGAAGCGCGTCGCCATGCCGCCGGCGAGCACGACGGCGGCGACCTCGCCGCGTCCGATGATCTCGCGTCCGAGCGCGGCTGCCCGCCGCCCCTCGGGCGTGCCGGGTGCCGGCAACGGCTGCGCCACGTCGCTCGCCGGCACCTCGATCGGCTCGCTGATGCGGTGCATCGACTCGAGGTCGTCGCCGGCGGCGATCATGCGCGCCCGCAGCTGCTCGAAGGGGACGCGCTCGAAGTGAAAGCGCTCGAGCAGCGCGGCGAGGTCCGGTGGGATCGGCCGGCCCGCGACCTCCATCACGGCTCTCCGTAGCGGCGATCGCGCCAGGCCAGCGCGGCCTTCAGCCCCTGCTCGGCCACGATGCGGTCGAACTCGCGCTGCTCGGGCGTCTCGGCGGCGTTGAGGATCGCCGAGAGGTCGAGGTTGGCGTTGACGGCCTGCCGCAGCCCCATGGCCTCGTAGGCGCGATTGAGCGCGAGCTTCGTGAGTCGCAGGACGGGCAGCGGGGTCGGCGCGATCTTGGCCACCAGCTCGTCCACGGCCGCCTCGAGGGCGTCCACGGGCACGACGCGGTTGACGAGCCCCAGCCGCTCGGCCTCCTGCGCATCCACCCAGTCGCCCGTGAAGAGCAGCTCGTTGGTCTTCTTCTGTCCGAGCACGAACGGCATCAGCAGGGAGACGGGTCCCGATCCGTAGCGGATCTCGGGCTCGCCGAAGCGGGCATCGTCCGCCGCCACGATCATGTCGCACGCCATCGCGAGCTCGCAGGCACCAGCCAGGCACCACCCGCGCACCGCGGCGATCGTCGGCCGTGGCAGCGACCACAGCTCCATGCCGAGGGAGACGTCCGTCGCGAGCAGGTCGTGCCAGCGCTCCGCGCTCGCGATCTCGCCCTCGACCTCCTCGGAGATGTCGAAGCCGGCCGAGAATGCGCGGCCCGCGCCGCTCAACACGACGACCTTGACCTCATCGTCGGCAGCGGCTCGGCGGAAGCTCGCGCGCAGGCCGTCGACGAGCTCGCCGGACAGGGCGTTGAGCTTGTCCGGGCGGTTCATCGTGATCCACAGCGCCGGCCCGCGGCGCTGCTCGAGTACGACCTCGCTCATGGCGCTCCCTTCACGACGATCAGGGCATCGACGGCGGTCGCGCCGTGGTCGCCGAGGATCAGCGGATTGATGTCGATCTCGTCGATCTCCGGGTGATCGGCGGCGATGCGCGAGAGCGCGGCGAGCGCTCCGGCGAGCGCATCGGCGGCCGCCGGGCTCGCGAGCTGCGCGAGGCCCGGCGCCTCCGCCACGAGCGCGCGGGCGGCGGCGTCATCCAGCGGTGCGAGCGCAACCGCGGCCAGCCCGAGCGCCTCGATCGCCCGCCCGCCGAGGCCGACGGCCAGCACCGGGCCGTAGTCGGGGTCGCGCATGAGGCCGCAGAACGCCTCGACGCCGGCCGGCACCTGGCGCGCGACGAGCACCCGCCCGCCCATGCGCTCGGCCGCGTCGCGCGCCTCGGCCGCGCTCGAGATGCCGAGCGCGACGCCTCCGGCGGCCTGCTTGTGCGCCGGGCCGTCGAGCTTGACGACGACCGGCCCGCCGAGCAGGTCGAAGGCCGAAGCCGCCTCGTGCGGCGAGGCGCAGCGCACGCGCGGCGGGAACGTCAGGCCGTAGCGCTCGAGCAGCGCGCACGAGTCGTGCTCGGCCAGCGCTCCGGCGGGCAGCGGCTCGCCCGGCAGGGGCGGGTGCGCGACGGGCGCGGAGCGCGTGCGGACGCTCGCACCAGCGAGCCACCGACGCGATCGCCCGCAGGCCCTCGCGCGTGCCGCGCAGCAGCGCGACGTCGCGGCCGCGGGCCAGCTCGGCGATCGCGGGCGGCGGGTCGGTCGCGTGCACGGAGGTCACGGCTCCGAACACGTCCGTGCCCTCGACGGCATCCGCGAGCGCCGCGGTGATGAACGCGCTCCACCCCTCCTCGTGCTCGCCGCGATGGCGCGAGAGATCGAGCTGGGCCAGCAGGATGTCGTAGGAGCCGGTCTCGCGCATGATCGAGAGGGTGCCCGGGAAGACGTGCTCGTACGCGTCGATGGCCCAGCAGTCGAGCGGGTTCTCGGGCTGCGTGAAGTTGGGGAACGCCTCGACGAGCCGCGCCGCGGTGGCATCGTCGAAGGGCGCGAACGGGATGCCCGCCTCCTCGCCGTGGTCGGCGAGCAGACCGCACTCGCCGCCCGACTCGGAGACGGCCGCGATGCGCAGGCCACGCGGCCAGCGGCGCCGGCCGAGCACCTCGAGCGTCTCGAGCAACTCGTGGAAGTCGCTCACCTCGATGGCGCCGTGGTGCCGCAGCAACGCCGAGAAGGCGCGTGCCGAGCCGACCACCGCGCCCGAGTGCGCGAGCGCGGCGCGCGCAGCGGCCTGCGAGCGCCCGACCTTGAGGCAGACGACGGGCTTGCCGGCCTCGGCCGCTGCCGCCAGGGCGGCGACGAACGCGTCCGGCCGCCGGATCGTCTCGACGAAGAGGCCGATCGCGCGCGTGCCCTCGTCCTCGGCCAGGAACCCCACGAAATCGGCCAGGTCGCGCGAGAGCTCGCTCCCCGCCGAGACGACGGTGCGAAAGCCGACGCGCGGCCCGCAGGCCAGGAACGCCTCCCCGATCGAGCCGGAGTGGGCGACGCAGGCAACGTGCCCGGGCACGAAGGCGTCGGTTCCCGCCACCGTGCCGAGCCAGAGCGAGACGCCGCCGGGCGTCGCGATGCCCATGCAGTTCGGGCCCACCACCGCCACGTCGCACTCGGCGGCGCGCGCGCCGATGCGCGCGGCGACCGCGCGGCCCTCGGCACCGGCCTCGGCGCCCAGCCCGGGGAGCACGACGGCGCGCACACCCGCGGCGATCACGTCCTCGAAGGCGGCTTCCGCGCGCGTGTGCCCTACCAGCAGGTAGGCGCACTCCGGGCGCTCGGGGAGCGCCGCGACGGAGTCGAAGCACTCGCGGCCCAGCACGTCCGGCCTGGTCGGATTCACGAACCAGGTCGGGGCGCCGCCGGCCAGCACCTGCCGGAGAGCGGCCGCGCTCTCGGCGGTGCGGTCGCTCGCACCGACCACCGCGACCGAGCGCGGGAAGAGCAAAGGGCGGATCCCGCCGCGCAGGTCGGCCGGCGTCACGGGACGAGCGCGCCGAGCCAGGTCTCGGCCTCCGCCGGCTCGAGGCCGCCGTGATGCCCGCGCATCTTCTGCTCGAATCGGCCGGGCTCGCGCCACCAGGCCTCGATGCCTGCGCGCGGGAGCACGACGATGTCTCCCACCCGCGCGCTGAATCGCTCCGAGATGCGCGGCCCGAAGACGCCGTCCGCCGCGAGCTGCGCTGTGGGGACGACCCATGCGTCGTCGCCGAACAGCTGCTCGAGCAGCCCGAGTGCCTCGTCGAGCGCGCCCTCGCGCACGTGTACGAAGAGGTCGCGCGCGGAGCCCGCGGGCGCCAGCGGGCGGTCGTCCGCCCCACGTCGCAGCAGCGGTACGAGCTGCGGGCAGCGCTCGTTGACGTAGACGCAGCGCTCAGGATCGGTCGGGAGCTGGCCGTGGTCGGCGAACAGCAGCACCAGTGCGCCGGGCATGTTCTCGAGCGTCGCCACGAGTTGCCGCTCGACAGCCTCCAGCAGGTCGAGCGCAACGGCCTCCGAGCGCGGGTCGCCGGGCCCGAGCTCGTGCGCGATCGTGTCGAAGTCGTCGAGATACAGGAGTGTCAGAGACGGCGCGGATGCACGTGCCAGCTGCGCGGCGAGCGCCGCGCCGGCGCGCGCGCTCGCGACGCCATGCACCTCACCCGGCCCGGCCATCATGCGGGTGAACGGCGCCTCGACCGTCTCCGCCGGCTGCACCAGGTTGCAGCGCGCCCCGAGCCTGGCGAGACGGGCGGCGAAGCTCTCGGTGCGAGGGTAGATCTCGCCCAGGTCGGCGCCGGCCGCGATGAGACCGCCGGCCGGCTCGCCGGCGAACCCCGCGGTCAGGGGACAGACGAGGCGGTCGAGCGACGGCTCGTACATGAACCATTCGTACGATCCGTGCTCGCCGACGGGCTGCACGGTGTGGAGTGTCGTGACGTGTGCCGTCGTCGTGGATGGAAATTGCGTCGTCAACTTCGACACGACGCCCTCGGAGCGCAGGCGTGCAAGCAGTGGCGCGCGCTCTGCGAAGCGCTCGGCGAACGCCCAGCCGAGAGCGTCGATCAGCACGGCGACGACGCGCGGCGGGTGCTCGCCGAGCGCAGGCAGCACGTCGCCGGGGAGCGCCTCCGCGTTCTGCTCGCCGAACAGCTGCAGCAGCGTGCCCGGGATGCGCGCGAAGCCGTACGAGTCGTACAGCGGCCTCACCCGCCCGCCGGGCAGGCGCGCAGCGTCGACGGCGGCGAGCGAGCGCTCGTTGATCACGCGGGCGTGCCGGCGGCGCGGGCGAGCAGCGCGTCGATCGCCGCCATCCCGTCGTCGCCGAGGTCGCGGGTGAACTCGTTGACGTACAGCTCGATGTGCTGCCGGCAGACCTCGTCCGACAGCTCCTGCGAGTGTGCGCGAACGTACTCGAGGCTGTCGGCGGGGTGGGCGAAGGCGTGCTCGACGGAGCGCCGCAGCGCATCCTCGGCGCCGGCCCGCAGCTCTGCGTCCAGATCCGCTCGCGCACAGATGCCCGCCAGTGGGACGGGCATGCCGGTCTCGCGCTCCCACCAGACGCCCAGGTCGGCGACCTCGACCAGCCCGTGCTCCGCGTACGTGAAGCGGCTCTCGTGGATGATCAGGCCCGCGTCCACGGCCCCGGCTGCGACGGCGTCGAGGATCTCGTCGTAGCGCAGCTCGACGACCTCGCCGAGCGCCGGTGCCGCCAGCCGCAGCAGCAGGTAGGCGGTCGTGTCCCGGCCCGGGATCGCGATGCGCCCGAGTCCCGCGTCACTCAGCGACGCGCGCTCGCGCGCGACCACGAGCGGTCCGCAGCCGTGGCCGAGCGCCCCGCCGCTGCGCAGCAGCGTGTAGCGGTCGCGCACGCCGGCGAGGGCGCCGATCGAGAGCTTCGTGAGCTCGTAGCGGCCGGCGCGTGCGAGCGCGTTCAGCTCCTCGATGTCGTGCAGCGCGGGCACTGCGGTGAAGGGCGCGGCAATGCGGCGGTGCACCAGCGCGTCGAACGCGAACGTGTCATTGGGGCACGGGGAGAAGGCGAACGAGACGTTCATGCCCGCTGCAGCTCCGCGACGACGAGAGCGGTCACCCGGGCAAGCTCGGCGAACGCGTCGTCGAAGCGCCAGAGCGCGCGGTCGGGCTCCTCGATCTCGTTCGAGATCACGCGCAGCTCGAGCGCCGGAACGCCCTCGTCGAGGCAGGCCGCGAGCACGGAGAAGCCCTCCATCGCCTCGACCGCCACCCCGCTCGTGCCGCCCACGCGCGCGCTCGTTCCGATCGGCATGGCCAGGGCGTCGGGCAGCGCGCGCTGGACGGCCGCTCGCAACGACACCGCGGGCGCGATCGGCTCGCTGTCGCCATCGCAGTCGACGGCCTGGGTGCCGATCACCGTGGCCAGCAGGGGCACCCCGCTGCCGCGGCGGGCACCGGCGATGCCGACGTGCAGCACCGTGGAGGCCCCGCCCTCGGACACGGCGTCCTCGGTGGCGGTATAGGCCTCGCGCGGACCGATGCCGCAGACCAGCGTGCGGCCCCCGCTGCGCCGGCGAGCTCCTGAGCGGTAGCCGCGATCACGAGCAGCACGCGAGCACTCTAGGGCCGCGGGCGCTAGGTGCGCGCCGGAGCGCGCCAATCAGGGTCGGACCCTGCGCACTTCACCCGTGTCTTGTCGGGAAATTGACGCGCGAACCACCAATCGGGACACGGCCCTGATGCGCGTGTTGCGTCGCTACGGAGTCTTATTCACGTTCGTCACAGAGGTGCAGTGCATGTTCGTCAACAACGAGATCACCGAGCGGGGCCTTCTTCACCGGTTCCTCGATCGCGTGAGCAACGAGGTCACCATGGAAGAGCGCTTGACTGGGCACACTCGATCGACGGCGCCATCAGGGACGCCGCGAGCCCGGCCGTGCCCCTTCGCAATCGCGTCGCCCGCCCGCTCGTCGTGCTCGGCGCGGCTCCGGCCCTCTCGGCCGTCGCAGCCGCCCTGCGCAACGAGGACATCGCCGTCACCCGCGAGTCGCTCGACGCCGTGCGCGAGTTCATGACCGACGGGATCGACTCCCCGCTCTACGGCCGCGACCCGCTGGCCGCCCGCCGCGGCGCCGATGTGCTGCGCCGCCCGCTCGCCCCGGCGGGGCCGCTGAGGCTCGCCGCCGCCAAGTCGGCCGCCTGAGATTCCCGAACCTCCTCTCCCTCCCCCCCGTGAAGCGGGCGGCGCCCCCGGCGCCGCCCGCTTCTACGATGCGGGCATGAGCGAGCTGTGGGGCGCCGAGACACGCAAGGCCATCGACAACTTCCCGGTCTCGGGCCGGCCGATCCCGGTGGGCGTCGTGCACTGGCTCGGGCGCATCAAGGCGGCGGCCGCGCGCGTCAACGCGCGACCTCGGCCTGCTCGACCCCGAGCTCGCCGAGCGCATCGCCGCCGCGGGCGACGCCGTCGCCGCCGGCGAGCACGACGACCAGTTCCCGATCGACGTGTTCCAGACCGGCTCCGGCACGTCGTCGAACATGAACGCCAACGAGGTCATCGCGACGCTCGCCGGCGAGGGCGCGCACCCCAACGACCACGTCAACCTCGGCCAGTCCTCGAACGACGTCTTCCCCTCTGCGGTGCACCTCGCCGCGCTCGATGCGGCGACGAACGACCTGCTGCCCGCGCTCGGCGAGCTCGAGGCGTCGCTCGCGGCCAAGGCCGAGGAGTTCGCCGACGTCGTCAAGGCCGGCCGCACGCACCTGATGGACGCCGTGCCCGTGACGCTCGGCCAGGAGTTCGGCGGCTACGCGGCGCAGATCCGGCTCGGCCGCGAGCGCGTCGAGGACGCGCTGCCGCGGCTCGGCCAGATCCCGCTCGGCGGCACGGCGACCGGCACCGGGCTGAACACGCACCCCGAGTTCGCCGCAGCGGGTGCGCACGCTGCTGGCGGACGACTCGCGGCTGCCGATCGCCGCTCCGCTCGACCACTTCGAGGCCCAGGCCAACCGCGACGCGCTGATCGAGACCTCGGGCGCGCTCAAGGTCGTGGCCGCCTCGCTGACGAAGATCGCGAACGACCTCGCGCTGGATGGGCTCGGGGCCGCGCGCCGGGCTCGGCGAGCTGATCCTGCCGGAGCTGCAGAAGGGCTCCTCGATCATGCCCGGCAAGGTCAACCCGGTGATCTGCGAGGTCGTCACGCAGGTGGCCGCGCAGGTGATCGGCAACGACACCGCGATCACGATCGGCGGCATGTCGGGCGCGTTCGAGCTCAACGTCTACATCCCGCTGATGGCGCGCAACCTGCTCGAGTCGATCGAGCTCCTGGCCGCGGCCAGCCGCCTGCTCGCGCGCAAGCTGCGTGGACGGCCTCGAGGCCGACATCGAGCGCAACGAGGAGCACGGCGAGGCGACGCTCGCGATGGCGACGGCGCTCAACCCGTACATCGGCTACGACCGCGCGAGCGCGATCGTGCGCGACGCCACCTCCAGCGGGCGCTCGCTGCGCGAGGTCGCGCGCGCCCACGGCGTCGAGGAGTCGGTGCTGGACGAGGCGCTCGACCTGCGCAAGATCGCGCGCGGCAACAGCGTGAGAGCGCCCTAGCGCCCGCTGGCGGAGAGGTGCTGGTAGTCGCGCGCGCCGCTCCAGCGCCCGCCCCAGCCCCAGCCGATGCGCGCGAACGCGCGCAGCGACGGCGCCGCCCTCGGCGATCACGCCGGGCCGGGCGCGCACGCGCGCGCGGTCGAGATAGGGCCGCGAGGCGGGGTGGCTGGTGCGTGCCGTCCGTCGCGACGTACGGGTTCTCGATCGGATCGAGGTCGATCGCCCGGCCGTACGCGTGCTCCGACCAGTGCGACGAGCCGGTCGCGCTGCGGCAGTTGAAGGCCGAGGTGTTGTCGGCCTCGATCGAGCGGAAGTCGGAGCCGCCGTAGGCCTCGATCGGCAGCATGCGCCGGATCGGGAAGCGCGCCGCGTAGAGCTGCCCGAAGGCCCGCGCGACCGGGGCGGCGACCGTGCGGTTGACGACGAGCGCCCCCCGGTGGGCGCGGCCGTCGAAGCCGACGTAGGTGAGCGTCACGCGGCGCAGGTCGGAGAGCGGCACCGGACAGCCCGGCCGCCAGACCGGCGGCGTCATCGCCTTGCGCTGCGCGGCGCTCAGAGGCGCCACCTGCGCGTGGTAGGGCGGGAGGGCGGCGGGCGCCGCCGCGATCACAGCGCGCCGGCGCGCAGCGCGCCCGTGGCCGCGAGCTGCTGCTCCTCGGCGCGGTAGGACGAGCGCACGAGCGGCCCCGAGAAGACCGAGCCGAAGCCCATCTGCTCGCCCGCCTCGCGGAAGCGGCGGAAGGAGTCGAGCGGGACCCAGCGGTCGAGCGGCAGGTGGCGCTCGCGTCGGCTGCAGGTACTGGCCGATCGTGACGACGTCGACGCCGTGCGCGCGCAGGTCGCGCAGCGTCTCGACGATCTCGTCGTCGGTCTCGCCCATGCCGGCGACGATGCCGGACTTGACCATCAGCGGCCCGCGCTCGGGCCAGCGCTCGTCCCAGACCTCGCGGGCCCGCCGCAGCAGCCAGAGCGCCCGGTCGTAGTCGCCCTTGATGCGCACGCGCGGCTGGATGCGGCGCACCGTCTCGATGTTGTGGTTGAAGACGTGCGGGTGCGCCTCGAGCACCGTCACGAGCGCCTCCTCCTCGCGGCCGAGGAAGTCGGGCGTCAGCACCTCGATGCCGGCCGCCGGGCAGCCGCCGGCGCAGCGCGCGGATCGTGCGCGCCCAGTGCTCGGCGCCGCGATCGTCGCAGGTCGTCGCGGTCGACCGAGGTGACGACGACGTGGCGCAGGCCCATGCGCTGCGCGGCCGCCGCGAGGCGCCCGGGCTCGAGCGGGTCGAGCGGATCGCCGCGCTTGGCCGAGTTGACGGCGCAGTAGCGGCAGGCGCGCGTGCACGTGTCGCCCATGATCTGGAACGTCGCCGTGCCGCGGCCCCAGCACTCGCCGATGTTCGGGCAGCGCGCCTCCTCGCAGACCGTGTGCAGGCCCTCGCTGCGGACGATCCCGTCGAGCTCGTCGTAGCGCGAGCCCGCCGTGCGCAGCCGCACGCGCATCCAGGGCGGCCGCTCGTGCGCAAGCTCTCCCCACGGCATGCCCGCAGCCTAGACCCTGCGGGCGCCGGATGGATCAGCCGGGCACCTCGATCAGCTCGAAGAGGTTGCCGTCGGGGTCGCAGAAGCCGGCGAAGCGGCCCTCGTCGGAGTCCTTGACCTGGCCCATCAGCTGCACGCCGCGGCCGACGATCTCGCCGACGAAGCCGTCGAAGTCGTCGACCTCGACGCGCACCAGCACGCCCGCCTGCTCGAAGAAGCCGCGGCCGCGCTCGCGCGGCTTGGCGCCGCCCTCGACGCGCAGCTCGAGCCCGTCGCGCCGGGCCCAGAAGCCGTCGTCGTCGTGCTCGAGGGCCATCGCGAGCGCCGTGCCGTAGAACTCCTGCGAGGCCGCGCAAGCTCGAGGCGAAGATCGTGATGCCCGAGCTCAGCTCCATCAGGCGGGCACCGCCGAGAGCTCGAGCGAGAACACCGCGGCGAGCGCGTCGAGAACCGGGCCGCGCGCCTCCTCGGTGGTCACGTCGCGACCGAGCTCCTGCGCGATGCTCGTGAACGGCGTGGCGTCGAGGCCGCAGGCGCGGAAGCGCGCGAACGCAGCGAGGTCGCAGTCGACGTTGAGCGCGAAGCCGTGGTGCACGACCCAGTTGCTCGCGCGGATGCCGAGCGAGGCGATCTTGCGGTCCTCGACCCAGACCCCGACGTGCTCGCGATCCTCGCCCGCCGCGGCCGCGATGCCGAACGCGGCAAGCGCATCGATGACGACGCGCTCGAGATCGTGCGCGTAGCGCCGCAGGTCCTTGCCGTGGTCGCGCAGGTCGAGGATCGGGTAGCAGACGAGCTGGCCCGGGCCGTGCCAGGTGGAGCGCCCGCCGCGGTCGGCGCGCAGCGACCTCCCAGCCGAGCTCGCGATAGGCGGCCTCGCCGTCCGTCAGCTCGCTCTCGGCATCGGACGCGCGTCCGAGCGAGAGCGTCGGCGGGTGCTCGCAGCAGCACCACGGTGTCGGGGACGGCGCCCTGCGAGCGCGCCGCGGCGAGATCGAGCTGCAGCCGGTCGACCTCGGCGAACGGGCGCGGCCGGCCGAGCAGGTCGTAGAGGTACGCGGGATGCACCACGCCGGTCGCGTCGTCGCTCATGAGGCGCTCGGGTCGGGCAGCGCGGGCGTCGGCAGGTCGGGGGCGCTCGCGCCCGAGTTGAGAGACGGGATCTGCTCGGGGCCGGTGCCGCGGTAGGTGTCGCGGTAGGTGCGGATCGCCGTCAGCACGCGCGCGTTGAGGTCTTGCAGATCATCGCGCGCTGCCAGCTCGTGAGCGTGACGCCGCGCTGCGGGACGTCGGACGGCAGGCCCGGGCACGACCAGCATGTAGGGCGGCGAGTTCGCCCACATGCGCACGACCTGCGTCCCGGGCGCGCGGCCGACGCGCAGCCCGAGGTGCACGACGACGGCGCCGTGCTCGAGGTTGTGCACCTCGTACGGATAGGGAACGGGGCTCGTATAGAAGCCCCAGTTCGCCCAGATCGGCCGGTGCGGCCCGTTCGTCGGCGGCCGGGGCACGAGGCTGTAGTCGGGGCTCTGGACGTGGTTGCGACCCGCGCTGATGTCGCCCCGCAGCCGGCAACCCGCGAGCCTCGCCGCGCGCCGCACGGGTGCGCGAACCTCGGTGCAGGGCCCATGCCCGCAGCCGACGCTCGAGCCGCGCTCGAACTTCGACGGGTCGATGGCCTTGATGGTCAGGCTGTCGCCCTGCGTGCCGCGTCGTGGTCGGTGCCGGTGCGGCCGCCGTCGCCGGCGGGTCGGCCGCGTCACTGGAGCTCGTGCTGTCGCCGGCCGAGGCGCCGCCGCAGCCCGCCAGCAGCAGCGCGCCGGCGAGCAGCGCTGATCCGCGGCGGGCCCACACGCCGGTCACTGTAGAAGTTCGCAACGCAACAGGCAGCCGCTGAAAGCTAGAGCTCGTCCTGCAGGAAGCGCTCGACGAGCGCCTGGGCGTCGGTCTTGTCCGCCAGCACGTAGGCCAGGGCAGTCATGCGGTAGGCGTCCTGCAGGTAGAAGCGCTCGTACAGCTCGCCGCGCGATCCGAGGTCGGAGCCGATCAGGTCCCAGGCCAGGCGGAAGAGGCGAATGCGCTCGCGCGCCCCGGCGCCGCCTGCCTGGTAGTACTGCTCGATGGCCTCGGCCATCGGGCCTTCGACGTCGGCCAGCGAGGGCGTCGCCATGAAGCCGGCGCCGCCGACGAGGCGCGTGAGCTCGAAGGCGCGCGGGATCCACTTCGGCATGAGGCCGCGCAGCGCGACCAGCGGGCGCTCGTCGGGCGTCCAGGCGAGCTCGCCCGGCCCCGCGCCGTAGGAGCCCTCCTCGGACGCGATCACGCCCGAGCGCGTCATCTCGACGTAGCTCCAGATCTCGCCGAGCTTCTCCTGCACGTGGTCGAAGCGGTTGACGCCGGTGACCTCGTGATCGCGTGCGCGAGGCCGAACGTGAGCTCGAGCTTCGTCCAGGCGCGCATCATCGCCTGGTTGACGATCTGCGCGCGCCAGTTCGTGTGCGAGATGACCTCGTCGTAGCCGATCGTGTCGCCGTCCATGAAGACGCGGTCCCAGGGGACGACGACGTCGTCGAAGATGATCATCCCGTCCTGCTCGTCGAAGCGCGACGAGAGCGGGTAGTCGAAGGCCGGCCGCGGCTTCGCGAACGAGTCGCGCAGGACGACCTTGAGGCCGGGCGTGTTCATCGGCATCGCGAAGCAGAGCGCGTACGCGGTGTCCTCGGGCCGCAGCGGGCTGCCCGGGTAGATCGAGATCTCGTCCGCATAGGGCGCGAGCGTCGCGAGCATGCGCGCGCCGCGCACGACGATGCCCTCCGCCGACTCGCCGACCTTGTGCAGCGCGATCTCGCCGGCGCCGGCCGCGGCGTCGGGGCGGGAGCGGTCGACCTGCGGGTTCATGATCGCGTGCGTCGTCGAGAGGTCGTGCTCGCGCATCAGCTCGTAGTAGCGCACGAGATTCTCGGCGCCCTGCTCGTTGCCGCGGCGCGCCCAGACGTCGGCGCGCGCCGCGAACAGCGCGAACGTGACGTTGAGGTAGTCGGGCGCGCGGCCCATGACGCCGCCGTGGTACTCGGCCATCTGCCGCATGCCGATGCGGCGGCGGACGAGGTCGTCGCGCGAGCGCGGCTGCAGGAACGAGACGTTGACGGGCTGACCGGTCGTCGGCGACGGGTAGAGGCATGTCTCGGCGTGCTCGTGGCACCAGTCGAACCAGCCGGCGAGGCCGCGGGCCGCGCCGCCCGAGCAGCGGGTGGCCGACGATGTCGTCGATCCGCTCGCCGTCCATCCAGACCTCGCGGCCATCGTCGCGCAGCCCGTCGAGGAACTGCGCTCCGGTGCGCGCGCCGGTCGGCGCCGCGGTCACGTCAACGGCCATCTCACGTCCCCTCTCGGGTCGTTGTCACGAGCGTGCGCAGGAGCGCGGCGAGCTGCGCGCGCTCCTCGGCGCCGAGGCCGCCGCAGGCCAGCGACTCCTCGGCGTTGAAGCGTGGGAAGAGCTCCTCGAACGTGCGCTCGCCGGCGGCGGTGAGCGCGACCGTGCGCGGCGCGCGTCGTCGGCGTGGGCACGGCGCTCGACCAGGCCGCGCCGCTCGAGCGTGTCGGTGACGCCCGAGACGGTCGGGCGCGAGACGCCCATGCGCTCGGCCAGCTCGCGCGTCTCCTGCGGCCCCCAGACCCAGAGGCAGAAGAGCATCGTGAAGCTCGACCAGGTCAGGCCCTCGGCTTGCAGCGCACCGGTCTCGAGCCGGGTGCGCAGTGCCGCGGCGGCGCGGAAGACGTCCTGCACGACGAACATCGCCGAGACGTCGAGCTCGCTGCCGGCCGTGCGGGCCAGGACGTCGACCTCTTCGGGCAGGAGCTGCTCGTTGAGGGAGACCATTAGGAGCCTAACGATAGGGACGGCGGCGTCCTGCGCAAGTCGGCGATCGTGAGATCATCTCGCCCGGTGTGAGACGGGTCACCTTCCTCGCCCCCGACACGGACGCCTACGTGGGCGTCGTAGCGCCACGCCGACGAGTTCGAGCGAGCGCACGGGCATCGACCTCGACGTGCGGATCATCGACGAGCGACGAGTACTTCTCGAACGACATCCACGCCCACCTCACCGGCGAGGGCGGCGGACGTCTTCATGTCCGGGCCGGTGCTGCTGTGGGAGCACGTCGCCGCGGGCTTCGTGGAGCCGCTGGACGACTTCGCCGCGCCGGCGCGGACGGCTAGGACGCGGACGACTTCCTCGCCGGCGCTCCTCGCCGCGAACCGCTGGACCGGGCGCTTCGGCGATCCGCTCGGCGCCGGGCCGCTGCTCGAGATCCCGGTCAACTGCGAGTCCTACAACCTCGCGTACGTCCCCGAGATCCTCGAGCGCACGGGCTCGAGCGTGCCCACAACCTGGGAGGGCGACTTCTTCGAGCGCCGCGGAGCGGATCGCCGACGGCGGGGGCGCTGCGCGGCTTCGGCCAGCGCGGCACGCACGCTGGCACACGATGTACACCGGCTACGCCACCCAGTTCTGGTCGTACGGCGGCCGCGACTTCGATGACGACGGGCGGTGCGCGATCGCCCGGCCGGAGGGCGTGGCGGCGACCGAGGCCTTCATCGGGGCGCTGCGCGCCGCCGGGCCCGCCGACTGGACCGACAGCGCTGGTACGAGCTCGCGCTGGACTTCGCGGCGGCACTACGGGCTGCTCGTCGACTCCGACCACTACGTGGCGCTACTTCGAGGATCCCGGAGATCTCGAGCCTGGTCGGGCGAGATCGGCTACGCGCCTGCCGCCGCCGGGCCCGACCGGCACGATCGGCCGAATCTCTGGACCTGGTCGCTGGTCATGAACGCGCGCTCGCGCGACAAGGCGCGGCCTGGCGATTCATCGAGTGGGCAACGAGCGCGAGTTCCTGCTGCGCTCCGCCTTCGAGGGGAACATGAACCCGACTCGGGCGAGCGTGTGGGATGACCGCGCATTCGCGACCACGCGGGCGCTGGGGCGACTTCGCGACGGTGTCCCGTGAGCTCGTCGAGCGGTGGGGCCGGGTCCTCGTCACCCCGGCGCCCAACTACATCGACGTCGCCGCGCGCTGGAGCGACGCGCTTCGCGACGCCTACACGGGCAACGACCGCCCCCCCCATGCGCACGAGCTCTCCGCAGCCGACATCGAGGAGCTGACGCGCAGGGCAGCTGCCGGAGTGTGCGGGTCGCGGCGCTCTACGACATCCACGGCAACGACGCCGCGCTCGCGGCCGTGCTGGCCGAGATCGAGAGCTCGGCGTCGATCTGATCGTGGTCGGCGGCGACGTCGCCGGCGGGCCGTTCCCGCGCGAGACGGTGGAGCGGTGCGCGCGCTCGGCGACCGCGCGGTCGCGATCCGCGGCAACGGCGAGCGCGAGCTCGTCGAGGCGCGGCTGCGGCTCGACGCCGGGACCGCGCGCATCGACCCCGGCGACATCTGGTCGACGCGCACGCACTGGGCGGCCGGCGTGCTCGACCGGGAGCGGCTCGAATGGATGGCGCGCCCTGCCGCCGCTCTCCTCGGTCGAGATCGACGGACTCGGCGACGTCCTCTTCTGCCACGGCTCGCCGCGCAGCGACGAGGAGATCGTGACGCCGCTCTCGCCCGCGGAGCGCGTCGCGCCGATGCTCGCCGGCGTGGCGCAGCGCACCGTCGTCCTCGGCCACACGCACGTGCAGTTCGACCGGCAGGTCGCCGGCACCGGCTCGTCAACGCGGGCAGCGTCGGGATGCCGTACGAGGCCCGGGCGGCCGCGTACTGGGCGTTGCTCGGGCCCGGCGTCGAGCTGCGCCGCACGCGCTACGACGTGACGGCGTTCGGCGAGCGCGTGCGCGCGAGCGGCATCCCCGAGGCGGAGGACTACGCCGAGGGCTCGCGCGGCCGCCGGGCGCCGACGAGGCGAACGAGTTCTTCGAGCGCATGGCGACCGCCCGGCTGACCCGCCTGCCGACCGTCCTGGCCAGATCGCGTCGTACAACCCATCAGCGATTCGCGGCGGCCCTCCGCACGCTCCGGGAACCCGCTCAGGCATGCCGGCGGACCCGGCGTGGCCGCTCCTGCATCCCGTGCTGAGCGCGCCTGCGGGCGCCGGGCTGCTCGCGGTGACCGCCCCGCTGATGCTCCGGCGCTACCGCTCGCGCACCGCCGGCTGAGCTGCGCCAGCGCGAGACCGTCCCTCCGAGCTGCAGCGCCGGCACGATGCGCGGGCGTCGTCGAGCTCGGGAGTGATCGGCGAGCTGGGGGTTCGATGGACCCGGCTCCGCGCGGCTAGACGCCGTACTCGGCGGCGCCCCAGGTCTCGAGGTGCTGCTTGACGAGCGCGAGGAACTGCGCCGCGTAGGCGCCGTCGACCAGGCGGTGGTCGTAGCTGAGCGCCAGCAGCATGATCTGCCGGATCGCGATCGAGTCGCTGCCGAGCTCGTCGGTGACGACCACGGGGCGCTTGACGATCGCGTTCGACGCCGATGATCGCGACCTGCGGCGGCGGGATGATCGGCGTGCCGAGCAGCGTGCCGAAGCCGCCGGGGTTCGTGAGCGAGAACGTGCCGCCCGACATCTCGTCGGCCGTCAGCTGCTTCGTGCGGCCGCGCTCGGCGAGGTCGATGAGCGCGCGCGTCAGGCCGAGCAGGTTGAGCTCCTCGGCGTTGTGGATGACCGGGACGACGAGGTCCTTGCCGTCGTTGATCGAGACGGCGACGCCGAGGTTGACGTGGCGCTTGACGACGATGTCGTTGCCGCGCACCTCGGCGTTGACCCACGGCCAGTGCTGGATCGCCTCGATCGCGGCGCGCATGATGAACGGCAGGAACGAGGCCTTGACGCCGTAGGTCGCCGTGAGTCCTTGTTGACCGCCGCGCGCAGGTGCCAGCAGCGCGTCATGTCGACCTCGAAGAACGTCGAGACGTGCACGGCGTTGTCGACCGAGGCGCGCAGGTTGCGCGCGATGACCTTGCGGATCGTCGACATCGGCTCGACGATCTCGTCGCCGGCGGCGGGCGCGCGCGGCGCCGACGGCGTGGCGCCGGTCGGCGCCTGCACGGCGCGGTGCCGGCGCGGGCGCGGCGGGCGCGGGCGCGGCCGCCGGCGGGCGGCCGGCTGCCGGAGCGGCCGCGGCCGGTGCCGCGCCGCCGGCGAGGTACTCCTCGACGTCCTTCTTGGTCACGCGGCCGCCGCGGCCGGTGCCCGGGATCTGCGCGATGTCGAGCCCGTGCTCGGCGACCATGCGCGCGACGACGGGCGACATGAACGAGCGCAGGTCGCGGCTCTCGCCGTTGGCGTCCGCTGCGGGCGCCGGAGCCGCCGGCGCGGGCGCGCCGACGACCGGCATGCCTGGAAGTGCGGCGCGTCGGCCGAGGCGGGCGGCGCGACGTCGGGCGCGGCCGGCGGGCCGCCGGGGCCTCTGCCGCCGGTGCCGGGGCCGCGGCGCGGCGGCCGGAGCCTGCGGGCGCGGGCGGGCGCTCGGCGCGGGCGCGCGCGGGAGCGGCGGTCGCCGCGGCGCCCGCCGCCGCCGGTGTCGATCACGGCGATGCGCGTGCCGACGTCGACGGTCTCGCCCTCGGCGACGAGCAGCTCGCGCACCATGCCGGTGGCGGGCGACGGGCACCTCGGTGTCGACCTTGTCGGTCGAGATCTCGACGATCGTCTCGTCCGCCTTGACGGCCTCGCCGACCTGCTTGCGCCAGGTGACGACCGTGCCCTCGGACACGCTGACTCCCATCTGCGGCATGACGACATCGACGAGCGTTCCGGTACTCACGGGTTTCTCCCAGCGATCAGTAGGCGTAGAGCTTGTGGACGGCGGCCAGGACGTCGTCGACCTGCGGGATGAAGCGCTTCTCGAGCGGCGGCGAGAACGGCACCGGCGTGTCCGGCGCGGCGAGCCGCACGACGGGGGCGTCGAGGTTCTCGAAGACCTCCTCGCCGATGGTCGCCGCGATCTCGGCGCCGAAACCCGCGGTGCGCGTGTCCTCGTGCAGCACGAGCGCCTTGCCGGTGCGCGCGACGGAGGCCAGCACGGCCTCGCGATCCCACGGCACGATCGTGCGCAGGTCGATGACCTCGGTCGAGATGTCCGTGCTCCTCGGCGGCCTGCTCGGCCGCGGCGCAGGCGGTGTGCACCATCGCGCCCCAGGTCACGAGCGTGAGGTCGTCGCCCTCGCGCGCGACGCGCGCGACGCCGAACGGCACGGTGTAGTCGCCCTCGGGCACCTCGTCCTTGATGCGGCGGTAGAGGTGCTTGTGCTCGAAGTAGAGCACCGGGTTCTCGTCGCGGATCGACTCGATCAGCAGGCCCTTGGCGTCGGCCGGCGTCGACGGGCAGACGATCTTGAGGCCCGGGATGTGCGCGAACGACGACTCGGGGTTCTGCGAGTGGAACGGGCCGCCCGAGAAGCCGCCGCCCGAGGGGCAGCGCACGACGATCGGCACGGCGGCGCCGGTGCGCCAGTGCTGCTTGGCGGCGATCGTGACGAGGTGGTCCCAGCAGCACGAGATGAAGTCGGCGAACTGCATCTCGGCGACCGGGCGCATGCCCATCATCGCCGCGCCGGTGCAGGCGCCGACGATCGCGGTCTCGGCCAGCGGCGCGTCGATCACGCGCCACTCGCCGAACTCCTCCTGGAAGCCCTTCGTGACCTTGAACGCGCCGCCGTAGACGCCGACGTCCTCGCCGATCACGAACACGCGCTCGTCGCGGCGCATCTCCTCGCGCAGGCCGTCGGAGATGGCCTCGAGGTACGTTCTCACAGCCACGGGACCCTCACTGTCGTCATCGTAGTCCGGACCGCCGCCTCGCGCGCCCGCGCCGGGAGCGAGCGCGGCTCAGCGGTAGACGCCGTCGGTGAGCGTCGCCGGATCGGGCCACTCGCTGGCCAGGGCGAGCTCGACGGCCACGTCGACCTCGCGCGCGACCTCGCTGCGGAGCGCCTCGTCGGCGGCCTCGTCGAAGCCGCCGCCGAGGCGCCAGCAGGCGCGCCCGCGCGCGCGCGATCGGGTCGCGCTCGCGCCAGGCGGCGAGCAGCTCGGGCGGCACGTAGAACGCGTCGTCGTGCACCGCGTGCCCCTCCATGCGCAGCGTCACGAGCTCGAGCAGCGTCGGCCCGCCGCCGCCGCGCGCGCGCTCGATCGCCTCCTGCGCCGCGCGGTAGACGGCGACGACGTCGGTGCCGTCGACGACCTGCCCGGGGAAGCCGTAGGCGGCCGCGCGCTCGGCCAGGTGCGTGACGCCGTACTCGAGGTGCGCCGGCGTGGAGTAGGCGAAGCCGTTGTTGTCGAGCACGAACACGATCGGGAGCCGCCGCACGCCGGCGAGGTTCATCGCCTCGTGCGCGTCGCCGCGCGCCGAGCCGCCGTCGCCGAGCCAGCCGAGCGCGACGCGCGGCTCGTTGCGCACGCGGAAGGCGAGCGCGCAGCCGACCGCGACCGGCAGCATCGCGGGCAGGTGCGAGACCATCGTCAGCGTGCCGAGCCCGATGTCGCCGAGGTGGACGTTGCCGTCGCGCCCGCGCGTCGGGCCGCCGCGTGCGGCCCGAGGTACTGGGCGATGATCCGCCACGGCGCCATGCCGCGCACGACGTGCACGCCGAGGTCGCGCTGGGTCGGGCAGCCGACGTCCTGGGCCGCCATCGCCCAGGCCACGCCGACCGCGGCGGCCTCGTTGCCGCGGCCCGTGTAGAACGACCCGGGGATGCGGCCCTGGCGGTACAGCGAGTGGCCGCGCTCCTCGATCGAGCGCGTCAGGAGCATCGCGCGATACATGCCGCGCAGGACCGCTTCGTCGAGGCCGTCGGCGCCGGTCGGGACGTCACTGCGCGAGCGCTTGCTCACGACCGCCATGACCACAACCTAGCCCCGTTATTCACGCTATGCAATGCCTCGTCGTCCGCACGCGCGTCGCGCGCGTGCGTATGCTGCGGGCATGCTGCACGCGTGACGAGCTCGGGAACCGCGCCGCGTTCTGCGCCGGCTGCGGCTGGGGCAGGCGCTTCCTGGCGGGCGTCCCGGTCGAGCTCCCCGAGCAGTGCCCCGACTGCGGCGGCGGCCGTGATCGCGGCCTGCCCGGCCTGCGGCGAGGGCATCACCTCGCTCATGCAGATCACGTGCTCGGGCTGCGGCGAGGCGCTGCGCGAGGCGGAGTTCTTCGGCCGGCCGATCCGGCGCAAGCCCGAGCGCCACGCGCAGCCGGCGCGGCGCCTCAGTGCGCCGGCGAGGCCGCCGCCGCCTTCTCCATCTCCGACTGAGCGCGCCGTCTAGGCGACGCCGGAGGGCCGGATCTCGGAGAAGTGGATCACGGTCACCGTGTCCTCGTCCGAGACGTCGCGGTTGTAGAGCTGGCCGAGGAAGACGACGAACTCGTCGAGCGTGCGCAGCTCGGGGTTGTCGTGCTGGAGCTCGCGCGGCGAGACGTCGCCGAGGCGCTTGACCTCGACCTTGTCGACGACGGCGTCGAAGACGTGCGTGCGCGGGCCGAAGCGCTGGCCGCAGAGCACCTTCAGGCAGAGGCCCTTGCGGTACTTGGCGCTCTTGTCGCCGAGGCGGATCGTGACCGTCTTGCGCCGGCTGCGCAGCTGATCCGCGACCAGGGGGTTGTAGAAGTTGAGCGCCTCCACCGCGCCGAGTGTACCCGCGCGGCGCGGCTGCGGCGGTGCGGCGCCCGCGCGCGCGCGCGTCCGCGAAGCTGCCGGGCGTGGAGGCCGCTCCCCGTCGCGCGCGCTCGCACGAGGTGCCGAGGGCGCGCGAGGTCATCGCGCTCGCGCTGCCGGCGCTCGGCGCGCTCGCCGCCGAGCCGCTGTACGTGCTCGGCGACACGGCGATCGTCGGGCACCTCGGCCGCGTGCCGCTGGCCGGCCTCGCGATCGCCGGCACGCTGCTCTCCGAGATCGTCGGCCTGTGCACGTTCCTGGAGTACGGCACGACGGCCAAGGCGGCCCGGCTGTACGGCGCCGGGCAGGAGCCCGAGGCGCTCGACGTCGGCGTGCAGGCGACCTGGCTCGCGCTCGCGCTGGGCACCGTCTGCGCGGTCGTCCTCGAGCTCGCGGCCGGGCCCGGCGCTGCGGCTGATCGCGGGCTCCGACGACAGCGCCTCGCTGCACCAGGCGCTGACGTGGTTCCGCATCGCGGCGCTCGGCGCGCCGTTCATGCTCGTGATCGCCGCGGCGCAGGGCTGGCTGCGCGCGTTCCAGGACACGCGCACCGGCTTCGCCGTGCTCGTCGCCTCCAACCTCGCGAGCGTGGCGCTCTCGCTCACGCTGATCCGCGGCTTCGGGCTCGGCATCGAGGGCTCGGCGATCGCGAACGTCGTCTCGCAGGTGGCCGCCGCCGGCGTGTTCGGCGCCTGCTCGTGCGCCGCGCGCCCGCGCTCGCGCCGTCCTGGCAGCGCATGCTCCCGCAGTTGCGCGCCGCGCGCGACCTCGGCCTGCGCTCGCTCGCGTTCACGGCGGCGTTCCTGCTCGCGGCGGCCGTCGCGGCGCGCATGGGCGACGCGCAGGTGGCCGCGCACACGATCGGCTTCCAGCTCTGGATCTTCGTCGCGCTCGTGCTCGACTCGGTCGCGATCGCCGCGCAGGCGCTGATCGGCCGGCTGCTCGGCGCCGGCGCCGTGGACGCGGCGGCGACGCTCGCGCGCCGGCTGCTCGTCGCCGGGCTCGTCTTCGGCGTCGCGGTCGGCGCCGTCTTCGCCGCCGGCCATCACGTCGTGCCCGAGCTCTTCACCTCGGATGCCGAGGTGCGCGAGCAGGCGGCCGTGCTGTGGCCCTGGCTCGTCGGGATGATGCCGGTGGCGGGCGTCCTGTTCGCGCTCGACGGCGTCTTCTTCGGCGCCGGCGACCTCGCCTTCATGCGCCGCATGACGCTGATCGCGGCGCTCGGCGCGTTCCTGCCGCGTGCTGATCGCCGCGCACGTGCTCGACCTCGGGCTGGGCGGCGTGTGGGCCGGGATCGCGGCCTTCATCGCCGTGCGCATGCTGCTCGGCGGCCTGCGCTGGCGCTCCCGCCGCTGGCTCGTCGCGGGCACGCTGATGGTCGACGAGCGACCGAGCGAGGCGGGTTCGGCACGTTTCGAGTGATTTTCTGGCACTCGCGGCCCCGAGTGCCAGTTCTGACTTGCGGGATCGCAGGACGCTGCCTATGATGCCGCGGCTGGCACTCTCGACCTGAGAGTGCCAGATCGGAAATCGAACCGGAGGCACGGAGAGCATGGATCTGAAGCCTTTGGGCGACCGCATCATCGTCGAGGTGCTCGAAGAGGAGCAGACCACGGTGAGCGGCATCGTCCTGCCCGACACGGCACAGGAGAAGCCGCAGCGCGCGAAGGTCCTCGCTGTCGGTCCCGGCCACTACGAGGACGGACAGCTCGTTCCCCTCGACGTCGCCGTCGGCGACGAGGTCGTCTTCTCGAAGTACGGCGGCACCGAGGTCAAGTTCGGCGTCGACGAGTACCTGATCCTGCGCGAGTCCGATGTGCTCGCGAAGGTCGTGACCAGCAAGGCCAAGGCCAAGGCCAAGGCCTGAGCCGTCCGCCGCGAACTGACGACAAGGAGTACTCAAAGCAATGGCTCACAAGGAGCTCAAGTTCAGCGAGGAAGCGCGCCGCTCCCTCCAGCGCGGCGTCGACAAGGTCGCCGACGCCGTCAAGGTGACGCTCGGCCCCAAGGGCCGCTACGTCGTCCTCGACAAGAAGTTCGGCGCCCCCACGATCACCAACGACGGCGTCACGATCGCCCGTGAGATCGAGGTCGAGGACGTCTTCGAGAACCAGGGCGCGCAGCTCGTGCGCGAGGTCGCCACGGCCACCAACGACGTCGCCGGCGACGGCACGACGACCGCGACCGTGCTCGCCCAGGCGATCACCCGCGAAGGCCTCAAGATGGTCTCGGCCGGCGCCAACCCGATGGCGCTCAAGCGCGGCATCGAGCGCGCCGTCGCACGCCGTGGTCGAGGACATCAAGTCGCAGTCGAAGGAGGTCTCGGGCAAGGAGGACATCGCCCGCGTCGCCACCATCTCCGCGCGCGACCGCGAGATCGGCGACGTCATCGCCGACGCGATCGAGAAGGTCGGCAAGGACGGCGTCGTGAACGTCGAGGAGGGCCAGACCTTCGGCCTCGAGCTCGAGTTCACCGAGGGCATGCAGTTCGACAAGGGCTACCTGTCGCCGTACATGATCACGGACTCCGAGCGCATGGAGGCCGTGCTCGACGATCCGTACATCCTCATCGCCAACCAGAAGATCGGTGCCGTCAAGGACATCCTGCCCGTGCTCGAGCAGGTCATCCAGGCCGGCCGCCCGCTGCTGATCGTGGCCGAGGACGTCGAGGGCGAGTCGCTCGCGACGATCGTGGTCAACAAGCTGCGCGGCACGTTCCAGGCCGTCGCCGTCAAGGCGCCCGGCTTCGGCGATCGCCGCAAGCGGATGCTCGAGGACATCGCCATCCTGACCGGCGGCGAGGTCATCACCGACGAGATGGGCCTCAAGCTCGAGAACACGCAGCTCTCGCAGCTCGGTCGCGCCCGCAAGGTCGTCATCGACAAGGACGCGACGACGATCATCGACGGCGCCGGTGACGGCGAGCAGATCAAGGCCCGGATCAAGCAGATCAAGGCCGAGGTCGAGACGACCGACTCCGACTTCGATCGCGAGAAGCTCCAGGAGCGCCTCGCGAAGCTCTCGGGCGGCGTCGCCGTCGTCAAGGTCGGCGCGGCCACCGAGACGGAGATGAAGGAGAAGAAGCATCGCGTCGAGGACGCGCTGCAGGCCACCCGCGCGGCCCTCGAGGAGGGCATCGTGCCGGGCGGCGGCGTCGCGCTCATGCTGGCCGCCAAGGCCATCGACGACGTCGGGCGACGACGACGAGGCGACGGGCGCGCGCATCATCAAGCGCTCGCTCGAGGAGCCGCTCCGTCAGCTCGCGACCAACGCGGGCCTCGAGGCCTCCGTCGTCGTCAACGAGGTGCGCAACGCCAAGAAGGGCTGGGGCCTCAACGTCGACACCGGCGAGACGGTCGACCTCGTCAAGGCCGGCATCATCGATCCGGCCATGGTGACGCGCTCGGCGCTGCAGAACGCGGCCTCGATCGCCAAGAACATCCTCACCACCGAGGCCGTCGTGGCCGAGGCGCCGGAGAAGCCGGCTCGCCGGCGGCGGTGGCATGCCCGGTGGCGGCATGCCCGACATGATGTAGGCAGCTGCCTCTGCTGGCGAACTCCGGCGGGGTCGCGTCCCAGGACGCGGCCCCGTCGGGGTTTTCGAGAGCCGGAAGCAACGCAAAGCA
>CAWJTT010000026.1:0-19421 GCA_963845865.1 uncultured Actinomycetes bacterium
TCGTCACGGTCTACGTGCTGAGCGGCCTAGCCGCCGGCATCGGCGGGCTGTTCACGGCGGGCCTGATCGACGGCGGCTCGCCCACGGCGGTGTACCTCGCCGAGCTCGACTCGATCGCGGCGGTGATCATCGGCGGGGCGGCGTTCGCCGGCGGTCGTGGCAACGTCGGGAACGCGCTCATCGGCGCGTTCACGATCGGCGTGATCCGCAACGCGCTCAACCTCCACAACGTCGACCCCTTCTACCAGCTGATGGCGATCGGCGTGATCGTGCTGATCGCCGTCGAGGCCGACGTCCTGCGCGGCTACATCGAGGGGCGCGTGCGCGTCGCTCAGGCCTTGAGGTGCGCATGAGCGCCCCTGGTTCGCCCGCAGCGACGCGCGCGGTGCAGAGCCCGCCGGCGTTGACGGTACGCGGAGCGCGCAAGCGCTTCGGCGCCGTGTCGGCGCTCGAGGACATCGACCTCCACGTGTGCAGCGGAGAGTTGCTGGCACTGCTCGGCGATAACGGCGCCGGCAAGTCGACCCTGATCAAGCGCCGGAATGGCCTGGTACCGCTTCGACAGCGGAGAGGTCGAGATGGACGGAACAGCAGTCGCGATCCGCTCGCCCGCCGACGCGCGGGCGCTGGGGCATCGAGACGGTCTATCAGGATCTCGCGCTCTTCGACAACATGCGGCCGACCGACAACTTCTACGCCGGCCGAGAGCTCGCACGGCCGTCGTGGCTGCCTCGCTCGCTGCGCCTCCTGAAGCGCCGTCAGATGACCGACGAGACGCGCCAGGTGCTCGAGCGCCTGCAGGTGTCCGTCCCCGACTTCAACGCGATGGTCGGGCTGATGTCCGGCGGGCAGCGGCAGGCGGTCGCCGTCAGCCGGGCCGCGGCCTTCGCATCGAAGGTCGTCATCCTCGACGAGCCGACCGCCGCGCTCGGCGTGCGCGAGTCGCGCAAGGTGCTCGATCTGATTCTGCGGCTGCGCGAGAGAGCGCAAGGCCGTGGTGGTCGTCTCGCATGCCATGGACCACGTATTGGAGGTCGCCGACCGCGCCGTCGTGCTGCGCGGCGGCCGCACGGTTGGCGAGTTCGTTCCGTCAGCCGAGACCTATCAAGCAGATTGTGTCGCTGATCGTAGGAGGTGGTGAGTGAGCGCGCTGTGAGCCTCACCGGTGTGGCAGTTGAGAGAGATACCTAAGCGGACTTCCGCCGCCACTGCAGGGCTGCGGAGGCGACGTATGAGCGAATCGAACGGTTCGTTGTCAAGTCTGTATACCTGATGAAAGGACGCACAATGTCGAAGAGTCGGCTGCTGGGTGCTGCGGTCCTCGTGACCGTGGCAGCCACGGCGTCGGTGCTCGCCATGACAGTCTCGGCGAGCGCAAAGCCTGCGAAGCACAACGCAACTGTCGTCAAACTCGGGTTCATCACTAAATTCCCAGTCGACTTCTACTTCACGCTCGTCAACGCGGCCAAGAAGTGGGACAAGGCAACCCCGGGCGCGAAGGTCATCTACGCCAGTGGCAAGAGCGGGACGGACGACGCGGGCGAGATCGCGGCGATTCAGAACATGGTCGCTCAGGGAGTCAAGGGCATCGCCATCACTCCGACGAGCCCGGCCGTGTCGGCGGCGCTCGACAAGGCGATCAAGGCAGGGGTGAAGGTCGTGCTCATGGACAACGACATCCCCAAATGGAAGAAGAAGAGCTCCGTCGTGGCGACGAACAATCTCAACGGCGGCATCCTCGCCGGCAAGTACCTCGCCACGAGGCTCAAGGCGGGTGACACCCTCGGTGTGCTCGAGGGCAATCCCGCGGCGCCCGCGCTCGTCGATCGCGTCACGGGCATGCTCAAGGGTCTCGGCGCGATGAAGGATCAGATCAAGGTCGTCTCGAGCCTCGAGACGGATTGCGACCAGACCAAGGGCGCCGCAGCTGCTCAGACGATTCTCACGGCCACGCCGTCCCTGACGGCGATGTACTCGGCGTGCGGACCGCCGGCACTGGGCGCGATCCAGTCGATCAAGAACGCCGGCATCGCGCCGGACAAGATCATCCTGGTCGGCTTCGACGCGTCGCCCGACGAGGTCACGGCGATCAAGGGCGGGACAGAGACCGGCAGCGTCGCGCAGTTCCCGGCGAAGATCGGCGCGCTGGGAATCGCGACGCTCTGGAAGGCAGTGCAGGGCAAGAAGGTGCCGAAGAACGTCGACACCGGCACCGCGCTCGTCACGTCCGCAAACGCAAGCAAGTTCTAGGCACGAGGAGGCCAGGTCAACCATCCCGGGCGCTGGCGACTGAGGCTCCCGGGATGGTTCGCCGACAATCGAATCGGAGCAACGCCACCTGTGATCGTCGACGCGCACCAGCATTTCTGGAATCTCGAGCGCGAGGCCATGCCCTGGATGGGCGCCGAGCACGCCGTCATCCGGCGCACGTTCAAGCCGTCAGATCTCGAGCCACTGCTTGCGCAGGCCGGCGTGTCGGGAACGGTGCTCGTGCAGGCGGCGTGCTCCGACAGCGACACCGACTCCATGTTCGCGCAGGCGTCCGCGCACGCGTGGATCGGCGGCGTGGTGGCCTGGCTCGACCTCCGCTCGCCCGAACGGGCCCGCAAGCGCCTCGCGGAGCTCCGCGGCCGACCCAAGTTGCGTGGCTTCCGTCACCTCATCCACGATGAGCCCGACCCGCACTGGATTCTCGACAGCGACGTGCTCGAGAGCCTTGCGCTCCTCGAGGCGTCCGGTCTGCTGCTCGAGCTTCCGTGCGTCTTTCCGCGCCACCTCGACGATGTCCCCGAGCTTGCGGCTAGCTTCCCGCGCATGACGATTGTGATCGACCACCTGGGAAAGCCCCCGCTTCACGACGACGAGATGAGCCGGTGGGCCGGCACGTTGCGCAGCGCAGCTGCGCACCACAACGTGGCCGCGAAGATCTCAGGGCTCAATACGATCGTCGCGGCACGCGACTGGAGCGCGGATGACCTGCGCGAGCCCGTCGCCGTCGCCGTCGATGCGTTCGGGCCGGACCGCCTCGTGTGTGGCAGCGACTGGCCCGTAGCGCTTCTCAACGGCAGCTACGAGCGGGTGTGGCACGAGACGCTGCGCGTGATCGACGACGTCGCACCGCAGCACGCCGACCTGCTGCTCGCGGGCACCGCCATGCGCCTCTACGACCTGGGCGAGGCCACCACGCCGCCGCCGGGAGCTACGCCGTGACCGCGCTCACCGACCAGGCGATCGCCAAGATCAAGGACCTGATCATGTCGGGAGAGTTCACGGCCGGGTCGAAGCTGCCGAACGAGCAGGACCTCTCGCAGCGCCTCGGGCTCTCGCGCAACTCGCTGCGCGAGGCCGTGCGCGCGCTGACGCTGATCGGCGTCCTCGAGCCCCGCGTGGGCGACGGCACCTACGTGACGAGCCTCGAGCCGGAGCTTCTCCTCACCGGCATGGGGTTCATCAGCGACCTGATGACAGGCTCGACGGTGCTCGAGTTGCACCAGGTACGCCGGATCCTCGAGCCCGTGGCGACCGCGATGGCGGCAACAAGGCTCGACGAGACCGATCTGGCGTCACTCGAGCGCTGTCTCGCAGACATGGATGCCGCCGAGTCCACGCAGGCCTTCATCGCCGCGGATGCCGAGTTCCACAGGATCATCGTCGCCGCCTCGGGCAATGCGACCCTCGCCTCGCTGATCCAGAACCTCTCCGGCGGCACCCTGCGCGCTCGCGTGTGGCGCTCAGTGATCGAGCAGGACGCCATCGAGACCACCAAGCGGCGCCACTGGGACATCTACAACGCGCTGCGCGATCGCGACGCGGAGCGCGCGCGGGCGGCCGATCTCATTCACCTCTCGGAGGGCGTGCAGTGGCTCGAGCAGCTGATCGAGCGCGAGGAGGCGATCGGAGCGCTCGCCGGATCCCCCCTCAGTGCGAACGGCTCCGACTGAACTGGCTTGACGCGACGGTGGTGGCCAGCATCCGATCTCCGCGCACTCGGCGACGCTGATTTCGTCCGGAGGTCACGTCGACGCCGAGCTGGAGCCGCTCTTCGAGCGGCCGACCCTCGCACGCCGGCAAGCCTGAGGTGACTGCTCCGTCGTTTCCGGTTCGTCGGGCGCGGATTCGTAGCTGTCTGCTCGACGGTGTTCTCGGAGACGCCCTCGGCGCGCCGGTCGAGCCTCCATGGGTGCACGGCAACAATGCCCAGCGCGACACGTCGAAGCTTCATGTCAACGCACACCCGACGCATCGCAATGACATCGAACCCTTTTCAGCTCAGCCGTAACGAGCTTGAGACGCTTCGTCGACCTGCAATCCGGCTTCTACGAGCGTCCGCTCGATGATCCGGTCTGGCAGCCGCTCGCCGCTAGGGCCGGTGTGGGTCGGCCAGCGCGTGGGCTTGGAGAGCCGAAGTGCTTACCGAGTGGTAATTGCCCGGCCGTGGGTGTAGGAATCGCATGGTGAGCGGCGATCGTGCGTTTCCAACGGGTACGGTCACGATGCTGTTCACCGACGTCGAGGGTTCGACGCGACTGCTGAAGCAGCTTGGTGAACGCTACGGCGGGATGCTCGCGGAGCACCGGCGACTGCTGCGCGGGGCCGTTGCGGCGCACGGCGGGCGCGAGATGGACACCCAAGGGGACGCCTTCTTCGTCGCGTTCCCGCGGGCTCGGAACGCCGTCGATGCAGCAGTCGAGGCCCAACGAGCACTTGCCGCGCAGGCATGGCCCGACGGTGTCGAGTGCCGCGTGCGAATGGGTCTGCATACGGGCGAGCCGGCGGTCGGGGAGGAGGGCTACCACGGGATGGGCGTCCATCGGGGCGCGCGCATCTGCGCGGCCGGGCACGGCGGGCAGATCCTGCTCTCCAATACCACCCGCGAGCTGGCCGAAGACGAGCTGCCTCGGGTGTCACGCTGCGCGACCTCGGCGAGCAGTGGCTCAAGGACATCGACCGTCCCGAGCGGATCTACCAGCTCCTCGTCGACGGACTCCCGTCGGAGTTCCCGCCGCTCCGGACCGCGCCGCCCCCGGCGTCGGCCGGGACTGCCCGCCGCCGCCGGCCGCGCGCGGTCCTGGTCGTGGGCGCGCTGGCCGCCCTAGCGGCTGTGACGGCGACGATCGTGCTGATCACCGGCGGAGGCTCGAAGCCGGCTGCGGGCGAGGTCTCGGCTGACTCGGTCGGCATCTTCCGATCGCGACAACGGGCACCCTCTGGGCGAGATCCCGGTCGGTGCGTCGCCGGGCGGCATCGCCGCCGGCTTCCGCTCGATCTGGGTCTCGAACGTCGACGCGCACAGCGTCTCACGGGTCGATCCCGTCAAGCGCGTCACGATTGACACGATCCCGGTCGGAAACGGTCCCGCCGGGATCGCGGTCGGCGGCGGCTTCGTGTGGGTGGCGAACGGGCAGGACGGGACGGTCTCGAAGATCGATCCGCAGACGAACACCGCCGTCCAGACGATTGGCGTCGGGAATGGGCCGTCCGCGGTCGCCGCCGACGCGCACGGCGTGTGGGTCGCGAACGCGGACGACGGCACCCTGACGCAGATCGACCCGCGAACGGGGAAGGTGCTCAGAAGGAGGATCCCGGTCGGCCAGAGCGCCGACGGCGTCGCGCTCGGCTTCGGCTCCGTCTGGGTTACGAGCGAGGTGACCGGGAGCGTCACCCGGATCGACGCGCAGTCGCGGCGGATAGTCCACGACCGTCGAGACCGGGAGTAGCGCGAATGCCGTGGCTGTCGGGCGGCACGCGGTGTGGGTCGCAAACGACCTCGGCGGCACGGTCACGCGCATCGATCCCGCCACCAACGCCATCCGCACACGATCCCAGTCGGCGACGGCCCGAACGGCATCGCGGTGACGCCCGGGGCCGTCTGGGTGAGCAACGAGCTGGCCGGCACGCTCTCGCGCATCGACCCGGTCCGCAACAAGCGCGTCCAGACCGTGCCGACCGGAAACCGGCCGCAGGGGATCGTCCTCGACTCAGGAGCGCTCTACGTCGCAGTGCGCGCCTCCGGCGCCGGTCACCGCGGTGGCACGCTGACGGTGCTGACGACGGCCCCCTACCTTGCCAACCTCGACCCGGCCCTCGCCTACTTGCCGCGCGAGGAGCAGATGGTCCTGCTCACGAACGACGGGCTCACGGGCCTGCGGAGGGTGGGCGGCAGCGCCGGCCTCCGTCTGGTGCCCGATCTCGCCGTCTCGCTTGCCACCCCGACCAACGGCGGCCGGGCCTACAGCTTCCAGCTACGCCGGGGCATCCGTTACTCGAACGGGGCGCTCGTGCAGCCGCAGGACTTCCGCCGCGCGATCGAGCGCTCGCTCGCCCTGGCCGGCGGCAACGCGGTCTACTACGCGAGCATCGTCGGCGCGCGGAGGTGCCTGGCCGCCCCGAACAAGCCGTGCGACCTCTCGCGGGGGATCGTGACCGACCCTGCCTCGAACACCGTCACGTTCCACCTCACCGCTGCCCGACCCCGACTTCCTGTCCAAGCTCGCGCTCCCCTCGGCGTACGCGGTGCCGGCCGGGACGCCTCTCCATGCGCGCGTCCCTCTGCCCGCCACCGGCCCGTATGAGATCGCCTCGTTCGAACCCAAGCGCGGCGTCATCCGGCTCGTCCGCAACCCGAAGTTCCGCGAGTGGTCACCGGCAGCCCAGCCGAGCGGCTTCCCGGATGTCATCGTCGAGCACTTCAAAGGCACGCCCGACGCGCACGTCACCGCGGTCCTGCACGGCTCGGCCGATCTGGCGTCCAATCTGAGCGCGCTCTCGCCGGCCCTGCTTGCGTCCCTGCGGACGCAGCACGCGAGCAGCCTCCACGTCAACCCGTCACTGGGCACTTTCTTCCTCGTCCTCAACACGCGCGTTGCGCCCTTCGACGACGTGCGGGTACGTCAGGCGTTGAACTTCGCCGTCGACCGGGCGCGCCTGAGGAACCTCACCGTCGGCCAGCGACTCGGTCAGGTGACCTGCCAGGTCCTGCCCCCGGACTTCCACGGCTACCGGCCGCTACTGCCCCTACACCGCCGAGCCGAGCGCGAGTGGAGCCTGGAGCGCCCCGAACCTGGCGCGTGCACAGCGGCTCGTGCGCTCCTCGGGCACCGCCGGCCAGCCCGTCACGGTCTGGATACCGGACTGGACCCCCTTCGACGCGGATGCGGGCAGGTACGTCGTCTCGGTGCTCAAGAGCCTGGGCTACAAGGCGCGCTTCCGGCTATCGCGCCCAGACCCCTACGCCGTGGAGGACAAGCTCCACCTCCAGGCGGGCTTCGCCGGCTTGTCTCCCGGACTTCGCAGCGCCATCCGGCATCTTCGTCCCGACTCTCACCTGCGGCGCCACTCCGAGAACTGGAAACGCCGAGTTCTGCGACCGGGCCATCGACCGCGAGATCGCGCGCGCCCAGTCGCTACAAGCGAGCGATCCCGAGGCCGCCTCGCGCCTGTGGGCCAAGATCGACCGCGACGTCATCGACCAGGCGCCATGGGTCCCCTTCGCAAACGGCCTCGAACTCGAGGTCACCTCAGCCCGCGTCCACAACTACCAGTACAACCCCCAGCTCGGCACACTGCTCGACCAGATCTGGGTCAGATAGAGACCCCTACATCGGGGGCTCGACGGTGTTGTCGATCTGAACCGCGAGTCGGCTCGTACCCGCCGTATCGTCAGGGCCGCGCGCGTTTGGCTCGCGCTAGGACCGCGCTCTGGGCTGATCCGTCTCCTGCCCGTGGCTGCCCTTCGGGGGAGTCGCCTTGAAGGTGGTCGGCCGAGCTGTGAGGACTGCTGCCGACCGGCCGATGCACGCCGGGCGAAGGGTGATCTGCGATCCCGCGGGCTGATCGGTCTCCTGGCCGTGGCTGCCCCTGGGAGCTGCGAACGCGATCGACCGAACTGCGAGAACCGTCGTCGAACTGCCGGCGCAGCGAGTGCTGGTCTGCGCGGCCCCGGGCTTGTCGGTCTCCTGCCCATGGCTTCCCCTCGGGGCATTGGCACCGACGGCGACTGGTGCGACCGCAAGCGCGAGAGCGGCGGCAAGGGGTGTGATGCGGTGAGCATTCATGCTAATGAGCTCCCCTGTAGCGGTGCCTGCTTCTGGCTCCAACCTAGGCCCAGCGAAGCGTTCGCGCCGTGTCGGTGCGCACGATGGGAGCGTGTTCGTCATCACGCTCCCCTCAGTCGCGTCATGCCCGACTAGACGCCAGGCGGGGTGGCGGAGCGGTCTAACGCGGCACGAGCCCGCGGCGCAACACCGCCGCTCAGGTTGGATCGGCAGGCATTAGTCAGCGTCGTGTGACTCGACGATGAACGCCCCGACGCCGTCCACGAAGCCGCCCCTGAACGCCTCGTCGGCGTCAGGGTCAACGCTGGCGTCCAGGCGCTCCCGCATGCCGCCTTCGAGCATCTCCTCCCACGCGTCCGCGGGCACCTCGCCGTCGGCCATGCGCACAAGGATCTCGCGGTCCTCGGGGGAGCCGACAGGCCAGGTGCTGGCGAACGCGTAGCCGATCATCAGGCCGCGCTCGCGTGGCGTGAACTCGTCTTCGGCGTCGCCGTCGGCGCCGTTCGACAAGCCAGGCACGCCCTCCTCGCTCATACCTCACCTTCCTCTGCTCGCGGAGCGGGCCGTTGGCTTCAACGCCGGAGCGGGACGCCAAGTGATCGGCCTGGGGCGAGCGTAGGCGCTCGCAGCGACCTGCGCTAGATGTCCTACTCACGGACTTGCTGGACGCGGCTGATGGGTGGTCGGCCGCCGGCGGCCGAGTGTGGGCGCCTGCGGTTGTAGAAGCGCAGAAAGGATGACAGGGCGCGGTCGCGTTGATGTGAGTTGGGCCAGGTGCGGGCGTGGGCCCATTCGCGATCGAGGGTGCCGAAGAAGCGTTCGATCTTGCCGTTCCAGCGTGGTGTGTACAGCGGGATCAGGATCTGTCGTGCGCCGAGGTTGGTGAGCGTGTCGGCGAAGCGGGTGCTGGTCGAGTAGCAGAAGGCGTTGTCGCTCATCACGGCTTGCACGGGGCCGCAGCCCTGTTCGCGCATCCAGAGCGCCGCGCGCTGGAGGGTTGCGGAGACGGTCTCGGCGTTCTCGGCGCTGTGCAGCTCGCAGTAGGCAAGGCGGGTGTGGTCGTCGATCACCCCGATGACGAAGACGTTGCCTGCTCTGCGAGTCTTGTGTTGCTCGGCGCGCTGTCCGGTTGCCCAGTGGCCGGGTACCGCGAATTTGGCCAGCCGCAGAGCGTCGATATGCAGGAGCGCGCCGGCTTCGGTCCACTCGTAGCGGCGTTGGGTCTGGCGTGGGGCGCTGCGACGCTGGCGAGAGACGCCGTGACGGCGCAATACCTTCCAGCAGGTGGAGCGGTGCCGGCCGGTCAGCCAGGCGAGCCGCATCGGGCCCCAGTTGGTCTTCGCGCGCGCCTCCAGGATGACCCGCTCGGCCTCAACGCCGAGCGCCCAGGGGCACGAGCGCGGCAGCGGCGGACGCGGCGCACACCACTCGCCGCTCTCCCGCTGGAGCTCGCTGGCGGCCTGCCAGCGATCACGCGCTGTCGTCACCGTCGACGCAGAACACGCCAGCGCACGAGCAATCGAGCGTGCACTCTCACCGCTTAGCCAGCGCGCGACCATCTCACGCTTCGCGCGCGGACCGAAACGGCATCTACCGTCTGTCATGTCCGGCCTCCCTCGAGCTTGCAGTCGTGGCGACCACAAGCCTCCGACGGAGGCCGGACGAACCCTCAGCCGTTCAGCAAGAGCGGAGGCAGGACAGCTAGATCGCGGATTTGGGCCTTGTCGCACGTGCCACAACCCCGGGCGCGGCCCCTGGCCCAGCAACGAGTCGGTCCGGCCTCCAAAAAGGGTTGGGCGGCGTAAGCGCGCCGCTTCGTAGTTCGATTCCCCACGGGACCGCCGAGTCGCAGTACGAGCAGACCGGCGAGGCGGTGGCGGAACTCCGGGACGCACAGCGGCGCCAGCCGACCATCGGACTGATGGTGGGCACCCGGTTCGGCGAGGTCTCCAGCCGGGAAAGGGGTCGCACCAGCGAGTGGCGCGTGGGAAAAGCGCTTGTCCGCCGGTGAGCGGTTCACGTTGACCGCCGAACGGATCGCGGTGCGGGCTTCGTCACATGGGCCGATCCTGGAATCAGGTCGTCAGGCTGGTCTGCGGGCATTGACCCGCGCGCCTCCCGGAGCGATCGCTTTCAAGAGTCCAGGCGAAGGAGTTGTAGTGATGAACGACGATCGTGCGCGGAAGCTGATGGGCGGCGCGGCGATTGCGACCGCGGCCGGAACGTTCCTGCCGTGGGCGCAGGTGCTGTTCGTGAGCGTGAGCGGCATCGACACCGATCGCGGCTTGGTCGCGCTCGCGGCCGCGCTGATTGGCGGCGGGCTGCTGTGCTGGCAGCGCGCGCCGAGGTGGCTGCAGCTGGTGACGAGCACGATCGCTGGCGGCGCCGCAGTATGGCTGATCGCCGACGTGAGCGGCAAGGGCGCGGCTGTAGCGGTCGGGTCGGGTGCGTACCTGACGACGATCGCGAGCCTCGCGTGGCTCGTGATCGCGTGCGCGTCGCTGCGCTCGCGCCGCGCGCAGCGCGCTTTAGCGCCGGCGTGAACACGCTGTACGCCGTGCTTGGCGGGCTGTTCGGGCTGTTCCTGCTGTGGAACCTGCTCTGGTTCATCCTGATGCTCTTCGGCCCGGTGATCGTGGGCGCGTTCACGATCCTGTGCAGGTCTGCTAGCCGGAGGCGCCGGACTTCGCGCTGCTGGCCGGCGATGACGGCGAGGCTCCTGCCGCCGAGTAGGCGGCCATTCCAAACCGAACGCGCAAGGGGCGAGATGAAGAAGTGGGTTCCGCTGATCCTGGCTTGCGCTGGGACGGCGCTCTGTTTCGGAGGCAGTGGCGTCTATGCCCTGTCGCCGGTGGGTGCGTCGTGACGCGCCGCCGCCGCTGGCTGCTGAACGTCGCTCTCGTGCCGATAGTGCTCATCTCGGGCATCGGCATCGTCGCACTGTTGCACCTGCAGTTCGGCTTGGGCCTCATCCTGGCAGCCTTCATCGTGGTGCCTACCGCGAACGAGGTCGTCGAGCGCTGGCTGCGAAAGGAGCGCCGAGACGGACAGCACGACGGCGAGCAGGCCGCGCAGCGCCCACCGCGCGAGTGGCCGCCGAGCGGATGGATCGAGCGGGATGTCGCAGAGTGGAAGCGCCTCTACGGAATTGATGACGCATGAGCGCGTTCCTGCCGATCGGAGCCGTCTCCGCGACGTACGGGTGTCGCAGCGCGGGGGCGGGGCGGATCGTTCCGGAGTTGATTTGGGAGTCCCATAGGTCGGTCGTCAGGGTTGGGGTAGCCAGGTGGGTGTTGTGTCGTCGGCGATGTTGTGGGTGATGCGGCGTAGTTGGGTGCCGTCGGGATGGACGGTCCAGATGTCGCTGTAGGAGTCTGTCGAGCAGTCGTGTTGGCAGGCGGCGATTGCGATCAGCGCGCCGTCGGGTGACCAGGCGACGGAGTGGATGCCGCGCATGGCGAGGATGCGGCGAAGTCCAGTGCCGTCGCGGCCGATGAGGTGGAGGCCGTCTGCGCCGGCGAAGGCAAGCGTGGAGCTGTCGGGCGACCAGGCTGGCGCGCCAGTCAGGTTGATGTTCGAGCCAGCGGGGACCGCGCCTGTCAAGTGTTGGGTGGTGCTGCCGTCGCTCGCGACGACAACGATGCCGCTATTGACGAAGGCGATCATCGAGCCGTCCGGTGACCAGCTGGGTTCGCCTACTCCTGCGTCTGCGGTGAGCACGACGGGCTGCGAGCCGTCCGCCTGCGCGACGATGATGCTTGGCCCAGGGAGGTCGCCGGCGCGCGTGAAGTAGGCGATGTGCGTTCCGTCCGGCGACCAGGTGGGATGGCTGGCGCTGCCGGGTGTTGGCAACAGCCCCGGCGGCGTTGATCCGTCGGTCGCGAGCACGCCGATCTGGCTGCTGATGGTGGCGTCGCACCGGCACGTCGATATCTCGAGCTCATCGTCGGCGATCAGCCGGCCGTCCGGCGACGACACCGGGTCTCTGTGACTTGTGAGTCCGCGCGTGATTTGGCGCAGCGCCCCTGAGGCCAGCTGTTCGTAGAGCTGGTAGACAGAAGGTTGGTCTACGGTGTAGACAAGCGCACTGGAGTCTCGCGTGATCAGCGGAGTGGCCGCTAAGGCGCCTCGCTTCGACTCCGCGCGTGAAATCAGCTTCAGGCGGCGAAGCAGGTGGCCTCTGCTCGTCACAAGCGTCGCTTCGTTCGCTGGTCGGTCGAGCATGACCAGCCTGCGACTGTCCGCTAGCCACGCGCCGAATGCAGGCAGATGTGCTTCGGCGCGGCCCGTCGCGATGCTCAGGATGATCGCGCCGCGCGAGGAGTCCAACTCGATGTGCTTGCCGTCCGGCGAGAAGGCGGCGAATCCTCCGCTCGTCGGGAGGCGGCGCAGCTCACCGGTATCGATGGACGCGAGCCAGCGCGTCTTCAGGGAACGGTCAAGCACGAGCGTCTTTCCGTCGGGCGAGAGCGCCTCGGCCCTGCCCACGAAGCGACGAATCACCCGTCCCTGCTCATCATCGACGACCGTCGAGGCGGCAATCACGTCGCGGACGATCACGACGAGCGGTACGGTCTGCGCCCAGAGCGCGTAATCGCCGGGTCGCGAAAAGCGCACGCGCCCGCGCACATCAGCGACCCTGATCACGTGCGCTTGCTGACCCGGAGGGCCATCCAAGAACGCCAGCCGCTCGCCGTCGGCCGACCACACCGGCGGGCCGCGAGCGTCACTGACCTGCGCGAGCTTCCGCCCCGAACGATCGACGAGCTCAATCACATAACTGTCAGCTCGGACTTCGAACGTCGCGGCCAACACCTCGCCACTGGGCGACCATGCCGCGGCAGAGAACACACTCCCGCGAGGTAGCGCGACGATTCTGCGAGCCGGTGTCCGCGAGCCCAACCGCGCCTCATACACTGCCCGGCCGCCGCCGCGGTAGCCGAGGAACGCCACATGCCGGCCGCGCAACGCGACGACACGGTCACCGTTCTCGTCCCGCCTCACACCACTGGCCAGGTCGAGCGAATACACCCCCGACGCGTTATCCGGCGCGCGGTCGCTGGCAAACACCAACCGCGCGGGACCCTCGGCTCTCGTGCCCGCGATCGACCCGCCCCCAACCATCACCACCAGCACCAGCACCGCCAATCGCGCGCCAGCGCCGATCACCCGCCTCCCACGGCCCGACGATCCCATCAGCGATAGCTTTCGTGCTGGGCCATCATGCTGGTGTCGCTTGCCAGTCGGGTGTGTCATCTTCCCATCCTGGTGCTGGACAGTTCAGGGTGCCGGAGTTGATGCGGAAGTTGTCCCAGGCGACCTTGACCTCCTGATGGGCGAAGCGGTCGGACGCGCTCCAGATATCGAGGTCGATGACCGCCGGTTCGAGCGAGGCCGGGCCTGTGCCGATCCGCACCCAGCCGTTAGCGCCAAGGTAGGAGGAGGTCGCGCTGCTGCCCGTGCGCTGCACCCGCAGTGTGCCGGCGGCGTCGAGTGTCGATATTGGGGGGAAGCTCTGCACCATGAACCCTGAGTAGTTCTCGCCAAAGGCTTGGCTCGAGCGATAGGCCTGAGGCCCTGCCAATACCGATGCGCCGTCGTCGATTCTCGCTTGAATGCCGTTTGCGGCGGGCCACTCGAGCAGCCTGTAGTCGGCCTGCGCGTCGTAGTCGCCGGCTAGCTGGCACAGGGTTCCCCAACCGGCGAGGAAGTTGTTGAAGGGAGATCCGACCTCAGAGGCATTGGCCGCGACGGTCTCGACGAGTTGCCCATTCTCGACGCTGGTCGTCGTGCCGCTCCCGATCTCGAACACGTGCCCCAGCGGATCGGCGGAACCAATGCCGTCGAAGGCATCCGTGTACGGCGCACTCAGCGGCGAGATGTCGATCGGATTCCCATGCAGCGGCACCACCGAGAGCGTGCAGGGAGCCACGCTGTCGAATCGGCAATCCTGGAAGACGAGCGAGTGCCCGTCGGGCGACCACGACGGATTGAGCTGATTGCTGGCGTGTACCAGCGCAGTGAGCGGCTGAGCGTGCTTGCCGCTGGCGAGCACGCTCCCGAGGTTCGTACCAGCCCGCAGCGTGCCCGAAACGAACGCCAGCCTACCGCCCGACGGAGCCCAGGTCGGCTCGAACTGACTCCCCTTCTGCAGCGTCACCTGCTTCAGCGCGCCACCCTGGACGCTCATGACCCAGATGTGCGTTCCTCTGCCACCGCGGTTGCTCGCGAACGCCACCAGTCGCCCATTCGGAGACACGGCCGGGTGACGGTCGCTGGCGTGGTTGCGGGTCAGGTTCACCTCGCCGCCGCCATCTGCGCCGATGCGGCGGATCTCCCAGTTGCCGCCCCTTTTCGACTCATACACGATCGTGCGGCCATCGGCTGTGAAGCGCGGGTGGTCGGCGAAGGAGCCATCGTGCGTGACCTGCGCGACACCCGAGCCGTCGGCGTTCATGAGGTAGACCTCCATCGCTCCGGAGCGATCGCTCGCGAACACGATGCGCTTCCCGTCGGCCGACCAACTCGGCGTCACATCCGCGTGCGGATCGCGCGTCAGATCGACCCGGCCGGAACCATCCGAAGCCGCCACCATGATCTCGCGGTCGCCCGCAAACGTCGAGGAGAACACGATCTGTCCCGCCTTGCCGGGAAAGGCGGCCTGCGCGGGTACACCGACGCCGAGCAGCACAGCCCCGGCCATCACACCGGGCAGCGCCCAGCGGCCCCATCGGGCCGCAGCTGCCCGTCTCGTCGCGCGCATCTCTCCTCCGTTTCACGATCTGGGGTCATGCAACGAACGCCGTCGAGCGCGATCCGCACCTTTCACGCCCGCGCCGAACCTGGTGCCCGACTCGTGACATCAGGCACTAAGATCACTCTAATCGAACGCCGGGCTCCCCTGCAATCCGTGAAAAACCCTGGGCCCGCCCCTCTGCTGGTCGACGGTTTGGCCGCCGGGCGGGACGCGCGCCCCGCAGCCCTGGCAGCGGTGTCGATCGCGTCCGCCGTACGCCCGCTGCGAGTCGGCGCACGGCGCCGCGTGATGGGGCGCCGTAGTGGTCGGCTCATGCCGCGGCGTTTGCCCAGGGCTCGCGGCGGTGCTCGGCGCAGCGCGCGTCGTGACCGGCGATCGCGGGGCAGCCGGGTTCGGCGCAGACGTCGCGAGCGCGCATATCCCGAGTGGGAATAGCCGCGGCCTTCGAGGACCGCACCGGGGACCGCACCGCGCGCACTCGACCGGCACTTGCGACAAGTCTGACCCGGACAACCATGCGGGTTTCGCGTAGCCAGCCGGTGCAGATTGGGCCGGGCAGGTTTCGAACCTGCGGCCTTGGGACTCGGTGTCCGCCCGAACGAGGCGCAGCGAACTGCGTGAAACGAATCTCCCTGCAAACCGCCGCTCCGCGGCACCCAGCGAATCGAGACGAGCTGCAACCAGTGGAGCCGAACCCGTACGCGCATTCGTACGCACGCGCTGTCGTTCTCCACACCAAGGGTCGCCTACACGACGAATTCGGTGTCGAGGGTCTTCAGCTCGCGTCGCATGACCTTCCCGTCGTGCTTCGCCACGCAGGGGACCGTCCGGTTCGGGCCTTATGATTGGCCCATAGATTCGTCCGGCTCGGACCACGCTGCATTGACAGCGATCACGGCTCGGCTCAAGGGGTTCTACGAACTCCGGGCAGCCGAAGAGCCTGAGTGCGACCCCGAGGCACTCCTCCGGTTTCGCAAAGCGCTCGAAGCAGTCGGCCTGCGTTCTCGCGAGCGTGTCCTCGATGTTGGCGCGAAGTGGGGCGGCCTGTCCGCGTCGATCTCAGCTGCTGGGATAGAGGTTGACTACACGGGCGTCGACCTGAGCGAGACGAACATCGAGGCCGGGGTTGCGGCAGGCGTGCGATTCGTCCAAGCAGACGTGACGGAGAGGCTCCCCTTCGACGACGATTCATTCGACTGCGTGTTCTGCCTCGAGCTCCTCGAGCACCTGATCATTCCGCTCAGCCTTCTGTGCGAGCTGCGCCGCGTACTTACAGAGAGCGGGCGCGTCGTCCTCTCGGTTCCCAGCCCGTACAGCTGGGTGGAGACCGCGCGCGAGCTGCTCGGCCGGCCCGATCCCGAGGGCCACCTCAACGCCTTCACAACACCGGTGATGAAGAACCTGACCGCACTGGCCGGCTTCCAGATCGAGCGGCGAACTGGCACCTCCGTCCGGATCCCCAAGACGCTCAAGCTGATCCCGACCAACTCGATTCTTGCTCGCTCTCGCATCTACGTCATCCGCCCGTCGAGCGACCTCGCGTTCGCGGCGCGCAGCGTCGGCTCTCAGCCTTAGGCGGCGAGCTCCGGCGTCAGCGTGGCCCGAGCGGCCATTCGTCGTTCAGGACGGGCCTGGCGCCGACGACTTCGTGGCGAATGTGGTCTCATCCGACCACGAGTTCGACCGCTGGTTCGTCGGGATCATTGCCGACGTGCATGGGATCGACCCTGCCGGCCCGCTCCCGCCGGTGCCCACTCGTTACCTGTAGGGGTCGGGCCTACAAGTGCGGGGAGGCTCCCACATCGGCAGCCTGGTTCGCGTCGGCAGTGAGGAGCTCCTCCGCCGCCACGATTCGGGTCTCGCGCGCTCTAGATTGCGGCGGGGGTTGATCAGCGTTCTTGGGCCGCTGCACCTTGTGCGGATACGTATATAGTCCGGCGTCGAGGTGGCCTGGTTCGTCAACGCAACGCAGTTGAACGACCGCGAGTGACGCCGCGTTTGAAGGGTCGTCGCGCTTTGACCGCTTCTTGGGTCGGCGTTCTGCTCGTCGGTGTCGTGGTTTCCGGCTGCGGGTCAGGGTCCAAGCGCGCGTCGGGGCCGACCGTAAGCATCCCCTCTGGTTCCGTCGTGAAGTCGGGCACCTGCAATCCGATCGTCCCGGGGTTATGCAGTCGCCTGAGTGTGGCTCAATGGCAGGACGTTGCGTACACGCCGGTGATCTCTTGCGGTTCGGATGCCGACGTGACGTGTCGATTGATGATGGACATCACCGCTCCGACGTCGGGGGGTCCATGGCCTTTGATCGTCTTCTTGCCGGGCGGGCCGAGCCCGCCTGACGAGCGATATTCCGGCGATCTTGACCCGTTCGTGACGGAGATAGCTGGCCAAGGCGCGGTCGTGATGGTGGCTGGCTGGCGTGAAGGCCCCGATTGGGGCGGCGGGTACCCGAACTCCTTCCGGGACGTAGCGTGCGCGATCGGCGTCGCCCGTAAGATCGCCCCCGCATACGGAGCCAGTCCGGATCAGGTAACGCTCATGGGCCATTCAACCGGCGGCTGGCCCGCAGCCGTCGTCGCCCTCACCCCCACGCCCTTCACCCCAGCGCGCGGATCATGCAACGCGACCGCCGGATCTCTCCGCCCGAACCTCGTTGTCGTCGAGGATGGCGAACTCGATCAGGTCACCAAGCCCAATCAAGCGGACGGACTCGAATACGTCAGAGACTTCCTCGGCGGAGCCCGAACGACGCGCCCCGACGCCTGGGCGGCCGCCGATCCATACGCTCTGGCGAAACGCTACCGAGCCCGCGCCAACCCCGTCCCCTTCCTGCTCATCCACGGGTCCGCCGACACCACCGTGCTGCCAGCGGTCTCCGAGTCGTTTCAGAGAGCCTTAGTCGCCGCCGGCTACCAGAGTCGCCTTGTCGAAATCCCAGGCGCAGACCACACCGGCGGCCTGTGGTCCAAAGCCGGCATCAAGCCGATCCTGAAGTTCGCGACAAGACACTGAGCGCTAAGGAGAGCCGGCCGTGAAGCGGCAAGCGCTACCGGTCCTCGTTGCGGTGGGGAGGTGAGCAGATTCGCGCGATCGCAAGAGGGGGTCGGCCCCGACGCGATCGCGGCCGCACGGCTTCCAGCGGCACGACGCCGGCCGCCGCCAGGCGCTCGAGCTGGTCTGGAACACTCGGCTACTTCGCGCAGTACGAGCAGGGCTGCTTGCCGCTCGGAACGTCGCGCTTCGCCATCGTCACGTAATACGACGGCAGCTGGCCGCCTTGCTTTATCGGCTTTGGCCTGCAGCCAGCGGCACTCCTCAAGCGAGGCGCGACGCACGTAGGGGGAGCTCGCGGCAGAGAGCCGGCTCATTCCGGCTGATGCGGGTTGCGAGCGCGGCGTACACTGCTCGGAAGGGTGCGTTTCGCGGGAGTATCCGGGCTCGTCGTAGGCGTTCTCGTGGCAGCCTCGCTCTGGGCTGCGGCCGCCTCAGGCAGCACCAGCGTCTGCAAGCCGACCGCCTCCGACGGCTTTGGCCCGTGGGCTCAAGCAGCGAGGGCGGCGCCCCGGCGCTCCGTCTTCGGCAGCGGCTTTACGCTCTCGGGCACGGTGCTCAGAGCCGGAGACTGCAAACCGGTCAAGGGGGCAGTGGTCGAGGTCTGGCAGGAGACACCCGGTCTGGGCTACGTACGCCGCGGCCGGGCGAGCGTCGTAACTGACGAGACGGGGGCGTTCCGGATCGTCGGTCCCGTACCGCGCGGAGAGGCGGGTGGGCTAACGGGGCACATCCACATCCGCGTCACCCATAGCTTGTTCGAAGAACTCGCAGTCACCCACTTCGTCGCCCAGGGATCGCACCGCGCCCGCCTAACTCTCGTGCTCACCGACTCACAGCTGTGACAGACGAGGCAGCTCCCTGCTGACCGCTTGAGTTAAACGCAACCCGCTCAAGTCCCGCGATGCCAGGCGTGGGTGATCGTCGCTAACGTGAGCACATTCGCGCGATCGCGAAGAGGGGGTCACCGTATACGCAGACCAACTTGCTTCGTCGACCTCGGTGCCGGCACGGACGGCGTCGGGACCGCCGAGGTTCGAATATCGCGCTCACGCACCACGGCCGGGTACGACGTCTCCGAGCAGGCGCCGAAGACGATGGCGATCGCCGGCCAAGCCGTGGCCGCGCTCGAGCGTCACCGTCGCTATCAGCTCGAGGAGCGCCTCATTGCCGGCCCTGCCTGGGGCGAAGGGAACTACGTCTTCACGAACGAGATCGGGCAGCCGTTGCACCGTGACTCGATCTCGAAGCGGTTCCACGAGTTTGCGGATGCGACAGAGCTCCCGCGGATCCGTCTGCACGACCTACGGCATTCTGCGCGACGCTGCTGCTGGACGCTGGGCTTTCGCCGCGCGTCGTCGGCGACCGGCTCGGGCACGCCGACCCGTCCCTCGTCCTGGGCGTGTACGGACACACGCTCGCCGGCGCAGACGAGCGCGCGGCAGACGCTCTTGGTGCTGTGCTTGGCGGGGCCGCCCAGGCTCTAATGTGACCAATCGTGATCAGAAGCGCGATTGATGGCCAAAGTCCAAGACGAGAAAAACGCCCGACGGCCGAGGTCA
>CAWJTT010000027.1:0-5760 GCA_963845865.1 uncultured Actinomycetes bacterium
CTCGCCGCCACAGCGGCGTTAACCCGTCGAACGATCTGCCGCGTGCTAGGACGGCATCGCCCCGCGCTCGCCATTCACCGGGCAGGATCTGGCACGCGGGGCGGTACGGGACGGTCGTCTGGGAGGCGGTGTGCGGTGTGCTCGGCTATGCCGAGCTCCTCGATGAGGAATCGCTGGCGAGCGGCGTGATCCTGCGGAGAGGTTGTGATCGAGCCGTCGGCCTCGATTGTGAAACGCTGCCCGGGCGAGACGCCGATCGTCGCGGTCCCGCGCATCACCCTGGCACTGAGCTCGAAGTTGAAGGGACTCCAGGCGCCAGTTTTGCGGTGGAAGGCGTCCCACTCGGCGTGGTCGGCGCCGATTCGCTCGATACGGCACGGGAAGCCCTCGGGATCGCGCAGCGTACGCCAGATCACCGCGGGCTTGCCGTCCAGCCACTCGAACCTGGGCAGCGAGGTGCACCCGGCTGGCTCGCCGGGCGCCGGAATGCGGATCGGCGCACCGGTCAGGATGGAGGCGTCGGTGATCCACTGCTCTCCCTCGACGCTGACCACGACAGAGCCATGATTCGGCGCCGGCAAGCGCGATGGCATCATCGTGGCAATTGCGCGCTGGGCATCGAAGCCGAGTGCTTCGAGCAACCCGTGCAGGGCCCCGTTCCCGGCCCAGCACGTCCCACCTGCCCCGCAGGCCAGCCAATCCTCGAAGAAGCCCTCGGCCGTGGAACCGGGAAGCGATCCCGGCCTCTCCTCCGCGACGTGGATCATCTTGAGCACGTTGTCGAACGACACGCTGCGGCACCACGCGGCATAGACCGCGCACAACCCGGCGAGATCGCGCGACGGCGGCGCGATGCCAAATCTCTCCAGAACTGCTGCAACCACGACGGGCTTCATCCTCGCCGCGACACTACAAGCAGTCGTGCCGAGGAGGGGACCACGTCGAGGCGCCGCGCGAAGCCTGCTCGATCTTGCCGGCCACCGCCGGCCATCTGGCTCTGGCGCACGTACCGCTCGATCGCACAAGCGGAATCGCGCGACACCGCCCATGGTCCCAGGGTAGGCTTGCCCGACTGTGGTCGTCCCGCCCGCGTCGGTGCTGTTGGGCCGAGCCAGCGAGCGCCAGGTGCTCGACCGGCTGATCGAGACCGTCCGTGGCGGGCAGAGCGACGTCCTTGTCATCCGCGGTGAGGCCGGCATCGGGAAAACGGCGCTCCTGAACTACGTCGCGGAGTCCGCAGCGGACATGCGGCTCCTTCGCGCTACGGGCGTGGAGTCCGAGATGGAGCTCGCGTACGCCTCCTTGCACCAGCTATGCGCGCCGCTGATGCACATCGTGGAGCGACTTCCCTCACCGAGCGCCACGCCCTCGAGGTCGCGTTCGGCCTCAGCGAAGGTCAGGCGCCCGATCGTTTCCTCGCCGGACTGGCGATCCTGACCTTGCTCTCGGAGGCGGCGGACGAGCGTCCGTTGCTCGCCGTCGTCGACGACGCGCAATGGCTGGACGAGGTCTCGGCACGGATTCTCGCGTTCGTGGCGCGCCGGCTTCTTGCGGAGCCCGTTGGGCTGTTGTTCGCCTCGCGCATCGCGGCACCCGATCTCGATGGGTTCTGCGAACTGGAGGTCCTCGGGCTCAGCGACGGAGACGCACGCGCGCTTCTCGGTTCGGCCGTGCCGCTTCGGCTCGATGACCGCGTCCGCGATCGCATCGTCGCAGAGACGCGGGGCAACCCACTCGCATTGTTGGAGCTGCCGCGCGGATTGACGGTCACGCAACTCGCGGGTGGATTCGGTCTTCTGGACGCTCCTCGGCACGCGTTGGCGTCGCGGCTCGAGGAGAGTTTCCAACGCCGTCTCGAAGCGATTGCGGACCATGACCGACTCTTGCTGCTGGTCGCCGCCGCCGAGCCGACCGGCGACCCGTTGCTCGTCCGGCGTGCGGCAGAGCGACTCGGGGTCGAGATCGCCGCGGCGGACGCGCAGATGGATGGGCTGCTCGCGATCGGCGAAACGGTGAAGTTCCGTCATCCGCTCGTCCGCTCTGCCGTGTACGGATCTGCATCGGTCGAGCAGCGCCGAGCGGTACATCTGGCGCTGGCAGAGTCGACCGATCGAGAGCTCGACCCCGACCGCCGGGCGTGGCATCTCGCAGCGGCGATGCCCGGCCCGGACGAGAACGTGGCGCTCGAGCTGGAGCGATCCGCCGGTCGCGCGGAGGCCCGCGGTGGGCTGGCCGCCTCGGCGGCCTTCCTCCAACGTGCAGCCACGCTGACCGCGGATCCCGAGCGACGTGTCGAGCGCGCGTTGGCCGCGGCGCAGGCGAGCCTGCAGGCCGGCGCCTTCGACGCGGTTCTCGATCTCGTGGCGAGGGCAGAGGCCGGGCCGCTCGACGAGTTCCAACAGGCCCAGGTGGGACTCCTGCGCGGCCGCGTCGCCTTCGCCTCGGGCTTCACCAGCGATACGCCCCCGCTGCTGTTGAAGGCCGCAAGGCAACTCGAGGCGTTCGACCTGGAGCTCGCGCGCGAGACCTACCTGGCCGCCTGGAACGCGGCGGCCACCGCCGGGCACCTCGGCGGACGGGAAATCCTCCTGGAGATCTGCCGCTCCGCCCAGGCCCTCCCCGCGTCGATGGAACCTCCGCGTCCCCAGGACCTTCTGCTCGACGGCGTCACGCTCGTGATCACCGACGGACACGCCGCCGCGACGCCGACGCTGCAGAGAGCAGCGCAAGCCCTCGCCGAGATCCCTCCCGAGGACGCGCTGCGCTGGGGCATGATGGCTCTGGCCGCCAACGCGCTCGTGTGGGACTTCGAGGGCATGCTCGCGATCTCGGCAACGCAAGTCCAGCTCGCTCGCGACGCCGGTGCGCTCTACCCGCTGCCAGGCATCCTCCAAATGCTGGGCCTGGCACGCGCGTGGATGGGCGACTTTCCCGGTGCCGCCTCCGCGGAGGCGGAGGCGGAGAGCGTGGCCGCCGCGACCGGATATCGGATTGCGCCCTACACGTTGGTGCGGCTCCGCGCGCTCCAGGGGAGCGAAGCCGAGGCCGTCGGACCGATAGCGAGCGCGATGGAGCACGCCGAGACGCAAGGACAAGGCCTTTCGGCGATCTACGCCCAGTGGGCGTCCGCAGTCCTCAACAACGGTCTCTCGCGATACGAAGAGGCGGCATGCGCAGCCCGACGAGCGACCTCCGACGCCGTCGAGCCCTGGCACGCCATGTGGGCGTTGCCCGAGCTCGTCGAGGCGGCCGCGCGCACGGGAGACATCGAGCTCGGAACGGGCGCCTTCGAGCGATTGGCCGGGACGACACAGCCCGCCGGAAACGATGTCGCCCTCGGTCTCGAAGCCCGCTGCCACGCTCTGCTGAGCATCGGCGCGGCCGCCGACGACCTCTACCTCGAGAGTATCGACCGTTTGGGCCGCACCCGGCTGCGTCCGGACCTCGCGCGTGCGCACCTGCTGTACGGCGAGTGGCTGCGCCGCGAGGGCCGACGCCTTGACGCGCGCGAGCACCTCCGTACATCCCACGACGCGCTCGCCGCGATCGGGATGGAGGCGTTCGCCGAGCGCGCTCGCCGCGAGCTGATCGCCACGGGCGAGAAGGTCCGCAAGCGTGACGCCGCGGCGCGTGACGAGCTCACGCCGCAGGAGAGGCAGATCGCCGAAATGGCCAGTGACGGCCTCACCAACGGAGAGATCGGCGCCCGACTGTTCCTCAGCCCCCGCACCGTCGAGTGGCATCTCCACAACGTATTCGCCAAGCTCGGGATCGACTCGCGCCGGGCGCTTTCCGACGCCCTGCCGAAGCGCGAGACCGAACCCACACTCGCGTAGCGGAAACGTCGGGTAGTTCCCCGCCGCCGGAGACGATCGACTGCTTCACCGGCGGAGCGACGCCGTGGGTCGGGCGATCGCGACGTCGGAGGTGACCGGGAGAGTACGCCACCGACCAGTGTGCGCCCCGGGCTATTGCCAGGGTTTCCACGGGGGCAACGGGTTCCACAAACCGGGAAAGGACTGCCTGTACCTCAACGTCTCCACGCCCACATTACCCAGCGGCCACGGAGGCCATCTGCCGGTGCTGGTCTGGATCCACGGAGGCGGCCTCACCGAGGACGCCGGCCGCGACTACGACGGTTCCAAGCTCGCGGCCAACGGCATCGTCGTCGTCACGATCAATTACCGGCTGGGCGCGCTCGGCTTCCTCGCGCACCCCGCGCTGGCCTCGCGGCCCGGCGGGCCGGCGGGCCGGCCGGCAACTACGGGTTGATGGACCAGCAGGCAGCGCTGCGCTGGGTGCGGCACAACATCGAACAGTTCGGTGGCAACCCGCACAACGTGACGATCGCGGGCCAGTCGGCCGGTGGCCTGTCCGTGGTGGCCCACCTGATCTCGCGCGGCTCGCGCGGGCTATTCAATACCGAGGGACTCGATCCGGTACTCCTGGGCGTACCGGCTGGACAAGCTGTGCCTCGACGTCGTCGAGAGCGCCACGATCATCGTCGACGGCGAGCAGGACAGGCAGTCGCATCCGGCCTACCCTAACGCAGCGGAGGCGCAAAGGATTTCAACTTCGAATCCTGTCGGCAGTGTCACCGTCGACGCTATGGCGAGGCATCGCCGAAGACGGTGTTCCAGTCGTGCTTGACGCTCACGACCGTCCAGCCCTCGGCCGCGGCCACCTCCAGCGACTCCTCGGCTCCCGCCGTGTAGTCGAACTCGCGTTCGGGGTCGTCGTGCAGCAGCAGCATCCGAAGCGCGGGCCGTCCCTTGCCACCCGAGTAGCGGAGCATCGGGATGTCGCCGTTCGAGTTGCCGCCAGCGACGATCGGCCGCCGTCCGATGCGGCTCCAGATCCGGATCGGCTTCACCGGGCCGTCGTCGAACACATCCGGCTCGGCGAGATACGTGATCGTCCCCCCGTGCTCGTCCTCGAGGTAGCGCAGGGCGTTCGAGCTCCCGATCACGCGCTCGGCCGGCACGCCGTAGATCTCCTCGGTGATCGGCCGCATGAAGTCGCGGTCGCCGCCCGAGGCGATGTAATTGGTAAAGCCATTCGCGTCCAGATAGCGCAGCAGGTCGATCATCGGCACGTAGCCGCACGCACGGAACGGCCTGCTCAGCGTCGGGTGCTTACCGCCGCGCAGGAAGGCGTCCGCGGAGGCGCCGTAGTCGTCGACGCTCACGCCCGCGAACGCCTGCAGGACCCCGGCGAGCAGTACCTTCACCTGCGTCTCGTCGCCGCCGTAATGACTCGTAATCGCCTCGCCGAGCCACCGGTAGTCCTTCTCCCGAGCAGCCTTCCACGGCTGCTTCTCCCTGAGCGACTCGTCGGCCTCTGCCATCTCGGCGAGTCGCAGGAGGATGAAGCCGACCTCGATGGGCATCGGCTTCTCGCACCAGAGCGTCCCGTCATTGTCGAAGGTCGAAATCCGCTCAGCGGGCGGGACGAAGTCCGGCCCGCTCTCAGTCGTCACCCGCTCGACGAACTCGACGATCGCAGCCTTCGCCCCGGCGTCCGTCCACGACTCGAGAAGCTGCTCGTTCATCGTCCCCACCTCGCTGGTTTCGCATGCGAATCTCGGTGTCCCGCCGACGTCGCCCGAGACGACATGCCGGCGTCCCGCCGCTGTCCAGATCAGGAAACTGCCGGGGTTATAACAATCCGAGCTCGAACGTCGCCCACGCCGCCGACCACCGCATCGACATCCGCCGCAGCTCACGCCATCTGGCTGTCCGAGACGGCAACCAGATCGTC
>CAWJTT010000028.1:0-78869 GCA_963845865.1 uncultured Actinomycetes bacterium
GCGGACACGTACGCTCCGCTGGTGCTCTACAAGTCCGGTCTCGCACCACGCTGGTACGTGCCGCACGACCCGATTGAAGGGCAAACCTTCTGCCCGTACAGGGGCGTCGGCGTCCACGAGCTCGGCGGCATCCAGGTCCGCGAAGAAGCGGCCCCGGCAGAAGCGTGAGTGCGGGCTCGATATCTGCACACGGTGAGCCAGCCTCGCGCGAAGGCTGTCCGGTGGGAACCTTGCTGTCGGTCAACGTCGGCCTGCCGAAGGACGTGCCCTGGCAGGGGAAGACCGTCTTCACCGGCGTCTTCAAGGAGCCCGTGACCGGGCCGCGCCGCGTGCGCAGGCTCAACGTCGACGGCGACGGGCAGGGCGATCTCGCCGGGCACGGCGGCGAGCAGCGCGCGGTGTTCGTCTACCAGATCGACTCGTACCGCTACTGGGAGCGCGAGCTCGGACGCGGCGACTTCGTCTACGGCCAGTTCGGCGAGAACTTCACGATCGAGGGGCTCGAGCGACGACGAGGTGTGCATCGGCGACCGCTACCGGATCGGCACCGCCGTCTTCGAGGTCACCCAGCCCCGCGTCACCTGCTACCGCGTCGGCATCCGCATGAACGACCCGCGCATTCCCGCCTTGCTCGTCTCCCACCGCCGTCCTGGCTTCTACTTCCGCGTGCTGGAAGAGGGCGAGGTGCAAGCGGGAGACGAGATCGTCAAGCTCGCGTCAGGTCCGGAGCAGATGACGGTCGCCGAGGCCGACGCGCTCCTCTACCTCCCCGGACACCCGCGCCAGCAGCTCCTCCGAGCGCTCCGGATCCCGGCTCTCAGCCCTGGCTGGCAGGCGTCGTTCCGCGCCCTGCTCGAAGGAGAACCCGGTAGCGGCAACGCCGGCTTGGCGGTAACGAGCCCGCCTCCGGCCTGGCTCGGGTTTCGCCGGCTGACCGTCGCCGGGATCGACCGCGAGAGCGAGTCCGTCGTCTCCATCCGCCTCGAAGATCCCGACGGCGTACCGCTCCCGGCGCCCCGCCCCGGGCAGTACCTGACGGTCCGCCTCCAGCCTGATGCCGAGCAGGGGTCGCTGCTCCGCAACTACTCGCTCTCGGGCCCGCCCCATGCCGGCTACTACCGGATCACCGTCAAGCACGAGCACGACGGCGCCGCCAGCAGCTATCTCCACACCCGCCTCGGCGTCGGCGACCAGCTCGAAATCGCAGCGCCGCGCGGCACCTTCATCCTCGACGGCACCCAGTCGCCCGTACTGCTCATCACTGCCGGCATCGGCGCCACTCCAGCCCTCGCCATGCTGCATGCTCTGGCGGACGAGCATTCCGAGCGGGAGATCTGGTGGCTGCACGGCGCGCGCAGCAGCCGCGACCACTCCTTCGCCGCCGAAGCGCGCGCGCTCCTCACCTCGCTCCCGAACGTCCACACCCACGTCTGCTACAGCCGCCCGGGCCCCGACGACCTGGAAGGCCGCGACTTCGACAACGCAGGCCGTCTCACTGCGGTCGCTGCTCGTCGAACTCGCGCCACCGCGCGACGCCGAGGCGTACCTCTGCGGGCCGATACCGTTCATGGACGAGATCAGCGCCGCCCTGGCGGCGATAGGGATCGACGCCCCTTGCATCCACACTGAACCCTTCGGGCCGGCACCGGGTCTGACGCCCGGCATCGCAGCGACGCCTGCGCGGACGCCCCACCCGCCAGCCGGCCAACCCGGACACGGCCCAGCGATCGGGTTCGCCCGCAGCAACCTCACCATCCCGTGGAGCAGCGACTACAACAGCCTGCTCGAGCTCGCGGAAGCCTGCGACGTTCCCGTCCGCTGGTCGTGTCGCACCGGCGTGTGCCACAACTGCGAGACGACGCTCATCGCAGGCACCGTCGACTACGACCCCGATCCGGTCGAACCCGCCGCCGAGGGCAGCGCACTCATCTGCTGCTCACAGCCGCACGACGACGTGGTGCTCGATCTGTGAGCTCAGTGAACCAGGTAGTCAGCCAGCACGTCCGACGCGCAGCCGCGGAACCGTGGCTCGTGGGCGCTCCGCGTACGCGGTTGCGTCCGCCGAATGCGCAATGCCCGCGGGTTCGTCCATCTAGATGTAGGACCTCTGAGCTTGTGAGATGCGGGTGATGGATGGGGCGCCGATGGTGCCGTGGGCTCGGTGGGTGGTGTACGAGCGGAGGTAGCCGGGGAGGGCGCGGGCGCGGTGGCGGCTTGAGTGCCAGACGTAGGCGTAGGCCCATTCGCGTAGCAGGATGCCGACCAGCGCTTCTGCTTTTCCGTTCGTGCGAGGCGTATAGGGGCGTGTGCGGAGGTGCCGCAGGCCGTGCTCCTGCACGGCGCGACGGAGGTCTCTGCCGACATGACAGGAGCCGTTGTCGCTCATGACCTGTTGCAACTGGATGCCGCGCTCGGCGAAGCGCTGGAGGGCGTGCTCAAGAAAGGCCACGGCATCGGCGCTGGTCTGCGTGGGGCGTAGCTGCGCGACGGCGTAGCGCGAGTGATCGTCGATGGCGATATGCAGGTAGCTCCAGCCAGCTCGCGGACTGCGGTTGCCGACCTGATACTCCGAGCGCGCGCCTACCGACCTGCCAGAAACGGCCAAGCCGCTTGATGCCGAGGTGCACAAGCTCGCCGGGAGCTGCGTGCTCGTAGCGATTTGGCCGGCAGACGCGGCGCGCGTGCTCGACGTGAGATGCCGTGACGACGCAAGACCCGCCAGATCGTCGCGGCCGGCCAGCCCAGCACCGCCGCCAGGCGCTTGGGGCCCCAGCCCGTCGCTCGACGCAGCTCGACCATCTGCCCCTCCGCCTCACAGCTGAGCCGCGCTGGATGCGATTTAGCGATCGGCGGACGGTCACGCAACGCCTCCCAACCACCCGCGCGATAGCGCGCACACGCGCGGTAAGCCGTCGCGCGACTCGCGCCACACACGACCGCCGCCTGAGACGGCGCGACACCATCCAGCACCGGCTGCACCAGCAGACAGCGGGCCTCCCAGGAATGCCGCATCCGACGCGGCGCTCTACTCTCAACCATCCGGGCCCGCGAGTCGTGGACTCTCAGCAAGCCCAAGACTCCCGAGAGGCCCGGACATCAACCGTCTCGAAGGCTGTAGGTCCTACATCTAGACCGACTTCGTCTCGGGCGCCACGTCCGCTGCGTCGCGCTGCACGTGGCGCAGCTCCGCCGACCATGGGCGCAGGCGCTGGTGAGGAGTCGGGATGCTCTCGAACGCCGGCGGCGGCCTGTGGCGCGGGTGCGCCGCGAACCAGGTCGCGTAGCGCCGCGCGAGGGGCGTCGCCGTGACACCGTGCAAGAGCACCGAGAGGGCGACGGTGAGGAAGATGGTGGTGAGCAGGACGGACTCGTGCGTGAGGTCGGCGTCTGCGACGAGAATGACCGCGAAGACGATCGACGCCAGTCCGCGCGGGCCGAACCAGCCGAGGAAGGCGACCGTGGGCGGCCGCGCACCCGTCCGGAGCATCGCCAGAACGACCGGGACCATGCGGACCACGGTCAGGCTGAGGAGCGCGTACAGGACGATAGAGGCCGAGAGGTCGTCGAGCACCGGCACGAGCATGACTGCGCCGAAGAGGACGAACGTAACTGCGCCGAGCAAGCCGCCGGCCTCCTCGAGGAAGAGGGTCACCTCGCCCCCGACTTCGCGGCGCAGGCCACCGAAAACGGCACCGCCGACGAAGGCGGCGATGAATCCACTTCCGCCCATCCACAAGGCCAGCCCGTACGCCAGCCCGGCCCCGGCGACGGGGACGAACTGCAGCCAGATCGGATCGACCAGGCGACGCAGGACGCCCAGCCTGACCACGGCCGCGGCCGCCAGCCCGGCTGCCACGCCCGCGAGGCACCCGTAGCCGATCTCCTCGAGCACGAGATGAACCGCCGCTCCGTGCCCGATTGCACCCTCCTCGGCCTGCGCGATCGCGATCGCAATCAGGAGCAGCGGCACGCAGATGCCGTCGTTCAGCCCGCTCTCGACGTTGAGCCCCTGACGGATGCGTGACGGAACGCGGGCGTCGGTGACGACCGCCTGCCCGAGCGCGGCATCCGTCGGAGCGAGCACGATCGCAAGCAGGACGGCCTCGATCAGCGCAAGCTGCCCGAAGACGGCAACAGCAGCGACCGCACCCGCCACGATCGTCAGCGGCAATCCGATCGCGAGCAGTCGGAGGGGCACGATGTATTCGCGGCGCAGCGCGCCGAGGTCGATTCGCGATGCGTCCGAGAAGAGCACGACGGTCAGCGTGGCCTCGGCCACCGCCCGGACCGATTCGCTCCGGATCCCCGGGTCGAGCCAGCCGAGGACGTCGTCGCTCGCCAGTATCCCGCCGACGACGAAGACCATCGCCGGCGTGATCACCGATCCCAAAAGCCGTCGCGAAAACGCCGCGTACGCGAGGACGAGCAGCGAGACAGCGACGAGCCCCGAGCCGCCCAAGGCTCACTCCACGCCCGTGATCCCGTTCACGCGCGCGGCGTCGTCACATGTCCGATCTCCTGGCGCAGTGACTCACCCAAGCGCTTTCGCCTTCAGGGCGTCGAACTCGGCCTGCGTGATCGCGCCGCTGTCCAGCAGCTGCTTCGCCTTCTCGATCTCCCCCGCGGCGCCGCCGCTGGACGCGGTCGTTCGCACGTAGTCGTCGAACTGCTGCTGGCTTGCCTCCGCCCGCTCGATGCTCCGCTCGGTCATGCCCTTGTTCTCTGCGATCAGGTAGATGAAGACGCCGAGGAACGGCACGATGATCACGAAGACCAGCCAGAGCACCTTGCCTCCGCCGCCGATGTCGTGCCGGCGGAAGACGTCGCCGATAACTCGGAACAGCAGGATGAACCAGGCGACCCAGGCGAAGAAGACGAGCATGGACCAGAAGATCCCCAGGAACGGGTAGCTATCGGCGACAAGCACGGCGGCTCCTTCAGTGTCGACTTGCAAGCGTGCGCGCGAGCGAATCGCTCGCCTCGGCGACTATACGCGCTTGTACGGACGCTGTCACCAGCCACAAAGTTCATACCGCCGGTGTGACGACAAAGGGCGCTGCCGCGTCAACGATCCCTGGAGGTCGCCGGCGGCCGCATCCGTTTCCAGCGCCGGTGGTCGATTTGCGAGTCGACGGTTCCAAATGGGAGGCACCTTGTCCGAACCATCGAAGCTGAAGCGGGACGCCCTGCCGATTCCCGACATCACGCCTGTTGGGCTCACGACGTACGACGCGAAGGATCCGGCGACCTCGTTCCCGCCGATCGAGCAACTTCGGCCCCCCGAGGGAGCGCCCAACGTCCTGATCGTGCTGATCGACGACGTGGGGTTCGGGGCTTCGAGCGCATTCGGTGGTCCGATCAGCACGCCGAACGCCGAGCGGCTCGCGGCGAAAGGGCTGAAGTACAACCGCTTCCACACGACCGCGCTGTGCTCGCCCACGCGCGCGGCGATGCTCAGTGGCCGGAATCACCACACGGTCGGGATGGGCGGCATCACCGAGATCGCGACGTCGGCCCCCGGCTACAACTCGATCCGCCCGAACACGTGCGCGCCGCTGGCCGAGACGCTGAGGCTGAACGGCTACTCGACGGCGCAGTTCGGCAAGTGCCACGAGGTGCCGGTATGGCAGACGAGCCCGATGGGCCCGTTCGACAACTGGCCGACGGGCAGCGGCTTCGAGTACTTCTACGGCTTCATCGGCGGCGAGGCGCACCAGTACTACCCGGCGATCTACGAGGGCACGATCCCGGTCGAGCCCGAGAAGACGCCGGAAGAGGGCTACCACTTCATGGCCGACATGACCGACAAGGCGATCAAGTGGGTCCGCCAGCAGAAGGCGCTCATGCCGGACAAGCCGTTCTTCGCCTACTTCGCGCCCGGCGCGACCCACGCACCCCACCACGTCACGCCCGAGTGGGCCGACAAGTACAAGGGCGCGTTCGACGACGGCTGGGACGCGCTGCGCGAGCGGACCTTCGCCAGGCAGAAGGAGCTCGGCGTGATTCCCGCGGACGCCGAGCTGACGCGCGCGTCACGACGAGATCCCCGCCTGGGACGACATGCCGGAGGAGCTGAAGCCCGTCCTGCGCCGCCAGATGGAGATCTATGCCGGCTTCCTCGAGTTCACCGACCACCACGTCGGCCGGCTGCTCGACGCCCTCGAAGGACCTCGGCGTGCTCGAGGACACGCTCGTCTACTACATCATCGGCGACAACGGCGCCTCCGCCGAGGGCACGCTGAACGGCACCTACAACGAGATGATCAACTTCAACGGCGCCGCCGCGCTCGAGACGCCCGAGTTCATGATGGAGCGGCTCGACGACTTCGGCGGCCCCGACTCGTACAACCACTACGCGGTCGGCTGGGCGCACGCGATGTGCACGCCGTACCAGTGGACGAAGCAGATCGCCTCGCACTGGGGCGGGACGCGCAACGGGACGATCGTCCACTGGCCCGCCGGGATCACGGCCCGCGGCGAGATCCGCGAGCCAGTTCGCGCACGTGATCGACGTCGCCCCGACGGTGCTCGAGGCGGCCGGGCTGCCCGAGCCGACGTTCGTCCACGGCGTCCAGCAGAAGCCGCTCGAAGGCGTGAGCATGGCGTACTCGTTCGACGACGCCGGCGCCGACGAGCGCCACACGACGCAGTACTTCGAGATGTTCTGCAACCGCGGCATCTACCACCAGGGCTGGACCGCCGTGACCAAGCACGGCGTCCCCTGGATGCTCGTCGGCCAGGAGAAGCCGGCCCTCGACGACGACGTCTGGGAGCTCTACGACACGACGACCGACTGGACGCAGGCGAGGAACCTGGCGGCCGAGCAGCCCGAGAAGCTCGCCGAGCTGCAGCGCCTGTTCCTGATCGAGGCCACCAAGTACAACGTGCTCCCGCTCGACGACCGCACCGCCGAGCGCCTCATGCCCGAGCTCGCGGGACGGCCGACGCTCGTGCAAGGGCGACCGGCAGCTGCTCTTCGGCGGCATGGGGCGCCTGTCCGAGAGCTCGGTCGTCAGCATCAAGAACAAGTCGCACGCCGTCACCGCCGAGATCGAGGTCCCCGAAGGCGGCGCGGAGGGCGTGATCATCGCCCAGGGCGGCAGCATCGGCGGCTGGAGCCTCTACCTCAAGGACGGCAAGCCGCGCTACTGCTACAACCTCCTCGGGATCCAGCGCTTCTACGTCGACGGCGACAGCCGAGGTGCCGGCCGGCACTCACCAGGTGCGCATGGAGTTCGACTACGCGGGGCCCGGGCTCGGCAAGGGCGGCAACGTCACGCTTTACCTCGACGGAGTCAAGGCTGGGCGAGGGAACGGTGGCCGCCACCGCCGCCATGGTCTTCTCTGCCGACGACACCTGCGACGTCGGGCAGGAGAACGGCGCCCTCGTCGCCGAGGACTACCCCGTCCCCAACACCTTCACCGGAGAGGTGAACTGGGTCGAGATCGACGTCGGCAGCGGCAGCAGCCGACGCCGACCACCACCTCGACGCCGACGAGCTCCTCCGGGTCGCGATGGCGAGGCAGTAGACGTCGATCGTCGATCGGGTCGTCAGGCAGGCGACGTGAGGGAGCGAACCAGCGCCGCGGCCTCGACAAGGCCGGGCGCGAAGCCCTTGCCCGGCAGAGGGCGGCGGCGGCAGACGCCGAGGCTGCGGCGTCGACCGAATCGCCCGCGAGTCGCAGCGCCCGGGCGAGCTGCAACCGCGCGTCGGCCTCCAGAAGCACCCAGTCACCGGCGCCGGTCACGGTGGCAGCCTCGCGCGCGAACTCCAACGCCTGGGCGGCGTCGCCCTCGGATGCTGCAACCTCGGACGCCGCAATCAGCGCGCGCGCCTGTGCCTCGAATCCGCCCGCGGCGGGAGCAGCGACGAGCACAGAGGCGGCGAACTCCCGGCCTGTGGCGAGATTCCCGTGGCGCGCCTCCGCTCAGCGCCCGCGCGGATCGACGCCTTCGAGCACCCAGTGGCGGACCACGCGGCAGCGCCGCCGGCCGTTGTCCTCGAGCGTCAGGACGAAGCGGCTGATCGTCCGCTGGCCGCCCTCGTGGTCGCCATAGAGCAGGTCGACCGTGAGCAGATCGCCCGCGACCAAGGCGGCGAGAATCTCGTCTCGAAGCGAGCCGGATTCGCGGATCGCGCCCTGCCAGAAGCCGGTGTCGCCGGCGGGCACATAGAGGTCCAGGAGTTGCGGGCGGAACTCGCCGGGCTCGGGATGCCCGGAATCAGCCGTCGGCTGCAGCGCCGAGATGTGCCACCCGTGCAGCACCGCGAGGCCGGTGCCGACGTTGCGGAGTGGCATGACGAAGTACAGGTTCTCGCCATCGCGCTCAGCCGCCGCCATGCCGCCGCAGACGGACACGGTGCGGCCCTCGACGAAGCGCACCTCCTCTGCCGCGTCGGTCACTCGCGAGGGGACGAGCACCGGTCGAAGCCCGATCAGCAGGGCTCGCTCGGCGATCTGGGCGGAGCGCTGCCCCGACCGCACGGCAGAGAAAGTTGCGACGGCAAGGAGGAGCGTTCCTCCGGCCGTCGCCAGCGAGGCGATCGTCGGCCAGTCGGCCATCAGCCCGTACGCCTCGCCTCGCTCACGAAGGCGAGCAGCAGCACGGCGACGAGGGCCGCCATCTCCGCGAACGGGGAGAGCGCGACCCCCACCGGGATGACGGCGAGCGACACCAGCGCGGCCGCGGCTCGGAGGCCGCTGCGGCCGATGCGGAGGTCACTCCGGAAGCCGACGTCTCCCGCGAGGTATGTGGCGACGCCCCCGCCGAGGATCGCCGCACGCGCCCAGGTGAGCGACGAGAACGGGTGGGCCGTGGCCTCGCGCTCAACGGCGGCGATTGCGATGATCCCGAGCAGCATCGGTATGTGCCAGTAGCCGAACGCACGCACCGCCGACTGTGCCCGCTCGAGCTGCGGCAAGGCCTCGAGCGCATGCTGGGCACGTTCGTCGTCCCCGCCGAAGTAGAGCCACCACAGGCACGCGCTCAGAGCCAGTCCGACCATGGCCACGGCGACCAGCGAGCCGTCGACGGGCAACTGCGAGGCTCCGAAGCCGATCGCGACGACGGACTCCCCGATCGCGATGATCACGACCAGGCCGTGGCGCTCGACGAAGTGGGCAGGAGCGACCAGGAAGCCGCTGGCGCCGTGGAAGGCGGGCGCCAGCCACTCGAACAGCCCGGCCGCGCCCCAGAGCACGTACTGAGCCGTCCCTCCGACCGCGCCGCCCACGAGGATGACCAGCGCCGCGACGAGGTTGTACGGCGCGAGCGTGAGCATCGCTCTGACTGCGCTCGCGACCGTCGCGCGCGTGTACAGCGCGCTGTGGAGCACGACGACGCAGAGGTACGCGATGCCGAACGCGAGCCCTGTCCCGCCGAACGCGTCCGGGATCGACAGCGCGAGCACGAAGTAGGAGCCCATCGCCGCGAGCAGCACGAGGCGGCGCGCGGTCGTGTTGACATTGACCGCATTCGTCATCCACGCATAGCCGCCGTACATCCACCAGATCACGCCGAGCATCACCACGACGCGGAGCAGGCCCCGCCCGTTCGGCGCCTCGAACAGCACGGTCGTCAGCTGCGTGAGCGTGAAGACGAAGACGAGGTCGAAGAAGAGCTCGAGCGTCGTGACCCGCTCGGGTTGGTGCGTATCGACGGCCGCCGCCACCACGGCAGGGATCTTAGGGGCGGGTACCGCCGACAACAGCGCGGTCGTGACCCACCTTCGGGCGGCTCAGCGAATTCAGATCCAACGTTTCCTCTTGAACCAGGCGAGCTGCGCCACAGTCAGAAGGACAATGAGGGCAAGAACGTACTCGTAACCGAACGACCACCGGTATTCCGGAATGCCGTGCACGTTCATGCCGTAGAACCCTACGATCAGCGACGCCGGCAACAGCAGCGATGCGACGATCGTCAGGCGCTTCATGACTTCGTTCTGGTCGTTGGCGACCTTGGCCTGGTAGTAGTCGCGGACTCCTGCGACCAGATCCCTGCTGAGATCGAGCGCCTCGCTCTCGCGCATGAGCTTCTCGTAGGCGTCGGCGAAGTGCAACTCCGTGCCGTGATCGAACAGCTCGAGATCGCCGACGCGGGCGTCCACGCGATCGTCAAATACACGGCGCACCGCGTCGCGGTCGGGGAGAGCGTCCGACGTACGTGGAGGATGTCATGACGCAGGGCCGACCGCTCATCGCGCACACGGGCGCTCGCCCAATCGTCGACGTGATCCTCGAGTGCGTCGATGCGTTCGTTCAGTCGGTCGGTCAGCTCGAGGTATCCCTCCGCGACATCGTCGACGAGGTGGTAGACGACCATGCCGGTTGATTGGACATGCCCGGCGCCATGGAGTTCGCGGACAGCTGCGCAATCGAACGCACCGTGTACATCGGCTGTGTTTCGAACCGTCAGGACAACGTCCTGTGCGGCCACGACGTCCACCTCGCGGTAGAGAACCGCCGCGTCATCGAGTAGCAGCGGCACGAGAAAGAGTCCGACGACGTAGTCACCGTGCCCCTCGAGCGCAGGGCGCGGATCGTCTCGGTGCCGGTGTGGTGCAAGCAGCTGCGCGAGCGCCCGGGCATGCAGAGTGCGGCCAAGTGCGGCTTCGATGGCGGCCCGGTCCGGGTCGACGAGATCGATCTACTCGACCGGGCCGGGGGGCACCTCTGTCATCGCATCAGATTACCGCGCGCTCTGTACACTCCTGGACACGAAAGGCCGCACCTCGTTTCGATGCGCTCATTGCAGCGACCGGCGTTCAGGCGGAGGTAAGCAGTGGGCCTCTACGGTCGCTACGATGGTGCGCTGTACTCGGAGTGATCCGTGTGTGAGGAGGCGCTCTGCACGGCGCCGAGGCGCTCTCGCCGTGACTGCTGTCGCCCTGGTGTGCTGCATCACCGAACCGGCGCGGGCCGCGTCCTCCGACCGGGCGATCAAGGCTTGCCTCCTCGCCCGCATGGACACTCCACCGCGTCTCGTCGTCTACGGGTCCTCTCGCGCGGCGAAGCTCGAGCCGTCGTACCTCGGATCGTTGCTCGGAACGACGGTATTCAACGCGAGCGTGTCGTCTGCGACGGCGGAGGATACCTGGGCGCTCGCGCACCTCGTACACGACCAGACGGGCTCGACGCCGGCGCGAGCCCTCTGGCTGCTGGACATCGAATCGCTGCGACCGCATCGCTTCGATGCGAGCCTGCTCGACATCCCGACGCTTGCACGCTCCTTCACGACCTCGGGCGGTGCGATTCTCCCGGCACCTGAGGTGGCCCATGGCCGAGCTTCGCCGCAATGCGCCTTCACGACGAGCGCCTCGGCGGACTACGCTCCGGATGGCTTCCGCAGACGCGACTTCCACGACGTGGCGGCCGCCCAGGGATTCACGCTCGGCCGGGGGCTGCGGTCGGAGATCACGCACTACCGGCGAATTTACGCCCGCGGGTATCCGCGGATCTCACCGGAGCAGGTCGCCTGGGCGACCCGGACGATTCGCGCGTTCAACGCCTGGGGGATCCGACCCGTCATCGTGCTGACTCCGGCACATCCGGCGTTCCTCCGGGCACTCGGCCCGCTCGGATGGAACAGGCGGCATACCGACGTGCTCAGGATGTTGCACAATCTCCGGGCTCAATTCACCCTGCTCGACGCAAGCCGCATCACTTCATTCGGGGGGCGACCAGGCGATTTCTACGACGGCGTCCACATGCGCGTCAAGAACACTCGCCGTCTCGCGGCATGGATCGTCCAACGGGCTCGACACGATCTGTCGCCACCGTGAGTACGGGCGACGGCGGTGATCGCGCGCCCCGATCGCAAAGGCCGCCGCGAGCGGTCGAACACCCGGGCCCTGGCGGCTCGCGCGGGCAACGGCGCTTTCTCGCGGGCGTCCTGACCGCGGCGTGCGCGCTGCTTGGCGGCGTCGGGGCATTCAACGCACTCGTGGATCCTTACGGCTTCGTGGGCGGCGCGGTCTTTCCGACGGCGATCCTCTCGGACCGCGCGACCAAGGCGTGCCTCGCCGAGCGACTGCGGACAGGCCCGCAACTCGTCGTCTACGGCTCCTCGCGAGCCATGAAGGTCGACCCGGCATTCGTCTCCCGTCTGACCGGATTGACGAGCTTCAACGCGGCTGTCTCCTCGGCCACTCCGGCCGACGCATGGGCCTTCGCGAACTTCCTCCACGATCGCTTCCCGGGCGAGCGCAGGCGCGTGATCTGGCTGCTCGACGTCGAGAGCTTCCGCGCGCGGCCGCTCGATCCGGGCCTGCTCGAGACGCCGGCACTCGCGCGCTACTTCTCGGCATCCGCGCGGATCGGCGCGCGGCTCAACAGCTTCTGGGCCCTGTTCTCCTGGAATACGGCTCAGGACGCGTTCCGCGTCGCGACGTCATCAAGGGCGAGCGCGGCGACTCGGGTGCCGTGCACCTACCGCACGAACGGCGTCACCGAGTACGCGCCCAACGGCCTCCGTCAATGGGACTTCCACGACCTCGCGCAGGCGCGTGGCACCAGCTTGTCCACGGGCATCGACCAGTCGATCACGCAATACCGCAGCATCTATGCGAGCGGCTACCCGGGCCTCGCGCGGACGCCCGAGAGATGGTTCGAGCGCACCTTGCGCGTCATGCATGCCTGGGGAACGCGGCCGGTGATCGTGCTCACGCCCGTCCAGCCGAAGCTTCTGCGGGTGATCGGTCCGCTCGGGTGGGAGCGCCGCCACGCCGAGGTCGTGCGCTACCTGCACCGCCTCGCGAGGCGGATTCCGTTGGAGTTGCTGGACGCAAGCCGGCTCTCGACGTTCGGAGGCAGCCGTCGGGCGTTTTACGACGGCGTCCACATGACGTCGCCGAATGCGCGCCGCCTGACCGCCTGGCTCATCCGGCGATCACGCGACGCGGCGTTGTCGAGCGCGTTGAAATGGTCTTCACGAGCCACATCTTCCTGTTCGGCTTCCTGCCGATCATGCTTCTGGGCTGGTGGGGGCTGCGGCCGACGCAGGGGCGCCTCGCGTGGTTGACGGTCGGGTCGTACATCTTCTATGCCGCATGGAGCTGGAAGTTTCTCCCGCTCATGCTGGCCTCGACGTGCACCGACTTCATCGCGGGCCGGCTGATCGCCGGCTCCCAGCGACAAGCGACGAGGCGCGCGGCTCTGATCGTCGCGCTCACGATCAACCTCTCTCTGCTGGCGCTCTTCAAATATTCCGGATTCTTCGCTGATACCGCGGATGGGCTGCTCGCGCTTCTCGGGGTGGGTCGACCACTCCCGATCGCTCATCTCGTGCTGCCACTCGGCATCTCCTTCTACACCTTCAACTCGATGTCGTACACGATCGACGTCTACCGAGCCCGTATCCCTCCCGAGCAGAGCCTGCTGCGGTACTGCGCGTTCGTTGCGATGTTCCCGCACCTGATCGCAGGGCCGATCGTGCGCTACGAGCAGATGAAGCACCAGCTCGCGCGGCTCCGGCCCCGCCTCACCGCCGACCTGGCATCCCGCGGCGTCTACTTCATCGCCTGCGGGTGCTCGCAAGAAGCTTCTCGTCGCCGATTCACTCGCGCCCGATGTCAACCGGCTGTATGCGGCTCATGCCCATCTCGGACTCACCGCCGCGTGGCTCGCAGCGCTCGGCTACTCGCTGCAACTGTACTTCGACTTCTCCGGATACTCCGACATCGCAGTCGGCCTCGCGCTCTTGCTCGGATTCGATTTCCCGCAGAATTTCGACTCGCCCTTCAAGGCACTGAACATCGCCGACTTCTGGCGTCGCTGGCACATGTCACTGTCCGGGTGGATACGCGACTACCTCTACTTCCCGTTGGGGGGATCACGCGGCGGAGTGACGCGGAGCGCCCGCAACCTCGCGATCGTGATGCTGCTCGGCGGGCTGTGGCACGGCGCAGCTGCCACCTTCGTCGTCTGGGGGGCGATCCACGGCACTCTGCTCGCCGGCCACGCGGCCCTCAGGTCCCGCGGATGGACACCGAGGAGCCGAGCGGTCAATCGCCTCGTGACCTTCGTTGCCGTCGTCGCAGCGTTCGTGGTCTTCCGATCGAGCAGTCTCCAGAGCGCGGGCGACGTGCTCGGCAGCATGGTCGGGCTCGGCGGAGTCGAGCCCGGCTCCTCGGTCTCAGCCATGCTCGACTCCCGCTTCGCGCTCACGATTGCCGCCCTGCTCGTGTTTGTGAATGTCATGCCGAACACCTGGGAGGTGCAGTTCAACGGCAGCTTCCGGAAGGGAGTCGCATACGGACTGCTCCTCGCATCGGCGGTCCTGGCGATCGCCGGTCCGAGCCCATTCCTTTATTACCAGTTCTGATACGGACGGCGACCTGTAGAACGGGCAACGACGGTTCCGAACGCCCATGCGGGTCCGAACGTGGGTTTGCCGCGGGCGTGTGTGGGCATAGAACGACGCCGGCCTGCGCGGAGCGCAGGCACTCAACCTGCCCGCCGTCAAGGCGCTGATGCGCCGCGGCGGCACAACCAGCGAGGAGTATCTGATGAAGGTACTGATCATCGTCGCGAGTCTCGGACTGGCGACCTTCGTCGTCCTGCGTCGCCGCAATCCCGAGCTCGCGCAGCGCGTCGAGGATGCGGCTCGCGACGCCGCCGGACGCGTCAGCGACGAGAGGCCCGCCGACATCGCCGGGCGCGTGCGCGACAAGGCGACCAACCTCGTCGGATGACGGACCACGACGAGGAAGAGCCCGGGCCTGGCGGCATGGACGCCGTACCCGACGAGCCGCTGGACACCTCCGAGGAACCAGGCGGCATGAGCGGCATCCCCGATCCCGACCCACCGCCCCACGAACGGCACGACGAGGACTGACGATGCCGCACGGCCGCCTCTGATCCGCGCGACGCGCTCGGGTGCGAGGAAGCGTGCACATACCCTGCACGCGGGGGCCGGCGACCGAGAGCGCTGAAAGCGCAGACTGCGTCATCGCGGGCCCCATGATCGATGCGCCCGCTCCCGCTCCTCGCCGCCGCCGCCCTCCTCGCCATCCTCGCGTTGCGGCGTCGCACGCTCGGGCGCATCACGGCCGCGGCCGGGCTGCTCGTTGTCATCGTGGTGGCCGGCTACGGCCTGGGGCTGTACACGCTCCCGAGCATCGATGACGCGCTCACGCGCCTCGCTCCGGCGCTCGGGAACTGGACGTACCCGCTCGTCGGCGTGCTCGCGTACCTCGAGGCGGCGGCCTTCGTCGGGCTGCTCGTCCCGGGCGAGCTCACGGTCGTGCTGGGCGGCGCCGTCGCGCGCGACGGCGAGGTCTCGATCTGGCTGCTCTTCGTGGTCGTGTGGTTCGCGGCAGTCGCAGGCGACACGACCGGATTCGTGCTCGGCCGTCAGGCTCGGGCGCGGCTTCCTCTTCCAGCACGGGCCGCGCTTCCACATCACGCCCCAGATCGTCGCGCGCGTCGAGGGCATCTTCGACAGGCACGGCGGCAAGGCGATCATCGTGGGCCGCTTCATCGGCGTCGCCCGAGCGGTCACGCCGTTCCTCGCCGGCAGCTCACACCTCGCGTACCGGCGGTTCCTGGCCTTCGACATCGTCGGCGCCGGTGCCTGGGCGGCGGCATTCCTGGCTGTCGGCTATCTGATCGCGGCGAGCGCCTCCCGGGCCGCGTCGCTCTCGCACGCGATCGGCCTCGGCATCGGCACCGCCGCGGCCATCGGCGTCCTCGTGCTCGTCGTCCGGCAGGTCATCCGCGCAGCACCGCCAGGCGCGCGGCTGCGCTATGCCCTCCGCTGGGCGCGCGGCGCGCTGATTCCCGGAAGCGACGCGGAGCGCCCTTGAGGATCCGCGATCACAGCCTCGAACCAGGCGGTCGAGAGGCAGCACGCAGAGGCGCGTATCGCGATGGCGCAGCGTCAGGCATCCACGGCCATGAACGCGCCGGTGGCCGTGACCGCGTCCGGCGACTCGTTGAAGAGCAGGTGGGGCGCGCCGGCGAAGGTACGCGCCTCTGAGCCGCGGATCAGCCCTGCCCAGACTGCGGCCTGACCCACGGGAATGAGGCGGTCGGCCTCGCCCCACAGGATCAGCGTCGGCGAGGAGATGCGATGGAGCCACTTGTGGAGCTTGGCGTCGTACGGCCGTTGTCCGGTCACGCGCGCCAGCGACTCCGCCTCGCGAGCGCGCTCTGCGAGGAACTCGGCCGGCGGCGGCGGCAGGCCGTCGAATTGCGTCACGTCGGAGTACAGGTACGCGAGCACCTGTTCCTCGGGGATGCTGAAGAAGTCGACCGTCGGATGCTCGGGCACGTGCAGGCCCCATGGCGCCATCAACACGAGCCGCTTCACGCGGTCGGGCTGCTGGAGCGCGATCGTCGCAGCGAAGCACCCGCCGAGCGAGTGACCGACCAGGGAGATCTCGTCCAGGCCGAGGCGATCGAGGAGATCGAGGTAGTGCATGACGTAGTCCTGCACGCAGTCGATGCTGGGGTCGTCGGCGGATGCGCCGAATCCCGGGTGAATGGGCAGGATCAGCCGCGCGCCGTCCGCGAGCGGCAGCAGCTCGTCGAATCCGGGCGCGGTCCCGCCGCCGTGCAGAACGACGATCGGCGCGCCTTCGCCGGCCGTGAGCACCGCCGTGTCGATGCCGTTGATGTCGTGCCGCACCTCGGCGTAGGCCGGCATCAGCCGACCGCGGCCGGAGCCGCCGGCGCCCGATGGGCGACGTCGAGGACCCGTTCCAGCACCCCGCGCAGGGTCGCCTCGCCATCGCTTGCCGCCGAGCCGGTCCGCCAGGCCACGAAGCCATCCGGGCGCAGCAGGACGGCGCCTTCGGCTCCCGTGCCGTAGAGCTCCGCGAACGCCGGCGTGTCGTCGACGCACTCGCTCTCGATCGGGACTCCGAGCTGCGCAGACACCGCGCCGGCGGCCTGGCACCAGGCTTCGCCCGCCGGCCCCGCCAGCAGTGTGAATCCGCGACCCGCGAGGTCGAGCGTCGAGCTCGGCGCGCCGTCGCCGCGTGCGAGCGCGAGATGCGGCGCGCGCGAGCCCGGTCGCGCCGTCGGCTCGTCCGGGCTCTCCCAGAGGGAGCCGTCCTCGCCGGGCTCGGGCAGCACGGCGTCCGAGTGATATCGATAGCCGAGCTCCACCGTCGCCTCTCCGACGATCGGCATGAGGTTCTCCTTGCCGAGGGCCGGATCGAGCCGCAGGACGTACCGCGTGTAGGCCTGCTCGACCGTGAACTCCCCCACTGGGCGGCGCTCGGCGTCGTAGGTCGAAAGGAGCCCGGGGCCGGCCTCGCCGCGCAGCACGGCTGCCAGCTTCCAGGCCAGGTTGTCGGCGTCGTGTACGCCGCAATTACCGCCGAAGCCGCCGGTCGGTGGCATGACGTGGGCCGAGTCCCCCGCCAGGAACACGCGTCCCTCCTGGAAGCGCTCTGCCCAGTCCGCCATCGAGCTCCAGCGCTGCACGCTCTCGATCTCGACCGGAAGGTCCGGTGCGCCGAGGGCCCGGCGGACGTACTCGATGCAGCGCTCCTCGCCCATGTCCTCGCCGGGGCTCGTGCTGCGGACCCCGCTCTCGTCGATCGTCGAGTTGACGACGAGGAAGCCCGCGTCGCCCGCGAGCGAGAACCGGAAGAAGCCCTGCAACCGCGGGTGGAACACGTAGACGACGCTGAGGTTGCGGTCGCCGAGCAACGGGTTGACGTCGGCGCGGAAGTAGATCGTGATGCTGTCGGAGAACGTCCCGTGACCCACCATGGGGATGCCCAGTTGCTCGCGCGTGGGGCTCTTGGCGCCGTCCGCCGCCACCGCGTAGCGAGCCCGCACGCTTCGCTCGGCGCCTCCGTCGCGGGCGCGCAGATGCACGGTCACTCCGGTGTCGTCTTGCTCGAGCGCGACCGCCTCGGTTCCGTACTCGAAGCGCGCCCCCGAAGCCTCGGCGTGCCGGCGCACGATGGGCTCGAGCCCGATCTGCGTGATGAAGAGGCGCGGCGCCGGGCTCAGGCTCTCCACCCCCTCGTTGATCGAGCGGAAATACCAGTCGAGCTCCTTGCCGCCAAGCGACTCGACGGACACGATCGCGCCGTTCTGGACGAACTCGGCCGCCGCGGCGGCCTCGATCTCGGCCTGCAGCCCGAGAGTGCGGTAGAGCTCGACGGTACGCTGGCTGACGAGTGCCGCCCGGGGGTGGATCGCGGTCCCGGGGTGGCGCTCGACGACGAGCGACGGGATTCCCTGCGCTCCCAGGAACAGCGCGGTCGAGAGCCCGACGAGGCTCCCTCCGATGACGACGACTGGGACATCCTCGACCGGCACGGTGCCTCCTTGGAGGTTCTGACTGCACGAGCCCTAGAACGACGGCTTCGCGACCATGTCCACGACGATCAGGATCAACAGCGCCGTGTCGAAGCGGAAGACCAGGAAGAGGCGCTGCACGCGGGCACGCACCTCGGCCGAATCGGGACCGAACTGCTGAGCGGTCTCATCGATGCGGCCCAGCTCAGGCCCCACGAAGCCGACGCCGACGGCCGCCGCTATGGCCCAGCCGACGAGCGCGAAGTCGATCCAGAACACGCCCCACCAGTCCCAGTTGCCCTTCTGCATCATCGCGGCGCCGAAGGCGAGGACGACAAACAGCACCGGCGTGTAGACGCGCGTGCCGATCCAGGTGCCCATCTTGCCGAGCGCGGCCAGCGTCGGCCCGTCGGCCCGTCGCTCGAACACGATCCCGAGCGTCGTCAGCGTCACGTCCCCGCCTACCCAGACGACGACCGCGAGCACGTGGATCGCCTTGTACACCTGATAGGAGTTGGGCGCGTACCACAGGAAGAGGATGGAACCGAGCAGCACGACCAGGCCGGCGAGCAGCGTCGAGTTGCTGAGCCTGCCGACTGCCGGGACCTCAGCCGCCTGCGAAGATTCCATGCTGTCCACCCTCGTTGGTCATTTCGCGCAGTGAACAGTCGCGACCGGGCGGAGTCAAGCGGCGCTACCGGCCCCCGGGTCCGCCGGAATCTCCGGTCGGTTCCTCAGCTGTCGCGGCGCGGCGGGCCGGCGAGCTGGCGTGCCATGCGCTCGAGCAGCCTGACCGTGACCGTCGGTTGCTCGCGCACCAGCGGCCGGAAGTTCCAGGCGGGCATGCCCCAGCAGACGACTTCCGTCTCCGCGCTCACCGTCGCCGTGCGGTCTGCTCCTGCGAGCAGCGCGATCTCCCCGAAGTAATCCCCCGGCCCGATCGTGGCGCGCTTCTCGCCGTCCTGCGTGACCGTCGCCGAGCCCGTCTGCACGAAGAAGAATCCGACGCCGCCCTCGCCCTCCGCCACGATGCGATCGCCCGCTGCGAACGTCCGGCGCCGCATGGATACCGCGATCGTGTGCAGGTCCTTGTCGGACACCTCGGCGAAGAGCGGGACGCCGCGCAGGAACTCGAAGGGCTCATCAGGCATGCGCGGAGCCTACGCGACAGCCCTGGGGCGAGCAACCGCCTGCCGGCGCGGGTCAGGGCGTCCGCCATGGCGGGCGGCGCGACCGCGAGCGCTCTCGCGTTCACTCGTGGACGGCCGCCCGCCAGGCGGGCGCGATCGCGGCCGGAGGCCGGGTCGGAGCGGAGGATCAGGTGACCTTGAAGGTGCCCTTCATCCCCGCGCTCGCGTGCGGGTCGCACTGGAACGTGTACGTGCCCTTCTTGAGGGTCACGGTGACCTTCTTCGTGCCCTGGAACGGCACGCTCGTGACCACCTTGTTGACCCCGGGGCCGAGGAGGTGGAAGTTGTGCGCGGCCGACTTGTCCTTGACGGTGATCACGTACTGCCCGTGCTTGAGCGACTTCACGGCCTTGCCGCTCTTGGTCAGCGTGATCGTGAAGCCGGGGCCGTCTGTGCCGACGAGTGGCGTGGCCGCGGTCGAGCCCGCGAGTGCGGGGGCTGCGAGCGCAAGGCTTGCGGTGAGGGCGGCGAGGGTGAGAAGGGGCGTGCGGTTCATGAGTCTCCACGGTCGTTTTAGGGGCATCCGGCCCCGCAGGGCCGGGTGGGATGGACGCATAGCCTACGACCCGGGCCAGCACCCTGGTTTCCGGGGTGAACTGTCCAAACACGTTCTTAACGACTGAGGTAGAAGACCGCCGCGACGATCGCAGGCGTGACGAACCAGGCGAGCGCGGTCAGCAGGATGCCGACGGTCGCGAACGTCATCGAGTCGTCGCGGGGCGGCTCGCCGGCGGCTCCGATCGTCTCCCAGAGCGCCTCGAGTGGAGCGCGGAGGATGAGCCGCGCCCGCCGGTGGGCGACGGCCGCGCCTCGGAGGAGGATCCACGCGAAGGCCGCGAAGATGAGCACGGCCGCCAGGCCCAGGCCGAACCAGGCCGGTGCGCCGCCACTCGAGAGCACTCTCACCTGCCGCGCGACCGAGATCAGCCCCGAGATCAGCGCACCCCCGACCAGGAAGCGCGGCAGGCCCGCTCCACCGCCGCCGAAGTCGGGCGCAAGGCGCGTCATCGCGATGCGCGCCCGCGCCAGCAACCGGCGCTCGGGCTGGTCGAAATCGCATTGCGCCTCGCGGCGCGCGTACAGTTGCCGCATGGAGTTCGCGACCGTGCGCGCATAGGAGCGCACGATCACGCGCGTGACCTGCTCCACACCGACGACGGCGAGCGGCCGGAGCGGGCCGAGCCAGCGCGGCAGCCTGGGCCCGCGCCAGCCGTGGCGGTCGAACACCTCGAGCGCCTTCACCGCCAGGTGGTGCGCGTCCTCGAAGCGATCGGGATGCGCGAGGATCTGCCGGTCGGCGAGCTCCCTCGTCGCCTCGCGCTCCCGCTCCGATGCCGGCGTCAGCCCGGCGAGCACCCGCTCGGCGTCGGCGTCCGAGCCGCCGGGCAGGAGCTTGAAGCGGCTGAGCTGCTCTGCGAGGTCGTCGAGCAGCAGGCCCGCGCGCGGCCGGCCGGGCGCGGCCGGTTCGGCGTCAGCACGCCGGCGCGCCATGCGTGCGGCTCCGGATCGGCGAGTGCACGACCAGACGCTATCGCGTCGGCAGCCCACCGGTTGTCCACCGTGCCGACTTGACACATGATCAACCGGATACGATTGGCCGGTGGTGGCAGCCAGTCTGGACATGCGTTCCGGCATTGCGACGTTGGCGGATGCCGCGACGGCCGAATTGCGCGAGCGCATCCTCTCGGGAGAGCTCGAGTCGGGCGCTCCGCTGCGGCTCGAGGAGCTCGCCCGCTCGCTCGGCACGAGCATCTCGCCGGTGCGCGAGGCGGTGCGCAAGCTCGAGGCGCTCGGGCTCGCCGTCCACGTCGCGCACCGCGGCTCCCGGGTCAAGGAACTGGACGTCGACGACCTGCGCGACACGTACGAGGCGCGCCTCGCCCTCGAGCCCCTGGCCGTGGCACGCGCGTCCGGGCGGATCACGACCGACGAGGTCGAGCGTGCCCAGGCAGCGCTCGAGAGCTACACGAGCTGCCGCGAGCGCGGCGATCGGCCCGCCGCCCGCGCCGCGCACGACGCGTTTCACTTCACCCTCTACAACGCCTCGGGCTCGGACTGGCTCGTGCGACTGATCCGTCCGGCCTGGGACAACAGCGAGCGCTATCGCGAGCTCTCGATCCAGAGCGCCGGCATCGTCCGCGAGCGCCAGCTCGAGCACGAGCGCATCCTCGCGGCCTGCGCGGCCGGCAACGGTGCGGCGGCCGCCGAGGAGTTGCGGCGCCACCTCACGGTGACCGTCAATCTCGTCGGCAGGCAGCTCGGCGCCGGCGAGATCTTCGCGACGGCGACGTAGGCCTCCGGTCGCGGCGGCCGCCGCGCGCCTCACTTCAGGAACAGCTGCATCGGCAGGGTCGCCAGCGGCTCTCCGCCCGTGGCCGTGACGAGCCACGTGTCCTGCATGTAGAGGCAGTCGCCGCTCTCGGCGATCGCGTGCGGGTGCATGGAGAAGACCATGTCCTCGGCGAGCTCGAACTCGACGCCCTCGCCGATCTTCGGGAACTCGATCATGGTCATGCCGATCGAGTGCCCCGTGACGTGACCGAGCTGGTAGCCGCGCGCCGAGAAGCCGGCCGAGACCGCGCGGTGCACGTCGTGACAGGTGGCGCCGGCGCGAAGGGCCGTCCGGGCGACCTCGTAGTACTCGCGGTAGGCCTCCATCTGGCGCTTCGTGTGGTCGCTGAGCGGCGCGTCCTTGGTGCCCACGGCGCGCGAGACCTCGACCCAATGCATCCCGGGTCCCGCGACCTCGAGCGAGGGCAGGAGGAAGTCGCCCAGGATCTCCTCGGCGCGCGCGATCTTGAACTCCGGCAGCGCCAGCCCACTGCGGCCCGGGGCAGTCAGCACCATGTTCATCGTCAGCCGACCGCAGCCCTCGCTCACGAAATAGCCCTCCGCGGCACCCATCACCTCGGCGGCGCTGCGCCCGGGCTCGTAGGCATCGAAGAAGATCTCGAACCCCCGCTGGTTGATGCGCACGGAATCGCGCACGGAGTCCAGCTCGGCCTTGCTCTTGACCGCTCGCGAGTGATCGAACTCGACGTCGAAATGCACGAGATCGAGACCGTCGAGGGCCGAGTGGTCGCGCACGTTCATGATGTAGTCGAGGCCGAACACGCCGATGCGCTTCCAGCCCAGCGGCGCGGGCGCGCGACGCGATCTCCGCGCCCGGACGATCGGCGAAGACCTGCTCGAGCGCCGTCGTGCCGTGCTCGCCGACGTAGCGCGCCTCGGTCGGGAAGACGACGAACGGCTCGGCGTCGGCCGGCACGATGACGTACGCGTAGCGGTGCACGATCTGGAACCCCGAGAGGTACGTGACGCCGCCCTCGAATCCGCTGTACTCGCTGCCCGCGACGATCAGCGCGTCGAGGTCGTGCGCCGACATCGCGGCGCGCGTGTTGGCGTAGCGGCGCGCGAGCTCGCTGGCGAGATCCATCAGGTCGTCGTCTCCTGCGTCCAGGACGCTTCGATGCCGCGGACCAGCGCGGCGATGGTTTCGTTGAGCGGGGTCGGGACGCCGAGCCGGGCGCCGAACGAGACGATGCCGCCGTTGAGGTAGTCGACCTCGGTGCGCCGGTGCGCCTCGACGTCCTGGAGCATGCTGGCCTTGTGGTTGTAGCCCACCTCGGGCCTGGCCGCGTGATCGATCAGCGCCTCGGGATCGGCGTCGAGGGTGATGCCCTGAGCGCTCGCGACGGCCTTGCCCTCGTCGATGAGGCCGCTGACGAGCGCACGCAGGTCGGGGCGCTCGCAGACCCGCCCGTGCGTGAGGCCCGTGAGCGCGCCGAGCGGGTTCGAGGCCGCGTTGAAGATGACCTTGCGCCACTGCGCGGGACGCGCGTCCGCAACGGCGTGGGCGGGCATGCCCGCCCGCGTGCAGGCGTCGGCCAGGCGCTCGACCTCCTCCATCGTCGCCGGCTGCGGCTCGAAGGGCCCGAACGTCGTGTCGCCCTTGACATCCCACTGGACCACGCCGGGCTCGAGCACCTTGCCCGCAGGGAAGGTCGTGCCGCGGATCACGCGCTGGACATGGCGCGCGAGCGCCTCCTCGTTGCCGACGCCGTTCATCACCGAGGCCACGGCGCCGTCGGCGAAGGCGTGTGCGGCGGCAGCGATCGCGGATTCCGCGTGCATCGCCTTGGTCGCGACGATGCCGAGCTCGCACGGCGGCAGCTCCGCCGGGTCGCTCGTGGCACGGGGTCGGGAATGCACGTCGCCGGCGCCCGTGAGCGACAGGCCGTCGCGCCGGATCGCGTCCACGTGCGGTTGCGAGAGATCGAAGGCCCACACCTCGACGTCGTCGAGCGTCGCGAGATTGGCCGCGAAGAGCGACCCGACCGCGCCGCAGCCGACGATGCAGATCTTCATGAAGGGGTGCCTTCGGGAGCGGACGGCCGGCGTGCGGCCGGACGCCGGAGGCGGGGCAACGAGAACTCCCGTCCCCCGGTGATGCCGGACGGCCGGAGGATCAGCATCGTAGCCATGACGGTGCCGAGGATGATGAGCGTCGTGCCCTGCGGAAGATCGAGCTTGATGCCGATGTCGATGCCCTGCTCGGACTGACTCAGGAAGGAGTCCAGACCGCTCACGACGAGCGCGCCGAGCACGGCGCCCCACAGGCTCGTCGCGCCACCGAGCACGAGCATCGCGAGCGTCAGGAACGTGAGCTCGAGGTAGACCGATTCGGTCGTGATCGAGCCGAGCATGTGCACGTACAGACCGCCTGCGAAGCCGGCCAGGGCGCCGGAGAGCGTAAAGGCCCAGAGGCGCTGGCGGTGGACGTTGACGCCGACGGCCTCGGCTGCGGCCGCGTCCTCGCGGGAGGCACGGAGCATTCGCCCGAGGCGGCTGCGCTGATAGGCATACGCGATCGCGATCACGACGAGCGCGCCGATCACCGGCTGTGTGGGGCCGTTCGACTCCGGGATCAACGAGAGCGTCGTGGCGCCCGGGACCGATCTTCGTCCACTCGCGCAGGATGTTGTGCGTGATCTCCAGGACGCCGAACGTCGCGATGCCCGCGGCCAGGCCCGAGAGCCGCATCAGCGGCAGCCCCAGGATGAGCGCCATGACGCCGCCGACGAGCGCAGCGAGCGCGAGCGACGGGATGTTCCCGACGGTGTGATCGCGCAGGATCGGGAAGAGATCGGGGAGCACGCCCGACTTCGACTCGACCGGAATCGTCATCACGCCCGCCGCGAATCCGCCCACGGCCACGAAGCTGATCTGGCCGAACGAGAGCACGCCCGAGTTGCCGACGAACACGTAGATGGCCACGACCATGGCGACCGAGGCAAGGGCGTTGAGGAAGTACAGCTCGTTTGCCTGCGAGACCTGGGTCGCCACGATCCCGACGCCGACGACGACCAGCATCGGCCCGAGCAGCTCGACGGCCGCGGCGCGCCCGCGCATGGCGCTCATACCCGATCGACCACCGAGGTGCGCCCGCGAACGAACAACCCGGCCGGCCGCAGGAGCAGCACGAGGATGACCAGCGCGAACACGACCGACGGCAAGTACACGGTGCTGTCGGTCGGCAGCGCGCCGTTGACGATGCCGGACGTGAAGCCGATGGCGAAGCCGCCGAGCGTGGCCGTCCAGAGGCGGTCGATCCCCCCGACGACGACCCCCACGAGCACGATGATCGTGTCGTGCAGCGCAAAGTCGGGCGTGACGAAGGGCGTCTGCACGGTCAGGATCACCGCCACGGCGGCGGCCAGCGCGCCCGACAGCACGACCGCGAGCCCGATCACCTGGTTGGCCCGCACGCCGAGCATGCGGGCCGTGCGGAAGTCGGCGGCCGCGGCGCGCGTACGCAGCCCGATCTCGGTGCGGCCCAGCAGGAGCGCCAGCGCCCCGAGCGCAGCGACCGCTACGAGCACCGCGACGATCGTCACCTTGCGCACATCCACGCCGTCGATCGAGATCGGCGCGTTGAGCGACGTCAGCGACGAGGCGGGCTCTCCGATCTGGTTGTCGCGGATGTCGATCAGCAACGCGACGCTCTGCAGCACGAACGAGATCGCGAACGTCGTGACGAGCATCACGGTCGGTGATTGCTCACGCAGCGGGCGGAAGACCGCTCGCTCCATGGCGAGGGACAGCGCGATGACGACGACGAAGCAGGCGCCGATGCTCCAGCCGACGGGCCAGGCCGACGTGTACGCGAGCGTGTAGGCCCCGGCCATGATCAGCTGGCCGTAGGCGAAGTTGACGAGCCGCAGCACGCCGAAGACAAGCCCGATGCCGACCGCCATGAGTGCGTACGTCGCGCCCAGGCCGATCGCATCGACGACGACCTGCGCGTTGATCGTGGCCAGCACGGGTGCGCCGAGTGCGTTCACGAGAGGTAGGCCGCCACCATCGTGTCCGTGTCGTCGGCGTCGGCAGGCGTCATCGTCAGCCGGATCTCGCCGTTGGCCATGAGGTAGGTACGGTCGGCGAACGCCACGGTGCGCTGCGCGCGCTGCTCCACGAGCAGCACCGTGATGCCCCGCCGGCGGATCTCGCCCAGCGTCTCGAAGACCACGTCGACGATCTTGGGCGCGAGGCCGAGCGAGGGCTCGTCGAGCAGGAGCACGTCCGGCCCGGCGACGAGCGCGCGTGCGATCGCAAGCTGCTGCTGCTGGCCGCCCGACAGCACGCCGGCGCGCCGCCGCCGGAACTCCTTGACGACCGGGAACAGCGCATAGACGGATTCGACGGCCTCACCGGCGCCCTCGCGCGAGCGGCGCCCGGACAGGCCCAGGCGGAGATTCTCCTCGACAGTCAGCTCGGCGAAGATGCGCCGTCCCTCCGGCACGAGCGAGATGCCCGCGCATGCGACGGCCTCGGGGGCGCGCCCGAGCAGCGACTCGCCGGCCAGCCTGATCTCGCCGCTGCGTGCAGAGACGAGTCCCATCACGGCGTGCAACGTCGTCGACTTGCCGGCGCCGTTGGGGCCGATCAGGCCCACGATCTCGCCCTTGCCGACCTCGATCGAGACCTGGCGCACCGCCGCGACACCCCCGTAGCTCACGTCGAGCCCGGAGATCTCCAGCATCGCCGCGCTCACTCGGCGCCCTCCTCGTGCACCGCGCTCTCACCGAGGTAGGCGGCCGCGACGTCGAGGTTGGCTCGGATCTCGCCGGGAGCGCCCTCCGCCAGCGTGGCGCCCTGATCGAGCACGTGAATGCGGTCGCAGACGTCCATGATCAGGGCCATGTTGTGGTCGATCAGGAGCACGCCCGCGCCGTGGTCGTCGCGCACGGCGCGCACGACGGCTGCGAACTCCGGGACCTCGGCCTCGGGCAGTCCGGCCGCCGGCTCGTCCATCAGCACGAAGCTCGGCTGCATCGCGAGCGCCCGAGCGACGCCGAGGCGCCGCTCGTCGCCGTGCGCCAGCGAGCCCGCCGGCATCTCGCCCTGAGCGCCGAGGCTGAGCAGCGACAACAGCTCGTCAGCGCGCCTGCGCGCCTCCCCCGGCCCCGCTCCGACGCCGAGGGCGGCGACCTCGATGTTCTCGCGCACCGTCAGGTCGCGGAACGACTTCGAATGCTGAAACGTGCGCGCGAGCCCCGAACGCGCACGCCGGTGAGGGCTCCACTCGGTGATCTCACGACCGTCGAGCTCGACGACGCCCGAGCTGGGCAGGTCGAACCCGGTCATGAGGTTGACGAGCGTCGATTTGCCCGCGCCGTTCGGGCCGATCAGGCCCACGACCTCCTGCTGCCGCAACTCGAGCGTGACGGAGTCGAGCGCCTGTACGCCCTCGAACGAGCGAGAGACGGCGAGCGCCCGCAGCGTTCCCTGCGGCTCGGGATTGTCGGCGGGCTGGCTCAGTTCTCGGCTTCTCTCCACGGCACGGCACTGCGGTGGCCCCGGGGGGCCGGGGCCACCGCAGATCGTGCCATGCCGATCAGATCTTCGGCACGACCTTTGCCGTCACCGAGCCGACGACCCTTGCCTTCGTGCCCGAGATCTTGATCACGCGGTACTGACGCCCGAACACGGTGTGCAGCGTGGGCGAGAAGCTGACGAGGCCCGAGAGCGTCGGCACCTTCTTGAACTTGACCATCTGAGCCGCAAGCGCGGCGCCGTTGGTGGAGCCGCCCGCGCGATTGATCGCAGTCACGACGCCGTCGATCGCGGCCGCGCCGGTGACGAAGCCGCCGGTGCCGGCCTTGACGGCCTTGGCGAGCTTGTTGACCGCCGGGTTCGGGTCATCCCCGAAGGCCGAGGCGAAGGTCACGGCGTAGTAGTTGTCGACGCCCTTCCCGACCCAGTAGGTGCCGTCGCCGGCCCACGAATTGAGGATCGGCGTGTTGTTGCCGAGCGAGCGCACGCCGTTCACGAACCCGGGCAGCTCGCCGAACGCGGTGGACGTCACGTAGACGTCGGCCGTGTCGTTGTTGAGGCGGCTGACGGCCGCGAGCACGTTGTTGGCCCCGGTCGCGTACGTCTCATGGCCGACGATCTTGCCGCCGAGCTGCTTGAAGCGGGCCTCGAAGGCCTGCACGACGTTCTTGAAGTAGACGAGGTAGGTGTTGGTCGCGGTGCCGGCCGTCTTCCAGCCCTTCCCCCACGCCCACTGCGCCATTGCCGAGCCCTCGTCCTGGGCCACGTTGCCGAAGCTGAAGGCAAGGTCGCCCTTGGAGCCGAAGCGCTTCGGGCCCATCTGATCGGTGCCGATGCAGGGAGCGACCGCGAGCACGCCGCGATTGATGGCCTCCTGCACGACCGGCGTCGCGAGGTCGACGTCACAGGTCGTGAAGATGATGTTCGCGCCCTGACCGAGCAGGCTGAGCGCGCACGACTTGGCCTTTGCCGGATTGTTGTTCTGCGTGTCGCAGGTGATGATCTTCAGCTGCACGCCACCGCGCGCGTTGACCTGCTTGACGCGGTATTGCGCCGCGGCCAGCGCGGGATCGTCGAAGGGGGCCATGTTGCCCTTGCTGTCGAATGCCCAGCCGATCACGACCTGCTTGCCGGCAGCAGTCGCGGATCCGGTCACGGTTGCGGCCAGGACGAGCGCCGTCACCATGACGAGGAGCGCGCCGAGCGCTCCCTTGCTCTTCACCTTCACTTGAACCTCCTGTGCGGTTGCGTTCACGAGCGGGTCGGAGTCACGAATACGACTCCTCTTTGGCCTTGATCAGGCGGCGGAGCGCGGTGTGGAGGGGAGCGTCGACTCCGTGGCGCTCCGCCTCCCGGACGAGCGCGCCCGTGATCAGATCGACCTCGGTGCGCCTGCGAGCTTGGACGTCCTCCAGCATCGATGGATAGTGCGCGCTGCCCCGCCGGGTCGCGAGCACGTTCATCTCCCACGGGTCGTCGTGCAATTCGATCCCCGCCGCCGCGGCGACGGCCTTGCCCTCCTCGATCAGGTCGAAGACGAGATGCCCGAGGTCTGCGGGATCGTCGCGCGCGGCGAAATGCCAGTCGTGCGGCAGGTCGGTCAGGGCCGCGACGGAGTTGACGGTCGCGTTGAAGATCAGCTTCGACCACTGCGCCGGCAGGAGGTCCGGCAGGGCCTCGACGTGCAGCCCCGCGCTCTCGATCAGGGCGGCGGCCTCGGCCACGACGGCAAACGGCGTGTCGTCGTAGGGCCCCAGCCAGGTCTCCGTGTCGAGCACGTACTCCACGTGGGTGTCCGAGTGGCGCGTGCCACTCATGAACGTCACGCCGCTGATGATCGGCCAGTCGCCCGCCCGGCGCACGGCCTCCTCGGCCCCGAGCCCGTTGAGCACGGTCATGATCGTGGCGTCGCCGAAGCGGCCGCGCAGCGAGTCGACCGCGCCGTCGAGGCCGGCCGCCTTGGTCGCGACGATGCCGAGGTCGAACGGCGGCAGGGCATCGGGATCCGACGAGGCCAGCACGCTGGCGTGCCGTTCGCTGCGCCCGCTGATGCGCAGGCCTTCGCGATTCAGCGCCTCGGCGTGCTCGGCGCGCCGAGTCAGCACGGAGACGTCCGCCACGGCGGCGAGGTGCCCGGCAAAGAGGCTCCCGATCGCGCCCGCGCCTATCACGCACACCCGCTTCATCCTGCCGGTTTCCTCCAGCCGTCCTGCGATTTGATCAAGTATCGCGACTGTTCACAGTTGCGTCAACGCGCCCTGCAGGCCCATCGTCAGGACGGCGCAGATCGTGACTCTGAGGCCGATCCGCTCAACTACCCGCGATCTCGGTCAGGCGGTTGCGGACTGCCCACAACTGCGGGAACAGCTCCTTCGTCGTCATGCCTGCGAGCACCGCGACGGGCGTTCCCTGTGTGCCGACCGCGCCCCCGCCGATCACGCGCTGCACCATCTTGACGTGGACGGAGCGCCAGATCGCGATGCGCTCGTCGAACTCGATCAGCGCCTCGGCGAGGTCGTACAGCACGGGGTGCTCCCGCTCGTGCACGTAGACGTCGCTGAGCTCGAGCCCGCTGCGGGCGAGCAGCGCCGTGAATGCCTGCCAGAGCGGCGGAGCGAGGCGCCGCAGCTGCCGCCAGCCGGGCGAGTCGAAGCCACTGCCATGGCCGAGCGCGCGGCGCAGCTCGTGGTACTCCCAGGGCGAGAGCCGCTCGAGCACATGCAGCGCGTCCGTCGTGAGGATCACGCAGTGACTGGCGCGGCCGAGCAGGCGGACGGCAAGCACCAGATCGTCGTCGCCGATGCGGGCGATCGCCTCCTCGGTCTCGAACACCGCGAGCTTCAGCCAGAGTTCCGAGGTCTGATGCACGGTCTGGAACAGGCGTTCGTCGCGGTGCACCATCTCCTCGGGTGTCTTCTGCAGCGCGAGCAGCTCGTCGGTGCGCAGGTAGCGCTCGTAGTCGCTCGCGCCCGGGCCGGGGAGGATCGGAAGCAGCTCGCCGTGGCCGAGCACTTCCTTGGCGGTCGCGTCCTCCACAGTCGGATTCCTGTCGGCGCCGGAGGCGGGGTGGTCAGACATGGACGATCCCATCGGGGAAGGGGCTGAGCTTCTGCGGCCCGCCCGCGGTGATGTGGAAATTGTCCTCGACGCGGAGGCCGCCGCCCTCCGGCCAGTAGCAGCCCGGCTCGATTGCCAGCACCATGCCCTCGAGGACCTCGGACTCCACGGCCTGATGGGCGTAGGGCGGCTCGTGCGCGCGCGCGCCGATGCCGTGAAGGATCGGATGCGACGGCTGGCCGCGGAATCCGAGCCGGTCGATTCCCTCGCGAACGCGGCGATCCAGCTCCGCCAGGCTGTTGCCCGGCCGCGCGAAGTCGACGGCGTCGCGGTAGACCGCGATCAGGCCCTGCTCGAGCTCGCGGTAGCGGCTCGTCAACTCGCCGCAGACGAGGTTCTTCGTGTGATCGGCCCAGTACCCGTCGGCGCACACCCAGATCTCGAACAGCGTGGGCTCGCCCTCCCGCACCGGTGCCGCCGAGGTCGCGGTGAACGTCCGGATGGAGGGCCCCGACCAGATCAGCGAGAACGGCAGCGCGAGGTCGACCTGGCCCTTCCAGCCGGTGCCCTCGCCATGCACGAAGCCCTGCCAGGCAGCAGCGGCCTGGGCGCAGGTCATGCCCGGCGTGAGCACAGCGCGCATGTGCTCCATGGCGGCAGCGGCGATCTCGTTGGCCAGGCGCATGCGCTCGACCTCCTGCTCCGTCTTGAGCGAGCGCGCCGCGACGAGGAGCGCGGTGGCGTCCGCGGCATCCGGGAAGGCGTCGAACCAGGCGCGGCCGAACGTCGTGGGCTCTCCGACCATGCGGTCGGAGGCCTGCGTGCCGCCGCTCAGCTCGACGGCCACGCGCTCGTAGCCCGCGGACACCTGCACGGCGAGCTCGAGCGCACGCAGGCCGGGCGGGCGGGGATCGACCGGGTCGTAGCCGGGAAAGAGGCGCACATCGGACGTCCATGCAGTGCGTGCTGCGTCGTCGGCCGAAGCCTCGAGGCAGATCAGCACGGGCTCGCCCTCGCGGGGGAAGACGCACGCGTCATAGCCCTTCATGCCCCAGAAGTTGGTCAGGTAGAGGATGGCGTCGGGCGCGCGCACGACGAGGGCGTCGAGCTCACGCTGCGCCATGAGCGCGCGCACGCGCGCCAGCTTGGCCTCGTCACGCCCCCAGATCACCAGCGCACCCGCGGAGGCGCGGGCTCGCCGTGGCCTTCCTGCCACGAGATCACGGGGTTGCGCAACACGCCGATGTGCTCGATCTCGCACTCCATCACGTCGCCGGGCCTGAGGTAGAGCGAGGCCGCGTCCGGCGAGAAGCCGGCGACGCCGGCAACCGTGCCCGTCGAGAGCACATCGCCGGCCGAGTAGCCGAGAGCCGAGTAGTGGCTCAGGATCTCGGGGATCGTGACCGACATCCGCGAGGAGTGCGACTCCTGGCGCGGCTCGCCGTTCACGCGCAGCTCCATGCGCAGGTCGTGCGGATCGGGAATCTCGTCGGGCGTCACGATCCAGGGGCCGAGCGGGCAGAAGGTGTCGATCGCCTTGCAGAAGGAGAACACCCCCGAGCGCATCTCCCGGCGCTGGATGTCGCGCGCCGTGATGTCGTTGAAGATCACGTAGCCGCCGATGTAGTCGGCCGCCTGCTCGGGTGGAAACCACTTGCCGGCCTTCCGCAGGATGATCGCCAACTCGAGCTCGTAGTCGAGCTCCTCGGTCAGGTGCTCGGGATAGATCACCGGCTCGTCGGGGCCGACAAGCGCATCGACGTTCTGGAAGAACACGATCCAGGGAGCGATCTCGTGCTCCCAGTCCACCTGCTTGCTCTCCTCCTCGTGCTCGCGGAAGTTGCCGGCGGTGTGGAAGAACTTCCTGGGCACGATCGGCGCGTGCAGCCGGGTATCGGTGAGCGCGACGCGGCGGCCGCTCTCGTCGGCTCCGCCGCGCTCGAAGTACTCGCGCATGGATGGCACGTCGAGCAGCGCGATCTCATCGCCCTCGACGCGCCCGACGGCGACGCCGGTCTCGGCGTGCTCGAACGTCACAAGCTTCACGTGGTCTCCCCGTCTCCTCCGCAGATGCGCAGGGCGGCGCGTGCGTACACCTCGGCCGTGCGCGCGAGCCCGTCGATCGCCAGGTTCTCGCCCCGAGCGGTGTCCATGAGACCTGTCGACGTGCCGTAATTGACGGTTGGCACGCCATAGCGCGTGAGTGCCGAGGCATCCGAGAACCAGCGCGTCACGGCGCGCTCGGGCGCCGCACCGAACACCTCGGCATGACTCGCCTCGACGGCGGACACCAGAGGGTGGCCCTCCTCGATCTCGGCGCCTGGCGCGGTCACGTAGACCTCGCCCTCGACGCCGTAGTCCGGGAAGCGCCGCCGGAGTCCGCGCACCATCTCGAGCACCTGGCCGCGCGCGACCGGCATCGCCTTGGTCGGTGGCACGCGCACATCGAGGAAGAGATCGGTGCGGTGCGGCGTGCGCGACACGCGCCATCCGAATCCGCCCGCGATCGCCCCGACGTTCACGAGCGCGGAGACGCCACGGTAGGCGTTCTCCGGATCGGCCTCCCACTGCGGGATCCACTCCAGCACCGCGGCGGTCACCTCGTGCATGCGCAGGATGGAGTTCTGGTCGCGCTTGCCCTCCGAGAAGGCGGTGTGGATGAAATTGCCCTGGGTGCCGATGCGGAGCCAGAGCGAGCCGAAGTGGCCGAGCACGATCTTGCCCTCCGTCGGCTCGCCGAGGATGCACATGTCCGCGACGCCGCCGTGGCTCGCGAGGTAGCGCGAGCCGGCGGCGTAGCCGCGGTACTGCGCGCCCTGGGCATCGCCGTACTGCGTCTTCTCGATCTCACCGCACACCGCAGCGACCATGCAGTCGCCCCTCAGAGCCACGCCGCATCGCGGAGGGCCCGCAGCGCCTCGACGTAGCACGCGAGCGCCCCCTTCATGTTCGAGATGCCGAGGCCATAGAGGCTGCCGTCCTCGACGAAGGCCGACGGCTGGAAGCCGGGGACACCCGCGAGCCACGGCTCGCGCCCCGAGTAGGAGGTGTCCATGTGCCCGTTGAACATCAGGCTCGCCCCGCCTCCCGAGCCCTCGCGGATTCCGAGCACGTTGGCGCGCCCGTCCTCGACCTGCTGCCATTGCACGCGCAATCCCATCTCGAGGAACGTGTCGCGCATCAACTCGGCCATCGATTGCTCGTCGCCGGTGAAGCTCGGCGTGCCGATCGCGCGGCTCGCCCATTCCACGAGGCGATCGCGGTCGATGACGACGTTCACGCTCACGCGCGCACGCGCGGGAGGACGTGCTCTCCGAAGAGGCGGATCTGCTCGTGCCGGTCCGCTCCCCAGAGCTCCAGCATCACGTGCGTGCAGCCCGCCGCCCTGTACTCCTCGATCGCCGCGACGCAATCGTCCGGCGTGCCCGCGATGGGCTTGCAGCGGTCGAGGATCGAGTCGGTGACCTCGGCCTTCGCGGCCAGCCGGCCGCCCGCCTCCATCGCGACCGCGACGGGCCGGATCTCCTCGGGGTCGATCTGCGCGAGCTCCAGCAGCGTGTCGGCCGAGCCCTGGATGTTCTGCACCTTGTTGGCGAGGTACATGCCGGCGATCTCGCGGGCGCCGTCACGGCCCGCCGCGCGGTCGCTGGCGTGGATGGATGCCACGACGGTGCAGCCGACGTCGACCGACGCCGGATCACGGCCTGCCTTCTCCGCGCCGGTGCGAACGTTGCCGAGCGTGTAGCGCACGAAGTCGGGCGTGGTGATCGACGGCGTGAGGAGGCCGTCGCCGATCTCGCCCCCGAGCTGCTGCATCAGCGGCGCGGTACCGGCCACGTAGACCGGGACGTACCAGCGAGGGACGTGCGCGTCCGCCGCGAGCGCCGGGATGTCGGCGGAAAAGACCTTGCCGTCGTAGGAGAACCGCTCGCCGCCGAGCACGCCGCGCATGATCTCGACCGAGTCGCGCATCGTGGCGAGGGGCCTCGTGACCTTCGGAGGCCCGCCCTGCTTGGTGTTGTTGAGGAAGATCTTGGAGGTGCCGAAGCCGGCGATGAAGCGGCCCGGCCCGGCGGCCTCCTGCACGAGGCGTGCGTCCATGGCCGCCTGCACGGGATGCCGCGTGTATGGCGAGATGATCCCCCAGCCCACGGTCAGCCGTTTCGTCTCGCGGGCGATCATGCCCGCAAGGACCGTCGAGGACTTGGCCTCCATGCCGTGCTTGCGCCACCACGGATAGGCCTCGGCCAGCCAGATCGTGTCGAGCCCGGCGTCGTCCATGACGCGGGCCGACTCGAGCATCTCCTCCAGCGGCTCCATCGTCAGCTGCATCACGCCGACGCGGAACGGAACCGTCATGCCGCGCCTTGCAACTGCTTCTCGAGCGCGGTCATGATCCCCTCGACCTGCTGGTTGACGATCGGCTGCAGCACACGCTGGCCCATCGAGGCGAGCACGCCGGCAAGCTTGACGTCGGCCTCCCATGCCATGTGCGTGCGATCGCCCTCGCCACTCAGGGTGAAGGACGTCGTCATGTCCATCATCGCGCCCATGCCCTTGCCCTTGCCGCGCATGGAGGAGAACTCCATGGGCCGCTCCTCGAGCTGCTCGAAGTCCATCGTCATCTTGATCCCGCCGAGGCCGAGCGGCACCTTCACCTTGGCCCGCCAGTGGGTGCCGTCGATCACCTCGAAGCCCTCGACGCCGGGCATCAGGCCCGCCATTCCGGCGGGATCGCTGATGATCGCCCAGACCCGCTCGCGGGGCGCGTCGAAGTCCTTCGTGCCCTCGACGTTCACGGCGTCGCGACCTTCACGTCGGCTCGCGTCGACGCCGGGTCGGCCAGGATCGAGAAGACCCTGTGGTACGGGTTGTGACTGTCGTGGATGATTGCGCCCCCTGCCGGGCGCAGCGCGTCCTGAAGCGCCGCGCAGACTGCGTGGATGCCCGCGCCGCCGCCTTCGCCCATGCCCTTCGTGCCGAGCGCCGAGAACGGCGAGGGCGACTCGATCGCGCCGGTCTTGAGGGGCGGCATGTCGAGCGCATGCGGAACGTGGTAGTCGTAGAAGTTCGGCGTCAGCAGGGTGCCGTCCTCGTCGTAGGCGAACGTCTCCCACGTCGCGGCGCCCAGGGCGTGCGCGGTCGCCCCCATGACCTGGCCCTCGACGATCTGCGGGTTGACGCGCTTGCCGCAGTCGTCGACCACTGCGTAGTCGACGATCTCGTAGACGCCGGTCTCGGGGTCGATCTCGAGCACGCAGGCGTGGATCTGCATCGCGTAGGTGAGCGTGAGATTGCCGATGTTGTTCTCGACGTCGATCGGCCCGAAGATCGGCCGGTAGACGTAGCGGACGTTCATCGTGAGGTCGAAGTCGTCGGGCAGATTGCCGTTGTTGGCGTTGACGATCGCGCCGAGCGCCATGAACGGCAGCGCCACCTCGTGGTTGGCGCGCAGGCGCGCGAATCCGCCCGCGAGCTCGATGTCTTCCGGCTCGGCCCCGAGCACGAGGGCGGCGAGCTGGCGCATCTGCGCGGCCAGGCCGTCCGCGGCGCCCTTCACGGCCGACAGCCCCGAGACCGCGAACTGGCTGGCGTAGGTGCCCGAGAAGCCGGCGTGCGAGTTCCAGTAGGAGTCGTGCCCGACGCGCACCGTCACGTCGTCGGTCGAGCAGCCGAGGATGTCGGCCACGACCTGCGCCGTCGTCGTCTCGTGGCCCTGCCCCTGCGGCGTCGTGCCCAGCGTGACCACGATCTCGCCGAAGATGTCGAGCTTGACGGTGGCGACCTCGTTGTTGCCGGAGAACTGCAGGGCCGGGTTGACGTACTGCGACTGGGCGAAGTTGTTCGTGCCCGAATCGAGCGTCGAGCCGATGCCGAAGCCAAGCAACCTGCCGCGCGCCGCGGCCTCTGCTCGGCGCGCCTCGATGCCCTCGTGGCCGATCAGCTCCAGAACGAGGTCCAGCGAGCGCGGATAGTCGCCCGAGTCGTAGACACACCCGCTCGGCGTCGTGTACGGCATCTGCTCGGGCTGGATGTAATTGAGCTTGCGCAGCGCGATCGGATCGAAGTCGAGCTCGTGCGCGACGATGTCGATGATGCGCTCCGTGAGCCAGAGGTGCTGCATGCGCGAGTAGCCCCGGTTGGGCGAGACGGGCGCCTTGTTCGTGATGACCTGCGAGTAGTCGACGCGGATGTTCGCCCAGCGATACATGCCCGGGGTGACCTGGACCCAGATCGCTCCGCCGAGCGGCTCGTAGCGGAGGAACGCGCCGGCGTCGTCGAGCGCCTTGCAGCGGAAGCCGAGCAGCGTGCCGTCGCTCTTGACCGCCACCTCGACGTCCTGGAACCAGCGCTCGTTGCCGTGCGACATCGACTGGTGGAAGTCGGTGCGCGCCTCGGTCCACTGGATCGGGCGGCCGAGCTTGCGCGCGAGCAGGCAGCAGGCGACGAGCTGCGGATGCGACGTGATCTTGTTGCCGAAGCCGCCGCCGATGTCCTGCGTGACCATGCGCAGCTTGTCGAGGCCGACGCCCATGGCCGGGCCCATCATGATGATCGCGAATCCGGGGAATTGGTTATTGGTGTGGATCGTCCACTGCCCGGTGCCCCGGTTGTACTCCACGAGCGCGGCGTCCAACTCGAGCGGCGTCGAGTTGAAGCGGTCGAAGTGGAGCTCGCCGATCGAGACCACGTGGTCGGCCTCGGCGAATGCGCCGTCGACGTCGCCCCACTCGTACGTGCCGTGCCAGCTCTCGTTGCTGCCGATCTCGTCGTGGATCACCGGGAGGCGAGGATCGAGCGCGGTGCGGGCGTCGACGACGGGGGGCAGCGGCTCGTACTCGACCTCGACCAGCTCGGCCGCGTCACGTGCGAGCTCGCGCGTCGAGGCCACGACCGCCGCCACGGGATCTCCGACGAAGCGCGCGCGCCCGACGGCCAGGGCGTAGTCCTTGAGCTGCCCGCCGGGCGGCGGCGCGATCTGGAAGAACGGCTCGGTCAGGATCGCGACCTCGTCGCCGGTCAGCGTGCCAATCACGCCGGGCGCTTCCAGCGCCGCGCTGACGTCGACCGAGATGATGCGCGCGTGCGCGTAGGGCGAGCGCACGAAGTGCACGTAGCCCATGTTGTGGCGCTTGATGTCGTCGACGAAGACGCCCTGCCCCTGGACGAGGCGGCCGTCCTCCTTGCGCGGGACGCTCTCGCCCACGAACGTGCCCTTCTCGGTGATCTCGGGCGCGACGCTGCTCACGAGGCAGGCACCTCCTTCGCGGCGGCCTGGACGGCCTCGATGATGTTCCAGTACCCCGTGCAGCGGCAGATGTTGCCCTGGATCGCCGCGCGCACCTCGTGCTCGGTCGGGCTCGGGTTCTGCTCGAGCAGCGTGGTCGCGCTCATGAGCATGCCGGGCGTGCAATAGCCGCACTGGAGGGCGTGATGATCGTTGAATGCGCGCTGCAGCGGGGTCAGCTCGCCGTCGGCGGCGAGGTCCTCGACGGTGCGGATGCGCGCGCCGTCGACCTGCACCGCCAGCATCATGCAGCTCTTGACGGCCTGGCCGTCGAGCTGGATCGTGCACGCGCCGCAGTTGCCGGTGTCGCAGCCGATGTGCGTGCCCGTGAGGTCGAGATCGTCGCGGATGAAGTGCACGAGCAGGCGCCTCGCGGCGACCTCGCGCTCGTACGTCGTGCCATTGACCTCGACCGAGATCGCACGGGTGCCGCTCGGCTCCGCCACGCTCACCCCCTTGCTCGTTTCGCGGCGGACAGCACGGCGCGCTCGCAGCAGATCTCGGCGAGGCGCCGGCGATACTCGGCGGGCGCGTGGACGTCGCCGGGCGGATCGAGCTCGTCGCCGATCCCGGCGACGGCAGCGTGCACGGCCTCGCCGGTCAGCTCGACACCGGCAAGACGGCCCTCGAGCGTCCTCGCTCGCTCGGGCACGCCCGAGACGCATCCGATCGCCACGCGCACGCCGCCGGGGCCGACGGTCGCCGCGGCGCTGACGATGTAGGTGCCGTGCACCCCGAGCGTCACGCCGTCCATCGCGTCGCCCGTGCCGGGCGTCGCCACGGGCACGCTGATGCGGGTGAGCAGATCGCCCTCCCCGGCGGCGGTCATGTAGACGCCCAGGAAGAAGTCGTCCGAGGCCACGTGTGCGCTCACCATCGGCCCCGAGGATCGTGAAGGTCGCGCCCACGGCCGAGAGCAGCGGCGGGAGGTGGTTGGTCGGATCGTTGACGCAGACGTTGCCGCCCACCGTGCCCCGGTTCTGGACCTGACGGTCGGCGATGGTGGCCGAGACCTCGCCCAGGATCGGTCGTGCGGCGGCGACCTCGGGCGAGCGGATGAGATCGGTGTAGGTGACCATCGCGCCGAGCTCGAGCCACGCGCCGTCGGCCGAGATCCCGATCGCACGGAGCTCATCGAGGTCGGCCAGATCGACCAGCACCTCGGGCGCCGCGGCGCGTGCCTTCATGACGTTGACGAGCGTCTGCCCGCCCGCCAGGGGCCGCGCTCCGTCGTGCGCTCCGAGCAGGCGCACCGCCTCATCGATGCTCCCCGGGCGGGCGTACTCGACCTCTCGCAGCAGCATGCGTTTGATCATATACACAGCACGCTGACGGCTGGTATCTTCCGCGCCGTGGCGCGCTTTGACGCGGTCTTCGTGGGTGCCGGCGTCAACTCCCTGACGGGCGCGGCACTGCTCTCGCGCGCGGGCTGGAACGTGTGCGTGCTGGAGCGCAGCGAGGTGCTCGGCGGCGCGATTCGCACGTCGGACGACCTCACCGAGCCGGGCTTCACCCACGAGCTCATGTCGTCGTGGCATCCGCTGTTCGCCGGCTCGGCCGCCTACGCCGAGCTCGGCGACGACCTGCGCCGGCACGGGCTCGAGTATCTCAACACGGACCTGCCGACGGCGACGCTCTTTCCCGACGGCGGGGCGGCCTTCCTGACGACCTCGCTCGAGGCCAACGTCGCCGAGTTCGAGCGCCACGCCGCGGGCGACGGCGCCGCCTGGCAGCGGCAGTTCGAGACGTTCATGGCCTCGGCCGAGCACAGCTTCGGCGTGCTCTCGGCCGAGCTCTGGTCGCTGCAGGGGCTGGGGCTGGCGCGCAGGGCCTACTCCAGCTTCGGGCGACGCGGCCTGCTCGCGTTCGCCGGCGGCGCGCTGGTGAGCGCGCGCGACTGGCTGGGAGCGACGTTCGAGTCGGGACGCGCCCATGGTCTGCTGGCGCCCTGGGTGCTGCACACGGGTCTCGGCCCGGAGCAGGCGGTCTCGGGGTTCATGACCCAGGTGATCGCCTGCGCGATCCAACTCGGCGGCATGCCCGTACCGCGGGGCGGCGGCGTCCGGCTCGTCGAGGCGCTCGCCGGGATCGTGCGCGAAAACGGCGGCGAGCTGCGGACGGGAGCGGACGTCGAGCAGGTGCTGGTCGCAGATGGCCGCGCCGCGGGCGTCCGGATCGCCGGCGGCGAGACGATCGCGGCCGCGCGGGCAGTGGTCGCGAGCGTGACGCCGCAGCAGCTCTACGGTCGCCTGCTGCGCGAGGACGAGGTGCCTGCGACCGCGTGGGCGGCCGCGCAGGCGTACCGCTACGGCCGCGCGGGCATGCAGATCCACCTCGCGCTCGACGAGGTGCCGCAGTGGACGTCACCGGACGCCGAGAGGCTCGCGCGCACGGCCCTGCTGCACGTGACACCCGGCCTGGACGGCGTCTCCCGTGCGGTCAACGAGGCCGACCGCGGGCTGCTGCCGGCCGAGGCGACGATCGTCGTCGGCCAGCCCGCGACCGTCGATGCGGGTCGCGCCCCTGAAGGCAAGTCGGTCATCTGGATCCAGCTGCAGGAGCTCCCGCGCCGGCCTTCCGGCGACGCCCTGGGCGAGATCGACGTGGGAGACGGGACGTGGACGGAGACACTGCGCGAGGCCTATGCCGACCGCATCGTCGCGCGCCTCGGATCGCAGATCGCAAACCTCCAGCGGGCGACGCTGAAGCGCGTCGCGCTCTCGCCCAGCGACCTCGAGGCGCTCGACTGCAACCTCGTCGGAGGCGACATCTACTCCGGCTCCTGTGCGCTCGACCAGAATCTGCTCTGGCGGCCGACCGGCCAGCTGCCCGGCCACGCGACGGCGCTCGGCCAGCTCTGGCAGATCGGCGCCTCCACGCACCCCGGGCCCGGCCTCGGCGCCGGGTCCGGCTACCTCGTCGCCAAGCAGCTGCTGCAGCCGCCGCTGCCACGGCGCCTGCTCGATCGCGGCTCCGAGGCGGCCGGCAGGCTACGCGAGCGCCTGCCGCTGTGAAGATCGCACTGAGCGAGATCTCGACGCCCGCGGCCTCCTTCGCCGAGGACGTCGCCGCCTACGGCGCGGCCGGTCTGGACGGCATCGGGATCTGGGAGTTCAAGCTGCCCGCGGGCGACGACGCCGCGAGCCTGCGGATACTGCGCGAGAGCGGCCTCGGGGCTGCCAATTGCGTCCCGGCGATTCCGTCACTCCTGCAGCTGGCATTGCCCGGCATGGAGGGGCCCGCAGATCCCGGCGAGCGCATCGAGGCGCTGTGCGCGAGCATGGCGCGCCTGGCCCGCTTCGAGCCGGCCTCGGTCGTGTGCCTGACCGGGCCGGTCGGCGATCGCTGCGAGAGCGAGGCCCGGGCGCTCGTGATCGACGGGCTGCGTCAGGTGGCTGATGCCGCGCGCGCTGCGGGCGTCCGGCTCGGGCTCGAGCCGACGCATCTCTCGGAGTCCGCCGAGACATCGTTCCTGTCGACGATCGGTGGGACGATCGCGCTGCTCGACGAGGCCGGCCTCGACGACGTCGGCGTGATGGTCGACACCGTGCACGTCTGGGACACGCCGCAGCTCGCACAGGAGATCACGCTGCACTCCGCTCGCGTCACCGGGCTCCACGCGGCCGACAAGCTCGCCCCGGGCGCGTCCGGCCGCGTGCTGCCCGGCGAGGGCGTCACGCGGCCCGAGCAGCTCACCGCAATGCTGCGCGCCGCCGGTTTCGACGGCTACCTCGACATCGAGATCTTCTCCACGCCCGAGGCGTTCTGGGGCCTGCCAGTGGGCGAGGCGGCGGCGCGGGCGGCCGCCGCAGCGCGATCGCTGATCGCGCAATCATGACCGCCATGGACTATCGCCCGCTCGGCACGACCGGTCTGCAGGTCTCCCGCATCGCCCTCGGCTGCGGCAACTTCGGCGGCATCGGCTCCGCGCCCGAGTTCTACGGCCAGGGCGAGACCGACGAGGAGGCGTTCGCGATCATGGACGCCGCCCTCGAGGCGGGCATCAACGTGTTCGACACCGCCAATGCGTACGGCGGAGGCCGCTCCGAGACCGCGATCGGGAAGTGGCTCGCGAAGCGTGGCTCGGCGGTGCGCGACCAGGTGCTGCTGAGCACGAAGGCGTTCAACCCGGTCGGCGACGGGCCCAACGATCGCGGTCTCTCGCGGCGGGCGCTCTTCCGCGCCGTCGACTCGAGCCTCGGCCGCTTCGGAGCCGAGCGCATCGACCTCTTCCTGTGCCACGAGCCCGACCCGGGCACGCCGCTCGAGGAGACGCTCGGTGCCCTCGACGACCTCCGCCGCGCCGGCAAGCTGCACTACATCGGCGCCAGCAACATCGAGGCCTGGCGGCTCGCGCGCGGCCTCTGGATCAGCGACGTGCGCGGCCTGGCGCGCTTCGAGTGGGTGCAGTCGGGCTACAGCCTGCTGGACCGCTCGCCCGAGGCCGAGGTGCTGCCGCTGTGTGCCGAGATGGGCCTCGGCTTCTCGCCCTTCTCGCCGCTCTCGGGCGGCTGGCTCACGGGCAAGTACCGCCGCGAGCAGGCGCCGCCCGCCGGCTCGCGCATGACGCTTCGCTCCGAGCCCTACGAGCATCTGCAGCGGCCGGCCGTGTTCGACGCGCTCGAGGCCCTGGAGGCGAGGGCGAGCGAGCGCGGCGTCGCGATGCCGACACTGGCTCTGGCCTGGCTGCTCGCGGATCCGCTGATCAACCCCGTCGTCGTCGGCCCGCGCACGCCGGCGCACCTCGAGCCGGCGCTCGCCGCCCTCGAGCTGCACCTCGACGCCGCGGAGCGCGACGAGCTCTCCGCGCTCTTCCCGCCCAGCCTGGGAGCTGTCTCATGAGCGTGCGCATACTCAGCGGCGACGACGTGCGCGCCGCGCTGACGATGAAGGACTGCATCGAGGCGATGGACGCAGTCCTGCGGCAGTTCGCTGCGGGAGAGCTCTATCTGCCGTTGCGCTCGGTCGTGCGGCCGCCGCAGTCTCCCGCGGGCTTCATGGGGCTGATGACGGCACACCGCGCCGGCGAGACGCCTGCCTTCGGTCTCAAGGCCGTGGCGATCTTCCCGGAGAACCCGCGCCGCGGCCTCGACGCACACCAGGGCGTCGTCGTCGTCTTCAGCGGCGAGGACGGCCGCGTGACGGGCGTCGTCGACGCCTCGGCGGTGACGGCGATCCGCACGGCAGCCGTGAGCGCCGTTGCCACCCGCGCGCTCGCGCGCGAGGCCGCCACCACGCTGGCGGTGCTCGGCGCGGGCGTTCAGGCGGCTGCGCACATCGAGGCCATGGCCTGCGTGATGCCCCTCGAGCGCGTGCGCATCTACGCGCGCCGCTCCGAGCCCGCCGGCCGGCTCGCCAATTCGACCGCCGATCGCTACGGCGTGGACGCGAGCGCATCCGCGACGGTCGAGGAGGCGGTGCACGAGGCCGACGTGATCGTCACCGCCACGACGGCGCGCGAGCCGATCGTGGAGCGCGGCTGGTTCGCCCCGGGCGCGCATATCAACGCCGTCGGCTCGAGCATCCCGACCACGCGCGAGCTCGACGGCGCAACGGTCGGTGCCGGGCGCCTCTTCGTCGACGCGCGCGAGTCGACGCTCAACGAGTCGGGCGACCTCCTGCTCGCCGTGCGTGAGGGCACCGTCGCCGCGGACGTGCCGCTCGTCGAGATCGGCGAGGTGCTGAGCGGCAAGACGGCCGGGCGGACATCCCCCGACGAGCTGACCGTCTTCATCTCACTCGGGCTCGCCGTCGAGGACCTCGCCGCGGCCGAGCTTGCATTGCGCGTCGCCGGCGAGGCTGGGCTGGGCGCGGAGGTGCCACTGTGATCCCGCTCGACTCCATCACTCGCGCGCGCGAGACGTTGCGCGGAGTCGCGGTGCGGACTCCCCTCGTGCGCCTGCGGCTCGCCGATGTCCCCGCGGAGATCCATCTCAAGCTCGAGTGCCTGCAGCCGATCGGCTCGTTCAAGATCCGTGGCGCGATGAACGCGATGGCCGAGGCGCCGCCCGAGGCACTCGCCAGGGGCGTCGTCACGGCCAGCGCCGGCAACATGGCCCAGGGCGTGGCGTGGGGAGCGCGCGAGCGCGGCGTGCCGTGCACGGTCGTCGTCCCAGATACCGCGCCGCAGACGAAGCTGGAGGCGATCGAGCGGCTTGGCGGCCGCATCGTGCCGGTGCCATTCGAGGACTGGTGGCGCGCGATCGAGACCTCCCAGCACCCCGGGGCCGAGGGCTACTTCGTGCACCCGGTGCTGGACGACGGCGTGATGGCGGGCAACGGGACGATCGGGCTCGAGATCCTCGAGGACCTTCCGGACGTCGATGCGGTGCTCATCCCGTGGGGCGGCGGAGGGCTCACCAGCGGCATCGCAAGCGCACTGAAGCAGCTGAGGCCCGGCGTGCGCGTGATCGCGGTCGAGCCCGAGACCGGGGCGCCCCTGACCGCCTCGCTGCGTGCGGGCGAGTCACGGGGCGTGGACTTCACTCCTTCCTTCGTCGACGGCTCGGGCAGCCGCGCGCTGCTCCCGAAGATGTGGGGCCTGGCCCAGGAGCTCGTGGACGCTGCCGCCGCAGTCTCGCTCGACGAGACCGCCGCAGCGGTGCGGCTGCTGGCCGAGCGCGCCCGCGTGGTGGCAGAAGGCGCCGGCGGCCTGTCGCTCGCAGCCGCCCGCGCGGGCCACGGCGGCACCGGCAGGGTCGTGTGCATCGTCTCCGGCGGAAACATCGACAGCTCGCGCCTGGCGAAGATCCTGGCCGGTGAGACCCCGGCCTGATCCCGGTCCCGCGCCGGGAGCCGGGTCCGCACGGTCGGGGTCAGACCCGCACGGTCGGGGTCAGACCCGCACGGTCGGGGTCAGACCCCGTGTGTGCGGACCCCGGGTACGATCGGGAGGCATCGTCGAGGTTCGATCCCGAAGGGGCGTCGTGCAGCAGTCCGTGAAGGTCGGCGACCGGTTTCCGGTCAGCGAGTTGGTGGCGAGCGACGGGCGGCGGCTCGACCTCGGGTCGCTTGCCGGGCCCGCGGTCGTCTACTTCTACCCGGCCGACGGCACCCCGACCTGCACGATCCAGGCGGTGGAGTTCAATCGAGCGGTCGACGACTTCGAGGCTGCGAACGTCGCGCTCGTCGCAGTCAGCGTCGACGACGAGGAGAGTCATCGCTGCTTCGCCGAGGACCAGGGCCTGCGCTTTCCCCTCGTCTCGGATCACGGTGGCGAGCTGACCGGCAAGCTGGGGCTCATCCAGGACTACGGCAAGTACGGGATGCTGGCCGGCCGTGTCACGTTCCTGCTCGATCGCGATGCGATCGTGCGCGCGACGTGGTCGCCGGAGGAGCAGGACCTCGAGGATCATCCCAGTCAGGCCCTCGCCGCCGCGCGGGCACTGGAGGAGAGCTGATGCCCGGACACCTCGTGCAGCAGAGCGACGTGCCGCCGAAGGTCGACAACGACGGCGTCGAGATCCGCACGACGATCGATAAGGCGTGCGGGTGCCAGGCGCTCGTGCAGAGCGTCGTCAGCTTCCCGGTCGGGCGCTCGCAGGGCTCGGCGATGGCAGGCCACGAGCAGTCGATGTTCGTGCTCTCGGGCACGGCGACGCTGTACCTTGACGGGCTCGGCCACCACGAGCTGACGCCCGACACCGCGGCCTACATCGCCTCCGGCGAGTCGTACTCGATCGAGAACGACGGCCCCGAGCCCCTCGTCGCCCTCGTCGTCGACGCGCCGACGCCGCCGGCCCGCGACACGCCCGCGCTCGGCGACCGCAAGTTCACGGTGAACTTCGCCACGCAGCCCGACCTGGAGGCAGGCATCGGCCGCACGTTCAGGTTGCTCGTCGACCCCGACGTCGGCTGCTCGGGGTTCACGCAGTTCATGGGCGAGATCCCGGTCGGCCGCGCGCCCGACCACAGCCACACCTACGACGAGGTGGTCTACGTCGTCGCGGGCGAGGGGTTCCTGCACATGGCGGGCGAGACACGCCCGATCCGCGCCGGCTCGTGCATCTACCTTCCGCCGCTGCACATGCACTGCCTCGAGAACGCCGGCGACGCACCGATGCGCGTGCTCGGCGTCTTCCAGCCCGCCGGCAGCCCTGCCGCGCGCTACGCCGAGGAGGCCTGAGATCGCCACCGTCACCGGCCGGGACGTGCTGCCGCGCTCCATCCGCCACCGATTCCCGCTGCTCGAGCACAAGGTCTACCTCAACAGCTGCTCGCAGGGAGTGCTCTCCGATGCCGTGCGCGCCGCCTACGCCGACTACCTGCGGGACTGGGACGAGTACGGCGCTCCGTGGGAGTACTGGATGGAGCGCACGGAGTCGGCGCGGGCGAGCTTCGCCGGCCTCGTCGGCGCCCACGACGACGAGATCGCCGTCACCGCCTCGGTCTCGGCAGGCGTGAATGCGATCGCCAGCGGCCTGCCGACGGTGGCCGGGCGCGACAGGATCGTCGTCTCCGACTTCGAGTTCCCGACCGTCGGCCAGATCTGGCACGCGCAGGAGCAGCGCGGCTACACGGTCACCCACGTGCCACAGGGCGGCTCGCCCGTCGTGCCCCTGGAGGCGTTCGACGCCGCGATCGACGAGCGCACCGCGCTGGTCGCGATCACGCAGGTCTGCTACCGCAACGGCGCGTGCATCGACATCGAGGGCGTGGTCCGCCTTGCGCACGAGCGCGGCGCACTCGTGCTGCTCGACTCCTACCAGGCCGTCGGATCGATGCCGATCGACGTGCACGCGCTCGACGTCGACCTCCTCGTCGCCGGTGCGCTCAAGTACCTGCTCGCCTCAGCCGGCCTCGGCTTCCTCTACTGCCGCCGCGATCTGTTCGAGCGGCTGCGTCCGACCGCGACGGGGTGGTTCGCAGACGCCGACGTGTTCGCGATGGACATCCAGGACTACTCGCCGGCCGCCGACGCCCGCCGGTTCCAGGCGGGCACGCCGCCCATTCCGAGCATCTACGCCGGGATCGCGGGCATCGAGCTGATGAAGGAGATCGGCATTGCCGAGACCCGCGCGCACGTCTCCCAGCTCAACGAGGTCCTGATCGCGGGGGTGGACGAACTCGGAGGCAGCGTGGTCACGCCCCGCGAGCCCGCCTCGCACGGCGCGCTCGTCGCCATTCGCTCGACCGACGAGCACGCGCTCGTCCGCGCGCTGGCCGAGGATGGGATCCTGACGTCGTCGCGCGACGGCAACCTCCGCGTCTCGGCGCACTGCTACAACACGCACGAGGACATCGAGACGCTGCTCGCCGGGCTCAAGCGGCACCGAGCCCTGCTCGCCGTCTGATGCGCGAGAACCGCACCAAGCGGGCCCTGCGCGAGGGCAAGCCCGCCTTCGGCTGCTTCGTGCGCTTCCCCGATCCGGCGCTCGTCGAGTTCGCGGCATATCAGGGCTGGGACTTCCTCATCTTCGACGCCGAGCACGGCACGCTCGACACGCGCATCTGCGAGGGCCTCGTGCGCGCGGCCGAGCTCCACGACGTCACCGCGATCGTGCGTGTCCCCGTCAATCAGCCGCACGTGATCCTGCAGTTCATGGACATCGGGCCCCAGGGCTGCCAGGTGCCGTGGGTGGAGGACGCAGCCGATGCAGAGCGCGCCGTGCGCGCGGTGAAGTACGGGCCGCGCGGCTCGCGCGGGCTCGCGGGAGTGCGCGCGGCCGACTACGGCCAGCGCGGCGCGCTCGGGGAGTACGTGCGCACTTCGAACGCCGAGACGCTCGTGATCGCGCACGTGGAGAGCGCGCAGGCCGTGGATCGCGTGGACGAGATCGCCGCGGTGGACGGCGTCGACGTCATCTTCCTGGGCCCGACCGATCTCTCCCACTCGCTCGGCGTTCCCGGCGAGCTGGGGCATCCGCTGGTCGTCGAGCATCTCGAGCGCGCGACCGCGGCGACGCTGGCGGCAGGCAAGGTGCTGGGCGTCACGGTGCCGACCGCCGAGGACGCCGTCGCCTGGCTCGAGCGCGGCGCGCGCTATGTGACCAGCGGGATCGAGCCGCTCCTGGGCGCCGCCACCCGCGGCTGGCTCGAGCGCGTGCGGTCGTAGAGACCAGTTCCTCAGACCGTCAGCCCTTGGCGTAGTTGCTCGCGCCGAACCAGTCGACGACGACGACCGGCTCGTCGCCGACGACCCACGCGTCGTGACCGCTCGGCAGCGACGTGACGTCGCCCGGGCCGGCGATGAGCTCCGTGCCGTCGTCCATCCGGATGGCCAGGCGCCCGCTGACGTGGTACTGGAAGTGCGGCGCCTCGCAGCTGCTCGTGTTCGCGATCGGCTGGACGTCGTTGGACCAGCGCCAGCCCGGCGCGAACGTCAGCCGTCCGACCTCGCCGCCGCCGATCTGGAGGATCTCGGCCCGCCCGTTCGGGAACTCGCGCGTCTCCTCCGGTGCCTTGAAGCTCTTGTGCTCGGTCTGCTGCATCGCTGCGCCCCTTCGGTCGTGGCTGGACGTGGCGATTCTTACTTACTAGTAAGTAAGATGTCAATACCGGCCCGCCCGATGTGGGAGGATGGAGCGATGGCGAGCGGACGAGCGGTCGATGAAGGCGATACTGCTACGCGCATCCTCGACAGCGCCGAGAGCCTCGTGCAGGTACGCGGGTTCAACGGCTTCAGCTACGCCGACGTGGCCGGCGAGCTCTCACTCACCACTGCCAGCGTGCACTACCACTTTGCGGGCAAGGCCGAGCTCGGGCGGGCGCTGATCGTCCGCTACGCGGACCGGTTCAGCGACGCGCTGGCGGAGATCGACGCCGGCGGCGGTGACGCGCGCGCGAGGCTCCTCGCGTATGCAGGCCTCTACGCAGACGTCCTGCGGGAGCAGCGCATGTGCCTGTGCGGGATGCTCGCCGCGGAGTACCAGACGCTCCCCGAGCCGATGCGCGACGCGGTGATCGAGTTCTTCGACGAGAACGAGGCCTGGGTCGGCGCGGTCCTGGAAGACGGTCGCGACGATGGCTCGCTGGCGTTCGACGGCGCTCCGCGCGACGCGGCTCGACTGATCGTCAGCGCGCTCGAGGGCGCGATGCTGGTGGCACGCCCGTACGGCGACGTCGAGCGCTTCGAACTGGCGGCGGAGCGCTTGCTTGCCGGCTTCTCCGAGGCGCCATGACCGAGCATCCCCCCGAGACCCCCGGGCACTACGGCAGGTACTACGGCAACTTCGCGAACAGCGCCTACAGCGAGATCCGCAAAGCGGAGTTCGGCGAGGATCTCGGACAGAACAACTGGCAGACGCACGACGAGCTCGAGCGCTTCGCCGCCCAGCTGGAGCTCGCGCGGGGAGTTCGGCTGCTCGACGTCGCCTGCGGCACGGGAGGCCTCTCCGTGCACCTCGCGCAGGTGACCGGCTGCGACGTCACGGGCATCGACCTCGAGGAGAGCGGCCTCGACAACGGGCGGCGCATGGCGCGCGAGGCCGGCCTCGAGGCGAGGGCGCGCTTTGCGAGAGTCGACGCCGGCCGGCGACTGCCCTTCGCCGGAGGCTCGTTCGACGCGGTCGTCTGCATCGACGCGCTCAACCATCTCCCGTGTCGCTCGGCGGTGTTCGCCGACTGGGCGCGTGTGCTCGTCCCGGGCGGCAGGCTGCTCTTCACCGACCCCGTGACGATCACGGGCATCGTCAGCAACGAGGAGCTCGCAATCAGGAGCTCGATCGGCTACTTCGAGTTCGCGGCGCCCGGCGAGGACAAGCGCCTGCTGACCGCGGCAGGCCTGGACGTCGTCGCCGTCGAGGATCTGACCGAGACGGTTGCCGGAGTCGCCGGCCGCCGGGTCGAGGCGCGCGCCGAGCGCGCCGATGCCCTCAGGCTGATCGAGGGCGACGAGGAATTCGAGCGCAGGCAGCGCTTCCTCGAGATGGTCGCCGAACTGGCGCGGGAGGAACGCATGTCGCGCTTCGCCTACCTCGCGCAGAAGCCGCACTGAGCACGGCGACGACGTAAGGTCACGCCGTGCGCGCCGCCGTCACGAGAGCGAGGTCGACGATGGAGGTGGTCGACGTTCCCGAGCCCGGGCCGGCCGAGCCCGGATGCGTCGTCGTGCGGCCCGAGACGATCGGAATCTGCGGCAGCGACTTCCACTACTTCCACGGCAACCTGGGCTCGGTGACCGATGACGAGCTCTACCCTCGCATCCAGGGCCACGAATTCTCGGCGATCATCGAGGACGTCGGCCCCGGCTGCCCACCGGCACTCGAGGCCGGCCGGCGCGTGGCAGTCTGGCCGGTGATCGCCTGCGGCAGCTGCCACGCCTGCCTGCGCGGGCTCGGCAACGCCTGCGAGCGCATCGCGCTGATCGGCATCCACCGCGACGGCGCGCTCCAGGAGCGCCTGTCGATACCTGCGACGCAGGCGTTCCCGGTGACCGGCACCGATGCGCGGCTGACGGCCTTCATCGAGCCCATGTCGATCGCCGTGCGGACGGTCGAACGCGGCCGCGTGGCAGCCGGCGAGCGCGTACTGGTGCTCGGCGCCGGCCCGATCGGGCAGGCCGTCACGATCGCCGCGCTCGACCGCGGAGCGCGGGTGCTGATGGTCGACCGGCTCGCCGCGAGGCTCGAGCGCGGCGGCGCGTCCGGAGCGGACCTCGCTCCGATCGAGCCCGGCGAGGATCTCGTCGCCCTGGCACGCGCATGGGGCGGAGGGGAGTTGCCGGAGGTCGTGGTCGAGGCGACCGGCGCGCAGGAGCCGATGCGCGCCTCCCTCGACGCGGTGGCGCAGACGGGCCGCGTGCTCGTCGTCGGCCTCTCCACGCACGACGTGCCGCTGCGCATCGGCACCCTGCCGTTCCGCGAGCTCGACGTCCTCGGTGTCAGCACCTGCAGCGCAGACGACTTCGCCGAGGCGGTCGCGCTCGTGGCCCGGCGCAGCGATGCGGTCGAGCGCCTCATCACACACGAGTACGCACTGGAAGACGCGCCCGCCGCGATCGCGTTCGCGATCGACAACCCCGAGGAGGCGATGAAGGTGCTGGTGCACGCATCATGAGCGTCGATGCCGCGGCCGTGACGTCCCGTCTGTTCGACGTCCGGGGCAGGCGCGCCGTCGTGACCGGAGCCGCGAGCGGGCTCGGTCTCGCAGCCGCCGAGGTGCTCGCCGAATGCGGCGCGCGCGTCACGCTCGCCGACATCCACGCCGAGCGGCTGGCGGAGACGGCCGGTCGCCTGGCCGCCGGCGGCTGCGACGTGCGCACGGCAGTCGTCGACGTCACGGACGACGCCGCGGTGCGCGCCGCATTCGCCGACGCCTGCGCTGCGCATGGCGGCATCGACGTCGTCTTCGCGAACGCCGGCATCGCCGCCGTTCCGGGCTACGCGAACGACGGCGGGCAGGAGCTCCACACGGTCGGAGACGACGCCTGGCGGCGCGTCCTCGACGTCAATCTCGACGGCGTGCTCTCGACCATGCGCGCCGCGGCCGGCGTGATGAAGCCGCAGCGATCGGGTCGCATCGTCGTCACGGCCTCGACCGCCGGTCTGAAGGCCGATCCGATGGTCTGCTACGGCTACATCGCGAGCAAGGCGGCGGTCGTCAACGTCGCCCGGCAGGCGGCGCTCGAGCTGGCGCCGTACGGCGTGCACGTGAACGTGATCGCCCCCGGCCCGATCAAGACGCGGATCGGCGGCGGCGTGACGCCCGAGTCGGAGAAGCAGTGGGCGGCGCTCGTGCCGCTCGGTCGCATGGGCGAGCCGGAGGAGCTCAAGGGCCTTGCCCTGATGCTCTCGTCGCCGGCCGCGAGCTTCATCACCGGTGCGGTCATCGCGATCGACGGCGGTCAGCTGCTCGGCGAGCCCGGAAACTGGTAGCCCGGCGCCCGCTGTCCGATCGGGGTCCGACCCGGATCCGGGGGGTTAGGCGACTCAGCTCGCGCGCGTGACCTCGAGATCGATCGCGAAGCTGGCCGACGTCACTGCGCGGACGTCGTCCGTCGTCGCTCCGTTCAGCAGCTCGACCAGCACCAGCCCTCCGTGACGCACGCGAAAGACCGACAGCTCGGTGATCACGACGTCGACCGCGCCCTTCGCCGTCAGCGGATAGGTGCAGACCGGCACCACCTTGGGCTCGCCGGCGGACGACGTCGCCGTCATCGTCACGATCACCCGGCGAGCGCCGACGACGAGGTCCATGGCTCCGCCGACGCCCAGGACGTCCTTGCCCGGCACCGCCCAGTTGGCGATGTCGCCGCCCGCGCTGACCTGCAGCGCGCCGAGCACGGCCACATCGATGTGACCGCCCCTGATCATCGCGAAGCTGGCCGCGCTGTCGAAGTAGGACGCGCCGGGGAGCGCCGTCACCGGACGCTTCGCCGCGTCGATCATGTCGGAGTCCAGCTCGTTCTCGTCCGGCCGTGGCCCGACGCCGAGCAAGCCGTTCTCGGTGTGGAGGAAGACGCCGGAGTCGTCGTCGAGGAAGCCAGGGATCAGGTTCGGGATGCCGATGCCGAGATTGACGACCTCTCCCGCCTTGAGCTCGAGCGCGGCACGCGCCGCGATCGTGCGCTTGGGGTCGCCGGTCATCCGCCGATCACGCCTGGACGACGAGCTCGTCGATGTAGAGGTGCGGCGTCATGACCGACTCGGGGTCGAGCCCCCCGACCGCGACGACCTCGCTGGCCTCGGCGATCGTGACCCGCGCGGCGGTCGCCATCAACGGGTTGAAGTTGCGGGCCGTGCGGCGGTACCACAGGTTGCCCAGCGTATCTGCGCGTGCGGCGAACACGAGCGCCACGTCGGCGCGGATCGAGCACTCGAGGACGTGCGGCACGCCGTCGATGACGCGCTCCTCCTTGCCCTCCGCAAGCAGCGTTCCCGCGCCGACGGGCGTGAAGAAGCCGGAGATCCCGGCGCCTCCGGCGCGGATCGCCTCTGCGAACGTGCCCTGCGGGAGCAGCGTCGCCTCGATCTCGCCGGCGTTGACCGCGGCCACCGCCTCCGGATTCGAGGTGAAGTACGACGAGATTCCGCGGCGGATCCGCCCCTGCCGCAGCAGCATGCCGAGCCCCTTCCCCGGTTCGCCGATGTTGTTCGAGATGATCGTCAGATCGGTCGCATCCGAATGCGCGACGAGCGCCTCGAGCAGCGTCAGCGGCGCGCCGACGAGGCCGAACCCGCCCACCATCACCGTGTCGCCCGTGCGCACGTGACGGATTGCCTCCTCCGCGGAGGCGAGCCGGCTGACCGTCATCGCGCCCCCCGGCGCGTCGGCGAGGGTGTCATCTCCGTGATGGTTTCAGAAGGGGAATGGGTGGGATCCGCGCTGGACGGTGACCCACCGCAGCTCGGTGAACTCGTCCACCACGGCGTTGCCGCCGAAACGCCCGAAGCCGCTGTCCTTGACGCCGCCGAACGGCATCTGCGGCTCGTCGCCGACGGGCTGGTCGTTGACGTGGACGATGCCGGCGTCGATGCGTCCGGCGAGTGCGAGGCCGCGGTCGACGTCCTGGGTGATGATCCCGGAGGAGAGCCCGTAGCTGGAGGCATTGGCGCGCTCGATCGCGGCGTCCGCCGAGTCGACGATCTCGATCGCCGCGACCGGCCCGAACGTCTCCGTCCGGGCGAACTCCGAGTCCGGCGGGACGTCTCCGAGCAGCGTCGCGCGGTAGCACGGGCCCACGGCGTCCCCGCCCGCGAGCACCTTGGCGCCGGCGCTGACGGCGTCGTCGACCCGGCGCTTGACCATCGCAAGGGCGTCCTCGTTGATGAGCGGGCCGATGATCGTGTCGTGCTCGTTCGGATCGCCTGCCTTGAGACCGTTGGTCTTGTCCACGAGGCGCGAGACGAACTCGTCGGAGATCGACCGCTCGACGATGATCCTGCGCGCGGACATGCAGATCTGGCCCTGATGCAGGAAGGCGCCGAAGGCCGTGGCGTTGACCGCGTAGTCGAGATCGGCATCCCCGAGGACGATCAGCGGGTTGTAGCCGCCGAGCTCGAGGACGACGCGCTTGAGCTGCCGTCCCGCCGCCTCGGCCAGCTTGCGGCCCGTGCCGGTCGAGCCGGTGAAGTTGAGGCGGCGCACGTGCGGGCTCTCGACCAGCTCGTCGCCGATCGGTGCCGCCTCGCCGGGCGCGTTCGTGACGATGTTCAGGACGCCGTCCGGGAGACCCGCCTCCGCGAGGATCTCACCCCAGATCAGGCCGCCTGTGATCGGCGACCACTCGGATGGCTTGAGCACTACGGTGTTGCCGAGCACGAGCGGCGCGGCGATCGAGCGGGCAGACAGGATCAGCGCCGCGTTCCACGGCGCGATCGCGCCGACGACGCCGACCGGGCGGCGGAGCCCCATCGCGAAGGCGCCCATGTCGGAGGGGATGACCTCGCCGAGCGGCGCGTACGCGAGTGCAGCGGTCTGGCGGAAGAGGCCCGGCACGAAATGCATCTGGAACATGCCGAAGCCGAACGTGGCTCCGGTCTCGCGCGCCAGCAGCGAGACGACCTCGTCCTGGCGGCTCTCGAGCACCTCGGCGGCCTTCAGGAAGATGCCCTGCCTCACGGCGGGCGGGGTCTGCGCCCAGGCCGGCGCCGCTGCCGCCGCCGCCTCGACCGCTCGTCGCGCGTCCGCACGGGTCCCCGCGGCGACCTCGGCCACCAGGTCACCGGTGAACGGATCGCGATCCTCGAACGTACGACCGCTCTCGGCGTCGACCCAGTCGCCACCGACGAAGAGCCGCTTGCTCGTGCTTGCCCGGACGTCCGCGCTCATGTGCTTCTCCCTGTGCTCGGTCCGCTCAGTACCTAACCAGAAACGGGGTGGCCGGCGCCGGCTCGGGCATGCGTGGCGGCGTCATTCCATCCGCAGATTCGAGCGCGGGGTGACTTGCCCGCGCAGTGTTCCATTGGCCGAGACAGTAGTCTAGTATCCGGGACGTGAATTTCGAGGCCCAGACGGCTGGAGGGCGTCGGCCGGCGGATTCGGGCATGTCCCAGTCGCTCGAGCGGGGTCTCGCGGTGCTGGCGCTCTTCAAGTCGGGCCAGCCTCTGATGGGAGTCAGCGAGATCGGCCGCGCACTCGATCTCTCGCGCAGCACGGCCCACCGCTACGTCGCGACCCTCGCCGCGCTCGGGTACCTGCAGCAGGACCGCGAGAGCAAGCGCTACCGCCTCGGGCCGCGCGTGCTCGACCTCGGCTTCTCGGCGATCAACTCGATGGACGTCCGCGAGATCTCCGCACCGCACCTGCAGCAGCTGAGCGACGAGACGGGCCACACGGTCAACATGGCCATCCTCGACGGTGGGTACATCGTCTACATCGAGCGCTGCCGCGCCTCGCGGCCGGGGCAGCGGGAGATCGACCTCAACCTGCACATCGGCGCCCGCCTGCCCGCGTACTGCACCGCCATGGGCAAGGCGATGCTGGCGTTCCTGCCCGAGGATCGGCTGGCGGCCATCCTCGACGAGGTCGAGCTCACCGAGCGCGGCCCCAACACGATCACCGACGAGGCCGCCTTCCGGGCAGAGCTCGCCGGCATCCGCGAGACGGGCATCGCCGTCAACGACGAGGAGCTCGCCTACGGCCTGCGCTCGATCGCGGCGCCGATCAGTGCGCGATCCGGCGAAGTGGTGGCTGCCCTCAACCTCGCCGTCCACCGCTCCATGGGGCTGACAACGGATCTGATCGAGCGATTCTCGCCCGCGATCCTCAAGACGGCCGCAGCCATCTCGTCGGAGATCGCCTAACGAATGGCTGCCGAGTGCGCGTCTAACAACGCAGTGACAGGCACGTGTGGACACCCAGCGAGGAGGACGAGTTTGACGAGGTCGTGATCGCGGGCGCGCCCCCCAATGCGTCGACCGCCGCGTGGTTCAGTCCCGACGACGAAGTCCTGACGAAGCTAGAGAAATCGAGGGTAGAGACTGATGAGATCGACGAAGGTCAAGTTTGGTGTCATGTGCGCCGTCGGCAGCCTCCTTGTGCTGTCGGCCGTGCTGGCAACGGGCGCCGGTGCCGCTGCACCGGTCGGCTCGGGCAAGGCATCCGCGACGAAGTCCGTGTGCGGTGCTGGAACGGGCAAGAAGGCGACCGGCAAGCCGATCAAGATCGGCGGGATCGACATGCTGATCCCGGGCGTCGACTTCACGACGATCGGCAAGTTCGCGAACGCCTACTTCAAGTGCGTGAACGACAACGGCGGCATCAACGGCCGCCCGATCAAGTACATCCTCTACAACGAGCAGCTCAACCCGACGCAGCAGGCCTCGCTGGCCAAGAAGCTCGTCGAGAGCGACAAGGTCGTCGGGATCGTCGGCAACACAAGCTTCACCGAGTGTGGAACCAACTGGAAGTACTACAAGTCCAAGGGGTTCACCGTGATCGGCGCAGGCGTGCAGGCCGAGTGCTTCGGCACCCCGACCTTCGTCGAGTCGAACATGGGCCCGCGCTACAGCAACATCGGCGCAGCCCAGGCACTCGTCAAGCGCGGCGCGAAGTCACTGATCGTGGCATCGCCCGACACCATCTCGGCTTACGCCGACGGTGGCGTGCTCAAGGTCGCGCAGGCCGCCGGCATCAAGGGCCAGGCCTTCCCGATCAAGCTTCCGATCACCGACGCGAACTCGACGATCCTGCAGCTCGTCCAGGCCGCGGGCCCGGGTGGTGGCGTGATTCTCGACTTCACGCCCGACTCGGCACCGGCGCTGATGAACGCCGCAATCGCCCAGGGTCTCGTCGACAAGGTGCTGTGGGGCTCTTCGACGCCGATCGCCAATGAGTTCATGGCGGGGCAGTTCCCGCAGTTCGACGGCAAGATGCACATCAACCAGGAGTTCGGCAACATCAACGACGGCTCGCCGGACGAGAAGCTCTACCTGCAGATCACGAACAAGTACGCGCCGAGCATCTCGCCCCAGGCCTTCGGCCAGATGGGCTTCATGGACGCGAAATTCGCGACCCAGGCGCTCCTCAGCATCAAGGGCGACGTCACTGCGACGTCCTACAACAAAGCCGTCCGGGCGCTCAAGAACGTCAAGACGAGCATGCTCTGCAAGCCGTGGTACGTTGGCGAGAACCTCGCGTACCACATCCCGAACAACACCGACATCACCGTCACCTACAAGGGCGGTTCGGTCGTGACCGAGGACAAGTGCTTCGCGATCCAGGCCGTCGACCCTCAGCTCACCCAGACCCGCGCGTGGGAGAAGAAGTTCAACCTGAACACCGGGAAGTAACGGGACGAGTGGAGAATCAGGGCGTCCGTACGCACCGATGATTAGCTTCGCAACGACGACCGTGTTCGGCGTGGACTGGATTTTCCTCAAGCCGTACATCGTCCTCGGGCTCGCGCTGGGGAGCGTCTATGCGCTCTCCGGCGTGGGCGTGGTCGTGCTGTACCAGGCCACCGGAGTGCTGAACCTCGCGTTCGGCGCCATCGGCGCTGCGGGCGCCCTGATCGCCTACTACCTCGTCAACCACACGAGCTGGCCGCACTGGGTCGCCTATCTGATGTGCGTTCTGTTCGGTGCCGCCGTCAACGTCGTGTACGGCGTGCTGCTGGGACCGGCATTCGCCGGCCGCGATCCGCTGGTCAAGATGATGGGGACGCTCGGACTGGCATTGATCCTGCTCGGCGTCATGGCCTGGCGCGCGCCGGCCGGCGGAGCGTTCGTGCGCGTTCTCCAGTTGCCGACGTCGACTCACCGTTACACGATCTTCGGGGCGGTCGTCACGCTCACGCAGCTCCTCGCGCTCGTGTTCGCCCTCGTGCTGACGGTTGGAACGACCGCATTCCTGCGCTACACCAAGATCGGAACCGCCATGCGCGCGATGGCGAGCGACCGTGAGATCACCGCGACCCTCGGCGTGCCGGTGCGCAGGGTCGAGCTGGCCGCCTGGCTGGGCTCGGGCCTCGTGTGCGGCGGCGCAGGCCTCCTGCTCGCCGATCTGTTCACGTCGCTCGACTACACCGCGCTCACGTTCCTCGTCATCTCTTCGCTCGCGGCGGCGCTGATCGGCCGGCTGCGCTCGCTGTGGGTCACGCTCGCGGGCGGTCTCGCGGTAGGCCTCGCCCAAGCGGTCGCAACGCCGTATGCATCGATCTCGGCCTACCGGACGGCGGCGCCCTTCGTGCTCGCGATCATCGCGCTGCTGTACCTCGGGCGCCATCGCACGGTCACCCTCTCGCGGACGGCCGGGTAGCAGCGTGCTCCAGCTCGAAGCGGGCTCTGCGCTGGCGCGGACCGTGATCGGGCGCGGAGCGGCGGTCGCAGCCTTCCTGGCCATCGCGCTCTTCGTCGTGCCGGCGACGCTCGGCGGGGACTGGATCAAGACCCTCACGGCCGTCGCGATCTACGCCGTGGTGGCTGCGGGCCTCGTGACCCTGTACGGCCGTGTCGGGATGATCTCGCTGGGCCAGATCGCGTTGCTCGCGATCGGCACGTGGACGGCGACGCGGATCTCATTCGCCGCCGGGCTGCCGTTCCCGGTGATGCTGCTCTTCACCGGCGCGATCACCTGCGGCGTGGGCGTCCTGATCGGGTTGCCGGCACTGCGCCTGAGCGGCCTGTACCTCGCCCTGATCACGCTGATGGCGGCCGGCGCGGTGAACGTCGTACTGACCACGATCAACTTCCCGAACGGCGGGCATGGCTTCACCGGCCACACCTCGACGCCCGATCTCTCGGGCCTCAAGCCCGTGAGCAGGCCCGGCATCGCCGTCGGCGACACGGCTTACTACCGCTACACGATCGTCGTCTGCGCACTCATGTTCCTGCTCATCGCGGTGCACTTCGCCACCAAGCCCGGCCGGGCCTGGGCGTCGATCCGGGAGAGCGAGCCGGCGGCTCTCGCTGCCGGTGTGAACATCGTCCGCTACAAGCTCTGGGCGTTCGCGCTCGCGTCGTTCACGACGGGCGTGGCCGGCGGCCTGCTCGCGGCGCAGCTCGGCCAGCCGACCGCGTTCGGCTTCCCGACGCAGGACTCGCTGACGCTGCTCGCCGCGGCGCTGATCGGCGGCATCTACTCGCTCTGGGGAGCCGTCGTGGCGGGCGCCTTCAGCCAGCTCGCCCCGTTCATCTTCCAGGCCCAGTGGGGCATCGACCCGAACTTCCTGCTCATCATCTTCGGCGTCGGCCTGCTGCAGGTGCTCCTGACGGCTCCGCGCGGCATCGTCGTTCAGCTGCCGAAGGACCTCGCCAACCTGGGTAAGCTGGGTGCCCACCTGTACCGGCGCGCGACGGGCGCTCGGAGCCCGGAATGATCGAGGTCCAAGGACTGACGGTCCGCTTCTCGGGAGTCACTCCGATCGATGACGTCAGCGTGGTCTTCCCGGGTGGCACGTGCGGCCTGATCGGCCCGAACGGTGCCGGCAAGACGACGTTCTTCAACGTCCTGAGCGGATTCGTCAAACCGGCGACCGGCTCGATCCGCGCGTTCGGCGACGACCTGCTCAAGATGGTGGACTACCGGCGGGCACGCTGGGGGCTACGGCGCACGTTCCAGACCGAGATGGCGATCGAGCAGCTGTCGGTGTTCGACAACATCGCGATGATCCACGAGCACTCCGGGGCCGGCCGCGCATCGCGCAAGGCCGATGTCGTCGCGGCGATCGAGTACGTCGGCCTCGACGTGCCGCCGGCCGTCAAGGTAGGCGGGCTGGGCGCTCGCGATCGGCGCCTGGTGGAGATTGCTCGCGCCGTCGTCGGTGCCCCCAAAGTCGTGCTGCTCGACGAGCCGGCCGCCGGCCTTCCCGACGAGGAGACCGAGCACCTGTCGCGCGTGATCCAGGGGATTCCCGAGCAGTTCGGCGCGCTCGTGATCCTCGTCGACCACGACATGAGCCTCGTCCAGGCGTGCTGCACGACCACGGCGGTGCTTGACTTCGGCAGGCTGATCGCGACGGGAGCGACCGCGGACGTGCTGCGCGACGACAACGTCATGCGCGCCTACCTGGGCACCGAGGACGTCGACGCGGCCGAGGACGACAGCCAGCCGAGCGAGGCAGTCACGTGAGCGCGCCCGAGGCACCCGCCGGGGCCGAGCTCCGGTTCGAGGAGTTGTGCGTCTCGCGCGGGGGCCGCCGCGTGCTCCACGACGTCTCACTCACGATCCCGCCAGGCGAGATCACGACGCTCCTGGGCCCGAACGGGGCCGGGAAGTCGTCGCTCGTCCTGGCCGTCGGCGGCGTGCTCCGCATCGCCAGCGGCCGCGTGCTGCTGGGCGAGGACGACCTGACGCGCCGTCGGCCCGAGCAGGTCCGCGGTGCCGGCGTCGCGATCGTCCCTGAAGGCAGGCGCCTGTTGCCCGGGCTGACCGTCGAGGACAACCTCCGCGTGGCGACGTACGCGCTCTCCAAGCAGGATGCAAAGAGCGGTGTCGCGCGCGCGGTCGAGCTGTTCCCCGAACTGGAGAAGCGCTGGCGCGTCACCTGCCGCCTGCTCTCGGGCGGCGAGCAGCAGATGGTCGTGCTGGCACAGGCGCTCGTCTCCCACCCGCGCGTGATCCTGGTCGACGAGCTGTCGCTGGGCCTTGCACCGGTCGTCGTCAAGCGGCTCGCCCCGGTGCTCCAGGCAATCGCCGCGAGCGGGGTCGGCATCCTCCTGATCGAGCAGTTCGCCCATATCGCGCTCGCGCTCGCGAATCGGGCGTACGTGCTCGAGGGCGGCCGCATCCGCTACGCGGGGACCGCGAAGGAGCTCACGGAGCAACCCGACCTGCTCCGTTCCGCCTACCTCCTGCGCGGCAAGGAGGCTGCGCCGGCGCTCGACACCGTCGCGATCGAGTCCGCGCCGCCCCAGGCCTGAGGCTCGTCACTCTCGCGGCACGAGCACGGCGCGGCCCGTCACCTCGCCGTCGCGCAGCTTCGCGAGCACGTCGTTCACCGACTCCAGCGGGTGCGTCTCGGTCTTGAGCACGAGCCGGCCCGCCGCTTGCAGTTGCATGACTTCCCACAGGTCGAGCCACGTTCCCACGAGGTTGCCCGTCACGGTCTGCTCGCCGCCGACCATGACAGCCGAGGGCGCCGTGAGCATGCCGCCGAAGCCGATGATCGAGTAGGTGCCGCCGCGGGCCAGCATCGCCATGCAGTCGGCATGCGACTGATCCGTGCCGACGAAGTCGAACACGACATCGGCGCCGCGGCCGCTCGTCAGCTCGCGCACGGCAGCGACCGAGCCGCTGCCGTCGAGGACCTCGCCCGCGCCGAGCTCCGCGGCGAGCCGGCGGCGCCTGGAGTCGGTGTCAACCGCGACCGTTGCGCTCGCCCCGAGCTCGTGGATCAGCTGCAGCGCAATGTGCCCGACACCGCCGACGCCGACGACCACGGCGGTCGAGCCGGGCGTGATGAGGTGGGCCAGCCTGCGCACCGCGTGATATGCGGTGAGGCCGGCATCGGCGTGGGGCGCGACCGCCGCGGGCTCGATGCCTGCCGGTAGGGCGAGCAGCGAGCGCTCCGGGACGAGCACGTAGTCGGCGAAGCCGCCGTCGACCGTCAGGCCCGTGAACTCGTGATGGATGCACAGCATGTCGACGCCGCGCCGGCAGGGAACGCACAGCCCGCAGCTGTGCGGCGGGAAGACGAGCACCGCATCGCCCTTCGCGACGGTCGTGACACCCGCGCCGATCTCGTCGACCCACCCCGCGTTCTCGTGGCCGAGCACCCGCGGGAGCGAGACGCCGGCGGGCTCCATCAGCCCTTCGATGGCATGCAGGTCGGTCGCGCAGACTCCCGCGCCGCCGATCCGGATGACGACGTCGGTCGGATGCAAGGGCTCTGGCTTGGGTCGCTCGACGAACTCGAGCGGCTGGTGGTAGGCGTGCATCAATGCCGCTTTCACGGTCGCTTCCTCCGGCTCGAGGTCGTTGGCATGTCGAGGGCGGTGACGAGCTCGTGCAGATAGTCGAGGTGCCTGCGCATCGCGCGCTCGGCGGCCGCGGGCTGGTGCAGGCGGATCGCGCGCTGGATCACGCGGTGCTGATCGAGGATCGCAGCTCCGTCGATCGAGCTGCCGATCGTGTCGATCAGCGACGGCTGCAGCACGTCGAGCGTCCAGCTCGTGAAGGCCCGGAGGAGCTCGTTGCGCGCAGCGCTCGCGATCACTCGATGGAAGCGCGTGTCCGCGAGGCGGAACGCATCCGAGGCGGGGTCGTTGCCCTCCGCCTCGGCGATGGCGTCGAGCAGCTCATCCGCGGTCGCCTCCGTCGCGTGCTGCGCCGCCAGTCCGGCGAGCGGCACCTCGAGCGAGATACGCGCCTCGACCAGCTCCGTCAGGGAGACCTCGTCGGTCTCGAGCATCACGGCGATCGACTCGCTGACGTTCCGCCGCATGCCCTCGCTCTGCGTGCTCTCGACGAAGATCCCGCCGCCCGGGCCCTGCGAGGCGCGAATCAGGTGCGATCCCGCAAGCAGCCGCAGCCCTTCGCGCAGCGTTGGACGGCTGACGCCGAACTCGGCGGCGAGCTCCTGCTCGGTGCCGAGGCGCTCGCCCGGCCGCAGGTCGCGCGCGGCGAGGTAGCGGCGGATCTCGAACGCGACCTGCTCGCTCGCATCCCTGCGCGGCGACCGGAAGCGCGTCGTCACGGCGCGAATGTCGCATCCTGCGCGACCGCGACCTCGAGCAGCAGCGGCTCGCTGCGATCCGACAGGCCCGGGAGCACCTCGTCGAGCACGCCCAGGAGCTCAGCGTGCCCGGCGACGGTGCGTGCGGGACATCCGAACGCGCGTGCCAGGCCCGCGATGTCGATCGAGAAGCCCGGCCACGGGGCCGAGCCGCCGGCCTGCTCGGCGAGCCGGTCCATGATCGCGTAGCCGCCGTTTGCAAGGATCACGAACAGCGCACCGGCGCGGTACTGCGCTGCACTCCACAGCGCCTGGATGGAGTAGAGCGACGAGCCGTCTCCGACGATCGCAACGACGGGGCGGGTCGGCAATGCCATGCGCAGCCCGATCGCGGCGGGCAGGGCGAACCCGAGCCCGCCCATGGCCGGGCTGAGCGAGCCGAGCGACTGGCGCGCAGGCAGGCGCTCGAGCAGCTCGGGACGGCTTGACGGCGACTCCTCGATCACGATCGCATCGCGGGGGATGCGGTCGGCCATCGCCGCGAAGACGTGGGCCACGCGCAGCGGCTCGCCGGCCGCCGGAGGAACCGGAGGAGCAGGAGGCACGCGGAGCGCAGGAGGCTCGTCCGTGCGCGCGGGCAGGACGCGCGCCAGCTCGGCGCACACCGGCCCGGGCGTCGCCAGCAACGCGAGGTCGGCCGTGCTCCGGTGCACCTCGGCGCGATCGCTGCTCACCATCGCGACGGTCGTCCCGGCGTTCACGAACGGGCCGGGGACGAACGGGTACTGGCGGAAGACCGGCGAGCCGATCGCGACCACGAGGTCGTGACGTGCGAGTGTCTCGCGCAGGCGGACGCGATCGGCCGGCAGATGGCCGGCGAACAGCCGGTGGTCCTGCGGGAAGCCGGCGCGCGAGCTGAAGGACTCCTGCCAGACCGGGCACATCAGCCGCTCGGCGAGGGCGACCAGCGACTCCCAGGTGTCGGGGTCGTCCGCCCCTGCACCGACCACGATCGCCGGGCTCTCCGCGCCCGCGATGAGTGCCGCGAGCTCCGCGACCGCCTCGCCGTCTGCCGCCAGAGCACGAACGACGCGGCGAGGCGCGGCGCGCTCGTCCGCCGCATCTGCATCGGCGAGCCAGTCGTCCATCGGCACGATCACGAGCGCCGGCCCGCATCCGGTCACGGCCTCGTGCACCGCGCGAGCGATCGCTCCGGGCACATCCTGCGGGCGCACCGGCTCGTCGATCCACACCGGATACTCACCGGCCAGCCCGCGCAGCTTCCCCGCGAGGAATGGCTCGGTGGCGAGGTGCCGGCGGTCCTGCTGGCCGACGACGACCACGAGCGGGGCGCGATTGACGCGCGCGGTGGCCAGCGCGCCGACCGCGTTGCCGAGGCCGGCGGTGGTGTGCAGGACTGCGAGCGCCGGCTCGCCGCGCCCGATCGCCCAGCCCGTCGCCATGCCCACGACCGAGCTCTCGTGGAGGGCGAGGACGAAGCGGAAGTCGGAGGGCAGGTCCGTCAGCAGCTTGATCTCCGTCGAGCCCGGGTTGGCGAAGATCGAGGTCAGCCCGTACTCGCGCCAGACGTCGAAGGTCGCCTCGCGAACGGTTGGCCCAGCCACGCTCACAGCGTACACACGCGCCGGAGTGATAGACAAATCATTTGCTTTTTGTGCCATACGCTGTGACCATTGCCACGGTGAAGGTGACGCTCGTGGGAGGAGCAGGCGGCGTCGGCGCGTCGACGGCATTCAATCTCGCGCTGATGGGCGGCGGGCAGGAGATCGCGATCGTCGACAACCGGCCCGAGATGGTCGCCTCGCACCTCATGGACCTCGAGCAGGTGCTCGAGTTGTCGCCCGCGTCCCGCGTGCGCGCAGGCGACATGGGGGATCTGGGCGACTCCGACGTGGCCGTGCTCCTCTCGTCGTCTCCGCTCGTCGCCGGCATGCCGCGGATCGAGTACCTCGCGAACAACGCGATGGTCGCCGACGCGTTCGCCGACGCGCTCGACTCCGGCTGGCGCGGCGTGGTCATCGTCGTCACGAACCCGGTCGACCCCCTCGTGACGCGAGTGCAGAAGCGGACCGGCCTGGACCGGCTGCGGATCCTCGGCTACACGCTCAACGACAGCCTGCGACTGCGGACCGGCATCTCGCGGGCCCTCGGCGTACCCCCGGGGAGCGTCGAGGCCTGGGTGATCGGCGAGCACGGCGACCTCAGCGTCCCGCTGTACGGCCGGGTCGAGGTGCGGGGCGCTCCCGTCCGGCTCACCCCCGAACAGATCGCGGTCGCGGATTCCTACCGCCGCACCTGGTACCCGCGGCACGTCGCGCTGGACTCCGGGCGCTCGTCGACATGGACGTCCGGCCTGGGCGTCGCCCGCATGATCGCCGCGCTCGGCGGGGACGGCGAGCTCTGGCCTGCCTCGATCGTCCTCGCAGGCGAATACGGCATCCATGGCGTCGCGGTGACCGTGCCGGCGACCATCGCCGGCGGCGGCGCCGAGCGCATTCACGAATGGGAGCTCAGCCCGGACGAGCGCACAGCCCTGCACGCGTCGGCCGAGTTCGTGCGTGCCGCGGTCGCCGGGATCTCGGCGTGACCGGTCGGGGACCGCGCCTCTCGCCTGCCGTCATCCGACCCCCCGGATCAGGTCCGCAGCCTTCTCGCCGATCATGATCGTCGCGGCGTTCGTATTGCCCCGCGTGATGGTCGGCATGACGGACGCGTCGGCGACACGCAGGCCCTCGAAGCCGTAGACGCGCAGTTGCGGATCGACGACCGAGCCGATCGCGCAGGTCGACGTCGGGTGGTAGACGCTCTGCGCCGCGCGCCGGACGAAGTCCATGAGGTCCTCGTCCGAATCGCCGGCCGGCACGCTGAAGGGCCTGCGCATCGCCCTGCGGAGCGGCTCCTGCTCGGCAACCTCGAGTGCCTTGCGGAGGCCCGCGATCATGCAACGGCGATCCTCCTCCGTCGTGAGGAAGTTGCACAACACCCGTGGCTTGGAGTCGGCCAGCGGCGCCCGCAGCAACACCCGCCCGCGGCTCGTCGGCTTGATCACGACCGGCCCGAAGCAGTAGCCGTGGTCGTGGGGCGCCGACAGCCCCTCGTCGTAGAACATCGACGGCGCGAAGTGGAACTGCATGTCGGGCGCTTCGAGCCCCGGTCGCGTGTGGAAGAAGGCGGCGGCCTCGGGGATGTTGGAGGTCAGCGGACCGCGTCCCTCGCCCTCGAACAGCGCGAAGTTGGCGGCCGCGAACGCCCCGAACAGCGACGGCTCGTCGGTCTCGTAGTTGAGCTGGCACATGCAGTGGTCCTGCAGGTTGTGGCCGACCGGCAGGTTCTCGCGCACCTCCATGCCGTACGGCGCGAGATCCTCGGCGGGCCCGATGCCCGAGATCATCAGGAGCACGGGCGACTGATACGACCCGGCCGACAGGATCACCTCGCGTTGCGCCCTGACCTGCTCGACCACGCCGTTGCGAGAGACCTCGACGCCGACCGCGCGGGTGCCCTCGAAGAGGATCCGCAGCGCCAGCGCATCGGTGATCACGTCGAGATTCGGCCGCGTCTCCACGGGGTGGATGAACGCGGCCGCCGTCGAGTGCCGCCGGCCGTTGCGCTGCGTGAGCTGGAAGCGCCCGGCGCCCTCCTGGCGGGCGCCGTTGAAGTCCGGGTTGTAGTCGAGGCCCGAGAGCTCGGCGGCCTCGAGCATCGTCTCGATCAGCGGGCTCATCGCACGACTGTCGGCGACGCTCAGCGGCCCGCCCACGCCGTGAAATCCGTCCTCCCCGCGTTCGTTGTCCTCCGAGCGCTTGAAGTAGGGCAGGACCTCGTCGTAACTCCAGCCCTGGGCGCCGCCGGCCGCCCAGCCGTCGTAGTCGGCACGATTGCCGCGGATGTAGATCATCGCGTTGATCGAGCCCGACCCGCCGAGCACCTTGCCACGCGGCAGGAACAGTCGCCGCCCACCCAGCCCCGGCTCCTGCTCGCCGTAGAGATCCCAGTCGACGCTCGACTTCAGCAGCATCGGGAAGGCGATCGGCATCGCGATCTCGGGCCGGCCATCCTGACCGCCGGCCTCGAGCAGCGCGACCCTGACGTCGCGGTCCTCGCTGAGGCGTCCTGCGATCACGCAGCCCGCCGATCCCGCGCCGACGATCACATAGTCGTACATCGCCCCTCCTGACTTGCCGGGCCGCCTGAAGCTACGCATTGGCCGATTGTGAGATCGACATCGCCCGCACGGCAGCGACGACGTCGTCGGAGCTCGGTAGATAAGCGTCCTCGAGCGGCGGGCTCACCGGGATCGCGGCGAACGGCGCGCCCACCCGCGCGATCGGCGCGTCGAGCGAATCGAAGGCCGCTGCGCCGACCTGCGCCGCGATCTCCGCGCCGAAGCCTCCGTGCTCGACGGCCTCGTGGGCGATCACGAGCCGCCCGGTGCGCCGGACCGAGCCGACGATCGCGTCGAGATCGAGCGGAACGAGTGTGCGCGGGTCGATGACCTCGGCCTCGATGCCGTCCTCGGCGGCCAGCCGATCGGCCGCCTCGAGCGCATCGTGGACGAGCCGCGAGAGGGCGACGATCGTGACGTCGCGGCCTTCGCGCAGCGTCACGGCCTCCCCGATCGGCACACGCGGTGCCGGCTCGGGCACCTCGCCCGTGCGGAAGTAGAGCGTCTTGCTCTCGATGAAGACCACGGGGTTCGGGTCCGCGATGGCACTGGCGAGCAGGCCCGCAGCGTCACTCGGACGGCTCGGCATCACGACCTTGAGGCCCGGCACATGGGTGAGCCAGCTCTCGAGGCTCTGTGAGTGCTGCGCGCCGCCGCGATAGCCGGCACCGCCCTGGGTGCGCATCACCAACGGTACGGTCAGCTGGCCGCCCGACATGAAATGGGCCTTGGCGGCCGCGTTGACGAGCTGGTCGAGCGCGAGCGTGATGAAGTCGATGAACATGATCTCCAGCACGGGGCGCATGCCCGACTGGGCCGCGCCGATCGCGACGCCGGTGATTGCGGCCTCGCTGATCGGCGTGTTGATCACGCGCCCGGTGCCGAACTCCTCCGCGAGGCCCGCGGTGGCCGTGTAGGGCCCGCCCTCGGCGACGTCCTCGCCGAGGACGAACACGCGCGCGTCGGCCCGCATGGCGGTGGCGAGCGCGGAGGTGATGGCCTTGATGTACGTCGTCTCAGCCATCGGCGTACACCATCTGCTCGAGCAGGCCGACGGGCGGGAACGGGCTCTCGCGGGCGAAGCGCACGGCGTCCTCGACCGCCGCGGCGGCCCCGGCCTGAACGGCAGGCAGGGCGTCCTCGCCGAACCAGCCCTGTGCGAGGCAGTGCCGCTGGAGCCGCAGGATCGGATCCTTCTCCTGCCACTCGGCGGCCGCGATTGCCTCCCGGTACGACCCGGGATCCCCCTCGTAGTGGCCGCGCACGCGCTCCACGAGGCACTCGAGGAGGAACGGGCCGCGGCCGCCGCGCGCCGAGGCGACGTAGCCCCCGAAGGCATCCCAGACCGCGAGGACATCGTTCCCGTCCACGGTCGCCCGCTCGATGCCGTACGGCGCCACGACATCGCTCACGCGCTCCACCACGGTGTGCGCCGAGCGCGGGGTGAACTCGGCGAAGCCGTTGTTCTCGCATACCAGGATCAGCGGCAGCGCCCAGAGCGCCGCGAGGTTGACGGTCTCGTTGAAGTGCCCGGCCTGCACGGCGCCGTCGCCGAAGAAGACGACGGCGACGGAGTCCTCACCTCGCAGCCGTGCGGCCAGGGCGCTGCCGAGAGCGAGCGGAATCGTGCCACCGACGACTCCCGTGGCACCCATGAAGCCGTGCGCGGCGTCGACCAGGTGCATCGAGCCGCCGAGCCCCCGGCAGAGCCCCGTGTCGCGCCCCATCAGCTCGGCCAAGATGCCTGGCGAGCGGCGCGCCCTTCGCGATCGCATGCCCGTGCGCCCGGTGCCCCGAGTAGACGGGGTCGTCGTCGCGCAGTTGCGAGCACACGGCCGCGGCGACACCCTCCTGCCCCACGCTGAGGTGGACGAGGCCGTGCACCTCGTCGGACTGCTTGAGGCGCGCGACGCGCTCCTCGAACAGGCGGATCCGCCACATCGTCGCGAGCAGGCCAAGGGCCTGCTCACGCTCCACCCCCGACATCCGCGCTCGTCCCGGAAACCGCTCTACGCCGTCACGGGCGCCAACCCGAGCACCTGCCGCACCGCAGCGACGACCTTGCCCTCGTCGGGCATGACGAAGGCCTCGAGCGGCTGGCTGTAGGGCACCGTCGCGTCGAGCGCGGTGACCTGCACGATCGGCGCCTTGAGCGACGAGAACCCGTGCTCGGCGACGTCGCCGGCGATCACGGTTGCCGCGGAGGCGTGCCGAGTCGACTGGTCGACGAGTACCAGCCGGCCGGTCTTCTCGACCGACTCCAGGATGGTCTTTGTGTCGAGCGGCGCCAGCGTGCGCGGATCGATCACCTCGGCCTGGATGCCGTCGGCCGCCAGTTGCTCGGCCGCATTGAGCGCCCGGTCGACGCACCATCCCGTGGCGACGATCGTCACGTCGCCGCCCTCACGCCGGATCGCGGCCTCGCCGAACGGCACCAGGTACTCGCCGTCGGGCACCTCACCGTGCTCGAGCGTCAGCAGGTAGTTGTGCAGGTACACGACGGGGTTGTCGTCGCGGATCGCGGTCGCCATCAGGCCCTTCGCGTCGGCGGCGGTCGACGGCACGACGACCTTCAGGCCGGGGACCCCCATGAAGAGCGCGTTGATCGTGCCGGTGTGCTGGCCGGCCCAGCCGGCGGTGAAGCCGTAACCGGCCTTGAGCACGATCGGGACCTTGACCTGGCCGCCGCTCATGGCGCGGAAGCGGGGTGCCTCGTTCAGCACCTGGTCCATGGCCACGAGCATGAACTCGGCCATGTAGAGCTCGACGACAGGCCGGAAGCCCGACAACGCGGCACCGATCGCGATCCCGATCTCGGCCGTCTCCGAGATCGGCGTGACGCGAACGCGATCCTTGCCGAAGGCGTCGACGAAGGGCTCGTTCTCGGTCGTGGCCATGTTCTGGCCGAAGAAGAGGACGCTCTCGTCACGCTCCATCTCGAGGTGGATCGCCTCGCCGATGGCGGCGATGTACGGCAGTTCGTGTGCCATGAATCGACTCCTAGGCGTAGGTGTGGGCGAGGGCCTCGGACGTGTCCGGGAACGGGCTGTCGAGGCCGAACGTGACTGCGGCCTGCATCTCGTCGCGCACTCTCCCGGCGATGGCGTCGGCCTCCTCGGGCGTGAGCGTGCCGTCCGCGATCAGCCGTCCCCTGAACGCCGGCACGGGATCGCCCTGCTTGGCCGCCTCGTACTCCGCGGGCGCGCCGAACTTCTCGATCGCCTCGTGCTCGGGGAAATGCAGCGGCACTCCCGGCGGGGCGATGATGTTGCCGTGCGCCGACAGGCGGTACATCTGCGATTCCACCAGCGTCGGTCCGTCTCCCGCGCGCGCGCGCGCGACGGCAGCGCCGACGGTCTCGTACACGGCCACGGGATCCCGCCCGTCGATCGTGACGCCGGGCATGCTGAAGGCCTTCGCCTTGACCGAGAGGTCCTCCCCGTTGGCACGGTTGGCGTCTTCCTGGTCGCTGCGCGTGTGGACGTTGTAGCCGTTGTTCTCCATCACGAAGACGATGGGGAGCTTCCACAGCGACGCGATGTTGAGCGTCTCCGCGAACGCGCCCTGCTTGGAGGCGCCGTCGCCGAAGAAGCAGAGCACGACCTGACCCTGCTTGCGGATCTGCGCGGCCCAGGCCGCACCCGCCGCATGCGGAATCCCCGCGGCGACGATCCCCGAGGTGCCGAGGAAGCCGTTGGAGACGTCGGTCAGGTGCATCGAGCCCCCGATGCCCTTGCACAGGCCGTCCCTGCGCCCGTAGATCTCGGCCATGATCGCCTTGGGGTCGGTCCCGCGCGCGATGGGATAGCCGTGGCAGCGATAGGTCGTCAGGAACTGGTCGTCGGGCCCGAGCGTCGCGATCGACCCCACGATCGACGCCTCGGCGCCGTCGGCGAGGTGCGTGTGGCCGCGGATCACGCCCGGGTGATCGAGGAACGTGCGCTTCACGCGCTCCTCGAACTCCCGGATGCGCAGCATCTGCTCGTAGATCCAGACGAGCCGATCGCGGTCGAGCGGCTTGACTCCATCCGTCGCGCTCACGCAGAGCTCCTCTCGTGTCCGAACTGTGAGGCAGTCGTCTCGTAGGCCCGCCGGAGGATGTCCTCCAGCGGCCGGTTGCGCAGGTCCTCGGACAGCACCTCGACGCCCCAGGGGCCGGTGTAGCCCTGATCCTCGCAGGCCTCGATGTACGCACGCAGATCGAACTCTCCCTCGCCCGGGAGCCGGCGATGGTTGACCGTCTCGTCGACGAGGTCGTCCAGGCTCTCCGAGAGGCCGTCGCTCAGCTCGACCCACGACAGATACCGGAGGCGGGATGCGGCGCAGCTCGTCAGGCGGGATCGCCAGCTTTGCCATGTGCCAGGTGTCGATCGCGATTCCGCCGTTGGGCGCCGCGGCGCCCTCGACGACCGCGAGAGCGGCATCGATGCTCCGGACGTTCGCGTCGAAGGGCATGAACTCGTAGACGATCTTCGCGTCCGTGCGGCCCGCCGCCTCGGCGCAGAGCTCGCCGAAGCGCTCGGTCACCTGCGAGAGCTCGCAGGGCGTGCCCGGGATGTTGCCGACCTTGATGTGGTGTGCGCCGAGCTCGCCGGCCGCACCCAGCAGCAGCTCGCGAATCGCATCGGAGGCCGCGCGGCGCTCGTCGGCCGGGTCGAGGAACCACTCCATGAGGAACTCGAGCTCCAGGTACCGCAGGCCGGCGGCGTCGAAGATCCGCTTCATGTCCGCGAGCGTCCGCGTCTCGAGCACGTGCTGGAGGTCGGCGTGCCAGATCCCGGTGCCGCTGAATCCGACCTTGGCGGCCTCGGCGCAGCGATCGGCCCAGTCGAACAGGCTCCACTCGCGCCCGACGTGCACCTCGACCGGCCCGGAGACCGTCCAGTAGAGGGCGACCAGCTCGGCGTCGGCAGCCATGGTCAGCCGCTACTTCGGCCGATAGGAGGCACGGACGACCTCGGCGTACGGGACCGGCGAGACGGTCGCACGGATCTCGGTCTGCACATGGCGCTCGACCACCGGCTTGCGGGACCCGCCGCCTTCCTCGCCCCAGATGAGCGTCACCTCGGTGCCGGGCTCGCTCTGCTCGGTGTCGACGTACGCCAGCGAGAGCATCGAGCTCTCGTTGGAGCTGTAGCCGGAGAACGTCGACACCCCGACCATCTTGCCGTCCTTCATGATCCTGTCGTTGGGCCAGGTCGAGTAGTTGGACAGCGGGAGGTCGATGTACTTCGCGCGGTCGCCCTTGTGGAACATGGTCTCCATTGCCGCCGCGACATCCTCGCCGTGCCATGCGAGTGTCACCTTCTGCCGCTTCGGATTCGCGGACATCCGCTCGATCGCGTCGCGCCCGATGAAGTCGTGGTCGAATCGCACGAATCCGCCGTACCCGAGGTCGAACGGCGTCGTGTAGTAGTCCGAGACGTCGTCGGAGTAGTAGCTGCCGCCCAGCGACCCGGTTCCCTCGTACCAATCCGCCGGCAGCCACTCGCGGTAGGGCTTCATGTCGTCGCCGGTGAAGATCGCCGGGAGCGGGCAGGGAATCCAGCCCGACTCGAGCGTGTTCGTCGCATACACCCGCGAGCCCACCTGGCGCAGCCCGAACTCCTCCCCGGCTGACACGATCGCGGCCTTGACCTCCTTGCCCTGCTCCCACGGGCCGAACAGCTCGAGCCCGGGCACGCCGGACATGCCGTGGTGCAACGCGCGCACCTCGTGGCCCGCGATCGTGATCACGCCCATGTTGAAGAACTTGATGTCCGGCAGCGGTCCGCCATTGACCTTCTCCAGCACCTCGAGCGCATTGGGCCCCTGCACCTGGTAGCGGTAGAGCTTCCGGTTGCCGGGATTGACGGCGGCGCGCTCGTCGCGCTCCGTGGCCGCGTCGTAGTTTCCCGTCTCGCAGTGGTACTGGACCCAGTTGTGTGCCGACGGGCGCCCGACGAGACTGAGCAGCTCGTCGTCGAGGTAGAAGAGAATGGCATCGCCGATGACATGGCCGTCGTAGTTGCAGGCGACGAACTGCTTGGCCTTGTTGACGGCAAAATTGTCAAAGCTGTTGATGGCAAGGTCCGAGAGCAATCTGAGCGCGTCGGGTCCCTTGATGTAGAGATCGGTCATGTGGTACGACTGGTCGAAGAGACACGATGTCTCGCGCCAGGCGCGCTGCTCGTCGCGCCAGTTCGTGAATTCGCTCGGCACGCTCGGATAGACATACGGGCCGATTTGCGAGTTGCGCGCGAGGTCGATCGCGCTCCGGGTCTGTAGGACGTCCTCCAGGCTTCGCGAACTCATGCTGCGCGCAACTCCTCTTGTCGACGAAACCGCCAGAGCGCTTCCAAGCCGCCGCGCGTACGCCTGCCGGTCGCAGCGGCGATCGCTCCGGACTCTCTCAGGGACCTGCCCGTTTGTCAAGACGCCGTTCTGACTGCCGGAACGGGGCGCGGATAGTATCTCCGCCATGCCGATGAGCCTTGCCCGAGGCGACGGTCCCGGCGTGCTCTGGACGCCGCCGCCGGACGTCTGGGAGACGACCGAGATCGGGCGTTATGTCACATGGCTGGAGCGCGAGCGCGGCCGGGCGTTCGCGAGCTATGACGAGCTGCAGCGCTGGTCCGTCGACGACCTCGCCGGGTTCTGGTCGTCGATCTGGGACTTCGGGGGCGTGAGGGCGCACGCTCCGTACACGACCGTGCTGGAGTCCGACTCGATGCCCGGCGCCGTGTGGTTCCCGGGTGCGCGCCTCAACCTCGCCGAGCACCTGATCGGCGACGACGATGACACCGGCCAGGTCGCGGTCGTCGCCTACTCGCAGACGCGCGAGCGCACGCAGCTCTCCTTCGCAGACCTGCGCGAGCAGATCGCCCGCGCGCGAGCCGGGCTGCAGCGACTCGGCGTCCGGCCGGGCGAGCGAGTCGTCGCCTACATGCCCAACATCCCCGAGACGCTGATCGCGTTCGCTGCAACCGCGAGCCTCGGTGCTGTGTGGGCCAGTTGCGCGCCCGAGCTCGGCGCGCGCAGCGTCGTCGACCGGCTCGCGCAGCTCGACCCGGCCGTCCTGCTGACGGTCGACGGCTACGGCTTCCGCGACCGCTCCATCGATCGCCGGGGCGAGGTGGCGACGATCCGCGCCGCGCTGCCGGGTCTCCGCCATGTCGTGCACGTGCCCTACGGCGAGCACGAGGTGCCCGATGCGCTCCCGTGGAGCGACCTGATGGCGGAGCGCGGGCCGCTCGAGTTCCTGCCCGTCGCCTTCGACCACCCCCTGAGCGTGCTCTTCTCGTCGGGGACGACCGGCATACCGAAGGCCATCGTGCACGGGCACGGCGGCATTCTGCTCGAGTACCTCAAGGCGCACGCGCTGAGCTGGGACCTCAAGCCGGGCGGCCGTCTGCAGTGGTTCACGACGACGTCCTGGATGATGTGGCACGCGCTCGTCGCGGCGCTGATCGTACGCTCGTCGATCGTCATGCTGGACGGCGACCCGGCCTGGCCGGACCCCGGCTGGCAATGGCGGCTGGCGGAGGAGACACGCCCGACCTTCATGGGCGTCAGCCCGGCATTTCTCATGGCCTGCCGGAAGGCCGGCCTCGAGCCCGGGCGGGACTACGACCTCGGCTCGATCCGCGTCTTCGGCACCGCGGGCTCTCCGCTTCCCGTCGAGGGCTACCGCTACGTCTACGACCAGCTCGGCCCGGATGTGCTGCTCATCAACGGCAGCGGCGGGACGGACGTCTGCAGCGGCATCGTGGGCGGATCGGCGTTGCTCCCCGTGTACGAGGGCGAGATCTCGGGGCGCCTCCTGGGCGTCGCGACCGATGCCCTCGATCCTCAGGGCGAGCCGCTCGTCGGCGCGCTCGGCGAGCTCGTGATCACGCGGCCGATGCCGTCGATGCCCACGGAGCTGTGGGGGGACGCGGACGGATCGCTCTACCGCAGCTCCTACTTCGACATGTTCCCCGGGATCTGGCGCCAGGGCGACTGGATCCGGTTCTCGGAGCGCGGCAGCTGCATCGTCACCGGACGCTCCGACGCGACCCTCAACCGCGGCGGCGTCCGGCTGGGCACCAGCGAGTTCTACGGCGTCGTCGAGGAGTTGCCGGAAATCACCGACAGCCTCGTCGTGCACCTCGAGGACGACGAGGGAGGCGCGGGCGAGCTGCTGCTCTTCGTCGTGCTCGCCGAGGACGCCGTCCTGGACGACGAGCTGCGCAGCCGCATCGGGCGCGGCCTGCGCTCGGAGCTCTCGCCGCGTCACGTGCCCGACTCGATCGTCGAGGTGCCAGCCATCCCCCGCACGCTCACGGGCAAGAAGCTCGAGACGCCGGTCAAGCGCATTCTCCTGGGCGTCGCCGTGGAGGCCGTCGCCAGCAGGGACGCGCTGCTCGACCCGCGCGCGCTCGACGCGTTCGCCCAGCTGGCCCAGGCATCGGGTGCCGAGCGTGGCTGAGGCCGAGCGCCTGACGCTCGCGGACGCCGTCGCGATCGACATCCACACGCACGTGGAGATGTCGGAGGCAGGCGGGGATTCCCTCCCGGACGACCTGCGCGAGGCAGCCGTGCGCCACTTCCGGGGCGAATCGGCGCGGCCCACGGCGGTGGAGCTCGCGGCGTATTACCGAGAGCGGCGGATGATGGCCGTCGTCTTCACGGTCGACTCGGAATCGTTCACGGGGCAGACGCGCGTGCCGAACGAGGAGATCGCCGAGGTGGCGAGGGCGAATGCCGATGTCCTCATCCCGTTCGCGAGCATCGACCCGCACAAGGGCCGCCGCGGCGTCGACGAGGCGCGGCGCCTGATCGCCGACCACGGCGTGCGCGGCTTCAAGTTCCATCCCAATGTGCAGGCCTTCTTTCCCAACGACCGTATGGCCTACCCGCTCTACGAGGTAATCGAGGAGGCCGGGCTGCCCGCGCTCTTCCACACCGGGCAGTCGGGCGTCGGCACGGGCCTGCCCGGAGGCGGGGGGATCCGGCTCAAGTACTCGAACCCGATTCACGTCGACGATGTCGCGGCGGACTTCCCCACGCTCAAGATCGTGCTGGCGCACCCCTCGTTCCCCTGGCAGGACGAGGCGCTCGCGGTGGCGGTGCACAAGCCGCAGGTGTACATCGACCTGTCCGGGTGGTCGCCGAAGTACTTCCCGCCGCAGCTCGTCCAGCACGCGAACACGTTGCTGCGCGACCGGGTCCTGTTCGGCTCCGACTACCCGTTCATCACTCCGGACCGCTGGCTCGCGGACTTCGAGCAACTCGAGATCAAGCCGGAGGTGCGTCCCTTGATCCTCAAGCAGAACGCAATGCGCCTCCTCGGGCTCGACTAGCACTCCGGCCCGCAGCGGTCGGGGTCAGGCCCGCACGGTCGGGGTCAGGCCCGCACGGTCGGGGTCAGACCCCCACTGTGCAGGGGTCAGACGCCGTCGCCTCTCAGCTGGGCCAGCCATTCGGCTGCAGCGGTGGCCACGCGCGGCTCGATTCCCAGCTCGCGGGCGTATGCGGCGGCTGCCTGCATCTCGTCGACGCGACGGGCTGCGTGCACGCGCGAGCCGGAGAGAAGGCGGTCGAGCAGGGGCTCGCCGAGTATGCCCGCGATGTCTCCGCGGACGCGATCCTCGGCGCCCGCCGCGCGGGCCGCTTCGAGCGCCTCGATCGCCGCGGCTGCGACGCCCTTCATGAAGATGCTGCGCAGAAGCTTCAGGCCCGCGGCGTCGCCGGGCTGCGCCCCCACCACCTCGACCGGCATGCCGAGCGGGCGGAACAGCTGCGCGAAGCGTTCCGCGCCGGCTCCGGAGACGAGGGCGGGGATTGCCAGGCCGAGGCTCGGCACGACGCCGATCAGGGCGACGTCGGCGAACGGCACCGAGAGCGTCGCCGCCAGCTGGCGCTTGAGCTGCGGCGCCGAGGTGTTCAGGTCGGCGTAGATCGCGTTCTTGTCGAGCGCGCCGGCCGCGCTCGCGGCCGCATCGAGGGCGAACGCCGCGGTCGTCATGCTCAGCACCACGTCCGCGCCGCCGACCGCCTCGCGATCGCTCGCCGCGCCCGGGATGCCCGCAGGCCGGCGCAGCGGATCCCAGCCGCGCACCGTGCAGCCCGCCGCCACGAGATCGGCGGCGATCCGGCTCCCGGCTTCGCCGAGGCCGAGCACGGCGACCTCCATCACTCTCCTTCGACCAGCGCGCGCAGCCCCTGCAGGTCGTAGGACAGCTCCCCCGCGGCGTAGCGCTGCCGCATCGCGCCTTCCCGCTGCTCCCGCTCGAGCGCGAGGGGAAGCACCTCCGGAATGCGCTCGGCAGGGAGCGCCATCGCTCCGTCGCAATCCATGACGACGAGATCGCCGGGCCGGATCGCGGCCCCGCCCACGACGACCGGCACGTCGAGCCGGCCAACCTCGCCCTTCGCCGCGCCTTGCGCGCGCACGAAGCGCGCCCAGATCGGGAGGCCGACGGCCGCGAGCTCGTCGAGGTCGCGAACCGCGGCGTCGACCAGCAGCCCCGCGACGCCGCGCGTCTGCGCCTGTGTGGCCAACAACTCGCCGACGAACGCATACGGAGCGGGCGCGGGACTCGTGAGCACCAGGACGTCCCCCGGGATGTGCGTGCGCAATCAACGCGTGCACCATCGTGTTGTCGTGCGGCGCGCAGACGGCGATCCGCGCGGGGCCCGCGACGCGCGAGCCGGGCACGACCTGCGTCAGCGGCACGTCGACGATCCCCACGCGGCCGGCGGCCTCGTGCACCGTCGCGACGCCGAGCCGGGCGAGTGCGGCGTAGTCGGTCACAGGGCATCCCCCACGACGGGGATCTCGCGCTGGAACGCCTCGGCGTAGCGGATGTCGCTGCGGCCGGAGATGCGCCGGGCGTGGTTGGCGCGGTGCTCCGCGCGCTCGGAGTAGTACTGCCGGAGATACCCCTGCGCCCCCATCGCTTCCATGGCAGCCGCCTTCTTGCTCCACACGGGCGTGATGTCGAGGAACGTGGTCGGCACGAACCCACACAGCTCGGGCTGGTGCGGCTCGAAGATCAGCAGCTCGGGCGGAGCGATCGTCTTGAACGCGCTCGCGACGCCGGCACCGCTCGCCAGCTGCCGCGCCTGCACGGTCGCGTCGTGCGCGACGCCGTGGTCGGGATTGAACGGGTCGAGCGCGGCGTGCGTGAGGATCAGGTGCGGCTCGAGATCGCGGATCAGGTCGGTCAGCTGCTCGATCGCCACCGCATCCATCACGAGCGGATAGTCGCCGAGGTCGAGGCTGCGGAAGTCCGCGCCGAGCGCGGCCGCGGCCGTCAGCGCCTCGCCGTGGCGGATCTCCTTGACCCGCTGCTCGGTCTGATCGGGTTGCTTCCACAGCTCCCCGGACTCGCCGCGCTCGCCGTAGGAGAGGGAGACGACGTGCGCTGCGCCCCCGGCCTCGACGACCGTTGCGATCGCGCCGGCCGCGCGCCAGACGAAGTCGGCCGAGTGAGCGCTGACGACGAGAGCGGTCCTAGGCCCCGGCACCGGCGAGCCTCCTGGTGTTGGCGACGGTCATCGTATGGACGTCTGCCTCCGCGAAGCCCGCCTCGAGCAGACGGTCGGCCATCAGCGCAAGCCCGTCCTCGACCGGTGGGTTCGCGACCTGTCCAAGATCGGTCGAGAGCACGTTGCTCTCCGGGCCCGTTGCTCGGATCGCCTCGAAGGTGGCCTCCCACGAGACCTTGCCCGTGTGGATCGGCACGAAGCAGCGCTCGAGCACGGCGCCCTTGCGAGCCAGTTCGCGCTGCTCATCCACGGGAACGCCCTGCGTCGGGTAGTCGGGGTGCGTGACGACGATCCGCGAGACGCCCGCAGCCAGCGCCGCGTCGACGGCGGTGTGGATCTCGGCCCGCCCGAGGTGCCCGGTCGCGAGCACGAGGTCGTGGCGCGCGACGACCGCGAGCACACTCGCAAGCCCGTTCGCCGTGACCCGGACGGGCTCCCCGGCGACCCCGGCCGCCGCGAACTCCTCCTGGATCTTCCGCCAGACCGGCTGCTTGGCCGGCCTGGGACCGTCCTCGCTCGCCTCGTTCTCGGAGTCGACCGTCGGCAGCCACACGACGCGCGCGCCTCCGCGCGCCGCGATCTCGACCGCCTGCGCGTTCAAGCCGCCGACGCCCGCGTTGAGCGTGATCGCACCGAGCGCATCCACTCCAGGTACGGCCGCGCGCACGACGGCCGCGCGTTCGGCCGTCGGCACGTAGTGCGACTTGAGCACGAAGCCCGCCAGCCCGAGCTCCCCGAAGCGGCGCGCGAGCGAGAGGTCGTCGATGCGTCGCTTCGCCAGGTCCGGCTCGACGTGCACGTGCAGGTCGTAGGCCCCGCGCACGAGCTCGCGAGCGTGCGCAGAGGGCTCAGTGGCCCCGGGCAAGGAGCACGTCCTCCTCGGGCACGGGCGGCGTGCCCTTGATGTGGAACGAGGCCACGGTCTGCATCCCCCAGGCCTGCCCCTTCGCACGCTCTGCCTGCGTCCAGACCACCGGCTCGTGCTCCGGGTCGAAGATCAGGAAGCCGCCCGCGCAGACCTCGATGCGATTGCCCCCCGGT
>CAWJTT010000029.1:0-71080 GCA_963845865.1 uncultured Actinomycetes bacterium
GCCGGCCGTGCGGTACAGCTCGATCGCACCGGCCATGGAGCCGTGATCGGTGATGCCGACGGCCGGCATGCCGAGCTCCACCGCGCGCTCGACGAGCTGCGGGATGCGGCAGGCGCCGTCCAGGACCGAGTATTCGGAGTGGACGTGCAGATGGGCGTAACGCGGCACGGTCGGAGCCACAGGCGGCACAGTCTAGGAGGCCCAGTCCGGGGCATGGCCACGCGGCCCGCTGCGACCGGTTCCGAGGTCCGGCCTCGAGGGTCGCGTGGCGTTCGGAGGCCGCGTATCGCCTGCGGCCTGCCGGTCGGGCGCGCTCGCGATGACGCCGTTGCCGGCGGCTGGACGCTCGCTCCGAACCCACGACCAGACACGAGACTCGTGCAACCAGCTGCTACTTCGCCGGCGGATCGACGTCGTGCCAGCGGCTCGCCTCGCGGCGCTTCGAGAGGTCCCCGAAGAGCGCCCGCGCAGGCTTCGCCACGGCCGGGTTGGTGACGGCCCTGTGGATCACCATCCCGACCGCCACCAGCTTCGTGACGCGCCAGATCATGCGCCGACGACCCCGATCACGCGCATCGGGCTGCCGCGCTCGGGACGCGGCATGCCTCGCTCGATCCAGGCGTCGATCTCGCGGAAGAGCTCGTCCACGAGCACGGCCTGCGGCACCTTGCGCAGGACCTCGCCGTGCGCATAGATGAAGCCGGCGTCGCGGCCGCCGGCGATGCCGAAGTCGGCGTTGCCGGCCTCGCCCGGCCCGTTGACCGCGCAGCCCATGACGGCGACCTCGAAGTGCTGCGGGTACGCGGCGAGGCGCTGGTCGACCTCGCCCGCGAGCTCGTGCACCTCGACGTTCGTCCGGCCGCAGGACGGGCAGGCGATCAGGTTCGGCCCCGACTGGCGCAGCCCGAGCGCCTTGAGGATCGCGATCGCCGCCCCGACCTCCTCGACCGGATCGGCCGTGAGCGAGACACGGATGGTGTCTCCGATGCCGTCGGCCAGCAGCGTGCCGATGCCGATCGCCGACTTGACGGTGCCGGCACCGGGCAGGCCGGCCTCGGTCACGCCGAGATGGAGGGGATAGGGGACCTCGGCCGCGAGCCGGCGATAGGCCTCGATCATCGTGGGCACGCTCGACGACTTGACCGAGATCTTGAAGTCGTGGAACTCGAGGCGCTCCAGCAGCTCGACCTCCTCCATCGCCGCCGCCACGAGCGCTCCGGCGGGGTCGGCGGTGGCTCGCGGGCGCAGGTGGTCGGGGAGCGAGCCCGAGTTCGCGCCGATGCGCAGCGGCGTGGACGTGGCCTGCGCCTTGCGCACGACCGACTCGACCTTCGCGGCGCCGCCGATGTTGCCGGGGTTGATGCGCACGGCGGCGACGCCGGTGTCCATGGCCCGCAGCGCAAGCGAGGCGTTGAAGTGGATGTCGGCGATGATCGGCAGCCCGGCGCCCTCGACGATCGCGGGCAGCGCGTCCGCATCGGGAATGCCCGGCACGGCCACGCGCACGATGTCGACGCCGGCCTCGCGCAGGCGCCCGACCTGCTCGAGCGTCGCCTCGACGTCGTACGTCTTGGTCGTCGTCATCGACTGGATGCTGACCGGGGCACCGCCGCCGATCGCGATGCCGCCCACGCTGATCTGACGCCGGCTTGCCACCAGCACTCAGGATACGCCGTCCGCTACGGGACCCGGACGCGCGTTGTCCAGGATCCGGCCGACGTCCTGCTGCAGCACGAACAGGAACATGAGCACGAACACGGAGATCCCGACCAGGGAGACGCGCTCGTAGATCTCCCGCGAGAGCGGCTTCCGGCGCGCCCGCTCGATCAGCGCGAACAGGATGTGACCGCCGTCCAGCGGCAGGAACGGCAGCAGGTTGAAGAGCGCGAGCGAGAGCGAAAGCCATGCGAGCTGCTCCAGATAGAGGCCCTGCCCGACGGCGGTCGACTGCTCGCGGACGATGCCGACGACGCCCTGGACGTTGCTGCGGTCACCACGCACCACGAGGTTGCGCAGGGCCTCCCCGGTGCCCTTCGTGACGAGCCAGAGCTCCTGGGCGGCGAGGTGCGCCGAGCGCACGGGGCCGAAGTGCAGCGTGCCGATGCGGTGCACGTCGAAGACGAAGCCGAGCAGCCGCTGGTCGCCGACCTTGTGCGGAGCCGCCGGCCCGAGCGTGCGCTCGGCACCCGCGCGGCGCACGCGCAGGGTCACGGTCGGCGACGTCTCGATCGTCTTGCGCAGCGACGCGGCGTCCTTGACCGGACGGCCCTGGGCCCCGATCACGACGTCACCCGGACGCAGGCCCATGCGCTGCGCCGGCGAGTTCACCTGGATCTGCGCCACGGACGTCGTCGGCTGGTAGTCGGGCACGCCCAGCGCGTAGAACAGCGTCAGGATCGCAAGCGCCGCCAGCACGTTGGCGCCGGGCCCGGCGAGGATCGCGGCGATGCGCCGCCACGTCGCCTGCCGCCAGTAGGCGCGCGGGTCGGCGTCCTCCGAGATGCGCTTCAGCTCCTTGCGACACCAGCCGACGCGCTCCTCGTCGACCAGTTCGGCGTCGCGCTCCAGCGCGTCGGACAGCCGCGCGAGCGCCTCGGCGCTGCCTGCGGCATCGCCGGCGTCGAGCGTCAGGCGCGCGCGCTCGAGCGCAGGCGTCAGCGCGTCCGGCTGATCGGGCGAGCGGCGGTCGGCCGCCGTCTCGGCAGCCTCGCTGCAGGCGTGCAGGTCGCGTCCGCGCGGGCGGCCCATGCCGACGATGCGGACGAAGCCGCCCAGCGGGATCAGGCCGATGCCGTACTCGGTCTCGCCGACGTTGCGCTTGACCACCGCCGGCGGGAAGCCCACGTAGAACCTGGTCACGCGCATGCCGACGGCCTTGGCGACGAGGAAGTGCCCGAGCTCGTGGATGAAGACGAGCGCGAGCAGGCCGCCGATCGCGATCAGGCTGCTCAGCCGGACACCCCTGCCTGAAGCGCCTCGCGCACCGTCGCACGCGCCGCCGCGTCGGCCTCGCGCACCTGCTCGCGCGCATGCAGCGGCTCGCCCGAGCACCGCTCGAGCGCCCGCTCGACGAGCGCCGGGATGTCGACGAACCGGCAGCGCGCGGCCAGGAACGCCGCGACGGCCTCCTCGTCGGCCGCATTCAGGGCGCAGGGAGCGAGCCCACCGGCGAGGCCGGCCGCGCGCGCCAGCGCGAGGCAGCGGAACGTCTCGGCGTCGGCCGGCTCGAACGTCAAGGCGAGCGCGCTCGCCAGGTCGAGTCGCGGAGCGTCCACGGTCGGCCGGCGCGGATGGGCCAGCGCGTAGGCGATCGGGACGCGCATGTCCGGCAGCCCGAGATGCGCGAGCAGGGCACCGTCGCGCAGCCGCACGAGCCCGTGCACGATCGACTGCGGATGCACGACGACCTCGATGCGCTCGTACGGCACGTCGAACAGCCAGTGCGCCTCGATGATCTCGAGGCCCTTGTTCATGAGGGTCGCCGAGTCGATCGTGATGCGCGCGCCCATGGTCCACGTCGGGTGGCGAAGGGCCTGCTCGGCCGTGACCTCGCTCAGCTCGGCCATCGTGCGCCCGCGGAACGGGCCGCCGCTCGCGGTCACGATCAGCGCCTCGACCGCGTCCGGCTCCTCGCCCGCGAGCAGCTGGTGCAGCGCGGAGTGCTCGGAGTCGACCGGGAGCAGCCGAGCGCTGCCGCCGGCCAGCGCCTCGCGCACGAGGGGACCGCCCGCCACCATGCTCTCCTTGTTGGCGAGCGCCACGTCGATGCCCGCTTCCAGGGCGGTCAGCGTCGCGTCCAGCCCGGCTGCTCCCACCACCGCGTTGAGCACCACGTCCGCCCCGCTCTCCGCCGCCAGCTGCGCGACACCCGCCTGCCCCTGCAACACGCGCCCTGCGAAGCGCGCGCGGGCCGAGGCGGCCGCCGCGGGGTCGGCCAGTGCGATCGTCCCGGCCCCGAGCCGCTCGGCCTCCCGCACGACGGCGTCGGCGTCACTGCCCGCCGCCAGAGCGCAGACGCGCAGATCCGGATCGTCGTCGCAGACCTGGATCGCCTGCCGCCCGATCGAGCCGGTGCTGCCGAGGAGTGCGACGCTGCGCATGACCCGCAGGGTAGGCGAGGAGAAGCTCAGGGCCGTCTCAGTAGGGCGTCAGCCCTTGCCGAGCAGGGCGACGATGGCGAGCGCGGCCGGGCCCGCGAAGAGCAGCGCGTCGATGCGGTCGAGCACGCCGCCGTGCCCGGCCAGCAGCGTCCCCGAGTCCTTGACCCCGAGATCGCGCTTCAGGAACGACTCGAAGAGGTCGCCGAGCGGCGCCGCCAGCGCCACGCCGATGCCCACGAGCAGCGCCTGCGGGTTCGTGAAGCCCTCGCGATAGAGCGTGACCCAGGTCGTGAAGATGCCGGCCGCCAGGCCGATCACGAACCCCTCCACCGTCTTGTTCGGCGAGATCGCCGGCGCGAGCCGATGGCGACCGAGGAGCCGCCCGCCGAAGTAGGCGAAGATGTCGGAGGCCCACGTGCCCAGCAGGACCGCCAGCACCAGGTTGAAGCCGAAGGTGTCGCTGGCGCCGGCGAGGCCGCGCAGCGCGACGAGGCTGGCGACGCCGCCTCCGATGTACAGCGCTCCGAAGGTCGTCACCGCGACGGAGCCGAGTGCCGACTCCCTGGGCGCGACGCCGGCGACGACGATGAACGTGACCGGGATGCTGGCCGCGAGCGCGGCCAGCGACCAGCCGATCTCCGCGTGCCAGGTCGCCAGGACCATCGCCAGGCCGGCAGCGAAGCCGGTCAGCGGGATCGGCCGCAGCCCGCGGGCCATGCGGAAGAACTCGTCGAGCGCCAGCGCGCAGACGAGCAGCGCGAGCACCAGCATGGCGACGCCTCCGAACCACACGCAGGCGAGCGCGACCGGAGCGAGCAGGGCGGCGACCAGCACGCGGCCGATGAGGTCGCTCATCGAGCCCCGAAGCGCCGGCGGCGGCTCGAGTACTCGGCGAGCGCGGCCCGCAGCGGCGCCTCGCCGAAGTCCGGCCAGAGCGTCGGCATGAACACGTACTCGCTGTAGGCGGTCTGCCAGAGCAGGAAGTTCGAGAGCCGCTGCTCGCCGGAGGTGCGGATCACGAGGTCGGGCTCGGGCATGTCCGGGGCGTTGAGACGCGCCGCGAGCGCGTGCTCGTCGACGTCCTCGACCGCGACCCCGTCGCGCACGAGCGCGCGGGCGGCCTCGACGAGCTCCGCGCGGCCGCCGTAGTCGAAGCAGATCCAGAGCGTGAGCGCCGCGTTGGCCGCGGTGTCGCGCTCGGTGTCCTCGATCAGCTGCCGGATCGACGGCGAGCAGCGGTCGCGCCGGCCCACGAAGCGCACGCGCACGCCCATCCGGGCCATGTCCGGAAACTCGCGCTGGATCGTCTCGGCGAGCAGGTCGAGCAGGCCCCGCACCTCCTCGTCGGGGCGGTTCCAGTTCTCGGTCGAGAACGCGAACACGGCCAGCGAGTCGATACCCAGGTCGAGGCAGGCCTCGACCGTCCGCCGCAGGGCGCGCGTGCCGGCGCTGTGGCCGGCAAGTACCGGCAACCGGCGCGAGCGAGCCCAGCGGGCGTTGCCGTCCATGATGATCGCGACCGAGCGCGCGGCGTCGGGCAGGTCGGGCTCGACGGGGCGCTGTGCCCGTGCGAGCAACCGCAGGCGCTCGAGGACTCCGGGCATGGGGTGTGCGTCGACCCTCCAGGCGTCGACCGGCCGCCGGCCGGCCGCCTAGACCTCGAGGATCTCGGCCTCCTTGCCCTTGAGCACCTCGTCGATGCGCTTCACGTGCTCGTCCGTGAGCTTCTGCACGCGATCCTCGGCGCGGTGCACGTCGTCTGCCTGCGCCTCGCCCGCGCGATCGAGGTCCTTGAGGTGGTGCAGCGCGTCGCGGCGCACGTTGCGCACGGCGATGCGGCCCTCCTCGGCGATGTGGCGCGCAACCTTGACGAGCTCCTTGCGGCGGTCCTCGGTGAGCTGCGGGATCGGCAGCCGCACGACGTTGCCGTCGTTGGCGGGGTTGAGGCCCAGATCGGACTCGAGCACCGCGCGCTCGATCTCCTTGATCGCGCTCTTGTCGTACGGGGTGATCGTCAGCAGCCGGGCGTCCGGCACGCTGATCTGCGCCAGCTGGTTGAGCGGTGTCCTCGTGCCGTAGTAGTCCACCTGCACACGATCGAGGAGCGCTGCGGAGGCCCGGCCCGTGCGCACGCCCGTGAGCTCGTGCCGCATGGCCTCGACGCTCTTGTCCATCCGCGTCTTGGCGTCTTCGACCAGCTCGTCAACCGTCATCTCGAATCCTCTCCGACAAGATGTCCTCGGGGGGCAGGGGAGCAACGCGCCGCCCCGTGCTCACGACCGTGCCGATGCCTTCTCCGCGCACCACCCGCCCGATGTTGGCGGCGTCGTCGACGTTGAAGACGTAGATCGGCATGTCGTTGTCCATGCAGAGCGAGAGCGCGGTCGCATCCATCACCTTCAGCTGGCGCTCCAGCGCCTCGCGATGCGAGACCTCGGGCAGGAACCGCGCGCCGGGCGTGGTGGCCGGATCGGCGTCATACACGCCGTCCACGCCGTTCTTGGCCATGAGCAGCGCCTGCGCGCCGATCTCGCAGGCGCGCAGCGCGGCGCCCGTGTCGGTCGTGAAGAACGGGTTGCCCGTGCCGGCCGCGAACACCACGATGCGGTTCTTCTCGAGGTGCCGCATCGCGCGACGCCGGATGTAGGGCTCCGCGACCTCGTCGACGCCGAGCGCCGACTGCACCCTCGTGGGCGTGCCGTCGCGCTCGAGGGCATCCTGCAGCGCCACGGCGTTGAGCACCGTGGCGAGCATCCCGCAGTAGTCGGCAGTGGCGCGGTCCATGCCGCTCGCGCTCTCCTGCAGGCCGCGCCAGATGTTGCCGGCGCCCACGACGACCGCCACCTGCACGCCGCTCGCCCGCACGGCGGCGAGCTCGCGCGCGATCGTCCTGATGGTCTCGGGGTCCTGGCCATAGGCGCGCTTGCCGAGCAGGGCCTCGCCGGACAGCTTGATCAGGACGCGGTGAAAGGGCCCGCGGCCGTCGACGGATGGGGCGGGGTCGCTCACCTCGGGCGTATCGAACGCCATCGGCGGTCCGTTCGCAACTCAGGCCCCGCGCTCGTAGCGCGTGAAGCGCTTGATCTGGACGTTCTCGCCGGTCTTGGCGGCGATCTCGGTGCGCAGATCATCGATCGTGCGGTCGCTGTCGCGCACGTAGGGCTGCTCGAGCAGGCAGACGCTCGAGAGCCACTTGTCGAGCTTGCCCTGCGCGATCTTGTCGCGCACGTTCTCGGGCTTGTCGGCCGCCTGGGCGCGATAGATCTCGAGCTCGCTCTCGATGATCTCGGCCGGGACGTCCTCGCGGCTCACCCAGCGCGCGTCCGCGCTGGCCGAGATCTGCAGGGCGACCTCGTGTGCGAACGTCTTGAACTCCTCGGTGCCGGCCACGAAGTCGGTCTCGCAGCCGATCTCGACCAGCACGCCGATGCGCCCGCCGTGCACGTAGGCCTCGATCAGGCCCTCGGTCGTCGTCCGGTCGGCGCGCTTGCCCGTCTTGGCGATGCCGCGCTCGCGCAGCAGCTTGACCGCCGCGTCCTGGTCGCCCCCGCTCTCGCGCAGCGCGTTCTTGCATTCCATGATGCCGGCGCCGGTCGCCTCCCGGAGCGCCTTGACCTCGGATGCCGTTGCCTCGTAGACGCTCACGACGCCGTGACCGCCGGGGTCGGCGGCTCCTCTTCGTCGCCCTCTGCCTCGGCGGCGGCGGCCGCCTCGGCGGCAGCCGCCTCTGCCGCGGCCTCGGCAGCCGCGGCGGCGGCCGCTGCGGCCTCCTCCTCGGCCCTGCGCCAGAGGCTGCGGCCCTCGGCCACGGCATCTGCGAGCGTCGAGACGATCGCCTGGCACGACTTGATCGCGTCGTCGTTGCCCGGAATCACGTAGTCCGCCTCGTCGGGGTCGCAGTTCGTGTCGACGAGCCCGATCACCGGGATGCCGCAGCGGCGCGCCTCGCGCACGGCGAGCGCCTCGCGGCCGAGGTCGATGACCATCACGGCATCCGGCAGCTTGCGCATCTGCGCGACGCCGCCGAGGTTGGTCTCGAGCTTCTCGAGCTTGCGCAGGAGCATGATGCGCTCCTTGCTCGGCAGCAGGTCGAGCTGGCCGTCGTCGCGCTGGCGGCGCAGCTCGTGCAGGTGGTCGATGCGCCCCTGCATGGTGCGGTAGTTCGTGAGCAGGCCGCCGAGCCAGCGGTGGTTGACGTACGGCATGTCGACGCGCTCCGACTGCAGCTGCACGGCCTCGCGCGCCTGCTTCTTCGTGCCCACGAAGAGCACGCTGCCGCCGCGCTCGGCCAGGTTGCGCACGAACGAGTGCGCCTCCTCGACGAGCGTCAGCGTCTGCTGCAGGTCGATGATGTAGATGCCGGCGCGCTCGCCGAAGATGAACCGGCGCATCTTCGGGTTCCAGCGACGTGTCTGGTGTCCGAAGTGCACACCGGCCTCGAGCAGCTCGCGCATGGTGATCGCGGCCACGGTCGGTCCTCCGATGGTGGTTGTGGCAGGGCTCCGGCGGGCAGCTCCGACGGAGCCGGCGAGGCCGGCACCACCGTCGGAAGCGAGGAAGGCTCGCCGGTTCGGGGTGCGGGAGCGGCGGAGGGTCCGGCGTGAGCTCGGCAGCGGCCCCGCAGCCGCCGCCGGGGCACAGGCGCCGTCGCCCCGCCGCCGGCCGGCGCCCTCGCCGGTCCGTGCCGCCGCGCCGCGGCTGCGGCTCGGTCGAAGCGGCCGTAGCGGAAGGGCGTCCAGTCGAAGGAGCTGACCTCGCCGTCCAGGAGCAGCTCGGCTGCGCCAAGGCCGAGGCCGGGCAGAGCTTGAAGGCGTGGCCCGACATGCCGCTCGCCAGCAGCAGCCCGGCCGCGGGGAGCAGGTCGACGACGGGTTGCCGTCGGGCGTGAAGTCGAGCCAGCTCGCCCAGGAGCCGCGGAAGATGCCGCGGGCTGCGCCGGGGAAGACGCGCGACAGCCGGAGAGGCGATCCAGCTCGCGCAGGTCCGCCCACCCTGGCCCGAGCGGGCGGTAGGGGCCGCGGCCGAGGAAATCGGCGCGCGCGCCGACGAGATAGTGGCCGTCGTCGCCGTCGGGCCGCAGCCAGACGCCGAGCGAGTGATGCGAGACGATCGGCCCGGGCGGCCCGAAGGGGAATGGCGGACGGAAGCGCCCGGCCTGGACGCGCACGAGGTCGACCGGCAGCGAGCCGCCCAGCGAACGCGTCAGCCGCGGCCCGAAGCCGCCGCAGCAGACGGCCACGCGATCCGCCGAGATGCGCCGGCCGTCGGCGCAGATCAGCAGGAAGCCCTCGCCGTCGGGACGCACCGCGGTCACGCGCGCGCCGAACGGCCAGCCGCGCGCCGAGACGCTCGGCGGCCTGCGCGAAGCCGTCCGCGACAACAGCGGCTCGCACACGCCGTTGCGTGGGCTCGAAGGCGCCGATCGTGAGCGACACGGCTGCCAGACGCGGCTCGAGCGAGCGGATCTGGGCGTTGTCCAGCTGCTCGACGACGACGCCCTGCGAGCGCATGGCCTCGATCGCCGGCGGATGCGTGGCTCGCGGTCGGCCTCGCCGACGGCCAGGTAGCCGCAGTTGACGAAGCCGGGGTCGGAGCCGGTGCGCGCGAGCATGTCGGCCAGGAACTCGCAGCCGTAGCGCGCCACGGCGACGATGGCGGGATCCTCGTAATGGGCGCGCAGCATGCCCGCGGACGCGCCGGAGGGGCCGCCGGCCGCTCCGAGCTTGTCGAGCAGCAGCACGCCCGCGCCGCGCAGCGCCAGGTGGTACGCGACGCTCGTGCCCATCACGCCCGCGCCGATCACGGCGATCTCGGTGGTCTCGGAGGGCCGCGCCGTCACTGCGCGATTGTCGCAGTCAGCCCAGGGCGCGCGCGCGCTCGAGCGCGTCCGCGAGCTCGGGCGGAAGCTCGCTCGCGAGCTCGATGCGATCGCCGCCGACCGGATGCACGAAGCCCAGGCGCGCGGCGTGCAGGAACTGGCGCCGCAAGCCGATCTGCCCTCCCGGCACGCCGTAGAGCGGATCGCCGAGCACCGGATGGCCGATCGCGGCCAGGTGCACGCGGATCTGATGCGTGCGGCCCGTCTCCAGCTTCAGGCGCAGCAGGCTCGCGCCCGCCAGCGGCTCGGTCAGCTCGAAGTGCGTCACGGCGGGACGCTCGCCCCGCCCGCCGACGGCCATGCGGCCCACGTCGTTGCGATCGCGGCCGATGGGCGCGTCGATCGTGCCTCGGCGCGACGGAGGGCGCCCGCGCACGAGCGCGACGTACTCGCGCTCGATCTGCCGTGCGCGCATCTGCTCGCCCAGCGCCGCGTAGGCCTCGTCGCTGCGGGACAGCACCAGCAGGCCCGAGGTGTCGCGATCGAGCCGGTGGACGACGCCCGGGCGCTGATCGTCGTCGCCGCCGCGCAGGCCGAGGTGGCGCAGCGATGCGACCAGCGTCGGCCCCACCACTCCCGGCGCCGGGTGCGTGACGACACCCGCGGGCTTGTCGGCGACGATCACGTGCTCGTCGATCAGGGCCAGCGGGATCTCGAGCTCGACGCCGTCCTCGGGCCCGGCCGGACTGCTCTCGGCCTCGTCCTCCAGCTCGATCAGCTCGCCTCCGGCGAGGCGCAGCGCCTTGTGCGCGGGCACTCCGTCCACTCGCACGGCGCCGCGCTCGATCAGCCGCTCGGCTGCGGCACGCGACGGCAGGCCGGCGTGCTGGGCCAGGTAGCGATCGAGGCGGTCTCCCGCGGCGCTGCGCTCTGCGATCAGCTCGCGGCTCACGCGAACCCGTCGCCGCGCTCGCCGGGATCGCCGCGCACGAGCGCGAAGATCAGCAGCGCGACCCCCGTGACGATGAAGCTGTCGGCGAGGTTGAAGTTGGGGAGCACGCGCACGTAGATGAAGTCGGTCACGAAATTGTTGTAGGCGCGATCCCAGAGGTTGGAGACGCTGCCCCCCAGCAGCAACCCGATGGCAACGGGGATGAGCGGATGCCGCGCACCCGAGCGGGCGAAGAACGCGAGCATCCAGATCACCGCGCCCACGGTCAGCAGCACGACGAAGTTCAGCCGCCCCGTGAAGACGCCGAACGCGATTCCCGTGTTGCGCACGTGCCAGAACGAGAGGCCGGGGAGCACGTCGACGGCCTCGCCGACGCGCAGCCGATGCACGACGGTCGCCTTGGTGAGCTGATCGGCGGCGATGGCCGCCAGGGCCAGGCCCAGCATGCCCGTCCAGCCTGCCGCGCTCGGCCGCGCCTGCTCGCGCGCGTGCCGCGCCCGGCCGAGCGGACGGGCGGCGGTCGGGGGGCGGCGGAGGACCGGTTTCACGAGTCGCGTGCGTGGTCGCCGGTTCGGAGCATCAGCCCGGACGGAATCCGTCGAGCACGCTCTGCACGATCCGCGACGCAACCTGCAGGACGATCAGCGCGACCAGCGGCGAGAGGTCGAGCGGCCCGACCATCGGCACGAAGCGCCGGAAGAGGCCGACATACGGCCCTGCCGTGTCGTCGAGGAACGAGCGGATCCGGCTCGTCCAGACGCTGTAGGGCAGGCGCACCCAGCTGGAGAGGATCCACGCGATGATGATCGCCGCGTACACGAATGCGAACGTGCTCACGAACGAGCTCAGCGTGTCGATCGTGCCGTTGCTCATCAGCCCAGTTGCCCGGCGCGGGCGAGCGCGGCGAGCACGCCGTCGATGATGCCGCCCCGCACGGAGGCCCGCTCCATCTGCGCCAGGCCGGCTGCAGCGGTGCCGCCGGGCGATGTCACCATGCGGCGCAGCTCCGAGCAGCTCACGCCTGTCTGTTCGAGCACGTTGGCAGTGCCGACCATGGTCGAGAGGATCAGCTCGCGCGCGGTCGCCGCGGACAGTCCGCTCGTGATGCCGGCGTCCTCGAAGGCCTCGACGACGAGGCCGAGGAAGGCGGGGCCCGAGCCCGCGAGCGCCGTGGCTGCGTCGAACAGGCGCTCCTCGAGCACGACCACCGTGCCGATCCGGCCCAGCCAGCCGAGCACGCGGGACTCTGCCTCGGAGCCCGTGAACGGCCCGCTGGCGAAGCACAGCGTGCCCGCGCCGACCTTGACGCCCACGTTCGGCATGCAGCGGAACAACGGCACGCCCTGCTCGAGCACGTTCTCGAGCGTCGTCGTGGCGACGCCCGCCGCGACCGAGACGACCGCCATGCCCGGATCGATCAGCTCAGAGGCCTCGCGCAGCACGCGCTCGACGTCGATCGGCTTGACGGCGATCAGCACCACGTCGGCGCGGCGCACGAGCTCGGCGTTGTCGGCGACGTGCTGGACGCCGAGGCGCTCGGCCAGGCGCGCCGCGCGGCCCGAGCCTCGATCGGTGACGAGGATCCGCTCCCCGAGCGCGGGATCGGAACGCAGCCAGCCCTCGACCATCGCGCCGGCCATGTTGCCGGCTCCGATCGAGCCGAGGATGGTGGTCTCGTCCACGCGTCGGATGGTACTTGCGCCCGACTCGCCGGAACGCAGCCGCGGGGCTAGGCTACGCGGGATGTCTGCACCGACGGCGACCGGGCGCTGCCTGTGCGGCGCCGTGCGCTACGAGCTCCGAGGAGAGCTGCGCGGCATCCTCGTGTGCCACTGCGTCGAGTGCCGCCGCTACCACGGCACGAGCGGCGCGTACACGTCCGTGGCCCGCGAGGCGCTCGCACTCCAGGACCCCGAGGGCCTGCTGCGCTGGTTCCCGGGCCCGCAGAGCGCGACCAGCGGCGAGCGCGGCTTCTGCAGCCGCTGCGGCTCGAGCCTGCTCTGGCGCGAGCCGGAGAGCTCGACCTACTCCGTCGCCGCCGGAACGCTCGACGGAACGACCGGCCTGCGCATCGAGCAGCACATCTGGGACGAGCAGCGCGCAGACTGGGAGCTCGACGACGGCCTGCCGCGCGTGCCGCGGGGAAGCTAGCCGCGCGCGCCGTCCCTGCGCTCGGCGGCCGCCTGCACGAGCGCGCGGAAGAGCGGTGCGCCGGTGCGTCCCGGCCGCCTCCTCGGGATGCCACAGCACGGCCATGCAGAACGGGGCCGCCGGATCCTCGACGGCCTCGATGCTGCCGTCCTCGGCGCGTGCCGAGACGACGAGCCCGTCCCCCAGCTCCGCGATGCCCTGGTGGTGGTGGGAGTGGATGTCCTCGACGGAGGCGCCGAGCACGTCCGCCGTCGCGGTACCCGCCTCGGTCGTCACGCGGTGCCGCCCGAACGTCCCGAGCTGGGGTCGGTGCGGTGCCAGATCGAGGTCGACCTCGCCGAGGTCCTGGACGAGCGTCCCGCCGCGCTCGACGTTCATGAGCTGCAGGCCACGGCAGATGCCGAGCACCGGGAGCCCGCGCTGGCGCGCGCAGCCCAGCAGGGCCAGCTCGAAGGCGTCGCGCACACGGCGCTCCGGCGTCGGCTCGTCGGTGCCGTCGTGCAGCTCGGCCCCGTAGAGCGCAGGATCGAGATCGGGTCCGCCCGTGAGGATCAGGCCGTCGATGCCGTCGAGCACCTCGCCCGGGTCGTCTGCGCCGTCGGGCGTCGGCGGCAGCAGGATGGGGACGCCGCCGGCCAGGCGCACGCCCTCGACGTACCCCTGCGGAATGACGGTCGCCTCGAGCTCCCAGTGCGTCCAGCGCGCGTGGGTGCGGTAGGCGCAGATGCCGATGCGGGGCCGGCTCACAGGCGCTCGAAGGAGCGGTGCAGCTCCCAGTCGGTGACGGCGGCGTCGAACGCGTCCAGCTCGACGGTGGCCGCGTTCAGGTAGTGGTCGACGACCTCGCCGCCGAGGGCCTCGCGCGCCAGCGCCGAGCCGGCGAACAGCTCGCGCGCCTCGTGCAGCGTCGAGGGGACGTGCGGCTCGTCGCGGGCGTCGTAGCCCGAGCCCTCCCAGGCCGGCCCGAGCTCGTACGCGCCGTCGACGCCCGCGAGGCCGGCCGCGAGCAGCGCGGCGAACGCGAGATAGGGGTTCACGTCGCCCCCCGCGACGCGGCTCTCGACGCGCATGCCCTTGCCGTGGCCGACGACGCGCAGGGCGCACGTGCGATTGTCGTGCCCCCAGACGAGCGCTGTCGGCGCGAACGAGCCGCGCACGAAGCGCTTGTAGGAATTGACGTTGGGCGCGAGCAGGAGCGTGAGCTCTCGCATGTGGCGCAGGAGTCCGGCGACGAACTGCCGGAACGTCTCGCTCATCTCGTGTCCGTCGCCCGCCGGGAACAGGCTCTCGGAGCCCTCCCAGAGACTGAGGTGGATGTGGCACGAGTTGCCTTCGCGCTCGTCGAACTTGGGCATGAACGTGAGTGCCTTGCCGTGCAGGAACGCGATCTCCTTGGCGCCGTTGCGATAGACGACGTGGTCGTCGGCCATGCGCAGGGCCTCTTGATACCTGAAGTTCACTTCATGTTGTCCAAGGTTGCATTCGCCCTTGGAGTCCTCGACGACCATCCCGGCCCCCGCCATCCCGAGCCGGATCTGGCGCAGCACGGGCTCCACCATCGTCGTGCCGAGAATCGAGTAGTCGACGTTGTAGGCATTGGCCGGGCGCAGCTCGCGCCAGCGCTTCGCGCGGGCCGAGTCGTAGGTCTCGTCGAACAGGATGAACTCCAGCTCGGAGCCCGCGTAGGCGTGCCAGCCCCGCTCGGCGAGCCGGTCGAGCTGGCCGCGCAGCACCTGCCGCGGCGAGGCGGCCACGGGCGAGGAGTCGTGCCACAGCAGGTCGCACTGCACCATCACCGTGCCCTCGAGCCACGGGATGCGGCGCAGCGTCGCGAGGTCGGGCATGAACACGAAGTCGCCGTAGCCGCGCTCCCAGGACGACATCGCATAGCCGCTCACGGGGTTCATGTCGACGTCGACGGCGAGCAGGTAGTTGCAGCCCTCGGCGCCGTGCTCGGCGATGCCCTCGGCGAAGGCGCGTGCATGCAGGCGCTTGCCCTGCAGACGGCCCTGCATGTCGCACATCGCGAGGATGACCGTGTCGACCGCGCCGCCCGCGATGTCGGCCTCGAGCTCCTCCAGCGTCAGCATGCGCGGAGGGTACGCCACCCGCGGCAGGTCAGGCCTGGTTGAAGAAACCGGCGTCGAGGTAGCGCGCCTGATCCTCGGCGGACAGCTCGACGTTCTCGGGCGTCAGCAGGAAGACCTTGTCGGCGATGCGCTGCATCCGCCCCTCGAGCGCGTACGTGAGCCCCGAGGCGAAGTCGATCAGGCGCTTCGCGAGCCCCGGCTCGACCGTCTGCAGATTGATGATCACGGGGATCCCGCGCTTGTAGCGGTCGCCGATCGGCTGGGCGTCGTTGAACGTGCGCGGAACGCTCAGGTAGACCTTCGGGACGTCCTCCGCGACGGAGGACTCGGCAGATCGCAGGACAGAGGTCTGCGCCCCCGCGTCGCGCAGGCGGCGTCGGCCGGCAGGCTCGTCGTCCTCCGCGAAGATGTCGTCCACGCGCACCTCGCCGCGCCCGCGCTGGGCGTCGAGCGGGCGCACGTTGGGGCGACGCCGGTAGCGCTGCTCGAGGTCCTCCTCGGCCTGCGTGCCGTCCTCATCGTCCTCGTACAGGTCGTCGTCCTCGGCGAGGCCGAAGTAGACCTTCGTCTTGTACCACACGTCACCGAGACCCATGTGAGGCGAGACTATACGCTCGATCGGCGGTAGAGGGCAGATCCGAGACGGACGATCGTCGCCCCCTCCTCCACCGCTACGGCGTAGTCCTGGCTGGTGCCCATCGAGAGCCGCGCGAAGCCGTGCCGGGGCGCCCAGCGCCCCTCGAGGGCCGCCGCCAGCTCACGCAGTGCAGCGAAGTGCGGCCGCGATGCCTCGGGGGACTCAGCCAGTGGCGGCATCGTCATGAGCCCCTCGATGCGCACGTTGGGCAGCGCGGCCACGGAGTCGAGAAACCCGTCGAGCTCGTCCGGCGCCAGGCCCTGCTTGGACTCCTCGCCGGCCGCGTTGACCTCGACGAGACAGGCGATCGGCTCCGTACCCGAGCGGTCGAGGCGCTCGGCGGCCGAGAGCGTCGAGAGCGAATGCACCAGTCGCACCCGGCCCGGCAGGTCGCGCGCCTTGCGGCTCTGCAGGTGCCCGATGAAGTCCCAGGTGAAGAGGTCGCGCGCGACCTCCTGCTTGGCGAGGAGTTGCTCGACGCGGTTCTCACCCACGAGGCGGATGCCCGCCGCGGCGAGCGTCTCGAGGTCGCCGGGCTCCACGTACTTGACCGCGGCCAGCAGCTCGACCGCGCCCTCGGTGCGGCCCGAGCGCGCCGCGGCCTCGGCCACGGCCGCACGCGCGACCGCGAGGTTCTCCGTCACGACCTCGAGCTCGACGCTCACGCGGGCGCGCCCTCCAGGTAGGCGATCACTGCCTGGCGGCCGCTGCCCGCGCCGTCACGCCGGTGCGAGTGGAATCGCGCGGGGTCGCAGATCGTGCACAGCCCCGCCGTCACCACCTCCTCCGCTCCAGCCGCCTCGAGCGCGCGCCGCGCCGCCGTCGGCAGATCGGCCCGCCCGCTCGACACCACGTCCGCGCCGAAGCGCGCACGCAGCGCACCGGCCACGTCGTCTCCGACCTCGTAACAGCATCCGCCTGCCCCCGGCCCGACGGCGGCGGCGAAGCCCGGCCCCACGCGTGCCGCAGCGGCTTCGAGCACGCCGGCGACCAGCCCACGCCAGCCGGCGTGCGCAACGGCCAGCCGGTTCCCGCCGGGCGCCACGAGCGCGACCGTGAGGCAGTCGGCCCCGTGCGCGATCAGGGGCAGGCCGGGCTCGGCCGTGACGAGGGCGTCGCCGTCGGGCCACGTCACGGACGCCTCCAGGTAGCCCACAGGCCCGGGCGGTCCTGCCTCCACGACGGCTGCGCCGTGACGCTGCCACATGCTCACGGCTCGTACGGGGTCGGCGCGTGCGGCCGACAGTGCGCGCCGGCGATTCTCGGCCACCCGCTCCGAATCGTCCGCGGTCGCGAAGCCGAGGTTGAGTGACGCGAACGTGCCGCCCGAGACGCCGCCCTGCCGCGTCGTGAACGCGATCGCCGCTGCTGTGCCGTGCGCGCGCAGGAGCGGCACGCCGTCACTCGTGTCCCATGCGAGCCTCACGGCGTCAGGCTAGATCAACGGCGTGCCGCCGACGATCGCGGAGATCCCGCGCACGACGTTCTCGAAGGCGCTCAGCAGGATCTGCGAGATCTGCGCGTTGAAGAGGATGAAGACCCCGAAGATGGCGAACATCCCGTACTGGTCGAGCGCGGCCCACTGACGGTACACGTCGCTCGGCATGAAGCCGCCGATCACCCGCGAGCCGTCCAGCGGCGGGATCGGGAAGAGATTGAAGACGCCCAGGATGACGTTGATCTCCAGCGAGTAGGCGACGATCTCGAAGGCGTCGCCCGTGAGCGTGCTGTGGGCGAGGATCGCGCCCGAGACCAGCGCCAGGACGAAGTTGGTCGCGGGGCCGGCGGCCCCCACGAGCGCCATGCCGACCTGCGGCGAAGTGCGCAGGTTGCGCGGATCCACCGGCACCGGCTTGGCCCAGCCGAACAGGAACGAGCCGCCGAAGTACGTGAGCACGAGGATCAGCGAGCCCAGCGGATCCATGTGCGGGATCGGGTTCAGCGTGAGCCGGCCCTGGTCCTTGGCGGTGCGGTCGCCGAGCCTGTACGCGGTCAGGCCATGCGCCAGCTCGTGGAGCGTGAGCGAGACCACGAAGACGGGTGCGAGCAGCAGGAAGCCGTGGATGCCCTGGTCCGAGAGCATGGCTCAGCGCCGGTGCAGGATCATCCGGCGACGCGCTCGATGCGGGCGCCCAGTGCGCGCAGCCGCTCGTCGATGCGCTCGTACCCGCGGTCGATCTGTTCGACGTCGCCGATCACGCTCGTGCCCTCGGCGCACAGCGATGCGATCAGCAGCGCAATGCCCGCGCGGATGTCGGGGCTGGAGAGCCGCTGGCCGTACAGCCTGGCCGGGCCGGTGATCACGGCCCGATGCGGGTCGCACAGGATGATGCGCGCGCCCATGTTGACGAGCTTGTCCGTGAACACGAGCCGGTTCTCGAACATCTTCTCGAAGATCAGCACGGTGCCGCGGGCCTGCGTCGCCACGGCCACGGCCACCGATGTCATGTCCGCGGGGAACGCGGGCCACGGGCCGTCGTCGATCTTGGCGATCTGGTCGTGCGCGTCGTCGACGACCGTCAGGTCCTGGGCGGGCGGCACGCGCACATCGCGGCCGTCGACCTCGACGCGCACCCCCAGCCGGCTGAACGCGAGCAGCGTCGCGCGCAGGTCGTTGGGCTCGCAGCCGGTGATCGTGACGTCGCCGCCGGTGACGGCCGCCATGCCGATGAACGAGCCGACCTCGATGTGATCGGGGCAGACGACGTGCGAGGCGCCGCCCAGCGTCTCCTGGCCGTGGACGCGCAGGAGGTTCGAGCCGATGCCCTCGATGTGCGCGCCCATGGCGACGAGCAGCCGGCAGAGATCCTGCACGTGAGGCTCGCAGGCGGCGTGATGGATGGTCGTCACGCCCTCGGCCAGCGAGGCCGCCATGAGCGCGTTTTCGGTGGCAGTGACCGAGGCCTCGTCGAGATGGAACTCCGTGCCGTGCAGGCCGGCGGGCGCCCGGAAGCGGTAGGCGCGGTCGGCGACGACGTCCGCGCCCAGCGCGGACAGCGCGATCAGGTGGGAATCCACGCGCCTGCGGCCGATCACGTCGCCTCCCGGCAACGGCACGTCCGCGCTGCCGAAGCGCGCGAGCAGCGGGCCGGCGAGCAGGATCGACGCGCGGATGCGCTCCGAGAGCCCCTCGTCGAGCGACGTGGAGTGCACGTTGGCGGCGCACACGCGAACCTCGTTGCGCTCCGTCCACGCGACGTCCGCACCGAGGTCGGCGAGCAGCTCCAGCATCGTCTCGACGTCGCGGATGCGCGGCATGTTCCCGAGCACGACCGGCTCGGACGTGAGCAGCGTCGCCGCCAGCAGCGTGAGCGCGGCGTTCTTGTTGCCCTCGGGGCGGATCGTGCCCGCGAGCGGGACGCCGCCCTCGATGACGAGAAACTCCTGCGTACGAGGGCGCGTCATGACGGTGAAGGGAGTCATGCGTGAAGGGGAGCCGGGGGCGCGGTGGGGTCGGGGGCTCCGGGAGGAACCTTACAGACGCACCTTCCGGGAGAACCCCGCGCGATCCCCTACGCTCCTCGCCCATGGATGGAGAGGCACTCGCGCGCGACCGCCCGGCGGCGCTCGCGCTGCTGCACAGCTGGACGGAGAGCGAGGCGCTGCGGCGCCATGCCTACGCCGTCGAGGCCGCCGTGCGGGCGTACGCGCGCATGCGCGGCGCCGACGAGGACGAATGGGGAAACGTCGCGCTGCTGCACGATTTCGACTACGAGCGCCACCCCACGCTCGACAAGCATCCGCAGGACGGCGCGCCGCACCTGCGCGAGCTCGGCTATCCCGAATGGTTCGTGCACGCGGTGCTCTCGCACGCCAACCACCTGCAGGACGTGGCACCGCGGGCGAGCGATCTCGAGCTCGTCCTCTTCGCCTGCGACGAGCTCGCGGGCTTCGTGCACGCCTGCGGTCTCGTGCGCCCGGAGGGCCTCTCGACGCTCGAGCCGCGCAGCGTGCGCAAGAAGCTCAAGCAGAAGTCATTCGCGGCCGGAGTGAACCGCGACGACGTGTACGAGGGCGCCGAGCTGCTCGGCGTCGACCTCGACGCGCACATCCAGGTCGTGATCGACGCGCTCAGGCCGATCAGCGCGGAGCTCGGCCTGCCGGGGTGACCGCGTGCGCCCCTGCGGCGTACACGATCACAACAGGAAGCTCGCGTCGCCGAAGCTGTAGAAGCGGTAGCGCTCGCGGATCGCCTCTGCATAGATGCGGCGCGTCTCCTCGATGCCGCAGAAGGCCATCACGAGCGCCAGCAACGTGGAGCGAGGCAGGTGGAAGTTCGTCACGAGCGCGCCGACGGCGCGGAAGCGGTAGCCCGGAGCGATCAGGAGCGCCGTCCGCCCCTCGTCCGGGGCCGCGGGGTCGGCGACGGTCTCGACCACGCGCACCGACGTCGTGCCGATGCAGACGATCCGGCGTCCCGAGGCGGCGGCCTGCAGGACGGCCGCGCGCACCGTCGGCTCGACGCGGTAGGCCTCGCTGTGCATGGCGTGCTGCTCGAGCGTGTCGGCAGTCACCGGGCGGAACGTGTCGAGTCCGACGCGCAGCTCGACCTCCACCACCTCGCATCTCGCGCGCAGGCGCTCCCAGAGTTGCGGCGTGAAATGCAGGCCCGCCGTCGGAGCGGCAGCGCTTCCCGCCACTCGCGCGTACACCGTCTGGTAGCGGTCGTCGGGCACCGCCGGGTCGCGGACATACGGCGGAAGCGGGAGGCGGCCGGCCTGCTCGAGGGCGCGCTCGAGCTCGGAGCCCCGAAGCGAGGGCCGCACGACCCAGCGGCCCTCGCCGAGCTCCTCGACCGGCTCGATGGCGAGCTCTCCGTCGAGCGCGCGGAGCCCCGCGCCGGGGCGCGTGCGGCGCGAGGGACGGACGAGCGCCTCCCAGAGCCCGTCGGCGCGCTCCTCGAGCAGCAGGACCTCGCCCGTGCCGCCCGTCGGACGCCGCACCGCGATGCGCGCGCGCAGGACGCGGCTGCTGTTGACGACGACGAGATCGCCTGGATCGAGCAGGTCCAGCAGCTCGTCGAAGCGCCGGTGCTCGATCGTGCCGTCGCGCCGGTGCACGAGCAGGCGCGATGCGTCGCGTCGCTCGGCCGGCCGCTGCGCGATCAGGTCCTCGGGCAGCGCGTAGTCGAGCTCGTCGGTACGCACGGCGGCAGTCTCGCAGGCGACGCGCGCCCACCGGCGAACGGGTCCGCGTGATCGGCTCGGCCACCGACGAGGTGCTCGCGCGGCGCGCCGCGGCAGGTCAGCGCGAGGCCTTCGAGGAGCTCGTGCGACGGCACCGGACGCGCGTGCACGCGCTCGCCCTGCGCATCTGCCGCAACGCCGACGACGCCGAGGACGCCCTGCAGGAGACGTTCATCGCGGCGTATCGGGCCCTGCCGGGCTTCGACAGCCGCGCGCGCGTCTCGACCTGGCTCTACCGCATCGCCACGAACAAGTGCTACGACATCCTGGCCCGGCGCCGGCCGACGGCGGACGCGGACGCGCTGCCCGAGCCCGCGGATCCGCGCGACCCGTACGCGCACAGCGAGCGGCAGCAGGTGCTGGCGCGAGCGCTCGACGCGCTGCCCGAGCAGTTCCGCGAGGCCGCGCTCCTGTGCGACGTCTGCGGGCTGACGCCCGCCGAGGCCGGCGAGGTGACGGGGGTTCCCGAAGGCACCATGAAGTCGCGCAGCTTCCGGGCGCGGGCGCTGCTCGCCGCAGCACTGCGCACGGGCGGCGCGGAACCGGTGACGGAGAGCGGGGTCTAACGGACGTGGATGACGCGAGCTTCGAGAGACCGGCCTCGGACGACGAGCTCGAGCAGGTGCGCCGTGAGCTCGCCGGCCTCGGCCAGGTGCCGCTGCCGCCGGGGGTGGCGACGCGACTCGATGCGCGCCTCGCAGCCGAGCTCTCGGCGACCCCGCTGGCGGTGCGCCGCTCGCGCCGTCGCCGCGTCGGCATCGGCGCCTCGCTCACGGCTGCCGCCGCGATCGCCGCCGCGGTCGTCTTCGCGCTGAGCACGGGAGGCGGCAGCCATCAGGCGCCCGAGGCGGCCGCGCTCCGCAGCAGCAGCACGGTCGCAGCAGCCGCGGCCGACAGCGCCGCGACGACGGCGGCCGCGGCCAAGACGGCGGCCGGCACCGCGAGCGCGAGCTCGGCGAAGGCGTGCCGGCCGCCTAGCCGAACAGGCGGTGGTCGTCCCCGGGCGGCGTGTCCGGGTGCCCGAGGTGGGCACGCCCGAGCCGTGTGATCACGCGCCCGCGCGGCGTCCGCTGCAGCAGGCCCTTCTGCAGCAGATACGGCTCGTAGACGTCCTCGATCGTGCCGCGGTCCTCGCCGATCGCGTCCGCGAGCGTGGACAGCCCCACCGGGCCGCCCTCGAACGTCTCGGCGATCACGCGCAGCAGCTCGCGATCGAGGCGATCGAGGCCCTCGGCGTCCACTCCGAGCAGATCGAGCGCCGCGACGGCGGTCGCGTGGTCGATCGCGCCGTCACCCCGCACCTGCGCGTAGTCGCGCACGCGGCGCAGCAGCCGGTTGGCGAGCCGCGGCGTTCCGCGTGCGCGCTGGGCCAGCTCGGCCGCAGCGTCGTCCTGCATCCGGATGCCGAGGATGCCGGCGGAACGCCGGGCGATGAGCACGAGCTCGGCGGGTGAATAGTGATCGAGGCGGAAGACGATGCCGAAGCGATCGCGCAGCGGTTTCGTGAGCAGGCTGGCCCTCGTCGTCGCCCCGATCAGCGTGAACGGGGCGAGGTCGAGCCGTAGGCTGCGGGCACCGGGCCCCTGCCCCATGATGATGTCGACGACGCCGTCCTCCATGGCCGGGTAGAGCGTCTCCTCGACCGAGCGGTTGAGGCGGTGCACCTCGTCGATGAAGACGACGTCGCGCTCGGCGAGATCGGCCAGGATGGCGACGAGATCGCCCTTGCGGTCGAGGCCCGGGCCGGAGACCGTGACCAGCCGGGTCTGCATCTCGCTCGCGACGATGTGCGCGAGCGTCGACTTGCCGAGCCCCGGGGGCCCGGCCAGCAGGACGTGGTCGATCGGCTCGCCGCGCTCCGTGGCGGCCGCGAGCGCAATCGCGAGCTGCTCGCGCACGACCTCCTGGCCGACGAAGTCGTCGAGCTGCCGCGGCCGCAGCGAGCGGTCGGTCTCGTCCTCGTCGGAGCGCGACGCCGCCGGGCCGACCAGCCGGTCGTTCTCGCTCACGCCGGGCCTCCGCGCCGCAACGCGGACAGGGCGATCTTGATGCGCTGCTCGGTGCTGCCGTCGGCCTCCGACAGCGCCGACTCCGCCTCCGCGACGGCGAAGCCGAGCGCCACGAGCGCGTCGCGCGCCTGCACATGCGGGTCGTCGGGCGCCGGCGCGGTCGCGCCGTCGGCAACCGTGGCCGTCTCGAGCGCCGCGGCGCCGAGCTTGTCGCGCAACTCCACGACGATACGCTCGGCCGTGCGCTTGCCGATGCCCGAGACGGACGCGAGCAGTGCCAGATCCCCGGTCGCGATCCCGCGCTGCAGGGTGTCCACCGGATAGCCCGAGAGCAGCGCCAGCGCCTTGGCGGGCCCGAGCCCCGAGACCCCGAGCAGCGCGACGAAGAGCCAGCGCTCACGCTGCCCGGCGAAGCCATAGAGCGTCAGCGCGTCCTCGCGCACGACGAGATGCGTGTGCAGCCGCACGGCCTCCGGCTGGTCGCGCGCGGCGCGCACGGCCGCCGCTGACGCGTGCACGCGCAGGCCGACGCCTCCCACCTCCACCACGAGCCCGTCCGCGTCGGCCTCGACCAGGCGCCCGGCGACGGTCGCGATCACCGTGTCGCCCTGGCGCGCGCGAACCGCGCCTCGGCGCGAGCGCTCCAGGCGTGGCAGAGGGCGAGGGCGAGCGCGTCTGCGGCATGATCGCTCTCGGGAGCATCCGGGAGCGAGAGCAGCTGCCGCACCATGCGCATCACCTGGTGCTTGCCCGCGCCGCCGAAGCCGCAGACCGCCGTCTTGACCTGTGCAGGCGCGTACTCGGTGCAGGCGATGCCGTGCGTGCCGCAGACCGCGAGCGCCGCACCGCGCGCCTGGCAGACCGACATGATCGTGCGCGGATTGGCCCCGATGTAGAGGCTCTCGAAGACCACGGCGACAGGCGTGTGCGCTGCGATCAGCTCCTCGATCGCGCGCTGGATCGTCGCCAGCCGCAGCGCCGGCGGCTCGCGCGGCCGGGTGCGCACCGTGCCCTGCGCCAGCGCGTGCGAATCACGGCCGTCGAACGCGATCACGCCGTAGCCCGTACTCGCAGTGCCCGGGTCGATGCCGAGGACGATCACGAGGGTAGGCTAGGCGCCCCTGCGGACGGCGATCGGCAAGAAACGGGCTTCTCAGGGTCCGCTGATAGCATCGGCACCCGTGCCCCAGCGCCCCGTCCGGACCGTCGCCGCGGTCTCCAGACACCCGCGCCGCTTCCCGGATCCGATCACTGCCGTCGGCGAGCTCATCCGCATCCTGGGCGACGTGGACGCGTTCCTCACGATCGACCGCGAGGGACGGTGGATCGGAGCCTGCGCAGATGTCGATCAGGACTTCGCTCCCAGCGGCTGGGTCGAGCGGCGCGTGCTCCCCGCGGGCGAGTGGCGCGTCGGCCAGGCCGACGGCATGCGCGCCGAGCAGCTGGTCGAGCGCGCCGACGGGCGTCCCTCGTGGCTCGTCAGCATCGACGAGCTGGCGATCGGCGAGAACGAGTCGTCGCCCGGTGGCGAGAGCTTCGGGCTGACGACGCTGATCGCGCGGGTCGCCGGACTGCGCCGCATCGGGGTCAACCTCGACGTCGTGCACCCCGGCCAGCGTTCGGCCCGGTACCACTGGCACCGCACCGAGGAGGAGGGCTTCCTCGTGCTCGGAGGAACCGGCTGGCTGTATGCCGGCGACCAGCGCTTCCGCGTCGGGCCCGGCGACTTCTTCGCCAAGAGCGAGGGCCCGAAGCTCGTGCACCAGTTCGTCAACGACGGGGAGGCGGACCTGCGCATCCTCTCGATCGGCGAGCACCGCGAGGACGATGCGATCGAGTACCCGACGCCCCCGTGGCTGCCCGACGGCCGCGAGGCCGACGACGGGTAGCCGGCGCGCCGGCTCGGGCGACACGCGGACGCCGTCGATCAGACGTCCGCGAGCACCGCGTCGGGGATGTCGAAGTTGAAGTAGACGTCCTGGACGTCGTCGCTCTCCTCGAGCGCATCGACCAGCCGCAGCAGCGTGCGCGCCTGGTCGGCGTCGACCTCGACCTGGGTCTTCGGCAGGAGCGACAGGTCGGCGCTCTCGATCGGGATCCCCGCCTCCTCGAGCGCCGTCCGCAGCGCCGCGAGATCGTGTGGCTCGGACGTGATCAGCCACATGTCCCCGTCCTCGCGGACGTCCTCCGCGCCGCCGTCGGCAGCCGTCAGCGTGATCGTGTCCTCGTCGGCCGCTGTCAGCGGCACGGTGATCACGCCCTTGCGCTCGAACATCCAGGCCACCGAACCGGGCGTTCCGAGCGAGCCGCCGTATTTGCCGAAGGCGAAACGCACGTCCGCTGCCGTGCGGTTGCGGTTGTCGGTCAGGGCCTCGACGATCAGCGCGGCGCCGCTCGCGCCGTACCCCTCGTAGGTGACCGCGTCGTAGGCCTCGCTCGCTGCATCGGCGCCGGCACCGCGGGCGATCGCCCGCTCGATGTTGTCCTTCGGCATCGACACCGCGCGCGCCCGCTCGACGGCGTTCGCGAGTGCGATGTTGGAGTCGGGATCGGGGCCGCCCTCCTTGGCGGCCACGATGATGGCGCGCGAGAGCTTCGAGAAGAGCTTGCCGCGCTTGGCGTCGGCAGCGCCCTTCTTGTGCTTGATCGACGACCATTTGGAGTGACCGGACACCGCTCCTCCAGCCCCTAGACAGACCGTTGCTCCGGCAGAAATCCTACGTGCTCGTCGTCTGCGCAGGCGGCGGCGGGGGCGGCGGCGGGGGCGGATCTGGCGACGCGTCCGAAGCAGCCTGCGCCTGCGAGGGCGCGGCAGGCGGCACGATCTCGACCGGAATCGTGTGCACGCGCCTGGGCCGCGGCTTGGCCACCGGCGGAGGCGGCGGGGCCACCGGCTGGGGCGCGACGGCCGGCGGCGCGGAGGGCGCGAACGACTTCCCGAGGCCGAGGGATTCCGCGATCGATGGCCGCTTGCGAGGCCGTGCCGCGCGCACGCCTCGCCGACGTCCCGTGCGCTCGTGGCGGAGCGCCGGCGGCCGGCGATGCGTCGTGCGGAGGGCCGCGGCGATCGTGCTCGAGGCGAGCGCAGAGCCGGACGCCGGCGTGCTGGGCAGGGCCTCGGGCTGGGGCGGGTCCGGCGCGGACGCGGGCGCTGGCGAGCCGTCACGACCATCGTGGGCGGCTGCGATCGTGACGCCGACTCCGACGACCGCGAGCGCCGCCATGGCCACGGCGACCGCGGTGCGGCGCCCGCCGCTCGCGGCGGGTTCCGGTGTCGTCGCGCTGCGTGCCGCAAGGCCGGCGACGCCCAGCGCCGTCGCGATGCGATCGTCCAGCTCGCCGGGCGGTTCGGGCACGGGCATGGCGCGGTAACGCAGAGCGGCGTCGCGCAGCGTGAACAGGACCGCGCGGCAGTGCGCACAGTCTGCGACGTGGCGTTCGAGCTCGGCACGGCGCTCGGGCGTCAGCGTGCCATCGGCGTGGGCGGAAAGCTCGGGCAGGCGGCCCGGACAGGCCGCTGCGATGCCCGGCAGCCCGAGCTCCGCGTGCAGGCGCAGCCGCGCAGTCCCGACCAGGCCCGCGACGGCCGACTCGTCCGTTCCGAGCACCCCCGCGATCTCCGCATCGGGGCGACCCTCGAGGTCGCGCAGTGCCAGCGCCGCGCGCTCCTGCGGCGAGAGTCGCTGGTGAGCGGCCGCGACCTCGCCCTCCTCCGCACCGCCGCCCCACGCGCCGTGCCGCTCGTAGGCCAGGACGCGCGCAGTCGCAAGCAGGCGCGCGGGCACGTCGACGCTCTCGAGCTCGTCGGCGGGCAGGTCGGCCAGGGCGCGCGCGAACGTCAGCTCGACGAGCGCCGCGGCCGTCTCCTCGTCGCCCGTCAGACGGTGGCAGAGGCGGTAGACGCGGCCCTCGTAGGCCGCGTAGAGCAACGCGAACGCACGCGGCTCGCCGCGCTGCACGCGGCGCACCAGCGCTCGCGCCTCGCGCAGCTCCCGCCGGCGCGTCTTGTGCCTGGCGATCGCCATCGCTAGGAAAACCTAGTTGAATCACGCCGGCCGGACACCCGCGAGATTCGCACATCTTCTCTGAGCTTCGTAGCCTGCGGCGGTGCAGGATCTGCCGCGGCGCGCCGACACGCTCATCATCGGCGGGGGCACCACGGGCTCCGCTCTCGCCGGCCTGCTCGCCGAGCGCTCGGACGAGTCGATCCTCGTACTCGAGGGCGGTCCCGACTTCGGCCCGTACGCCGGCGGAGGGTGGCCGAGCGACGTGCTCGACGCCACCTGGCTCGCGACGTCGCACCAGCTCGGCTACGGCAGTGACGACGGCTACCGCGGCCGACGCGTGGAGTTCCAGCGCGCCGCGATGATCGGCGGCTGCTCGAGTCACAACGGCTGCGCCGCGATCTGGGGGAGCCGGCTCGACTACGACGCGCTCGCGGCCGCCGGCCTCGCCGGCTGGTCGCGGGCCGAGGTCGAGCCGCTGCTGCGCGCGGCCGGCGAGCGCATGCGAGTGCGCATCCCGGCCGAGCCCGAGCTGGCGCCGTTCCAGCGCGCGGCGCTGGCCTCGCTGACGGCGCTCGGCGTTCCGCGCGTGCACGATCTCAACGACCTCGACGCCGACACGGGCGTGGCACCTTCGCCGGTCAACATCGTGGACGGGATCCGCTGGAACGCCGCCCTCGCCTATCTCGACCCCGTGCGCACGCGGCCGACGCTGCGCATCTGCGGCGACGCGCCCGTCGAGCGCCTGCTCGTTCGCGGCGGGCGGGTGCGCGGCGCTGTCGTCCGCGGCCCGGGCGAGGCGGTCGTCGAGGCCGGGCGCGTGATCGTGTGCGCGGGCGCCTACGACTCCCCCGCCCTGCTCCTGCGCTCGGGCATCGGGCCCGCCGGCGATCTGGCGGCCGTCCGAATCCCCGTGGTCGCCGACCTGCCGGGCGTCGGTGCGAATCTCCACGACCATCCGGCGATCGAGCTCGGCTTCTCGGGGACGCCCGAGCTCCGCGCACTGTGCGCCGAGCACGCCGCGAGCGGCGCGTTCGCCCCCATCGAGGGCGTGATCGCGAAGCTGCGGTCGAGCGTGTGCGGCGCCGAGGGCTTCGATCTGCACGTCTATCCCGTCGGCGGCGTCGTTCCCGGTGGCTTCGAATTCTGGATTCCCGTGGCCTGCATGACGCCGCGCTCGCGCGGCCGCGTGCGCATCACCGGCTCCTCGCGGGCGCCGGAGATCGACCACGCGTACTGCAGCGACGCCGGCGACCACGATCACGCCGTCCTGCGCGACGGCGTCGAGATCGCGCGCTCCCTCGCTCGGCACGGCCCGTTTGCGGACCTGCTCGGGGACGAGCTCGGGCCCACGGCCGGCCGCGGCGCGCGCGAGGCGGTGGACGCCGTGGTCGCGCACTACTACCACCCGGCCGGAACGTGCGCCATGGGCGCGGTGGTCGACGAGCGCCTGCGCGTGCACGGCATCGACGGGCTGTTCGTCGCCGACTGCTCGGTGTTCCCGACCGTGCCGCGCGCCAACACGTGCCTGCCGGCAGTGCTCGTCGCGCACCGGCTGGTGGACTGGCTCTAGCTCGCCGGGCCGCCGGCCGTCACGCTCCGAGCCCGGCGAAGAAGCGCTCGCAGGAGGCGCGGAAGCGGTCGGGCTCCTCGAGGTGCGGCGTGTGGCTCGAGTCCTCGAAGAGCTCCCATGACGCGCCTGAGATGCGCCGGTGGATCTCCTCGACGATGCGCGGCGTCGCCTCGTCGTGCAGGCCCGAGATCAGCAGCGTCGGCGTCTCGATCTCCGCCAGGCGCTCCGTGATGTCCCAGTCTCCGAGCGTCCCCGTGACGTGGAACTCGCTCGGGCCGATCATCGTGCCGTACACCGTCGGGTCCTCCAGCATGAGCGCGAAGGCCCGCTGCAGCGGCTCGGGCCACGGGTCGAGGCGGCAGACGTAGCGGTGGTTGAACACGTCGACCGCCGCCATGTACCCGGGCGAGTCCGTCGTGCCGTCCCGCTCGTGCGCGGTCAGCACGGCCTGCACGTCGGCGGGCAGCGCGGTGCGCAGCCGGTTGGCCTCCTCGACCCAGAGCGGCATGCTCGCCGGCGAGTCGGCAACCACCATCCCGACCAGCCCCGCAGGCCGGTCGAGGGCGTGCTCGAGCGCGAGCATGCCGCCCCACGACTGGCCGAGCAGCAGGTACCGCCCGTCCAGGCCGAGCGACTCGAGCACGCAGGTCAGCTCGCGCTTGAACAGGTCGACCGTCCAGAACGCCGACGGCGCGTCGCGCAGGTGATCGCTGCGGCCGTTGCCGAGCTGGTCGTAGAGCACGACCGGGCGGCCGCCGTCGGCGAGCGCCAGCAGCGGCTCGAGGTAGTCGTGCGTGCCGCCAGGCCCGCCGTGCAGCAGCACGACCGGCGCCGGCCCGCCCGGCACGGGCTCGCCGCGCCGCCGGTACCAGGTGCGGTGGCCATCCCAGGTGACGTGACCTTCGTTGTCGCTCATCGCCCTCCCGTCGGGTGCAGCCGAGGATAGGGATCCCCCCGGGAGGAGTCGAACCTCCACCACTCGGGTTATGAGCCCGGTGCTCTACCGTTGAGCTACAGGGGGTCGCAGTGCCCTGGCTGCGGGGGCACGTCGAGGGCCGGATTGCGGTCGAAGAACCCGACCGGCCGCAGCTGGAAGCCGCACGTGACGACGGGCATGACGGGCCAGTCCTCGAGGCGCGGCACGTGGTGCGAGCCGAAGACGTACCAGAGCACCACATCCGTGTCCTCGAGCGACCGATCCGCCGCCGTCCAGCGCGGCAGCCCATCGCCTCCGGCGTGCTGGTTGGGATAGTCGCCGGCGGGGTAGCGCTCGTCGCGCCGGTAGGGCGTGGCCCACAGGTGGCGCGTCATGAAGCGCGCGCGGCGGGCGAACTCGGAGTCCTCGTCGGCCATCAGGCCGACGTTCTCGCCGGGCACGAGCTCGTAGGCGACGGCTCGCCCCATGTGGTTGCGGCGGGCCGGGTTGGCGACGCGCCAGCGCCTGTGGGAAAGCGGATCGATCAGCCGCTGGGCGGCGAGCTCGCTCGCCAGCGGCCGCTCGAGGACGCTGAACGACTGGCCGTGCGGGTTCGCGGGCCCGGCGGGGTCGGGCCGGGAGTCGACCTCGAGCAGCACGTTGCGCTCGCCGTCGACGTCCAGGTCGAGTCGTGCGCAGAAGAAGTGCTGGTGGTAGCCCGCGCTGACGCCCGGCGCGACGAGCGTGGCCGAGCCGGGCTGCGCGCCCGGCTCGACGCCGGCCGTGTGCAGTACGCCGGTGAGCTTCGCCTCGAACGCCACCCCGCCGTCGAGCGAGAGGTACCAGTAGAGGCCGTACTCGTAGTTGCCGACGGTCGCGATCGAGGAGATCACGAGGCGCCGCGCGCGGCGCACGTCGGTCGCGCCGCTGCGCCAGTCGTAGTGCTTCCAGAGGATGCCGGTGTCCTCCTCGTGCACGCAGACGGCGTTGCGGATCGTCTGCGCGCGTCCGCGGCTGTCGTGCACGACCGCGTCCAGATAGCGGATCTCGCCGAGGCAGTCGCAGCCCAGCTGCAGCGAGTTGACGTAGTGACCGAGGCCGTACTCCCCGATGTCGAACGCGTTCTTGAAGACCACGGTCGGATTGGTATCGGCATAGGGGATGGCGAGCTCGGCGATCGAGAGGCGGTGCGCCACGGGCCGCGGCCCGTTACCGCCGCCCTCCTCGAAGGCGAGCTCGTGCAGCGTCAGCGACTCGCGCGGGTTGAAGCCGATGCGCAGCCGCCACGGGCCCCAGCGGAGGGCATGGCCGTCCAGAGCCAGGCTCGAGCCCTCTGGCTGCGTGACCTCGATCGGCCGCAGATCGTCGCGATAGGGGCGCCCGCCGCCGTTGCGATAGTCGCCGGGCTCCTGTGGAACAGGCACTGCGCCGTGGTCGTCGATGCGCACGACCTCCATGCTGTCCAGGTCGACGATCGCGAGGAGCCCTCCGATCGGGCGCGCATACCCGTTGTCGCCCGTGAAATCGCTGCGGAGCCACGCGAGGGAACGCCCGACGCGGCGGCCGGGCTCCTCGAACAGCCCGACCGACCACGTGTCGATCATCACGAGATCCAGCTCCCGCACGTCTCGCAACTCGAGTGCCCGGCGAAAGCCCGGGTCGGCCTTGACTGCGGCTTCGGCCTCGGCGAACTCGTCCGCCGTGATGGCGGCGTGCATGCCCGGCACGTGCGTCCAGGCCGTCACCGCGTCGTCGTCGAGCGCGACGAGCGCCTCGTGCGTCTCGCCGTCGGCGAGCACGACGAGCGCCGCCTCGCGCGGCGGCACACGGCCGCCTTCCCGCCACTCGGCGAGCTGCGCCTTGTCCGGCTCGCGCAGGCAGACGTCGATGAAGCGAACGGCCTCGCCGAGGTCGCGCGCGGCGCGAACGCACGCCACCGCGCGCTCGAGCTCGCCTGCATCGAGTGGGTCGAGGGGGTGCGGCACCGTGGTCATGGGCGTGGATTCTCTCAGAGCAGCTCGGCGAGCACTGCGCGGAGCTGGCGGCGCCCGGCGGCCAGCGACGCGATCTCGATGAACTCGCCGGGCGTGTGCATCTCGCCGCCCTGGGCGCAGCCGAGGCAGAGCGCGGGGATGCCTGCCGCGAGTGCCGCGTTGGCATCCGTGGAGGCGGCGACCAGCTCGTCGGGCAGGCCGATGTCCTCGCGCACGCGCCGCACGGTGGCGAGCAGCGGCTGGCGCCTGTCCAGGCGGCCCGCGGGCCGGCGCCCGAGCACCTCGACCTCGAGCGCGAGCGGCGGCTCGGCCGTCAGCAGGCGCAGCGTCCGCGAAAAGCGGGTCAGCACGGCCTCGTCGAGGGCGCGCTGCTCGACCACGAGCTCGGCATGCGCCGCGATTGCGTTGACGGTCGTCCCGCCCTCGATGCGCCCGATGTTGGTGCTCGCCTCACGCCGTGGCGGACGGGTGAGCGCGCGGGCGATCCGGCAGACCTCGTCGATCGCACTGGGGCGCTCGCGGTTGGCCCAGGAGTGGCCGCCAGGGCCGTTCACGCTGATACGGGCCCGCAGGCTGCCCACGGCGTCCACCGCGACGTGCAGCAGGCCGTGCCCCTCCAGCGCCAGCGCGAGCTCCGGCTCGAGCTCCGCGCAGGCCGCGCGCGCCCCTGCGAGGTTGCCGAGCCCCTCCTCGCCCACCGTGAATGCGACGGCCAGCCCCTCCAGGCTGCGCTCGCGCGCCATCGCCTCGACGACCTGCACCGCGCACACGACGGCGGCCGCGTTGTCGCCCACTCCCGGGCCACGCAACCGCGCGCCATCGAGCACCGGCTCGTGCACGACCTCGCGCCCGAAGACGGTGTCGACGTGCGCCAGCAGCAGCACGTGCGGGCGCCCGTCGCCGAAGCGCCAGATCAGGTTGCCGGCCGCGCCCGTGCTGCGCCGTCCCGGCGCGTCCCGGAGACGCCGCCGCAACCACTCCATGCGCTCGCCCTCGTCGAAGGTCGGGGCGGGCACGCGCGCAAGCGCGAGCAGGTCGTCGAGTGCATCGTCCGCGGCGCTCACGCCGCGAGGACGCTATCAGGCCGCGATGGCTCCGGCCCGGACGCGAGTGGTGCGCGCGCGGAAGGCGGCGGCTGCCTCGATCGCCGCATCCACGCTGAACCCGAGATCGCGGGCCTGGGCGATGAGCATCACGTGCTCGACCGCATCGCTGTCGTACAGCCGCTGTTTGGCGCCGAGCGTCGGGATCGCCGCCCTCTCGGTCCAGAGGTCGAGCTGCATCTTCGTGATGCAGGCGATCGTGCACACCTGGCCGACGGTGAAGTGCACGTCGCCGATGCGCGTCGCGATGTCGACGGGGCGCAACAGATCGGACTTGTCCACCATGACTCGTGTATCGGCATGCCGGCGGGCCGACTTGAGTGGATAGGGTCTAGGCCATCCTCGCCGAAAGGTGGGTGCCGTGGCCGACGACGCGATCGTGCCGGAGGCCGGTCCAGCCGAGCCGTCGCCGCAAGGATGCCGAGAGCGCATTTCTGACATGCGCTCTCAGACCAGCTGGTCGAGGCTGCAGCTCTTGGGGTCGCGGTCGTCGCGCCAGCGCACCAGGCGCGTGCCGTGGCGGATGCGCCCGCCGCTCGTATGGTCGTATGAGACCTCGATCACGAGCTCGGGCCGCAACTCGACCCACTCGAGCTCCCGGCCCGCCGTCCAGCGGCTGGCCTCGCCGCTGCCGTGCTCGCCCGTCTCGAGCGGCCGCAACCGCACGAGCAGGTCGCGCTTCTCGGCCTTGCTGAACGCGGAGCAGTGGCCGACGACGTGCATCTCGCCCTGTCCGTCGTAGAGGCAGAGGATGAGCGAGCCGACGCTGTCGGGCTCGGTGCCGGGGCGGTAGCCGCAGACCACGCAGTCGAGCGTGCGCCGCCGCCGGACCTTGAGCATGCCCGTCCGCTTTCCCGGCAGGTAGGGCGCGTCGGCCTGCTTTGCGATCACGCCTTCGGCGGTCTCCAGCCAGCGCTCCGCACCCGCAGCGGTCCGCTCCTGCGGCGTCAGGCGTACGGGATGTCCGCCGGCCTCGGCGAGGAGGCGCTCGAGCGCCGCGCGGCGCTCGCTGAACGGCTCCTGCATGAGATCGCGGTCGCCCTCCGCCAGAAGGTCGAAGGCGACGATCTCGGCGGGCGTCTCGCGCGCGAGCAGCTCGACGCGAGAGGCCGCCGGGTGGATCCGCTGCTGCAGCGCGCCGAAATCCTGGCTGCCGTCGCCGGGGTCGATGACGATCTCGCCGTCCAGCACGTACCGGCCCGGCGGCAGCGAGAGCTCCGGGAAATAGCGGTCGAGAGGCTTCCCGTTGCGCGACTGCAGGAAGACCTCGTCGCCGTCGACGAACGCGATCACGCGGAAGCCGTCCCACTTCGGCTCGAACAGCCATGCACCCTCGGGCGGCAGCTCCGTCGCGGTCTTGGCGAGCTGCGGGTCGATCGTCGGTGCCAGGGGGAGGGTCACTGCGCGAGCGGCTCGGGATCGGGGATGTCGAAGCCACCCGCTTCCTCGAGCCGGTGGATCCGGTCCTCGAGCGGCGGATGCGTGTCGAACAGGCCGCCGAGGCTCGAGCGCAGCCCGACGTTGTCGCGCAGCGGCGACTCGATGTAGAGGTGCGCGGTGGCTCGCGTCACGTGCTTGAGCGGCCGCTTGTCGTTGCCGAGCTTGGCCAGCGCAAGGGCGAGGGCCTCGGGATCGCCCGTGATCTCGGCGGCCGAGGCGTCTGCAAGGTACTCGCGCCGGCGCGAGAGCGATGCTTGCAGCAGCGCGGCCGAGATCGGCGCGAGCACGAGGGCCACGACACCGACGACGAGCGCGATGGCGTTGCTGCTGCCGTCACGGTCGTTGCGGCGGCCTCCGCCGAAGAGGCTGATGCGGAAGAGCAGGTCGGCCGTCAGCGCCACGACGCCGACGAGCACGGCGGCGAGCGTCATCAGGCGCACGTCGCGATTGCGGATGTGGGAGACCTCGTGGGCCATGACGCCCTCGAGCTCGCGCTGGTCCATGAGCGCCACGAGCCCCGTCGTCGCCGCGACATAGGCGTCTCGGGGCGTGCGGCCCGCCGCGAACGCGTTGGGCGCGTCGTCCTCGATCACGTAGACCGGCGGCGTACGGTCGAGGCCCGCCGCGATCGAGACGTTCTCCACCGCGCGCACGAGCGCCGGCTGCTCGGCCTTGGTGACGGGATGCGCATGCGCGACGCTCGCCACGAGACGGCCCGCGCTGAAGTACGAGAAGAGGCCGTAGCAGATGCCGACCAGGCCGACGAAGATGCCGATGCTGGGATCGAAGACGAGATAGACCGCGCCCCCGAAGAACGCGATGAGCAGCAGGAACCCGAGAAGGACGAACCCGGTGCGGACGCGATTCGCCCGGATCTGCTCCTGCAGGCTCACGACAGGCTGACGGGCACGGGCGCGCGCTCGGCATCGTCCTCGATGCGGAAGAACTCGCGCTCGCGGAAGCCGCCGAGACGGGCGATGATGTTCGTCGGCACGCTCTGGATGAGCGAGTTGAAGCGCCGCACGGTCGTGTTGTAGTAGCGGCGCGCGGCGGCGATCTTGTCCTCCGTGTCGCTCAGCTCGGCCTGCAGCCGCTGGAAGTTCTCCGAGGCGCGCAGCTCGGGATAGGCCTCGGCGATGCCGAAGAGGCCCGTGAGGGCGGCAGTCATGGCCACCGACGCAGTGGCTGCCTGCGCCACACCGCGTGCGGCGAGTGACTGCGCACGCGCCTCGGCCACCCGCTCGAAGACCCCGCTCTCGTGGGCCGCGTAGGCCTTCACCGTCTCGACCAGGTTCGGGATCAGATCCGCGCGGCGCTTGAGCTGCACGTCGATGCCCGAGAAGCCCTGCTCGGCCTCGTTGCGCAAGCGCACGAGGCGGTTGTACCCGAGCACCAGCCACAGCAGGATGACGACGACGACGCCGATGGCGATCCAGAGCGCGAGCATTTCACGAGACGGTAGCGTCTCGGCATCGCTCACGCGCGCAAGGCGACTCCACGTGGCGAACACGGGCTTCTTGTGGTTGTCCGAGTCGACCAGGCCGCTGCGCCAGTAGCTCGTCGGGGAGACGTCGCGCAGCAGGAACCAGACGAGCATCTGCGCGTACGGGTAGTGGGCGCGCACGAGGTCGACCGACTGTTCGGCGAGCTCGGCCTGCCGCGCCGGCGTGATCACGCCGATCCCGGGCTGCGGCGCCGTGCGCCACGCGAACTCGGTCAGCCAGATCGGGACCGTGTCGCCGTAGGCTGCCTGGAGGGCGTGCTCGAGCCTGTCGAGGTTGCGTACCGTGATCGCACCGTGCTCCTCGCGCTCGTCCTGCCGGTAGGAGGGCAGCAGGCTGCCGAGATAGGGGTTGAGAGCGACGATGCCCGGCCTCGGGCCGCCGGCCGCGCGGTAGCGCGCGAGGAATGCGATCGGCGCGATGCCGCCCTGGCCTCCCCGGCTCGCGAGCGGGCCGATCGCGACCTGGGCGCCCGGGGCCACGGCCTCGATCGAGCCGGCGCAGGCGCGCATGAGACGAGCCATGACCCTGGGTGCCTCGAGGCCGTGCCGGCCCTGGGGCTCGAGGAACTGGCCCCTGTTCGGCTCGTTCCAGACCGTGTAGCTGGTCACGGCCGGCAGCGGCGCCTCCGCGCCCGCCGGCGCGTAGCTGCCCGAGTAGCGGGTCGCGACCGCCCGGCAGAAGGTGCCGAAGTCGCGCTCGTCGATCGGTGCGGTGCGCGGCGCGGCGCCGCCGTTGGCCCAGGCCGGCGCCTGCACGATCGTCAGCAGGACGCGCGCGCCCTGTCGCGCGGCGTTCTGGACGATGCCGTCGGTCGCGGTCCAGTCATACGCCGGATCGCCCGGGTCGGAGGGCCGGCCGGGCCGCGCGCGCGCGACGCTCGACCAGTCGACGTTGTAGCGGATCACGTCCGGGCGCAGCTCGCGCGTCAGCCGCCAGGCGCGCGGATCCGCCGAGCTCAGGTACGCATCGTCCTGCAGGCCGAGCTCGAGCCCGGCGGACGCCGTCGCGGGAACGAGGCCGAGCGCGGCCACGAGTGCGACGAGCAAGCGGCGCATCCGGGCACCCTAGCCCGGATGCGCCGGGACTCCGTCAGGGGCGAGCGATCACGCCGTGCAGGACGACCGTACGGCCGAGCGTGCCGCCGTTGCCGTTCCTGTCGCGCGCGATCACGATCAGCATCGCCTGCCGCCAGCGGCCCGGAGCCAGCGCGGTGCGTCCCGCGGGCCGCAGCGGCACGTGGATCACGCGCGCGCGCCCTGCCCGCAGATGGACCTTCGTGCGCGCGACCACCGGCCCGCGCGGCCCGCCGAGTCGCAGGATCGCGACGCCGGTGCAGCCGCCGGCGGTGCGCGCCTCGCAGCCGATCGTCGCGCGCGCCGCACCGGCCTTGACCTTGAGCGGGCCGGCTGCGAGGCGTACCACGGGACCGGTGCCGTCACGCGTGACGCGGACGGTCACGGTCGCGGTCGTCTGCGCGCCGGAGCCGTCGGCGACCGTGATGCCGAACGCGTCCACGCCGTGGAAGCCCGCCTTCGGGCGGTAGGTCACGGAGCCGCCCCTGAGCGCGGACAGGGCTCCGTGCGCGGCCTTGGAGGCGACGGCGAAGGTCAGCGCGTCCCCGTTCGGATCGGTGCAGGGCAGCAGGACCTGCGTGGGCACGCCGACGCCCGCACGCAGCTCGCGCTTCAGGCACACCGGCGGCGTCTGCCGCGCCAGCGCGACCAGCCCGGTGCTCGTGGCCGCGTACAGCACGTCGCCTCCAGGCGCGATCGCCAGTGAGGTCGCCGGGCCGAGCACCGGAAGTGCCGGACAGCCGCCCGCGGCGGTGGTGGAGATGCAGCCGGAGGGCGCGGGGATGGCCCCGAGGACGCCGCTCGCCGCGTCGCGATGCAGGGTGAGGATGGTGCCGTTGCCGGCCGTCGCGACCGTCAGGCTGATCCCGTCGGGGCCGAGCGCGAGCGCTCCGGGCCCCGTCAGCTGCGGCGCGGCCGCGCAGTCTGCGATCCCCTGCCCGATGCATCCGGCTGCGCCGGCGGGCTGGATCAGGAGGCCGGTTGCGGCATCTCGCTGCAGGAGCGACACGGCATTGCCGGAGGCCGACGCGACGTACAGGTCGCGGCCGCCCGCGGCAAGGGCAATGGCCGACGGCGCCGCGAGGGCCCGCGCCGCCGTGCAGCCAAGCCCGCCGGAGAGCCGGATGCAGCCGGTCGGCCCGGGCTGCTGGGAGAGCGCTCCCGTGGCGGGATTGCGCTGCAGCACCGCGACCGCGTCGATGTCCCTGGCGGCCGCGTACACGATGGCGCCGTCGGGCGAGATCGCGAGCGCGTCGGCGCCGAGCAGCGCGCGGCCACCGAGGCATGCGCCCGGATCGCCGCCGCCGCGCACGCAGGCAGCCTTGCCGCCGAGCTGGAGCAGGGCGCCGCCGACCGGGTCGATCGAGAAGGCGGCCACGGCATTCGCGTCTCGTCCGGCCACGTACAGGCTGTGCCCGTCGGGCGAGATCGCGAGCGCCGTCGCCCCGGCCAGGCCGGTGCCCGAGGCGCAGCCGCCGCCACCACCGGGTCGCACGCAGCCGGCCGCCCCTCGCAGCTGCGTCAGCGCGCCGCTCGTGACGTCACGTGCGAATGCGGTCACCGACCCCGAGATGGACGAGACGGCGTAGAGATGGCGCCCGTCCGGCGACAGCCCGAGCTGCGCGACGCCGCTCAATCCGAGCGCATGGCCGCAGCCCGTGCCGGTCGAGGACGAGACGCATCCGAGGATCCCGGTGAGCTGCGTCAGCGCGCCCGTCTTGGCGTTGCGCTGGAACACGGAGATCGATGTGCCTCCGCCGACGTACAGGTTGCCGCCGTCGGCGCTGACCGCCACGGCACGCGCGCTCTCGAGCCCGGGAGCCGTGGTGCAGCCGCTCGCAGGTGTCTGCGCAAAGCAGAGCTGGGGCGTCGAGAGCGGCGCGAGCGAGCCCGTCGGGCCCGGCGCGGCGTGCGCGCTGGCGAGCGGCACGAGGGTCGCGAGCAGCGACCCGAGGACGAGAGCACGCACATCAAGCTTCATGCACGTGCGCTTCGACGGCTGCCCGCCGAATCCTGTCGGAGCCGCCCGGGGCTAGCCGGTCACCCCAGCCCGCTTCTTCCTGCTCGTCGCTCCCTGTGCGTGGCCGACGTCGACGGTCGCGTTGGCCGAGACCCTGCCCGCATTGCCGGCCGTCGCGACCACGACGTTCTTGAGCGTGGCGCCCGCGAAGCTCTTGTCCACGCTGGCGGTGATCGTGAACTCGTGGCTCGAGTGCGCCTTCGCCACGGCGAGGTGCCAGCAGGCGCGGCCGTTGCTGAACGTCGCATTCGGCGCGGAGACGAACGTCATGTCCGCGGGCAGCGTGTCGCAGACGTCGACGTCCTTGGCGTCGACGGCCGAGGGCACGCTCAGCACGATCGTGAAGACCACCTCCGGAGCGTTGTCGCCGCGCAGCGCGACGGCGGTGGGATTCGCCGACTTGCGGATGTGCAGCGTCGAGCGAGGCGCGCCCGTGACCGTGATCGTTGCCCGGCTCTTGTTGTTCGTGAGGTCCGAGTCGGGCGTCGACGACGAGACGCTCGCCTCGTTCGTCCGGGTCTTGTTGGCGAGTGACAGCGGGACGCCCGAGACGAGCGTGATGGTCACGCTCTGGTCCTTGGCGAGCGCGCCCAGGGAGCAGCGCACGACCGTGCCGTCGAGCCCGCAGGCGGAAGGCGCCACGGACACGAACGTCATCCCGGCCGGCAGCGGGTCGGCCACCTTGACGTCCTGGGCGGTGGACGGGCCGTTGTTCTTCACGACCATCGTGTAGGTGACGTTCCTGGAAGGCGGCGTGGTCGTCGGCGTGACCGACTTGACGATCGCGACGTCGCCGTTCGAGGTCACGGTGACCGTGTCGCTGTCGGTGTTGTTGGACGTGTTCGTCTCACTGCCGCCGCCGGTGACGCCCGTGTTGACGATCGTGTCCGGCGCGCTCTCGAGCACCTTGACGACGACGCTCACGGGCTCGTAGGCCGCTCCCACCGCGAGCGGATCCGAACGCTCGCAGTGCAGCGAGTTCGCAGTCGCGTCGACCGAGCAGTTCCAGTTGACGCCGCTCGCACCGACGAGCCCGAGACCACTCGGCAGGGTGTCGTCGATGACGACCGTGCCGGAGGTCGAGCGACCGCCCACGTTGCTGACGACGAGACTGAAGGTGCCCTGCTGGCCGCGCACGAAGGCCCCGGTGTGCGACTTGTCGATCGTCACGTCCGGCACGCCGCGCACCGCCACTATCGCGGGCGCGCTGGCGACCGAGGTGTAGTCGATGCCGTTCTCGTCCTTGCTCGAGAGAATGGCGGTGTTGAGGATCTGCGTCCCGTCGGCGGTGCCGGGGGCCACGACGACGCTGAAGCGCACGCTGAAGGATTCGTTGGGGGCGATCACGCCGCCGCCGTCGGGGTTGTGCAGGGGGTCGCCGGCGTTGAGCGCCGTTGCGCCCGCGCCGACGCGGAAGCGCACCGCGTTCGCGCCGGCGTCGTACTCCGCCTGGTCGGCGTCGGTCGGGTCCGTCTTGTCGCCGGCGATGCCGCCGGGGCTGTCGACGATCTTCAGCGAGCCGGGCACGAACGTCGTGTGCGCAGGGATCGCATCGTCGATGCGCGAGTCGTACGCGGCGCTCTGCCCGGTGTTGGTCGAGCTGATGTCGTACTGCAGCACGTCGCCCGGGTTGACGTCGCCACCGTTCACGTCGGTGACCGTCTTGTGCACCACCATCTCGGGCGCGTAGATGTCGGTGCGGAAGTACACGACGCCCGGGAGATAGCGGTCCATCGCCGTGCCGAGGTCGATCGTCGCACTCGTGGCGCCGTTCGGGACCACGCCCGCGGGCACCGCCACCAACGCCGAGTCGAAGCCGAGCTGGTTGCCGTAGTCGGGCGTGCTCGTCGTCACGGGCGTGCCGAGCTTCGAGATCGACGAGTCGAAGAAGTTGCCCACCGGGTGCGCGGCGTCGGCGAGCGCGGTGCCGTTGAGCCTGATGCCGTCTCCGGTGAGGGTGCGATCGCCCTCGTAGGTCACGAGGCCGATCTGCGTGTTGACCGCGCCGGTCAGCGGCGTCTTGAAGCCGCTCACGGCGATCGGGACGTTCGCGCCCAGCGCGACCTGCCCGAAGCCGTCGAAGATCGTCAGATTGCGCGCATGCTGCGAGGGGTCCTGGTAGGCGACCACGAGCGACCAGCCGGCGTGGCGGTCGGCTCCCGTGCCGGCCTGGACGTTGGCGACCGTGTAGGTTCCGCCGCCGCCGGCCTTGACGAGCGCCGTCACGTCCGCGAAGCCCTGATAGCGCGTGCGCTCCTCGACGCCGGGCGTTGCGCAGCCGAGGTCTTCCGTGTAGGTGTCGAACACGCTCGCGTTGACCGGGATGTAGCCGCCCGTGCCCGGGCCTTGCAGCCACACCGACCCCGCCGCCGCCGCATTGGCCGCCGGGCTGCCCGTACGAGGCTGGGCGGGATCGCACTGCAGCGGCAGCGTCTCGCCCTGGTCGAGAGCCGCGCCCCAGTAGAGACCGGCGAAGAGGACGGTGGCCCCGGCCGGAACTCCGAGGTCCGCACTCGAGGAATCGAAGGTGGCCGCGTTGGCGTCGACATCGACGTACCGCATGTCGAAGTAGTTGTCGTCACCCTGGCCGCCTGCCTGCACGTCGCTGCAGCCGACGTGCGTCTGGGTCTCGAGCGCACCGGCAGGGCAGGTCAGGAGCGTGTTGGCCGCCATGGCGATGTCGCCGTTGGTGTTGATCGCATAGCGCACGGCGAACGGACGCACGATCGGCGACGGGCTGATTGCGGCAGAGGCCTGAGCCGCCCCGGCGAGACTGGCCACGAGCACCAGGACAGCCACGATTCGGCCACGTGCCCTGCGGGAATGCATCTCCCTGTCCCCCCTGCGATCGTTGCCTGCCCGACGAGCCCCCCGAAACTCGGCATCACCCGAACGAGGGAGGGGTCGCACCCGGACGAGTGACGGTGACAGTTCCGACCGGATCTGGCAACTATCCGCCGAAAACTATCGAAAAGTCTGGTACCTCAACCTGGCTCGACCCGATCGCTCTCAGGGAGCTCCGAGCGCCACGCGACCTTTGAAACCGTCTCTCTTAGACGTCGTCGATCGCCAGACCCTGCTCGCGAAGCACGGCTTCGAGCCGCGCCCGCTCCGCGTGGTCGGCCAGCTGCCAGTGGGGCACGCCGGGCGCGAGCAGCTGCTGCTCGAGCAGCATGGCGGTCAGCCGCAGCGCAGCGCTGCGCACCTCCGGTGCAGGATCGCCGGCCAGCACGGCGCGAACCTGCTCGCCACGGGCGCGCAGATACGTGTTCCAGCGCTCGGGCGTGCCCGCGAGCACCAGCTCCTCGACCTCCAGCGCACGCACGGAGAGCGTCCGCTCCGGCGCTGCCGGGTCGTCCAGCAGGGCGAGCAGCGCGGGCCCCTCGCGCTCGAGCTCCGGCGGCAGGAACAGCCAGCTGTCCCGCCGATCGCGCCGGGAGCCGCTCACCGTTCGTCGATGCCGGGCACCATCTCGCGCAGCAGGTCGTGGTAGTGCGCGATGGCACGTTCGTTACGGTTGAGCACGCCGCGCTCGTAGGTGCGCGCCCCGAGTCCTCGCTGCACGCCGGCGCAGAGCGTCTTGTCCTCGTTCATGACCGCGTCGTTGAATCGCCAGTTGATGCGCCGCGCGATGCGGTTCGTGAACGGCTCCTGCTCCGGGGTGAACACCCACGAGACGGTCAGCGTGCGCTCGGGCGCGACCGGCACCATCTGCCAGGTGTCGTACTGGTCGGGGTAGAGATCGAGGAACAGCCCCGGGAAGAGGTGGGCGTAGGCCCAGGTCCCGTGCAGGTCGGCGGGGTACGCCGCCATGGGCCGTACGAGCCGCTGATACAGGCGCTCGCGGCGGACGACCGAGGGCTTGTCCCGCAACGGCGCGCTGATCCAGGCATGGCGCCGGCCGAGTTGGGGCTCGTAGCGCTTGTAGTCGAGCATCCGCAGGAGGCCGGGATGGCCGACGGGGATGTGGTAGCCCTCGAGGTAGTTGTCGGCGAGGTTCTTCCAGTTGTAGGGGTATTCGACGACGAGGGGACCTTCCGCCCGCAGCCCCGCGATGCCGAGCGACTCGAGGCGCTCGCCGACGTCGCCGAACCATTCGGCGAGCGGGGGAACGTCTGCATCGAGCGACACGAACACGAGCCCCGCCAGCGACTCGACGCGGAACGAGGGCAGGGCGACCGCCTCGCGGTCGAGGGCTGGGAAACCACGCGCCTCGGGCACCGCGGCCAGGCGGCCGTCCTGCCGGTAGGTCCAGCCGTGGTACGGGCAGCGCAGCACCTTGGGGCAACGCCCGGTGCCGGACAGGATCTGCATGGCGCGGTGGCGGCAGACGTTGGAGAGTGCCCGCAGCTCGCCGTCATCGCCGCGCACCACCGCCACCGGCTCGCCGGCGACGCTGGCAGTCGCGAACGAGCCGGGCTCGGCCACCACCCGCTCGGGGCAGACGAAGATCCACGCCCGCGCGAAGACGTCGTCGAGCTCCGCCTCGAAGATGTCACGGTCGACGTAGGCGCGCGCGGGCAGGGTGACGCGCTGCTCGTCGGCGATGCTCACGGCCGCAGCTCCGCCGCGATTGCCTGGCGGACGAGCGCGCGGGCGCGCGCCCTGCCGATGCCGCCGAGCAGGGCCTGCTGCGCGAGGCCGTCCACGAGCGCGCAGAGCCGTGCCGCGCTGGCCTCGCCGTCCGCGCCGGCACACGCGCGCACGTGCTCGGCGACCTCCTCGGCCCACGAACGGTAGGACTCCTCGACGTCCGGCCGCAGCGCGGGCTCGTACAGCGCGGCCCGCAGCATCTCGGACCAGATGCGCCAGCTCTGCTCCACCGCCTCGTCGTCCACGAGATACGAGAGCACCGCGGTCTCGAGACGCTCCCGCGGCGTCTCGCAGGCCGCGACGGCCGACTGGACGAAGACGTCGACCTGCTCGTCGGCATACAGGAACGCACGGCGCAGCAACTCGGAGCGCGTGTCGAAGTAGTAGTGCACGAGGGCGCTCGAGACGCCCGCGGCACGAGCCACGTCACCCATGCGCATGCCGTCGCAGCCGCGCTCGGCGATGACGCGGCAGGCGGCGCGGAGGATGTCGTGCGTGCGGTCGGCGACAGCCATCTGACTGACTCGTTAGTCAAACCGATCGGCAGGGTGCTGTCAAGGCGGCGGCGCCGGCGCGGCCGACGTCCGGGAGGTTCCGTAGTCTGCCGCCGTGATTCCCTTCCTGCCCGCCCGCGGCGGCTCGCTCGACGTCATCTGCGGCCCGATGTTCTCGGGCAAGAGCGAGGAGCTGCTGCGGCGCATCCGCCGTGCCGAGATCGCGCAGCTCTCGCCGCTGCTCTTCAAGCCGAGCCTCGACGACCGCTACGGCGACACCGATGTCGTCTCGCACGCCGGCAGCCGCCTGCGTTGCATCTCGGTCGGCTCGAGCGCGGACATCGAGCTTCACCCCGAGCTCGCGACGGCGCTCGTCGTGGGCATCGACGAGGTGCAGTTCCTCGACGACGGCATCGTCACGCTCGCGCTCGCCCTCGTCCGGCGGGGCACGCGCGTGCTGGCGGCCGGTCTCGATCGCGACTTCCGCGGAGAGCCGTTCGGCCCCATGCCGCTGCTGCTCGCGCACGCCGACGATGCCGACAAGCTGCATGCGATCTGCCAGGTCTGCGCAGGGCCGGCCACGATGACGCAGCGCCTGGTCGACGGCCGGCCCGCTCGCAGTGACGATCCCGTGATCCTGGTCGGCGCGAGCGAGCGTTACGAGGCCCGCTGCCGCGGCTGCCACCGTCTGGCCGACGCGGCGCTGCCGCTGGCAGCGGCCGGCTGACACGAGCTACCTGCGCCCGGCCGTCCATTCGCCGGGGCCGACCCGCCCCGAGCGCACCTCGGCGAAGCCGGCGCGCTCGAGCCGCGGCGCGACCAGCGCGGTCGGGAACCAGATCGGAGTCCCGGGACCCATCGGATAGCAGAACAGCGCCCAGCCGCCGGGCGCGAGCACGCGATGCAGCTCGGCCTCGAACGGCTGGACGAGCAGCGACACGGTCAGATCGAAGCCGCCGTCCGCGTACGGCAGCCGGCCGCCGTCTGCGACGGCGAAGCGGATGCCACTCAGCTCGGGCTTGGCGCGCGCCACCTCGATCATGGCGGGGGACGCGTCGACGGCGTCGATCTTCGCGCCCGGGAATCGCTGCACGAGGATGCCCGCGGCCTGCCCCGTGCCCGTGCCCACGTCGAGCACGTGCGCGGGCGCCGTCAGACCGAGCTCGTCGAGGGCGCTGTCGAGCATGCGGCGCGAGTCGCTGACGTCGGCGCGGATCACGTCCCACCTCGGCGCAAGCGCATCGAAGCGCCGAGCGTGCGAGCGCGTCAGGAGGGCATGCAGCGCCGGCACGCGGCCCTCGAGCCGTGTGAGGACGCGCATCGGGTGGCGCCGGTTGTCGGTCACGCGAAGTGCAGCAGCACCTTGCCGCGCTTTCCGCTCGCCGCCATGCGCTCGAACGCATCGCCCGCGCGCTCGTACGGCACGATTGTGTCGATCACCGGCCGCATGCGGCCGCTCGCGAGGTGCGGCAGCACCTCGCGCTCGAACGCGCGCACGGCCTCCGCCTTCTGCTCGAGCGGCCGCGCGCGCAGCATGGTGCCGCGCATGCTCGCCCTGCGCGCCATGAGCTGGCGCAGCACCAGCGTCACCTCGGCGCCTGCGCCCAGGCCCACGACGACGATCCGGCCCTGCATCGCGACGATGCGCAGGTTGTCCGGGAAGTGCGGTGCGCCGACGAGCTCGAGGATGACGTCCGCGCCGCGCCCGTCGGTCGCGGTCAGCACGCTCTCGGCGAAGCCCTCGTCCATGATGGGCTCGCCGCCCAGCTCACGCACCAGCGCGGCCGCATCGGCACTGCGCACGGTGCCGAGCACGCGGGCCCCGCAGACGGCGCCGATCTGGAGCGCGGCGCTCCCCACTCCGCCTGCGGCGCCGTGCACGAGCAGCAGCTCGCCCGGGCGGAGCGCCGCCTGACTGCGGATGGCGTCGTGAGCGGTGATGAACGCCTCCGGGACGGCCGCCGCCGCCGCGTCGTCGAGCGCCTCCGGCGCGGGCGCGACGCACCGCTGATGCACGAGCACGCGGTCGGCGAGGCCGCCGCCACCGACCAGGCCGAAGACGCGATCGCCCGTCTTGACGCCGAGCACCTGAGCTCCACAGGCTTCGACGGTGCCGGCGACCTCGAGCCCCGGAACGTCCTGCGGACTTCCGGGAGGTGCCGGGTAGGACCCGTCGCGTTGCGAGAGATCGGCCGGGTTGAGCCCGGCATGCGTGACGCGCACGAGCAGCTCCTCGCTGCCGGGCACCGGATCCGGACGCTGCTCGAGACGGATCACCTCGTTGCCGCCTGCTCCGGCGAAGACCACTGCCCGCACGTCTACTCCCCTCGGTCGGAACGTCCGCGGCAGCGTAGAGGTTCTCGCCCTCAGGCGCGATCTGCGAGCATCCGGACCATGAGCGAGCTTCCCGCACGGGCGGATGTCGTCGTCATCGGCGGAGGCGCCATGGGCGCCAGCACGGCGTTCCACCTCGCGACCGGCGGCGTCCCGGACGTCGTCGTGCTCGAGCGCGAGACGCTCGCCAGCGGCTCGACGTCGCGCTCGGCGGGCGGCGCGCGGCTGCAGTTCGCGGACGAGCTCAACGTGCGCCTGTCGCTGCGCAGCCTCGCGGAGTTCGAGCGCTGGGACGCGCTGATCGGCGAGCACGTCGGCTTCGTGCCCGAAATCGCGTTCCGCCAGGTGGGCTACCTCTTTCTGCTCGACAGGCCCGCCGACGTCGAGACGTTCCGCGAGGCACTCGCGATCCAGCACGCCCAGGGCGTGCCATCGCTCGAGCTGACGCCCGCCGAGGCGCTCGAGATCGTGCCGCAGATGGAGCTCGAGGGCGTGCTCGCAGCGACCTTCTGCCCCCGCGACGGGCACATGAGCCCGGAAGCCGTCGTGCAGGGCTATGCGGCCGCGGCGGTCGCGCGCGGCGCGCAGGTCTTCCAGGGCTGCCCGGCGATCGGGATCGAGCGCAGCGGCGAACGCATCACCGGAGTGCGCACCGCGCAGGGCACGATCGCCACCGACACCGTCGTCTGTGCCGCGGGTGCGTGGGCGCGCGAGATCGGCGCGATGGTCGGCCTCGAGATCCCCGTGCACGGCGAGCCGCGGCACATGTGGTTCTCGCCGGAGCGCGGCGGGCTGCGCGAGGACCTGCCGCTGACGATCGACTTCACGACGAGCTTCTACTTCCATGCCGAGGGCCCGGGCATCGTCTTCGGAGGCCGGGAGGTCGAGATCGAGGAGATCGCGGAGCACGCGCTCGAGCGCCTCCCGCTGATCCTCGAGCTCCCGATCCAGAGCAACTGGTGGGGCTATTACGAGGTCAGCCCCGATCACAACGCGATCGTCGGCGAGTCGAGCGTTCCGGGTCGCTTCCTGTACGCCACCGGGTTCTCGGGGCACGGCTTCCAGCAATCGCCGGCCGTCGGCGAGCACCTCGCGCAACTGGTGCGCGGCGAGGTGCCGTCGTTCGACCTCAGCCCCTTCGCGCTCGAGCGTTTCGCTCGCGGCGAGCAGCGCGCCGAGCGCTTCGTCGTCTGAGCGCAAGTCGCGCATGCGCGAAAACGAGTGACCGGGCGACCGCCGTTTCGTCCACTCCACCAACGTACCGATTCCCGAAGGAACTTGTACCTCGGCGGGGCTTCAACCTACTTCGGCGACGCCCGGTGCGCGACGGAACGTATGTGATCCCGCCGGGCACGCGCAAGCGACGGTGGTGAAGAAAAGGCGCTACGAGCGGAAAACTTCATGTTCGCGGTCATGCGCGGCCGCCTGGCCGCTGGAGGTGACGCACCCGCGCCCGCGGCCGAGTCGTCGACGAGCGTGGCCAGGCGCCGCGCTCGTGTGAGCCGCGCTTGTGGAAGCCGACCCAGAGGTGCGTCGCCTCCGCGGCATGTGCCTCGAGCCAGGCGCGCCAGTCGGCGGGGGTGCGGAAGAACGTTGCTTCGGGGTCGGGCATGCGGGGCGGCGGGATGTGGCCAAGTGGCACCCGCGGCGAGTGCCACTTGGCCACGGTAGCGCCCGCCGCCGCCGCCGCACGGCGCACGTGGCTACGCTGGCGCGGTGGGCTCCGTGGACCGTCCGGCTGCGGTGACCACGCCCAGGGACCTGCGCACGGCGCGCGCCGCGGTCACCGCCGTCTTCTTCGTCAACGGCGCGCTGATCGCGTCGTGGGCGCCGTACATCCCGCGTCTCAAGCACGATCTCGGGCTCAGTGCGCGAGACCTCGGGCTCGTCCTGCTCGCGATGGCAGTCGGCGCGGTCGCCTGCATGCCCGGCGGCCGGGCTCATGGTCGAGCGCTTCGGGGCGCGAGCCACGCTGGCCGTGGTCATTGCCATCTCCTACGTCGCCCTGCCGTTCACGCTCCTGGCGCCCGATGCGCTCGCGCTCGCGGGCGTGCTGTGCGTCGTGGGCGCCGCGAGCGGCGTGACCGACATCGCCATGAACGCCAACGGCGCGGCCGTCGAGCGACGCTACGGCCGGCCCATCCTCTCTTCGCTGCACGGACTCTGGAGCATCGGGGGGTTCGTCGCCGCGGGCACGACGGCCCTCGTGATCGCCCTCGGGGTCCCGGCCGAGCTGCACCTCGTCTGCGCCTCTCTGGTGTTCGGAGGCCTCGGCCTCGCCGCCTGCACGCGGCTGATGCCTGCGGCTCCGCGCACCGGCGTCCCCCACGCGCCGCGCGTGCGCCCCTCGCGCCGCCTGATCGGCCTGGCGCTGATCTCGCTCGCGGCCTTCCTCGCCGAAGGCGCGATCAACGACTGGGGCCCGCTCTACCTGCGCACCTCGCTCGGGCAGAGCGCCACCGTCGGCGCCGCGGGGTACGCGGTCTTCGTCGGCTCGATGGCAGCCATGCGCCTGACCGGCGACCGCCTGACCGCCCGGTTCGGCCGGGTGCCGATCGTGCGCACCGGTGGCGCAGTGGCCGCGGTCGCACTCGCCGCGGCGCTGCTCCTGGCCCGGCCCGAGGCGACGTTCATCGCGTTCGTCTGCGCCGGGCTGGGCCTCGCCAACGTCTTCCCCCTGGTCGTCAGCGCGGCGGGGCGGTCTCGCTCGCCGGCGCCCGCGCTCGCCATCGCGACGGTGAGCATGGGCGGCTACGCGGGTGTGCTGATCGGCCCGCCCGCGATCGGCTTCCTCGCCGACGCCGCCTCGCTGCCCGCGGCGCTCGGGCTCGTCGTCGCGCTCTGCGCACTCGTGGCGGCGCTCGCCGGGCTCGTCGGCGGCTCCCCGAGAGGGGGATGACGACATCCCTCGGTCGGGGCACCACACTCGGCGAACCATCCACTACAGATGTGAGCAACGGCTCGGCTCCGGCCGGTCCGGGACCTTCGATCGCTCTGCTGAGGGATGCCCCGATGACCCGCACCGCGCTCGCACTCACAAGTCTCGCGCTCGTCCTCGCGGCCTCGGCCGCCGAGGCCGGCGCCGCCGCGCTCAAGCCCCTCCCCATCGCTCAACGGCGTGCGCTGCCGCGCCGTGATCACCTCGAGCGGCATGAGCGGCTACTCCTGCGGACGCACGAGCGACGTGCGCTCCTACGTGGTCACGATCGAGATCGCGAAGCGCAGCCCGTACGGCCCGCGCCCGAGCGACCAGCACCTGGGTAGCTGGGTACGCTCGACGCGAACCGGTGCGAGGGGCAACGTCTACGTGATGGTCGTCGCGACGCGCACCGACGGCAACGCGAAGGCCGCTCGCAGCGAGGCGGCGACCGCCGCTCGGCGGATCGCGCGCCTCAACGCCGGCACCGTCTGAGGACAGCTCTCAGACGCTCGGGCTGCCGATGCCGATCGCCCGGCCCGCCTGCTCGGGACGAGGAAGGAGCGGCGTGCGCCTCGGCGAGCCGCTCGGCGCGCGCGAGCACGGCGGCGCCGGCCGGCGCCGCGCGGCGGGCGACCGTGTCGACGTGCAGGAAGAGCTGCTCGGCCGTCGCCAGCAGCGCTCCGTCGCTCTCGCGGGAGAGCGCGTGGAAGACGTGCAGCCTGCGCGCGTCCACGTCGAGCACCTGCGTCGTGACGAGGAGCCGGTCGCCCAGCAGCGCCTCGCGCAGGTGCGAGAGGTGGCTCTCGACGGTGAAGTAGCTGCCGGCGCGTCAGGTAGTCGGCATCGATGCCGAGATACGCGAACAGCGCGTCCGAGGCGTCGCCGAACACCTGCAGGTAGCGGCTCTCGTGCGCGTGGCCGTTGTAGTCGACCCAATCCGGCTCGACCTGCGCCGAGTGCAGCGCCAGCGGGCGGGACAGATCGTCGCCATCGGCCATCTCGCCCGTGGGCAGCGCGGCTGCGAGCTCGCCCGCGTGCCGCACGAGCACGGCGCCGGCCCCGATGTCGTGCGCGCGCAGGGCCTGCAGGACAGAGACGAGGCAGTCGTCGCGCAGCTGCTCGAGCTCGCGCACGCTCTGCCCATCCGCCTGCTCGTCGGACTGCGCGACGATCGTGTCGAGCAGCGCGTCGGTCAGTTCCGGCACATCCGTGAGCTTCGTCCACGGCCACTGGAGCGCGGGCCCGAACTGCGCCATGAAGTGGCGCATTCCGGCCTCGCCCCCCGCGATCCGGTAGGTCAGGAACGTGCCCATGAACGACCAGCGGAGGCCCGCCCCGAGGCGGATCGCGTCGTCGACCTCGGCGACCGTGGCGACGCCGTCGTTGACGAGCCAGAGCGCCTCGCGCCAGAGCGCCTCGAGCATGCGGTCGGCCACGAAGCCGTCGATCTCCTTGCGCACCACGAGCGGCGCCATCCCGAGCGAGTCGTACAGCCTGCCCGCGCGCTCGATCGTCTCCGGCGCCGTGCGCTCGCCACCGCACAGCTCGACCAGCGGGAGCAGGTAGACGGGGTTGAACGGATGGGCGACCAGGAACCGCTCGGGACCTGCCATCCCGGCCGCCAGTGCCGTCGGGCGCAGTCCCGAGGTCGACGAGGCGATCAGCACCTCGGGCCCGGCGGCCGCGGCCGCCTCCGCCAGCAGCGCCTGCTTGAGCTCGAGGCGCTCGGGAGCGCTCTCCTGCACGAGCTCGACGCCCTCGGCGGCGGCCGCGGGCGTCGGCACGAGCGTCAGGCAGCCCTCGCGCGGCAGCGCAACCGGCGAGAGTCGGCGGACCGCCCTGCGGGCGAGCTCGAGGGTCTCGGCGAGCCTGCGCCCGGACTCGGGATCGGGGTCGTAGAGGCGGACGTCGGTGCCGCCGAGCAGGAAGCGCGCGGCCCAGCCGCCGCCGATCACACCACCGCCGAGCAGGCCCACGGCGCGCGGGGCGCTCATACGAGCAGCAGCGACATCTCGTGCGCCGCACGCAGGGCCGCTCGTCCCAGCGACGGCAGTCGAGCCCGCGTCACGCGCAGGCTCGGGCCCCACACGTTGACGATCGCGACCGGCCGGTGGTTCGCGTCGAACACGGCGGCCGAGACGCCGTTGGAGTAGTCGTACTCGCCGAGGCACGAGGCGTAGCCATCGCGTCGTACGCGCTCGAGCTCGCGGTCGAGGGCCGCGCGGTCGACGATCGTGTGCGAGGTGAAGCGCTCGAGCGTGGCCGGCAGCACGGCGGCCCGCTCGTCCTCGGGCAGCCAGGCCAGGAAGACCTTGCCCGACGACGTCGCGTGCAGCGGGATGTGGCGGCTCGTCCAGTCCGGCGAGGCGGGCCCGGGCGGATCTGCCTGATCGACGTAGACGAGTCCGAAGCGCTTGGCGATGGCGAGCGTGACGATCTCGCCGGTCGCCTCGGCGGTGCGCTCGAGCAGCGGCCGCAGGCGTCGGGCGAGCGCGTCGTGGTCCTCCGCCGTCGCGAGCTGGAAGGCCGCGTAGCCGACCGCGTAGCGCCCCGTGACAGCGTCGCGCTCGACCAGCCCGTGCGCCTCCAGCGTTGCGAGCAGCCGCCAGGCGGTGCTGCGGTTCACGCCGCAGCGCTGGGCGAGCTCCTGCGCGCTGCTCGGAGCGCCCGAAGCCGCAACGGCCTTGAGCAGCCGCAGGGCGCGGTCCACCGACTGTACGCCCGCGCTCGCGGGCTCGTCGTGTCGTCGGGTGCGTGCGCTTTCCGAGCTCATAGTTCGTATCGTGAACCCCAGGGCGAGACTTCCTCCCCGGGCGAGCGCCACTATACACCTGCGCAGTGCGCTTGATCACGCCAGATGAAGCGCGATCCTTGACAGCGCACCGCGGCGCTCTCTAGCATCGGCCACCCGTGCATTCCCCCAAGTGCGCTGTTCACGATACGAACACGCTGCACGTGTGTCGGGACAGGCCGAAAGGAGCCAACCTATGGAGCAGCACCCGTTCGAAGACGCCGCGGAAGGCAGAGGCCGGGTGCTCTCCCGCCGTGACCTCCTCGCCGTCACCGGCGGCGCCGTCCTCGCCGGCAGCCTCGCCGGCAACACCGCGAGCGCGCTCGCGGCGAGCGCGGCCGCCAAGCCCAAGCGCGGCGGCACCTTCCGCCTCGGCGTCACGGGCGGTGGGGCGAAGGACTTCATCGACGGCCAGTCGATCACGACCAAGCCCGACCAGGCGCGCCTCACCTCCGGGTGGGAGACGCTGCTCAGCTACGACCGCAACTACAAGCTGGGCACCGACGCGCTCGCCGCGGAGGCGACCCAGGACAACCCCAAGCAGTGGACGATCCGGCTCAAGGGCGGCATCGAGTTCCACAATGGCAAGACGCTGAGCGCCGACGACGTCATCTACTCGCTGCGCCGCATCGCCAATCCGAAGAACAAGCTCTTCGGGAGCGCAGGCCTGGCCTCCATCGACGTCGCGAAGCTCAAGAAGATGGACAAGCTGACCGTGCGCATGCCGCTCAAGACGGCGGACTCCACGATCGGCGAGCAGCTCGGCCAGTACTACAACGGCATCGTCCCCGACGGCTACTCGCGCACCAACAAGCTGAAGTGGGTCGGCACGGGCCCGTTCTTCACCACGAGCTTCTCCCCCGGTCGCCAGAGCCAGCACAACCGCAACCCGAACTACTGGCGCAGCGGGCAGCCGTACTTCGACACCGTCAGGGTGATCGACTTCGCCGATCCGTCGGCGCAGGTCAATGCGCTCTTCTCCGGCGCGATCGACGCGATGACGGACATCCCGTTCGCGCAGCTCTCGACCGCACAGAGCCATGGCAACATCAAGATCCTCGAGTCGCCGGGCGGCGGCTGGCTGCCGCTCTGCATGGCCGTCGACATGCCGCCGTTCGACAACGTCAACGTGCGCAAGGCGATGCGGCTGCTCGTCGACCGTCCCGCCATGCTGGCGCAGGTGCTGTCCGGGCACGGGCGGGTGGCGAACGACCTGTACGCGCCGTTCGACGCCGACTACGACAAGGCGCTGCCGCAGCGCCATCAGGACATCGACCAGGCCAAGTCGCTGCTCAAGGCGGCCGGCATGGAGAACCTCACGGTCGACCTGCACACGACGGACGGCGCGGCCGGCATGGTCGACTCGGCCAACATCTTCGCCGCGCAGGCCAAGGCGGCCGGCGTGACGATCAACGTCAAGAACGACCCGAACTACTACGGCGACCAGTACCTCAAGCTGGCGTTCTCGGTCGACTTCTGGGGCACCCGCAGCTACCTGCCGCAGGCGGCGCTCGGCAGCATCCAGGGCGCGGCCTACAACGAGACCCACTGGGGACTCACGGGCTCGAAGTACCTCAGCCTCTACAAGCAGGCCGTGGCGGCGCCCAACCTCAAGAAGCGCCACGAGCTCGTGATCGAGATGCAGAAGATGGAATACAACACGGGCGGCTACATCATCCCGTTCTTCAACAACCTGGTCGACGCCTACAGCTCGAAGGTCGTCGGGTTCAAGCCGAGCAAGGGAACCCTGAACCTCGACGCGTTCGGGCATGGCTACCGCACCATCTCGTTCGCCTAGCGGCGAGCTGCTCGTGCCGGCCGGGCCGCCCTCTGCGGCGGCCCGGCCGAAGCGCGCTCGCACGCACCTGCTCGGAGGGCTGACCGGCTTCATCATCCGGCGCTTCCTGCTCGGACTGCTCGTCCTCTTCATCGTCTCGATCATCATCTTCGCCGCCACGCAGGCCCTGGGCGATCCGGCTCGCGCGATCCTGGGTCGAGATGCGACGCCCGAGGGGGTCAAGGCCCTGCGCGAGCAGCTGCACCTCAACGACTCGGTCGTTCCAGCAGTACTGGACCTGGCTCACCGGGCTCCTGCACGGCGACGCGGGCACGTCGTTCGCGGCCCAGGAGCCCGTCAGCACGCTGATCAACGACCGCATCGTCAATTCGGCGTTCCTCGTCTTCTGCGCCGCGGCTCATCTCGATCCCGGGCGCCATCGCGCTGGGCGCCTACGCCGCGCTCAAGCGCGACCGCGGCTTCGACAACGCGAGCTCGCTGGTCACGCTGCTGTTCGCGGCGATGCCGGAGTTCGTGATCGGGCTGTGGCTGATCGTGCTCTTCGCCACCACGGTCTTCCCCGGCACCCTCCCCTCGATCACGCTGATCGCGCCCGGGCGCGCGGCCCTGGGACGACATGGAGGCGATGATGCTGCCGACCGCGGCGCTCGTGCTCGCGGTCACGCCGTACGTGGCGCGGATCTCGCGCGCGTCGATGATCGAGGTGCTCGAGTCGGACTACGTGGAGATGGCACGGCTCAAGGGACTGAGCGAGCGCACCGTGCTCGTGCGCCACGCGCTGCCGAACGCGCTCGGGCCGACGTTCCAGGTGATCGCGATCAACCTCGCCTATCTGGCCGGCGGCGTGATCCTGATCGAGTACATCTTCAACTACGCGGGCATCGGCGGCGCGCTGCGCGACGGCGTGGTCAACCACGACATTCCGGTCGTGCAGGCGCTCGCGATGCTGATCGCGACGATCTACGTCGTGCTCAACCTGCTCGCGGACATCGCGACCATCATGGTCACGCCGCGCCTGAGGACGCGCCTGTGAGCGCCATCGCCGACACCAGCATCGCCGCCGTCCCCGACAGCCCGGCCGCCCACCGCCCGACCGGCCGGCTGCTGCGCACCGCCCTCGGGCTGTGGCGCACCCGTATCGGGCTGATGCTCGTCGGCATCCTCGTCGCGATCGCCATCTTCGGGCGCTTTCTCGCGCCGTACGGCCCGACCGCGTTCGCCGGTCAGCCCAACACGCGGCCGAGCGACCTGCTGTTCGGCACCGACCACCTCGGACAGGACGTCTGGAGCCGGTTCCTCTGGGGCGGAGCGCAACTCCTCGTCGTGGCCACGCTCGCCACAATCCTCGGGCTCGTCCTGGGCACGATCATCGGACTCGTCTCGGCGTACTCGCGCAACGCCCTCGACGACATCCTGATGCGCGCCATGGACGTCATCCTGGCCTTCCCGCAGATCATGCTCGCGCTGGTCGCGATCACGACGCTCGGGGCCAAGGACTGGCTGATCGTGCTCGCCGTCGGACTGACGACCATGCCGCGCGTCGCGCGCGTCACGCGCGGTTCGGCCCAGCCCATCGTCGAGCGCGACTTCGTCGCCTCGGCCGAGGCGCTGGGCGTCTCGAGACCGCGCATCCTGCTCGGCGAGATCCTGCCCAACATCCTCTCGCCCCTGATGGTGGAGGCGAGCCTGCGCCTGACGTATTCGATCGGCCTGATCACGGGGCTCGCGTTCCTGGGGCTCACGACAACCCCGAACGGCGCCAACTGGGGCACGATGATCTACGAGAATCAGCTCGCGCTGGTCTCGCAGCCCTGGGGCGTCGTCCTGCCGATCGCCGCGATCGCGCTGCTCACGATCGGCACGAGCCTCGTCGGCGACGGCATCGCGCGCGCCGCCATCGGCATCGACCGCGGGCGCGCCGAGTGAGCGCCGGCGAGCCGACCGTCGCGGTCGAGGGCCTGCGCATCGTCCTGCGCGACACCGAGATCGACATCGTCGACGAGGTCTCGTTCTCGATCGCACCCGGCGAGGTGCTCGGCCTCGTGGGCGAATCCGGCTCGGGCAAGACGACCGTCGGCCTTGCGCTGCTCGGCCACACGCGGCGCGGCGCCGAGATCGCGGGCGGCAGCATCCGCGTTGGCGACGTCGACATCCTCGCGCTCTCGAGCGCCGGTCGCCGCTCCGTGCGCGGACGCCTCGTCTCCTACGTGCCGCAAGACCCGGCAGCATCGCTCAACCCGGCCCTGCGCATCGGCAAGCAGCTGCGCGAGACGCTCGAGGTGCACGACTTCGGCTCGGGCTCGGAGGAGCGCACCGCCCGCATCGCGGAGGTCATGCGCGAGGTGGCGCTGCCGGACGACCCGGCCTACCTGCGCCGCTACCCGCACGAGCTCTCGGGCGGCCAGCAGCAGCGCATCGGGCTGGCCATGGCGTTCGCCTGCCGGCCGAGCCTGATCGTGCTCGACGAGCCGACGACCGGCCTCGACGTGACGACGCAGGCGCACGTGCTCGGCACCGTGCGCGAGCTGGCCGCTGCGCACCGCGTCGCCGCGCTCTACGTCAGCCACGACCTGGCGGTCGTGGGCACGCTGGCCCAGCGCGTCGCGGTGATGTACGCCGGGCGGATCGTCGAGCTCGGCGCCACGGACGAGCTGTTCGCGTCGGCCTCGCACCCGTACACGCGCCGCCTCCTGCAGGCCATCCCGCATCTCTCGGGCCGCCGCGAGCTGATCGGGATCCCCGGGCGGGCGCCCTCGCCGGGCGCACGGCCGCAGGGCTGCGCCTTCGCCCCGCGCTGCACCTACGCGAGGGACGCCTGCCGCGTCGGAGCTGCCGCCGCTGCGCTCGCTCACGCCCGAGCTCTCGGTGCGCTGCCTGCGCGCCGAGGAGGTGCGCGCGAGCGTGGTGTCCCGCTCGGGCGTGCTCGAGGAGCACGTCCAGCAGGCGCGCGCCGACGAGCCCGTCCTGACTCTCAGCAACGTCTTCGCGGGCTACGGCTCCGTCACGGTCGTGCACGACATCAACCTCGAGCTCGCGCCGCGCGAGTGCCTCGCGCTGGTCGGCGAGTCCGGTTCGGGCAAGACCACGCTGGCGCGCTCGATCGGCGGTCTGCACCGTGACCGCTCCGGCCTGATCCTGCTGCGGGGACAGCCGCTCGCGCTGAGCTCGCGCCAGCGACCGCGCGAGAGCCGGCAGGCGATCCAGTACGTGTTCCAGAACCCCTACGGCTCGCTCAACCCGCGCAAGACGGTCGGGCAGATCGTGCGCCAGCCGCTGGGGGTGTTCGGCGCCGCCACGGGCGCCGAGGCCGACAGAGTCGTCGAGGAGATGCTCGACCGCGTCTCGCTCGCCGCGAGCTACGTCGACCGCTACCCCGACCAGCTCTCGGGCGGCGAGCGCCAGCGCGTGGCGATCGCCCGCGCCCTCGTGGTGAGCCCCGCGGTGCTGGTCTGCGACGAGGTCACCTCGGCGCTCGACGTGAGCGTGCAGGCGGCGATCGTCGAGCTGCTCGCCGAGCTGCAGCGAGACCTCGGCCTGGCCATGCTGTTCGTCACGCACAACCTGCCGCTCGTGCGCTCGATCGCCCAGCGCGTGGCGGTCATGAGCTCGGGGCGGATCGTCGAGCTCGGAACGGTCGAGCGTGTCCTGCAGTCGCCCAGCGACGACTACACCCAGCGTCTGCTGGCCGACACGCCGTCACTCGAGACCGCGGTCGCATGACGGGCGCGTGAGCGATCGCCCGAACGTGCTGCTCGTGATGGCCGATCAGCTGGCGGCCTCGCACCTGACGGCCTACGGGAACACGATCGTGAAGGCGCCCACTCTCGAGGCGCTCGCGCGCGACGGGGTCGTGTTCGAGAGCGCCTACTGCGCCTCGCCGCTCTGCGCCCCGTCGCGCTCCGCGCTGCTGGCGGGCCGCCGGCCGTCGGCGATCGGTGCCTTCGACAACGCGGCGGAGCTGCGGGCCGGGACGCCGACGATCGCCCACGTGCTGCGCGCCGCCGGCTACGAGACGACGCTCGCCGGCAAGATGCACTTCGTCGGCCCGGATCAACTGCACGGCTTCGAGGAGCGCCTCACGACGGACGTGTATCCGTCCGGGTTCGACTGGACGCCGGACTGGGCGCGCCCGCCCGGCGAGCGGCTCGAGTGGTACCACAACACCGCGAGCCTGCGCGCGGCGGGCGTCCGCGAGGCGGCGCTGCAGACCGACTACGACGACGAGGTCTGCTTCCGCGCCGTGCAGAAGATCCGCGACCTCTCCGCTGCGCGAGGACGCAGAGCCGTTCTTCCTGACCGTCTCGTTCACGAACCCGCACGATCCATGGGAGATCCGCCGTCGCTACTGGGATCTGTACGACGAGGGCGCCATCGACCCTCCGGCGGTGGGGCCGATTCCACGCGAGAAGGCCGACGCTCACAGCCTGCGCCTGCGCGCGATGATCGGCCTCGACCAGTGGCCGCTCAGCCAGGGCGAGGTGCGGCGCGCGCGGCACGGCTTCTACTCCGCGGTCAGTTATCTCGACGAGCGAATCGGCGAGGTGCTCGGCGCGCTCGCCGCGACCGGGCCTCGAGCAGAGCACGCTGGTCGTGTTCACGGCCGACCACGGCGAGCTGCTGGGCGAGCGCGGCCTCTGGTACAAGATGTCGTTCCTCGAGGACTCCTCGCGCGTGCCGCTGATCGTGCGCGGTCCGGGCCTGACGGCGCGGCGCGTACACGCACCGGTCTCGCAGCTCGACCTCGCCCCGACCCTGGCCGAGCTCGCGCAGGCGCCCGCGGCGGGAACGGAGTTCGAGGGCTCGAGCCTCGTCGGAGCCCTGCGGGGAGAGTCCGGAGGCCCGGCCGAGGCCCTGGGCGAGTACCTCGCCGAGGGCGTCCAGGCCCCGGCCGTGATGATCCGGCGCGATCGGCACAAGTACATCCGCTGCCCCGGCGATCCCGACCTGCTGTACGACCTCGCGAACGATCCGCTCGAGCTGCGCAACCTTGCGGCGGCTCCCGACGGCGCCGCCCTCGCCGCTGCCTTCCGAGCGGAGAGCGACGAGCTCTGGGACCTCGCCGAGCTCGATCGGCGCGTGCGCGAGAGCCAGCGCGCGCGGCACCTCGTTGCCCGCGCATTGGCGCGAGGCGCCTACGCGCCCTGGGACTTCCAGCCATACACCGACGCGTCGATCCAGTACGTGCGCAGCGAGGCCGCGCGCGGCTCCCGACCCGGGCGCTCCCGGCCGGCGGGCGGGCTCCCGCCCTCGAGCGGCGCGTCGGAGTCGCATCGAACCGGGCCCTAGACGAACGTCGAGTCCATTTCTTCCCGCCGGCAGCGTGTGATAGACACCTGTGGTTGGAGCGCGGCCGGCGCCCGCGACGAATGGTGCCCGGCCCTTGTCAACTACCGAGCTCCAGGGAGTCACTGTGTCTCATCCGATTCTTGGACGGCGATTTCGGCGCGCCTGCGCGCTCACCCTCGCGATCGGGTGCGCGGCTCTCGCCGTGCCTGCCGCAGCGCTGGCCGACGGCCAGCTCGACACGAGCTTCAACGGCACAGGCTTCCATGTGGGCACCGCGGCCGAGGGCCTGATCTTCACGAACACCGAGAACCGCATCCCGATGGTCGTGCAGGGCGACGGCAAGATCGTCGCCGGCGGCTCGCGCGGCGGGGCGCTGACGCTCGTGCGCTACAACGTCAACGGCACGGTCGACACGAGCTTCGGCACGAACGGCTTCGCCACCCGGCAGTTCGCGGGCACGCCGGGAGGCGGCCCCGGCACCAGCGGTGCCGTCGCGATGACACAGGACGCCTCGGGCAACATCCTCGTCGCCGGCTTCGGCGGCTCCCAGTCGATGGTCGTCGCCCGCTTCAGCGCCGCGGGGGCCTACAGCGCCGACGTCGTGTGCTACGCGCCGCACCTGATCGACTACACCGCGCGGGCGCTCGCACTGAGGCCCAACGGCAGCGTCGTGCTCGTCGGCTACGGGCGCGATCGCCACGCCTCCGCCGCCGTGCCGCCGACCGGCCCCGCGGTCGTCTACGGCCTGCGCGCCGTCGTCACGCTCCCGGCCTCCGGGGAGACCAGCGCGGGCACTGCGACGAGCTGCGGCACGTACTCCTCGGCCGGCGGCCTGTCGCTCGGCTCGAGCGGCGTGGCGGTCGACGGCGTCAATCCGGACGGCAGCGGAGCCAACCCCGCACTGGCCGGGCGCGTGTACGACGCGGTCGTCGCGCTGCCGGACAACCGTTACGTCGTCGCGAGCACGAGCGGCGCCGACGGCGCCGCCTGGGTCCAGCGCTACTCGGCGACCGGCGTCGGAGCGCTCGACACCACGTTCAACGGCGGCCGCGTCACCTTCGGCGCGACGTCCCTGCACGCGCTGGCCCTGCTGGGCGACGGATCGGTGCTCGCGGCGGGCGAGTCGACGGACGCCGCGGTGTCCGCCAACCGCCAGATGCTCGTCGCGAAGATCGGCACGACCGGCGCGCTCGGGGCCTTCGGAGCGGGCGGCATTGCTCGTACCCTCGTGGCCGGCGGCACCGACAGCGGCCAGGCGATCGCGGTCCAGGCCGACGGCAGCGTCCTCGTCGGCGGCCAGGCCAACCTCGCGGGCAAGAGCGCGTTCGCCCTGACGCGCCTCAGCTCCGCCGGCGTGCGCGACGACACCTTCGGGAATCACGGCCAGACGGTCACGCCGTTCGGCACGCCCGCCATCAACGGCTACATCACGGGCATCGCGCTCTCGGGCAATCTGCTCGCCGTGGCCGGCCGGCTGACCGACGCCAACGGCCTCGCCGTCGTGGCCGCGCGCTACTTCGCTACCGGCGCACCGCCCCCACCCCCGCCGGCCCCGGCCGCGTCGACGCTGAAGGTCGACGGGATCACGGGCAGCGGCGCGCACATCACGGGCTCGGTCAACGCCAACGGCACGGCGAGCCACTGGTGGCTCGAGTACGGCACCAGCACTGCCTACGGCGCCAAGACGACCCAGGTGGCGGTCTCCGGCACGGGCGACGTGGATGTCGGCGTCACGCTCACCGGCCTCAATTCCGGCACGCTCTACCATGCGCGCTTCGTGATCGGCAACGGCATCGCCACGGTACCGGGCGACGACGTGACGTTCACGACGCTCGGCAGTCCGGGCGCAGCGGGCGCCGGGGCCGGGGCCGGGGCCAAGAAGTTCTGCAAGGTGCCCAAGGTCACCGGCAAGAAGCTCAACCCGGCGCGCCGGAAGCTCCTCGCACGAGGCTGCAAGGTGAAGGTCGTGTTCAAGAAGTCGAAGCGGCCCAAGGGGATCGTGCTCAAGCAGTCGCGCAAGGCGGGCAAGAAGCTCAAGTGGCACGCCGTCGTCAAGCTGACGGTGGCCAAGCATCCGGTCAGGCACCGCGCCAAGAAGCATTAAGGGCCCGTCTCCGGCGCGGCCCGCCGCGCTGATTCGGGCCACGCCGGCGATACGGTGGGGGAAACGCCCGGAGGTACGCCTTGAGCACGCACACCGATGGTCCGATCCTGCTCTGCTTCGACCGCTCCGACGGAGCGCGGCGCGCAATCGAGGCGGCCGGCGCCATGTTCCCGGGACGCAAGGCGATCGTGCTGCACGTGTGGCGCCCGCTGACGGTCGTGGCCGCCGAGTACGGGGGCCTGATGTCACTGCCCGACGACGAGGGCGGCGCACTGGAGGCGCTCGCGCACGAGCTCGCCGCCGAGGGTGTGCGTCTTGCCGTCGCTGCGGGCCTCGACGCGACGCCCGAGATCGCCGAGGGCGCCTACGAGGGCACCTGGCACGCAATCGTCGAGACCGCCCATGCGCGCGGCGCCGCCGTGATCGTGATCGGTGCGCGCGGTCTCTCGACGTTCAAGTCGTTCGTCCTCGGCTCGGTCTCGCACGGCGTCGCGCAGCACGCGCGCGTGCCCGTGCTGATCGTGCCGCCCGCCGAGGCCTGAGCCGGGCGAGCGACCCCGTCAGGCCGGAGCCGCGGCTCGGTTCGGCGGCGTCCAGTCCGCGACCGGGATGCCCGGTCCCGGGATCGTGTCGCCGCTGATCCGCTCGACGACTCGCCCATGCTCGACCCGCGCCGGGTAGTCGTGGCCGGTGAGGACGTAGCGGCCGGAGTTGAGCGCTCGCTTGATCGCGGCCTTCTCCTGGCGCTTGGTCAGCGCGTGGTTGCCGGTCACCTGCGGCTCGCAGTCGAGCGAGACGTGATACGGCTCGACGACGGCGTTGTGGACGTCGTACATGATGTCGCCGCACAGGCACGCCGTCCCGTCAGCGGTCTCGACGAGGATGTTCATCGAGCCTTCGGTGTGGCCACCCGTGAGCTCGCAGATGATGCCGGGCAGGACCTCGTCGGGTCCCGAGAGATCCAGGTCGAGCAGGCGCAGCGCCCTCGGCGTGTGCAGACGGTCGATGTGGTGCTTGACGTACTCGGGAGGGTACTGCGCGCCCATCAGGCCGGAGGCGGAAAACTCGAGCTCACGGCGGGTCATCACGACGGTGGCCCCCGGGAAGCGGTCGTCCTGGCCGGCGTGGTCGATGTGCGCGTGCGTGTGGAGGATCCAGCGCACGTCTTCCGGAGCAACGCCGTGCCGCGCGAGCTGGCTCTCGAGCCGCTGGTCCTCGGAGGTGTGGCCGACCATGCCCAGCCGCCCCATGATTTCCGTGCTCGACGCACCGGTGTCGACGAGGATCGCATCGCTCCCGCCGAGCAGCAGGTACGCCCATGTCTTTGCGCGCGCGACGACGCCCATGTCGCGCGCGAGCACGAGGAAGCTCGACTCGACGTCGACGTCCATCAGGTCGAGCACCTTGATCTCGTAGCTCACGACCCGCTCCTCCCCTGGCTCCCCTGGATCCCGATGTCTACGGTTTCCCCGCGCGCGAGTCAACAGCAATCCGCAGATCTCCGAGTGCGGTAGTCGGAGAGGCCGACGACGCAATGGGTAGGGTTGGCTCATGCGAAAGGCACTGGCCGCGGTTGCGGCGATCTGCTCGCTCATGGTGGCCGTGGCGCCGGCACGAGGCTCGGCGCCCGAGAAGATCGCACTCCCGAACGGCTTCGCTCCCGAGGGCATCGAGATCGCGGGCGGCACGACGTTCTTCGTCGGCTCGACGAAGACCGGCGCGATCTACTCGGGGAGCCTGCGCACGGGGAAGGGCCGGATCGTCATTCCCGGCGGCGCCGCCGGCGCTCGCGCGGCGACGGGCCTCGAATTCGACCGCGGCAGGCTGTGGGTCGCGGGAGCGGCAGGAGGCACGGCACGCGTCTACGACCTGAAGACGCACGCACTCGTGCGCGAGTACCGCCTCGCGCCGGCGTCCACGACGTTCATCAACGACGTCGTCGTGACGAAGGAGGCCGCGTTCTTCACCGACTCCCAGCGACCGGTCATCTACCGGATCGCGATCGGCCCGGGCGGTGCGCCCGGAGCGCTCACCACGATCCACCTGTCGGGCGACTACCACCATCTCGCCGGGCAGTTCAATCTCAACGGGATCGTCGCCACGGCGAACGGCAAGGAGCTGATCGCCGTCTCCACTGCGGGCGAGAAGCTCTTCCTCATCAATCCGTCGACCGGCGTTGCGAGGACGATCCCGACCGGGGCCTACCGGCTGGTCAACGGCGATGGGATGATGCTCGACGGCAAGCTGCTCTACGTCGTCCAGAACCAGTTGAACCTGATCGCGATCTTCCACCTGTCGGACGATCTGCGGAAGGCGACCTACATCACGGCCATCAACGACCCGGACCTCGACGTGCCGACGACGATCGATCGCGTCGGCAACCGGGTGTATGCCGTCAACGCGCGCTTCGGCACGGCGACGCCCTCCGACCAGCACTACGACATCGTCAAGGCCGGTGACGGATGAGGCGCAGCCTTCAGGAGGCGCGGCCGAAGTCGACAGCCGTGGTCTGGACCGTCCCGGCCGTTCGCCCCGGCGCCGTCTGGTACGTCCAGTACAGGTTCGTGTGGGCGATGACCTGGTCCGGCGGCGGCGCCCCCCATTCGGACTGATCCTCCGTGGTGTGCGCGTCGCTGACGAGCGTCGCGTCGTACCCGCGGGCGAGCGCGCCGTGGAGCGTCGAGCGGATGCACGCATCCGTCTGCGCGCCGACGACGACGAGGCGCCCGACTCCGAGGCCCGAGAGCACGGTCTCGAGCGCGGTGTCCTCGAAGGCGTCGCCATAGCTCTTCTCGACGAGGGGCTCGGCATCGCCTGGAGTCAACTCGGGGACGATCCGCCAGTCGTCGCTCCCGCGCACGATCTCCTCGTCGAAGTGCTGGACCCAGACGACCGGGACCCGTTCCCGCCGCGCCTTCTCGACAAGGCTGCCGACGTTGGCGACGACCGCGTCGCGCTCGTGGGCCCCCTCGAGGACGGTGTTCTGCACGTCGACGACGAGGAGTGCGGTGTTCGGCCGGTGCTCGAGTGTGGTCACTTGCGTCGTCGTGCGTTGCTTGATCGAGTGGAGGCGGCGGGAATCGAACCCGCGTCCACGGACGCGACAGGAAGGGCTTCTCCAAGCTCAGCCTGCGTTCATGTCTCGCCGCGGTGCACCACGCAGGCCGGTGCCCCGCTGGCCAGCCCGTCGTTGGAGTCCCCCGCAGCCGGCACGGACCCCCCGGCTACCGGGCAAGCCTCCTTATGAAGGACACCCTCCGCGGAGGCCAGGAGGGGCCACCCGTTACGTAATCAGATTACGCAGCGAGCGCGAGATCCAGATCGGACTTCGCATTTGGTGTTTGCTGGATGATTTACGAGGCCCACCAGCATCCTCGGCTTGCTACCCAACCCATCGGATTCGCCCGCGTCGAAGCCAGGACGCCCCCGAGAGTCCTTCAAGCCTAGCACGGCACCGACGGCCGTTTGCGGGGATTTCCCGCTGTCTAGCGCTTCTCGGCGCGGAAGCGGGTCTTCATCTCGCGGTCGATCTCACGGCGGACATCGCGGTCGGCGAGCGCGCGGCGCTTGTCGACGCCCTCCTTGCCACGGGCCAGCGCGATCTCGGCCTTGACGCGCCCGTCCTTGAAGTAGAGCCGCAGCGGGATCAGCGTCAGGCCCTTCTCGGCGACGCGCGAGGCGAGCTCCTCGATCTCGCGCTTGTGCGCCAGCAGCTTGCGGTCACGCGTCGGCTCGTGGTTGGCGCGGTTGCCCTGCTCGTAGGGCTCGATCGTCGCGCCGACCAGCCACAGCTCTCCTGCACGCTCCTGCGCATAGGCCTCGCGCAGCGCGACTTTGCCGGCGCGCAGCGACTTGACCTCCGTGCCCGTCAGCGCGATGCCGGTCTCGAGGCGCTCGAGGATGTGGTACTCGTGCCGCGCCTTGCGGTTGCTCGCGATCGTGCGTTCGCCTTCGGCCACGGACGGAGTCTAGGTTCGCCTGCGCCTGGCCTGCGTGCGCTTCTGCTGCTTGGGCGGGCGGCGCGGCGTCGTGCGCTTGGCGGGACGCGTCGATGCGCGGGCCGGGTCGTCCTCGGGCACGAGGTCGAGCGTCGCCCGACCGCGCGGCGGGTCGACCGCCGTGACCACGCACGAGAGCTCGTCGCCGAGGCGGATGCGACGGCCCGAGGCACGTCCTACGAGCGCAACGCCGTACTCGTCACTGTCGAAGCGCTCGCGGGGATCGAGGCGCCTCGCCGGGAGGAAGCCCTCGAAGACATCGCCGAAGCGCACGAACAACCCGGCGCCGATGAGGCCCGTGACGACGCCCTCGAACGACTCGTGCCAGCCGTCGCGGCGCAGGCGATCCCGCAGCAGGAAGGCGAGGCAGATTGCGTCGGCACGGCGCTCGGCGTCGGCCGCCTCGCGCTCGCGCTGCGAGCAGCGCAGCGCGAGATCAGGCAGCTCGCGCGCCTTCGGCGCCTCCTCGCCGAGTGCGGCCAGGGCGCAGGTCGCGCGGTGCACCACGATGTCGGGATAGCGCCGGATCGGCGAGGTGAAGTGCACGTAGGCAGGCGAGGACAGCGCTGCGTGCCCGCTGTTGACCGGGTCGTAGCGCGCGACCTGGAGCGTGCGCAGCAGCAGCGTGCCGAAGGCCTCGCGGGTGGCCGGCCGCTCCCGCAGGATCGGCTCGAGCAGCTCGGCCTGCCGAGCCACTGCGCGCGAAGCCTGCCGGCCATCCGCTCGCTCGGGAAGCGGGACGACCGGCAGTCCGAGGGCGGTCAGGCGGTCGGCGAGCGCCAGCAGCGCCTCGTGCTGCGGATGCTCGTGGACGCGGAAGAGAGCGGGTCGCCGCGCTCGCGCGAGCAGGCCGCCGACCGCCTCGTTCGCGAGCAGCATGAGCTCCTCGACGAGCGCATGCGCGCGCGGCTCCTCGTCCCAGCGGGCGCTCTCGACGCGGCCGTCGTCGATCTCGAACGAGAGCTCGCGCGACTGAAGCGCGAAGGCTCCGCGGGCGTGGCGCCGAGCGCGCAGATCGCGCGCGAGCGCGTCCGCGCGCGCGAGCAGATCGCCCTGGGGATGCCGCCGGGCGCCCGACAGCACCTCCTGCGCCTCGTCGTAGGAGAGGCGCGCACGGCTACGGATCAGGGCGCGGCGAACCTGAGACGCGCCGGGCGTGCCGTCGGCACCGATGCGGACTTCGACGCTGACGACGCGCCGCACCTCGCCCGGGCGCAGGCTGCAGGCTCCGGCCGAGAGCTCGAGCGGCAGCATCGGCTCCACCGAGCCGGGGACGTAGACGCTGCAGGTGCGCCGCGCGGCCTCGGAGTCGAGTGCCCCGCCGGGCTTCACGTAGCTCGCCACGTCCGCAATGTGAATCCACGCGCGGATCCCGTCGCCGTCGGGCTCGACGCTGATCGCATCATCGAAGTCGCGCGCGGTCGGCGGGTCGATCGTGATCGCCTCGAGCTCCAGCAGATCGTCTCGCCGCGCGTCCTCGGCCGCCTGGCCGGCGGCGCGCCGGGCCTCGCGCAGCGCCGCCTCCGGCCACTCCCCGGCGAGACCGCGCTGGAGCAGCAGCGCTCGGAGAACGTGCCCCACGTGGTCGGGCGAGCCGAGCCGCTCGACGACCCGCGCGCCTCCGGCCGCGTGCTCGACCACGACGAGCTCGCCGGCGGCCACGGCAAGCGCGGATCGCCGCCCGAGTGCGAGCTGCTGGCCCTCCTCGAAGAGCGGACGGGCGACCAGGAACCGCCCGCGGCGCTCGACGGTGCAGGCGACGAGCCGCGGCCCGCCTTGCTCGTCGGTCACGTAGGCAGCTTGCGCGCCACGGCGAGCGCCCTGAAGAGCAGGCGCGTCTTCACCGTGACGTCGGGAAGCACACCGCGGCCGTGCAGGCTGCGGCCGTTGGGCGTCAGGTACTCGGCAACCGTGAGCTTCACGGCGCCGCCGCCGGGAACCGGCACGACGGCCTGGATCGACGCCTTCCCGAAGGTGCGCGTCCCGACGATCTTGGCCCGCTTGTTCTCGCCTAACGCGGCGGCCACGATCTCGGCCGCACTGGCGGTGGCACGATCGACCACGACGACGAGCGGGCGCCGCGGAAGCGCGGATCGCCTGGCCTTGACCACCTTCGGGAGCGTGTGCGCCCCGGAGTACGAGACGATGCGGCCGCGATCGAGGAAGACGTCGACGGTGTTGATCGCCTCGGAGATCAGGCCACCCGGGTTGCCGCGCAGGTCGAGCACGACGACCGGCGCCTGACGCGCGAACCGCCGCACGTCTTGCGCGACGCCGTGCGAGAAGCGCGTGATGCGGATCACGCGTACGGCGCCATGATCGCTGGCGATCACGGCGGGCTGCCGGACGACCGCCCGGCGCACGGAGACCATGTGCTCCCCGCCGGGCGTGCGCTTCATCATCAGGCGGAGCGGCCCGCGGTGCGGCGCCTGCAAGGCGGCCAGGGCGGTGTCGATGTGCCCGCGCACGCGCAGCCCGTCGACTGCCACGAGCAGGTCGCCCTCGTGGAGCCCGGCGCGGGCGGCGGGCGAGCGCGGCATGACGCCGACGATGCGCAGTGTCGCCGTGCCTTGAGCGCGCACGCGCACGCCGACGCCGTAGAACCCCTGCACCGTGTCGGCCTTGAGCGCTGCGTACTCGGCCGAGGTGAGGTAGCTCGTGAACGGATCACGCAGCTGGGCGATCAGTTGCGGAACCGTGCGTGCGGACGCCAGGGCGCCGGGGTCGAGCGCGCGCACGTAGCGCTCCGCCAGCACCTGGCGCACGGCATCCGCGAGGACGGGCTGCGGGGCCGCTACGGGCGCCGGAGCGGGATGCTCGCCTCCGCGCCGCGTCGCATAACCCAGTGCGAAGGCGAGGACGACGGCGGCGACAACCGCGATCGAGCGGCGCAGACGCATCCGACAATCACTGTAGCGGGTGTGGATTCACACCCGCAAGAAACGTCGCATTGTGACCCCCGAGCCGATCGCGCCGAGCAGCGTGCCGGCGATCAGCAGCACCGGCGCGAGCAGCCAGAACGCGATCGCATGCGCGCCGTCCTCGTTGAGCGAGGCCGCCGGGAGGTGATCCTTGAGCAGGACCAGGCTGACGCCCAGGAGGGCGATCGAGAGGATCGCGCCGCCGAGGCCGCAGAGCATGCCCTCGAGCACGAACGGAAGTCGCACGAACCAGTTCGAGGCTCCGACGAGCTTCATCACCTCGACCTCTCTGCGACGTGCGAAGATCGAGAGCCGGATGGTGTTGGCGATCAGCGCCACGGCCGAGATCGCGAGCACGAGTATGAGCCCTCCGATCACGGCCTCGACCACCGCCGCGTTGCGCAGCAACCGGTCGGCGTCCCGCCCGCCATAGCGCACGCCGTTCTCGCCGCGCTCGGCGCCGGGCATGCCGCGCACCGTGGCCGCGACGTCCTTGGCGCGGTTCGGGTCCTGCAGCGACGCCTCCCAGGACGCCGGAAGCGGATTGGTGAGCACGCTCTCCCACACCGACTTCGGGACGCGCTTCTTGAGCTGCGTCCAGGCCTTGGCCTTCGAGATGTAGACGACGCCGTTGGCCTTCACGTCGGGGTTCTGCCGGAGGCGGGCGCCGATCGCGGAGATCTCCCGAGGCGTCGCCCGCTTGTCCAGGTAGACCGTGACGCGGACGCCGCTGCGCTCCTTGTCCACCTTGGCGTACAGATACGTGCCGAAGAGCACGAAGACGCCCAGGAAGTACAGCACGATGAGCACCGTCACGGTGGCCGCGACGGTGGTGGCGAGGTTGTTGCGCAGGGCGCGCACAGCCTCGACGAGGAAGAAGCCGGGACGCCGCACTCAGGTCTCCACGTATCCGCCGCGGCGTTCGTCGCGCACGAGCCGCCCGCGCTCGAGTGCCACGACACGCCTGCGCATGCGGTCGACCATCTCGCGGTCGTGCGTCGCCATCACGACCGTGGTGCCGGTGCGGTTGATTCGGTAGAGCAGCTGCATGATGCCGACCGACGTGTCGGGGTCGAGGTTGCCGGTGGGCTCGTCGCAGATCAGGAGCGGCGGGTGGTTGACGAACGCGCGCGCGATCGAGACGCGCTGCTGCTCGCCGCCGGAGAGCTCGTGCGGGAAGCGCTCGAGCTTGTCGGCGAGACCGACCAGCTGGAGGATCTCGGGCACCTTCTCGTCGATCTCGTGACGCGGCATGCCCTGCACCTCGAGCGCGTAGGCCACGTTCTGGTACGCGTTGCGGTTGGGGAGGAGCTTGAAGTCCTGGAACACGCAGCCGATGTTGCGGCGCAACTGCGAGACGCGCGAGCGCTTCAGCGTCGCAAGCGAGCGGCCGCCGATGAGGATCGAGCCCTCCGTCGGGTTGAGCTCCTTGAGCAGCAGGCGGATGAACGTCGACTTGCCCGAGCCGGACTGGCCGACCAGGAACACCCACTCGCCCTTGTCGATCCGCAGCGAGATGTCGCGCAGCCCGACCACGCGTCCGTCGTAGACCTTCGTCACGCGTTCCAGCACGATCATCGGCGTGCCGCCCGCGACCTTCACGCGCGGGGCGCGCTCGTCCTCGTCCGCGAGCAGCGCCAGGCGCTCGCCCCGCGAGAGGATCCGAGTCGCCCCGTTGCCATTGCCGGCGTCGGCGCGCTCGAGCTCGATGTCGTCTCGCTTCAGCATGGTTGGGGCGGCGGCTGCCGGTGAGGCGGATCCCGCGGACCGGCGGCGACCGGCGGCGTGTCGCGGCACGACGCTCGGCACAAGGCTCCCTGCACCGGCCGGATCGGGATCGCGCAAGGATAGCACGGGGCTTTCCGCAGCCCCTGCGCCGGCGCTGACCGGCGTCGGCGACTAGACGACCTCTCCGGGCTCCTCGTCGCCGTCGCCGGATGCGCCCAGCGTGCCCGCTGCCGCGCCCAGCAGGTACGCGCTGATGAACGGATCGAGGTCACCGTCCAGCACCCCTTGCGCATTGCCGTTCTTGAGACCCGAGCGGTGATCGTTGACCATCGTGTAGGGGTGCAGCACGTACGAGCGGATCTGCGAGCCGAACGCGTTGTCGCTCAGGATGCCGCGCTCGCGCAGCAGCTCGGCCTGCCTCGCCTCCTCCTCGCGCTCGAGGAGACGGCTCTTGAGCGCGCGTAGCGCCGTCTCCTTGTTCGCGTGCTGGGAGCGCTCGTTCTGGCACTGCACGACGATGCCGGTCGGCAGGTGCGTGATGCGCACGGCGGAGTCGGTCTTGTTGACGTGCTGTCCGCCCGCGCCCGAGGAGCGATACGTGTCGATGCGCAGATCGCTGTCGTCGATCTCGATCGCTGCGTCGGGCGGCAGCTCCGGCGCCACGTCCACCTGCGCGAAGCTCGTCTGGCGGCGGTGAGCCGAGTCGAACGGGCTGAGGCGCACCAGGCGGTGCACGCCGCGCTCGGCGCCGAGCACGCCGTAGGCGTTGTCCCCGTGCACGCGGAACATGGCGGACTTCAGGCCCGCCTCCTCGCCCGGGGTCGCGTCGAGCACGTCGAAGCCGTAGCCGCGCCGCTCGGCCCAGCGCTCGTACATGCGCAACAGCATCGCCGTCCAGTCCTGCGCGTCGGTGCCCCCGGCGCCGGCGCTGAGCGTGACGATCGCGTCGCCGCCGTCATAGGAGCCCGAGAACAGCGCCTGCTCCTGGAGGCGCCCGATCTCGGCCTCGAGGGCGGCGATCGAGGCGTCCGCCTCCGGCAGCATGCCGTCGTCCTCCTCGACCATCTCGAGCAGCGTCGGCAGGTCGCCGATCTCGCCCTCGAGCCGGCGATAGGTGTCGAGCTTGCGCTGCGTGCGCGCCTGCTCCGAGCTGACTGCCGCGGCACGCCGGGGATCGTCCCAGAAGCCGGGCGCAGAGAGCTGCTCGTTCAGCTCGTCGAGGCGACTGGCGAGCACCGCCGGGTCAAAGATAGTCACGGACCCACGCCAGGCGGGCCCTCAACTCCTCGGCAGCGGTTTCGAGCTCGGTCGGCGAACGCATCTACGCGGCGCGCCCGTGGCAGCGCTTGTACTTCTGCCCCGAGCCGCAGGGGCACGGATCGTTGCGGCCGATCGCCTGCGCGCCGTTGCCCGCTCTCGAGACGGTCGAGCTCGAGGATCCTCCCGCCCTGGCGGGCGTGAACGTCGAGGTCGACGAGCCCGCGCCGCCGTAGAGGGCGTCGGCCGCGCCGTCCTCGTAGATCAACTGCTCCGCCTCGTGGC
>CAWJTT010000030.1:0-107988 GCA_963845865.1 uncultured Actinomycetes bacterium
CGATGCCCGTTCGACAGGGGGCCCCTGAGGGTGCCGGGGGTACGCCGAAGGGCCTCTGGTAACGTGCGGAGAGCCTTATGTTTGAGCGTTTCACAGAGAGAGCGCGCCAGGTCGTCGTCCTTGCTCAGGACGAGGCCCGCGCGCTCAAGCACAACTACATCGGTACCGAGCACATCCTGCTCGGGCTGCTGCGCGAAGAGGAAGGTCTCGCCGCGCGCGTTCTCGATTCCCTTGAAATCACGGTCGAGGAGGTGCGTGCCCAGGTGGCGCGCATCGTCGGCCAGGGCGACGAAGTCACGACCGGCCAGATCCCGTTCACGCCCCGGGCGAAGAAGGTGCTCGAGCTCGCGTTGCGCGAGGCGCTCTCGCTTGGCCACAACTACATCGGCACCGAGCACATCCTGCTCGGCCTCGTGCGCGAGAACGAGGGCGTCGCGGCGCGCATCCTGCTCGACTTCGACGCCGACGCCGAGAAGATCCGCAACGAGATCATCCGCATGCTCTCCGGCCCGGGCCGTCGCTCGGGCTCGAGCGGCGGCGGCGGCAGTCAGCCTGCGGCGGCTGGTGCCGCCGGCGAGGCCAAGAAGTCGTCGAAGCTGCTCGATCAGTTCGGGCGCAACCTGACGAAGCTCGCGGCCGAAGGCAAGCTGGATCCCGTCGTCGGACGCCAGAACGAGATCGAGCGCGTGATGCAGATCCTCTCGCGCCGCACCAAGAACAACCCGGTGCTGATCGGCGAGCCCGGCGTCGGCAAGACCGCCGTCGTCGAGGGCCTCGCACAGCGCATCAGCGCGAACCAGGTGCCGGAGCTCCTGCGCAACAAGCAGATCTACACCCTCGACCTGGCCGCCCTGGTGGCCGGCTCGAAGTACCGCGGCGAGTTCGAGGAGCGGCTCAAGAAGGTCATGAAGGAGATCGCCCAGCGGGGCGACATCATCCTCTTCATCGACGAGCTGCACAACCTGGTCGGCGCGGGCGCGGCCGAGGGCGCGATCGACGCGGCCTCGATCCTCAAGCCGGCCCTCGCGCGCGGCGAGCTGCAGACGATCGGCGCGACGACGCTGGACGAGTACCGCAAGTACCTGGAGCGGGACTCGGCCCTCGAGCGCCGCTTCCAGCAGATCCGCGTCGAGGAGCCGTCGATCGACGACACCGTGCAGATCCTGCGGGGCCTGCGCGATCGCTACGAAGCCCACCATCGCGTCCGCATCACGGACGAGGCGCTGGTCGCGGCCGCCCAGCTCTCGAGCCGCTACATCCAGGACCGTCACCTGCCCGACAAGGCCATCGACCTGATCGACGAGGCCGCGTCGCGCATGCGCATCAAGACGATGGGCGCCCCGCCGCGCTACAAGGAGCTCGAGGAGGAGATCGAGACCACGCGGCGCGACAAGGAGCTCGCGATCGAGCAGCAGGACTTCGAGCGCGCAGCCGCGCTGCGCGACTCCGAGCGCAAGCTGACGCAGAAGAAGCGCGAAGCCGAGGAGAACTGGAAGGCCACCGACGACGGCGAGCAGGCCGAGATCGGCGAGGAAGAGATCGCCGACATCGTCTCGATGTGGACGGGCATCCCCGTCTTCAAGCTGACCGAGGCCGAGTCGCAGAAGCTCGTGCGCATGGAGGAGGAGCTGCACAAGCGCGTGATCGGCCAGCACCAGGCGATCGTCGCCGTGTCGAAGGCCATTCGCCGCGCGCGTGCGGGCATCAAGGATCCCAAGCGCCCCAGCGGCTCGTTCATCTTCCTGGGCCCGTCGGGCGTCGGCAAGACCGAGCTCGCCCGCACGCTCGCCGAGTTCCTGTTCGGCGATGAGGACGCGCTCATCCAGGTCGACATGTCCGAGTACATGGAGAAGCACGCCGTGTCGCGGCTGGTCGGCTCGCCTCCGGGCTACATCGGCTACGACGAGGGCGGCCAGCTCACCGAGGCCGTGCGCCGCAAGCCGTACTCGGTCGTCCTGCTGGACGAGATCGAGAAGGCCCATCCCGATGTCTTCAACATCCTCCTGCAGGTGCTGGAGGACGGCAAGCTCACGGACGCGCAGGGCCGCAAGGTCGACTTCCGCAACACCATCGTGATCATGACGTCGAACATCGGCGCCGCCCAGATCACCAAGAATCAGTCGCTCGGCTTCGTGCCCGGTGACCCCGAGGGCGGTCTCTCGTACGACGAGATGAAGAACCGCATCATGGGCGAGCTGAAGAAGGTGTTCCGGCCCGAGCTGCTCAACCGCATCGACGAGGTCATCGTCTTCCACAAGCTGACGCGCGAGGAGATCACGAGCGTCGTGCACATGATGATGCGCCGCCTGCGCGAGCGCATGGTCGAGCACGAGGTCGCGATCGAGCTGTCGGCCAGCGCCACCGATCTGCTCGCGGATCGCGGGTACGACCCGGCGATGGGCGCCCGGCCGTTGCGTCGCGCCATCCAGCAGCTGATCGAGGATCCGCTCGCGGACTTCGTCCTCGGCCGCCAGCTCGCTCCCGGGTCGACGATCGTGATCGACCGCAAGGAAGGCTCCGACGAGGTCGAGATGACGGTCGTCGCACCGGTGCCCGACACGGCACCGGAGCCCCCGGCGGGCGTCACGGGCGACTCCGGCGACGCCGGCGGCGGCGGCGGTGGCGACTCGGGCGACCAGCCCGGCGAGTAGGTCCTCGCCGACGTCCCGGCAGGGGCGCGCATCTGAAGTGGTTTTCGCGGTAGCTCTGATTGCGCTCGCGCCCTGACCGGCACGGCCACGTCCGTGCCGGTCAGTGGCCGTACCGCGGACGAGTGTGCCGCAGTCGCCTCCGCCTAGTGCTGTACGAGCTTGGACTTGTACTCGCTGCGCTCCAGGCTTCCCCACGGCACCAGCTCGATCCGGGCCTGGACGACCAGCGCGGAGCGCACACGCTCTCCGATCTCCTGTGCGAGCGGCGCATCGGCCTCGGAGCCCGCCGCGAGCTCGACGGCGACCGGCAGCGGTGGATCCTGCTTGGCGCCCGGGCTGGCGGGCCTGACCAGGATGTTGCCGCTCACGCGGGGCGCGAACGAGCTCACGACCTCCCGGATCGCCGAGGGGAAGACGTTGACGCCGCGCACGATGAGCATGTCGTCGGTGCGGCCGACGCAGCGCACGCGCGGGCCCGTACGGCCGCAGGGGCACGGGCTCGCCCGGACGACGACGTGATCGCGTGTGCGGAAGCGCACCAGCGGCGCGGCGCGGTGCCGGAGATGCGTGAGCACGAGCTCCCCCGTTGCCCCGTCATGCAGCTCGAGCGCCACCTCCGTCCCGGGATCGATCAGCTCGGCGTGCACGAAGCCACGCGCGCCGAGGTGCATGCCGTCCTGCTGGTCGCATTCGCCCCAGAGCGACGGACCGATGTCGCCGATGCCCATGGCCTCGGTCACGCGGGCCCCCCAGCCCTCCTCGAGCTGCGCGCGGAAGGCCGGCTCACCACCTCCGGGCTCGCCTGCGACGAGCACGCGCCTCACGCTCGACCCACGCAGGTCGAAGCTCCGCGCGGTCGCCCACTCGACGAGGTAGGCCGCGTACGATGGCGTCAACACCGCGCTCTCGGGCTCGAGCTGTTCGATGGCGCGGATCAGCCGCTCGCTGTTCCCCGTTCCGATCGGGATGTGGCACAGCCCGATGCGGTCGAACGCGGCCAGCGCCGCACCGGCGACGAACGGGCCGGCGTTGTAGGTCGAGACGATCCGCTCGCCCGGGGCGATGCCGGAGGCCGCATAGCTGCGCGCCGACCCGGCTGTCCAGTTGTCGAGATCGCCGGCGGTGAGCGGGATGTAGCTGGGCGTTCCGGTGGTTCCGCTGGTGGAGTAGATGCGCACGATCTCCGCCGGCTCGGCGCACAGGTGCGCTCCGACGGGATTGTCCGCCGTGGTGGTCGCCTTGAGCTCGTGCTTCTCGGTCAGAGGCAGCCGGCCGATGTCGGCGAGCCCGCCTGCAGCGAGCGCCGAAGGGAATCCCGCTGCCGCCAGCTTCGCGCGATAGAACGGCGAGCGCTCGTACAGGTAGGCGAGCTGCTCGCGGTAGGAGGCGTCGTCGATCGAATGCTGCTCGGACCACGGCCGGGTCTCCGTGCCGCGTTCGACAGTCATGCGGGCCCGGGCTCGTAGCCGACCGCTTCCTCCGCCGCCACTGCCATGGCGAAGCCCGTGGGGTGCGCCTGCTCCTCCGCGAGGTGCGCGAGCAGCCCGGCTGTGCGCGCGAGCAGCGGAATCGCCTTCGCCATCGCGGACGGGAAGCCCAGGTCGAGTGTCACGGCGGCGATGGGCATCGAGACGTTCATCGTCAGCGGCCTGCCCCAGGCCTCGGCCACGGCGCCGCGGAATTCGCGCGCGAGCGCCACGTGCGGTCCGCTGGCGCCCCGCGCGTCGGCGAGCTCGAGGATGCGCTCCGCTCGTGGGTCGAGCGGACGATGTACGGGATGACCGAAGCCGGGCGCCCGGGCGCCGGCGTCGTGGATCGCGTCCGCCATGTCCCGCGCTGCCTCCGCGGGCGCCTGGCCGGCGAGCACGCGCGCATGTGCCTCCTCGAGCAGCTTCGCGCACAGCTCCGACGTGCCGAGGATGACGGGCCCGCAGCCGAGGATCCCGGCAGCCACGGCCCCCTGCAGCGAGCCAGGGTCGGCAGCCAGCGTCATGCGCGCGGCGACGTTCGAGGGCATCATCCCGTGCTCGGCGATCGCGACGAGCAGTAGATCGAGGAAGAAGCGCTGCTCCTCGGTGGCCTCGCGACCCGTGACGAGCAGATGGAAGTACTCGGTGAAGGTGACGCGGCCCATGAGGTCGCCAGCCAGGTCGCGCCCCCTGACCTCGACCCTGTCGGGAAACGCCTGGCAGATCGCGCTGACAGGAGTCCCGGCCATGTCGCCCTGCATACGACGCCCTCCGTCCGCTGCACGACCGCCGCCGCAAGCGTAGCGTCCGCCCGCGGCGCTAGCCTGGCTGATCCGATGGCCCGCTCTCGCTCCACCTATGTCTGCAGCGAGTGCGGCGGCGAGCAAGCCCGCTGGCATGGCCGATGCCCCGATTGCGGCTCCTTCGCCACGCTGGTCGAGCAGGCGCCCGCGTCCGGCGACGCGCGCAGCGGCGCGCGCCGCCAGGGCGCGAAGCCAGGCCTCGTCGTGCCGCTCGCGTCCGTGGAGACGAGCGCCGCGGCTCGCATCGGCACCGGCGTCGCCGAGCTCGATCGCGTGCTCGGCGGCGGGTTGGTGCCCGGCTCGCTGGTGCTGCTCGGCGGCGAGCCGGGCGTCGGCAAGTCGAGTTTGACCGCCGCGATGCTGGGCGCGATCGGCGCTCAGCGCCCCGTGCTTCTGATCGCCGGCGAGGAGTCGCCGGAGCAGGTGCGGCTGCGCGCCGAGCGCCTGGGCGCGACGGCGGGAGTGGGGGTTCTGGCCGAGACCGAGCTCGAGACGGTCTGCGCCACGATCGAGGCGACGGCGCCCGAGGTCTGCGTCGTCGATTCAATCCAGACGCTGTGGGACGAGCAGCTCGCCGCCGCGCCCGGATCGGTGGCGCAGGTGCGGGAGTCGGCGGCGCGGCTGCAGCGACTGGCCAAGGCGCGGGGCGTCTGCATCGTGCTGATCGGGCACGTCACCAAGGAGGGCGCCGTCGCCGGCCCACGGGTGCTCGAGCACCTCGTCGACGTCGTATTGATGTTCGAGGGCGACGCGCTGCGGTCGTTGCGCGTCCTGCGCGCGCAGAAGAACCGCTTCGGCGCGACCGACGAGATCGGGCTGTTCGAGATGAGCGATCGCGGCCTCGTGTCTGTCACGGACGCGAGCCGGCTGCACGATCGTGCCGACCTCGACCGTCCGGGCTCCTGCACGTTCGTGGCGATGGAGGGCACGCGCCCCCTGACGATCGACGTGCAGGCACTGGTGGCGCCGAGCGAGCTTGCCATGCCGCGGCGGCTGACCAGCGGCTTCGACCGGAACCGCCTGTCGCTGCTGCTGGCGGTGCTCGCGCGCCACGGCAGCCTCGGGCTCGGTCAGCACGACGTGTTCGTCAACGTCGCCGGCGGCGTCCGGGTCGACGAGCCGGCGGCTGATCTCGCGGTGGCGCTGGCCCTGGTCTCGGCGGCGCGCGGCGTCGCGCTCGGGCCGGTCTGCGCCTTCGGCGAGATCGCCCTGACGGGCCGATTGCGCCCCGTGACCCAACCCGAGCGCAGGCTCGGCGAGGCGGCGCGCCTGGGCCTGGAGCTCGCCATCGTTCCCGAGGGTGGCCCGGAGGGCCCGCTGCGCGTCCGCCACGCTGCGACGCTGCGCGCGGCCTGTGAGCTTGCGCTCGGAGTCCCGGACGAAGAGCTCGTGCCGTTCTGATCAGCCGCGATGATCCTGCCCCGTAGCCTGCGCGAGGGCGTGATCGCGTGGATGGCCGATGGACAGGAGTGGGCGGACTCGTTGCCCGCGCGCCTCGAGCGATTCCGGCGGCGCTGGGAGCTGACCGTCGGCGAGCCCTTCGAAGGCGGCTGTACCGCGTGGGTGGCGCCGGCCGAGCGGAGCGACGGGAGCCCATGCGTGCTCAAGCTGCCGTACACCGGCGAGGGGCCGACATACGAGGCTGACGCCCTGCGCGCGTGGGCCGGTGAGGGCGCGGTCAGGCTGCTCGAACGGGACGAGGAAACGGGCGTGCTCCTGCTCGAGCGCCTGCTGCCGGGCAGCTCGCTGTACGGCTGCGCCGAGCCGGAGGAGGCGCTCCTGCTGGCGTGCGGCGCGCTCCGGCGCCTCTGGGTGCCGGCCCCCGCACGGCCGTTCCCCACGGCGCACGCTCGCGCGACGCTCTGGGCGGCCGAGGTCGAGCGCCGCTTCCACACGCACGGTCGGCCATTCGACGCCGAGTTGACGCGCGCCGCCGTCTCGGCGTTCGAGCACCTCTCCACCTACACGGGTGAATGCGTACTGCTGCATCAGGATTTTCACCGCGGCAACATCCTGCGCGCGCAGCGAGAGCCGTGGCTCGCGATCGACCCCAAGCCGCTGGCCGGCGAGCGCGCCTTCGACGCGCGCTGGCTCCTGCGTGATCTGCTCTACCGGGAGCCGCGCATCGCGCTGCCGGTCCCCGACCTGCTCGAGCGCCTCGCGGCGGAGCTCGCGCTCGACGGGGAGCGCGTCCGCCTGTGGACGCTCGCGCGTGCCGTCGAGAACGCGCTCTGGTGCTACGAGATCGACGAGGACCCGGCCGACGACCTGGCGCTCGCCTCGGCGCTGCTCTGAGACGACTCGATCGCCTGCTCCAGATCGGCCCAGAGATCGTCCACGTCCTCCAGTCCGACCGCCACTCGCAGCAGGCCTTCGGGCACACGACCTTCCGGCTCGATGCGCGCCCGGCGCTCGATCAGCGTCTCGACACCGCCGAGGCTGGTCGCGTTGCGGACGAGCCGCACGGCCTCCTCGCAGCGGCCGGACGTCGGCCCGTCGGTGAGCTCGAAGGCGAGCACACCGCCGGCTCCGCCCGGCATCTGGCGCTGGGCGAGCTCGTATTCCGGATGATCGGGGAGGCCGGGATAGTGCACGGCCTCGACGGCGGGATGCGCCGCGAGCCGGCGAGCCAGCTCGGCGGCGGTCGCGACCTGCCGCGGCAGACGCACGTGCAGGGTGCGCAGGCCGCGCAGCAGCAGCCAGGCGGGGTCCGGCATCAGGACGCCTCCGATCGTCCGGCGCACCCATACGAGCCGTTCTCGCAACGCGGCATCGCGGGTCGTGACGAGCCCGGCAAGCGCGTCGGAGTGGCCGGCGAGGTACTTCGTGGCGCTCTGCCAGGCGAGGTCTGCGCCGAGGTCGAGCGGGCGCTGCAGGAGCGGCGTGGCGAACGTGTTGTCGCAGCAGAGCAGGGCGCCGCCCGCATGCGCGGTCTCCGCGGCCTCCGCGATGTCCGTGACGGCGAGCGTCGGGTTCGAGGGCGTCTCGATGATCGCCAGGGTGGCTCCGTCACAGGCGCGGCGGAAGCCGTCGGGGTCGCGCAGGTCGTAGCGGCGAACGTCGACGCCGAAGCGGCCCAGCACCTCGGAGCCGAGGAGCTCGACCTCGTAGTAGCCGCTCGTCGGGATGACGAGCGCCTTGCCCTGCCCGAGCAGCGTGAGGCAGATGCAGGTCCAGGCTGTCATGCCGCTCGCGAACAGCGTCGCCTCGGCGTCCTCGAGGGCGCCCAGAAGGGCTTCGGCCTCGGCGGCGACCGGCGCGTTCCCGCGCCCGTAGGGCGAGCCTCCGCCCGGAGGGCGCTCGAACGTCGTCGAGCGGTCGAGTGCGGGGGAGAGGCCGCGCGAGGCGTTGTCGACGAGGCCGCGGACGAGTAGCGAGTCGGGCTCCATGGCCCGAAGCATTCCACGCAGCACTGGGCCTACGCGCCGCCGCCGATCGCCCGCGCGAGATCCGCCCACAGGTCGTCGACGTCCTCGAGGCCGACGGAGAGCCGAAGCAGGCCGTCTGGCACGCGACCCTCCGGCTCCACACGCGCACGGCATTCGATCAGCGTCTCGACGCCGCCGAGGCTGGTCGCGCAGCGGACGAGCCGCACGGTGTCCTCGCAGCGCCTCGCGCTCTCCCCGTCGGCGAGCTCGAAGGCCAGCACGCCGCCCGCACCGGCCGGCATCTGGCGCAGCGCGAGCCCGTGGTCCGGGTGCTCGGGCAGGCCCGGGTAGTACACCTCGCGCACGTCCGGGTGGGCTGCCAGGCGGCGCGCGAGCTCGGTGGCGGTCGCGATCTGACGGGGCAGACGCACGTGCAGGGTGCGCAGGCCGCGCAGGAGCAGCCACGCAGGGTCGGGCGCGAGCACGCCGCCGATCGTGCGGCGGGTGCGCACGAGGCGCTCCCGCAGCGAGGAGTCGCGTGTCGTGACGACGCCGGCGAGCACGTCGGAGTGACCCGCGAGGTACTTCGTGGCGCTCTGCCAGGCGAGGTCCGCGCCCAGATCGAGCGGTCGCTGCAGGAGGGGCGTCGCGAACGTGCTGTCGCAGCACAGCAGCGCGCCTCCGTCATGCGCGTCGCCGGCAGCCTGCGCGATGTCCGTGAGCGTCAGCAGCGGATTGGACGGCGTCTCGATGATCGCGAGCGCAGCGCCGTCACAGGCACGGCGGAACGCGTTCCGGTCGCGCGCATCGAAGCGCCGGAGCGCGACGCCGAACCGCTCCAGGATCCCGGACGCGAATCCGTCGAGGCTGTAGTAGCCGCTCGTGGCGAGCGCCAGCGCGCTGCCCTCACGCAGGAGCGTGAGGCAGATACAGGTCCAGGCCGTCATGCCGCTCGCGAAGACGGTCGCCTCGGCATCCTCGAGCGCTCCGAGCACCGCCTCGGCCTCGGCTGCCACGGGTGCGTGGCCACGGCCGTACGGCGAGCTGCCGTCCGGCGCGTTGGCGAACGTCGTGGAGCGATCGAGCGCGGGCGAGAGCCCGCCCGACGCGTTGCCGGCGAGACCGTGGACGAGCTGCGAGCCGGGCTTCATCGCTCACAGCATTTCAGTGCCCGTCAACCGGCGAGCCGCCGTGCCAGGCCGAGCATGCCGGCCTCGCGACACCAGTCCGCCGCCGACTCCACCTCGAGCGAGGCGTCGACCGGGATCGTGATCGCCGCATCGCGGCACATCGTCGCCACTCGGAGGTAGCGGCGAAGGTCGCTCGCACTGCCCTCGACAGCGAGACGCTGGCGCGGTGTGAGCTCGGCGGCATGCGCAATCACGCCGTCGAGATCGCCGTAGCGACGCAGCAGCTCCGCGGCGGTCTTCGGCCCGATGCCGCGAGCGCCGGGGATGTTGTCGGACGGGTCGCCGCGCAGGGCGATGAGATCCGTCACCTGCTCCGGCTCGACTCCGTAGCGCTCGCGCACGCCGCTGCGATCGACTCGCTCGAGTTGCCCGCGCGGGCGCGGGTGCAGCGTTGCGGTGACATCGGAGACGAGCTGGTAGGTGTCGCGGTCGCTCGAGACGACGAGCGCGCCGCCGCCGCGGGCCTCCTCCTGGGTTACCGCCGTCGCGAGCAGGTCATCCGCCTCGTACGGGGCGATCTTGGCGGCGGCGAAGCCGAACGCCTCGGTCATCTCGGGCATGCGGTCGAGCTGCTCGCACAGATCCGCTGCGAATGGCTCGCGTTGCCCCTGATAGGCCGGCAGCAGGTCGTGACGGTACGACGGCACCCGCGTATCGAGGCAGACCAGCACGGCGCGCGGCTGCGTGGCGCGCCAGGTCGCGAGCAGGAAGTTCGCGAATCCGAGCAGGAGGCCGACCGGCCTGCCGCCGGCGCCTTCGACCGCCGGCATCGCGTGGTAGGCCCGGTGCCCCAGCGAGTCCCCGTCGATCACGAGCAGCGGCGCCATGCGGCCGATCCTAGCCGCCGATCCCCATCTACCCCTTTTCGGCACTATGGTGAGTGAGGAGGCTGCACGAGGGAACGTCGCTGCCCGTACCGAGGGAGTACTGAATGTTCAAGGTCGGAGAGATCGTCGTCTACCCGCGTCAGGGAGCCGGCAAGGTCGTAGCGCGAGAGCGCAAGCACATCCTGGGTGAAGACCACGAGTACCTGACGATCAAGATCTTCCAGTCCGAGCTGACGATGCTCGTGCGCTGCGACGGCGCCGAGGCCGCGGGCATTCGCCCGGTCGTGGCCAAGCAGGCGCTGCAGGAGATCATCGACGTTCTCACCGGCGATGTCGGCGAGCAGGACGCGAACTGGAACCGCCGCTTCCGCGCGCACCAGGAGCAGCTCAAGTCGAGCGATCCGCGCGAGCTCGCCGGCGTGATCCGCAACCTCGCCCGCCGTCAGGACGAGAAGGGCCTCTCGGGCGGTGAGCGCCAGCTCCTGCTGCGGGCGAAGCGCCTGCTCGCATCCGAGTTGCAGTACGCCCGCAAGACGGACGAGGAAGAGGCGCTCGCGTGGATCGACGACGTCCTCTCCCCGGAGGCTCGCGCGGCCTGACGCCTCCCTCGAGGGCTAGCCTCGCGCGCGCCCAATCGCTAAGCTGACCGCGGACGCGGAGGCCGATCTCGCATTCGGCCCACCCGCGCCGCGGACAAAAGGAGCGCAGACCGTGAAGCTGATCGTGAGGCTGGTCTTCGCCCTCCTGGGAGCTCTTGCAGGCAGCCAGGTCGCGGCCAGTCCAGGCGCCCTTCCCTTCCATCTTCCGTCTTCTTCTCCCTGGGCTCGCTGGACGATCGCGATCGCGCTCGGCGCTCTTGCCGGACTGCTCGTCGGCTGGATCGTCGCCGGGCCTCTGGTACGGGCAATCGGGAGGGTCGAACGGGCGGCACAGGCGCGTCCCGCGGGCGAGCTGGTCGTCGGCGGCGTTGGGCTCGTCCTCGGCCTCGGCGCCGCGGCGCTGGCGACGTTCGCCGTGCGGCCGCTGCCGTATGTCGGGCGCTACCTGCTGTTGCCGCTGGCGCTCGTGCTCGGGTACCTGTTCGCGGTCGTCGGCGCTCGCAGCCACGGCTCGATCCTGCGTCTGGGCGGCCTGGGGGCCGATGAGGCGCGCGACGGCCGCCGGCCGCGGCTGCGCTCCGAGCGCGAGCGGCCGGCGCGCCAGGCGCAGCCGCTGGCCATGCTCGTCGACACCTCGGCCATCATCGACGGCCGCATCGGCGACCTGATCTCGACGGGCTTCGTCGACCGCGAGCTCGTGATTCCCGTGTTCGTGCTGCAGGAGTTGCAGCGCGTCGCCGACTCCACCGACCCGCAGCGCCGGGCGCGTGGCCGGCGCGGCCTCGAGGTCGTCCACGACCTGCGGCTGAGCTCGCATCCGATCGCCACGCCCGAGGTGTCGGTGCCCGACGTCGACGACGTCGACGCCAAGCTCGTGCGCGTGGCCCACGAGCAGGATCTGCCGATTCTCACGACCGACTACAACCTCAACAAGGTCGCGCAGATCCAGGGCGTGCGCGTGCTCAACGTCAACGACCTGGCGAACGCGCTCAAGCCGGCGGTGCTGCCGGGCGAGGCGCTGCGCGTCAAGGTCATCCGCGAGGGCAAGGAGGCCGAGCAGGGCGTGGGCTACCTCGACGACGGAACGATGATCGTGGTCGAGGGAGGCCGCGGGCGCATCGGAGAGCTTGTGGAGACCGAGGTCACGAGCGTGCTGCAGTCCCCGAGCGGCAAGATGATCTTCACCCGGCTGGCCTCCTGAGCGCCATGCCCGGCGAGATCTGGGCGGTCGTGGTCGCTGCCGGAGCCGGCGACCGGCTCGCGGCCGACCGGCCCAAGGCCTTCGTGCGGCTGGGCGGGCGCACGATGCTCGCCTGGTCGCTCGCGATGCTCGACGACCACGACCTGATCGACGGCATCGTCATGGTCGTCCCGGCGGATTACGAGGAGCGCGCCTCGCTGCTGGCCGACGACCTCTGCGCGACGAAGATCGCCGCAGCGGTGCCGGGCGGCGCGACGCGTCCCGACTCCGTCGCCGCCGGCGTCGCGTGCGTGCCCGACGGCGCGGAGTTCGTGCTCGTCCACGACGCCGCCCGGCCACTGACGCCACCGGAGGTCGTCGATCGTGTGGTCGCTGCGCTGCGCTCGGGCGCCGACGGCGCGGTGCCGGCGGTGGCGATGGCCGACACCGTCAAGCGCGTCGGCCCGGACGGCGCCGTCGCCGAGACGCTCGAGCGTGGCGCCCTGCGCGCCGTGCAGACGCCGCAAGGCTTTCCGGCGGCGATCCTTCGAGATGCGCTCGCCGCCCAGACGAGCGACCCCACCGACTGCGCCTCCATGGTCGAGGCGCTCGGTCGAGTCGTCGTCTGCGTCGAGGGTGACGAGCGCGCGTTCAAGGTCACGACGCCCGGCGACCTGGCACGCGCCCGAGCAACTCGCGGGCGAGAGCGACGACGGAACCGTCGCCTAGGGGCGCGGCCAGGCCGAGCTCCCTCGCGCACGACCACCGGCTCGAGCTCCGGCACGACGCGCTCGGCGGCGCGCAGGCGGTCGGCTCCCATCGTCCCGAGCACCGCAATGCAACGCAGGCCGGCCGCCAGCGCCGAGATCACGCCGACCTCGGTGTCCTCGAACACGAGCACGTCTTCCGCGGGCAGGTCCGGAGCGAGCAGCCGGTGCGCGGCGAGATATCCGTCGGGGGCGGGCTTGCCGCGCGCGACGTCCTCGGCGGCGACGATCACGGCGATGGAGCGCTCGATGCCCGCCGCCGCGATCGTCGCCTCGATCTCGCTGCGAGCCGCGCCGGAGCAGATCGCGACCGGCACGTGCTCGGCCGCAAGGCGAACCGCCTCACGCACCTGCGCCGGGATCGTGGATCCGTCAGCTGTGCGCGCGCGGTAGCGGCGGTCGCGCTCGGCGATCACCCGCTGGGCGCCGGGATGATCGCGGCCGAGCCACGTCCAGACGATCTCCGGGTCGGACATGCCCGCCAGCTCACGCTCGTAGGTGACCGCGTCGAGCGGCCGCCCCTGCTCGGCGAACAGCTCCTGGAAGAGCTCGAGCACGATGTGCTCGTCGTGCGAGACGGTGCCGTTGAAGTCGAGGATCAGCGCCCTGGCCGGCCCCCGGTCAGTCCTCACGCTGGACGTCCTCGCACAGGCGCGCGAAGTCCGGCCCGTCGAACTCCTCCAGCGCGCGCTCGTACTTCTCCATGCCCCAGCTCCAGAAATCGAAGTCGATCGACGACACGCCGTCCTGGATCGACGCCCACAGCGTCCAGCCGTACTTCGACATCAGGCCCCACAGGCGCGCGCGCGCGACCTTGTTGACGAGCGGGCGGCCGTAGTAGTGGGCCACGAGCTCGTCGAGCTGCCCGAGCGAGAGATTGGACTCGCTCCAGACATTGCCGAGCTCGAACATCGGGTCGTTGTTGCCCGAGTACTCATAGTCGATCAGCCGGAAGCGGTCGCCGGTCCAGATGAAGTTCTCCGCCAGCAGGTCGTTGTTGCACGGGACGGTGCCCTCGTCCCGCACGGCCATCGCGCGCTCGATCTCCTTCACCTGCGGTGCGAACTCGAGATAGCGCTCAGGTAGCCGCAGACCGCGCTCCTGCACGATGCCGATGTAGCGCTCCTGGACGCGGAACATGTTGAACTCGTCGCGGAAGCGCCGGCAGGCGTGCAGCTGCCGAATCGCGGCGGCGACCTCGCGCAGGCGGTCGCCCCGGCGGAGGTCGTCCGCGCTCATCGTCGTGCCCTCGATGAAGTCGAGCACCAGTGCGCCCAGCTCGGGCAGGTAGGCGACGACGCCGGCGCCGACGCCGGCCTCGGCTGCCGCGACCGAGTTCACGTACTCGTTCTCGCGGTCGATCGCGAGCAGACCGGCGTCCTTGGACGATACGCGCACGACGTAGCTCCGCCCGCCGGCGACCACCTTGTAGTTCGTGTTCGTCAGCCCGCCGGGCAGCTCCGAGACGACGCGGTCGGCGCCGGCGAGTTGCGCGACGCGAGGCAGGATGTCGTCGATCGTGACGTGCTCGTCGCTCACGGAGCCTCCAGGGGCGTTGCCGGTGGCAGAGAATACGCGCATCGCTAGGCTTCGCCGCGTGAAGAGCCGGGCAGGAGCGGTCGTCATCGGCGGCGGTGTGGGGGGCTGCAGCATCGCCTACCACCTGGCGAAGCTCGGCGTGAAGGACGTCGTGCTCGTCGAGCAGTTCGATCTGACCTACGGCTCGACCTGGCATTCCGCGGGCCTCGTGGGCCAGCTGCGGTCGTCGGTGTCGCTCACGCGGATGATGATGTACTCGGTCGAGCTGTACGCGGCGCTCCGGCGTGAGACCGGCAAGGATCCGGGCTGGCACGAGCTCGGCGGCATCCGCCTGGCGTCGTCGCGCGAGCGCCTGGAGGAGATCCAGCGCCAGGCGGGCTGGGCCAAGACCTTCGGCCTCCCGCTCGAGGTCATCAGCGCAGCAGAGGCGCAGGAGCGCTTCCCGCTGATGTCGACCAGGGGCGTGCTCGGCGCCGCATTCCTGCCGCGCGACGGCTACCTCGATCCAAGCCAGCTGACGTTCGCGCTGGCCGACGGCGCGCGCCATTACGGGGCGGAGATCAGCACGCGCACGCGCGTGACGGCGATCGAGCGCGATGCCCGCGGTCGCGTCTGCCGCGTCGTGACCGACAGGGGCGAGATCGAGACCGAGGTCGTCGTCGATGCGGCCGGCATGGCTGCCCCCGATGTCGCGAAGCTGGTCGGCGTGACCGTGCCGATCATCCCGATGGCCCACCAGTACCTGATCACCGAGCCATTCGAGCCCGCGCTGGCGGCGCTGCCGACGCTGCGCGATCCCGACAACCTCGTCTACTGGCGCACCGAGGTCGGCGGTCTCGTGATGGGCGGCTACGAGCGCGATCCCTCGCCGTTCGGGCTGGACGGCATTCCGCCGGGCTTCGAGGCGCAGCTCCTGACCTGGGACTACGAGCGCTTCGAGGAGCTGATGGAGGGATCGATCCGCCGCGTGCCCGCGATGGAGGAGGCGCAGGTCAAGAAGTTCTTCAACGGCCCCGAGGCCTTCACGCCGGACGGCGAGTTCATCCTCGGCGAGTCCGAGGTGCCCGGGTTCTGGGTCGCCGCGGGGTTCTGCGCCCACGGTCTCGCGGGCGCGGGCGGCATCGGCAAGGTCATGGCCGAGTGGATCGCCGAGGGGCAGCCCGAATGGGACCTCTGGCACATGGACATCCGCCGATTCGGCCGCCAGTACCGCTCGCAGAGCTTCACGCTTCAGCGGACGATCGAGGTCTACTCGACCTACTACGACATCAAGTACCCGGGGGAGGAGCGGCTGGCCGGCCGACCGCTCCGCGTCTCGCCGGCGTACGCGCGGCACACGCGGGACGGCGCCAGCTTCGGCGAGAAGTCGGGCTGGGAGCGCGTCAACTGGTTCGACGTGAACATTCCCGCCGGGCACGACGACCTGCGCCCGCGCGGCTGGGCCGGGCAAGCACTGGTCGCCTGCGATCGAGGCCGAGTGCATCGCAGCGGGCGAGCGGGCCGTGCTGATCGACCAGTCGTCGTTCGCGAAGCTCGACGTCCACGGGCCCGGCGCGTGCGAGTTCCTCGACCGGATGTGCGCGAACTCGGTCGACAGAGCGCTCGGCTCGGTCATCTACACGCAGCTCCTGAACGCGCGCGGCGGCATCGAGGCCGACGTCACGCTGGTGCGGCTCGCGCCGGACCGCTACCTGTACGTCACGGGCACCGCCTTCGGCTCGCACAACCTGTCGTGGCTGCGCAAGCACCTGCCCGGCGACGGGTCCGTGTACGTCGACGACATCAGCTCGGCGCGGACCTGCTTCTGCCTGTGGGGTCCCCGTGCGCGCGACATCCTGCAGCCGCTGACGAAGAGCGATCTCTCCAACGAGGCGTTCCCCTACATGCAGGCGCGTGAGATCGCCGTGGGCCCGGTGCCGCTGCTCGCCTCGCGTGTGACGTATGTCGGCGAGCTCGGCTGGGAGCTCTACGCGCCGACCGAGTACGGATTGGCGCTGTATGACCTGCTCACGCAGGCCGGCGGGCCCCACGGCCTTCGCGGCGGCGGCTATCGGGCCATCGAGTCGATGCGGCTGGAGAAGGGCTACCGCGCGTGGGGCACGGACCTCACGCCGGAGACGACACCCGAGTCCGCGGGCGTCGGCTTCGCGGTCCGCCTCGACAAGCCCGCGCCGTTCATCGGGCAGGACGCGTTGCGTGCAGAGCGCGAGGAGGGCGGTCCGCGGGAGCAGCTGGTGTCCCTGGTGCTCGAGGACGCGCGCTCGGTCTGCCTCGGCTCGGAGCCCGTGCGCATCGCGGGCGAGCTGTGCGGGCGCGTCACCTCGGGCGGGTACGGGAGTCGCGTGCGGCGCAGCATCGCACTCGCCTACGTGCCTGCGGGGCACGCGACGGTCGGCACGCCGGCCGAGATCGAGGTGTTCGGAGAGTGGGTTCGCGCGGAGGTGGTGGACGGAGCACTCTACGATCCGGCTGGGGAGCGCATTCGCGCCTAGACCGGTTCGCAGACGCTTGCTCGTCGACTACCACCTACACCTCGCGCCCGACGGCGCCGCGCTCGGAGCGGCGGAGCTCTCGCGCGATCGCGTGGCGCAGTACGCGGATGTCGCCCGTGCGCGCGGGATCGGCCATGTGTGCCTCACCGAGCACTGCCACCGCTTCCGGCAGGCCGCCGGGCTGCTCGATCATCCGTTCTGGCACGAGAGCGCCCGAGCGGATCTGGACGCGTACGTCGTAGCGGTCCGCTCCTACGGCGAGCCCGTCGCCTGCGGCATCGAGCTCGACTGGATCGAAGGGCGCGAGGACGAGCTCGGCGCCCTGGTCGAGGACCGGGACTTCGACCTCGTGCTCGGCTCGGTGCACTGGCTGGGCGGCCTCGCCGTCGATCACCCCGACTACGCGATCTGGGAGGACGTGGCGGCCGACGAGGTCTGGCGCCGGTACTTCGCGCAGGTGCGGGCGGCAGCCGCCTCGGGATTGTTCGACGTGCTCGCGCATCTCGACCTCGCCAAGGTGTTCGGCAACACCGCCAGCCGATCGGTCGTGGAGAGCGAGCACGAGGACACGGCCGATGCGATCGCCGCGGCCGGCGTCGCGATCGAGATCTCGACAGCAGGGCTGCGCAAGGCTGCCGGCGAGTTGTACCCCGCGCCGGGCCTCCTGCGCGCGCTGCACCGTCGCGGCGTGCCGATCACGCTCGGCTCCGACGGGCACGTTCCCGAGGATCTCGGCCGTGACTACGACCGCGCGCTGAGCGCGGCACACGAGTGCGGCTACCGCCGGATCTCGACGTTCCGCGGCCGCGAGCGGCGTGAGGTGCCGCTTGGCTGAGCTCCGCGTCGGCACTGCCTTCGACGCGCACCGCCTGGTGCCCGGGCGTCCGCTCGTGCTCGGCGGGGTCGAGATCCCGCACTCGCACGGACTGGACGGTCACTCCGACGCCGACATCGTGTGTCACGCGCTCTGCGACGCGCTGCTCGGGGCGGCCTGCATGGACGACATCGGGACGCTCTTCCCGTCCGAGGACGAGCAGTGGCGGGGCGCGCGAAGCCTCGACCTGCTGGCGGAGGCCTGGCGGCGCATCGCGGAGACCGGGTGGAGCCTCGTCAACGTCGATGCCGTCGTCGTGCTGGCGGCGCCCAGGCTCGCGCCGCATCGAGCCGCGATGCGCGCACACCTCGCCGCCGCGCTCGCGTGCGACGTCGGGCGCGTCTCGCTGCGTGCGACGGGCACGGACGGCCTCGGCTTCACCGGTCGAGGCGAGGGCGCGGCCTGCCAGGCCGTGGCCCTGCTGGAGCGCTGAGCCCGCGATCAGGGGCGACGCCGCAGGGGCGAAATGCGAACATGTGTTCGTGACCGCGCAGGGCTCTCCGCTGAATCGACTGCGCCGGGCGCTCGCGGGCGGCGATCTCACGGCGGCACGAACGGCTGCGTCGGAACTGCCCCACGTCGGCCTGGAGGATGCCGCCGCGCTGCTCGCGCTCATCGCGGTGCGTGAGCCGGACCGGCTGGAACCGGCGGCGGTGCGATTCCTCGGGCGGGTATGCCTGGAGCGGGCTCCGGCGCTCGAGGATGCGAGGCTGCTCGCCGCGTGCCTGGCGCAGCTGGGCGATGCCAGCCCTGCGTTGCGGGCGATGCTCGAGGCCTCGCTGCAGCGCGTCGGCGTTCGCTATCAGCCCGCACGCTGAGGGACAGTCGGCGAGCCGATCAGGCGAGCTCTCCGGCGGCCATGACGACGGTGCCGTCTGCCTCGATCGTCGCAGAGGCCATGACGCCGTCGACGTGGATGGTCGCTCGGTTGTCTCCTCCGTAGCTCGGGCTCGCGTTGTCGCCGAACGCGACGTGCGCGGTGCCGAGCACCTTCTCGTCCGTGATCACGCTGCCCGTGATGCGCGCGCGGTCGTTCGTGCCGATGCCGAGCTCGGCCACGATGTCCGCGCCGGTGCCCGCCTTGGCGATCGCCTCGCGCGTCGCTGCGGCCGAGCGACCGCCCTCGATGCCGACGATGCGCCCCTGCCGGAACGTCAGCGCGATCGGCTCGTCGACGAGCCCCTCGCCCGCCAGCGCGATCGAGCGGTCGATCACGCACACGCCGTCTGCTCCTGTGGCGAGCGGTGAGATGAAGACCTCGCCGGCCGGCAGGTTGCCGAATGCGCCGGGCGTGTCGAGCACGCCGTCGTCGAGCTTCCATTCGCGGCCCGTCACGTCGAAGGTGCAGTCCGTGCCCGCGGGGGTCGTGACCCGCACCCGCTCGCTGCCCGCGAGCCGCCCGGCGAGGCGCGCGGTGAGGTCGTGCAGGGCGCCGTAGTCGGCTGCCATCTCGTGCTCGAGCATCGACCGGTCCATGCGCCCGCCGAAGGCCACGCGGGTGCCGGTCTCGATCGCGCGCGCGTAGAGCGGCTTGCGGAATGCGGCGAACTCGGGGTCATGGATGCTCGTGAACCAGAAGCAGAGCGCCTCCGTGTCGGCGAGCGACGCGAGCAGGGGGTCGTAGGACGTCGTGAGCGGCCGCCCCGAGTCCGGCACGACGACGCAGGCCGCGGATGCCGCTCCGGCGAGGAGCGCCGCATTGCAGAGGCTCACACCCACGTCCGCGAACGGTTCGTCCACGAGCGCCTGGAAGCGCTCTCCTGGGCTCACCGCGAGGCACTGCACCACGTTGGAGGCGTAGACCGGGCTGCTCACGGTGCGGTGACCTCCTCCGGGAGGGCCAGCAGGCCGTCTGCGCGGCGCACGGCCAGACCGTCGGCGAGCAGCGATTCGACCACGTCGCGATCGTAGCCGCCGTCGGCGCGCGGGCCCGCGCCGAGCTCGCGCACGAGCGCGGCGCGCTCCTGCCTGCGCGAGCCCTCGAAGCGGCCCTGGCGGCGCAGGGGCGCAAACGTGCGTCCGCGCGAGGGACACCGGACGGCCAGCGGGCACGCATCGCAGCGCGGCACGCGCGCCAGGCAGATCCGCGCGCCGAGATCGAAGAGCGCCTGATTCCAGTGCCAGGCGCGGTTGCGCGGGGGTGCCACCTCGGTGGTCCCCAGCGAGCGCGCAAGCACGCGCCGGACGTTCGTGTCGAGCGCGGTGACCTGGGCGCCGAACGCGAAGCACGCGATCGCCCGCGCCGTGTACGGGCCGACGCCGGGCAGTCGCTCCAGCTCGCCGATCTCCCGCGGGAACTCCCCGAGCTCGACCACGCGCCTCGCGGCCCTCTGCAGATTGAGCCCGCGGCGGTTGTAGCCGAGGCCCGACCAGGCGCGCAGGACGTCCGCCGCCGGCGCGGCCGCCAGCGCGCCGGGTGTCGGCCAGCGCTCGAGCCACGGTTCGTAGCGCTCCAGCACGCGCGCAACCTGCGTCTGCTGCAGCATCACCTCGCTGACGAGGATGGCGTACGGATCGTGCGTGCGCCGCCAGGGCAGGTCGCGTCCGTGTTCGCCGTACCAGGCCAGGAGCGCGCGCTGGAGTGTCTCGCGATCTGTTGCCGGCACGCGGTCAACGCTAGCGTGCCGGGAGGCGCTCAGGCTGCCAGTGCGCGGCGCACCCGTGCGAAGGGAACGAACCGGAACTCGCCGCTGCGGGCCGTGTCGTAGCGGTAGACCACGCCGGGTGCCTCGATCTGGGCCTCGACGCGACTCGGCGCCGTGGCCAGCACGACCGCATGGCCCGTTGCGACCTGGACCGCATAGACCCGGCGCCCGGCGGCCAGCGTGGCGACGCCGTACTGCATGTCCACGCTCCGGACTCCTGCGGGAACGTGCCAGCGGTGGGTGCGCGTGCCTGCGGCGAGGTCGTAGATGTCGAGGCGGTTGCCCGCCAGCACCGCCAGACTGCCCCCGCGCAGCGAGACCGCGCGTGCGCCCGGTGCGAGCACGACGTCCTCGAGCGCGCCGAACTTGTTGCGGATCTCGATCCTCCCGCCGCCGTTCAAGGCCGCCACGCGATCATCGTCGGCCGAGAGCGCGACCGAGCCGGTGCGCGGCACGAGCGCCTGCCCCCGCACGCCGCTGCGGCCTGCCGAGGAGCTCCAGATCGCCTGCACGCCGGGAGCCCCGATGGCCGAGAAGGCCACCAGGCCGCCGTCTCCGACCAGCCCGCGAGCACTCGCTCCGGCGTTCCCGGCCGGAGCCTTGGCGACGACGCGCTCCTCGCAGGCCACGATCGTCGCGCTGATCAACCAGCGCCGCCCGGCAGGATTCTCGACGAGCCAGGCGGCGCGCACGCCGCCCAGCGCCAGCGCCTTCACGTGCGTACCGGCGCCACCGGGGCAGATGTGATCCTCGACCTGCGTGAGCTGCACCCGGCGATCCCAGGCGACGTTCCAGAAATGCACGCGGTCGCACGGGATCGACGGGTCGCGCATCGCCATCACGACGCGCTGCCCGTCATAGGCCCAGGCTGGTTGCGCGCCCGCTGCGCTGTAGGACGTCGAGGCATCGTCGAGCGCGGCGTCGACGTCGTTCCACGTGAGCCGCTGCAGGACCGCCTGCCCGCGCCGCTCGTTGCGGCGGCCGTACATGTCGTCGCGGAAGACGATTCCCATGCGGCCGAGCACCGGGCGGTCGAGCCAGCCCATCAGCCCCACGATGCGGAGCCGCCCGTCGTTCAGGCGCACGGCGTACAGGCCCTGATGGCGGACCGTCGCGAGCACGGCGATGCCATGGCCGACCGCGAGCGACGAGACCTCGTCGGGCAACGGCCAGCGATGCAGGATCCCGCCCGTCGCGCGGCTCCGGACGACGAGCATCTGCGGCTCGTCGAGCGCCCCCGGGCTCACCGCGACGCTGAGGTTCCCACTCAGGACCGGCGCCGGCACCTGGCCGCGCGCGGCCTCGGCCATCTGCATCGACTCGGCGGGAGTGCGGGCGTCGGCGCAGAGCGCCCGAGACACGGCGTGCGCCTTCCCGGCCGGGCGGCCAGGCACCCAGCTCAGCGCGCGGCAGCGCCCGTTCGCGAGGGCGACGATCTTCACCGCCGCACCGGAGATCTCGTACCGCGCGATCGCGCCCCGCACGGCCACGCTGGAGGCCGGCACGGCGTCAGCGAGCGACGCCGGCGGCGACACGGCGGTCATGGCAGCGGCCACGCCGATGCCGATCACGACACTCCGAAGCGTCCTGGACATCTCGCGCTCCCCTCCTGCGGTTGCCGCAATCAACACTAACACCGGCACGACAGGCGAAGAGCACGAGCGCGGCGTCGCCGCGAGGCCAGGACCGCGCCGTGAGCGGCACAGCGCACACCACATGCGCGACGATTGCGGATGCATGCCCTCCGTCGTCCGCCTGCGCTTCGCCCCGTCGCCGACCGGCCCGCTGCACCTCGGCTCCGCCGTGGTGGCGGTCGCGAATGCCCTGGCCGCACGCGCGTTGGCCGGAGAGCTGCTGCTCCGCATCGACGACACCGACGCAGGCCGGACAGCAGAGGGCGCCGAGCAGGGAATCCTCGACGACCTCGCGTGGCTCGGCCTGGAGTTCGCGGGCGCGCCGATCCGGCAGAGCGACCGTCGCGACGTCCACGTCGCCGCGGCAGCCGAGTTGCTGGCCACGGCGCTCGCCTACCGCTGCTTCTGCCCGCCCTCGCCGGAGCGCTACGACGGGCGTTGCCGCGACGTCGCGCGCGCCGAAGCAGAGCGGCGTCACGATGCGGGCGAGCCGAACGTCGTCCGTTTCCGTGTCCCGTCGGCCGAGGTCGTCGTCGTCGACGCGACCCGTGGGCCCGTGCGCTTCGCGGGCGCGGAGATCTCCGACTTCGTGCTCGTCCGCGCGGATGGCAGGCCGACATTCGACCTCGCCACGGCCGTGGACGACCGTGATCTCGCGATCACCCACATCGTTCGCGGCGAGGATCATCTCGCGAACTCGGCGCGTCACCTCTTGCTGTTACGTGCTCTAGGTACAGTCGAGCCCGTGTTCGCGCACTGCCCCATCATCGTCGGTGGCGACGGCGAGCGGCTCTCGACTCGCACGGGTGCCGAGCCGCTGGCCGCGCTGCGCCGACGGGGCGTGCCACCCGAGGCCGTCGTCGCCTACGCCGCGCAACTTGCCTGCCCGGCGCAGGGCGGCGCGCGAGAAGCGGCGCCACTGCCGGAGCTCGCGCAGCGCTTCTCGCTCCGGCGCCTCGGCCGAGGCACCGCACATGCCGACCCTGGTCACCTGGCGTGGCTCGGCCGCGAGGTGCTGGCCGGCTTGTCATCGGACGAGCTGGCGCGCCGGCTGAGGCCGTTCCTTCCGTGCGGCACGCCGGACGTCGTCATCGAAGCACTCGCCGAGGCCGCGCGCGGGGCCTCGGCGCTCGGCGAGATCGCGGACTCTGCTGCGTTACTGGCACAGGCACCCTCCGGCGACCCGCGCGGCTCGCCCGGGCTGGTGCTGTTCTGCGAGCTGCGCAGGGCCGATCAGCGGGAGCACATGCCGTATGGCGCGGCCGCCGAGCTCATCGGGACGCTGCGCACACTCGCACGTGCTCGCGGCATGGCCCCCGGAGACGTGCTACACCCGTTGAGATTGGCCCTCACGGGTGCGTCGAGCGGCCTGCCCCTGGCGACCGTCGTGACGGTTCTGCCCCGCGAGGAGGCGCTGGAGCGCTGCGGAGACGTCACATGAGGCATCGAACTCTAAAGCTCTACGATAGGTTGAGAGATTTGAAGGTGGAGGTCATGCCTTCCACACCCGGGCTGCTGCGGGTCTACAGCTGCGGCCCGACGGTGTACGGGCGCATCCACGTCGGCAACGCGCGGCCGTACTGGACGGCCATGGTGCTCAAGCGCGCGTCCGAGCGCCTGCTCGACCTCCCGGTGCGCCTGGCCATCAACATCACCGACATCAACGACAAGATCTACGTGGCGGCCGCGCAGCGAGGCGTGCCTTCGGCCCCGCTCGCGGAGCAGCTGGCCGAGGCGTATCGCAGCGACACCGACGCGCTGGGGCTCGGGCGGCCGGACGCCGAGCCGCTGGCAAGCACGACGATCGACGAGATCATCGCGCTGATCGAGCGCCTGATCGAGAACGGGGCCGCGTATGCGAGCGGCGACGGCGACGTCTACTTCAGCGTCGATGCCTATCCGCAGTACGGACAGCTCTCCGGTCAGCGGCCGGAGGACCTGATCGCGGGCTCGCGCGTCGAGCCCGGCGAGGGCAAGCGAGCGCCGCTCGATTTCGCGCTGTGGAAGGCCAGCAAGCCGGGCGAGGACACCGCCTGGGACTCGCCCTGGGGGCGCGGTCGACCGGGCTGGCACATCGAGTGCTCCGCGATGGCTCAGAACGAGCTCGGCGAGGACTTCGACGTGCACGGTGGGGGCCTCGATCTGATCTTCCCCCATCACGAGAACGAGCGCGCCCAGTCGGAGGCGGCCGGCCGGCGCTTCGCGCGCGTCTGGATGCACAACGGGATGCTGCGGCTCACGGGCGAGAAGATGTCCAAGTCGCTGGGGAACATCGAGGGGCTCGCCGATGCCCTCGAGCGCGTCGGGCGCGAGACCTTGCTCGTGTTCTTCGCGCAGGCGCACTACCGCAGTCCGGTGGACTACACCGACGCGACGCTCGAGCAGGCCGCGGCCACAGCTGCGGGCCTCCGGGAGGCGCTGCGCAACGCCCGCCGCTATGCGGAGGCGGGAGCGGGCGGGGACGACGACGCGATCCGGGCCCGCGCAGAAGCGGCCTTCGAGGCCTTCTCGGCGTTCATGGCGGACGACCTCGACACACCGCGCGCCCTGGCCGAGCTGCACGGCCTGGCGCACGCCATCAACACGGCGGTCGCGGGCGGTGCGGCCGGCGCCCGAGCCGTCTCGGACGCCGCCGATCAGCTCGTGCGTGCACTCGACGTGCTCGGGCTGGCGTCACTCGACCGCGCCACCGAAGCGCCGGCCGAGGCGCTCGCGCTCGCCGAGGAGCGGTCCGCCGCCCGCACGGCGGGCGACTACGCCCGCGCGGACGAGCTGCGCGACCGCATCGCAGAGCTCGGTTTCGGCGTGCGCGATACGCCGCAGGGGCCGCAGGTCGTGCCGCTCGATGACTGACCGCGCCGAGCCCGCGCCGCGCACCGACCTCGTGTACGGGCTGCAACCCGTGCGCGAGGCGCTGCGGGGTCGCCGGCGCGTGCGTGAGATCGTGTGCACACGCGAGGCGGCAGCATCGATGCCGTGGATCGAGGGCTCCGGCGTGCGCGTGTCGATCGCGATCGCCGACCGGGTCACGGCACTGGCGGAACGCCCCGACCACCAGGGCGTCGTCGCGCTCTGCGACCCGTACCCGTACGCGGACGCCGAGGAGTTGCTCGCGCGGCCGGACGCGCTGGTCGTCGCGCTCGACGGCGTGACCGACCCGCGCAACCTCGGCGCCATCGTGCGCTCCTGCGAGTGCCTCGGCGCGCACGGTCTCGTCATCCCCAGGCACGGCTCCGCGGGCGTGACGGCGGTCGTCGCGAAGGCCTCCGCCGGCGCCGTCGAGCACCTGCCGATCGCGACGGTCACGAATCTGGCCGAGTTCCTGCGCCGTAGCAAGCGTGCGGACCTCTGGAGCTACGCGGCTGCCGAGGACGGGGACGCGACACCGGATGCCCTCGACCTCACGGGCGGCGTGGTGCTCGCTCTCGGCTCCGAGGGAACCGGCATCCGGCCGCTCGTGCGCCAGCGCTGTGACGGCAGCGTGCGCATTCCCATGCACGGGGTAATCGGCTCGCTCAACGTGGCGGTCGCCGCGTCGCTGCTGCTGTACGAGGCTGACCGCCAGCGCCGCCGCGCGCATTCGTAGTCGCCGTCGGGCGAACGCGTGTTCGTGCGCGCGGGCAAATGCGCCTCAGAGCACTTGCGTTCTCGCACGTACGTGCTAGGTTCTGCCCCATCACTGGCTCAGGTTGAGGTTGAGATCTGGCCGTTGCACCTGGCGCTTGATTGTCGGCCGAGAGTCGAATCCAAGCGCAGAAATCGGGCAGGAGCAGGCATTTCATGGCAGCGGCACCGCAACGCAGCGAGTCGTACAAGGCTCAACGTGAGGTTGAGGATCTCCACCTTGTGCTGCGCGCGCGCTCCGGCAATCGCGCAAGCGAGGCCGAGATCATCCGGCGCTACGCGAGTTTCGTGCGATTGCGCGCCTCGAGCTACTTCATCGCCGGCGGCGACCCGGACGACCTCGTCCAGGAAGGGCTCGTCGGCCTGTACAAGGCGATCAGGGACTACCGCGTCGACAAGGACACCACGTTCCGCTCATTCGCAGAGCTCTGCATCACCCGTCAGATCATCACTGCGATCAAGACCGCGACCCGCCACAAGCACCAGCCGCTCAACGGGGCGCTGTCGTTCAGCCACACGCCGGCGGGGTTCGACGACGGCTCCGACTTCACGCTCGGGGATGCGCTGCCCGGCTCGCCCATCGACGATCCAGCGCGTCGCGTGATGGCAACGGAGGAGCTTGCAGCTCTGGTGGGCTGTCTCGGCACGAGTCTGTCGCCGCTCGAGGGCCGCGTGCTCACGCTGTACCTCGAGGGTCGCTCGTACGAGGAGATCGGCGAGCTCGTCGACTGCGATCCGAAGGCGGTCGACAACGCGCTGCAGCGCGTGAAGCGCAAGGTCGGCCAGCATCTGGAATCGCGCGCCGTGCTCGACGCCTAGGAATCTCAGGCCCTGATCTTGCCGGCGGGGCCGACGCCCGTCAGCGTCGCGCCGCCCTTGTGCAGTGCGATGCCGGTGAGGTGAACGCCGTCGAACAGCGGGCCGACCTGGATCGCCCCGCCGAGCGCGCTGCGCAGCGACGGCGATCCGCTGCGTGGCACGAATCGGATCGAGGACCGGCCCACGATCCTGGCTCCCACCGCCGCGTGCAGCTTGCCCATGTGCAGCGTCGCGGTGCCCCGGCTCATGCTCACCCGCAGCTTCTTCGCCGGCAGCCCGCGCCGCGCGAGCAGCGGCCGCAGGTAGGCCGCGAGGCCGCCGGGCGTGAGCGTCGCTGCGAACCCGACGGACGAGTAGTGGAGCCGCACGTCGCCCGAGATGAGATCGGACAGGTGCACCGAGGCGCCGTGATAGACGGCTTGCGCGCCCGCCAGGCGCAGGCCGTTGTGCTCGAACGTCGCAGCCCGCACGGTGACGCTTCCGAGATGGCCGCGGGCCAACCCCGGCTTGACCGACGTCGCGATGGTGACGTCGACGGGCATGCCGACGCGATCCTCGATCGAGCGTGCTGCGAGGCGCTCGGCGAACGGCCTCCCGAGCACGACTCCGATCACGCCCACCACCACCAGGATGAGGGCGAGGAAGATCAGAGCTCTGACGAGGCGGAGGAGGATGGGCACGATTCAGGCGGCGGGAGCGAGCTCGGTGAGCTGCTGTTCGGCATTGTCATGCCGCAACCTGCCGTCGTCATCCCCCGCACCGCGTGGCACCTCGACCGCCGCGCCCGCGGCGATCGCCTGTTCCCGGTCGGCGCCGTCCGAAAGCGCCGAGCGCACAGCGCGCTTGAGCGCGTGCAGGTAGTCGAGGTCCTCGCCGGCGATCTGCAGCGCCTCGCTCACGCCGAGTGGACGCCCATGGCCGGGCGCCACCCACTCGACCGGATCGCGCTCGAGCGCGTCAGACAGTGCTGCGAGCGTGGCACGGTATGCCGCCGTCGAGACGTAGACGAACGGAAATTCGATCACCGAGAGGTAGTCGCCGACGCACAGCAGCTCGAGCTCGCGCACGCGGTAGGCCGCACCGCAGGAGGTGTGCCCGGGGGTCGCCATCGTCTCCACGGTGAAGGGGCCCACCTGGAGCGCCTCGCCCGCCTCGAAGACCAGATCGGCGCGCGGCGCGCCATCCCAGCTCAGACCCTCCGCCGCGCCTTCGCGCACGACCGACTCGGCCGCCTGTCCGCTTGCGATGCGGTCGGCCGCGCCACGGCTCATGACCGCGGGCACGCCCGGGAACGCCGAGATCCCGCAGACGTGATCCCAGTCCGAGTGCGTGATCAGCAGGCCGCGCACCTCGAGCCCGCGCGCGGCGACGTCCGCTGCGATCGCCGCGATCTCCGGCGCCGAGACGCACGGATCCACGAGCACCGCCTCGCCCCTGGCATGCAGGGCCAGCGCAGTCGTCTCCCAGAGCGCGCTCTCGTAGCGGATGACGCCTGGGCGCAGATCGACGGCGGTCACGCCCGCACAATAGGTTGCGGCGGGGTGCGGAAGGGGCACATACTCAGCCGATGACGAGCGCAGCTGAGCACGCCTTCGGCCGCGGACGGCCACTGACCCTGGGCGTCGAGGAGGAGTACATGCTGCTCGATGCGGGCAGCTTCGAGCTCTGCTCGCGCTTCGACGAGGTCGCCGACGCGCTCGCCGGCGGCCCGCTCGACGGGCGGGCGCATCCGGAGTTGATGCAGAGCACGCTCGAGGTCGCATCGGTCGTGTGCCGTGACGTCGATGAGCTGCGCAGCGATCTCGAGACCGTCAGGCGCGGCATCACGGCGGCCATCGAGCCACTCGGCCTCCGGCTCGTCGGCGCAGGCGCGCACCCGTTCTCGCGCTCGGAGGATCAGCGCATCACGACGCGCGACCGTTATCGCTGGCTCGTCGAGCAGTTGCAGTACGTCGCACGCCGCGAGCTCGTCTTCGGCATGCACGTGCACGTCGCCGTGCCCGACCCGGATCTCGCGATGCACGTGATGGAGAGCCTGCTCGCGGAGCTGCCCGTGCTGCTGGCGCTCTCGGCGAGCTCGCCGTTCTGGCGCGGCGAGGCGAGCGGGCTCGCCTCCACGCGTACGGTGATCTTCGCGAGCATGCCGCGCTCGGGCCAGCCGCCGCGATTCTCCTCCTACGAGGACTACCTCGACATGGTCGGCACGATGGAGGAAGCCGGCGTGATCGACGACTACACGTACCTGTGGTGGGACGTGCGCCCGCACCCGCGCCTCGGCACGGTCGAGATCCGCGTGATGGACGTGCAGTTCGACCTCGACCAGACGCTGATGCTGGCGGCGTACGTGCAGGCGAGCGTCGCCCGGGCGATCGACGAGGTCCGGCTCGGGCACCTGCCGACGGCCTATCACCGCCAGCTGGTCTCCGAGAACAAGTGGTGCGCCGCGCGCTACGGCCTCGACGCGATGCTCATGGACCTCGCCGGCGACCCGCGCACGAGACTGCCCGCGTCCGAGCTCGCCCGCCGGAGCGTGGAGCGCCTCGCGCCGTTCGCCCGCGAGCTCGGCTGCGCGGATGCCCTCGCCGAGATCGAGCGCACGATCTCGTGGGGCAACGGGGCGACGCGCATGATGCGCGCCTTCAACGCCAATCGGGACATGACCGAGCTCATGCGCGAGCTCGCGCACGCGACGGAGCTGCGCTCGGGCGAGCCGCTCAGCGCCTGAGATTCTGAAACCTAGACTGCTTCGCGGACCGTGACGGGCGGCTGCTCGCCGGCCGCGGTGCCCTCGAGGATCGCCTCCTCGAGCGAGCGCGCGCCACGGCAGTCGCCCACGGGCGTGCACGGCGATTCCGTGCTCGTCGAGCTGCCGGACGAGATCGTCGACCGGCTCGCGGCCGAGCGCGAGCACGAGCGTGCGCACCCCCGCAGGCAGCGGCTCGTGCGCGTGCGTCCAGAGCGACCGCAGGACGGCCCCGCCGGGGGCGTCGACGAGCTCGCGGTGGTGCAGGATCGTCACGCCGAGCCGCTCGAGCCTGGCGAGGTAGAAGACGCGCTGGTACTGGTGGACCGTCTCGCCGACGAGCGGAGCGGCGACCGCGAGCCACACCCGCGTCCCCGTCTCGGCCAGCGTCTCGGCGACGTCGAGGCCGGTCCAGCCTCCGCCCCAGTCGGCCACGAGCGCCGGGCCGTTCACGTTCCGCGGAGTGCGGATCGCCTCCCAGGCGTCGATCACCTCGACGCCCGGCGGCGGCGTCAGCCGCGGCCGGTGGGCGATCGCGCCGGTGGCGACGATCACGCGATCGGCTGCCGATGCGAGCGCCGACGCGGCGTCGATCGGCGTGTCCAGGCGGATGCGGACGCCCGCGCTCTCGAGCCGGCGTCTCCAGTCGGCGGCGAAGCGCGCAGCGGTCTCACGGTGCGCAGGCGCGCGGCCGGCGAGCGCGAACTGCCCTCCCAGCGCGCCGGAGGCCTCGGCCAGCGTGACATCGGCGCCCGCGCGCGCCGCGGCCACGGCAGCGGCCATGCCCGCCGGGCCGCCGCCCGCGACGAGCACGCTCGAGCCGGACTGCTGCACGGGCTCCGTCAGCCGCGCCTCTCGGCCGGTGCGCGGGTTCTGCAGGCAGGAGATCGGCAGCTCGAGGTGGTAGTGCCCGATGCAGCCCTGATTGCAGCCCGTGCAGAGGATGCGCTCGTCCTCGCGCCCTTCGACGAGACGGCGTGGAAGGTCGGGATCGGCGATCAGCGCGCGCGTCATGCCGACCGCGTCGGCAGCGCCCGCGGCCAGCAGCGCCTCGGCCTCGGCGGGCTCGTGGATGCGCGACGTTGCGATCAGCGGCACCGTGAGCCCCTCGTGCAGGGTCCCGGCCGGTGCCCGAATGACGTCCCGTGCGATCGGGGGAGGCGGCACGATCCAGGCCGCGCCGAGGTAGCTCGCCGAGTCTCCGATCACGGCGCTCGCGTAGTCGATGAGGCCCTCGCCCGCGAGCGTACGCAGGATGGCAGCGGTCTCCGGGGCATGGCGGCCCTCGGGCAGCGCTTCGTCGGCGGAGAGCCGGATTCCCACCGCGAGCCCCTCGCCCGCGCCCCGTCGCATCGCCTGCAGCGCTGCTCGAACGTAGTGCAGGCGCCGCTCCGGGTCGCCGCCCCAGGCGTCGTCGCGCTGGTTCGAGCGCTCGCTCAGGAACTGCGTCGGCAGGTACCCGTGGGACGCGCACAGCTCGATGCCGTCGAGGCCCGCCGCGCGCGCGTGGCCGGCCACCAGTTCGTGGTGCGCAACGATCTCCTCGATCTCGCCGGAGCTGAGTGCTCGGGGCTCGACCTTGAAGCGCTGGCTCGGGACGGCGGACGGAGCCACGGCGGGTGCCCTCGGCGGGGATTCGATCTGCTCGCGGCCGCCGTGGAAGAGCTGCACGAACAGGCGGGTGCCGCCGGCGTGCACGGCCTCCGCGACACGTGCCAGCCGCTCGACGACACGCGGGTCGTAGCCGGCGATCGTGTGGCCGGTGAGCAGGCCGCTGGGGTGGACGGCGGTGGCCTCGATGCAGATCAGCCCGGCGCCGCCCTCGGCGCGCGCCGCGTGGTAGGCGACGAAGTCGCCGGTCGGCAGGGCGTCCTCGACGAGGGTGGTCTGATGCGCGGTCGAGACGATGCGGTTGCGGAGCTCGATCGGCCCGATCCGCAACGGGCTCAGGAGCAGCGGGTAGGCCATCGGGAGCGAGGATACGGCAGCGCCGATGGAATCGCGCGGCCGGGCGGATCAGGTCGCGGGCACGTGGCCCGGCCGTCGCGCCGGGCCGTCGTGCTCGCGCGCGAGGTGCGCGAGGGCGGCTGTCACGACGACCGGGTCGAGCGCACGGCCGGACTGCTGCCTCAGGGCACGAGCGAGCGGCTCGCCCGCGAGGATCTGCGCGAGCTTCACGTGCGCGGCGGCGCAGGCGACGATCCGGCTCTCGACCGGAATGGCGCCCCCGCTCAGGCCGGCGGGATAGCCGGTGCCGTCGAAGTGCTCCTCATGCGCGCCGACGATCTCCGCGACTCCGCTGACACCGGCGACGCTGCGCACCATCTGCTCGCCGGCGCCCGCGTGCATCTCGTAGGCGAGCCGGTCGCGCGGGACGGGCGGCCCGACAAGCGCGAGAATGCGCTCGGGCACCCTGACAGTGCCAATATCGTGTAACAGTCCTGCGACCCGGCAGCGCGCAGTGACGGACTCGCCCAGGCGCATCATCTCGCTGATCGAGGCCGACAGCTCCGAGACGCGCTCGGCGTCCACGCCCGGCAGGCCGGCTCGCGCGCTCGACGCCAGCGCGAGCGCGCGCGCAAGCCGGATCGTCTCGGGCTCCTCGGCGACGAGATCCTCGACCGTGAGGTCGCTGAACAGCTGCACGCGGTCGCGGCCGCGGCGCTTGGCAGCCGCCAGCGCGCGGTGCGCGCAGTCGACGAGGCCCTCGACCGATCGCAGCGCGTTGCCGGCGCGAGCCGCCCCCACCGATACGGTCACGGGCAGCAGCGTCCGGTCGTCGACGGCCACGGGCAGCGCCCCGACGAGCCGGCGGATCTGGTCGGCGAGCGATCGCAGGGTATCGTCGTCGGGGATGCCCGGCATGAGGGCGACGAACGCCTCGTCGTCCCAGCGGCCGAGCACGTCGTAGCCGCGCAGCCGTCCGCGCAGCCGTCGCGCGATCTCGCTCAGGACATGATCTCCGACGTCGTGGCCATAGCCCTCGTTGATGCGCCTGACGTTGTCGATGTCGAGCATGAGCACGCTCGGTGGCACCCCAGTGCGCTCGGAGCGCGCAAGCTCGGCGGCGATCGCATCGACCATATGACGGCGGTTGTAGAGGCCGGTCAGCGCGTCGGTGCGCGAGCGTCGCTCGGCCTCGGCGCGGCGGCCCTCGGCGGCGCTCAGTGCACGGGCGTCGCGGCGCCGGCGCTGCTGCAGCGAGATCAGGCCCGCGATCGCGAGCGCCAGCGAGAAGGCCAGGAGCACCGCGACCCCGAGCGAAAGCCCTGCAGCTGCCAGCAGCGGCGGCTGCGGGCCCGACGCGACGATCACCCAGCCGAGCCCGGCGGGGACGCCGGCCAAGGCGTGGTAGGACAGGCGGCTGCCACCGTCCGAGAAGGCGCCGTTGTCGAGGGCGCTGGAGGCCAGTCGCTCGTACGCGGCCTGCGGGCCCGCCTGCCACGCGAGCACGCCGCGCGTGGTGTCGAGGAGCGCGCGGCCGCTGGCCCGCTCGACGAGCGCGATCTCCGCACGGCGCTCTTCGCCGAGGGCGGCCGTGGCCACGGCGCGCACGTGCGCGAGCGGCAGCTCGACGCGCAGGATCCCGAGTGGCGCTCCGGCGTCGTCGTGCACCAGCACCGAGCTGGAGACGACGAGCCGTCCCGTGTCCGCAGAGCGATAGGGCTCGGACACGTGTACCTCTCCGGGCCTCGTGCCGAGCGTCGCGCGGAAGAACGCGTCGTCGCGGACGTCGCGTGCGAGCGCCTCCGCCGGCGCCGGCCTACCCTGCACCACACGCGCCCGCTCGCGTCCGTCGAGGCCGATTGCCGACGCGGCCCCGACGACTCCGGCGTCGGCCCGCTCGAGGGAGCCGAGCGTGCGGTTGATGTGGCGCAGAGCATCCGGCGCGGTTGTGGAAAGCCCGTCGCGGAATGTGCCGTCGCTTGCGAGCAGGCGGAGCGCGAGCCGGGTGCTCGCAAAGACCCCGCCCACGGCATCGGCCTCGCCGTCTGCCTGCAGCGCGAGGCGCTGGTCGAGGCGGGAGCTCGTCCTCGCCCGCTCGGAGACCGCCAGCGAGACGCCGGCGACGGCGAGCAGCAGGCTCGTGATCAGTGCGGTGAAAGCGGCGTTGCGCATGCGAATGAGGGCGCTGGACCGCCCAGGACGACCATCGACACCGCGCCGGGATGTGCGCACCCCGCGAAGGGGGAGGCTAGAGCGAGAGCATGGCGGCGACGCCGCGCCGCTCGAGCCCGCGGGCAACGACCAGCCGCTGAATCTCGGACGTGCCCTCCCAGATGCGGTCGACGCGCAGCTCGCGCCAGAGCCGCTCGGCCGCGCTCGTGCGCATGTAGCCGCGGCCGCCGAGCACCTGAACGACGGCGTCGGCGACGCGCCCCGCGGCCTCCGACGCGGCGAGCTTGGCCATCGAGGCCTTGCCGTGCACGAGCTTGGGGTCGGCGCCGGCGTCCGCGAGCTCGGCCACGTGGCGCGTCAGCAGCTTCATCGAGAGGCACGAGCAGGCGGCGTCGGCAAGCGGGAACGAGACGCCCTGGAAGTCCATGATGCGGCGGCCGAACTGCTCGCGCTCGAGCGCCCACCCGGTGCCGATCTCGAGCAGCCGTTCCATCGCGCCGACGCAGCGCGCGGCGATGTGCACGCGCTCCTCGACGAACCACTCGTTCGTGAGCGCGTCACCCGCGCCGACGGCGCCGAGGCGCTGCGTGTCGGCCAGCTCGACGGCGCGGAAGCGGATCGTCGGATGGCCGACCGGAAAGGTGTGCGTGAACGGCGGGTCGTCGATGATCTCGACGCCCGGGCCCTTGTCGACCAGGAACAAGCGTCGGCCCGAGATCGCCGCCGTCCTCGTCCTTGGCGAGCACGTGGACGATGAAGAAGTCGGCCACGTCGCCGCCGGTCGCGAACCACTTCTCGGTGTCGATCACCCACCCGTCGGCGATGCGGCGCGCCGTGCCGACCACGCCTCCGGGATCGGAGCCCGCGTCGGCCTCGGTGATCGCGTAGCACTCGGCGCGCTCGCCTCGCAGCGCGGGGCGGAGGTAGCGGTCGATCTGGTCGGGCGTGCCGTGGGAGAGCACGTTGGCGACGGTCGGTATGTACCACCAGACGCCGTTCGTGTTCCGCCCGAACGCTTCGTGGACGACGACCTGCTCGAGCAGGCTCATGCCCTGGCCGCCGTGCTCACGCGAGTGGTCGAGCCCGACCAGCCCGGCTTCCTGGGCGGCGCCGGCGATCCGCGCCACTGTGGCCGCGGGCAGGCGCCCGCCGCTCCGCTCGGCCGTCTCCTCGTGCGGCAGGCAGTGCTCGTCGACGAAGCGCCGCGCACGAGTCGCGAGCTCCGCGAGGTCGCGACCGCTCACGATGTGAGGTCGGCCGCGAGCTCCGCGAAGATGTCGATGAACCGGTCGACGTCGCCGTCGTCGTGCTGCACCGAGAGCGTCCACTCCTCCTCGCGGCCGGGCGTCATGAACACGCCGCGGTTCATGTTGTAGAGCCAGGCAAGCTCGTTGAGCGGGCCGTTCGTCTTGTGTGCCCAGTCGCGGTAGTTGATGATCGGATCGGGCGAGAACACGACGCAGCCCTTCGCGCCGAGGCCGACCACGTGGGCCGGGAAACCGTGACGCTCGATGATCGCCCCCAGGCCCTGGTGCAGCCGGTCGTTGAGGTGCTCCAGGTGCGCGTATGCCTCGGGCGTCATGACCTCGAGCAGGCTCGCGCGTGCGGCGACCATGCTCAGCGGGTTGCCGTTGAACGTCCCCACCTGGTAGACGGTGCCGTCCTCGATCGAGGACATGACGTCTTCCGTGCCGCCGATCGCTCCGCTCGGGAGCCCTCCGCCGAGCGCCTTCGCGAGGGTGACGATGTCGGGCGTCACGCCGAAGCGCTCGACCGCGCCGCCGGCGGCGATCGTGATTCCCGTCTTGACCTCGTCGAAGATCAGGAGGACGCCGTGCTTGCGCGTGATCTCGCGGACCGCTGCCAGGTAGCCGTCCTGCGGGAGCACGACGCCGATGTTCATCATGCCCGGCTCCATGATCACGCAGGCGACCGTGCCGGCGAGCTCGCCGAGACGGGCGTCGAGCGCATCGGCGTCGTTGAACGGCACCGGGATCGTCATCGCCACCGTGGCGGCGGGGATGCCGCCGCCGTAGGGCACGCCGATCGGGCGCTCGGCCGGGCCCACGGCGTCGTCGTCGATGTCGATCCCGATCGACACCATCACCGCGTCGTGGTGGCCGTGGTAGGAGCCTTCCATCTTGACCACGAGCTCGCGCCCGGTGTGGGCGCGCGCGAGCCGGATCGCGTCCATCGTCGACTCCGAGCCGGAGTTCGTGAAGCGCCACTTGGGCAGGCCCCAGCGGCGAGCGAGCTCCTCGGCGACGATGACGCTGTCCTCGGTGACGGCCGCGAAGTGCGTCCCCTGCGGCATGCGCTCGGTGACCGCACGCACGATCGCAGGGTGGGCGTGCCCCTGCACCATCGTGCCGAAACCGTTGTGGAAGTCGCGGTACTCCGAGCCGTCGACGTCCCAGACCTTCGAGCCGACGCCGTGCTTGAGGAAGATCGGGTGGGGAGCGCGGACCTGGTAGGAGGACGGCACGCCGTTCGGCATGACGGCGCGCGAGCGCTCGTACATGCGCGCCGAACCGCCGGTCTCGGCGTTCAGGTGCGCCTCTTCGCGCTCGGTGAGCTGTGCGATGCGCGCGGGATCGATGCCGACGCCGGTTGCCATGGAGTACCTCCGCGAATGCGCGAGCGGACCGCGCGTGTGCAGGCACGGTAGGGGAGTCTTGACTCGTGAGTCAAGCCCCGCCGCGCGCCCTGTGCCGGCGGGAGTCTGCGCGCAAATCGGGCAGACGGGGGAGAATGGGGAGGCAGGCCGGGTTAGCTCAGCTGGTAGAGCGCTTCTCTTGTAAGGAAGATGTCGTCGGTTCGAATCCGACACCCGGCTCCTTCGGTGCGGATCCTCGTCGTCACGAACGCGTACCCCGCGCCCGAACGGCCGGCCTACGGCATCTACGTCGCGCGACTCGTCGCCGCGCTCGAGCGCGACGGGCATGAGATCGTGCTCGCCGCCTCGAGCGAGGAGGGCGGCGGTGGCTGGCGCACGATGGCGAAGTACGCGCGCCTTGCGTGGAAGGCTCGTTCGGCCGCGCGCCGCACCCGGCCCGATGTCGTCTGGGGCCACTATCTGGTGCCCACGGGGACGATCGCCCGCCGGGCAGCTCGGGCGGCGCGCGTGCCCTACGCGCTGACCGCGCACGGGACCGACGTCACGAATGCCGAGCGTTCGCCGCGCATCCGCAGGGCGACGCTCGGCGCGCTCGCCGACGCGTGTGCTGTCTTCGCGGTCTCGGACGACCTGGCGACGCGGCTCGATGCGATCGCAGGGCCGCTCGGCGAGCGCATGGTCGTCGTCAGCGCGGGCGTCGACCTCGAGGCGTTCGTCGACGGCGATTCCGCGGTCGCGGCGGCGGCGCTCGGCTGGGACTCGGACGGGCCGCGGCTCGCGTGCGTCGCCAGCCTCATCCCGCGCAAGAACATCGGCCGGCTGCTCGCCGCCTTCGCAGCGGCCCGCCTGGAGTGGGGAGGCGGCTCGCTGGCGGTGATCGGTGACGGCCCGGAGCGCGAGAAGCTCGAGCTCCTGGCAACGGATCTCGGCATCGCCCAGGCCGTGCGCTTCGCCGGGAGCGTGGCTCCGGCCGACGTGCCGCGCTGGCTGCGCGCGTGCGACCTCGCCTGCCTGGTCTCGTTGAGTGAGGGTTTCGGGCTCGCGGCGATCGAGCCGCTCGCGTGCGGGAGGCCGGTCGTCGTCACGCGCCAGGTTCCCGCCTCCGCCGCGGTCACGGACGGCGTCACCGGCGCGCTCTGCGACAGCGAGGACGTCGCAGGCATGGCCGCCGCGCTCGTGCGGGCATCGTCGCTGCGGCCCGGCGAGGCTGCTCGTGCCGCCGCCGAGCCGTACGCCCTCGCTCGGGAAGCGGCACGCGCCGTCGACGTGCTCGCGCGCTGCCGGTGACGCGCGCCGTGCCCGGCCGCACTGCCTTGGAGCCAGTTCTTCAGAGCGAGCCCTCGAGCGTGCGCGACGTCGCGATCCGGATCTCGATCAGCTCGCGCACGCCCTCGTCGTCGACGCCGGCGGCCTCGAGCTGGGCCAGCGCCTTCTCGTACGTCTCACGTGCCTTGCGGGCCTGGACCGGGCCACCCTGCCTGAGCCGGCTGTCGCCCGTCAGGATCAGCGAGCGCGCGCGTGCGCGGGCGTCATCGGTCACATCCGCTAGCGTAGCCGTGCGATGCCGAGCCGCAAGCGCAGCCGGACCCCGCCGGCGACTCCCGCCCCGGCCGCTGCCGCGCCGGTGCCGGCAGCCGCGCCGGCGCGAGCCCCTTCGCTGCGCGAGACGTTCGAGCGGCGGCATCTCCTCGCCGCGGCGCTCGTCGTGATCGCAAGCGTCCCGGCGCTGCTCGAAGCGGTCTGGGACGCGCCCGCGAGCTCCAACGCCGTCGTGGTGCCGGCCGTGATCGTGCTGACGCTCGGAGCGCTCATCTTCGATCGCGAGCAGTGGATCCTGGAGTCGCGCCGCCAGATGCTGCTCACGCTCGGCTTCGGCGCACTGGCGGCGCTGACAGCTCCCGCTGTGCCCATCGGACTGCTGCTGCCCACGCTGTTCGCGGCCGTGCTCGAGTACAAGCGCGGCTGGGGCGCGGCCTCCGCGCTCGTCCTCGGCGCCGGCGTCGCCTACGCGCTCCTCGGGATCGAGCCGTCCACGAGCTACCCGTACGTGGTGGGGATGGCATGGCCGGCGCTGGGCGCCCACGTCATGCGCCGCATGGCTCTGGCAGGCTCGGGACACCCGGAATCGACGGTTCTGGGTCGCGGGCGCTGGTAGAGTCAAGGTTGTGAGCGAGCTCATCCGCATCGTCGCGATCGCATTGCAGATGCTGTTCGCCTTCGGCGTGATCATCCTGGTGCTGGCGCATTCCGGCAAGGATGCCGGCCTCTCGGGCGCCTTCGGCGTCGGCTCGTCGTCGTTCGGATCGACGCAGATCATGGAGCGCAACCTGACGCGCTTCACGATCATTTGCGCGCTCGGTCTCGTCTGTACGACGATCCTTCTCGGCTTCATTCTCTAGGCGCGGTTCAGCGCTCACGCGGGCTTGCGGCCCCCCGAGACGAACGGCATCATCGCGCGCAGCTCCTTGCCGACGGCCTCGATCTGGCTGCCCTTGGACTGTTCGCGCAGCTCCTTCATGCGAGGCCCACCGGCCTTGATGTCGCCGATGAACTCCTCGGCGAACGCGCCCGAGCGGATCTCCTCGAGGATCTGGCCCATGGTCTCGCGCACGTGGGCGTCGACGATGCGCGGCCCGCGCGTGAGGTCGCCGTACTCGGCCGTGTCGGAGATCGAGTAACGCATGCCCTCGAGTCCCCCCTCGTACATGAGGTCGACGATCAGCTTGAGCTCGTGCAGGCACTCGAAATACGCGATCTCGGGCTGGTAGCCGGCCGCCACCAGCGTCTCGAAGCCCGCCTGCACGAGCGCAGTGGTGCCGCCGCAGAGCACCGTCTGCTCGCCGAACAGGTCGGTGATCGTCTCTTCCTCGAACGTCGTCTCGAGCACGCCGGCGCGGCCCCCGCCGATGCCGGAGGCCCAGGCCAGCGCAGTGCCGCGGGCGTGACCGGACGCGTCCTGGTAGACCGCAATCAGGCACGGCACGCCGGCGCCCTGGGTGTAGAGGCGGCGCACGAGATGGCCGGGCCCCTTCGGGGCGACCATGATCACGTCGATGTCGTCGCGCGGCGTGATCGCCTTGAAGTGGATGCTGAACCCGTGGGCGAAGAGCACCGTCGTGCCCGGCTTCAGCGCCGGGCCGATCGTCGACTCCCACAGCTCGAAGGCGATGTGGTCGGGCACGAGGATGCCGATGATGTCGGCATCTGCCACGGCGTCGGCGACCGACTCGGGGGCCCAGCCGTCGTCCTCGGCGCGCTTCCAACCCTCGGAGTTCGGGCGAATGCCGATCGTGACATCGAAGCCGGAGTCCTTCAGGTTGAGCGCGTGCGCGTGCCCCTGCGAGCCGTAGCCGACGACCGCGATCTTCTTGTCGGCGAGCAGCGAGCGATCGGCGTCAGCGTCGTAGTAGACCTTCGTCATCGGGTTCCTCGTGCGAGATTGGCGGGACGGATCGTCGAGCGAGCGTAGCGGTACAGCGGTGCGCACACCGGGTCTGACCCGCAATGGGCTCAGGCGAGGACGCGCATGCGGCCCGCGTCGCGATCGCGGCGCTCGCCGTGCGCGCGGCGCATGGCGATGCGGCCGGTGCGCACCGTCTCCTTGATGCCGTAGGGGCGCAGCAGCTCCTCGAACGACGCGAGCTTGTCGGGATGCTCCACGATCTCGAACACGAGCGCCTGCGCGCCGACATCCGAGACGCGCGCGCCGAACACCTCGGCCAGGTGGATCAGCTCGCCGCGCTTGTCGGCGTTCGCCGTGACCTTGACCAGCAGTAGCTCGCGCTCGATCGAGTCCTCGGTGGTCATCTGGTTGACCTTGAGCACGTTGACGAGCTTGTAGAGCTGCTTCATGACCTGGTCGATCGAGACCTCGGAGGCATCGACGCGGATCGTGATGCACGAGCGGTCGGAGCGCTCGGTGGGCCCGACGGCCAGCGACTCGATGTTGAAGCTGCGGCGCGCGAACAGGCTGGCGACGCGCGTCAGCACGCCGGGCTGGTTCTCGACGAGCACCGAGAGCGTGTGGTGGGCATGATCGCGCGCCATCACACGCCCTCCTCGACCCAGGAGTTGTCGTCCTCGATCCAGGCGGCGTCGATCATGTCGGCCGAGGCGGCGCCGGCAGGCACCATCGGGTAGACCTTTTCCTCGTGATCGACGCGGAAGTCGATCACCGCGGGCCGGCCGCTGTCGAGCGCGGCGCGGATCGCGACGTCGACCTCCTGCTCGTGCTCGGCCCGGAAGCCGACTGCGCCGAAGGCCTCGGCGAGCTTCACGTAGTCGGGGATCTGGGCGTTCAGGTGCGTCTGCGAGAAGCGCTCGTCGTGGAACAGCTCCTGCCACTGGCGCACCATCCCGAGCCAGCCGTTGTTCATGACGGCGACGATGATCGGGATGTCGTAGACGACCGCGGTGGCGAGCTCCTGCAGCGTCATCTGGAAGCAGCCGTCGCCGTCGATGCAGACGACGGTCGCCTCCGGACGGCCCAGCTTGGCGCCCAGCGCGGCCGGGAAGCCGAAGCCCATCGTGCCGAGCCCGCCGGAGGTGATCCAGCGGCGGCTGTCGTCGATGCGCAACCACTGCGCGGCCCACATCTGGTGCTGTCCGACCCCGGTCGTCCAGATCGTGTCGCGGTCGGCGCAGAGGTCGCGCAGCCGCTCGATCACGTACTCGGGCTTGAGCGCGCCGGCGCGCCGGTAGCGATACGGGTACTTGAAACGCCACTCCTCGACCTGCTCGAGCCACTCGCGGTGGTTCACGATCGAGTCGGACTCGCGCAGCTTGGCGATCGCCTTGGTGAGCTGGGGGAGCACCTCTCGCAGCTCGCCGACGATCGGCACGTCCGCCGTGCGGTTCTTGGAGATCTCGGCGGGGTCGATGTCCATGTGGATGACCTTCGCGCCAGGGGCGAACGCGTCGAGCTTGCCGGTGACGCGGTCGTCGAAGCGCGCACCGACCGTGATCAGGAGGTCGGCGCGATGGAGCGCCCAGTTGGCGTACTTGGAGCCGTGCATGCCGGGCATCTGCAGCGAGAGCGCGTGCGAGTCGGGGAATGCGCCCTTGGCCATGAGCGTCGTGACGACCGGGATGCGCGTGGCCTCGGCGAGCTCCTTCAGCTCGCTCTCGGCTCCGGCGTTGATGACGCCGCCGCCGACGTACAGCACGGGCTTGCGGGCGCGCGCGATCGCGAGCGCCGCCTCCTGGATCTGCAGCGGGTGGCCCTTGGCGGTCGGCCGGTAGCCCGGCAGGTCGAGTCGCTTGGGCCAGCGGAACGTGAACGAGGTGTTGGCGATGTCCTTCGGGATGTCGACCAGCACCGGGCCCGGACGCCCTGTCGAGGCCAGGTGGAAGGCCTCCATGAACACGCGCGGGATGTCGTCGACCTTCGTGACGAGATACGAGTGCTTCACGATCGGCAGGAAGATGCCGGTCGTGTCCGCCTCCTGGAAGGCGTCGGTGCCGATCAGGTGCGACGGCACCTGACCCGTCACGATCACGAGCGGCGTCGAGTCGAGGAAGGCGTCGGCGACCGGCGTGACGAGGTTCGTGGCGCCCGGCCCCGAGGTCGCCATGGCCACGCCCACCTTGCCGGTGGCGCGCGCGTAGCCCTGAGCCATGTGGCCGGCGCCCTGCTCGTGGCGCACCAGCACGTGCTTGATCGAGGTGCCGGTCGAGGCGAGCGCGTCGTAGATCGGGAGGATCGCCCCGCCGGGGATCCCGAAGCAGATCTCGACGCCGCACGTCTCGAGCGAGCGGATGACGGCCTCCGCGCCGGTGAGGCGTTGGCCTTCGTAGGGATTGGGCGGGGGCGCCTCGGCGGAGGCGGGCCGCGTCTCTGCGGTGGACATACGAACTCTCCCGGTCGGTCAGGTGGCCATGGATGAGGAAACTGCGAGTGCGTCGGCGACCTCGGCGGCCACCTCGTCGGTGGTCGCGCGGCCGCCCAGGTCGGGCGTGCGGGCGCCGTCGTCGAGCACGCCGGTGACGGCGCGCTCGATGGCCCGCGCGGCGGCCGGCTGGCCGAGCTCGTCGAGCAGCAGCGCGACCGACAGGATCGCGCCCGCGGGGTTGGCCGAGCCACGCCCGGCGATGTCGGGCGCCGAGCCGTGGATCGGCTCGAAGATGCCGGGCCCGCCGTCGGCCAGCGACGCCGAAGGTGCGAGCCCGATGCCGCCGCTGACAGCGGCCGCGAGGTCGGAGAGCACGTCTCCGAAGAGGTTCTCGGTCACGATCACGTCGAAGGCGGCGGGGCGCTCGACGAGCAACATCGCCATCGAGTCGACGAGCTGATGCTCGAGCGTGACGCCGGGGTGCTGCTCGGCGACCTCGCCGGCCACGCGCCGCCAGAGCTTCGAGGTTGCGAGCACGTTGGCCTTGTCGACGCTCGTGACCCGGCCGCTGCGGCGACCGGCGAGCACGCAGGCACGCTCCACGATCCGGCGGATCTCGAAGGCGCTGTAGTTACAGGTGTCGTAGGCGGCCTCGTCGCCGAGCCCGCGGTCGCCGAAGTAGATGCCACCGATCAGCTCGCGCACGATCACGAGATCGAGGCCGGTGACGAGCTCGTCGCGCAGCGGGCTCGTCGTGTGGCGCGTGTAGCGGCGCGCGGGCCGCAGGTTCGCGTAGCAGCCGAGCACCGAGCGCAGCGCGAGCAGGCCCTGCTCGGGCCGTATCGGTGCGCCGTTCCAGCTCGGCCCGCCGACCGCTCCAAGCAGCACCGCGTCCGCCCCGAGGCAGGCCTCGCGGGTTGCGTCCGGGAACGGATGGCCCGTGGCATCCACCGCGGCACCCCCGAACGAGCGCTCGTCCAGCTCGACGGGAAAACCGAAGCGCGACGCCGCGCTGTCCAGTACGCGCAGTGCCGCTCGCGTGACCTCCGGGCCGATGCCGTCACCGGGGAGGACGCAGATCCTCATACCCGTCCTCCCGGCCTGATGTGGTCAGAGCGCCGTGCCCGCGACCCCACGGCTGCCGGGAGAACCCTGGCAGCCGATAATCCTTTGGGTCGCGGAGCGCGCGTACATGAAGCCCAGCATACCGGCATGCGACGCTCTGCGCTGCGATCGGCGCTCGCGCTCGCTATGATCGTCGCGCGATGCCCTGCGAGTCCCTGCGCACCCTGCTTGCCGGCCTCCTCCTCCCCTTCTAGGGGAGCAATCGTGGACATAGTCATCCGTTGCGTCCGTGGCCACCGCCACGGGTCTCGCCCTGTCCACTCCTCTCCGTCCGGAGGCCTCTAGGCCATGTCGATGCCGCATCACAAGTACCGCCCCTACCCGGGCGTCGAGCTGCCCGACCGCACCTGGCCCGACCAGCGCATCACGAGCGCACCGCGCTGGGTCTCGGTCGACCTGCGCGACGGCAACCAGGCGCTCATCAACCCCATGGACGTCGAGCGCAAACGGCGCATGTTCGAGTTGCTGTGCTCCGTCGGCTTCAAGGAGATCGAGGTCGGCTTCCCGTCGGCCTCGAAGGCCGACTTCGACTTCATGCGCGTGCTCGTCGACGAGGGCCTGATCCCCGATGACGTCACGATCGTCGTCCTGACGCAGGCGCGCGACCACCTGATCGAGCGCACCTTCGAGAGCCTCGAAGGCGTCCCGCGGTCGATCGTGCACCTCTACAACTCGACCTCGACCACGCAGCGCCGCGTCGTCTTCAGGCTCGACCGCGACGGCATTCGCGAGATCGCCGTGCGCGGCGCCGAGTGCATTCGCGAGCTCGCCGATGCGGGCACCGGAGGCGACGTGCGCTTCGAGTACTCGCCGGAGAGCTTCACCGCCACCGAGCCCGACTACGCGCTCGAGGTGTGCGAGGCGGTCATGGACGTGTTCGAGCCGACGCCCGAGCGAAAGCTGGTGCTCAACCTGCCCGCGACGGTCGAGCTCTCGACGCCGAACCTGTACGCCGATCTGATCGAGTCGTTCTGCCGCCGGATCCCGCGGCGCGAGAGCGTGATCATCAGCCTGCACCCGCACAACGATCGCGGCACGGCCGTGGCGGCGACCGAGCTCGCGCTGATGGCCGGCGGCGAGCGCGTCGAGGGCACCCTCTTCGGCAACGGCGAGCGCACGGGCAACGTCGACCTGATCACGCTGGCGCTCAACCTCTTCACGCAGGGCGTCGACCCTGGGCTCGACCTCTCGCGCATCGACGAGATCCGGGACGTCGCGGTGCTCTGCACCGAGCTGCCCGTCGACGCGCGGCACCCGTATGCAGGCGAGCTCGTCTACACGGCCTTCTCGGGCTCCCACCAGGACGCGATCAAGAAGGGCATGGAGGCGCACCAGCGCTCCGGAGCCACGGTGTGGGACGTGCCGTACCTGCCCATCGACCCGAACGACGTGGGGCGCACCTACGAGGCGATCATCCGCGTCAACTCGCAGTCGGGCAAGGGCGGCGTGGCCTACGTGCTCAAGAACGACTACCAGCTCGACCTTCCGCGCGGCATGCAGGTGGAGTTCGCGCAGGTCGTGCAGCGCATCACCGACGAGCGCGGCGGGGAGCTGTCCGCAGGCGACATCTGGGAGTCCTTCAAGGGCGAGTACCTCGACCGCGAGGTGCCCCTCGAGCTCGACGGCTATCGCATCGCCTCGGGTGACGAGGGCGAGCGCATCGATGCCGTGATCCGGCACGGCGGCTCCGAGCGCGAGATCGGCGCGGAGGGCAACGGCCCGCTCGATGCGTTCGTGAGGGCCGTGCGCGCGGCAACCGGCCTGGAGGCGCGCGTGCTCGACTACCACGAGCACGCGCTCGGCTCGGGCTCCGACGCCCGCGCGGCCGCCTACGTGCAGGTCGAGATCGGCGAGCAGACGAGCTGGGGGGTGGCGGTGCACCACAGCATCGTCACCGCGAGCCTGCGCGCCGTCGTCTCGGCCGTCAACCGCACGCTCGCACTCGGCTAGCGCTGCCTTGTCGGGTGGGCCAGCGTCGCGAGCACCCCCAGCCCGATCAGGATCCCGCCGCCGGCCAGGCGCTCCGCGCGCCGGGCCCGCGCGCTCCTGCGCAACAGGCCGACCGCACTGCCGGCGCCAAGCGCCCAGAGCGCGTCGCAGACGGTCGCGATCGCGACCCACACGAGGCCGAGCACCGCGGCCTGCAGCGCCACGTGCCCGCGTGCGGGATCGACGAACTGCGGCAGGAAGGCGAGGAAGAAGAGGGCGGTCTTCGGATTGAGGGCGTTGACGAGGGCGCCCTGGCGGAAGATCGCCGCGAGCGGGCGCGTGCGCTCGGATCCCGGCTCCGCGTGCACATCCGGCTCGCGGAGGCGCTTGATGCCGAGCACGATCAGATACGCGCCTCCGGCGAGCTTGAGCGCCGAGAACGCCGTCGCCGAGGACGCGATGATCGCCGACAGGCCGAGCGCCGCGCCGGTGACGTGCACGAACGCGCCGACCTCGGTCCCGAGCACCGCCGCAAGACCGCCGACGCGCCCGTGGCTCACGCTCTGGGAGACGATGTAGAGCACCGACGGGCCCGGCACGATGATCAGCGCGAACGCGGCGACCGCGAACAGCTCGAGGGCAGACAGGGAGGGCACGGCGCGGAATCCTACGCTCTCGCCGCGCCGGTGCCGAGCCTGCTCACGGGCAGGCGCTCGCAGAGCAGGCTGACGTCGTCGTCGCGCAGCTCCGCGAGCAGGCCGAGGTAGAGCGCGCGCTCTACCTCGATCCCGCCCAGCGAGCGAAGGTGCGGGGTCAGGTGCTGCAGCTCGAGCAGGCCGCAGCCCGCCTCCAGGAGCCGCGCGACGAGATCGGCGAGTGCGATCTTGGACGCATCCGTCTCGCGGTGGAACATCGACTCGCCGCAGAACACGCCGCCGACGAGCACGCCGTAGATGCCGCCGACCAGGCGGTCGTCCGCCCAGACCTCGAGGCTGTGCGCGTGCCCGAGCGCGTGCAGCCGGGTATACGCAGCCGCCAGCTCGCCGCTGATCCACGTGCCGTGCTCGCCCGCCCGCGGCTCACGGCATCCCTCGATGACCGACTCGAACGCCTCGTCGACGGTCGAGGAGTAGCCGCAGCGGCGCAGCCTGCGCGCCAGCGAGCGCGAGACATGCAGGCGATCGAGCGGGAGGACGCCGCGCAGTGGCGGGCAGAACCACGGCACGGCGTCGATCGCGTCGTGCGGCCACGGGAAGACGCCGCACCGGTAGGCGTCGACGAGCGTCGCGGGCTCGAGATCGGCGCCGACGCCGACCAGGCCGTACTCGTCGCCGGGCTCCGGCCCGGCGAACGTCCAGCGGCTCGGCCCGACGTCGGAGGGCGCCCTCGTGCGTCTCGCCGTCAGGCTTCCCCGCGCATGAGTGTCTGCGCGCGGGGCAGGACGGAGTCGAGCGCGCGCACCGCCTCGTCGATGTGCTCCCGCGTGCAGATCAGCGGGGGCGAGAGCTGGATCACGGGGTCGCCGCGATCGTCGGCCCGGCAGATCACGCCCGCCTCCTGCAGCTGGGGCGAGAGGAACTCCCGCAACAGCACCTGGCACTCCTCAGGTGTGAACGTCTGCCGTGTCGCGCGGTCCTTGACCAGCTCGAGCGACATGAAGTAGCCCGCGCCGCGCACGTCGCCGACGATCTCGTGATCGCCCGCCAGGCCGTGCAGCTGTTCCGCGAAGTAGGCCTCGTTGGCGCGCACGTTGCCGAGCACGTCCAGGCGCTCCATGACGTCGAGGTTCGCCCGCGCGATCGCAGTCGCGACGGGGTGGCCGCCGAACGTGATGCCGTGCAGGTAGTACTCGCCGCGCTCGACGAACGGCTCCGCCACCCGATCGGAGATCAGCACGGCGCCGAGCGAGGCGTAGCCGCTGGTCAGCCCCTTGGCGCAGGTGATCAGATCGGGCTCGTAGCCGTAGCGCTCGCAGCCGAACCACTCGCCCAGGCGGCCGAAGGCGCAGATGACCTCGTCGGCGACCTGCAGGACGCCGTAGGCGTCGCAGATCTCGCGCACGCGCCGGTGGTAGTCGGGGTGCGGCGTGAAGGTGCCGCCCGAGTTCTGCACCGGCTCCATGATCACCATTGCGACGGTCTCGGGGCCCTCCTGCTCGATCGTCTCGGCCACCTCGTCCGCGCAGGCGAGCGTGCACTCCTGCGAGTGCGCGCAGTACTTGCAGCGGTAGCGGTTGGTGTTGGCCACGTGGCGCACGCCGTCGACGAGCGGCTCGAAGGGCGTGCGGATCGCGGTGATGCCGGTGATGGAGAGGGCGCCCATCGTCGTGCCGTGGTAGGCGACCTTGCGCGCGATGACCTTCCGCCTCATGGGCTGGCCGTTGGCGGCGTGGTACTGGCGGGCCAGCTTCCAGGCCGACTCGACGGCCTCGGAGCCGCCTGAGACGAAGAAGGCGCGGTTGATGCCGGGCGGGGCCAGCCCGGCCAGCCTGGCGGCGAGCTCGGTCGCAGGCGGGTGCGCGAACGTCCAGTTCGTGTAGTACGGGAGCGTTCGCATCTGCTCGAGCGCCGCCTGACCGAGCTCCTCGCCGTACGAGTAGCCGATCTGCACCGTGAAGAGCCCGCTGAGCATGTCGAGGTAGCGCTTGCCGTGCACGTCGAACAGATACGGGCCCTCGCCGCGCTCGATGATCGGCACCTCCTGATCGCGGTAGGTGCCCATCGAGGAGAAGTGCAGCCAGAGGTGCTCCTTCGCCTTGCGTTGCAGTTCCGCATGCACGTCCGTGTCGATCGCCATCGACGCCCTCCTCTCGACCTCCGCCACGCTACCACTCGCGTGCGCGGCTACAGTCCGCTCGTCATGCGAACGCCACGCGCCACGGGTGCGCGGCGCCGGAGGTGTCGAACGGCATGGTCGACGGCTGCTTCGCCGACGTCTGAGAACTGGTTTGGAGAGTCGCGTGGCGTTCGGGGGTCTCGAATCGCCTGCGGTCTGCCGGTCGCGCGCCGTCGTGATGATGCCGCTGCTCGAGGGTGGCCGCGCGACCGGCCGATCTGCGGCGACCCCGGGCTCGCTCATAGAGCCGAGCGTACTCGGGGGCTTCGCGGGAACGCATCCCGGCTCTCGAAAGGGTTGCAACCGGATCTTCGAGCCGGGATCCGCTCCCGCTCGCTTCGGGCCCCCCGACCACACACGGGACTCTTGAAACCAGCTCTGGCACTGCTGGCTGCGATGGCGCTCGTCCTCGCGGCGCAGCCGGCGTCGGCCGCGCCCGCCGCGCCGCGGGTGGTGCGCCTGGCCGCCGGGCCCGCGGCATTCCCGCCCGACGTCCTGCGCGCGGTCGTGGCTGCGACCGGTTGCCGCGTGCGGGTCGTGCCGCCGCTTCCGTCCGGCGCGCTGCCCCGAGCCGGCGTCGACCTGATCGAGATGCGCGGCGACGACGCGGGCGGATTGATGGCCGCCGGTCGCCTCGCGGTGATCAACGAGCCCGGCGTGACCGGGCTCGGCGACGTCCCGGGGAGCTTGCGCGATGCCGTTCGCGACCCGGGCGGGTCGCTCCGCGCGATCCCGTACCTGTGGAGCCCCCAGCTGCTGCTCGCCAGTACCAGGGCCTTCGGCACCCAGCCGCCGACGAGCCTGCGCGCGCTCTTCTCGCGTCGGCAGGCGTCGCGCACCGCGCTGCCGGACTCGCCGCTCGAGCTCGCGCTGGCAGCGCGCTACCTCGGCATCGGCGACCCGTTCGCCCTTGCGCGCGACGAGCTCACGTCGGCCCGCGAGGTCGTCGCCCCGGCCAGCCGCCTGCTTCATCTCTACGCGGATGCGGCCCAACTGCGCGCGCTCTTCCGGCGCGGCGAGATCGACCTCGCGGTGGGGAATCCCGCAACGCTGGGGGATCAGCGAGCGGGCGTCGTCGCGGTGCTCCCGAGCGAGGGCACGATCGCGACGGAGCGCGTGCTCGGCATCGTCTCCGGATCGCCGCGCGGGGCCTGTGCGCGGCGCATCGCCGGCGCGCTGCTCGCGCCGCCTGCCCAGGCCGCGCTCTCGCTCGCGCGCGGATTGATGCCGGTGCGCAGCGCAACGTGCGTCATGCTCGCGGAGGCGGCCTGCAAGAGCGTGGAGCGCGCCCTGTCGCGCACGCTCGCGAACAGCGCCGTGGCCGTCCACCCCGTCGCTGCGGACGGCGTCACGGGGTGGCCCGAATGGGTCGGGGAGTGGGTTCTGCTGCATTCGTAACGGCGGCGGGCGCAGGGCGAACAGTTGTTCGCCCCGGGCGCACCTGCCGTTGCCGCCCCGCGGTGGAATTGCTAGGGTCAGTTTGATGTTCGCCGCGCGCGGCAACGTGCGGGCCCTCGACCGGGCTCGCCGGTGTGGCCGTCACGCCTGTGTGCTCGCGCTCTGTGCGGTGGGCATCTGCGTTGGCATGGTTACCCCTGCCCAGGCCGATCGAATCGGCGATACGCGGGCCGAGGCGAACCAGGTCTGGGACCAGATCCAGGCCGACGGCGTTCGCCTCGAGGGCGTGATCGAGAAGTACAACGGCGCGCAGTTCCGCCTCCAGCAGACCATGACGCGGATCCATGAGAACGCGGTGCGCCTCGCGGCCGCGCGCACGAACCTGAACCACGCGCGACACGCGCTCAACATCTCGATCATCAGCGCGTACAAGAACCCCGAGCCGGACCCCCTGCAGGCAGCGCTCGAGGCCCGCAACTTCGGTCAGGTGCTGGAGCAGTTCATGTTGCTCGATCGCGCCAACCGCTACAACGCGAGCATCCTCACCGACATCCGCGACTACCAGCGGCAGGTCGACCAGAGCCAGCGGGCGCTCAACCACGAGCGCAACAGGCGGCGCGCCGACGTCGCCGAGCTGAAATCGCTGAGAGCGCAGATCAACGGCTCGATCGCCGCGGAGAAGCGGCGTTACCGGGGCCTCCGCCTCAGGGTGCGCCGCCTGATCCAGGAGCGCCGGGCGGCCGAGAAGGCCGCCTCCCTGCGGGCGGCCGCGCGCACGCGCCAGCTGCAGGCCGCGTCCAGCGATCCGCCCGCGGTCGTCAGCCGTCGTGGGCGCTCCCTCCGCCGACCCGGGCGCCACGCCCACAGCGCCCCCGCCGTCGACGCTTGGCGAGGCGGCGGTCAGCGCGGCGCTCGGAGAGCTCGGCACGCCCTACGTCTGGGGCGGCGCCGCGCCCGGCGGCTTCGACTGCTCGGGCCTCGTCTCGTGGGCCTATGCCCAGGCCGGTCTCGGCGGGCTGCCGCACTTCACCGGCGCGCTGTGGGCCTCGGGCACCCACATCTCCTCGGGCGAGCTGGCGCCAGGCGACCTCGTCTTCTACAACGGCCTCAACCACGTCGGCATGTACATCGGCGGAGGCAACTTCGTCGAGGCGCCGCACACGGGCGACGTCGTCAAGATCACGAGCATGGCCAGCCGCAGCGGCTTCGTCGGAGCGGTGCGCGTAACCGGCTAGACCAATTCGTGGACGGCGCCGTCGAGTGCGGCGCCGATGCCCGAGTCGTCCCTGACGGGACCGAGCGGCCGCCTCGTGGCGTTGCCGATCCCGAAGCGCAGAGCGGCCGCAGCCCGGAGGCCGGTGGGCGCGGGGCCTGCGGCGCGGACTGCGCTGATCAGCGGGATGAGCGGCGCGAACAGCTCCGCCGCCAGGCGTCCGTCGCCTGCCGCGGCCGCGTCGTACACGGCCACGCAACGCTCAGGCGCCGCATTGGCGAGCGCGAGGATGCCGCCGTGGCCGCCCGCGAGCGTTGCGGGGATGAGCAGCGGCGGCGTGCCGCAGAAGGCCGCAAACGGCGGCGGGCAGGCATGCAGGATCTGCAGGAAGCGCCCGACCTCGTCGGCCGACTCCTTGACGCCGCCCACGACCCCCTCGGCCGCCAGGTCGCGCAGCACCTCGAGCGGCCACTGCGTTCCGGCCATCGCGGGCATGGTGTAGGCGATCAACGGCAGGCCGCGCACCGCCCCGTGCACGGCGCGCGCCAGCGCGGCGAGCTCCGCGGCGCCGACGCGGTTGTAGTACGGCGTGATCAGCATCACCGCGGCCGCGCCGCTCGCCGCCGCGTGCTCGGCGAGCGCGACCGCGTCACGCTGCGCCGGCGCACCGACCTGGGCCAGTACGGGGGTTCCCGGACACGCCGCGATGACCGCCTCGAGCAGCGCTCGGCGCTCGGCCGGGGTGTGCAGGTGGAACTCCCCGGTCGATCCCGAGAGCACGAGCCCGTGGATCCCGGCCTCCACGAGACGGCGTGCGAACGCGGCGGTCGCGTCGAGATCGACCTCCTCGCGGCCGTCGTACAGCGTGAGCAGGGGGGCGTAGACGCCAGGCGGCGGCAGCGGCATGGCCGCCAGGATACCGTTGACGTGTGACCGCCTCCGCCGTCGCCTCGCCGGGACTGCGCCGGTCGCTGCGCCCGCTCGGGCTGCTCACGAGCGGCCATATGGTCACCGACCTCTCGCAGGGCGCGGTGCCCGCGCTGCTGCCGTTCCTGCGGAGCGAGCTTGACCTCTCGTACACGCGGACGGCCGCCATCATGCTCGCGGCGACCTTCGCCTCGTCGGTCGTTCAGCCGCTCTTCGGCTATATCTTCGACACGCGCCGGGGCGAGTGGCTGCTGGTGGCTGGACCGGCCGTCGCCGGGCTCGGGATCGGGGCGCTGGCCTTCGCGCACACGTTCGCCGCCGCGCTCGCGTGCGTCCTCGTCGGCAGCCTCGGCGTCGCGGCATTCCACCCGGAGGCGAGCAAGTACGCGGCCTGGCTCTCGGGCGACCGGCGCTCGACCGCGATGTCGGTGTTCTCGGTGGGCGGCAACATCGGCGTCGCCGTGGGGCCGCTGCTGGCGGGCGTCATCGCGTCGCAATTCGGCCTCGCCGGCGTATGGCTGCTCGCGATTCCGGGCGTGGTCATCGCGATCGCCCAGCTCGCCGGCCTCGCGGCGCTCGGCGGAGCGACGGCGCAGGCGCGCGTCAGTGCCGCGTTCGCAGGGCGCGATCGCTGGGGGCCGACCGCACTCCTGCTGGTCGCGCTGACCGTGCGCGGGTACGTCCACTTCGGCCTGCTCACGTTCATTCCGTTGCTCGAGCACGACGCGCGCCACAACAGCCAGGCCTACGGCTCGCGCGTGCTTGCGCTGATGCTCTTCGCGGGCGCCCTCGGCACGCTGGCCGCCGGCCCGCTCGCCGATCGCCACGGCCGACGGCGCGTGCTCACGCTGTCGTTCCTCGCCGCCGCGCCCGGCGTCGCCCTGTACCTCGCGAACCCGGGCGTGGCAGGACTCGTCGGGATCGCACTCGCCGGAGCCGCCGTGATCTCGACCTTCGGGATCACGATCGTCGTGTCGCAGGAGTACCTGCCGAGGCGGCTTTCGACCGCCGCAGGCCTGTCCATCGGCCTCTCGATCGGCCTCGGCGGCGTGGCCTCGTTCGCGATCGGTCGCCTGGCCGACTCGATCGGGCTCGTCGATGCGCTCTGGACGATCCCACCGGCGGTGCTGCTCGGAGCCGGTCTGTGCGCCCTGCTCCCGGCCCCCGATCCGCCTCAGACGGCCACGTGATGGCAGTAGCGGCGCGAGACGACGCGCTCACGGCGCTCGTCGCGGGCCCCTTCGACCTGCTCGTCGTCGGGGGCGGCATCGTGGGCTGCGCCGTCGCCTGGCTCGGAGCGCGGGCCGGGCTCCGCGTGGCGCTCGTGGAGCGCGGCGACCTGGCCGGTGCGACGTCGAGCGCCTCCTCCAAGCTGATCCACGGCGGGCTGCGCTACCTGCAGATGGGCGACATCCGCCTCGTCCGCGAGGCCCATGCCGAGCGGCATGCGCTCGCGCGGGTCGTCGCGCCGCACCTCGTGCGGCCGCGCGCGTTCCTCGTCCCCGTCTACCGCGGCGGCCCTGTCCGGGCCACGAAGCTGCGAGCGGGCCTCGTGCTGTACGGGGGACTCGGTCGCTTCGAGGACGGCGGGGGGAGCCTGCTGCGCCCGCAGGCCGCGCGCGCGCTCGTGCCGTGCCTGCGGGCGACCGGGCTGCGCTCGGCCGGTCGCTACGTCGACCACGAGACGAACGACGCGCGCCTGACGATCGCGGTCGCCCGGGCCGCTGCGCTCGCCGGCGCCCGCATCGCCACGCGGGTCGAGGTGCGCGCGCTGCGTCTCGTGGCGGGCCGCGTCACGGGCGCCGAGTGCATCGACGTGCTCGGCGGCGGGCAGGTGGCAGTCGAGGCGACCTGCGTCGTCAACGCGACCGGCCCGTGGGTCGACGAGCTACGGCGCATGGCCGATCCCACCGCGCCGCGGTCGGTGCGCTTCGCCAAGGGCGCGCATCTGATCGTGCGCCTGGACGAGCCGTGGAGCGCCGCGCTGACGACGCCGCTTCCGGACGGACGCGTGCAGTTCGCGAATCCGTGGGAGGGGGCGTTGCTCGTCGGCACCACCGACGAGCCATACGAGGGGGATCCGCGTGCGCTCGAGGTGACGCCCCACGACGTCGAGCAGATCGTGTGCGAGTCTCGCGCGTCGATCGAGCCGGGCGTGGTCGAGCACGATCGCATCCTCTCGAGCTTCGCCGGGGTGCGCGTGTTGCCGCAGGGTGAGGGCGAGACGCCCTCCGCGCGCAGGGAGACCGTGCTCGAGCGCGGCAGCGGCGGCATGCTCTCGATCGCGGGCGGCAAGTACACGACGTTCCGCCGGATCGCGCTCGACGCACTCGAGCGGCTGCGCGGCGACCTCGGCCTGCGCAGGCTGGAGCGCGCGCCCGCGCCGTTGCCCGGCGCCGCCGATCCGGATGCCGTCGTCAAGCGCCTGCTGCGCGCCCATCCGGCGCTCGAGGTCGAGAGCGCGCAGCACCTCGCGCGCTTTCACGGCAGCGACGCGCTCGAGCTGCTCCAGCCGGCGCGCGCCCGGCCCGCGCTGCTCGAGCCGCTGGCGCCCGGCGCCCCGGAGGTCGCGGCGCAGGTCCCGTGGGCGCGCGAGCGCGAGTGGGCGCTGACCGTGGACGACGTGCTCGCGCGACGCACGACGCTCGCCTCGCTCGGGCGCGCCGAGGACGCCCGCGCCCGCGTCCAGGAGTTGCTGCAATGAGCGCGCGCTACGTCGCCGCGCTCGACCAGGGCACCACGAGCAGCCGCTGCCTGCTGTTCGACAGGGCCGGCCGCGTCGTCGCGGCCTCGCAGCGGGAGCACGGCCAGATCACGCCCCGCCCGGGATGGGTCGAGCACGACGCCGACGAGATCCTGCAGCGCTGCCGCGCATGCCTCGAGGACGCGGGCGCGGCCGCCGGCGCGCGCCCGGGCGACGTTGCCGCCATCGGCATCGCGAATCAGCGCGAGACGGTCGTCCTGTGGGAGCGCGAGAGCGGGCGACCGCTCGCCAACGCGATCGTCTGGCAGGACGTGCGCAGCGCCGAGCGGGTGGCGGCCCTCGGCCCCCTCGACCGCTTCCGGGCTCAGACCGGCCTGCCGCTGGCGACCTACTTCTCGGGGCCCAAGCTCTCGTGGCTGCTCGATTCGCTGCCCGGAGCGCGCGCCCGGGCCGAGGCGGGCGAGCTGGCGGCGGGGACGATCGACACCTGGCTGGCATGGCAGCTCGCGGGCGTGCACGCGACAGACGCGACCAACGCGAGCCGCACGCTCCTGATGGATCTGCAATCGCTCGACTGGGATCACCGTCTGCTCGACGCGATCGGCGTTCCGCGGCCGCTGCTCGCCGAGATCGGCCCGTCCAGCGGTGTCATCGGCGAGATCGGCGGAATCCCGTTGGCTGCGCTGCTCGGCGACCAGCACGCCGCGCTCTTCGGCCAGTGCTGCTTCGCGTCCGGGGAGGCCAAATGCACCTACGGGACGGGCAACTTCCTCGTGCTCAACACGGGTGCGCGTGCCGTTCCCTCGAATCACGGGCTCATCACGGGCGTCGCCTACCGGCTGGCTGACCAGCCGGCGGCCTACATGCTGGAAGGCTCGGTGGCCGTCACCGGGGCACTCGTGCAGTGGCTGCGCGACAACCTCGGGCTGATCGAAAGGGCCTCGGACGTCGAGGCGCTGGCGGCCCAGGTGCCCGACAGTGACGGCTGCGTGATCGTGCCGGCCTTCTCGGGCCTCTTCGCACCGCGCTGGCGCGCCGATGCGCGGGGCGTGATCTGCGGGCTGACGCGCTTCCACACGAAGGCGCACGTGGCGCGCGCCGCCCTGGACGCGACCGCCTACGCCACGCGCGAGCTCGTCGAGGCGATGAGCGCGGACTCGGGCGCCGAGCTCACCGCGCTCAGGGTGGACGGGGGCATGACGGGAAACGACCTCCTCATGCAGATCCAGGCGGACGTGCTCGGACTGCCGGTCGTCCGGCCGTCCGTGATCGAGACGACTGCTCTCGGTGCGGCCTACGCGGCCGGACTCGCGGTCGGCTTCTGGCATTCCCTGGAGGAGCTGCGCGATATCGCGCGCGACGAGCGCACGTGGATCCCGCGTTCGGGCGACGACGAGCGCCGGCGCGGCTACGCCGCCTGGAACGCCGCTGTCGAGCGCTCGCTCGGCTGGGCCTGAACCCGGTCATCTAGAGTCATCGCCAGCCGGCCGCGGCGCCGGGGCGGATTCACGACGAGGAGGGAGAATGGACGACAGCCAACGCAAGCTGGGCGCAGAGTTCGTCGGCACATTCGCACTGATCTTCTTCGGGGCCGGCTCGGCCCTGGCGGCCAGCAACCCCGTCGGACAGGCCCTCGCGAACGGTCTCGCGATCGGGATCATGGTCACGGCGGTCGGACACATCTCGGGCGGGCACTTCAACCCTGCGGTGACGCTCTCGATGCTGGTCACCCGGCGCATCTCGCCGGCCGAATCGGCACGGTACTGGGTGAGCCAGCTGGCAGGCGCGACGGCCGCGGCGCTCGTCCTGCTCGCGATCTTCCCGTCGGCCGTGACCGATGCCGCCAAGCTCGGGGTGCCGACCGTCGGCCTCGGCTTCAGCACGGGCAACGCCCTGGTCGCCGAGATCGTGGGCACGTTCTTCCTCGTCTTCGTCATCTACGGCGTCGCGGTCGACAAGCGCGGCGCGTTCAGCATCCTCGCGGGCCTGCCGATCGGCCTCACGATCTCCATCGGCGTGCTGGCGCTGGGCGTCGTCTCGGGCGCGGCTTTCAACCCGGCGCGCTGGTTCGGCCCCGCGCTCGTGGGGGGCAACTTCGACAACTTCTGGGTCTGGATCGTCGGGCCGGTCGTCGGCGCGGTGCTGGCGGGCCTGGCCTACGAGCGGATACTCCTCAAGGGCACGCCGGGCGAGTAGCCGGACGGCTCTGCACTGATACCGTGTGGTGGGACGGCGCTGCCGTTCCACCACACGGTGCAACGGCAGGGACGGTGGCATGAGCGGAGAGAGCAGCGTGCGCGAGTTGCGCGCGACGGGCTTGCAGGGCGTCTCGCTGGGAGAGACGGAGATCGCGCTCGTCGACGGCGAGAACGGCCGCCTGATCTATCGGGGTCACGACGCGGAGCAACTGGCGCACGAGAGCAGCTTCGAGGCCACTGCGTTCCTGCTCTGGAACGGGCGCCTGCCCGAGGACTCCGAGCTCTCGGAGTTGCGCCGCCGCGCCGTCGCGGGCATGGTCGTGCCCGCCCAGGTGCATGACGCCATCCGCGCGCTCGGCGACACCGCGCTGCCGATGGACGTCCTCCGCACGGGCCTCTCGATCTGGGGCGCGATGCGTGCGCGCGCCGAGGGCGGCGACAGCGAGGACGCCCTGTGGGCGCTGGCCGCGACACCGGCGATCGTCGCCGATTACGCCCGGCTGCGTGCCGGCCAGGAGATCCTCGATCCCGATCCCGAGCTCGGGTTCGTCGAGAACTATCTGCTCAAGCTGAGCGGCGAGCGTCCCGAGGCGGCACAGGCCCGCGCGCTCGACGCCTACTTCATCCTCGGCGCCGAGCACGGCATGAACGCCTCGACGTTCACGGCGCGCGTGATCGTCTCGACGCTCTCCGACCTGGCCTCCGGCCTGGTCGGAGCCGTGGGCGCGCTCAAGGGGCCGCTGCACGGCGGCGCGCCGAGCCACGTGTCGCACATGATCGACGAGATCGGGACGGCCGAGAACGCCGAGCCCTGGCTGCGCCGGAAGCTCGAGGCGGGCGAGGTGCTGATGGGATTCGGCCACCGCGTCTACCGCACCTACGATCCTCGCGCGCGAGCGCTCGGCGAGGTGGCGGAGTCGCTCGCGGGCGAGAACGAGCGCCTGGCGCTGGCGCGGCAGGTCGAGGAGATCGCGCTTCGCCTGCTGGACGAGTACAAGCCGGGCCGCAAGCTGTACACGAACGTGGAGTACTACGCGGCCGTCGTGCTCGGCGGGATCGCGCTCCCGCCCGACCTCTACCCCGCGACGTTCGCAGCCGCCCGCACCGCGGGCTGGACGGCTCACATCCTCGAGCAGCTCCAGCACAACCGGCTGATCCGCCCGACGGTCGACTACGTCGGGCCGATGCCCGAGTCCTGACCCGGCTGCGCCGGCCGGGCGTCGCCCGACGGCGGATCCGCGAGCGCCTCCGCGAGCTTCTCGATGCGCGCCTCGGCGGCCTCCAGACGATTGCGACACGTGCGGTAGAGCTGCTCGCCGCGCTCCCACAGCGCGAGCGCCTGCTCGAGCGACGTCGAGCCGTCCTCGAGCCGCTGGACCACCTGCTCGAGCTCGTCGCGCGCGGCCTCGAACGACAGCTCCTCGGCGGGCGTGACCTCATCCATCCGCTCTGACCTCCTCGATGCGGGCAGCGGCGCCGCCGCGCGCGAGCCGCAGGTCGACCCGCTCACCGGGGGTGATCGCCGCTGCCTCGCGCACGGCACGCCCGTGCTCGTCGATCACGATCGCGTAGCCGCGCTCGAGCGTCGCCTGCGGCGCGACCGCCCGCAGCCGCGCGACCAGCTGCTCGGAGCGCTCTGCGCGAGCGGCGAGCACGCGCGCGGGGGCTCCGTCGAGCACCGCGCGGAGGCGGCCCAGCCCCTCGCGTCGCGACACGACCCAGTAGTGCGGGCTCCGCAGCGCGGGGCGGGCGGCGAGCGCCTCGAGCCGCTCGCGGGAGCGCACGACCGCCCGCTCCGCGCAGCGGCGGGCGCTCGAGCGCAGCCGCTCGACGTTCTCGAGCTCCTGGCGGGCGTCGGGCACGATCAGCCGTGCAGCGTCGGTCGGCGTCGACGCACGGCGGTCGGCCACCAGATCGCACAGCGGGACGTCGCGCTCGTGACCCACGGCCGACACGACCACCGTGGAGCAGGCCGCGATCGCGCGGCACAGCTGCTCGTCGGAGAACGGCAGCAGATCCTCGAGCGAGCCGCCCCCCCGCGCGATCACGATCACCTCCACGTCGGGGCGCGCGTCCAGCGCCGCGAGTGCGCGCACGATCTCCGGCACTGCGCGCTCGCCCTGCACCGAGGTCTCCGCGAGCACGAAGCGCGCCGAGGCGAGGCGCGCGCGGGCGTTGCGGATCACGTCGAGCGGCGCGGCCGCCTCGCGCCCGGCGATCAGGCCGATGCCGCGAGGCCAGAGCGGCGGCGAGCGCTTTCGCGCCGGGTCGAAGAGACCGTCGGCGTCGAGCCGGCGCCGTGCCTCCTCGATGCGCGCGAGCAGCGCGCCGTCCCCCGCCGGCTCGATGCGGTCGGCGCGCAGAGACAGCTCGGCGCGCTTGTCGTAGAGCGTCACCTTTCCGTGCACCTGGACGCGCTGGCCCTCGACGGGAGCGGGGTCGATGCGCTCGAAGGCCCAGCGGGCCATCGTCACGGCGAGCGTCGCGCCCTCGTCGGGATCGCGCAACGTGAGGAAGGTGAAGCCGAACTTGGGGTTGTAGCGCAGGTCACCGATCTCGCCTTCGACCCACAGCGGCGGTAGCTCGTCGACGCGCCGCGCAAGGCCGCGGTTGACGTTGGCGACGGTGTAGACCCGCCGCTCCGACGCCGCGGGGATCTCAGACGAGGATGCGCTCGGCAAGCTCGGGCGAGCAGCCGCTCGCCAGCAGGTCGCACGCGTGGTGCAGGTCGGCATCGCTCAGCGCGATGCGCTCGGCGACCTCCTGCGAGCATCCGGCCTGCACAAGTACGAGCTCGCGCCACTCGACCACCTGCTGCTGCACGTCGGAGCGCGGGCCCTGGCCTTGCGGAGCGGCAGATCGCGAAGCTGCCATGCAGTAATGGTACCCGACACGGCGCCGGCTGTCGCGGGGTGTCTACGCTACGCGCCATGGCGAGCGAGGATCAGCTGCTGGCGGCCGCCGCGGCCGCCAGGCCGTTCGCCGGCGCGGGGGAAGCTGTCGTCGGGGTGCTCGTGGCCGATCCGTTCGAGCGTGGCCTCGTGTTCCTCTGTGCGCTCGGCCCGGAGGTCGACGACGATCTGGACGACGACCATGTTCCGGAGCTCGGCTGGATCGCCGTCGACGGAGACGGGCTCGCGCTCGCAGATGGGCGACGGGTGCAGGAGGCGGCGATGCTCGCGGCACTCTGCGAGACGGCCGAGGAGGCCGCGCTCGTGCCCGACGCGGCGGAGATCGCGCAGGCTGCGGAGCGCGCGCTCGCGCTGGTCGGCGAGAGCCGGCCCGAGCTGCGCGCGGCACTCGAGGCGGCCCACGCAGCGGCGCTCACCGCCGCGGCCCACGGCGAAGGGCTGCGCGTCGCGCGCACCGGCTACGTCGACGAGCTCGCGGATGCGGCGCGCGGCCTCAGTGCGAGTGCCGGCGCTCTCCAGCAGCGCGGCGCCGAGCTCTCCGCGAGCCTGAGCGGCGAGGCACTCGACCCCGCCGAGCCCCTTGCGCGCGCGGTCTGGGACGTGCTCGAGCGCATTGCCGCAGCCGGCGCTCCCGAGCATTTCAGCGAGGCGCTCGGCGATGCGGCGCCCGCGATCTCGGCGTTCGCGGAGGACGTGCTCGCGCACTATCGCGCTCGACTCGACCAGGAAGGCGGCGCGGAGTGAGCGGATTCGAGGGGCGCACGACGCTGATCACCGGGGGCGGCACCGGCATGGGACGGGCGTTCGCGCTCGCGCTGGCCCAGCGCGGCGCGCCGATCGCCGTCTGCGGCCGCCGAGCGGAGCCGATCGAGGAGACGGCGGAGCTCTGCCGCGCGCACGGCGTCGCGGCACTGGCCACGCAGGTCGACGTGCGCGACCCCGAGCGCGTGGACGCCTGGGTTGCGGAGGCGGGCGCGGCGCTCGGACCGCCGAGGGGGTTGATCAACAACGCCGCCGGCAACTTCCTGGCCCATGCGATCGACCTCTCGCCGAACGGCTGGCGGGCCGTCATCGACATCGTCCTGAACGGCACGTTCTACTGCTCGAGCGCGGTCGCGAGGCGCATGCGGCACGACGGCATCGGCGGGGCGATGCTGAACGTGATCGCCACCTACGCCTGGACGGGCAACCCGATGACGGCGCACTCGGCCGCGGCGAAGGCCGGCGTCTGGAATCTCGCACGCTCGCTGGCCGTGGAGTGGGCGCCGCTCGGCATCCGCGTGAACTGCATCGCCCCGGGCCCGCTCGACAGCGAGGGTGCGGCCGAGCGCCTGTTCCCGACGCCGGAGATCCGCGAGCACATGCTGGCGGATATCCCGGCGCGCAGGTTCACGACGCTCGACGACGTGGTCGCCGGCGCGCTCTTCCTGCTCTCCGACGATGCGGCGCACGTCACCGGGGAGACCCTGACCATCGACGGCGGGCAGTCGTTGTCGCAGGGCATGTTCCGCCACAGCCCAATCCCCCAGCGGGGATGAGCGACGGCTGGGCCTGGGCGGCGGGCACGCGCCAACGCGCGCGCAGGCCGCTGGCGGGCGGCTACCGGATCGAGTCCCTGGCCGACGACCCGACCTACTGGGCGGCCTGGGAGGCGGCCTTCGGCCGCGACGGCTTCCCGCCCGAGATGTACTTCGAGCGGGGCGCGGAGTGGCAGCGCCGGGCCGAGATCCTGGCGGGCTCGCGCGGCGGCGAGACGCTCGCCGACCGCTGGCTGATCCGAGACGGCGATCGGGTCGCGGCGGTCTACCGAGGGGAGCAGCTGGACGGCTACACCTACATGACCGGGCACGCCGCGGTGCATCCGGGCTACCGGCGCCGCGGCATCTACCGAGCCGTGATCGAGCGCGTGCTCGAGACCACGCGCGAGCTCGGCTTCACGTCGGTCGTCTCCAGCCACGCGCCCGGCAACAACCCGGCGATCATCGCCAAGCTCTCGCTGGGCTTCCGCATCGACCGCCTCGACCTCGACGCGCTGCACGGGCCGTCGCTCTGGCTGCGCTACTTCCACGACCCCGACGAGCTGGCGGCCTACGAGTTCCGCTGCGGCCTCGCGACGCTGACACCCGAACTGCTCGCGCGGCGCTACGGCGCGTGGGCGCAACTCGAGGATCAGCTCCGGGCCGACCGATGATGCGCCTCCCGCCGTCGCCACGCTCGAGTCGCAGAGCGGACGCGGCCGAGGCGCGCGCTGTCACCGGCTGCGGCGGACCCGCGCGGGCCGCGTCAGCCGCGCAGGGCCTGCTCGAGACGCGCCACCAGCAGCTCGAAGGCCGAGTCGGTGAGCGCGGGGAGGAGATCCTCGTCGGTCGGCAGAGGCTCGTCGCCGGCGAGCAGCCGGCTCTCGGGCGCGGCCCAGGCCCGCACGATCAGCGCATGCAACTGCTCCCCCGCGTCCAGCCGGCCCGTGAGATGCCCCTCCGACCAGACGTGCATCCCCGTGATGCGATCGACCGCCTCGGCGTCGAGCGGATAGGTTCTGTGGACGTTGCAACGGCAGCGCACGCCGGGAGCGTGTGCGGCGATCACCTCCGCCTCGCGCTGCCAGCTGAGCGCCACGACCTCGGGCTCATGCTCCTCGGGGAGCAGCCAGAGCTGCGCGTCGTCAGCCGGTGGCCGATCGCCCGAGTAGAGGGCGAACAACAGGTCGCCGCGCGCGATCGCCTCGGCGGCGACCGCGTGCTGACGCAGCGTCCCGGCAGTCACGCCGGCCGCGGTGCGGATGGGTCACCACCCTCGGCGCGCGAGGTCCCGTAGCCCAGGGCGTCGAGCACCGCGAGCCGCTGCGCGGCATAGTCGCGTACCGGGTGGTCCTCCGGCAACGGCGCGACGAGCCGCTCGACGCGCTCGTGGATCTGGTACGCGAAATGTGGCGTGGCCGGCCCGATCAGGGCGTCGATGTCCTGCGTCGTCGGCTCGCGCATCCCAAGAAGCTTAGAGGGCCAGAACCTCTGAGGGTCCCGCTGCGCGAGCACGGCGTCTCAGACGACCCGGCTACCGGCGCGGCTGCGCGCGACCGTCAGGAAGCGGCTCATCAGGGAGCGCGCGGTCGCGACGTACTCGGCCTCGTAGGCCTGCGCGCGTGCGACCAGCTCGGAGGGCTCTGCTCCGCGGGCGCGCGCGATCTCCGCGGCGGCCCCTGTCCAGCGCGCCACCGTCTCGGCGTCGACTTCGATGTGGAACTGCACCGCCCAGACCGCGTCCCCGACGCGGTAGGCCTGCTGCGGCGCGCGCTCCGAGCGTGCGAGCGTCACCGCCCCTGCCGGCAGCTCGCAGCCGTAGTCATGCCACTGGAACACCTCGCAGGCAGGAGCCAGCGGGCCGAGCAGCACGTCCTCGACACCGGCGGGCGTCAGCTCGACCGACAGCCAGCCGAGCTCGGGCTGCGCGAGCCGCGGCGCGCCGGCGCCGAGCGCCTGGCCGAGCAGCTGCGCGCCGAGGCAGATTCCGAGCACCGCGACGTCGCGCTCGACCGCCTCGGCAAGCGTCGCTCGCACGTCCGCGAGCCACGCCAGCCGCGCGTCCTCGTCCGGGTTCATCGTGCCGCCGTAGGCCACGACCGCATCGACGTCTGCAAGCGCCGGCCGCGGCTCCCCGGCGTGCGCGTGCCAGTGCTCGATCGTCCAGGCGCTGGCACGTGCCGGCGTCAGGAGCGTCCCGCCGTCCGAGCTCGGCTCGTGATGGATGCAGAGCAGGCGCATCGGGGCAGCCTATCGGCGCGTGCGCCGCCGGAGAGGCGTCCCGATTACGATCATGGCGTGCACGCGGAGCGTCCGATCGGCATGTTCGACTCCGGCGTGGGGGGGCTCACGGTCCTGCACGAGTGCCTCGTGACGATGCCGCACGAGGACTTCCTCTACGCCGGGGACACTGCGCACTTCCCGTACGGCGGGCGGTCGGCGGCCGAGTTGCGCGCGTTCTCGCAGGAGATCGCGGGCTGGCTCGTGCGCGAGGGCGTCAAGCTCATCGTGGTGGCCTGCAACTCTGCGACGGCGACCGCCCTCGGCGACCTGCAGCAATCGCTGGACGTGCCGGTGATCGGCGTCCTCACCCCGGAGGCACGGGCCGCGGTGCAGCTCACCCGCAACCGGCGCGTCGGCCTGCTCGCGACCGAGGCCACGGTAGCCAGCGGCCGCTATCGCGAGCTCGTGCGCGGGCTCGACGCCGGGATCGAGCTCGTCGAGGTGCCGTGCCCGGGACTGGCGGACGCGATCCAGCGGGGCGAGACCTACGACGAGACGATGGTCGAGCGCGTGCGCCTGCACTGCGCGCCGCTGCGCGAGGCGGGCGTCGACACGGTGATCCTCGGCTGCACGCACTACCCGTTGATCCGCGGGATCCTGCAACGCGAGCTCGGGCGGGACGTCTCGCTCGTGGCCGCGGCCGAGGAGCTCGCGGAGGAGGTCGCGGCCACGTTGTCGCGCAAGCGCCTCGCACGTGATCACGGTCGCCGGGGCTCGTACCGCTTCGCGTGCACCGCCGACGCGGAGTCGTTCGCCGCCGTCGGCCGCCGCTTCCTGCAGCTGCCGATCTCCAGCGTGCGCACGCTGGGCGTCGCCGAGCTCCAGGGCCTCGCACTGACCTCGTAGCGACCGGGCCCGTAGGACCACCCGGGCCGCATGACGCACTAGACTCCTGCGATGCGACACGACGGCCGCGCGCAAGACGAATTGCGCCCTCTCGATCTTGTGCCCGGCTTCGTGGAGACGGCTGACGGCTCGGTGTTGTTCTCCATCGGGCGCACCCGCGTCATCTGCACGGCGAGCGTCGACGCCGAGACCCCGCGCTGGCTGCGCGGCAGCGGACGGGGCTGGGTCAGCGCCGAGTACGGGATGCTCCCCGCCTCGACCGGCGAGCGCAAACAGCGTGACTCCTCGCGCGGGCGGCCCGACGGCCGCTCGATCGAGATCCAGCGGCTGATCGGGCGCTCGCTGCGCGCGATCGTCGACTTGCAGGCGCTCGGCGAGCGTACCGTCTGGGTCGACTGCGACGTGCTGCAGGCCGACGGCGGCACGCGCTGCGCGTCGATCTGCGGCGGCTACGTCGCCCTCTACCGCGCACTCGGGGTGCTCGTCGACAGGGGCGTGCTGCCCGAGCTGCCGCTGACCGCGGGCGTCGCTGCCGTGTCCTGCGGCATCGTCGAGGGCGAGCCCGTGCTCGACCTCGACTACACCGAGGACTCGAGCGCCGAGGTCGACCTCAACGTCGTGATGACGAGCGGCGGGCGCCTCGTCGAGCTGCAGGGCACCGCCGAAGGCAAGCCGTTCGACCGTGCGCAGCTCGATCGCCTGCTCGAGCTCGGGGCTGCGGGGATGCAGCGCATCGAGGCCGAGCAGCTGAAGGCGGTGGCGGTCCAGCGATGAGCCGGTTGCGCGCGGTGCTCGCCACGGGGAACGACGGCAAGGCCGCCGAGCTGTCCCGTCTGCTCGACGCCGACGTCGAGGCGCGTCCGATCGCCGTCGAGGAGGATGGCGACTCCTACGCCGGCAACGCGCTGCGCAAGGCGCGCGCGGCGGTGGCCGCGGCGGGCGGCCGCATCGGGCTGGGCGACGACTCGGGCCTCGAGGTCGCGGCGCTGAACGGCGAGCCCGGTCTCCATTCGGCACGCTGGGCGGGGCCGACGGACGCCGATCGCAACTCGGCCCTGCTCGCGCGCCTGAACGGCGCGTCCGATCGCTCTGCGGCGTTCGTGTGCGCGCTCGCGGCCGCGTTGCCCGACGGGCGCGAGATCGTCGTCACGGAACGGGTCGAGGGAGAGCTGGCGCGTGCGCCACGCGGCAGCGCCGGCTTCGGCTACGACCCGCTGTTCGTGCCGTCTGGCGAGCTGCGCACGGTGGCGGAGCTCACTGCCGAGGAGAAGGACGCGATCTCGCACCGCGGGCGGGCCTCGCGCTCGCTCGCGGCGGCTCTGCGCGAGGCGGGCGTCTCGTGAACGCCGCGGCGCTCCTCCTGCCGTTCGTCGCCGCGCTCCCTCCGGGTGCCACGGCGCCGCCGCCGGGCTCGCTGCCGCCGGCTGCACGCATCTCGGTGCTCGATCGCGACCTCGGTCTCGCGCTCGTACGGCTGCCGAAGCGCGGGCTCGGGCCGGCGCTGCGGCGCCTGCGCGCCGCGCCCGGCGTGCGCTACGTCGAGCGCGACGCACCGATCGACCTGTCCGGCGAGGGTTGCGGCGCCGTGAGCAGCCAGGATGCGAAGGCCGACCCGGCCTGGCGGAGCGCGATCCACCTCAGCACGCGCTCCGCGGCGGGGATGGTGATCGGCATGGCCGACTCGGGCATCGACGACGATCGCCTCGCGCCCCGTCAGCCGCCGCTGCTCCATCTCTCGTCCGGGGGCAAGCGCGTGCCTCACGACCCGATCGGGCACGGCACCGCCGTCGCCAGCATCCTGATCGCGAACCGGCCCGACGTGCGCGTCATGGGGCTGGCGCCGGACGCGACACTGCTGTCGGCGCGCATCGTCAGATCGGCCGCCTGCAACCAGACGGTGCTCGAGCATGGCCTCGTGGAGGCATTCGGCTGGCTGCGGCAGCACGGCGCGCAGGTCGTGAACGTCTCGGCGACGGCCCGTCCGTCGCGTGCGCTCATCGAGTCCCTGCGCGCGCTGCAGCTCTCGGGCGCGCTGGTGGTTGCCGCGGTCGGCAACGAGGGGTTCGCGGCGAAGAACAAGTTCCCCGCCTCGGAACCGGGAGTGCTCGGCGTGGGCGGGCTGAAGGCGGGCTCCTCCACGCAGGTCTGGAAGGGCTCGACGCGGGGACCGCAGGTCGATCTCGTGGCGCCGATGCACGGGATCCGGGTGATCGCCTCGAGCGCCGAGGGCGTCTCGCAGACCTCCGAGACGGCCAATACACCGGACGGCACGTCGTTCGCGGCGCCACTCGTGACCGCGGCCGCTGCGATGGTCTGGGCCACGCACCGCGACTGGACTGCCGCCGAGGTCGCCGGCGCGCTGACGCGCACCGCCACCCCGCTCGGCAAGCAGGTGCCCAGCAGGAGCTCCGGCTACGGCGTGCTCAACGTGAGCCGCGCGCTGCACGCACAGAAGCTCCCGGACTCGCACGAGCCGAACGACTGGGTGGATGCCGCCGTGGCCCAGCGATCGCTGCGCCCGGGCGCCGTCGTCGTGGCCAGCCTCGGCTATGCCGGCGACGACGTCGACGCCTACACGGTCGACGTGCCGAAGGGCGCGACGGTGCGGGCAACCCTCCGGCAAGGCGCGCGGGGGCTCACACTGGGTGTGCTTCCGGCCGGCACGACGGACGCCAAGCTCTGGGCCTTCGCGCGCGGGCACTCGCCGAGCGTCGCAGATCACTCTGCGCGGCGGTCGCTCCCTGCTGGTCGTCGGCCGGAACAAGGGCGCCGGGCCCTACACGCTGGCGCTGTCGGGTGCCTCCGGCTCCCCGGGCGGCTGAGGCGCGGGGGGGACTCGGGGCCCGGGCTCGATCTGCCGGGCAGACTCGGCAGTCGCGCTGCGCCCGCGGGCGCTCCACCAGGTGAAGGCCCCGCCGAGCAGCACGACGTTGCCCATCAGATAGAGCCACACCAGCAGGACCGCGGCGCCTCCGAAGGCCTTCAGCGCGGGGAGGCCCTCGACGGAGCGCACGTACAGGGGCAGCAATTCGAACGTGAGCTGCAGCAGCGCGGTCGCGATCAGGGCGCCCGGCAGCACCTGTCGCATGGTGACCTCCGTGTTGGGCAGCGTGCGGTAGACGATCAGCAGGAAGAGGAATGTCGTCAGCGTGCTGACCGCGAGCGCGCCGCCGATGCGCCAGGCCGCCAGGTTCGAGAGCCCGGGTGCGACCTGCGAGAGGGCCGTCTGGCTCGCCACGACGACCGTGAGCCCCGCGAGCAGGCCGATCAGCGCCGTTGCGAGGAGGCCGAGCACGACGACCTTCTGGTGCAGGAAGCCGCGGTTCGGAAGCCCGTAGAGGACGTTGAGGCCGGATTCGAGCGCTGACAGGAATCCGAGCGACGACCACAGCAGCGCCACGCCGCCGATCAGGCCGAGTTCCGTGGCGTTCGAGCCGAGGCTGCGGACGAGCCGCGCGAGGTCGTGGGCACTCGTGCCCGGCAGCACGTGGCTGAGGTCGCGCAGAAGCGCGGAGGTCTCGGCCGGGCGCCCGATCCAGCTCACCAGCGAGGCGGCCAGGAACACGAACGGAAACAGCGAGAGCAGCGCGTAGTAGGCCAGCATTGCGGCCAGGTGAGGCCCTCGGGCGCCGAAGTAGCGGCGGAGGATCGCCGCGAGCGCGCGCACGGGCCGGCCCGTCGCGTCTCCGAAGTCGGCACGTCCCATTCGTGCATTGAACCTGGCGAGGCGGCGGTAGTCCCGCGTGCCGCCCTGGGGGAGCCGTTTCGTAGCCTCTGCGATGCGGTTTCGTGTGGTACGGTCCGCGAAATTCTCGCGCGCCGAAAAGGGTGCTCCATGGACGGGCACGAAGCACTCGCCGACCTCAAGCAGATCTCTGTTCAGATCGAAGCTGCCGTCATCGCAGACCACGGCGGCGTGGTCCTCGCCTGCTCGCCCGACGATGGTCCGACGGGGGAGCTGCTGGGTCGGCTCGCGCGTGAGATCTGGGAGGCCGCCGACTCCTCGCGCCGCGATCTCGGCCGCGACGCGCTGACTCAGGTGGAGCTGTCGACCGCGCAGGGCAGTGTCTTCGTCGTGCGCGACGAGCAGCATGTCCTGCTGGCGACCACCGCGCCCGACCCGACAGTCGGGCTCGTGTTCTACGACCTCAAGTCCGCGTTGCACTCGCTGGACGGGCAGTCCGCCACGGCCGGCGAGCCGACCGTCGTCTGGCAGGCCGACGCCGGCGCGGTCGCCGAGGAGGAGCACGGCGATGGCACGGCGTAGGCGGGTCGTCGGGGCGATGACGCTCGCCGTCGGATCGATCGCCGGCTCGGCGCTGATCTTCAAGCGCAAGCGCGAGCGCAACACGAGCCGCGCCGACCTCTATTTCGAGGACGGCTCGATGCTCTCGCTCTCGCAGGGTGCCCCCGAGGCCGATCGGCTCCTGCCGCTCGCCGCAGAGGCGCTCGCCGCCACCGGCCGTTGACGCGCGAGGAGCTCGCGCGCCGCGTGGCCGAGCGCGCGCTCCTGCACGGCGATTTCGTCCTGCGATCGGGGCGCCGCTCGTCCGTGTATCTCGACAAGTACCGCTTCGAGACGGACCCGGCGCTGCTCGGGCCGATCGGCGCGGAGCTGGCGGCGCTCGCCACTGCGAACGAGCCGGCGCCCGACCGGCTGGCCGGCCCGGAGCTGGGAGCGGTGCCGCTGGCCGCCGCGACGGCGCTCGCGACGGGCATCCCGTTCCTGATCGTGCGCAAGGCCGCCAAGGACTACGCCACCGAGGGCCTCATCGAGGGCGTGTTCGAGGCGGGCGAGCGGGTGCTCGTGATCGAGGACGTGGTCACCACGGGCGGGGCGCTGATCGCAGCGGTCGGGGCGCTGCGTGCAGCCGGGCTGGCCGTGGAGCGTGCGCTCTGCGTGCTCGACCGCGAGGAGGGCGGCGCCGAGGGGCTCGCGGCGCTCGGCGTGCAGCTCGATCCGCTCTTCCGCCGAGCGGATCTGGGAATCTCGGCCGGCTGAGAGCTTCTGAGAACTGGTTTCAAGAGTCGCACACACGCGACTTTGGAACCAGTCTGTAAGGCTTCGGCAGGGGGATCGAGGCCTCCAGGCTTGCGCGCCCCCGCGAATCCGCTGCAAACGGCCGAGTCCTGCTGTGCGAAACCGTTTGCGCGTTGTCCAGCGTGAACGACCCGGGAGGTGCGTCTCGTTACCCGATGGCCGCGAAACCGCATGGATATGCGGTTTCGTGTCCGGTGGCTCTGCTAGCGTGCTCGCGGTTCCCAACCGAGGAGGAAATCCACGTGACCAAGGGTGAGTTCATCGACGAGGTGGCGTCGCGCACCGGACTGTCCAAGAAGGACGCCGGGTCCGCCGTGGACGCCGTGCTCGGAACGATCAGCGACACGCTCAAGAAGGGCGGGGACGTCTCCTTCACCGGCTTCGGCAAGTTCCACGTGACGAAGCGCTCGGCGCGCACCGGTGTCAACCCGCGGAATCCGGGCCAGAAGGTCCAGATCCCGGCTGCGACCGTGCCGAAGTTCTCCGCCGGCTCGACGCTGAAGGCCGCCGTCCGCGGCTGATCCGCCCGACTCGCCAGACCTCACGCCCTACTGGGAAGCGCCCTGGAAGCTGCGGGAGGTGGCGTCCGGAGTTCATGCGAACATACGTTCGCATGACACGCCGGATGCCACCTCCCCGTGGGCCCCGCGCCGCGCCGATCCAGCTCGAGCTGGGGGCAGCCGACCGGCTCGCGGCGCTGATCGAGGCGAGCGGCGAGCCCCTGGCTCCTGAGCGAGCGGCGGGGGCGCTGCTCGCGCTCCCGCACGTTCCGGGGGAGCTCGCGCGGCGCGTCCTGGAGGAGGTCGTCCAGGACGATGCGCGGCTCGTCCGGCACGACGACGGCCGCGTGGGTCTCGTCGGGCTCGCGCCACCCCCGAGCACGCCGCTCGCAGAGGCTGTCTGGACGGTCGTCGACCTCGAGACGACGGGCGTCGGCGCGAGCGCCCGCATCGTCGAGATCGGTGCGGTGCGCGTCGAGCGCGGCGAGCAGGCAGGCACGATCTCACGCCTCGTCGACCCGGGCATCCCCATGCCCCCGCGCATCACGCAGATCACGGGCATCCGCGACCGCGATCTCGCCGGCGCGGGCCCGCTGCGGCCCGCACTGGCCGAACTGCTCGCGCTTGCGCGTGGCAGCGTGCTCGTCGCCCACAACGCGGCCTTCGACGTCGGCATGCTCGATCGCGCCCTCGCACGCCTCGACGGCACGCGCATCGGGATGCGCGTGCTCGACACGGTCGGCCTCGCACGGCGGCTCCTGGCCGGCCGGCTGGCGCGGTTCGACCTCGCCAGCCTCTCCGAGCGCTTCGACGTCACGGTCCGGCCATGCCATCGCGCGCTGCCCGACGCGCTCGCAACGGCCGAGGTGCTGCTGGGGCTGATCGCGCTCGCGCAGGAGCGCGGTGCCGAGAGCGCCGAGGACGTGATGATGCTCGCACTGGCCGCCCCGCGCCGGGCGAGGCAGCGTCGCTACCTGGCGGCGGGCATGCCCGCCGGCCCGGGTGTCTACGTGATGCGCGACCGGCTCGGGCAGGCGCTCTACGTCGGCAAGGCAGGCGACCTGCGCACCCGCGTGCGCTCGTATTTCGGGTCGCGCCGCCAGCCGCCGCGCATCGAGGGCGCGCTCGCGGCGCTCGGCCGCGATCGACGCGGCGCCCACCGGATCGGAGCTCGAGGCCGCGGTCGCCGAGCTCGATCTGATCCGCCGCTGGCGGCCGCCGGGCAATCTCCGCGACGCGCGGCCCGACAGGGCGGTCTACCTGCGGCTGGCGCTGGCCGAGCATGCGCCGGCGCTCGGCCTGCGCACCGCGGTGCGCGACGACGGCGCGGTCTACGCGGGCCCCTTCCCGTCTCGCCGGATGGCCACCGAGGCGGCCGAGGGGCTGCGCGACGGCTACCGGCTGCGCACGTGCAGGCCGCGCGTGCCCGTGGACGACGGCCGGTGCCTGCGCGGCGCGGCCGGTCGCTGCCTCGCACAGTGCCGCGGGGGCGATGACGCGCTCGCGTATCTCGGCTCGGCGCGTGCCCTTGCGGCCTGGCTGGCCGGCGAGCAGAGCGTGGTCGACGCGCCGCTGCGGGCCCGCATCGCGCGCCAGATCGAGCAGCAGCGCTTCGAGGACGCGAGGCGCACGACGCGCCTGCTGGACGCCGTGCGCGCCGCCGACGCCCAGGTCTCGGCCATCCGGCGCGCACGCCGTCGCACCGGCGTCCTGCTGGCGGCGGATCTCGATCCGCGCCACGTCGTCGCCTTTGCGGTCGTGCGCGGCGCCCTCGTCGGAAAGCGGCGGCTGCCGCGACAGGGCGACCCGGGGCTCGAGCTCGGCGCCGTGGCCGCCGCCATCGAGCGTGCGCTCGACCCGGCTGTGGTGCTCGAGCCGCGCGCCGAGGGCCCCTGGCTGCCGGCGGAACGGTATTCCGAGGCGCTCCTGCTTGCACGGGCCTTCGCAGGGCGCGCACCGGGGGTCGTGCCCGTCGCCTGCGCCGCGCCGGATGCGCCGGCACTCCAGCGTGTCGCGGCGGCTCGCCGGCGCGTGCCGCTGCGCGCGCCGCTCCCGCCCGGCCGCCACCCGCGAGCCGACGAGCTCGCGGCGGTTGCCTGAACCCCAGGCGGTAGCCTGACGACGTGGCGAGCAGCTTCCGGGAGCGTCTCGAGCAGCTGGCGGCGGAGCGGAAGAGCGTGCTGTGCGTCGGGCTCGACCCCCGGCCCGAGCTGTTTCCGGATGAGGTCTTCCAGGGCGTGGGCGATCGACCCGCGGGCGTCGCGCGCGCGATGGAGCGCTTCTGCATCGGAATCGTCGACGCCGTCGCTGCGCATGCCGTTGCGGTCAAGCTGCAGCTCGCCTTCTTCGAGCAGGCCGGACATCACGGCCTGGCGGCGGCAGAGCGCGTGGGCGCATTCGCGCGCGAGCGCGGACTGCTCGTGATCGCCGACGGGAAGCGCGCGGACATCGGCTCGACGGCAGACGCGTATGCAGCCGCCTACCTCGCGCCTCGACGGCACGCGCCGCCGTTCGCCGACGCCCTCACGGTCAACCCGTACCTGGGCGCCGACTCGCTCGAGCCGTTCGCCGATGCCTGCCGGGTCTCGGGCGGGCTCGCGTTCGTGCTCGTGCGCACATCCAACCCCGGCGGCGCGGATATCCAGGAGCTGGAGCTCGAGGACGGATCGCGCGTCTGGGAACATGTGGCGCGCATGGTCGCGTCGTTCGCGCCCGTCGCCGGCGCCGTGATCGGCGCCACCCAGCCCGGCGCAGTGGCGCGCGCGCGCGAGCTGATGCCCGAGGCGACCTTTCTGCTTCCCGGCGTGGGCGCTCAGGGCGGCGAGGTCGCCGCGCTCGCACCGGCGTTCGCACCCGGGCCGGCGGGCGGCCTCGTCAGCGCCTCGCGCTCGGTCCTCCATGCCTCGCGAGACAACGGTCGCTGGCAGGGCGCGGCGGCCGCCGAGGCTGCCCGCCTGCGGGAGGCGGCCTGGGCCGTCGTGGAGAGCGCGTGAGCACGCCGGCTCCGCGCAGCAGGAAGCGGCGGCGGCCGAAGAGGAAGCGTCCCGGGCGGCGCTCGCCGTGGGCATACCTCGCGCCGGCGGCCCTGCTCGGGGCCGTGACCGTGATCGTGCTGATCCTGTCGAACGCCGGCGTGATCGGGCATCCGTCGGACGGCGCGCCTCCACCCTCCACCGTTCCCGTCGGTTCCGTCGAGACGCTCCCCGTGCCCGACACGCCGCCGCCGCCCGCACCCCCGCCGCCCGAGCCGCCACCGCTGCCACCGCCCCCGCCGCCGGCCGCGACGACGACGCAGGTGACGACGGGCAGCGTCTCGACCACGCCCTCGACGACGCCGGCCACCGCGACGACCGACACGACCAGCACCGGGACGGTGACGACCACGAGTGACGGCCAGCACGTCAAGTGGACGGTCAAGCCCGGCGACACGCTGTTCTCGATCGCGACGCAGTTCGGGACGAGCGTCAAGGAGCTCGAGCGCCTCAACCCCGCGATCGACCCCGCCGCCCTGCAGGTCGGTCAGACGCTGATCGTGCGTTAGGGGGCGTTGTCAGCCGACGTCCAGGGCGGGCGCAGGCGGCGTGGCGCGGTAGAGCGTGAGCAGGCAGATGTCGAGTCCGTAACCGAACACGCCGGTGAGCACGAGCAGCACCGTCAATGCGAGCGGTGTGGCGCCGCTGTCGAACGTCGGCCCGAGCGCGGACGCGAGCGCGAACGACAGCACGAGCCATACGGCGGTGACGCCGAGCGAGGCCGATGGGCGTCGCCGGAGCACGTGCATGCTTGCGCGGAGGGCCTGGCGCAGCGTGAGGTCGTCGACGACGATCGCGTAGTCGGCGTAGAGCGTGAGCACGAGCACGAGCAGCAGGAGCGGCGCCCCCAGCGCGGCCTGGTCGGCCTTCTCCAGCCCGCCGATCGCGAATGCGAGCGGCGTGCCGATCAGGATGTCGAGGAACACCAGCCGGATCACCGACTCCCACGTGGGCCGCGGCAGGCCGCCCTTGCCCGCGAGCCCGCGGATGTAGGCAGCACGCAGCCAGGAGACCGGCCAGGGGCGCACGAAGACGTACAACACGATGGCGGCGGCTGACGCGCCGCTACCTCCGAACGCGCGCCCGAGAGCGTCCGCCAGCGTGCGCGTCTCGTCGTAGACGGCGCTCGAGAAATCGCCGAAGGTGCCGGCGCGCGAGAGCGCGCCGATCACGGCCAGCAACGCCGAGGCGTCGAGCAGCACCATCGCGACGGCGACGAGCAGCAGTTGCTGCCGGGCGAGCGCCAGGCGCCACATGGTCACGAGCAGACCGCGCCCGCCCTGTGGGCCGAGGCTCATCGCGCGCCACTATAGTGGCGCCCCGTGCGCGTCGCGGCCATCGCCCTGCTTGCCCTGCTGGTTCCCGTCCAGGGCGCGTTCGCGGCGCCGCCGCCCGTCCCCAAGGCCGCGGCCTGGATCGTCGAGGCGCCGGGTCACGGCGGCCTGCTGGCGCAGCACGCGGCCGACTCGCGGCGAGAGATCGCCTCCCTCACGAAGCTGATGACGGCGCACCTTGTGCTTCGCTACACGCCGCTCGGGTTCGTCGCCGTGACCGGGCCCGATGCCGTCGCGGTGGGAGAGTCGAGCGTGCCGCTCGCACTCGGGGAGACGCAGACGGTGCGGTCGCTGCTGGCTGCGCTGATCGTGCATTCGGCCAACGACGCCGCGATCGTGCTCGCGCACGCGACCATGGACCAGCCGGCGGCGCAGGCAGCGGCCATCAGGGCCGCGCGTGCGCTCCACCGGCCGCTGCCGCGGGATCCGGTGGCACGATTCGTCCTGCTCATGAACGCCGAGGCACGGGCGCTCGGCCTGCGCGACACGGTCTATCGCACGCCCCACGGCCTCGACGAGCCCGGCGCGCACTCCTCGGCGCACGACGTGCTGACGCTCGCGCGACTGGACATGACCTCGCCCGTCTTCCGCAGCCTCGCGCGCCGGCGGAGCGTGACGATCCCGGGCCACGCGATGCTCCCGACGAGCAACACGCTGCTCGCCACCTACGCCGGGCTGGACGGGGTGAAGACCGGTCACACCGACGAGGCCGGGTGGAACCTGGCGGCGAGCGCGGAGCGCGACGGCGTGCGGCTGTACGCGGTGGTGCTCGGAGCGCCCAACGAGGCGGTCCGCGACGACGACGTCGCACGCCTGCTCGACTGGGGCTTCGACCGCTTCGGCCGCGCCACCCTGCTGCGCGCCGGCCAGGTCTTCGGCCGCTCGGGCGCGCTGGCAGTGGTCGCCGCCAGGGGAATCTCGGCGAGGCTCGACCCGGGCGAGCAGGTGCGCGAGCGAGTCGTGCTGCCCCGCCGCCTGAACAGCCCGGTTCGGGCCGGCCAGCAGGTCGGCTACGTCGAGCTGCGAAGCGCGCGGGGCCTGCTGGGGCGCGTGCCGCTCGTCGCCGACCGGGCTGGGGGAGGTCGCCCGGCGCTCGTGCCCTGGCTGCGCTCACTCGATCTGCCCTAGAGTGGGGGGAGGCGGCCCAGCCGCGTTTGCGACATGTTCCTGACGGTCACGCTCAACGCCGCGATCGACAAGACCCTTCGCGTCGCGAATCTGCAGATCGGCCGCCGTCATCGCTGCGCGCCGGGCGAGCTGCAGGCAGGCGGCAAGGGCATCAACGTCGCGCGCGCTTTGCGAGCACTCGGCCAGCCCGTGGTCGCCACGGGGCTCGCGGGCGGTCGCGCGGGCGACATGATCGTCGAGGATCTCACCGCCGGCGGCATCGTCCATCAGTTCGTGCGCATCGCCGACGAGTCGCGCTCGAGCACGATCGTGCTCGACCCGGCCGGCACGCACGTCGCGACCGAGATCGTCGAGTACGGGCCCGAGGTGCGCCCGGACGAGCTCGCGTCGTTCGGCACGGCCTACAGCTATCTGCTGGGCGGCAGCGAGGCCGTCGTGCTGGCCGGCAGCCTCCCGCGCGACGTGCCCGAGGACTGGTACGCGACTGCGTTGCGCGAGGCTCGCAGGCAGCGCGTCTACGCGGTGCTCGACTCGGAGGGGGAGCCGCTGCGGCTGGGCCTGGGTGGCGAGCCGGATCTCGTCGTGCCCAACCAGATGGAGGCCGAGGAGCTCGTCGGCTTCGAGTTCGAGACCGTGCAGGACCTGGTCGTCGCGCTCGAGCAGATCGTCGAGATGGGAGCGCGCGGAGTCGTGATCACGCGCGACGACGGCGCGCTCGCATACGTCCGCGAGGCGGGCCGGCCGCGCTTCCTGCGCGCGACCGTGCCTCAGCTCGAGGTCGTCTCACCGGTCGGCGCAGGGGATGCGCTGCTGGCGGGCCTGCTGGCAGCGCGGCGCGCGGAGCGCCCCTTCGCCGATGGGCTGCGCTACGCCGTCGCCTGCGGTGCCGCGAGCACGCAGCACGAGCAGCCCGGCATGCTCGACCCGCGCGAGGTCCAGCGCCTCACGGCGCTCGTCGAGGTCGCCGAGCTTGCGCCCGCGCAGGCCTGACCGGCCCGCCGACCCTGTTGCTAGCATCGGGTGACGTTGGGCATTCGACATCGAGACGAGCACTCCTCCCGAGACCCAGGCCGCCGCGCGATGCGCCCCTGGGTCTTGTCGTAGAGGGGCGAGACGGCGGAGGGATTCGGCACGGTGGAGATCGAGATAGGGCGAGGCAAGAAGGCGCGACGCGCCTACGGGTTCGATGACATCGCGATCGTGCCGAGCAGGCGGACACGCGACGCCGAAGATGTCGACATCGGATGGAAGCTCGGGCCGTACCTGCTCGAGCTGCCGCTCCTCGCCTCGGCGATGGACGGCGTGGTGTCGCCCACGATCGCCATCCAGATCGGCAAGCTGGGCGGTCTGGCGGTCCTCAACCTCGAGGGCATCTGGACGCGCTACGCCGACGCCGACAAGCAGCTCGACCGCATCGCCAAGTCGACGCCGGGCGAGGCGACCAAGCTCATGCAGCAGCTCTACTCCGAGCCGGTCAAGCCGGAGCTCGTGGCGCAGCGCATCCAGGAGATCAAGGCCGCGGATGTGCTCGCGGCGGCCTCGCTGACGCCGCAGCGCGTGCGCGAGCACCACGCGATCGCGCTCGAGGCCGGGCTCGACATCCTCGTCATCCAGGGCACGGTCGTCTCGGCCGAGCACGTCTCCTCGGTGGTCGAGCCGCTCAACCTCAAGGAGTTCATCGCGAGCCTGCCGATCCCGACGATCGTCGGCGGCTGCGCCAGCTACCAGGCGGCCCTGCACCTGATGCGCACCGGCGCTGCGGGCGTGCTCGTGGGCGTCGGCCCCGGCGCGGCCTGCACGACGCGCGGCGTGCTCGGCGTGGGCGTGCCGCAGGCCACGGCCATCGCCGACGCCGCCGCCGCGCGCATCCAGCACCTGCTCGAGACCGGCCAGTACTGCAACGTCATCGCCGACGGCGGCATGCGAACCGGAGGCGACATCGCCAAGGCGATCGCCTGCGGAGCCGATGCCGTGATGATCGGATCGCCGCTGGCCAAGGCCAAGGAGGCGCCGGGCCGCGGCTACCACTGGGGCATGGCGACGTTCCATGCCTCGCTGCCGCGCGGCACGCGCGTCAAGACCGACCAGATCGGCACGCTCGAGCAGATCGTGCTCGGCCCGGCGTTCGACAACGACGGCACGACCAACCTCATGGGCGCCCTGCGCACGTCGATGGCGACGACCGGGTACGAGACGATCCACGACTTCCAGAAGGCCGAGATCATGTTCGCCCCGGCGCTGCAGACCGAAGGCAAGAAGTTGCAGCGCGAGCAGGGCGTCGGGATGTCGCGGTGAGCGCAGCGCCGGAGGCGCGCGTCGCGCTCGACGACCGCCCCGTGCTCGTGCTCGACTTCGGCGCGCAGTATGCCCAGCTGATCGCCCGCCGCGTGCGCGAGTGCCGCGTGCGCTCGGAGCTCGTGCCGCACGACATCGCACCGGACGACGTGCGGGCGCGCAATCCCTACGGACTCATCCTCTCCGGCGGCCCGGCCTCGATCTACGCGGACGGCGCGCCACGTCTCGATCCTCGCCTGCTCGACCTGGGCATTCCCGTGCTGGGCATCTGCTACGGGATGCAGGCGATGGCGGACGCGCTCGGCGGCGACGTCGCCCGCACGGGAGCCGCCGAGTTCGGGAAGACCGAGCTCGACGTCCGCGGTGGCGTCCTCCTGCACGACGTCGGCGAGGTCGACTCGTGCTGGATGAGCCACAACGACGCGGTCGTGCGAGCCCCGGACGGCTTCGGCGTGACGGCGTCGACACCCTCCACGCCGGTGGCCGCGATGGAGGACCCGGAGCGCGGCCTGTACGCGGTGCAGTTCCACCCCGAGGTGCAGCACACCCCGCGCGGCACCGACATGCTCAAGAACTTCCTCACCCGCGCGTGTCACGCGCCGGCGACCTGGACCGCGCTGGCCGTGATCGACGAGCAGGTCGAGCTGATCCGCGCGCAGGTCGGCGACGCCGGCGTCGTGTGCGGTCTCTCGGGTGGCGTCGACTCGGCCGTGGCCGCGCTGCTCGTGCACCGCGCCGTCGGCGAGCAGCTGACCTGCGTGTTCGTCGACCACGGGCTGCTGCGCGCGGGCGAGGCGGAGCAGGTGGTCGAGACGTTCGGCGACCACTTCCAGGTCCCGCTCGTGCACGTCGAGGCCTCCGAGCGTTTCCTGTCGCAACTCGCCGGCGTTACCGATCCCGAGACCAAGCGCATGCGCATCGGCGAGACGTTCATCCGCGTGTTCGAGGAGGAGTCGCGCAAGCTCGCGGACGCTCGCTTCCTCGTGCAGGGGACGCTCTACTCCGACGTGATCGAATCCGGCTCGAAGACCGCGGCCAAGATCAAGTCGCACCACAACGTCGGCGGCCTGCCCGACGACATCGACTTCGAGCTGTGCGAGCCGCTGCGCTGGCTGTTCAAGGACGAGGTGCGGCGAGTCGGAGAGGAGCTCGGTCTGCCCGACGAAATCGTGTGGCGCCAGCCGTTCCCGGGCCCGGGCCTTGCGATCCGCATCATCGGCGAGGTCACGTCCGAGCGCCTCGAGATCCTCCGCCATGCGGATGCGGTGATCCGCGAGGAGATCCGCCGAGCGGGCCTCGAGCGCGAGATCTGGCAGGCGTTCGCGGTGCTGCCGGCGATCCGTTCCGTCGGCGTCATGGGCGATGCGCGCACGTACGAGTACCCGATCATCGTGCGCGCGGTCACGAGCGAGGACGCCATGACGGCCGACTGGGCACGGCTCCCCTACGACCTGCTCGAACGCATCTCGAACCGGGTCATCAACGAGGTCGCCGGCGTGAACCGGGTGGCCCTGGACATCTCCTCGAAGCCCCCCGGGACGATCGAGTGGGAGTAGGGTCGTCGTGGTACGAGGACTTCGACGTCCTCACGTTCGACTGCTACGGCACGTTGATCGACTGGGAATCCGGGATCGTCGCGGCGACCCGGTTCCAGCTCGGAGATGCCGCCGCCTCGATCGCCGACGAGGATCTGCTGGCGGCCTTCGCCGCCGTCGAGCACGAGGCGGAGGTCCCGTACAAGTCGTATCGCGAGGTGCTCGCGCTGTCGCTGCGCGGCATGGGCGAGCGGCTCGGCTTCGTCGTCGGCGACGCCCAGGCGGCCGGCTTCGGCTCGTCCGTCGGCCAGTGGCCGGCCTTCCCCGACTCCGGCGACGCGCTGCGGCGCCTCCAGGAGCGCTTCAAGCTCGCAGTGATCACGAATTGCGACGACGACCTCTTCGCGCAGTCGGAGCGCCGCCTCGGCGTGTCGTTCGACTACGTGATCACGGCCCAGCAGGCCGGGAGCTACAAGCCCGATCACGCCAACTTCCTGCTGGCGTTCGAGCGCATCGACGAGCCCCGGGACCGCATCCTGCACGTCGCGCAGAGCCTCTTCCACGACCACGTCCCGGCCAAGGCGCTCGGCATGAAGTCGGTCTGGATCGACCGCCGGCAGGGCCGAGGGGGCGGAGCGTCGATCGAGGTCGAGGCGCACCCGGACGCGACCTTCCCGAGCATGGTCGCGTTCGCCGACGATGCCGTGCCGGCCTGAGCAGCGCTACTCCCCGCGCAGCAGCGCTCCCATGCGCTCGAGCTCGTCCGCGCTCGCGCGGCCAGGCGTCCACGGGCGCAGGACGCCGTCGCCGTCGAAGCGCGGGATGACGTGCACGTGGTAGTGGAAGACCGTCTGCCCCGCAGCGGCGCCGTTGGCCTGCAGGATCGTGACCCCATCGCTGCCGAGGGCGCCGCTGATGCGACCGGCCATCAGCTGCGCCGTCCGGGCGACGGCGGCGACGTCGGCCGGATCGGCAGTGTGGATGTCGTCGGCGTGCGCGCGCGGGAATCACGAGCACGTGCCCGTCGCACGCCGGGAAGATGTCGAGGAAGGCGACGGTGCGCTCGTCGGAGTGCACGCGCTCGGCCGGCATCGTCCCCGCTGCGATGCCGCAGAAGATGCAGTCGCTCATGGCGTCGAAGGATACGGCTGGCGCTGCACCGGCTCGGCTGTGAGCACGCGGATCGCGATCGCGAGCGGGACGATCACGCTGGCGGCGACGGCGCAGGCGACGAACGCACGTGTCGGGTCGGTGTTGTAGAGCGGCAGGAAGACGTAGGGCGAGAGCGCGCTGCCGGCGAACCGGAAGGCGCCGAACACACTCGTCGCGCCGCCGCGATTCTCCGGCACCGCCTCGAGGGCCAGGGTGTTCAGCCCCGTCCAGAGCAGGACGGAGCCGGCGCCGGCGAGCGTCCACAGGCCTGCGAGCTGCCACGGCGTGGTGCTCAGGCCGAGCGGCGCGACGCACGCCGCGGAGAAGAGCGTGCCGATGATGACCGCCCGGACGCGCCCGATGCGCTGCACGGCCGCGCCGAGCGGCCGCCCGAGCACGAACCCGGCGGCGCCGAAGCACGCCAGCACGACGCCGCGCTCGAGCGGCCCGAGCCCCAGTTCGTCTCGCGCGTAGAAGGAGACCATGTAGCCCACGCCGGCCACCGTGGCGTAGCCGAGGAATGCGCAACCGCAGAGCAGGCCGAGCCGGCGCGTGACCAGGCTGCGCATGCTCGGCCGCGCCGCCCGAGGCGCCGGCCTACCGGACGTGCGTGCCGTGAAGATCGCGAGCGCGACCGCGACCGCGGCGCTCGCGACGAAGGCCAGGCGCCAGTTGACGGTGGCGAGGAGTCCGCCGATCAGTGGCGCGAGCGAGAGTGCCCCCGTCTGGATGCTCGCGAACGTGCCCACGGCACGCGTGAGGTGCTCTGGCGGCACGATCTCCGCCAGCGTGGCGAGCAGGAGCGGCGTCAGGAATGCGTTCGAGGCGCCCTGGACGAAACGCGCGGCCACGAAGATCCCCAGGGTCGGCGCGACGGCCGCGATCAGCGAGCCCGCGGCGTAGGCGATGAAGCCGGTGCGGACGACGCGCGTCACGCCCAGGCGCTCGCCGATCGTGCCCGAGACGAGCTGAAACGCGGCGAACGGGATCAGGTACGCCGGGATTGCGGCTGCCACGGCGTCGCGCGTGGCGTGGAAGCTCTGCTGCAGCTCCGGCACGAGGACGCTCAGGACCGCGCCGCCGAAGGGGCCCATGAACCCCCCGATGTACAGCGCGAACGTGGCGTTGCGGGAGCGCACGGAGTCACAACGATAGGGTCCGCGCCGCGACCATGGCCGCGGTGGGGCGCACGGGGACCGGTTGCCTCGCCGGCGAGTTGTCGCTACTCTGCCTGCTGGCCGGACGGGTGCCGGCTCGCCCCTGCACGTGCGCGGGCCGCACTTCCGACCCCCTTCCTATGCCGCAGCAGACGACCTATAGCGCCAAGCCCGGCGAGATCGAGCGCCGCTGGTACGTGATCGACGCCGACGGCGAGACGCTCGGCCGTCTCTCGACGCGCATCGCCAACACGCTACGGGGCAAGCTCAAGCCGACCTACACGCCGCACGTCGACACCGGCGACTTCGTCGTCGTGATCAATTGCGAGCGCATCCGGGTCACCGGCAAGAAGCTGCAGGACAAGATCTACTACCGGCACTCGGGGTATCACGGCGGCCTGCGTGAGCGCACGCTCGCCCAGATGCTCGATGCCAGGCCCGAAGAGGTCATCCGGCATGCCGTGCGCGGCATGCTGCCGCGCAACAAACTCGGCCGCGCGCAGCTGCGCAAGCTCAAGCTGTACGCAGGCGGGCAGCATCCACACGAGGCGCAGCAGCCTGCGCCGCTGCCGTAGCGAACGAAGGAAAGGGACGAACCAGGTGGCAGAGACCGCGGCGTATCGCGGCACCGGCAAGCGCAAGACGTCGGTGGCACGAGTGATCCTCGAACCGGGGACCGGCAAGATCACGGTCAACGGGCGCGAGTTCGCGGAGTACTTCCCGCGCGGCTATCTGCGGGCAGTCGTCTCCGCGCCCCTGATCGAGACCGAGCAGGCCGAGCGCTTCGACGTGCGCGCGCGCCTCGGCGGCGGCGGCATCAGCGGGCAGGCAGGAGCCCTGCGCCATGGCATCGCCCGCGCCCTCTGCGAGGCCGATCCGGAGCTGCGCACCGCGCTCAAGCGCGCCGGCTACCTGACGCGCGACGCCCGTGCAGTCGAGCGCAAGAAGGCGGGCCTCAAGGGCGCGCGCCGCCGCCCGCAGTTCTCGAAGCGCTAGCTCCGCTCATGGCTGGCCGGCTGTTCGGAACGGACGGCGTTCGGGGTGTCGCCAACGGCGATGTGCTCAGTCCCGAGGTCGCGCTCGCTCTTGGCCGCGCCTCGGCGCTGTTCGCGCGCGAGCGGGGCGAGGACCGGCCCGTGGTGGTGGTCGGGCGGGACACCCGGCGCTCGGGGCCGATGCTCGAGGATGCGTTGTGCGCCGGCATCGCCGCGGCCGGCGGCCTCGCCTTGAGGGCCGCCGTCCTGCCGACTCCCGGCATCGCATGGCTCGTGCGCGAGCAGGGCGCGAGCCTCGGAGTCGTCATCTCGGCCTCGCACAATCCCTTCCCCGACAACGGCATCAAGCTGTTCGGCGCCGATGGGTTCAAGCTCGTCGATGACCTCGAAGATCGGGTCGAGGCGCTGATGGGCGATGGCGCTGCACGGCCGACCGGCGCCGGGGTGGGAGAGTCGCGCGCCCTCGAGGGCGCAGCGGAGCGCTACGCGGCCTGGGTGGCCGGCGGCGGCGGCACGCCGATCGAGGTCCCGTCGCTGCGCGTGCTCGTCGACTGCGCGCACGGCGCTGCCTCGACCGTCGCGCCGCTGGTCTTCGCGCGGCTCGGCATCGAGCACGAGATCACGGCCGCGGAGCCCGACGGCGTCAACATCAACGACCGCGTCGGCTCGACGCACCTGGACTCGCTCGCGGCGGGCGTGCGCGCCGGGGGCTTCGACCTCGGGCTCGCGTTCGACGGCGACGCCGACCGCCTGCTGGCGGTCGACGCCGCGGGGATCGTCGTCGACGGCGACCAGATCATCGCGCTCCTGGCGCGCGACCTGAAGATGGCCGGCCGCCTGAGGGGCGACAAGGTCGTCGTCACGTCGATGTCGAATTACGGCCTGCACCGTGCCATGCGCGATCTCGGCATCGAGACGGTGGTCACGGACGTCGGCGACCGCTACGTGCTTGCCGGCATGCTGGAGCAGGGCGCCGTGCTGGGGGGTGAGCAGTCCGGGCACGTGATCGCGCTCGACCGCCAGACGACCGGCGACGGCCTCATCACAGCGGTGCTGCTGCTCGACGCGCTCGGGCGCCACCACGAGCCGCTGGCGGAGGCCGCGACGATCGTGCGGCGTTTCCCGCAGGTGCTGATCAACGTGCCGGCCGACCGCGCGCGCCTCGCCGGCTGCGACCGGGTCTGGGAGGCGGTCGGGCGCGAGAGCGCACCGCTCGCCGCGACGGGCTCCGGCCGCATCGTGCTGCGGCCGTCCGGCACCGAGCCGCTCGTCCGGGTGATGGTCGAGCACGAGGATGAGCGAGAGCTGCATCGAATTGCGAATGCGCTAGCCTCAGAGGTGGAGCGGGAGCTCGGCATCGCCTGATTTGCCGCTGTCCCAGGGGGCTCTGTTTTTCGCCCTGCGCCGCGGGTGCGGCGGACGACTGAGGAGTAACCCGAATGTGCGGCATCATCGGCTATACCGGCGGGCGCATCTGCAAGCCCTTTCTGATCGGCGGGCTCGAGCGCCTCGAGTACCGCGGTTATGACTCCGCCGGCATCTCGCTGATCGACGGCGACGAGCTCGACGTCGTCCGCACCGTCGGCAACCTGAGCGTCCTGAAGCAGGTCGCGGGCATGAACGGCTCGCCGGCCACGACCGGCATCGGGCACACCCGCTGGGCCACGCACGGCCGGCCCTCGGAGGCCAACGCGCATCCGCTCGCCGGTTGCGACGATCGCTTCTCCGTCGTGCTCAACGGCATCGTCGAGAACTACGTGGCGCTCAAGCAGCAACTGATCGCCGATGGCCACGTGTTCAGCTCGGAGACCGATGCCGAGGTCGTCGCCCACCTGCTCGAGACCCATTACGACGGCGATCTCGTCGAGTCCGTGCGCCTCACATTCCTCGATCTGCACGGCCACTTCGCATTCTGCGTCGTCTCGCCGCTGCACCCGCAGACGATCGTCGGCGCTCGGTTGCAGTGCCCGATGGTGATCGGCCTGGGCGAGGGCGAGACGTTCCTGGCTTCCGACGTCGTGGCGTTCCTGGATCACACGCGCGAGGCCAAGCTGGTCGGCGACCGCGAGCTCGTCGTGATCACGCCGGAGGGCGCGGAGCTGCTCGATCTCACGGGCGCCCGAATCGAGCGCGCTCCCGAGACGGTCACGTGGGATGCCGCCGCCGCCGAGAAGGGCGGCTACGAGACGTTCATGCTCAAGGAGATCCACGAGCAGCCCGACGCGCTGCGCGAGACGATCGGCGAGCGGCTCGAGGGCGGCGAGGTCGTGCTCGACACGGGGCTCACCGACGAGCAGGTGCTCGCGATCGATCGCGTCGCGATCACCGCCTGCGGCACGGCCTGCCACGCGGGCATGGTCGGCCGTCTGCTGATCGAGCAGTGGGCCCGCCTGCCCGTGGACATCGAGTACGCCTCGGAGTTCCGCTACCGCTACCCCGTGGTCGACGAGCGCACGCTCGCGATCGCGGTCTCGCAGTCGGGCGAGACGGCGGACACGATCGCCGCCCAGCGCGTCGCCCGCGAGGGCGGTGCGCTGACGCTGGCGATCTGCAACCAGATGGGCTCGCAGCTCACGCGCGAGGCCGACGGCACGCTCTACACGCGCAGCGGCCGCGAGATCTGCGTTGCCGCGACGAAGACGTTCACGTCGCAGTGCATGGCGTTCACGTTGCTCGCACTGCGCCTCGCCGAGCTGCGCGGCACGCTGCCCGCGGAGCGCATCGCCGAGCTGCGCGGCGGAATCGACGAGCTGCCCGGGCTCGCCGCGGCGTACCTGGCGGAGGACGCGCCGGTGTGGGCGCAGACCGAGCGCATCGCGGCGGAGGTCTGGGAGAAGGAGTTCTTCCTCTACATCGGCCGCCACCTCGGCATGCCCGTGTGCCTCGAGGGAGCGCTGAAGCTCAAGGAGATCAGCTACATCCCGACGGATTCCTACGCGGCCGGCGAGATGAAGCACGGCCCGATCGCGCTCCTCTCCGAGGACACGCCGGTCGTCGCCGTGATGAACGACTCGCACGTCTACGAGAAGGTGGCCTCCAACGTGCAGGAGGTGCGCGCGCGCGGCGCGCGGGTGATCGCCGTGATCACCGAAGGCAACGAGGACGCCTCCCATCACGCCGACTGGACGCTTCCGATCCCGGCCACCGCACCCGAGCTCGCACCCATCCTCGCGTCGATTCCGCTGCAGATCCTGGCCTACCGCATCGCCCGCCTGCGCGGCCTGCCGATCGACCAGCCGCGGAATCTGGCCAAGACCGTCACCGTCGAGTAACCGATGCCCGAGGAACTGCGGCGCCGCATGGCGGAGCTGCCGTTCCGCGAGCTCTACGAAGTGGGCGGCTCGCTGCGCGACGAGCTGCTCGGCCGGGAGCCGAAAGACGTCGACTTTCTCGTGCGCGGGCACGGGGTCGAGGAGTTGCTCGCCCTTTGCCGCCGCTATGGCCACGCCGACGAGCTGCGCGTGGCCGGGCGGCTCGTGGGTGTGCGTTTCTGGCCCACGTGGGGGCCGCGTACGGGCATCGAGGTCGTGCCCCCGCGGCGCGAGACACCGATTGCGCCGGGCGAGCCCGGCTTCACCGGCAACCCCCACACCGATTTCCGCATCGAGCCGGACCCCGAGCTGCCCGTGCGCGACGACCTCGAGCGACGCGACTTCACGGTCAACGCCATCGCGCGCGATGTGCGCCGGGGCGACTGGATCGACCCCTTCGGCGGCCGCGATGACCTGCGCGCCGGCGTTCTGCGCGCAGTCCACGCGACCGCGTTCCGCGACGACCCCCTGCGCATCCTGCGGGGCGTCACGCGCTGCAGCCTGGACGGGCTGCAGCCGGATGCCGACACGCGCGAGCTGATGATCGCGGCCTCTCCGCGCATCGCCGAGCTCTCGGTCGAGCGCGTGCACGAGGAGCTCGAGCGCACGTTCGCAGGCTCCGGCGCCGCGCAGGCCCTGCGCCTGGCGCGCGATGTGGGTGCACTCGCGGTGGCCATCCCCGAGTGGGCGCCCTGCATCGGGCTCGACCAGCGCTCGGCCACACAGGCCTACACGCTCGACGAGCACATCCTGCACGTCCTGGAGGCCGGGCTGCATGATCATGCAACGCGCGAGGCGCGCCTGGCCGCGTTCTGGCACGACGTGGGCAAGGCCCACACCCACGGCGTCCGCCGGCACGCCGAGGAGGGAGCGCGCATCACGCGCGGCGCGCTGCGGCGCCTGACCTACGACAACGACACGGTTTCGACGGTGACCGAGCTCGTGCGGGAGCATTCCTACAGCGAGGATCACGAGCCGTCGGAGCTCTCCGCCCGTGTGTTCCTCGCGCGCGTGGGCCGCGCGCGTGCGAGAGATCTCCTCGCGCTGCGCCGCTGGGATCGCATCGGCCGCGGCGGCCCGATCGCGCCTGAGCGGATCGCCGCGCGCGAGCGCTTCGAGGCGCTCGTCGAGCAGGAATGGGGGCAACCAGTGGCGCTGGCCGATCTCGCCGTGACCGGCGACGATCTCCTGCAGGCGGGCCTGGTCGAGGGACCCGCGGTGGGGGAGGCGCTGCGTCGCCTGCTGGCGGCGGTCGTCGAGGATCCGTCGCTGAACACGCGCGAGGCGCTGATGGCCCTCGCCCTCGGGGCGCCGGAATCGATCGACTAGCATCGCTCCGTGCTCGTCGGCATGGACCTGATCGAGATCGACCGCATCGCCCGGGCGCTGGAGCGGCCGCGTTTCCGGGAGCGCGTCTACACCGAGGCCGAGCGCGCCTACTGCGACTCGAAGGCGAACCCGGCGCAGAGCTACGCCGCCCGCTTCGCGGGCAAGGAGGCGGTCGGCAAGGCGCTCGGGTGCGGTGTCGACTTCTCCTGGCGTGAGATCGAGATCGTCGGCCGCCCCAAGCCGTCCGTGAGGCTGTCGGGCAGGACGCTGGCATTCGCCGAGAAGCGCGGCCTGACGGTCGCCGACCTCTCCATGACGCACTCCCGCGGGGTGGCCGGAGCCGTGGCGCTGGTGCACGAGGAGGCCGGATGATCGCGCGCGACCAGGTTCGCGTGATCGACCTCGCGCAGGCGCTCGGGGCGGACACGCCGGTGTGGCCCGGGATGGAGCGACTCGCCGCGCAGACGTCAGAGACCTACGAGGACGACGGCGTGTTCGCGCGCGTCGTGACAGTCGGCGAGCACACGGGCACGCACCTGGACGCGCCCGCGCATTTCCACGAGGGCGGGGTGACGATCGAGGGCATCCCGGCCGACGATCTCGTCTGCGAAGCCGCCATGATCGACGTGCGCGCGGCCTGCGCGATGGACGCCGACTACACGCTCAGCGTCGCCGACGTGCTCGAGCACGAGCGAGCACACGGACCGCTCGCGAAGCGTTGCGCCGTGCTCGTGTGCACGGGCTGGAGCGCATACCGGCGCGAGGATGCCCGCTATGTGAGCGCCATGCGCTTCCCGGGGGTGTCTCCCGAAGCGGCGCGCCTGCTGATCGAGCGCGACGTCGCAGGCATCGGCATCGACACGCTCAGCATCGATGCCGGCGTCGCTGCGGATTCGCCCACGCACCGCATCACGCTGCCGGCCGGTCTCTGGCAGCTGGAGGGCCTCGTCAACCTCGAGCTGCTGCCGCCGCGCGGGGCGCTGCTCGTGATCGGCGCGCCGCCGCTCGCCGGCGGGTCGGGCGTGCCCGCGCGACCGCTGGCGCTGCTGCCCGCCTGAGCAGCGCCCGCCTGCGGTCTAGTTGATCGCGATGCGGCCGCTCCCGGCCGCCTTGGCCTCGGCGAGTGCCTCCATGGCGCTGTTGAACACATCGACCGCGCCGTGCGCGGTCATGCACGCGACGCCGGCCGAGACCGTCACGCCGTCCTCATGGCCCCAGTCGGCGATCGCGTTCACGACGCGTCGCGCGGTCGCCGTGCCGGCCTCGATCGGCGAGCCCGGGAGCACCAGCGCGAACTCGTCGGCGCCCGAGCGCACGAGCGCGTCGCCGTCGCGGCATTCGCGGCTGATCATCGCCGCGAGCGCAGTGAGCAGGCGGTCGGCGTGCGCGCGGCCGTGCTTGCGGTTGTAGTCGCGAAAGCTGTCGACGTCGAGCACGACGATCGAGTGCAGCGTGCCGCGCTCTCGCAACACGTCCAGCAGCGCGATCAGGCTGTCGCGACTGCCCGTGCCTGTGAGGGGGTCCACCTCGTGGAGCTTCGCGGCCTGCTGACCGAGCAGCGTCCGCTCCATCGCGAGCCCGGCGATGCTCGCGATCACGCGGGCGGCCTCCGTCTCGGCGTCCGAGGGCGGGCTTGCGCAGCCGTCCCACGTCGCGACGAGCACGCCGACCAGATCGGTGCCGGCGACCAGCGGCAGCGCGAGCGTCGAGACCTCGATCTCGCTCGCCGCCTCCTCGTCGGGACCGGCGAGGCGGTGCGCGATCTGCGTGACGAAGCGTGGCTCCTGGGTGCGCATCACCGCCCCGGCCACCTGCAGCTCGGCGTCGAGCAACGGGCCGTGGTCGGCGGTGCCGAGTGGCATCAGCAGCTCCGGTGCCGCCTTCAGCAGGCTGCAGCGCGTGGCGCCGAGCAGGTCGGCGACGCCGTCGACGACCGCGTCGGCGAGCTCGTCGATGGTACCGGCCCGCGCCGCGGCCTCCGCCGTCTTCAGCAACGTGGCCAGGGAAGGTGGGGCCGGGGCCGTCTCCGGCGCCGGTCGAGCTCGGCGAAATTGCATCCAGACTGGCATCGGCAGCTCGCGTGCAGACCGTTAGCATGCTCGACGGATGCGACGGCTCTGGCACCCGGATGAGGTACGTGAGCTCGACAGCCGCGCAATCCACGAGCTCGGGCTGCCCGGAATCGCGTTGATGGAATACGCCGGCGCGCAGGCGGCGCGTGTCCTGCGCGAGCACTACGGCGACGGCGCGGAGATCAGCGTGCTGTGCGGGCCCGGCAACAACGGCGGCGACGGCTTCGTGCTGGCGCGCCACCTGCATGTCGCCGGCGTCAGCGTCGGCGTGTGCGTCGCTGCGGCGCCCGAGAGCTCGACGGAGGACGCCCGCACGATGCGCGCGGCCGCGACGGCGTTCGGCGTTCCCGAGCGCGAGCCCGAGGACGCGGACCTGATCGTCGACGCGCTGTTCGGCAGCGGGTTCCGCGGCCGGCTCGAGGGCGCGTCCGAGGCGCTCGTCGCCCGCGCGAACGGCCTGGCGGCTCCGATCGTCGCGCTCGACGTGCCAAGCGGCGTCGACGGCGGCACCGGGCGCGTCGAGGGCACCGCGATCAAGGCCGCGCTCACGCTGGCATTCCACGGCCGCACGCTCGGCACCGCGATCGAGCCCGGTCGCGGGTGCGCGGGCCGGGTGGTCGAGCTTGCGATCGGCTTGCCCGGCGCACTCGCGGGCCCTGCGCGCGCCCTGCGCATGGAGCCCGCCGATCTCGGGCTCGCGCCCGGCCGCTCGGCGACCGGCTCGAAGTACGACGCGGGCGGCGTGCTCGTCGTCGGGGGATCGCCCGGCATGAGCGGGGCGCCCGCCCTGGCGGCGCTCGCCGCCCTGCGGGCGGGCGCCGGCGTCGTCTGGGCGAGCGTCCCGGAGAGCGAGCGCGCGGCGGTCGCGGCTCACGCGCCCGAGCTGATGGTGCACGGCGAGCTCGACGCCGAGCGCGTCCTGGAGCTCGCCGCTCGCGCCCGCGCCGTCGTCGCCGGGCCGGGCCTCGGCCGTGCCCCCGCCACCGCCGCGCTCGTCGATGCGCTGGTGCGCGGCGTGGAGGCGACGCTCGTGCTCGATGCCGACGCCCTGTACGCGCTCGCCGAGCGGCTCGAGACCCTGCGCGACCGTGTCGGGCCGACGGCGCTGACACCGCACGCCGGCGAGCTCGGGCGCCTGCTCGGGCGCGACAGCTCGGCGGTGGCCACCGCACGGCTGGCGAGCGTCCGCGAGGCGGCCGAGCGCTCGGGCGCGGCAGTGCTGCTGAAGGGGCCCGACACGCTCGTCGCGGCGCCCGGTGAGCCGCTGCGCGTGATCGAGACGCCCGTCCCGCAGCTGGCGACGGCGGGCGCGGGCGACGTGCTCGCGGGAGCGGCGGGCGCGCTGTGCGCGCGTGGGCTCGCTCCGGCGGAGGCGATGGCGGTCGCCGCGGTCGCGCACGGCTCGGCGGCTCGTCTTGCCGTCGCCGAGACGGGCGCGATCGTTGCCGGCGATCTGCTCGTGCCGCTCGGGCGCCTGCTCGCGTGAGGCGCTCGACGCTCGAGATCGATCTCTCCGCCGTGCACGCCAACGCGCAGCGGCTGATCGAGGCCGCCGCGGGCAGCCTGCTGTGGGCGGTCGTGAAGGCCGACGGCTACGGGCACGGCGCCGTCGAGTGCGCCGGGGCGGCGCTCTCGGCCGGAGCCGAGCGCGTCTGCTGCGCGACCCTGGAGGAAGCCTCGGAGCTGCGCGAGGGGCTCGGCCAGGACGTGCCGATCGTCGTCCTCTCGCCGCTCCGACCCGGTGAGGAGACCGAGGCAGGCGGCTTCGAGATCGTCGTCTCATCGCTGGAGGACTACGCCAGGCTGAGCGCGGCCGGCGTCGCCTGTGACGTCCACGTCAAGGCCGACACCGGGATGGGCCGCTGGGGAATGGCCCCGGGCGATGCGCTGGCCGTGGGTCGCGCGCTGGCCGGTGGGAGCGGCCCGCTGCGACTGGCGGGAGTGATGTCGCATCTCGCGACGGCCGACGACGACCCGGCCTTCGCGGCCGTCCAGACAGCGGTGTTCGCCGAGCTCGCGCGCGAGTTCCCTCCCTGCCCGCGCCATCTCGCGAACTCGGCGGCCGCGCTCACGCTCGCGGACACGCACTTCGACGCCGTGCGCTGCGGCATCGCGCTGTACGGCGTGTCGCCGTTCGACCGTGATCCCTCCGAGCACGGGTTGCGGCCTGCACTGCGCTGGACGAGCCGCGTGGCCGGGGTGCGCGAGCTGGGACCGGGCCAATCCGCCGGCTACGGCCGGCGCCTGATTGCGACCCATGCGCAGCGCGTCGCCTCCGTCCCCGTGGGGTATGCGGACGGCTATCCTCGCCTCGCCAGCGGCCGCGCCGACGTGCTCGTGCGTGGTCGTCGGCGCCCCGTGGCGGCAACGGTGTCGATGGATCAGCTCACGTGCGTCGTCGACGGGGACGTGCAGCTGGGCGACGAGGTGGTGCTGATCGGAGCGCAGGGAGACGAGCGCATCACGGCCGAGGAGCTCGCCGGGCATGCCGAGACGATCGGCTACGAGATCGTCTGCGGCACCGAGCTGGCAGTGCGCCGCGGACGGCGCACCTACGTCGGCTGAGAATCGCTTAGAGGTTCTCCCTGAATGAGCGCGGCGTCTGGGATGTGTGGATCGTCCTCCGGTCTGTCAGTCGCGCGCTGCGCGTACGACCGCAGACCTGTGCGCCCAGCTCCGGCTCGCACAGGTCGAGTGCGTGCCGGCTACGCTGGGCGAGCGGATCCGGGGCGTCGCGGGGCGCCGCCCGGCTCTTGGGAAGGCGTCCCGCCTGCCCTGCGAGCCGGCCGGCAGCCCCCGCTCGCTCCACCACCCCAGCCATCCACGCTCATTCAGAAATGCGCTCTTAATGATCCGCGACGACGGCGCCGTCCGGCTCCGTCGGCAGGCCCTGCTCGTGCCAGGCGGTGAACCCCCCGGCCACGCTGTAGGCGTCGAAGCCGATCGCGCGGTAGGCCTGTGCCACCATGCCGGAGCGCACGCCGCCGCGGCACATGAAGGCCACGGGACGTGCGCGGTCGAAGTCCGGCGCGCGCGAGGCGACACGCTCGATCTCCACGTGACGCGTCGCTGGGGCACGTCCCGCGTCCCACTCGTACTGCTCGCGGATGTCGACGATGTCGAGCTCCCCGGCCGCCTGGCGGCGGCGGACTTCCGCGGGATCGAGGTCGAGCGACGGATCGGCGAACAGGTTCTCGCCGATCGGCGATTCACTCCCGGTCGACGCGGGAGCCGAGGATGTCGCCGACCTTGGCCTGCGCATCCTCGGGCGAGAGCTCGAGCGCTGCGCCGATCTCGGTGATGAACGCCTCTTCGGCCTTGTCGCGGAGCATCCGCTGCGAGTGGTTGAGCGGGCGGCGCGCGTCGGCGTCGACGAGCGTCGCGAGCACGTCGACGATGCCGTCGAGGTCGCCGGAGCCGAATCGCTCCTTGAGTCGCTTGAGCTGCTTGTCCCAAGTCAGGCCGGCGACGAGCTCCATACCGGGCTCCGTGGCGAGCTTGTCGAGCGCGATCTGCGCGGTTGCGGGATCCGCCACGGCGCGCAATCCACGATCCAGCGCGCGCTCGAGCGGGATGGTCACCGTCATGCGCGCACTGAGCACCGTCAGCTTGAGCATCGTGGCTGCTTCGCCATCGATGTCGACCGAGCTGATGTCCTCGATGCGCGCGACCCCGTCGTGTCCAAGGACCACCAGGTCGCCGACGGAATAGTCGGTGAGCGTAGGCATCGGCACCTTTCGCCGTAGGTTAGAAAACCGCTGGTGAGAGCCGTTTCCGGCCACTCTCCAGGACAGGTATCCTAGCGCATCTCGGGCTTATGCCACCGTGGTGGCATGATGGTCGCGGCGAGCCGTCAGCACATCCTCGAAAGTGGCACAGAAGCGATCCGCTTCGCCCTGTGAGAGGCACAGTGGCGGCACCAGGCGCAGAGCCGTCGGCGTGATCGCGTTGACGAGGATGCCGCGCCCTCGCAGCGCCTCCGCGACCGCGGCGGCCGGAGCGTCCGCGAGCTCGATCCCGAGCAGGAGCCCCGCCCCGCGCACGTGATCCACGCCGGGGAGCGCGGCGGTGCGGCGCACGATGCGTGCGCCCACCGTGCGGGCGTTCTCCACGAGGCCCTCGCGCTCGATCGCTTCGAGCACGGCGAGTGCCGCCGCGGCGATCGGGGGCGAGCCTCCGAACGTGGTCGCATGGTCGCCGCGCTCGAAGCCACCGTCCGGGGCGTCCGAGGCGAGCAGCGCGCCGATGGGCAATCCGCCGGCGAGGCCCTTGGCAACGGCGGTCGCATCGGGCCTGACGCCGGAGAGCTCTGCGCAGAACCAGGCGCCGCAGCGTCCGATGCCCGTCTGCACCTCGTCGTACAGCAGCAAGGCGCCGTGGCGGTCGCAGAGCTCGCGCGCCAGCTCGAGCCACGCGACATCGATCGGCCAGACACCGCCCTCGCCCTGGATCGGCTCGACCAGCACCGCGCAGGTTCCGGGTCCGACGGCCGCCGCGAGTGCTGCGAGATCGTTGCGCGGCACGTGGCGGAAGCCCGCGGGCACCGGCTCGAACGGCTCGCGCTTGGCGGCCGACCACCCGGCCGCCAGCGTCGCGAGCGTGCGCCCGTGAAAGGCGCCCTCGACGCACACCACCTCGTGCTTGGCCGACCCGCCGCGCGCGCGACCCGTGCGCCGCGCGAGCTTGATGCCCGCCTCGACTGCTTCGGCGCCGGAATTGCAGAAGAACGCACGGTCGTGTCCGGACAGCGCGCAGAGGCGCTCCGCCAGTGTCACCGACGGCTCGCTGTAGAACAGATTCGACACGTGCCCGAGCACGGCGGCCTGCTCGGCCAGCGCCTGCACGGCTGCTGGATGACCGTGTCCGAGCGAGCAGACCGCGAGCCCGGCGACGAGGTCGAGGTAGGCCGTCCCGTCCTCGTCCCAGACCGTGCTGCCGGATCCGCGCACGAGCGCGAGCGGCCGCTCGGGATAGGTCGGCAGCAGCGCGGCTTCGGCGCGATCGTGCAGGCTCACGGCGTCACCACGGTACCCGCGATGCCGATCGTGACGCGCGCGACGCCGCCGAGCAGCGCCGTCGTGCAGGCCTCCAGCTTGGGGAGCATGCCGCCGCTCGCGCTCGCCGGCGGGCGCGAGGCGGAGATCTGCGGGAGCACGGCGCCGCGCTCGTCGAGCACGCCGGGCACGTCGGAGAGGAAGACGAGCTCGTCGGCCGCGAGCGACGTTGCGATCGCGGCTGCGGCGTCGTCGGCGTTGATGTTGACGATCGTCCCCGTCTCGTCCGTTCCGACCGGTGCGGCGACGGGCACGAGGCCCTCGCCGAGGGCGGCCTCGATGGCATCGGTGCGCGCCCCGGAGGGCTCACCCACGAGACCCAGCTCGGGAGTGCGCCTCGCATCGACGACACCGTCGGCGAACGCGACCGGCTCGAGGCCGGCGGCCCGGAGCGCGGCGCACAGCGCATCCGTGACGGTCGCGAGACCCTCGCGCACGCACGCGAGCATCTGCGGGTCCGTGATGCGCCGGCCGCCCACGAAGCGCGACTCGATGCCGCGCGACCGAGCCACGGCGCTGATCTGCGCGCCGCCGCCGTGCACGATGCAGACGCGCGCCTGACCCGCCATCCGCGCGATCACTCCTACCGACTGGAGCGCGGCGTTGCCGCCGAGCTTGACGACGACGAGGCGGCTCACGTCGTGTACTCCGCGTTGAATGCCACGTACTGGGGCGAGAGCGAGGACGCGTAGAGCTCGGCGCGCCCGTCGCCGGCGGCCAGGTCGACCCGGATCTCGACCTCGCGCTCGTTGAGTGCAGCCTGGGCCTCGCTGCGGGCGGCCGTCACCTCGACTCCGCCGGCGACGAGCTGAACCGGGCCGACCCAGACGGCGATCCGCTCGGGATCGAGCGCGACGCCGCACGTGCCGGCGCGGGCCAGCATGCGGCCCCAGTTGGGGTCGCCGCCGTGCAGGGCGCAGCGCACGAGGATGTCCTCGCCGATCGCGCGCACGGCGGCGCGCGCCTCGGCGTCGTCGGCGCCGCCCGTGACGGTGTAATGCGCGAAGCGCGAGGAGCCCTCGCCGTCTGCGACCATCTGCCGCGCGACGTCCAGGAGCGTCGTCGTCAGCGCGCGGCCGAGCGCGGCGGCGTCGGCGCCGCTGGCCGTCACGCCGCTGGCTCCGCTCGCGAGCACGACGAGCGTGTCGTTGGTCGACTCGGAGCCGTCGACCGAGACCAGGTTGAGCGACGCGTCCGCGGCTTCGCGCAGGAGATCCCCGAGCAGCGCCGGCTCGACGACCGCGTCCGTCGTGGCGGTCACGATCGTGGTCGCCACGTTCGGCCGGATCATGCCCGCGCCCTTGCCCATCACGCCGACGCGCACGTCGCCCGCGCCCAGCGAGACGGTCGCGGTACTGGTCTTGGCCCATGCATCGGTCGTGCGGATCGCGTCGGCGGCAGCAGCACCGCCGCTCTCGGAGAGCTCCTCCGCTGCTCGTGCGATCCCCTGGGCGACGGCCTCCATGGGCAGCGGCTTGCCGATCACGCCGGTCGAGCAGACGACGACCTCGCCCGGCGCGATGCCGAGCGCACGCGCGGTCGCGCTCGCCATCGTGCGGGCGTCGTCGATGCCCTGAGCGCCCGTGCAGGCATTCGCGTTGCCGGAGTTGACGACCACGGCGCGGGCGCGTCCGTCGGCGAGATGCTCGCGCGACACGAGCACGGGGGCGGCGGCCAGGCGGCTGCGCGTGAACGCCCCCGCGGCCGTCGCATCGGCGTCGCAGGCGAGCAGGGCCAGATCGGGCGCGCCCGAGTCCTTGATGCCGCACGTCACGCCCGCTGCGCGAAAGCCGCGCGGAAAGCACACGCCGATGCGCTCGACCTGGCTCATACGCCCAGTCCGCGAGCGGTCAGCCCGGCGCCCTCTTCGAGGCCGAGCACGAGATTCGCGTTCTGGATCGCCTGCCCGGCCGCGCCCTTGACGAGATTGTCGATCGCCGCCGCGCAGATCGCCGTCTGCGTGCGCTCGTCGATCCAGATTCCCACGTGGCACGCGTTGGCGCCGTGCAAACGGCCGGGGTGCACACGCTCCTCCACGGACACGAACGGCTCCGCGTCGTAGCGCGCGCGGTAGAGCGCCTCGGCCTCGGCCTGGGGGAGCGACCGGCGCAGGCGGGCGTAGCACGTGACCTCGAGGCCGCGGGAATGGGGCGCGTAGTGTGGTGTGAAGGTGACGGGAACGGGCTCACCCGCCAGCCGCGCCAGTGAGCGCTCGATCTCGGCGATGTGGCGGTGCCCGGTGGGCTTGTACGGCTGGACGCCGCCCTCGATCTCACTGACGTGCGTGAACTCGGTCGGCTCACGACCCGCCCCCGAGATGCCGGACTTGCCGTCGACGGCGATCGGCGCGTCCAGCAGCCCGGCCTCGGCCAGCGGCGCGAGCGCGAGCGTGGCGGCCGTCGCGTAGCAGCCCGGGTTCGAAATCTGGCGCGAGTCGAGCACGTCCTGCCGGAACACCTCCGTCAGCCCGTAGGCCCAGCCGGGGTCGAGCCGGAAGTCGGAGCCGAGATCGACGACGGGCGTGCCGCTACGCGCAACCGCCTCGCCGAACGGGCGGCTCGCACCGTGCGGCAGGCAGAGGAAGGCGACGTCGCAGCGCGCGAGTGCCTCGGGCGAGAGGGCGTCGAACCCCTCGGAGCGCGCCTGCGCGGTCTGGAGGGAGAGCTGCGGATGCCCGGCGAGGATCCGCGCGAGCTCGCGCCCCGCGTAGCCCGATGCGCCCGCAATGCCTGCCGTCAGCGCGTGCGAGCCGGTGTCGTTGCCCGCGCGCAGTGTCGTCGGAACCGCCATTCTTGCATGATTATACAGATTAGGTGCAAGTTCATGCAGCGCCGAGCATCGGCAGGCAGGGCTCGAGGTTGTGGATCTCGACGCCGTCGAATCGGTTGCGCTGCCACGCCTCGCGCGTGAGCCGGTAGCGCAGGTGCGCTGTCGGCTCACCACGGCGGGCGAGCAGCTGCTGGCCTTCGTGCACGTAGCCGAGGTGCAGCGACACGCGCTGGGAGGCCGGGTTGTCGACCCAGGCCGACGTCTGAGCTTCGAGCGCGCCGAGCCCTGCGAACGCGAGCTGCAGCACGGCCGCGCGCATCTCGACGCCGAGGCCGCGGCCCTGTGCGGAGGCTGTCAGCCACGAGCCGCTGGACACGCTGCGGGATCCGGCGAAGTCCTCGGCCAGCAGCTCCTGAATGCCCAGGATCGACCCGTCCGAGACGACGGCGAACGGCAGCTGCCACTTCTGGGCCGTGACTGCGCCGCGCGCGGTCCAGAAGAAGGAGAGAAACCGCTCCAGCGCCCCGGGCTGCTCGATGCCGTCCGTCCACGGGATCCCGAAGGGCATCTCCCCCGGTGGATGGATGCCCGCGCGCGCCGCGGCGAAGAGCTCGACGATGTCCTCGTCGTCGGGTACCCGCAGCTCGAGTCGCGGCGTCGTGAGGCGCAGCGCATACAGCGGCCACGGATGCGTGTCGCGATACCTGCCCGGCATCGAGTGAGCCTACACTCGCGGCCGCCCGGGCCGTGAGTCGCCACCTGTCGCCGCCTAGTACGCGGAAGTTCTGAGACTCTTGGCGGCGAGGAGCAGCGGCCAGGCCGCGAGCTTGACCGAGCGGGCCGCCAGCGGCAGCGTCAGCGCGTGCAGGTGGCGTTGCTGGAGGCCGTACTCGGCCCGCAGCCGGGGAGGCAGGTGGGCGCACGTCGCCAGACGATGGGCAGGTGCGATGAACCGCATCGGCGCGGGCAGCGGCGCGTCGAGGATCACCGCTGCGATCTCCCGGGCGGGCGGAGTCACCTCGATCGTCGTGCCCGCGATCTCGGCCTCGAAGTAGCCGCGGAACTCGCCGAGGCTCTTCGGGATGACCGATGCCGGGGTGCCGAAGATCTGGGCGACAGTCGCCATCTCCGCGTAGTACTGCTCCTGTTCGGGCGGCGAGAGGCTGCGCTCGTAGCGCTGATAGGCCGAGAGCGATGTCTCGACGAGCGTCGCGTGCACCCAGAGCATCAGCTCTGGGTCGTCGGCCGCGTACGGCGTTCCCGCGGGGAAGCGCCCGAGCTGCGTGCTCGTCCGCCCGCGGACTCGAGTGTGCACCGTGCGCACGGTGGCCCCGATCGCGTCGGCCTCGGCCTTCGTGCCGAAGGTGATCAGGTAGAGCGCGCGCAGCGTCCGCAGCAACCGGCTCCAGAGGTCGTGCTGGTAGTCGGAGTGCTCGGCGACGCCGGCGGCCACCAGCGGGTGGGCGACCTGGAGGAGCACGGCCGCGCCTCCGCCGAGGAAGGGCGCCACCGGCGAGTTCCCGACCCTGCGGATCACGCTCTCGGGAGCGAAGTAGCCGTCGCGACTCGCGAGTCGCTGTGCGTGACTGCGCGCCCGCTCCCCGCGCGAGGTGTCCGGTGTCAGGATCGGCGTCAAAGCGCTCCTCGGGTGTGGACCGATCAGCCTAGCTCCGCCAGGACATCAGAGCTTCTAGCGCCTCCCTCGGCCGCTCCCGAAGTGATGCGCGCCCGGCGCGGTCGCTCGCAGGCGCGTCACGTCGTCTCCGACGGCCGCCGGCAGCTCCTCGAATGTCTGGGAGCTGCCGACCGGCTGCAGCGCAGTCGGCAACACGCGCCGCGAGGGTGTGCCGAGCGGCACCAGATGCTCGACGATCACGTTGATGTTGCGCTCGCGGCGTTCCAGCTTGCCGTGCGCCTCGAGCAGCGGCTCGGTGCGCGCCAGCAGGCGGTGCCTCTCGTAGACGTCGCTGAAGAGGACGAGGTTGACGAGCCCGTGCTCGTCCTCGAGCAGCAGGAAGACGACGCCCTTGGCGGAGGCGGGGCGCTGGCGTGCGACCGTCAGCCCCGCGATGCTGACCGGCGTGCCGCTCTCGATGTGCTCGAGGGCGGCCGTCGTGACGAAGCCGCGGGCGGTCAGGCCGGCGCGCAACTGCGCGAGCGGATGGTCGCGCACCGACAGGCCGGTCGTCTCGTAGTCGGCCACGAGCTCGTCCCAGGCGCCGGGCAGTGGCAGCTCGGGCGTGGTGCCGAGCTCGAGGTCGAGTGCCAGCTGCCGCCCGCTGCGCGTCGACTCCGGCCGGGCGATCAGGCCGGCACGCCAGAGTTGCTCGCGACGCGGCCCGAAGCTGTCACAGGCGCCGGCGGTGATGACCCGTTCGCACTCGGGCAGCGACAGGCCGGCCCGGCGCACGAGATCGGCCACGTCGGTATACGGGCCGCCCTGCTCGCGCGCATCCACCAGGCCGAACGCCGCCGGCTCGCCGAGGCCGCGCACGTAGCCGAGGCCGATCCGCACCGCGCCGTCGGGCTCGATGCTGCAGCAGGCGGCGGAAGCGTTGACATCGGTGCCGCGCACCTCGACCCCGCGGCGCTGGGCATCCCGCACGAGCGAGGCCGGCGGGTAGAAGCCCATCGGCTGCTCGTTCAGGAGCGCGCACAGGAACTCGGCGGGATAGTGGCGACGGAGCCAGGCGCTCTGGTAGGCGAGCAGGCCGAACGCGGCGGCATGCGCCTTGGGGAAGCCGAACTCCGAGAACGCGACGATCTTCTCGAACACGCGACGCGCCGTCGGCTCGTCGACGCCACGGCTGTGGGCGCCCTCGCGGAACGCACGCCAGTGCGCCACCATCGCCTCGCGCGAGCGCCGCCGGCTCATCGCCCGGCGCAGGCTCTCGGCCTGTCCCTGCGAGAAGCCCGCGAGCGCGACAGCCACGTCGAGTACCTGGTCCTGGTAGACGATCACGCCAAGCGTGTCGGCCAGCGCCTCCGCCAGCAGCGGATGGTCGTGGGGCACGCGATAGGCCGGGTCGGCCCTGAACGCCTCGCGGCGCTGGAGATAGGGATGCACGGCACCGCCCTGGATCGGCCCGGGACGCACGAGCGCGACCTCGACGGTCAGGTCCTCGAGGTTCTCGGGTCGCGTGCGCAGCAGCATCTGCATCTGGGCGCGCGATTCGATCTGGAACACGCCGACGGTGTCGGCGGCCTGGATCTCGGCGTAGGTGCCGGGGTCGTCGAGCGGCGCGCGCGAGAGGTCGATCGTCTCGACCGCGCGCTCGCGCGATCAGGTCGATGCACCCCTCGACGGCGCTCAGCATGCCCAGGCCGAGCAGGTCGATCTTGAGGAAGCCCGCGTCGGCGCACGAGTCCTTGTCCCACTGGCAGAGCTGGCGGCCCTCCATGGCGGCGGGCACGAGCGGCACGAGCTCGGCCAGCGGGCCCGTCGAGACGATCATCCCCCCGGGGTGCTGCGAGAGGTGGCGGGGGAGGCCGGCGATCTCCCCGCAGAGGTGCGCGAGCGCCCTGAAGCGGCGGTCGTGGGAGCGCTCGCGCACGCCGTCGGTCTGGGCGAGCTCCTCGCCCACGCGCTCGGCGCGGTAGCCGTCGGAGCCGCGTGCGAGGCGATCGAGATCGGGAGGCGGGAGGCCCAGCGCCTTGCCGAGCTCGCGGATGGCGCTGCGCGAGCGGTAGGTCGAGAACGCCGCGATCAGCGCGCTGCGCTCGCGCCCGAAGCGGTCGTGCACCGCCAGGATCAGCTTCTCCCGGATGTCGCGCGGGAAGTCGAGGTCGATGTCGGGCACTGCGGCCAGTTCATGATTGAGGAAGCGGCCGAGCGAGAGTCGTGCCGCGACCGGGTCCACGTGCGAGAGGCCGGTGAGGTAGCACACGATCGAGCCGACCGACGAGCCCCGGCCGCGGCCCGGTGGCAGTGCCATGCGCGCCGAGTGCGGACCGCGCACCGCGATCGCGATCTCGCGCGCGATCTCGAGGATCTCACGGTGCAGCAGGAAGAAGCCCGAAAGGCCGTGGTAGCGGATCAGGGCGAGCTCCTCCTCGAGCCGCCGCCTCGCTTCGCCGCGGTGGCTGAGGCCGCGGTAGCGACGCTCCAGCTCGAGCGCGCAGATCTGTGCCAGCTCGGCATCGGCCACGGTGTCGTCGGCCGCCGGGTAGCGGTAGCCGAGGTCCTGGGTGAGGTCGAAGCGCAGCCGCTCGGCCAGCTCGACCGTCTCGCGCGTGGCCTCGGGCAGGTCGCCGAACAGGAGCGCCAGCTCGCGCGGGCTCTTGAGCACGTGCTCGCGGTTGCCGCGGCGCTCGGCCTCGCAGGCCTCCAGCGGGAGGTGCGTGCGAATGGCGACCATCGCGTCCTGGAGCGCGCCCCGCCGACGGTCGTGCACGTGCACGTCGTTCGTCGCGATCGGACGGAGCCCGAAGAGGCGCGCGCTCTCGAGCAGGCGCCGGTTGCGGGCGCGGTCGCCTCGCCAGAGCGGTCGCTGGAGCTCGACGCGCAGGCCGCTCCGGCCGAAGGCCTCGTAGAGCATCCGGCAGCGCTCCAGCGCGACTCGCTCGTCGCCGTGCACGAGCGCGCCGTGGCGCGCGCAGCCCGTCAGGCAGACGAGCCCCTCGGCGCGCTCGCACAGCGCGTGCAGAGGCGTGCGCGGGCTCGTGCGGTCCTGGACGTGCGCGGCCGTGAGCAGCTGCGAGAGATTGGAGTAGCCCGCGCGCGTCTCGGCGAGCAGCGTGACGTGGAAGGGGCCGTGCTCGTCGGAGACCGTCAGCTCGCATCCGGTGATGGGCCGCAGGCCGAGCGCCTTGGCGGCGTGCGCGAACTCGAGCGCGCCGCAGAGGTTGTCGTGATCGGTCAGCGCGAGCGCCCCGTAGCCGAGCTCGTGCGCCCGGGCGACCAGTTCCTCCGGCCGCGAGGCGCCGTCGAGGAAGGAGTAGGCCGAGTGGCAGTGGAGCTCCGCGTAGGCAACCGGCAAGAGGGGAACCTTTCACGCTCGCCAGGGCGAGCATCGGGGTCCGATACGGTAGGCGAACATATGTTCGATTTCAAGCGTCTACGATTGGCTCCGAAGTGAGCTCGAACGCGGCTGATGTGCACCGGATCGCGCTCTCGCTGCCGCATGCGAGGAAGGACGGCTCGAAGATCCGCTACCTGGTCGAGGGGGGCAAGGCGTTCGCGTGGACGTGGAAGAAGCGCGTCCAGGAGAAGCGCGCCCGCGTCGAGCAACTCGACGTCTTCGCCGTGCGCGTGGCCGGCGAGGAGGAGAAGCACGTGCTGATCGCATCGGATCCCGGGAAGTTCTTCACGGAGCCCCACTACAACGGCTACCCCGCCGTGCTCGTGCGCCTCGATGCGGTCGACTCCGACGAGCTCACGGAGTTGCTGACCGACGCCTGGCGCAACGCCGCGCCGCGCCGACTCGTGGCGGAGTTCGACGCGGGCTCGTGACCCGCGTCAGGGGCGCGCAGGCGATGCCGCCGGAGAGTCGGCGCTCGCGGCCGCCGCTCGCGACGCGACTGGCGGGCAATCGCGGGTGGGTCGTCTACGGTCGAGGCGTGGCGGTCGCGACACGTGTTCCCAGGGCCGGTTCGGCGCGGGCGGCCGACGCCATGCTGCTCACGGTCGTCCTGCTCTGGTCGGGCAACTTCACGGCCATGCGCTACGCCGTCGCGACCTTCCACCCGCTCGCGTTCTCCTCGGTGCGCTTCGGGCTTGGCGCTGCGCTCTACGCGCTCGTGGTGTGGTGGAGGGAGGGCTCCCTGCGCATCGCGAGGCGCGACTTCGGCGCCATCCTCCTGCTGGCCGGGGTCGGCATCTTCGCCAACCAGGTCGCCGTCATCTACGCGGTGCAGAAGGCGGGCGCCGCCAACGTCGGCATGCTCATGGCGACCGCGCCGATCATCGCCGCGCTGCTCGCCCGCCGGCTCGGGCACGAGCGCATCGGCGCGCGTCATCTCGTCGGCATCGCGGTCGCCGCCACAGGTGCGCTGCTCGTGCTCTACGGCGGTGGCAGCGTCGGCGGTGCGCCGCTGATCGGCTGGCTGCTCGGGCTCGTGACGGCTGCGACCTGGGCGAGCTACTCGGTGCTCGTGCGTCCGATGATGGCGCGCTACAGCGCCGAGCGGCTGTCGGCCGCGGTGCTGCTCGTGGGCTCCGCCATGCTGATCCCCGTCTCGCTTCCGCAGCTCGCGGCGCAGGACTGGGGCGCGCCCCCCGGCGAGGCCTGGCTCGCGCTCGGCTACAGCCTCGTGTTCTCGCTGCTGATCACGAACGTGCTGTGGTTCGACGCGATCCATCGCGTGGGCGCGGCGCGGGCGACGCTCTTCCTCTACCTCGAGCCGTTCTGCGTCGCGCTGATCGCGATGGCGGTGCTCGGCGAGCACGTCTCGGCGGCCGAGTGGGTGGGAGGCGTCGTCATCCTCGGCGGCGTCGTGGTTGCGCGCCGCGGCGAGCACGAGGACTCCTGACGGGAGACGCATGGCGGTACCAGCCGCCGCCGGCGAGATCCTCGAAGACGATGGCGAGGCCCCCGTCGGCCAGCACCAGTTCGGCATAGGCCCGGCGCACCGGCGCGTCGGTCCACCAGCCTTCCTCGACGACCCAGCGCTCGCGGACCTGCTCGACCTGGCGGTCGTCCAGCCGCACGGGATTGCCGTCGCGGCCGATCTCGACCTGCGCGGGTTGCACCTGGGAAAGGCGGCGCAGCGTGACGGGCGGGCTCTGAGTGCGCCTTGGCAGTGCTCATGGCATCGGGGAGCAGAGCTCGACGAGCACGCCGTTGGGGTCGCGCACGTACGAGACGGTCTGGCCCCACGGCTTCTGCTTGGGGCCTGCCAGCTCGCGCGCGCCGGCCTCGACCGCCCGGGCGTGGGCTGCGGGCACGTCCTCGTCCACCAGTGCGATCTCGACAGCAGCGGGCGGCCTCGCCGGATCGTGTGCGGCGAAGCCGCCGGGCAGGTTCGCCTTCCCCATCTCGTGCGATGCGAACGAGAGCGTCGTCGCGCCGGTGTCGAGCTCGCCGTAGCTGCCGTCCTCGGCGACGAACCGCCGGCTGAGGCCGAACGCCCGCTCCCACCATTCGATCGTCGCTTCCACATCCGCCACATACGCGATCACGTAGCCCAGCCGCATGTGCCCACCTCCCGTAGTCTCAACCTCAACCTGAGGATGACTGATCGATCTCAATCCTCCTCCGGCGCGAGCGCGAAGCGCCGCTCCGGCAGCCTGCTCTCGGGAGCGACCGCGACCACGCGCAGCGCGGCGTCCCTGCCGACCGCGGCGCGCACCTGCCGCACCGCCTCGGCCCGCCGCTCCCGCCGCTCCTCGCCCTCGGCCCGCAGGAGCGTGCCCTGGCGGTGCGCATCGGTCAGCGCCGAGAGCTCGATCGCGATCTGATCGATCGGGGTGCCGAGCGCGATCAGCCGGGGCGTTGCGACCAGCTCGAGCAGCTTGCGGTCGGAGCTCGGCTCGCGCAGCGGCACGTGCTCCTCCCACGATCCGCCGCCGGCCAGGCGCGCGCCGATGCGCAGCGAGCGCGGCGCGCGCCCCGCCCGCTCGGGGCGTGCGAGCAGCCGATCGAGCAGCAGGCGCACGGCGTGCGCCATCGCCTGCTCGGTCGCAATCGGCTCGCCGAGAGCCAGCATCTCGCGCAGCGCCGGTGCCACCGCCCGGGGCTCGATCCGCTCCGAGTCATGCCCTGCCGCGAGCAGCCAGGCGCGCTCGCCCTCGTAGCCGAAGCGGTCGCGCACCACTGTGGCAGGCAGTGCGGCGAGATCCCGCAGGCGGCGGATGCCGAGGCCCTCGAGCACGAGCAGCAGATCGTTGTCGATGCCCGCGGCGCCCGTGCCCGCAGGGCCGAGTGACGTGACCGGGAGATCGGCCAGAAAGGCGGTCGCCTGCGCGGCGGGGATGACGAGGGGCTTTCCCGGGCGAGCGCGCCGGGCTGCGTGCGTCGTCAGGAACCGCCCGGGCGCGGCGCCCAGGCGCGGGCGCAGGCCCGTCTCCCGCACGGCCGCCTCGGCACTCGTGCGCAGCACGCCGCCGAGCCCGTCCCAGAGCCGCTCGAGCGGGCGGGCGTCGAGCAGGGCGAGGCCGTCGGCGACCGGCTCCACGGCCGCCCCGATGCCCTCCAGTGCGATGTACAGCCGATCGGCCCGCAGCCGTACCGCGAGCGGATCGGGAGGCACGAGCCGCAGAGCCGGGCAGAGGGCGTGGGCCTGGGCCGTGCGCATGCCCGGCCGCACGCCGGCGGCGGCCGCCGCGGGACTCACCTCGCCGATGGCGCCGGCGCCGCCGTCGAGCGGCGCGAGCGCCAGCGGCGCGCCTCCCATCGCCACTCCGTGCTCGTGCGCGGCGACCGCCAGATCGAACCGGGGGATGTGGACGCCGACCAGCATCGGGGGGAGAGATGCTATGCGAACGTATGTTCGATTGCAAGCGGCCGCCTGGCTGCCGATGCAGGCTGGGTGCCGCGTGCTCTTCCACTCCGCCTGCTGGTCGCGGTGCTCATCGCCGTGTCGGCCGTGATCATCACGGCCGGGCCCCTGCGAAGCCAGCTCGCCGGCCAGGGCATCGGCGGTTCGCACTCGCTCGTGGCCCCCGGGCCGTTCACCGCAGTCCCGCGCGCTCGCGCCGCTCGCGCCCAGCCTGCCCGAGGCCGGTCCCAACGGCGCCGCGATCTGGGTGCACGGCGATCGCTCGCCCGCCGCCGCCGTGGCCCTGCTGCGCGCCGCCGGCATCCCGGCGACGGTCGTGCATCGCTTCGACAACGCCGCCCGCCACCCGCTCGTCCTGAGCTGGCCGAGGACGCGCCTCGGCGCCCGCGGCCGCGCGCGCGTGCTGGCGTACGTGCGCAACGGCGGCACGTTTCTCGCAGTCACGCCGAGCAAGGCCGTGCGCGCGGCCATCGGTGCGGGGCACGCCGCCTTCTTCACCCGCCTCGTGCAGGTGCCGGAGCGCGGCCTCGTGAACGGCGGGCATCTGCGCGACGGCCAGATCGCGGCCCTGAGGCGCTTCTGGGCAGCGACCCCGGGCGGCTTCCGGCTCGGCGATGCGCCCAACGGCGCGACCTCGGCGCTCGTGCTCCTGCACGACGTACGCGGCCTGCCGGCGCTGCGCGCCTCGAAGGCGCTCCTGCGGCGCGAGCACAGGACGGGAGTGCACGCGACGTACGTGCTGCAGACCCGCTACCTCGCCGATGCCCGGGGGGCGATGCTCGTGGGGCCGGCGCTCGAGCAGCTCGTGCAGCTCGTGCGCTCGGCCTCTGCCGACGCCGTCGCGGGCGGTGTCGCCGGCGGCCCGCTCGCCCAGACGCCCCGCGGAAGCGGCGGCGAGGCCTATCCGACCTACGCGGCCGCGTTCGCATCGTCGACGGAGGTCGACGGCGAGACCCTGAGCGGCGAGCTGCGCGTCTCGCGCTACGTGCTCGGCGAGCTCGGCGCCGGCGACGTCCAGGCCTTCCGCGGCGTCGCGGGGGACACGCCGCGCGGGTTCGCGGCGATCGCCGAGGCGAGCGGCATCGATCTGGACGCGACGCTCTCCGTGGATGACGCCGGCGGCGCGTTCCCGTTCTGGCAGGTGCAGGCCAACGGACTCGAGCGCCGGTTGCTGCGCTTCCCGGTCGCCTTCGACGACGTTCCGGGCGAGGGCCCGGCGGCAGCCCTCGCGGGCGCGTGGGTGGCGCTCCGGCGCAATCACGCGACCGGTGCGCCCACGCTCGTGGAGCTGACCCCCGACCGCCGCGGCTGCGCGGCGGCGGTCGAGCGCGCCCTGCTCGCCGATACGCCGCCCGATGTCTGGCGCGGCACGCTCGACCGGCTCGGGCGCTTCTGGGATCAGCGCGCCGGCCTGGCCCTGGACGCGCGGCCGCTGGGCGCCAGACTGCGGCTGGCTCGTGCGCCTGCAGAGCGAGCGGCCGGTTTCCGGGCAGTCGCTCGTCGCGCCGTTCCGGATCGCGCGTGCGGTGGGCGCGAACGGGCGCCCGCTGAGGCTGCGCAGCGGCAACCGCGTGGTGCTCCCGGCGTTCACGGGAAAGACCGCCGTGGTCATCGTCCCCGCGCGCGCGAAGGTCAACCGGTCGGGGGATCCGGCGGCCCGTGCGTTCCGCCAAGCTGCGACTCGGCTCCCGCGGCAGCTCACACAGCCTCTCAAGCTCCGCAAGCGTCTGTCGATAGGAAGCCTCGAGAGAGGGACGCACCATCGCAGACGACACCCATGACCGCAGTCTCCAGGACCGCCTCGATCAGGCTACGAAGGCCGGATCGGGCCGCAGCCTGCGCGGGGCGCTCGGACGCGTGCAGGAAGACGCGATCGAGCAGCGCATCCAGGAGGAGCGCCAGCGCATCCTGCAGGAAGTGCAGTCGCAGTTCGAAGAGCGGCTGAAGGTACTGGAGGAGCGCGAGCGCGTCGTCGCCGTGCGCGAGGACGAGGACGGCCGTGACGGGCTGGCCGAGCAGGCCGCCAACACGGTGCAGCTGCGCGCTGCCCTGGAACAGCAGGAGAGTCGCATCGCCGAGCTCGAGCGCAATGTCGACACCGAGCGGTATCGCCGCGAGGTCGCCGAGTCCGTGCTCGAGGATCCGCAGCTCATGCACCAGCTCAACGTCGAGATCGAGCGCCTGCAGTCGGCGCTCGCCGACCGCGAGCGCGAGCTGGAGAGCATCGCCGCCGGCGGCGGCGAGCGCGAACGGCGGCCGGCGAGGCCGGCGTGCCGCAGGCCGATCCCGAGCAGCTGAGCGAGCTCGAGGGCAAGGTCGCGATCTACGAGATCGAGCTGCTGGAGCTGCGCGCCCGGCTCGAGGACGTCGTCGACCGCGAGTTCGCCGACCTGCGCGAGAGCGAGCTGAAGCAGGAGATCGAGCGCCTCGGTGCCGAGCTCGCCGCTTCGGGCGACACGGCCGGCGCCGAGCAGCAGCTTGCGCCGCTGCGCGACGCGCTGATGGCCGCACAGGATGCGCGCGACCAGGCGACGGCCCGGGCGAGCGAGCTCGCGACGCGCGTCGACGTGCTCGAGTCCGAGCGCGAGCAGCGTGAGAGCGAGCTCAAGCGGGAGATCGAGCGGCTCGGCGCGGAGCTGCGGCCTCGGCCGGCGCAGCCGGGGCCGAGGAGCTCACGGCCCTGCGCGCGGAGCTCGAGGCAGCGCAGGCGGAAGCGCGGCGGGCCGCCGCGCGCGCCGCCGAGCTGGAGGGCGGTCGCGCCGAGCTCGAGAGCGAGCTGAAGGCGGAGATCGAGCGCCTGGGCACCGAGCTGGCGGCAGCTGCGGGTCCGGACGCCGATGAGCTGCTCGCGCCGGTGCGCGCCGAGCTGGCGGTCGCCCGAGCCGACGAGCAGCAGGCGACAGAGCGTGCGCGCGAGCTGCAGGCTCGCGCCGAGGCGCTCGAGAGCCGGGGCGAGCAGCGCGAGAGCGAGCTCAAGCGGGAGATCGACCGGCTCGGCGCAGAGCTGGCGGCCGTGTCCGCCGCACCCGATCCCGAGGAGCTGCTGGCGCCGCTGCAGGCGCAGCTCGCGGCGGCGCAGGAGGAGCGCGCACAGGCGGCGCAGCGCGAGAGCGAGTTGCGCCAGTCGCTCGAGGAGATGCGCGCACAGGTCGGGCGCCTGGAGCGCG
>CAWJTT010000031.1:0-24381 GCA_963845865.1 uncultured Actinomycetes bacterium
TGTGGATGCTCAGCCGACCGTCGGCCGGGCGGGCGGTTCCCAGCCCCTCCATCAGCGCATAGCTGTCGAAGCACACTAACGCCTCGCTGATCAGGCCGTCCACGCAGGCCAGCCAGGTGATGCCCTCCACTGCGACTGCACGGGACGCACCCGGCACGTCGTAGCTCCACCGGTACGCGGCCGTGGATGCGTCGGCCAGCAGTCCGGTGATCTCGAACTCGAACAACGGCGTCTCTCGCAGCCACCCGACCGTCAGCTCCTCGATCGCGGCTCGCCCGCGTATCGGACGCGCCCGGCGCAGATCGGCCGTTCTGTGCTCCACGTCGACCATCACGCCGTCAGGAGCGAAGAGCGCCGCGAAGGCCCCGGCGTCGCGAGCGACGAGCGCGTCACGCCAGCCATACGAGAGCTGTTCGGGAGTCCTGGACGTTTCAATCACCTGACCGCGGGCCCTGCGCTCCGCGCGAGGAGCCAGAGCACTCGCCATCTGCCGTCGCAAGGATAGGCCGCCGCGTAGGCTGCCGCCCGTGGCCGACCGCCGCCTCCTCGTGCTCGTCTGTGCAGTCGTCCTCGTCGAGACCCTCTTCTTCGCGGCCCTGACGCCGTTGCTCCCGGAGCTGTCCCGGGAGTTCGGGCTCTCGAAGACCGGCGTGGGCGTCCTCAGCGGCGCGTACCCGGCCGGCGGCATCGTCGGCGCGATCTGCGGCGCATGGCTCGCGACGCGCGCGGGGCTGCGCGCGACCACGGTCGTGGGGATGCTCGTCCTGGCGATCTGCTGCGCCGGCTTCGGACTGGCCGACGAGGTCTGGCTGCTGGACACGCTGCGCTTTGCGCAGGGAATCGGCGCTGCCATCGCGTGGACCGGCGGTCTGGCGTGGCTGGCGGCGGAAGCGCCGCCCGAGCGCCGCGGCGAGTTGCTCGGGATCGCCCTCGGCGCCGCCGTGACCGGCGCTCTCCTGGGCCCGCTCGTCGGCGGCGCCGCGCGGCTGACCGGCCGGCCCGTCGCGTTCGCCAGTGTCGCGCTCCTCGGCGTCGTGCTCGCGATCTGCGCGGCGCGCATGCCGGCACCCGGACCGCCGCTCCGCCAGCCGCTCCGGCTGCTCGTCTCCGCGCTGCGCAACTCCGACGTGATCTCGGGGGTCTGGCTGATCGCCCTGCCCTCGCTGCTGTTCGGCTGCCTGACCGTGCTCGGTCCGCTCAGCCTCGACGCCGTGGGCGTGGGCGCCCTCGGCCTGACGATCTTCTGGCTCGTGAGCGCCGCCGCGGGAGCTGCGCAGAGCCCGTTGCTGGGGCGCTGGTCGGATCGCCGGGGGCGCCTCGAGCCCGTTCGGGTGGGTCTGATCGCCTCGATCGCGGTCTCGCTCACCATCCCACTCGCGGACCGGCGTGCGACGCTGATCGCGCTCGTGCTCGCGGCATCGATCATCTACAACAGCTTCTGGGTGCCAGGAGGAGCGCTGCTCACCGAGGCGGCCGAGTCGCACGGGCTGGGACCCGGCTTCTCGTTCGCGCTCTTCAACTTCTCCTGGGCGCCCGCGGGCGCGATCGGGGCGATCGCCGGCGGCTGGCTCGCGGACCTGCTCGGCAACGGCACCTCCTATCTCGTGCTCGCGTCCATCTGCGCCGTCACGCTGTGCGTGATCACACCGCGCCGGGTGGCGATCCGCCCTGCCGAGGCGCGCGACGCGCTCGGCGCCTGACGAGGATTCAGCGCAGGTCGGCGAGGCCGCGCCTCGTCGCCGCCAGCCCGGCGTATGCGGCCCGGTAGGCCTCGAGCAGCGTGACGAATCGAGCGGTGCGGCGCGCGTCCGGCTCGATCGTTCGCTCGGGGCTCGGTTCCCAGGAGGCTCCCGCCGCGCGTAGCGCGAGCGCCGCCGGCCCGATCGCAGCGCCGGCGTGCGGCCATCACGTCGAGCGGTCTGCCGAGCGCGTCGCAGCACGCGTGCAGCAGCGCGGCGTTGTGCGTTGCGCCGCCGGCGACTCGCCAGCGGGCGGGATCGACGCCGTAGGCGCGCATCCGCTCGGCGTGATCGAGTGCGCTGAGCGCGACCGCGTCGATGAACGCGCGGCACAGCTCGTCGCGCGTCGTCGCGTAGGTGAGGCCGAGCACGGCCCCGCTCGCATGCGGGTCGTTGACGGGCGTGCGCTCACCTGCGAGGTACGGCAGCGCCAGCAGCCCGCCCGCACCGGGATCGAGCGCGTGCAGGTCGTCGGGAGCCGGACCGAGCAACTCGTTGAGCCAGTCGAGCGTCGCCCCGCCGCACACGGACGAGCCGCCGACGAGGACGCCGGGCGCCGGTTGGTGCTGCACCTCGAGGCCCGGCACCAGGACGGGCTCGGGCACGACGGCGTAGGCCACGAGCGTGGAGCCGAGCAGGAGGCAACCCGTGCCCGGCGCTGCGGCGGTACCCGCGACGTCCGCATACGAGTCGAGCGTGCCGGCGATCACCGGCGTGCCCGCGAGCACTCCCAGCGCCGCGGCCGGCGCGGGCAGGAGTCCGCCGACTCGCGCCAGCGGATCGCATGGCCGTGGCAGCGGCAGCGGCGCCTCGAAGCCCGGCACGGCGTAGGCCTCGGCAGTGATCGCGTCCATCGCGAGCTCGCCGCAGAGGCCCGCGACGACGAACCCGGCCGCATCGACCACCGTGGCGGCCCGGGCCATGCGCTCGGGCTCGTGCTCGGCCCACCACAGCAGCTTGGGCAGCGCGTGGTCGTGGGTGACGCCGAGCCGCGTGCACTGCTCCTCGGCGCGCCGATCGAGCCCGAACAGAAGGGCGGGCGACACTGCGTCGCCCTCGCGCGTCACGAGCACGGGAGCGGGCCCGAGCGCCGAGACCGCGATCGCATCCACCGCTACGCCTGCCTCGGCCACCGCTGCGGAACCGGCGGCGAGCGCTCCGACGAGCCACTCCCGCGGGTCGGCCTCCGCGCGGTCCGCGGTCACACGGGGGCGACTGCCTGCACGGCTGGATCCGAGCAGCCCGCCGTGCTCGTCGACGACGGCGGCGCGCACTCCCGACATGCCGACGTCGATGCCGAGCGCGACAGTCACACCGGATCGAAGCTCGTGCCCAGCGCCTGGGTCTGGCCGGTCTCGGCCGCCCGGTAGCCGCTCTCGATGATGTCGATCACGTGCCGCGCATGCTCCGGATTGGCGGCCGTCGGCGCGCCCTCGCGCACGAGATCCACCAGTTGCATGACGTCCTCGAAGACGTGGGACTCCGCGATCTCACGGTGCGGCCCGACGACGTGTGGCAGCACCCGCATCTGCGCCTCCCAGTCCCAGGCGGGCGCGTGCGTCGTCAGCTCGCGGCCCTCGAACTCGAAGGGCTCGCCGTTCAGCTCGAGCCCGACGATCGCACCCGTCGTGCCGTAGTAGGAGCCGGCGCCGAAGTCCTCGATGATCGTCCCCGCCGAGGCTGCGCCGTAGGCCACCGCGAACGCTCCCTCGCCGAAGTCGAGCAGCAGGATCGTGTTGTCGTCTGCCTCGACCTCGATCGCGCGGCCGAGGAACTCCCGCACCGGCACGACCTGCCCCGACAACGCGGTGACGCGCCGCGCCGGCCCGAGCACCGCGGTCAGCTGATGCAGCGCATAGACCGTCATGTCGTACATCGGTCCGCCGCCGGGCTTGCGGAAGTACCAGGAAGGATCGATCGGCACCTGCCCGGGGCGTCGACGCGCTCGGGCTCCTCGCGCTCGTGGTAGGCGCCGAACGCGCAGCCGCAGACCGCGAAGGCGAGCCTGCCGATCGCGCCGCCGGCGATCAGCTCACGGATCCGCCGCAGCTGGGGACGCAGCGCCTCCCCCGGCGAGGCGACGAGCCCGAGGCCGCGCTCGTGCGCCAGCGCGATGAGGTCGTCAGCCTGCTCGACGGTGGTGGCGAGCGTCTTGTTGACGTGCACGTGAACCCCGGCTTCCAGCGCGAGGCGTGCCTGGGCATGGTGCAGGCCGATGGGCGACGCGATGGAGACGGCGTCCACGCCGCCCTCGGCGAGCAGCGTCTCGAGATCGGCGAAGGCCTGCGGCACGCCGAATCGCTCGGCGACGGCCTCGGCGCGACCCGGGCACCGGGTCGCACACGGCCACCACGTGCACGCGATCCTGCACGTCGTCCTGCGTGAGGTGCGGCAGCAGGCCGCGTAGCGCGATCGCGCCGGTGCCGACCACGCCGAGGCGCAAGGGATCCCTGCCCGTCATGCCCGTGCCTCCTCCTCGGAGATCTCGATGGAGCGGCCTTCGCCGGCCGCGCGCCGTGCCGCCGCGATCACGGCGAGCACGTGGATGGCGCGGTCGGCCGAGAGCGAGGGCCGGTCGCCGGTCGCCACGCAGTCGACGAGCTGCTCGACGCCGAGCAGGTGATCCGGCCCGGCCGCGCGCTCGTGCGGAACCTGCACCTCCCGCCACTCGCCTTCGGCGAACAGCCGCACCGGCTCGGAGACGTCGAGCAGGCTGAGCGCGAGCGTGCCCGCGTCGCCGCGGATCTCCAGCTCGGGGGCCGCGGTGGCCTGGGCGCAGAAGTTCGCCTCCACCGAGGCGAGCACGCCGCCCTGGAGCTCCAGCAGGAGCTGCCAGTTGTCGTCGACCTCGACGGGCACGCGCACTCCCGCTGCCGGACCCTCGGCGACTTCGAAGGAATCGCGCGTACGCGAGCTGACGGCGGACACGCGAGCCACCGGAGCGATCAGGCCGGCGATCGCGGCCAGCGGATAGACCGCCATGTCGACCAGCGGCCCGCCCTCGGCCGAGAAGAACGGCGTGGGATCGGAGGCGTAGCCCTCCCAGGGCGGCGCGCCGCCGAAGGCCGACGCACGCACCGAGCTCGGCGTGCCGATGACGCCCGACGCGAGCACGTCGGCCGCATGGACCACCTGCGGGAAGAGCATGACGCACGGCGCGCAGACGAGCACGAGCCCGCGCTCGGCAGCCGAGTCGCGCAGCGCGCGCGCCTCGCCGACGCCGCTCGCCAGCGGCTTCTCGCTGTAGACGTGCTTGCCGGCCTCGAACGCGGCGAGCGTGACCTCGGCGTGCAGGCCGATCGGCGTGAGGTTGAGGACCGCGTCGACCGCTGGATCGCGCAGGAGCTCCGCGTACCCGGCGTAGCCGCGCGACCCGGGCCAGCGCGCGGCAGCAGCGCGCGCCCGCGCGCCGTCGCTGGAGGCGAACGCGACGATCTCGGCGCGGCCCGCCAACCGCCCCAGCTCGGGGAGGTAGTCGCGCTCGGCGACGTCCCCCGCGCCCACGACGCCCAGTCGGAGCGGCGCAGTCACGAGGCGGGCGCCGCCGCGCCGTGCACGGTGCGGACGAGATCACGCACCATCGCCGCAGGGTCGGTCGCGCCCCACACGTTGCGGCCGAATGCGACTCCGGCTGCTCCGGCCGCGATCGCGTCGGCGGCGTCTGCGAGCGCATCGGCGGGACCGCGCGGGTCGCCACCGGCGAGCACCACCGGAATGCCACATCCGATCGCGTCGGCGATCGCCGACGGAGGCCGCGGGAATGAGGTCTTCACGACGTGGGCTCCGAGCTCGGCGGCGGTGCGGCAGCAGGCGGCGATCGCGAGCGGATCGTCTCCGGGCGGCATGATCTCGCAGACATAGGCGACCCCGGCGCCATCGGCCGCGGCGGCGACCCGGCCGGCGAGCTGCAGCGCCGCGAGCTCGAACGGCGTCCCGACCTGGACGTAGGTGAGCACCGCGGCGGCGCCCACCCGCAGCGCGTCCTCGACGCTCCAGGCAGCCACGTACTCGGTCGTGCCATAGCCGTCGAGCGTCAGCGTCGTGAGGTCGAGCTTGAGGATCGGTCTCGCATCGCCCAGTGCATCGCGGCAGTCGCGCAGCGTTCCGTAGGTGACGATGACCGCATCGGCGCCCGCGCTCACGACGGCTCGCAGGAGCGCCCCGCGATCCTCCAGACCGCGGCACGGCCAGGAATACAGCGGATGGTCGACGGCAACGATCACGCCCCTGCCATCGGCGGCGAGCGGAGCCTTCATGCGCTCACAGCGTCTCGGCGCCGAAGTCGCTGTAGAGCGCGGCCGTGACGAGCCGGATCGGGCGCTCTGCGCCGTCGAGCTCGCGAGCGATCCCGTCCAACGCCGCGTACGAGGGCGCGCCCCAGAACGCGAGACCTCGCGGATCGGGCCCGAGACAGCCGATGCGGTCGCAGAGGAGGTTGAGCTCGAGGTCGGAACGACGGGCCGCGCGCTCCTCGAAGGCGGCGCGCACGTCATCGCGTGTCACGCCCGGAGCGACGTCGAAGAACTCGGCGTAGTAGCGGCCGGCGCTGCCGACGACCGGCTCGAGCAGCGGCTCGTAGACCCCGGAGCGGTCGATGCGCGCGGCGAGCCGGAACGGCTCCTCGAAGCCCGCTGCGTCGCCCCCCTTGAAGATCCGCTCCCACTCGTCGAGGCGCTCGAGGCCGGCGCCCGGGCTGTGCCAGGCGGTCAGGTACTCCGGCTCCGGGCCCATGCGCCACGTGCGGCCGAGATTCAGCACGACGACGTCGGCGCCGTAGTCGCTCGCCCAGCCCTCCTGACCCCCGCCCGCCACGGTGTGGAACGCCTCGAGCGCCACGCCCGGACGGCGGCTGATGTACTCGATGTAGATCAGGGACACGTCTATGGCTCCTGCCTCGAGGCCGCGGCCGCCACGGCCACCACGGCTGCGGTGAGTTCGGCCCGGCGGGCGTGGAAGCGCTCGCTCGGGGTGGAGATCGTGTACGCGGCTACGGGCACAGTCCCGTGCACCACCGGCGCCGAGACGCCGGAGACGCCCTCGCTGAACTCCTCCTCGTCGAAGGCGTGGCCGCGGGCACGGATCGCCGCGAGCTCGCGCCGCAAGGCGTCGGCCTCGACGATCGTCCGCGGCGTGCGCGCGACAAGCTCACCCGCGAGGTAGCGCTCGATGACCTCCTCGCCCGCGTAGGCGAGGATCAGCTTGCCCGAGCCGCGGGCATGCAGCGAGCCGCGGAAGCCGACGTGCAAGCCGCGCACGCGCACCGCGTGGCTGCCCTCGACGCACGCCACCACGACGACGTCGAGCCCGTCGACCGCGCTGAGATACGTCGTCTCGCCAACCTCGTCGGCGAGGCGGCGCAACGGCGCGAGGAGGTACTCGGGAGGGGAGTTCTGCCGCTGAAACGCGTCGACCATGAGGCCGACGCTCGGGCCGAGGTGGTAGAGCCGGCGCTCGTCCTTGAACAGCATGCCGTCCTGCGCGAGCGTGTCCAGCAGGTGATACGCGGTCGCGATGGGAAGCCCGAGCGCGGTCGCGATCTGCTTTGCGGAGCGCGCGCCGGGCTGCCCCGCGAGCCAGAGCAGGATCGAGACCGCCTTGCCGACGGAGCGGATGCGCGTCGGCGCGCGCAGCTCCGCTTTCATCATGTGAAGGAGATGCCGACCACGTGGAGCGGCAGGCTACACACGCCCCCGAGCCGCTTCAACCCTTCCTACTGCTCGTCGGGTGGGCGCGTGCGGTCGTGCCGGTGGTGGAGCTCGCCCGGCGCCGCGACTCGGAGGTCGAGCTCGTCGAAGCCCGACTCCACCGCCACGGCGCGGCGCTCGCGCGAGGCGACGCGCGAGGCCTCGATCACGTCCAGGAGATGCAGATCGTGCGAGCTGCTGGCGAGCGGCGCGCGATCCTCTCGCAGACAGGCCACGAGCTCGCGCAGGCCGTCGCACCAGAGCCACGTGGGGTCGAGCGAGTCGTGCGACTCCCAGTAGGCAGCGCTGTTGCGCCACAGCTCGTATCCGGTCGAGTCCCAGTCGTCGCCGAGCAGGTTGGCCGTGCCCTCCGTGCCGTAGATCTCGAGGGCGGGCCTCCGGTAGCGCTGGATCGCCTGCCCGGTGACGAGCGACGACAGCGCGCCACCCGCGTGCCGGAGGATCACGTGCTGCACGTCGTGACCCGGCTCCTCGACACGCTCGCCGGCCACCTCGCGGACCGGCACCGCGATGCTTTCCGCGACCTGCGTCTCCACGACGGGCCCGAGCAGCGCGGTCAGGCTCTTGAGGTTGTAGATCCCGAGCTCGGCGAGCGGCCCGACGCTGCCGTCGTGGAACCACACAGCCCAGGTGGCGCCTGCCGTGCCATAGAGCGCCCGGGCCGAGTGCGGCCGCCCGATGGCGCCGTCGGCGATCGCCGTCCAGAGCGCGCGAAACGTCGGATTGAGCTGGACGAACGGCGCGGCGAGCAGCCGCAGGCCGCGCTCGGACGCGAGGCGGTAGAGCGGCTCGGCCTCCGCGCGTCCCTCGCCCACCGGCTTCTCGCAGAGCACGTGCTTGCCCGCCTCCAGCGCCAGTGCGCACGTGCTCGGCATGTAGGGAGGGCGGCGTGATCACCACGACCACGTCGACGGCCGGATCGCCGACCACATCCGCGACCTCGCCGACGAGCGGCATGCCGGGACGGCGCGTCGCGAGCTCGCGGCGCCGTTCTGCCGTGTGCGCGCACACCGGCCCGAGCTCCGCGAGCCTGCGCGCGACGAGTCGATCGAGCTGTCCGAGGTAGGCGCCGAGCACGTTGCCGGCACCCACAAAACCCACGACAGGGCGCTCAGTTTTCACGATGCGGAGCGCTTGCAATGATCATGAAATGAGCCTAGCATCGGCCATCTCGCAAACCCGCGCGGGCCGGTGGGCGTCCTACTCGATGTCTGCCCAGTCCATGCCGTCAGGAGGATGCGATGTCCGAGTCCACGTACGAGAGCGCACTCAGCCGGCGCCGTCTGCTGCAGGGAGCGGGAGCGGTGGTGGCGTCGGTCGGCGTCTCGCCGTGGCTCGTCGAGACTGCCACGGCGTTCGGCGCCGAGAGCCAGGTCGGCGGCACAATCGACTTTCTCTCGTGGCAGGGCTACGACAGCCCCAAGTCGCTGGGTCCCTGGCTGAAGGCAAACGGCGTGAAGCTCAAGCCGACCTACATCGCGACGCATGACGACATCCAGGCCAAGATCCTGGCGCTCCACGGGGGCAAGGGCTACGACATCATCACCTACTACCAGGGCTACAAGCAGCTCTACGACCAGCTCAAGATCCTGACGCCCCTGGACGAGACGAAGCTCCCGAACATCAAGGGGATGTTGCCGTTCTTCAAGAGCAACTACCGGGGCTTCTGGGTGAAGAACGGCGTGCGCACGGCAGTCCCGATGTACTGGGGCGCGCTGGGTCTCGTCTACGACTCCAAGGCGATGGCAGGGCCGCCGAGCTCCTACAGCATTCTCTTCTCAAAGGCCATGAAGGGCGCGGTCACGGTCGACGACGATCCGGTCGGGTGCTACACCCTGGCCGGGCACACCCTCGGGATCAATGTCGCGACGATGACCCCGGCGCAGTTCGCCACGGTCACCGCCTACCTGAAGCGGCTCGTCAAGCAGTCGAAGGGCGTGGCGCCGAGCTATGGCGACTGCGCCAAGCGCATCGCCGACGGCGATGCCGTGATCGGCTGGCCCGGCTGGGCGGCGCAGGTGGGATTCGCGGCCGGCTCCGGCAACAAGAACGTGCGCTTCGTCCTGCCCAAGGAGGGCGGCTACGCCTTCTGCGACTCCTGGGCCATCCCGATCTCGAATGACAATCCCGACGCGACCTACGGCTACATCAACAACGCAATCTCGCCGAAAGTCAATGCCAATGCAGCCATGGAGCAGATCCTCGGCGGAGTCACTGTCGCGGGGGCCGTCAAGTATCTCGACAAGCAGACGCGCGCGCTGTACGACTACAAGAACCTCAACAACTTCTTCGCCAAGGCGCCGCTCTACGCCAACCCCCCTGTCAAGTCCGCGAGATTCGTCACGATCGACAAGGTCATCGCGAAGTGGCAGGAGATCAAGGCATCGTAGATATCGACGGGCGATGATCGCGCTTGAGCGCTGCGGAGAAAGACGCAACCCAGGCGGCGCGCCCGCGCGGGCTCCAGGTCGGGCCCGTGTTGCTCACGCTGCCCGCCACGGCGGCGATGCTCGTGTTCTTCGTCGCGCCGATCGCGATCTTCATCGCCTACAGCTTTCTCACGGCGCAGCTGTATGACGTCTCCCGTCCCTTCACGTTCGACGCCTACCGCGCAGCGCTCGACTCGCAGCTCAACCGCACGCTGGCGCGCAACTCCATCGAGATCGGGTTGCTCGCAGCGGTGTGCTCGGTAGCGCTGGCACTGCCGGTCGCCTACTGGCTGCGCTACACCACCGGGCGCTGGCGCATGGTCGTGCTCTTCCTGATCACGGCCTCGATGTTCGCGAGCTACCTCGTGCGCATCTACGCCTGGCGCACGATGCTCGGCGAGCACGGCGTGGTCAACAGCGCGCTCCAGAGCCTCGGCCTCATCGATCAGCCGCTCGGCTTCCTGATCTTCAACCGCTTCGCCGTGACGGTCGCGCTCGTGCACATCTTCCTGCCCTACGCGGTGCTCGTGCTGTTCGCCGGATTCCAGCCAATCAGGCCCGGGCTGCTGGAGGCTGCACAGGACCTCGGTGCCGGCGCGTATCTGCGCTGGCGCCGCGTCATCCTGCCGCTCGTCGCAGCGCCAGCGCTGAGCGCGTTCCTGTTCGTGTTCGTGCTCTCGGCCTCCGACTACGTCACGCCGCAGTTCGTCGGCGGCTCGAGCGGCGTGATGCTGGGCGTCCAGGTGCAGGCGAATTTCACGACCGTCGGCAACTACCCGCTGGGCGCGGCCACGTCACTGCTCATGCTCGCCGCATTCGTCGCGCTCTACTTCGCGATGCGCCTCGGCCTGCGCCTGGCACGACTCGACCGGGTGCGCTTCTCGTGACGGTCCGCTCGCGCGCGTCGCTCGTCATCACGATCGGCGCCCTGCTCTTCCTGTACGTGCCGCTCGCCGTCGTGGTGCTCTTCTCGTTCCACAACACGGGCTCGCTGTCGCTGCCGTTCACGGGGTTCTCGCTGCGCTGGTACCGCTTCGTGCTCTCCGACCCCGGCTTCCGCTCGGCGCTCGAAAACAGCCTCCTCGTCGCCACCTTCACCGCGGGCGTCACGCTCCTGCTCGGCACGCTCGCGTCCTTCGGGCTGGCGCGCACGCGCTCGCGCCTGCGTGGCCCGCTGGCGCTGCTGTTCTTCCTGCCGATCACGCTGCCCGGCCTGTTCATCGGCCTCTCGATGCTCGTGTTCTTCGTGCGCGTGAAGCTCGACCTCTCGCTGACGACCGTGATCATCGCCCACTGCGTGTACGTGTTTCCGTACTTCCTGCTGATCGCGATCGCCGCACTCGAGCGCCTCGATCCTGCCCTCGACGAGGCCGCGGCCGATCTCGGTGCGAACGGCTGGCTGCGCTTCTGGCGCGTGACGATGCCGCAGATCTGGCCGCTGCTCGTGGGTGCGACATGCCTGGCATTCGCACTGTCGTTCGACGAGTTCGTGATCACGTTCTTCGTTATCGGTCCCGACGGCACGCTGCCGCTGTACATCTGGTCGCAGCTTCGCCGCACCGTCGACCCGTCGATCAACGTCGTGTCCACATTGCTCATGGCAGTGACACTCCTACTCTGGCTCGTCGCCTTCCTGTTCGCCCTGCGCGCGGCGCGGCGCAAGGCGGCGAGCGGCGACGAGCTCGTCGCCGAGGTCGTGCCGCTGTGAGCGCACAGGCGGCGGCCGTCACCGTCGAGCATGTCACCCACCGCTACGGGTCCGTGCTGGCGCTCGACGACGTCAGTCTGGCCATCCGGCAGGGCGAGTTCGTGACCATGCTCGGGCCGTCGGGCTGTGGCAAGACGACCCTGCTGCGCATCATTGCCGGCTTCGAGCGGCCGACGGCCGGTCGCGTGCTGCTCGGCGACGCCGACATCACGCGGGTCGCGGCCCATCGCCGCCCGCTCAACATGGTCTTCCAGCGCCCCACGTTGTTCCCGCACCTCGACGTGGCCGACAACGTGGCGTTCGGGCTGCGCGTGGCCGGAGTCGAGCGAGCCGAGCGCGCCGAGCGCGTGGCCGAGGCGCTCGTGCTGGTGCGACTCGAGGGCTACGGCAAGCGGCGGGCCGACGAGCTGTCCGGTGGCCAGATGCAGCGCATCGCCCTCGCGCGCGCCCTCGTCAATCGCCCTCGCGTGCTGCTCCTCGACGAGCCGCTCTCGGCGCTCGATCTCAAGATCCGGCTCGAGATGGAGGTGGAACTGCGCCGCATCCACCGGGAATCCGGCGCCACCTTCGTGTATGTCACGCACGACCAGCGCGAGGCGCTCGCCCTGTCCGACCGCGTCGTCGTCTTCAACCAGGGCCACGTCGACCAGGTGGGATCGCCGGACGAGATCTACCACCAGCCCCGATCACCCTTCGCGGCCCGCTTCGTCGGCGATGCGAACGTCCTGCCCGTCCGCGTCACGCGCATCGACGACGGCAACGCGGAGGTGGCGATCGGCGGCGAGACGCTCGTCGTGCAGGCACGCGGCGACGGCGCACGGGTCGGCCCGGCCTGGCTCGTGGTGCGGGCCGAGGTCGTGCGACTGGCCGAGGACGGGCGATTACGCGGCATCGTGCGCGACGGCGCCTTCCGCGGCACCGGTTTCACCTACCAACTCGAGGTCGCAGGCATCGACGAGCCGTTCAAGGCAGAGGTCACGAGCGAGGGCCAGGCAGTGTTGCTGCCGCTTGGCAGCGAGATCGGCCTGAACTGGCACCCGAGCGCGTGCGTGCTGCTGGAGCGAGAGGAGCAGGCATGACGGAGGATGGTCTGAAAGGAGCCCGCGTGGTCGTCACCGGCGCCTCGCGCGGCATCGGCCAGGGCGTGGCCGCGATGTTCTGCGGCGAGGGCTCGATCGTGGCCGGGCTCGACCTGCGCGACGGTGACGAGACCGAGCGGCTGTGCGAAGGGGGTGCCTTCCGTCACTTTGCGTGCAATCTCGCGCGCCCCGATCAGATCGCGTCGGCCTTCGCCGACGTCGACGAGTGGTTCGGCTCCGCACCGGACGTGCTCGTCTGCGTCGCCGGCATCTCGCCCGAGGTGGCATTCATCGAGACGCCTGTCGAGGTCTTCGACGAGGTCTTTGCCGTCAACGTGCGCGCCGTCTTCCTGTGCGGGCAGGAGGGCGCGCGCCGCATGCGGGCAGCCGGGGGCGGCCGGATCGTGAACATCGCGTCGACGGCGAGCGTGCAGGCCTGGGCCATGCAAGCCGTCTACGGCGCGTCCAAGGGGGCGGTCGCCCTGCTCACGAAGTGCATGGCTATCGAGCTCGCGGCGGACGGCATCACCGTCAACGCCGTCGGGCCAGGGACGATCGAGACGCCGCTCGCCGAGCACTTCCTGACCGACCCTCGCATGCGCGCGAACGAGGTCGATCGCGCGCCTCTGGGCCGCCTCGGCACGCCCGAGGACATCGCCGCCGCCGTTCGCTTCCTGGCGCGCGACGCTCGCTGGATGACCGGACAGGTCATGTACGTCGACGGCGGGTTCCTGGCGGCCGGGCTCACGATGGCGCCGGGCGACGAGACGAAGATCAGCCTGGAGCGCTGATGGATCTCGGGCTCACGGACGCACGCGTTCTCGTCTCGGGCGGCAGCTACGGGATCGGCCGGGAGATCGTGCGCGTGTTCCTGGCAGAGGGCGCGCGTGTCGCTGTCGCCGCCCGCGGCCAGGAGCGCCTCGACGCACTCTGCGCCGAGCTCGCCGCAGGCGATCGCCTCGTGCCGCTCGCCGCCGACGTGGGGGAGGCCACGCAGGTGGATACGCTCGTCGAGCGGGCCATCGCGGCGCTCGGCGGCCTCGACGTGCTGATCGCGAACGCGACGGCCAATCGCGAGGGCCGCAGCGACGACGACTACCAGGCCTCGTTCGCCGTCGATCTGATGCAGGCCGTGCGCCTGCTCGAGGCGGTGCGCGCCCGGCAGCCGGGCACGCCGCTGTCGGTCGTCTGCACATCCTCGATCGTCGGCAAGTCCGGCGACACGCCCGAGCACGCCTACGGCGCGATGAAGGCCGCGCTGCTCGCTTTCACCAAGAACGCCGCCGTCACGTTCGGCCCGGAGGGCACGCGCGTGAATGCGGTCGCGCCGGGCGCCATCCTCTTCGAGGGTGGCTGGTGGGACCGCGTGCGCGCCGACGATCCCGCCGCATTCGCCCGCACCCTCGCGAACATCCCTCGCGGGCAGATGGGCGCTCCTGAGGAGGTGGCAGACGTGGTCTGCTTCCTCGCCTCGAAGAGGGCGGCGCACGTGAACGGGGCGACGGTGCTCGTCGACGGAGGCGAGTTCAAGGGCTACGCCTGAGCGAGCGCGAGTTCGCCTACCAGAGCCCGCCGAGCGCCACGCGCAGTGCCTCGCCGTTGACGCCGCTCGCAGCCTCCGAGCAGAGGAATGCGATGGCCGCCGCCACCTCGGCCGGGTCGAGGACGCGGCCCGCCGCATACTCGGCCGCGTGCGCGGCCCAGATCTCCTCGGGCGTGCGGCCGCTGCGCCGCGACTCCTCGGCGACGTCGTCGTCGGCCATGCGCGTGCGCACCCAGCCTGGCAGCACCGCGTTGCAGGTCACGCCGAACGGGATCACGTCCTGCGCGATCGCGCGCATCAACCCGATCACGCCGTGCTTCGAGGCGCAGTAGGCAGGCTGCGCCGGGCCGCCCACCTCGCCCGCTGTCGAGCTCACGAAGACGATGCGGCCGAAGCGGCGCTGCGTCATCTCCGCCGTCACGAGCCGGCTGAGATAGAACGGCCCATCGAGATTCGTCGCGAGCGTCTCTCGCCAGCGCTCGTGCGTCAGGTCCCAGATCGGCTGCTCGCCCCACGCGCCGATGCCGGCGCTGCAGACGAGGATGTCGATGGGACCAGATCGCCGTCGCGTCTCCTCGACGATCGCCGCGCAGCCCTCTGGGGTCGCCGCCGATGCGGCGATGAAGTCGCCGCCGATCTCGGCCGCGACCGCGGCAACCTCATCGCGGGTGCGGGCCGTCACGGTGACGCGCGTGCCCGCGCGCGCGAGGGCGATCGCCGTTGCGCGGCCGATTCCCCGGCCGCCGCCCGTCACGAGCGCCACCCGCACTCCATTCGCCTCGGCGCTCATGTGCGTTGCCACGGCCGCAGCACGTACTTGAGGCCCCGCTGCTCGCGCACCGCGGCATAGGCATCCTCGATCCCGTCGAGTGCGACCTCGCCGCTGACGAGGCGCTCGACAGGCACTTCTCCGCTCGTGATCAGGCCGAGGGCATCGACGTAGCGCTCCCGACGCTGGTTCGGTGGCGTGCCGATCCACTCGCTGCCGACGAGGCTGACCTCTCGATAGTGGATGACATCGAGGTCGAGCGTCGCGTGCGTCGCCGCGCCGAAGCCGGCGAAGAGCACCACGCGGCCGCCCGGCACGACAGCGCCGACGCAGGGCGCGACGAGATCCGCCGCGCCGATCGTGAGGATCACCGCGTCACGGCCGGCTGCGGCCTCGGAAAGCTCCGAAGCATCGGCCGTGTCGGCCGCCCCGAACTCCCGGGCCAGTTCCCGGCGATCCGGGTGGGGCTCTACCACCGTCACCTCCGCGCCAGCAGCGGCGGCGACGGCCACCATCTGCAGGCCCATCTGGCCCGCCCCCACGACGCAGACACGCGATCCCTCCATCACCTGCGCCTGGTCGTGCACCGCGTGGACGCAGTCGGCGAGCGGCTCGACGAACGTGGCAGCGACGGCGTCGAGGTCGTCGGGAATCGCGAGCGCGCCATTCGACCATGCGCCCGGCTCCACCGAGAGCAGCGCGTACTCGGCGTATCCGGCGTAGGTGTCGCCGGCAACACGCTGGCCGACGCTCCAACCGGCCGTGTCCGGCCCCACCTCGACAACCGCGCCGACCCACTCGTGGCCGGGGTTCAGGGGATAGCCGTCGCGACTTCCGATCGTGTGCTTGCGAACGTCCGTCGGGCAGATGCCACACGCCTCGACGCGCACCACGAGCTCGCGAGCGCCGGGCTGAGGGACCTCGAGCGTCTCGACTCGCAGATCGCCCACGCCGTGGAGCCGGACGGCGCGCATCGTTCGGGTCATGTGAGGGTCGGAACCGCGCGTCGCATGCCCGACGAGGGTAGTCCAGGCGCACGGGCGTCAGCAAGAGCCGCGGCGCTGCAATCTCCGGCCGCGACGAGGCGTCGCACTGCAGCGGCTCGTGGGCGGCACGACCGCGCACCGCTCGTGTGAGCTGCTAGCTCCGGACGATGTTGCTGGTGCCGGAGCCGTAGCAGCTGCCTACCTGGCTTTGCGGGAGAAGGGCGCGAAGCCGGGCGTGAGGCTTGACGGCCGATCGGAATGCGACCGAGGAGATCACGGTCGGCAGGATGTTGGTGGAGTTCGAGTGCAGTCGCACGCGCTTGAGCACGAACCAGCGGCCGGTGTTGGGCTTGTAGGCCTGAATCACCGCGAAGCTGCCGGCGAACTTCTGGGCCGCGAACACGCGCAGGGAGTAGCGATGGGCGGCGACGCGCCCGAGCCGGACACGCGGCCGCACCGTCACCGTCTGAGGCGAGCTCTTGGTCGTGCCTGCCTGGACGATGTAGGTCGTGTTCCTGCCGGGACGTAGTCCGATCGCGTACTCGCCGCTGCTACTCGTCTGCATGGTCGCCGCCTTGGTGGCTTCGCTGTGGCCACAGGTGGTGGCGAGCACGACGATGTTCTCGCCGGCCTTCTTGGTCGAGAGCTCACCGGTCAGCGTGACCTTGATCGCGTAGATCGCGTCGTCCGGCTGCGCGAAGAGCGACAGTGTCGTCGGTGGCGCGGGCGAGGTGACGGTCAGGGATCCCTGCAAGGCCGGCGTCGTGGGGTCGGAGTAGCTCAACGTTCCGGCCGAGGTGAACGTGCAGGTGCCGCTCTGGGCCGGTTGCAGCGCGAACGGGGTCGGCGAGCATGTCACGCCGCTCGCGGTCTTGAACACGACCTGGTGCGCGCTCGTGTCGTTGTTGGTGAACTTGACGGTGTCTGCGGTCGAGAGCGACGCGCTGCCCGGTACGAAGGCCGTCTTGGTGATCGAGACGTTGACGGTCGCCGCGTTGGCGATTCCCGTCCAGAGGGGTAGCGCCAGCATCGCGCCGAGGGCGAGCTTCCACATGGGTGACCTCCTTTGCATCACCCGTCATACCCCGCCCTGCCGGCGGCACGCGGTCCCCGCAGAACCCTTACGGGATCGTTACGTTCGCGGGAGTCGCTCTGATGTCCGGCCCAGCACGCCTCGCTCGAGCGCGAGTTCGCGCACATCCGCTCCCGTTTCGCGCGCGAGTAGTCCGCTGCGTTCGTGCCGATCGGACATGAGCCGCGCCGCGGCCCTGCCCGGCGCCGGATGACGCCGGGCAGAACCGTGGCCACACTCACGCGGTCGGCACGAGCAACGCCACGCGGTGCCCGTTGAGGCGGCCACGCACGGTCAGCGATTCGACGTGCGGGAAGAGCTGCCCGGTGATCTTCAGACGGCCGATGTGGCGGCCGCCCATCGTCACATTGAGCAGCGTCTTGGTGGTGCCGGTCGCGTACTCGTAGCCGGTGTGGCCGCTGACGGCGACGTCGGTCGTGAAGCGCACGCCGGAAAGCACCACCTTGTCGCGCGTGTCACCGAAGCGATAGCGGTAGCTCCCGCCGCGCAGCCCGAACGCCGTGCCCTCCGGCGGGCCGACGAAGCCCTGCTGCAGCGCGTCGTACGCGGCCGACCAGGCTGCAGTAGCGATGCGCCGGTCGGCCGCCGTCGAGGCGTCGCGCGCGCTCGGATCGACGCGTGCGGCCACGGCGTCGGCGGCCTTCACGGGGAACCGCCCGACGGCATAGCCGGGGGCGAACGACGTCGAGCACGAGGAGTCGACTGGCCCGCCCGTCTCGATGAACTCGCCGACCATGCCCTGCGCACACCCGCTCGACGGCAGGGTGGTATGACCGGTCTTCGCGATCACGACGAACTGACTGCCGGGGAACCGCGCAGCCACGGCCTGCGCCTGCTCGTTCGGAATCAGCAGGTCGTACTCACCGCTGAGGACGAGGGTCGGGGCGCTCGGATACACGAATCCGGGGCCGGCGGGCGCCGCCGGCTGCTGCGAGATCGGCCAGGGCGTGCAGAAGTCGCCGGTCGGGCCGAAGTCGAGGAACGCCGACCACGCATCGCCGGCGAAGGGCGCCAGCGTGCCGGCGGGCAGGGCCTGCAGCGCTTGCCGGTACTGCGCCTCGCGCACGGCCGGCGAGGCGGTCTCGTTCCACGGGACGGGGAACTCGGCACAGGCCACGGCCGCATTGAGCCCGATCGAGAAGCCGGCCGGGTCGCCCGTGTCGAAGAAGGCGGGGAAGTCGGTCTGCGCCGCGATCCGGAGCAGCGGAGTCGGATCTCCCGCGCGCAGCGAAGCGGCGGCCGCCGCGATCTCGCCCTGATACAGGAACCCGCCATCGCTGTTCTCGAGCACGTTGCCGATCAGCTTCGTCTCATCGAGCACGACGTGATGAAGCTGACCGCCCGCGTCATAGGCGTCGCCCACGAGGGGGTGGGCGCGCAAAGCCTGCGCCAGCCACGCGATCTGGCCGATCGGGTCGGGCGTGTCCGGGTTGCAGCTCGGCGAGCGCTTGCAGATCAGATCGACGGTCCGCAGCATCTGATGCAGCGCGCCGACCTGCCAGAAATCGCCGCCGGACGGATTGCCGGGAGCGTCGAGCGTCAGCGTCCGCAGGTGCGCGGGGTGACGAATCGCGTAGACCTCGGCGACGAGCCCACCGTACGAGGTGCCCAGCACGTCGAGGCGATCGATGCCGAGCGCGCTGCGAACGGCGTCGATGTCGTCCGCGACGGCAGGCGTGCCGTAATCGGAGATCGTGCTGCCAAGCTGCGCGCCGCAGGCCGCGACGGCGGCGTGCAGCGCGCCCACGCCGTGTTGGAGCGCCTCGCATTCGATTGCGCCCGACCGGCCCGTGCCGCGTGCGTCGACGAGCAGCAGGTCGCGGGTGTCGAGCAGCGGACCGAGCTCGTCGAGACGGCCGTTCCAATCGCCCGTGGACGAGATCCCCGGGCCACCCGTGATCGCCAGGATCGTGCCCTGCGCAGCGACGCTCGCATCGGCGTGCGGGATCAGCGTGAAGCCGATCGCGATGGTGCCGGCGAGCGGGTTGGCGCGATCGAGCGGGACGTCGACCGAACCGCACAGACCCGGTGAATCGGCACACGGCTGAAGCGCCGGAGCGGCCGATGCGGCCGAGCCGGCGATCAGTGGCAGTGCGCAGATCGACGTGACGAGAATGCGCCGGACGAGGCGCAGTGGAAGCCTGGTCATTGTTCCTCCCTGGCAGTAGGTGTGTGTGGGTGTTGCGGAACGAAGAGCACGACGATCCGCCTGTCGGTGACTTCGCCCGTGGCGCAGATCAGGAAGTTCGAGGTGAGCACGCCGCGCGCGCCTGCGAGCGCTCCCTCGCCCGCGTCGACGCCGCACTGGGCGCTGCCCTGTCGGACCCCCGCTTCCGGCGAGGCGCCCACGTGCCCGGGTGCGATCGAGCGGAAGTGCACCGCGGCGTGCTGTCCGAGCGAGATCGTCCCGGCCTCGTCGAAGCGCTCGCCGCCGGTCATCGAGAGCTCGGTGAGCAGGACGGCGCCCGCCTCCGCGATCGCGTCCAGTTCGTAAACACCGGGTCGGACGCTCGAGAGCCTTCCGTGGAAGTCGAGCGTGTACGTGATGCACTCCATTCGCGGCCTCCGTTGGTCGGGAGACCCGAGCGTCGGGCACGCCGCTAAAGGCGCCCTACGGTGGGGCTAAAGCCCCGCTGAAAGACGATCGCGCGCGCTCTCGCCGCGTGTTAGCTTCGCCGCGTGGAGAGCACGATCGACTTCCGGATCCTTGGCCCACTCGAGGTCTGGCGCGAGGGCGGGTCGCTCCCGCTCGGCGGCCTCAAGCAACGGAGCCTGCTCGCGCTGCTGCTGCTCCAGGCCAATCAGGTCGTCTCCACCGATCGCCTCGTCCACGAGTTGTGGGGCGACGAGCCTCCGGGCACCGCCGTCACCGCGCTGCACGGCTACATCTCGCAGCTGCGCAAGCTGATCGAGCCCGAGCGCGCGGCGGGCGCGGAGAGCCGCGTGCTCGTCACGCGCCCGCCGGGATACGTCCTCAACGTCGGACCGGGGCAGCTCGACCTCGATCGCTTCGAAGCGTCGGTGCGACGCGCGCGCGAGGAGCTCGTCGCCGGCCGCCCGGAGCCAGCGGCGAGCGATCTCCGCGAGGCGTTCGCGCTCTGGCGCGGCGCGCCACTGGCCGATCTCGCGAGCGAGCCGTTCGCACAGAGCGCAGCGCGACCGCTCGAGGAGCTCTGGCTGGCAGCGCTCGAGGATCGCATCGAGGCGGATCTGGCGCTCGGCCGCCATCGGGAAGTCGCCTCCGAGCTCGAGGCAGTGATTCGCAGCCACCCGCTGCGCGAGCGCCTGCGCGGGCAGCAGATGCTCGCGCTCTACCGTTGCGGCCGTCAGGCGGACGCGCTGAACGCCTACGCCGACGCTCGGCGGACGCTGTCGGAGGAGCTCGGGATCGAGCCGAGCTCGGCGCTCAAGCAACTCGAGCGCGACATCCTCAACCAGGAGGCGTCGCTTGGCGCGCCCGCGCAGCCCGAGCAGGAGCGGCAGGCCGAAGCAGAGGCAGCACCGCGGCGCCGCCGCCGCATGGGCATCGTGGTCGCCAGTGTGGCCGCCGGCGTCGTCGCGGTCGCCGCCGGCGTCGTGCTCTTCACGCGCTCTGGCTCCGACGGCAGCACGGCGGTTCCGCGCAACGCCGTCGGGCGACTCGCCGCGAACGGCAGTCTCGCGAGCTCCGCAGCCGTCGGCTCGCACCCGACGTCCGTCGCCGTCGGCGCGGGCGCCGTGTGGTCGCTCGACTCCGGTGACAACACGATCACGCGCATCGACCAGGACTCCGGCGCCACACGGACGTTCTCCCCGGGCATGCCGCTCGGCGACATCTGCGGCGAGCGGGCATGCGCTTGTGGGTGATCGACCAGGCCGGCACGCGCGTCGCGCGCGTCGACAGCCGGTCGCTCGCGGTCAATCCGCCGATTGCGCTGGCGCCGCGCGGGCGGACGTCCGCACCGCCAGGCGGCACCGCCGGCGGTCAGGTGATCGCGGTCGGGGGCGGCTCGGTGTGGGCGCTCGGCGGCGACCTCGTGCTCTCGCGCATCTCCGAGAGCGACGGCAAGGTGACGCGCCTCGGAGAGGTGCGGCACGCGAACACCCTGACCTACGGGATGGGCGCGCTCTGGGTCGTGACCACCGACGGCGCGGTGCTCCGCGTCGACCCGCACACGGGCCGCGTCACACGCCGCATTCCGGTTCCCGCCGACAGTCTCAGCGGCATCGCGGCGGGCGCGGGCGCCCTCTGGGTGACCGATCCTGTCGACGGTGTCGTCTGGCGTATCCAGCTCGGCCCGCCGCGCCTCGTCATGCGCACGATCGAGGCCGGGATCGGCGCCGCGGCGATCGCCGTTGGCCGAGACGCCGTCTGGGTCGTGAACGGTGCAGACACGACAGTCGTGCGCATCGACCCGATCAGCGGTCGCACGAGCCGGCGCCATCTGCCGCGGCCTCCGCTCGCCGTCGCCGCCGCCCCCGGCAGCGACGCCTGGGTGTCGCTCGCCGATGCATCCCCGGCGGGTGCGAGCGCGTCTGCCGGAAAGGCGGCGCCCGTGGCCGCGTCGTGCTCGGTCACCGGCCCGGCCGGAGCGGCCGGCACCGACGTGCTGATCGTCTCGGACCTCCCCTTCCAGGGACGGTCTCGGGCGCAGGCCCTCGCCATCGATGCGTCGATCCGGCGCGTGCTCGCCTCGCGGCACCATCGCGCGGGCCGCCTGACGGTCGGCTATCAGGCCTGTGACGACTCGACGAAGCAGCTTGGCGGGTTCGAGGTGGAGACGTGCGCTGCGAACGCTCGCGCCTACGCAAGAGACACCCGCGTCGTCGCGGTGATCGGTTCTTACAACAGCGGCTGCACGCAACTGGAAATACCGCTTACGAACAAGGCGCGAGGCGGGCCGCTCGCGATGGTGTCGGCGGCGAGCAGCTCTGCGGGCTTGACGGTTCGCACGGAGGGTGAACCGCCTGGAACCCTCACCCAGCTCTACCCCACCGGCGTGCGCAATTTCGTTCGCGTGCAGCCGAACGACGATGCGCAGGCCGCGGCCGATGTCGCCGCGGCGCGCCTGCTCAAGATCCGCAGGATCGCGATACTGCTCGACCCGACCTCGGGCTCCTACGGGCTCAGTCTCGCCGCGGGCTTCGAACGGGCTGCGAAACGAGCGGGCATCGTGATTGCGCGCCGGGGCACCTGGGACCCGGCCGCGGACGGCTATTCGCAGCTGGCTGCGAAGGTCGTAAGGAACGTCGAGGGCGTGTTCCTCGCCGGCGGGATGACCGGCAACAGCGCGCGCCTCCTGCCCGCGCTGCGCAAGGCATCGTCGGGGCGCGTCCGAGTCGTCGCGCCCGACGGCTTCATCGCCGTGCCGGAACTCGTCGACGCCGTGGGTCCCCGCGCGCCCTGGCTCGTGATGAGCATCGCGGGCCAGCCCGCGAAGAATCTGAACCGGGCGGGCCGCAACTTCACGAATGCGCTCTCGGCGAAGCCGCCGGGCGGCCTGCCGCCCGATCGCTACTGGCCCGCCTACGGCGCACAGGCGACGATCGCCGCGCTCTCGGCGATCGCCCGCTCGAACGGCACGCGCGAGGGCGTGCGCAAGGCGCTCTTCTCGACGCGCCTCCAGACGGCCTTCGGGCCGATCACCTTCGACCGCAACGGCGACATCGAGCATGCGCCGTTCACGCTGCTGCGCTTGACGCCCGGCGGTGCAGGCATGTCCGACACCGGCCCCGACTTCGCGGACGGAACCGAGCCCTTCGCCGTGGTTCGGCCGTAGGCTCAGGTCTGAGCGACAGCCGCGAGCACGGAACCGGCCGTCAAGCCTCCGGCGGTCGCTCGCGATAGGTGAAGACGTTCAGGCTGACCGCGCCGCCTGTGGCGGCCACGGTCGCCGAGTGCGGCACGCCGCCGGGCAGCGCCGCAAGCTGGCCCGCCTCGAGGCGCACGGGCCTGCCGTCCACGACGAAGTCGATCGCACCCGAGACGACGAACGTCATCTGGTCCTGCGGGTGCGCATGCGTCTCCCAGCTCGAACCGGCGCCGTAGCGGTACAGCGTCGCGGTCAGATTGGGCGTGTGCACCGTCGCTCCGAAGATGCCCGGCCGAATCTCTGCGAACTCCTGCTCGTCCCAATCGATCGTCTGCGGCGAGTACACCGGAGGCTCCTTCCGTACAGGAAGAGGATGCGCGGACGAGGTCGTACGCTGCCCCGCAGCATGAAGCTGGGCATGTTCATGATGCCGTTGCACCCGCCGGGCCGCAATGCCTGGGAGACACTCGCCGAAGACCGTGAGGCGATCCTCCTGGCCGACCGGCTCGGCTTCGAGGAGGCGTTCGTCGGCGAGCACGTCACCGACCTCGCCGAGAACGTCACCTCCTCGATGATGTTCCTGGCCAGCGTCGCGGATGCCACGAAGCGGATCACGCTCGGCACCGGCACGCTCAACATGCCCAACACCCACCCGGCGACCGTCGCGGCGCAGGTGGCGATGCTCGACCACATGCTCGAGGGGCGGCTGATCATGGGCATCAGCCCGGGCGGATTGATGTCGGACGCCGAGGTCTTCGGAAACTACGAGAAGGACCGCAATGCGATCTTCCTCGAGGCCATCGACATGGTGCTCGAGATCTGGAGGCGCGACGGGCCGTACGACCTGCACGGCGAGCACTTCAGCGTCACCACCGCCCAGACGATGATCCCGGAGATCGGTCAGGGCACGATCCTCAAGCCGTACCAGAAGCCGCATCCGCCGATCGTCGTCACTGCCGTCGCGCCGCACTCGAGAGGCGTCACCGAAGCCGCCAAGCGAGGCTGGGCTCCGATCTCGGCGAACTTCCTCCTCCCCGAATGGGTCGCGTCGCACTGGCCTCGCTACGTCGAGGGCTGCGACGCGATCGGCGCAACAGCCGATCCGGCCGACTGGCGCGTCGCCAAGTGCATCTTCGTAGCCGACGACGAGGCCACTGCGCAGCGTTACGGCAAATCCGACGAAGGGCCGTACCACTTCTACTTCACGCAGCTGCTGCGCAAGCTCGTCACAGCAGGTGGCCGCTCGAATCTCTTCAAGCTCGACTCGAGTGAGCCCGACGATGCCTTGACGCCCGAACGCGTGACCGATCGGCTCGTGGTCGCCGGCACAGTCGACAGCGTCGTCGAGCAGCTACTCGCGTTCCGCCTGACGACGGGCGACTTCGGCACTCTGCTGTACGCCTGCATGGACTGGAAGGACGAGGCCCTCGGCCGGCGCTCGATGCAGCTGCTCGCCGAGCAGGTCATGCCCAGGCTCAACGCGGAGCTGGCCGCAGGCCCACGCTAGGCGCGAACCGCGACAGTAGGATGGGCGAGCA
>CAWJTT010000032.1:0-18416 GCA_963845865.1 uncultured Actinomycetes bacterium
TCGTTCTCGCTCTGATCGGTCTCCGACACCGAGAGCCGTAGGTTCGAGTCCTCCCCCGGGCATCGCCATTTATCCTCGGACCAGGATCTGCTTCGACCGCTGTATACCGCGGTGTGGCGTGGTCACGACGCGCCTCCAAGCGGCGCTCGATCGGTGCGAGCACGCCGCAGCCCGGCGCGTCGGCTTCGAGGTTGCGCGGCGCGCGTTCTCCCGGATCGCGATTGCGGTCGAGGGCCTCAATGCCCACGACAGGCAGGATCTTTCGCATCGCCAGGCGGCCAACGACATCGTCGAGTTGACCGCCGCCGTGCGGAGCCTCGCGCGCGGCCGGCGCCGGAGCACGATCGCCTCGCTGGAGCGCGTCGGGCGCAACGCGCTGACCGTGCGCCTGAGCGAACCCGTGTTCGCGCACGACGCCGCGCGCCACCAGCCCGACCATCCCGGCATCACCTGGGCGGGCCCACACCTGACGCCGTCACCCAATCTCTGGGCAGAGCTCGCCAGCCTCCGCGAGGAGGCAAGCGCCCGCGCTTCCGGCGCCTGGATCGGGGCCTCGCTCGAGGCTGCGCGGGTCCACGCCTTGAGTCACGCCCAGATGCGAGTAGACGCCGTCGCGGCAAGCTTCGACGGCGCCGCCGAACTGCTCGAGGCCTCCGCAACGCAGAACGCGTGATGCCCTCGCATTGCGTGTCGCTGACGACAACCGGGAAGGACGGGCACACGTGCTTGCCACGGCTGGCGTTTGGGGCGCTTGTCATCGGGTAGCGCCGTGCTCGTACACGATTTAGAGGAGAACCATGAGTACCGTTGAGCAAAGCATCGATATCGATGTGCCTGTGCGCGTGGCCTATGACCAGTGGACGCAGTTCGAGTCCTTCCCCGAGTTCATGGAGGGCATCGAGGAAGTCCGCCAGATCGACGACACGCACCTGCACTGGCGCGCCGAGGTCGGCGGACACGTGGCCGAGTGGGACGCGGTGATCACTGAGCAGCTCCCGGATGAGCGCGTCGCGTGGAAGGCGACCGATGGCAAGGCGAACGCGGGCGTGGTGACGTTTCACCGGCTCGGCGACGAGTCGAGTCGCGTGATGGTGCAGATCGAGCATGAAAGCGAAGGCGTGATGGAGAAGGTCGGCGCAGCTCTCGGTGCCGACAAGCGCGAGGTCAACAACAGCCTCGAGCGTTTCAAGGAGCTCGTCGAGCGCCGGCGCGGCGCGAGCGGTGCCTGGCGCGGCGAGGTCGAAGGCGGGGACGTTCGGTCCTAGGGACGCGCGGCCGCGCCGCAGCACTCGTTTCGGGTCTGCGGCGCGGTCTCCAACCACGTCGCTGATTTCCCTTCCGTAACGAACAGGCCGCAGATTCGTGGTTGCATGGCCTCGAGCGTGGGAACAGCAAGGTGCTGCCCGTGTGTCCCGTGCCTCGCCTGGAAATCCGTGCTGGTGGTCCCAGGAAGTTGGTGAAGATCTCAGCGACACCTGCGGGATTCAAGGCCGCTGCGGGCTGGACCTGTCCACTTAAGGAAAGCGCTGGCAGCAAGTGTCGACGGACAACGGCAACGAACGCTTCATTCGCACCATGCTCGCCGCTGAATGAACGCGCGCTTCGCGCGTCTCGCACGAGGTTTAGAGCAAGTTGGCAGGCGGTAGAAGCATCGACGTAGGCCGGGCAACTCGCCGGGCCGCCGCTAACGGCAGCGAAGCAATGAGAAGGAACAAGCGCCGAGGGTTCGCGCCGCGGTCCCTCGGGGTAGATGTGGCGTTTCGCCGGTCGGCAGCAGCTCACGCCCAGGGCCGCAGTCCTGCGTGCGCGGTCGCCCTTCACTCGCCGGCCCCTCTCGCTTCTCCTCATGCGCACGACTCTCGCGATGTCGATTGATCAACCCTTTCAGGCGCCCACCACGGAGGAGTTGCTAGGTCTACCAATTGACCGCTTGCCCGAGGCAATCGTTGCGGTTGCAGAGCGGTTGGCGGCGGCGCGCGTGGGCCTGTACGTGGTCGATCTCGAAGGTGTGGCGTTGCGGCGATTGGCCGGTGGATTCTCGATGCCCGAGGAGGTGCCCATTCCGCAGATGCCGGGCCCCGAGCTTCCGGCCGGTCATCTGGAAGAGCTCGAGCGCTCATTCGCCGCGCGCGGCCTGGGCACAGTCGTCCCACTGTGGTTGCGGCACCGAGCGATCGCGGTCTTCGTCGTAGAAGGTCGCTTCGCGCTTGAACTCGAGGAATTCGCAGCTCGCGCCGCGGTCGCACTGGAGTTGTCCCTGCGATATACCGATCGCGTAGCTCGAGCGCGCCATCGCAAGCAGGCAACGGCCGGTGCCGAGCTCCAACAATTGCTGCTGCCGCCGCGCATCGCCGGCTTCCGCGGAGCAGAGATTGCGGCCTCGGTGCTGCCGGCCTACGACGTCGGTGGAGATTGGTTCGAGCATTCCGCCTCCCACCAGGGGGCATGGCTCGCGGTCGCCGACGCGGCAGGCAAAGGGCCCCGCGCATCCGCCGTCTCAGCCCTGAGCGTGGCGGCGCTTCGTGCCGCCCGACAAAGCGATGGATCACTCGCGGATGTCGCCATCCTCATGGATCGCGCGATCGTCGGCTTCGGAGACTCGTCGATGTTCGTAACGGCGCTGCTCGCACGCTGGGAATACGCGACCCGCACACTCGAGTGGCTCACCTTCGGCCACCCGCAACCCTGCCGGCTCGCCGCCGATCGCTGCCTCGACGAGCTCCATGGCACCGTTCTCCCGCCACTCGGACTGCTCGCTGATCAGCGACCCGTACCGACGCGGAGTACCCTGAGCGTCGGCGATCGCGTCGTCTTCTACTCAGACGGCGTGATCGAGCGCAGGTGCGCGGCAGGCCGACTCGGAGCCGAAGCTCTCTACCGACACATCGCAGCAATAACCGAGCCGTCCGCAGCCTCGCTACTGACGGATATTCTGAAGCACGTGGCGGCGCTACACGAGACACCGCTCGACGACGACGCTACCGTCATGGTGCTCGCCGTGCTCGACGATCGCACGCACGAGCCATCGGCCAGCCCGCCCAACGAGGCCGCGCCCGTGTCCCCACCAGACGGAGCGTGAGACACGCTCCGGGCATGCCAACCTGGAGTCAGCTCGTTTTCAACCATTCGTCGGAGGCGCGCTGGAGCAAGCGCCACCCACGACACCGAACCGTGAAGTCGAGTCGTCCGATGAGGTCGCGATCGTCACGGTGCGAGGTAGCATGACCTCAGCACCAAGGCAAATCTCGCCGGAGCGCTCGAGGCAGCGTGCATCGGCCGCGTGCCCTCGTCGGGCGCGCCTTCCTCGACTCGAGCGCGCTCACTCCCCTTCTGGCGGCGCGTCGCAGACAAAACCGAGCGTGATCCCAAGGGACGCGTGCTTCGTGTAGCGCATCGTGGAGCTTTCGCCAGGATCGACGCTCGCGACGATCCCATAGTCCGCGGCTCCCTCGGCGGCGCGGGCGGAGTTCGGAGCGCGACGCCGCCCGCGCCGTTCCCGCGTCGGCGCGACTGCCGGCTGCGAAACGAAAGCTATGCGAGGGCGACCTCTTCCTGCTTCAGGATTCTCCCGCAGCAGCGGCACGGCGTCGTTTTCACCGAGCGCCTGAGCTATCGTGATGAGACCGTTGTAAGCAGCGATCGCGTAGTGCTCAGCGCGGGCGCCGGAGCCGGTCAGGAACATGTCGTGCAGCCTGTGCTCGGGCGAGACGCATGGCGACCTTCCTCAGGCCCCTGCATAGCTGCGATCTCGTATTGCTCGCCACGGATCGGTGATCTGAATAATGGCTAGGTCGAAGACGGGCTGTCGCCTGTGACTGCTTGTGCGTGCTCGGCTGCCGTCGTGCGGAGTTCGTCGGCGTGCTGGGTGGCGCTTTCCTCGGCGGTGCTTGCGGCAGTCTGCGCGACGTCTTTGGCGATCTGCTTGCCATGCTCGAGCGCCTCTTGGCCGACGGCTGCAGCATGCTCCTTGACTTCGTCGGCGGTCGCGCCGATGCGCTCGTCCTCGACGCGCGAGGACGGCAACAGCATGCCGACAAGGAATCCCGCCGCGACGGCACTGACGGCCAGCCCTAGCGGGTTTTGCTGCGCGACTCCCACGGCATCGCGCGCGCCCTGGGAAACCTGCCGGCCATCTGGAGTGGCGTCCTTGACAGATGCAGCGCCTCCGCTGACGACGTCCTTGATGGAGCCGACTGTACCGGCCACCGAATCCCGAGCTCGCTCAACGCTGTCTGCGACCTTGTCCTTCGCGCGCGCCGGCACATCGGCCTTGTAGCCGATCGCATCGATCGTCTCCCCCATCTCACCGCGGGTTTGCTCTATTCGCTCCCGGATTTGATCTGGGTCTTGGCCCATTGCACATCCTCCTTCACGCTCTCGATGGTCTGCTCCGGAATCGGCGGCGTCGCCTCGCTGACGTTCTCCTTGCCCCGGATGCCCAGGAGCGCCGCGATCAGCGCGAAGGCGATCGTCACGATTAGCCCCGCGAGCCATCCGTCCATCCACTGGTCCAGCAGCATGATCAGCGTGGCCGTAAAGGCCCCAACCGCCGCGAGCGCCACCACTCCGCCTACGCCGATCAATCCCAAGCCGCGTCCTGCTCGCCTTGCCTTCTGCTCCATCTCAGCCCTCGCGAGATACAGCTCTTGCCGCACCAGCGTCGCGATCTGCTCCGACAACTGGTTGAGCAGGTCGCCGAACGACTGGCCACGCAACTCTTCGCTGTTCATTTCGCGTCCCCGTAGGTCGGCCTGACGCGGGTTGCCTCGTAGCGACGCGAACTCGACGCCTTGAGGAAACGCGCGGCAGCCGCGCCGACGATGACACCGCCGACAACCACCGCCAGCGGGCTCCGCCGCGCGACGTCCTCGACATCCGCCAAGATGCGATTGGCGTCGGCTTCCTGCAGGTACGAACCGAAGCGCTCGGCCTGCGCGGCAGTCCGCTGCGCGGCATCTGCTGCCGACTGATTGCCCTGCCTGACCAGCTCGTCCGCACCGGCGCGAAGTGCCAACGCCGAAGCAGCCACCTGCTCCCCCACCCGCGTACTGCGCTCGTCGAACTGATCGCGCACCTTCACCTGCGCGTTGCCCGCCGCCTGCTGCGCACGCTGCGCCACCTCCTGTACCGGCTCCTTCGCCTGATCGACGCCGGTACTCGAAGCCTCCGCGCTCCCGCGCCCGCTCTCTTCGAACTCGTTCATTACCCCTCCGCCCATTTGTCCTACACGGCGACTGACTCGCCGCTGACGCACGTAACCCTCCCATCGCCTTCCAAACCTCTTGCCGTCCAACCATCTGGCGGGGCGAGGCGATGGGCATCCGGCGCGCCACGCGGAGGTGTTCGAGGGGGCGCGCATGACGCCGCGGCAATGCCAGTCAGGCGGTCGAACCGCTGCGCGCTGCTCCGCTCTTGTGCAGGAACTCCGCCACGGCAGCCCGATCGTCCAAGAAGGTGCGAACGCCCGCACAGGCCTCGGCTGGACGAATCGCTGGCAGGATTCGAGCAACTGCTAGCCGGACATCGGCCGAGCCAGCGATCAGCGCGATGTCCTCGGCATAGCGGTGGTAGTGATCGTATGCGTCACCGGAGCGATCCGCGCAGTGCGATCCCTCCACGTGCTCCAGCAGCCAGCGGTCATGGAAGACGTTCCCGCCCTCGACCTGATGGCCCGGAGTGGCCGTGCCAGACTGGGACCCGTACGGGGAAGCGCGTGTACTGATCTGTCGCCGACTCGGTCGAAGCCTGATCGGGGCGTTGGCCGGCGGCGCAGATCACGAGCCCCGCCTTCGGGATGGCGGCAACGCGGCCGGCGGCGGATCGTCGCTCCACCGCATCGTGAGCCGCCGTGATCTCCTCGAGCGGGAGAGACGGGCCCACGTCGACGCGAAGCCGGTCTTCACGAAGCAGTGGTGATGTCCTCTGCGGCGCGACGCTTCGCCTCGGGCGAGAAGTCGTCGCTTCCCAGCAGCCTGATCGTGATGTTTGCAGTACAGCAGCGGCCAGAACGCGATCGACGGGGCGGAAGGATGCGTCCTGTGCAGGCGCGCCCTAGCTCGACGCGAGCGCGCCGGACGTTTCCAGGCAGGCCGCCGCGGGGAGCGAGTCTGCATGGCGGGCATCATCGTACGAGGCGTGATCTTCCGATTCGTCGTCTGGCGGGCCCTGCGGAGGCTTGTCACGCCGTTGGTCCTGCTGTATGTCGTGGTCGGCCTCGCCACCGCGCGCTCGCATCACTACTTCGTCCACGTCGCTGCCATGAGGTCGATCGTCGCTGCACTGCTGGCGGTGCTGTTGTGGCCGCTCGTGCTGCTCGGCCTCTACCTCCACCTGGGATAGCGAGGCCCGCGATGCACTCCCGCCCGATCATGAGGTTCCGTCTGGTCGACCACATTCGATCGAGCCTCTGGTTCGTCCCCGTGGCGTGCGTCGCGGCGGGTGTGGCGCTCTCGTTCGCGACGCTCTGGATCGACGACGCGTTCGAGCACGAGCTGATCCCCCAGTCGTTCACGGGCGGGCCCGACGCCGCGCTCAGCATCCTGGCCGCGGTGGCGACCTCGATGGTGAGCCTCGCGGCGCTCGTGCTCACGATCACGATGGTCGTCGTCCAGCTCGCGATGGGGCAGTTCTCCCCCCGCATCGTCCAGACGATCCTGCGCGACAAGCCGAGCCAGTTCGCGATCGGCATCTTCGTCGCCACGTTCGCCCACGCGATGCTCGCCATGCGGGACGTCCAAACCGGCAGCGGCGGACGGCACCGTCCCCGGCCTCGCGGTCGTGGTCGCGTTCCTGCTCGTGCTCATCTCGATCGCGGTGCTCGTGATCTACGTGCACCACATCGGTCGCTCGCTCCGGGTCTCCGCGCTGATCGAGCTGGTCGGCATGGACACGCGCAAGCAACTCGACGTCTTCTATCCCCAGCCACCCGCTGCGGACGGGCAGCCTGACGGGGCCGCGGTCGTCTGCGCCCCACAGTCGGGGGTCGTGTGCCACGTCGACTTCGATCGCCTCGTCACTCAGGCGCGAGAGGCCGGCTGCTGCCTCGAGCTCGTACCGGCATTCGGTGAGTTCGCTGCCTCCGGCGCCCCCCTCCTCCGCGTGCGCGAGGGCGACCCTTCGCGCCTCCCCCCGGACGTCGCCGACTCCGTCGTCCTCGGTCTCGAGCGCACGCTCGACCAGGACGTCGCGTACGGACTTCGCATGCTCGTGGACATCGCCGAGCGGTCACTCGCCGATTCTCCCTTCCTCGATCCGACCACCGCGGTGCAGGCAATCGATCGCTTGCACGATTGCCTGCGCCAGCTTGCCCGCCGTCCGTTCCCCGACGGCGTGCACCGCGATGCCGGCGGCGTCGTGCGTCTGCGTCGTGCCCGTGATGTCCTGGGAGGCCTACGTCCACCTCGCGTTCGACGAGATCCGTCAGGCCGGTGCGGCCTCGCCGCAGGTCGCACGGCGCATGCGCGCGTCACTCGAGGACTTGCGCGACTACGCCGAGGAGGATCGCGTGCGGGCGCTCGACGAGCAACTGGCGCTGCTGGACGAGGCGGTGCGGCGCGTCGTCCCGGAGGCGGAACTGGCATACGCACTGGAACCCGACCGGCAAGGCATCGGCGTCAGCGCGGGCGGGCGCCTCGAAACGTCGAGCCTCAGTTCCGAAACGCTGGGCCGCCGATGACAGGGCCCGCATGGCGGGGCGAGCAGCAACTCACGTGTTGAGCGCGGCGCCGACGACTACCTGCGGGGATCATTCGGCGCCTTTCCGCAGCGAGATTCGCTTTGTGGGTCGAATCTGATCCGTGCGAGGCGCGCTGGGTGGTCACTCGTCCTATCCGCGTCCTACCCGAAGGTTTCCGACTACCCGCTGATCGTCGGACTCTGATCCACGCCCGGAGGTGTGGGGAGACGGTGGGCCCGTTTCAAGTTTTCGAGACCAAGGACACCGAGATACGGCGCGGCAGACTTTCAAACCTCATCCTCAGGCCCGCTGGCAGCCGAGCCGTCATAGTCCACCTTGCGACCCGCACGGCTCGGCCGCCCAGCGGGTCGCGGTGCATCCGGAACCCTCAACGCGCACACACGATAGACGGCGCGTCGCAAGGGGCTCCCGGGGCTGCGACGTGCCTCCAGCATGCGAGCCCAGACACACCGCCACTCCACATGAGGGGACAGCGGCACGCTGCCGGACGCCCGTCTCCGCCCTTGGCGTCAGCGGCAGCGTGCCTAACGTTGCTACCCCTGACGCGCAGCGCTAATCATCGCGCGAACCCGCATGGGTGAGCCAGAAAAGAAGGACACGCGGCCCGCCGATCCGGCGGCCGCGCTGGGATGAGGAGAAGGAAGGCCGGGGGTGTCACACAGGTCGGCGCGCGACGGATATGGCGCCCGCTCCTGCGGAGGAGCTACCCGCTAAGGGCGCGTTTAAACGCATCAGGCGCCGTGGCCGGCGCCCGCCCACCCGCGGGCCCAGCCCGCGTGTTTCAGGCTCGCGACTGGGTGGGAGACGAGGCTCGCGGAGCGGTTGGCCTAGACGCGCTGCCACCGTGTCGAACTAACCGCTCCGTCGTCTGCGGTCGAGCAGCTACGGGCGGTGTGGGACGTCGAACCGAGGAATGACGGCACCTGGGCCGTGAAGCGCGAGGGTACGAAGCGCGCAGACAGCGTTCACGCGAGCAAGGACGCAGCGGTTGCACGCAGCGTTGAGCTGGGTAAGCGGCACCGCGCCCAGGTGCGAATCAAGGGCCACGACGGCCGGATTCAGGATGAGCGCACCTACACGCGGCGCGATCCCTACCCTCCGAAGGGTTAGAGCACGATGAGCCTGCCATGGATAGCCGGCAAGCCGGAGAGCCAGCAGCGCTGGCGGAGGGCAAATCGGGCAGAACCCGGAGCACCGATCCCGAGCACCAGCACGGCGCGTGCGCCTGCTCGCCGGTCGTGCCCGAGCCGCCGTCCGCGCCTCTGGCCCCGTCATGCCGCTTACGGCGGCTGGCGGGCTGACGATCCGCACACCGTCGAGGGCTTCGTGAGCGAGCGACTTCTGTCGGGGACCAGCGCGGTTGAGCAACGCACTTTCGTGCTTCGCCGTGCAACACGCCTGTACGGCTCACCGATGCGGGCTCGTCGTCTGCGCCGGCGGGGAACGCTTTCTTCGGGGCGACGAGCTTGCCGACGACGTCGTCGACACCGGGTCGAACATCAGCCGCACGCCGCCGGCGATGGTTGTCTCCGTGTGGGGCTCATTCTCGGCCCCGTCGGGGAACTCGAGGCCGAGCAGGCGGTAGAAGGCGAGGCTCCGGCCAAGGTTCTCGGCGACGATGCCGAACGCGTCGAGCTGTGGCATCGGAGCGCTCCTTTCAGGTGATCGAAGCAAATCGTAGCCGCACCGTTGACTCCAATGCGGGACCGGCTGCGGCGCGGAGGGGAGGCCTTCGCGTCGCTACTCGGGCTCCTCGCGGCTGTCGCGCCGATTCACATCAGTTCACCGCCTTGGGCGTCCCGCGCGGTGGCAGCTGAATGTCGTGGCGGGCCGCTTGCTCGCCCGCCCGGAGCTCGCGGCTGCGTTCGAGCTCGGCATCGAACTTGAGTCCGAAGAGGAGGGCGAGGTTGGACACCCAGAGCCATATGAGGAATACGATGACTCCGCCGAGGCTTCCGTAGGTCTTGTTGTATGAACCGAATCTCGAGGCATAGAAGGCGAACAACGCAGACGCGACGATCCACGTAACCAGCGCGACTGCGCTGCCAGGTGTGACCCAACGCACGCCCGGCTGCTTCACGTTGGGCGCGAGGTAATAGAGGATCGCGATCATGCCCGCCAGCACGACGAGCAGGATCGGCCATTTGATCCAACTCCAGACTGTGATCGTGCTCGAGCCGAGCCCGATCGCGCCGCCGACGGCCTCAGCGAGGGGACCCGTGACGACGATCGCGATGGCAACCAGAGCCAGGAGTACCGTCATGACAATTGTCACCAGGATTTGCAGGGGCCGGAGCTTCCAGAACGGTCTGCCCTCTCGCGTGCCGTAAACCACATTGGCAGCACGGAAGAAGACGCCGAAATATCCCGACGCCGACCAGACCGCGCCCACGAGGCCGAGCCCAAGGAGCGCACCGGCGCCGCCCTTTGCTCTGACCACATCCTCGACTGGTCGCCGGAATGTCTGCACGGCCGATGAGGGGCCGACCTGACCGATGATCCCGAGCAATGCGTCGGATGTCCGTGGATACTGACCGAGCAGTCCAAGAACGGCGATGAGTACGATCACCGTCGGAAAGATCGAGAGCACCGCATAGTAGGTCAGCGCCGCTCCCCAATCGGTCAGATTGTCAGATCGGAATCCCACGAGGGTGCGCTTGAATGCCGCCCTCGTTCCGTCCTGGCTCTTCACGCTCGCACCTCAGTGTTCGACACCCGCGCGCCGACCGAACTTGCTCGGCGGACGCAGGTGATTTAAATGGCTAGGTCGAAGACGGGCTGTCTCCCGTGACTGCTTGTGCGTGCTCGGCTGCCGTGGTGCGAAGTTCGTCGGCGTGCTGCTTGGTGCTTTCCTCGGCGGTACTGGCGGCAGTTTGGGCCACATCTTTGGCGATCTGCTTGCCATGCTCAAGCGCCTCTTGGCCGACGTCCACAGCGTGGTCCTTGACTTCGTCGGCGGTCGCGCCGATGCGCTCGTCCTCGACGCGCGAGGATGGCAACAGCATGCCGACCAGGAAGCCCGCGGCGACGGCGCTGACGGCCAGCCCTAGCGGGTTTTGCTGTGCGACTCCCACGGCATCGCGCGCGCTCTGGGAAACCTGCCGGCCATCGGGCGTGGCGTCCTTGACAGATGCAGCGCCTCCGCTGACGACGTCCCTGATGGAGCCGACTGTTCCGGCGACCGAATCCCGAGCTCGCTCAACGCTGTCTGCAACCTTGTCCTTCGCGCGCGCCGGCACATCTGCCTTGTAGCCGATCGCATCGATCGTCTCCCCCATCTCACTGCGAGTTTGCCTATTCGCTCCCGGATTTGATCTGGGTTTTGGTCCATTGCACATCCTCCTTCACGCTCTCGATGGTCTGCTCCGGAATCGGCGGCGTCGCCTCGCTAACCTTCTCCTTGCCTAGGATGGCCAAGAGCGCGGCGATCGCCGCGAAGGCGATCGTCACGATCAGCCCCGCGAGCCATCCGTCGATCCACTGGGCCAGCAGCATGATCAGCGTGGCCGTAAAGGCCCCAACCGCCGCGAGCGCCACGACGCCGCTTCCGCCGATCAATCCCAAGCCGCGTCCTGCGCGCCGGCCTTCTGCTCCATCTCAGCCCTCGCGAGATACAGCTCTTGCCGCACCAGCGTCGCGACCTGCTCCGACAACTGGTTGACAGGTCGCCGAACGACTGGCCACGCAGCTCTTCGCTACTCATGTCGCGTCCCCGAAGGTCGGCCTGACGTAGGTTGCCTCGTAGCGACGCGAACTCGACGCCTTGAGGAAACGCGCCGCAGCCGCGCCGACGACGACACCGCCGACGACCACCGCCAGCGGGCTTCGCCGAGCGACGTCCTCGACATCCGCCAAGATGCGATTCGCGTCGGCTTCCTGCAAGACGAACCGAAGCGCTCGGCCTGAGCGGCAGTCCGCTGCGCAGCATCCGCTGCAGACTGATTGCCCTGCCTGACCAGCTCGTCCGCACCGGCGCGAAGCGCCAAAGCCGAAGCCGCCACCTGCTCCCCCACCCGTGTACTGCGCTGGTCGATCTGATCGCGCACCTTCACCTGCGCGTTGCCCGCTGCGTGCTGCGCACGCTGCGCCACCTCCTGCACCTGCTCCTTCGCCTGCGCGACGCCGGAACCCGAAGCTTCCGCGCGTCCGTGGGTGCTGTCTTCGAACTGGTTCATCACCCCTCCGCCCTTCTATCTCATGCACGGCGACTCACTCGCCGCTGACGCACGTAACCTTCCCAGCGCCTTCCAAACCTTGAGCTGTCCAACCGCCTGGCGGGGGCGAGGCGATGGGCACGGCGCGCCGAGCCGAGGCGTTCAAAGGGCGCGGAAATCGTCGCTCGGAAGCTCTGGCTACCCGAGCGCGCCGCGTTACGAGCAACTGCGGGACGGGCATACCGAGACATGGCTGCATTTCTTCGGTTGATCCCGGTCGTTCTTTACCTCATACGGATCTCACGAACTCCACGCGCTCGGATGCTGTACGCGCGCGCTCGAGACGTTGCGCGCAGTCCAGAGGGTCGCGAGCTGCTCGCCTACGTGCAGCGGGCCGCACGCGACCCGAGGAATCGCGAGCGACTGCGACTCCGGGTGGCGAGGCCTCGAAAGGGGTCGATAGGGCGGCGCATGACCGACAGCGCCGCCCACTCCACGAACGCGCCCACGGCGAGGTCTTCGTCGGCGCGCCCGGAAGTCACTGGTCTCATACAACCGGCGGGCGAGTCGAGGGAGGAGTCTCAGGCCGTTTCAGTGCTCTGCGTGATCGGGCCGAACTGGCTCGTCACCGTGCATGACGCACCCGTCGCCTTTCTCGAAGATTTCCGTGAGCGGGTCGAGGGAGGCAGCGACCTCGGCGACCTCGACGCCGTCGCGTTTCTCGCGACGCTGCTGCACTGGCAACTGACAAGCTACGACGAGGAAATCCGACGCATCATCGCGACGCTCGACGACCTTGAGGACCAGGCACTCCGCGACAGCGCATCACACCAGGAAACACTCGAACAACTCGTCTCGCTACGGCGCAGGATCAGCCGCCTCCGCGCCCTCCTTGCACCGCACGAGCCACTATTCGCTCAGCTCGCGCGCCCAGAATCGACCGGCTCTCCCACCTCGGACTCAGCAGAGGCCTTCCGCACGCTCGCCGATCGCGCAGCCGCCTCCGTCGCGACCGTCGAAGGCGCCCGCGAGATCTCCTCGGCGCATTTGAGATCCTCATGACACGCACCGCGCAAAAAACCAACCACATCGTCAAGCTGCTCACCATTCTGACGGTGACGCTGCTCCCCTCCCCACTCATCGCCGGGATCCTCGGCATGAACCTCCACCCATCGTTCTTCGACAAGCCATCGCTCGTCTGGGCCGCGCTCGGACTCATAATCCTGACCATGAGCGTCACACTCTTTACCGTCCGGCGCCGCGGCTGGCTCTCATAGCCTCCACGCAGCGACGCCGGCCATCCCAACGTGGCTGCGCCGGCTCCGGAGTGAGCGTGTTCGCGCCGATCCGCACAATCACCCTACGCGGATCAATCGAATGTCGGATATGCGCACGCCGCACAATGGCGAGAAGCCGCCGTGTGGGACCGCCGAGCTAGCGCATCACGCGCCCCGGCTCGCCGTGGTGAGCATGCGCGGCGAACACGACCTCAGCACCGCACCGACTGACGCAGGCACTCGATAGGCCGCCGCCCGCTCCAGCGTCGTCGTGACCTCTCCACGGGCGTTCAGGCGCGCGGCGAACAACTCGTCCTCGTGATCCACCCAAGCCGAGACAGGTGGCACATGTAGCGCAGATGACCGAGCACCTCGCTCAGATTCCCCATTTCACCCCACGCACGAGGCGGCCCTCACCAGCATCCAATCCGAGGCGTAGGCGTGGGCCACAGACGTGCCATCGCAAGCACAGCCAATCCCAGGGTACGGCCACGATGCCCCAATCACCCGCCAGGGCCGCGGGGCCTCCTTGAGCGAGGCCGCGACGTGGGCCTAGTGTTGCCTTCACGGCGCGGGCGAGCATTGGCCGCGCAAGAGACCTCAGCGCACGCTAATACCATTTGCCGCGCGCGAACCCGCCGAAGGCGATGAGTCCGATCAGCGCGACGATCACTCCGATCCAGACACTCCATACGATCGCGACGATGATGCCCACGATCACGAGGATTCCATCTAGACCGATTCCCGCGCTGTTGCCCGAACGCTGCGCCGACATGCCGTTCCCTCCGTTGGTGACGATGTTTGCGGAATGCCCGTTAGCCGCTCGCTCGAAACGACTCCGGTCAGCGACTCCCCGAGCGAGGGCGGCATTCCGCCGGGCGAGCTGCTCAGCGCGCTGATGGGGAACGCGAGGGCCACGAGGCGCGAGCTCGATGACCGGCAACCCTGCGTAGGACGCGCGCTGAACGGGACGCGGCGATCGCGGACGTCACAGCGCCGACGAATCTCGCTACGAGCCTTGGGGGGTTCATGGGGAACGCGTCGGCGCCGGTCGCGACGGTACGACGCGCCACGTCGAGAGTCAAGCGCCGCCTCGCGACGGGCAAGGTCGTGCCCAGGCAACGTGCGCATCCTCGTCACGCCGCACACGGCACGCACACGCTCGGCAACGGGGAGCGGGGGCGCCGCTGACACATGCGCCGAGGCGGGAGAAGACCATGTTCGCGCGAACTTCGCTGGCAGTGCGCGACTGGTTTGTTAGTCACGTCCCGCGCCGCCGGTCGCTCGGCCGCGACTCTCACTCTCGATAACCCGCGCTCCTCCAACGCGGCGACGCGCTGGTGCGAGAGGCCGAGCGAGCGGGCTACGTCTCGAAGCGTCTCGTCGTTTGCTCGGCGATCGAGAATCTCGCGCTCGCGCTCGGGCAGCGCGAGGAGCAGAGGGCGAATCTGCGTCGCGGTGACGCGCGTGATCACGTCTTCGTAGGCCTCGTTGCTGATGGGATCATCGACGAGGTCGATCGCATCAGGATGCTCTGCTGTCTGTCCGGCGCGCAGCACGTGAGAAACGCGGTCCTGAGGCCATCCGAGCTCGTCCGCCAACCGGCCGAGGCTCGGCTCGGCGCGATCTCGCTGCCAGAGATGCTCTTGCGCGGACTTGGCTTCGTGAAGATCCCAGAGGGCATGCCGCGTCAAGCGGAACGGCCGGCTCTGCTCTGCGATCGCCTGCTGGAGAGCCTGCCGGACCCATGTGTGCGCCCAGGCCAGGAACGGCGTGCCCTGCGACGGGTCGTAGCGCTCGACTGCACGCATGATTCCGAGCGCAACCTCCTGCTCGAGATCGTCACGACTTACGCCGCGACCCTCGTAGCGTCGCGCGAGGCTGCGCAAGCGAGGATAGGCGAGCTCGACGCAGCGCGCTCTCGCGTCGTGATCGCCCGCGGCGGCGGCGTTGGCCGTGCGCTGGATACGCGCGTCGTCATCCATGCGAGGATCATCGCCCAAATCGAGTTCAGGGGTAGACAGCCGCCGCAGGGCGAGTATTGGGAAGGGTGAACACGCGACCAATCGACTGACGGAGGTGGATGCCATGGCTTCGCGTGTACGAGCAGACGGGCTGATGGACGACCTGGACGCGATCAGCGAGCAGATGAGCCGCGCGCTCGGCCTGCGAGCTGCGACCAACGGCGGTTCTCGCGGCTGGCTGCCGCCCGTCGACATCTGGGAGACGGAAGACGAGCTCGTGATCGAGATCGACGCGCCAGGCTGCGAGCCGCAGGATCTCGCAGCCGAAGTAGTCGACAACCAGCTGGTGGTAAGCGGCGAGCGGACGCTCACCGAGACCGCCGCGCGCCGCTACCGCTCCGAACGCTGGCAAGGCCGCTTCGTGCGCACGTTCATCGTGCCGCCCGGCGTCGACAACGCGAGCATCAGGGCGGAGTACGTCGCGGGCGTGCTCAGGCTGCGCGTCCCGAAGCCCGAGCAGGCGAAACCGCGCCGAATCACGATCTCCGGCGACCGCGAGTCATCGACGTACCTCCCGCGCGCGAGAGCGTGGAGGCTCCCTCGACCTGACGACGATGCGCGCGCAGAGCGAGACGTGTGAGGTCGAGGAGACCGCGAGCCGTCGACGAGTCGAATGCGATCGCTGGCTCGCGGTCTCTGAGCGCTCGCAGTCGACGACGACCCCGACTGGAAAACGCGGCTGAATCGTCGAACGAAGGCGTCTGTCCGCGCCACCGCTCGGACCCGGCGCCGATCGGTTGACCAGCTGATCCCCCGCGCCGGAGCTCCTGAAGCCGAGTTGAAAGGGAGTTCACTGTGGGCTATACCGCCGATACCGGCTGCACCGCCTCGGTTGCGATCGTTCCGCTCGTTGGTGAGCACGATCTGAGCGGGTACGAATCGCTCAAAGTCGCGTTGGCGAGAGCGGCGATCCGAGCACCCGACGTGATCGTCGACCTCTCGCACTGCACCTTCATCGACTGCACCGTGATCAGGCTGCTTCGACGCACAGAGCGTCGTCGCTCGCGACCAGGGTGGCTTCGGCGTGGGTGCCGGCGGAGCCAAACGCCGTCACCCGCATCGCCGAGCTCGTGCACTTTCTCAGGACACGCACCTACTCCTCGGTCGCAGCGGCCATCGAGCGCGTGCATCGGGAAATGCTGTGCGGCTGGTGTGACGAGTGACGAGTCACCGAGAACGCCGCGCGCTGCACGCCCGGACGGCTCCAGGTACATGGAACTCCACGACGAACTTCGACAGCGCGGCGCCTGAGGCTGGGTCGGTTCTCCCCTCCGTCCGTGAATCGCGCGATGACGGTAGGTGGGTCGCGCAGCGCGGACGGCACGAGGCGCGCAGACAGCGTCCACGCGAGCAAGGACGCGGGCACAGCGTCGAACTCAGCCAGCCTTGAGCCTCACGGAGACAGCGGTCTCTTCAATCTAGTGGGTCAAAGCGAGGCGAGCCATGCTCAGGGCAATGTTGAGGCTGACGCGTGAGGCTCACGCGCAGCACCGGCATGGAGAGATAGCCTCGCGCGATGCCCGCGTACCCAGAGAAGCAACGATGAGACGATCCAAAGCGCTCCTCGCGGACGTCGAGGCAGCTGTCGAGACATCGTTCGCTCTGGAGGTCGTGCGGGACTTGGCTGCGATCGGTGCGAGCGATCTCGGGTTCAGAGTCGCCGGGACGGAGGAGGATGATGCTGCGTGTGCGTTGGTGGCGGGGCGCATGGCGGCCCTCGGCCTGCAGGTGGAACTCGAACCGGTGCCGGTTGATGCCTGGCAATTCCGCGGCGCGAGTTTGGTGGTGTCGGGCGAGGTTCTGCGGTGCTCCTCGTTTGGCGGCGTTCCGGGTACGCCACCGGATGGTCTCGAAGGAGAGCTGGTGTACGTAGGCGAGGGTACGCGCGGCGAGTTGGGCCTTCTCGACCTGACAGGGCGTATCGCGCTTTTTGACTGGCGCGGCGATCAGCTCTTCTGGCCCTCTCTGACCGCCGCGGAGCTCGGGCGGGCGGGTGCACTGGCCGTCGTCTGCACGTGTCTGCGGGGTGCGCGCTATTACCAGGGTGTGCGTGCGCTCGGAAGCTTCGACGCGATGTGGCTGGCAGGCTCTCCGCCGCTCGCCTATCTCGCTCGGGAGGATGCTGAGCAGCTGATCGCGCGGTTGGGAGCACGGGGGTTGGTTGCTGCGCGCGCGCGTGGTGATCGACGCACGGCTGATCCGGGGTGCGACTGCGCACAATGTCGTGGGGGTGTTGCCTGGTCGCTCGCAAGAAGCGCCGATCGTGATCGGCGCCCATCACGACTGTTGGTTCGCGGCTGCCTTTGACGACGCCACCGGGGTTGCTGCCATGCTGGCGATCGCGAAGACGCTCGTTGACACGGGTTATGAGCCCGAGCGATCGTTCGTATTCACCTCGCACACCGCGGAGGAGTACGGTCGTGCCGATTCGGCATTCGACTGGCTAATCGGCGCCTGGTGGCAGATCTCATACCAGCACCCAGAATGGGCAAGCGACGCAGCGCTGTACGTGAACATCGAGGGCACGGGCATGGCCTGCCCCACGGGAGTCGACTCGCCGCCGGAGCTCCGCCGCTTCGCCCGTAGCGTGCTTGTCCGCGCTCGGCGGGACGGACTCCTGCGGCACGGCAACGCCTGGGGCGTTCCGCGCACTGGAACGGAGCAGTGGCCGTTCGCGGCCGCGGGCGTGCCCAGTCTAGGACTTGCCGATCAGGTCGACGAGTACATGCGCAGCGCGTACCACACACAGCACGATCGCATCGAGCTTGTCGATCCGGCCTGCCTCAGGGATGCCGTGCGCCTGTATGCGCGCATCGTCCTCGCCGCTGACCGCAACCCCGGCGCACTGCTCGACCTGGCGGCGCGCCCGCGCCGAACATCCGTCGACACGGTCGCATCCCCGCGCTCGCGCAGTGTGGTGTGGTCACGACGCGCCTCCAAGCGGCGCTCGACCGGTACGAGCACGCCGCGGCCGGGCCCGTCGGCTTCGAGGTTGCGCGGCGCGCGTTTTCCCGGATCGCGATTGCGGTCGAGGGCCTCGATGCCCACGACAAGCAGGATCTTTCGCATCGCCAGGCGACCAACGACGCCGTCGAGTTGACAGCCGCCGTGCGGAGCCTCGCGCGCGGACGTCGCCGAAGCGCGATCGCCGCACTGGAGAGCGTCGGGCGCAACGCTCTGACCGCACGCCTGAGCGAACCCGTGTTCGCGCAGGACGCCGCGCACCACCAGCCCGACCACCCCGGCATCACCTGGGCAGGCCCAC
>CAWJTT010000033.1:0-20082 GCA_963845865.1 uncultured Actinomycetes bacterium
TCGCAAGTCAGACCTGGCACTCGGGTGGCGTGAGTGCCAGGAAATCACTCGAAACGTGCCGAACCCGCCTCGCCCGGCTGCTCGTCGACCATCAGCGTGCCCGCGACGAGCCAGCGGCGGGAGCGCCAGCGAAGGCCTCCGAGCAGCATGCGAACGCCGATGAAGGCCGCGATCCCGGCCCACACGCCCCCCAGCCCGAGGTCGAGCACCTGCGTGGCGATCAGGACGGGAAGGAAGGCGCCGAGCGCAGCGATCAGCGTCATGCGGCGCATGAAGGCGAGATCGCCCGCCCCGAAGAACACGCCGTCGAGCGCGAACAGGACCCCCGCCACCGGCATCATCCCGACGAGCCAGGGCCACAGCACGGCCGCCTGCCCGAGCACCGCGGCATCCGAGGTGAAGAACTCGGGCACGACGTGATGGCCCGCGGCGAAGACGACGCCGACAGCCACGCCGAAGACGAGCCCCGCCACGAGCAGCCGGCGCGCCAGCGCGGCCGCCGCGCCCACTGCACCGGCGCCGAGGAGCCGGCCGATCAGCGCTTGCGCGGCGATTGCGACCGAGTCGAGCACGAGGGCGACGAAGATCCAGAGCTGGAAGCCGATCGTGTGCGCGGCCACCTGCGCGTCGCCCATTCGGGCCGCGACAGCCGCCGCGAGCAGGAACGCCCCGGTGAAGGCGAGCGAGCGCAGTCCGAGGTCGCGGGCCGCGCGCAACTGCGGGAGCATGCGTCGCCAGGACGGCGCGAGCGCAGACGTTCGGCGCACGAGCAGGCTGCCGAACACGCCGGCGGCGGCGATCTGCGAGATCACGTTTGCGATCGCCGACCCCTCGATGCCGAGCCCGAAGCCTCGGATCAACGTGAGCGAGAGCGCCACGCTGGCGAGGTTGGAGGCGATCAGCACGACGAAGCCCGTGCGCGTGTCCTGAAAGGCCCGCAGCCAGCCCTGCGCCGCGGCGATCACGAGCATGAAGGGGGCGCCGAGCGCGGCGATGCGGAACCACGTCAGGGCCTGATGCAGCGAGGCGCTGTCGTCGGAGCCCGCGATCAGCCGCAGTGCAGGCCCGGCCGTGAGCTCGAGGACGAGCGCGCAGATCGTTCCCAGCGCGAGCGCAAGCCAGGTCGCCTGCACGCCCACGTCGAGCGCCTCGGGCTCCTGCCCGGCGCCGTACAGCCGGGCGGCCTTGGCGGTGGTGCCGTACTCCAGGAACGTGCACAGCCCGACGGTCTCCGAGAGCAGCGTGCCGGCGATCGCGAGCCCCGCAAGGGGCACGCGTCCGAGATGACCGACGATGGCCGTGTCGCCGAGCACGTACAGCGGTTCAGCGGCGAGCGCGCCGAGCGCAGGAAGCGCCAGCGCGACGACCTCTCGCGCCCCCGGCACCGGCTGAGCGCGCTCGATCGGGGAAGCCGCCTCCACGCCCGGCAGCTTCGCCGACACGCGCCGCGCGGGCGGCGCCTCGCCGGCTCTCGGTCGCGCGGATACACTCGGCGCCGTGGAGGCGCTCAACTTCTACAACCCCCTCGTCGCCGATCAGCTCCGCAGCCGGCGGAAAACGGTCACCATCCGCCTCGGCGACAAGAGCGCGAAGTACCGCAAGGGCCTCTGCCTGAAGGTGCTCTGCGGCCAGCGCTTCGGCCCGCGGACGCATGTCTTCGACGCCGTGGTGGACAAGGTCGAGGTCAAGCGGCTCGGCGACGTCTCGCCGCGCGAGCTCCAGCACGACAACCCCGAGCTGCGCACGCTCGACGAGTTCGTCGTGTTCCTCGGCCAGCTCTACAACCGCGACGTCTCCGACGAGGACACCGTGACGGTCATCCACTTCTCGGAGATCCGGCCCTCGGGCCTCGCGTAGAACCTCGAGCGCTCTCAGTCGGCAGAGGAGAAGGCGGCCGAGGCCTCGCCTGCGCACTGAGGCGCCGCGCTCGGCGCCGCGTGCCGCTCGGGCTTGCGCCTGATCGGCCGGCCGAAGAACACCTCGGCGCGCAGCGCCTCGCCGCAGCCCGAGCACGTGATCTGCATGAGAGAGGTGATCCCCTCGCCGCATGCCGGGCAGGACGCGATCACGGCCCCGCCGCAGTCGGGGCAGCGCTCGGGGAGCTCGACCGGGAGGCCGGCCAGGAAGCGCCTTCCCCAGCCGCATCCGGCGCAGAATGCAGCACGGTTCCCGAGCTCGTCACGTTGCAGCATGCCCGCAGCATACGCATGCGGGCGATCGCGCGAATGCAGGCCTGACGAGGTATTGCATACCGTGAATAGCGGGTGCTACGTTGTGGTCATGGCGGTCGTGAGCAAGCGCTCGCGCAGCGACGCCCCGACCGGCGGCGACAACCTCGACGAAGCCGCCCTCCGGGGGATGTACCGCGCGATGCTCCTGACGCGCGCTCTCGAGGAGCGCGGCCAGACGCTGTACCGCCAGGGCCGCATCCCCGGGTCCTTCTACACGGGCCGCGGCAACGAGGCCGCCGCGGTGGGCGTGGCCTGGGCGATGGCTGCCCAGGACGTCGGCTGCCCCACGCAGCGCGACCTCGGCGTGCACGTCGTGCGCGGGATGGCGCCGTGGCGCATCATCGCCCAGTACCTGGGCCGCACGGGCGGACCGACGCGCGGGCGAGATGGCAACGTCCACCTCGGCGACATCGCGCTCGGCACGCTGACGATGGTCTCGCACCTTCCCGCGATGCTCCCGGTCGCCGTCGGCTGCGCGCTCGCCTTCCGGGTGCGCAACGAGCCGCGCGTCGCGCTCGGCTGGCTGGGCGACGGCGGCTCGGCTCGCGGCGATGCGCACGAGGCGATGAACCTGGCCGGCGTGCGCCGGCTGCCCGTCGTGTTCGTGATCGACAACAACGGCTTCGCCTATTCGACGCCGGCGCATCTCGAGTACGGCGTCGCGCATCTGGCCGACCGCGCCAGCGCGTACGGCTTCCCCGGGCAGGTGGTCGACGGTACCGACGTCGTCGCCGTCTACCGCGCCGCTCGTGACGCCGTCGAGCGCGCGCGAGGCGGCGGCGGGCCGACGCTGCTCGAGCTCGTCACGCTCCGGATGGAGGGGCACGCGGTGCACGACGACGCGTTCTACGTGCCGGCGGAGCTGCTCGCCGCCTGGCTCGAGCGCGATCCGATCGCACGCACGAGGGCGCGCCTGCTGGCCCTGGGCGGTGAGTTCGACGAGGCTGCCGACGAGGCCCTGCGGAGCGAGGTCGCGCGCGAGGTGGACGTGGCGGTCGAGCTCGCCCTGGCCAGCGACTGGCCGGATCCGGCGACGCTCACCGACGGCGTGTACCACTGACAGCCCGACCTCGGCGGCGTGCGGCGCCGGTCCGGACTACGATGACGACAGTGAGGCTCCCGTGGCTGTAAGAACGTACCTGGAGGCCATCTCCGACGGCCTGCGCGAGGAGATGCGCCGCGACGAGCGGGTGCTCGTCATCGGCGAGGACGTCGGCGTCTACGGGGGCGCGTTCAAGGTCACGAAGGGCTTCCAGGAGGAGTTCGGTGAGTGGCGCGTGATCGACGCGCCGCTGGCCGAGACCGCAATCGTGGGAGCTTGCACCGGCGCCGCGATGATGGGCTTGCGACCCGTTGCCGAGATGCAATTCGCCGACTTCATCTCGTGCTGCTGGGATCACCTCGTCACGATCGCGGCCAAGCAGCACTGGCGCACGGGGGCCGCGGTCCCGATCGTCGTGCGCTGCCCCTCGGGTGGCGGCTTCTCCGGCGGGCCCTTCCACTCGCAGAATCCCGAGTCGTCGTTCGCCCACATCCCCGGCCTCAAGATCGTCTGCCCATCGACGCCGGCCGATGCCAAGGGGCTGCTGATCCAGTCGATCCGCGATGAGAACCCGGTTCTCTACTTCGAGCACAAGCACCTCTACCGGCGCATCAAGGACGAAGTGCCCGAGGAGGAGTACACCGTGCCGTTCGGGGTGGCACGCGTGGCGCGCGCGGGCGACGACCTCACCGTCGCGACCTGGGGCGCCATGGTGCACACCGCGGTCGCGGCAGCCGAGCAGGCAGCGGAGCAGCACGGGATCTCGACCGAGGTCATCGACCTGCGCACGATCGTCCCGTGGGACCGCGAGGCCGTCCTGGCCTCCGTCGTGCGTACCGGGAAGGCGCTCGTCCTGCACGAGGACACGCGCACCGCGGGCTTCGGCGCCGAGATCGCGGCCACGATCGGCGAGGAGGTCTTCGAGAACCTGGATGCCCCCGTCGTCCGCCTCGCCGCTCCCGATACGCCCGTGCCGTTCTCGCCTCCGCTGGAGACGCGCTTCATCCCGCAGGTCGATGACGTCCTGGTCGCCATCCACAAGCTGTACGCCTACTGATCGCTGGGAGATACCCGTGAGTACCGGAACGCTCGTCGATGTCGTCATGCCGCAGATGGGGGTCAGCGTGTCCGAGGGCACGGTCGTCACCTGGCGCAAGCAGGTCGGCGAGGCCGTGAAGGCGGATGAGACGATCGTCGACATCTCGACCGACAAGGTCGACACCGAGGTGCCCTCCCCGGCCTCGGGCACCGTTCGCGAGCTGCTGGTGGCAGAGGGCGAGACGGTCGACGTGGGCACGCGCATCGCCGTGATCGACACCGGCGGCGGCGTGGCGCCCGCCGCTCCGGCTCCCACCGAGCCCGCCCCCGCCGCTCCCGACGCTCCCGCTCCCGGCGCTCCCGCTCCCGGCGCTCCCGCCGCCGCGGATGCTGTCGAGGCGCCGGCCGCGCACCCCGAAGCACCTGCCGCCCCCGTCGAGGCGCCCGACGTCGCGCCACCTCCCTCCGCCGACGCGCCGCACTTCCAGGCGATGCCGGTGGTCGGGGCGCCCACCGCCGCCGCGCAGACGCCCGGCGCCGAAGCTGACGCCAACGGCGAGAGCCGCGACATGCACTCGTTCATGTCGCCCGTCGTGGCGCGCATGGTGGCCGAGCACGGGCTGGACATCGCGCAGATCCCGGGCACCGGCCGCGGTGGCCGCGTCACCAAGCGCGACGTGGAGCTGTTCCTCGGCGGCGACGAGAGCCGTGCGGCGCAGCCCGCGGCCGCCCCCGCCGCGCCGGCCGCCCCGCCTCCCCCCGCGCCTGCCGCCGCACCGGCCGTCGAGGCCCCGAGCGGCGTCACGCCGTCGGCTCCGAGCACGCCGCCCGCGGGCGACGAGACGCTCGAGCCGATGTCGAACATCCGCAAGGTGATCGCGCGCAACCTGCGCGCGTCGATCGACACTGCCGTGCACGTCTCGACGTTCTTCGAGGTCGACATGACGCGCTGCTGGCAGGTGCGAGCGGCCGTCAACAAGGAGCTCGCCGCGAGCTACGGCGTCAAGGCCTCGTTCCTGCCGTTCATCATGCGTGCGGCAGTCGAGGCGATCCAGCACTGGCCGTGGGTCAATGCGGAGCTCCGCGGCACCGACATCGTCGTCCATCGCCACGTCAACCTCGGCGTGGCCGTGTCCATCAACGACGGCAAGGATCTCGTGGTTCCCGTGATCCACCGCGCGGAGGAGCTCAACCTGCTCGGCCTCACGCGCGCACTGACCGATCTCGCCGAGCGCGGGCGGACGAAGCAGCTGACTGCGGACGAGATGGCCGGTGGCACGTTCTCCCTCACCAATCCGGGCGGCTTCGGGACGTTGCTCGGCACGCCCATCATCCCGCCGCCGCAGGTCGCGATCCTGGGCGTGAACGCCATCGTCAAGCGGCCCGTGGTCGTCACCGACGAGCTCGGCAGCGACTCGATCGCGATCCGCCAGATGATGCTGCTGGCGCTCAGCTACGACCACCGCCTGGTCGACGGCGCCTACGCCGCACAGTTCCTCGCACTGGTCAGGCGCCACCTGGAGACCTGGGACGCCGCCGAGTACGGGGTCTAGCGGCCGCGAGCCGAGCCGCAGGCCCGGGAGCGGTCGCCGTCATCCGCGCGAGCTAGCGCCAGGGCATCCGCGGCTTGCGGGCCGCGACGGCGCGCCGTATCGTTAGGTGCCTAATGGTCTCCCTCCAGGAGCAGCTCCTGCCCGAGGAGGTCGACGTGCTCGCCCGCACGTCGGGCGACGACCTCGACGTCTCGGCGATGTTCGTCGTCCAGGACGTCTTCCGGGCTGCCTCCGCGCTGCGCGACCGGCTCGAGAGCGGGGTGCTGCAGGCGGAGGGCCTCACCTGGTCCGGCTTCACGATGCTCTTCTGCCTGTGGATCTGGGGCCCGCACGAGACGCGCGACCTGGCCACGCGCATGGGCGTCTCGCGACCGACCGTCTCGGGCGTCACGGCCACGCTCGAGCGCCGCGGGCTCGTGGAGCGTCACGGCCACGCCGAGGACGGCCGTCGCCGGACGGTCAGCCTGACCGGCGTCGGCGAGCGGACCTTCGAGGACCTGTTTCCGCGTTTCAATGCCGAGGAGTCGCTGGCCTGCGCCGGCCTCGGAGCGGCGGAGCGCGCACAGCTTGCGGCGCTCCTGCGCACACTCGTGATCACGACCCGAGGGGGCACCTCAGATGGCGGTTGACGTGACGGCCGCGCCGACGGGAGCGCGCACCGGGGCGCAGTACCTCGCCGGGCTGCGCGACGACGGGCGCGAAGTATGGATGGGTGGCGAGCGGATCGACGACGTCGTCGGCCACCCGCTGCTCGGAGGGGCTGCGCGCGGGCTCGCAGGCTGGTTCGACTGGTGCCGCGAGCATGCCGCGGCCTGCCTGTACGACTCGCCCACGACGGGGCTGCCAGTGAACGTCTCCTTCCTGCAGCCGAGCTCGCGTGGCGACCTCGAGCGCCGCCGCGTGGGCATGCGCCGCATGGCGGAGTACCACGGAGGGGTGATGGGCCGGGCGCCGGACTACCTCAACGTGACCTTCGCGCTGTTCGCCGCTCGTGCCGACGTCTGGGCGCGTCGCGGCAACGAGCGCGGGGCGGAGAACCTCGTGCGGTACTACGAGCTGATGCGGGAGCACGACCTCTCGACCACGCACGCGATCATGAACCCGCAGGTCGACCGCTCGCGGCCGGATGCCGCCGCCGGTGCCGGCGAGATCGCGCTGCACAAGGTGGGCGAGTCGGCCGAGGGCATCGTCGTGCGCGGCGCGCGCATGCTCGCGACGCTCGCACCCTATGCGGACGAGATCTCGATCTACCCGGGCAGCCCGCTGCGGCCCGAGGACACCGCCTACGCGCTCTGCTTCGCGCTGCCGATGAACACGCCGGGCCTCAAGGTGGTGCTGCGCGACTCGTTCGCCAAGGCGCGGCCGGCGTTCGACTACCCGCTGTCCTCGCGCTTCGACGAGCAGGACGGCATGATCATCTTCGACGACGTGGTGGTGCCCTGGGATCGGGTCTTCCTCGATGGCGACACCGTCGGCTACGACGAGGTCATCTCGCATACGAACTGGCGGGCGCAGATCGTGAACCAGGCAATGGTGCGCGCCTGGACGAAGCTGGAGCTCACGTTCGGCCTCGCCCACACGATCACCGAGGTCACGGGCGTCAACCGGTTCGACCACGTGCAGGAGAAGCTGGGCGAGATCTGGAGCTACGTGGAGATGACGCGCTCGGGCGTGCTCGCCTCGGAGGCGGGCTCCTACGGTGCCGGCCCGGGCGAGCTCGCATGGACACCCGACGAGCGACCGCTCGTGGCGCTCCGCGGGCTGATGCCGAAGTGGATCCCTCGGGCGTTCGAGCTCACGCGCCTCGTCGGCGGTGCCGGCTTCATGGCGACGCCCTCGGTGGCCGACGTCGAAGGCCCGATGGCGAGCGCGATCGAGCAGTACTACCAGGCCGGCGGAGCGGGCGCGCGCGACCGCATCCGCCTGTTCCGGCTGGCCTGGGACCTGATCGGCTCGGACCTCGGATCGCGCGGAGAGCTCTACGAACGCTTCTACCTCCAGGACGCCTACCGCATGACGGCACTGGCCTACGTGCTGGCTGACAAGACCGACGCTCGGTCGCTCGTCGAGCGCTTCCTGCAGGACGAGCTGTAGGAGCACGCACGCCGTTCGGGGGGTGGGAGCCGACGGGCGCCGAGCGGCTGCCTGATCCGGCGCGAGCTTCTACAGTGAGCGGCGTGTGGGCCCGTCGTGCATGCGCGCTGCTCGCCGGAGCGCTGCTGCTGGCGGGCTGTGGCGGCTCCTCCGGCGGCAACGACACAAGCTCCGGTGACGGCTCCGACCCGGCCGCGACTGCGGCAGCGCCGGCGCCGACGACGTCGGGTAACGCCGGCAAGTTGACGATCGCGGCGATCGACCCGTCGAAGTTCGAGCGCGGCTCCAGCGTCGGGGCCGGCATGGGTCCCGCGCCCAAGTTCACCCGCCCGGTGCGCCGCGCCGCCGCGGCGGCGCGCTGCCGGCTGCGCGGTGACATCAGCGCGGGGCGCAACCACGTCGCGAACCCCGACTACACCCTCGTGCCGCGCCCCCCCACGAACGGCCCGCACCGGCCGATCTGGGCCAACTGGGGCTTCTACACGCAGCCGATCCCGTACGCCTACGAGGTGCACAACCTGGAGCACGGCGCGATCGCGATCCACCTCGGAATTCGAGTCCCGCGTTCGGCAGGCACGAACGTCGTGCGCATGTGGGCGGACTCGCCGCCCTACATGCTGGTCGTCCCCGGCCTGCCGGCCGACGTTCCGCAGCGCGGCACCACGGTGACCAGCTGGCAGCGGGCGATGATCTGCCCGACAGTGAATGCGCGCGTGCTGGCGGCCATCCGGACGTATCGCGACACCTACCGCGGAACAGGTCCCGAGCAGATCCCGTCGCTCAACTCGGGCGCGACCGCCAAGGACCTGCCCATTCCACTGCTCCCCGATCCGAGTGCCTGATGACCGACGCGAAGGCAGACGGAGACGTGAATCGCCCGGCCTACGTATACGACCTGCTCGCCGAGCCTCGGGCATTCGCCGAGGTGGACCGCCTGCAGCTCGATCTCGCAGCAGCTCGCTCGCAGGGCGCGGTGCCCGACACGATCGTGCTCTGCGAGCACCCTCCCACACTCACGCTCGGCCGGGCGTCCGACGCCGAGGCCGAGCTTCCGGGCGGCGAGCCCGCCTACCGTGACCTCGGCTGGGAGGTCCTGCGCGCTGACCGCGGAGGACGCTCCACGTGGCACGGTCCGGGCCAGCTCGTCTGCTACCCCGTCCTCGATCTGCGGGATCACGGAAAGGACCTGCGGCGCTACGCGCACGACCTCGAGCAGGTGGTGATCGACGCGCTCGCGTCGTTCGGCCTCCCCGCGGAGGCGGGACAGGACCGCGAGCATGTCGGCGTCTGGGTCGACGGCCGCAAGATCGCATCGCTCGGCATTCGCGCGAGCAACTGGATCGTGCACCACGGGTTCGCGCTCAACGTCGATTGCGACCTCGAGGCGTTCACGCGATTCCGCGCCTGCGGGCTCGACGCGACGCCGTTCACGAGCATCGCGCGCGAGCTCGGCCGCGACGTGACCGTCCAAGAGGCGCGCGAGCCCGTGCTCGAGGCGCTCGCCGCAGTGTTCTCCCTCGAACTTTCGGCCGTGCCGGCCTGATGGAGCTTCACTCGGGCATCACGATCTTCGCCTCGAGCTTGAAACGCTCGCAGGAGTTCTACGGCACCGCCCTGGCCATGACCCTGGAGCACGACGATGACGGCTTCTGGGCCCGCCGCGACGGGTTCGAGCTGCGAGTGGAAGGCGGCGCCAAACCGCGCGAGCGCGGCCGGGGCTTCTTCGAGCAGGCGGGAATCCTCGTGCGCATCGAGGTCGACGACTTCGACGGCTTCGTCGGCGAGATCGTCGGGCGCGGCGTGCAGCTGATGGGCCAGGTCAAGCATTCCGAGGAGGGCCGGTTCGCCGGCTTCTGCGACCCCGACGGCAATCTCTTCGAGCTGATCGAGCTGCCAGACTGATCGCCTAGGCTGCGGGCATGCCCTGGGGAGAGCTTGCGCACGAGCGCCCGCCGTGGATGCGCGTGCGCCTGCGCACGGCCGGCTCACGCTACGAGGAGCTCGACGGCATCGTCCGCACCGAGGGGCTGCACACGGTCTGCGAGGAGGCGCGCTGCCCCAACATCGGCGAGTGCTGGGGACGGGGAACGGCGACGTTCCAGATCATGGGCGACACGTGCACGCGCGCCTGCCGCTACTGCGCCGTCAACTCCGCCAAGCGCGGCGATTCGCTCGACCCGCTCGAGCCCGGGCGCCTCGCGGCCGCCGCCCAGCGCATGGGCCTCGGTCACGTCGTCGTCACGTCCGTCGATCGCGACGATCTCGACGACCGCGGCGCGGGGCACTGGGCGCGCACCATCCGCGCATTGCGGCGGCGCCTTCCGACGGCGAGCATCGAGGTGCTCACGCCCGACTTCCTCGGCCGCGAGGAGGAGTCGCTCGTGACCGTTCTCGAGGCGCATCCGCACGTCTTCAACCACAACATCGAGACAGTGCGCCGGATCCAGCCGCGCGTGCGTATCAAGGGCGACTACGAGCGCGCGCTCTGGCTGTTGCGGCGGGCCCGAGAGGTCTGGGACGAGCGCTGGCCCGAGCGCGGGCCGCTGATCGTGAAGTCCGGCATCGTCGCAGGCATGGGCGAGACCGACGAGGAGATCGTCGCGACGCTCGCGGATCTGCGCGCGCACGGCGTCGACGTGGTCACGATCGGCCAGTACCTGCAACCGACGGCTCGCCATCTTCCGCTCGATCGCTGGGTCCCCCTCGACTCCTTCCGCCGCTTCCGCGAGGCCGGAGAGCAGATGGGCTTCGGCTCCGTGTTTGCCGGCCCACTCGTGCGCTCGTCCTATCGCGCGGAGGAGCAGCAGCTCGCCGCCACGGGCGCCCTGCGCGCCGGCGCGCTGTGATCGCGGCGGCGCCCGCCGCCCTCCCGCCGTACCGCGCGCAGGTGGCTCCGCTGAGCGCCACCGAGCGAAGGGCGATGACACCCGCGGTCTGGCGGCCCGGATGTCCCGTCGCTCTGTCCGACCTGCGGCGGGTGACCTTGACCTACGTCGGCTTCGACGGGCGCGCGCACCGCGGAGCGCTCGTCGTCAATCGCACGGTCGCCGCCTCCGTCGCGCAGGCGTTCGGTGAGCTCTACGCCGCGCGCTTCCCGATCCGGCGCATGCTCCCGATCGAGGCCTACGGAGGCTCCGACTTCCGCTCGATCGAGGCGGACAACACCTCCTCGTTCAACTGCCGCAGCGCCACGGGGACGTCGAGCTGGTCCGAGCACGCCTACGGCCGCGCCATCGACCTCGATCCGATCGAGAATCCCTATGTCGCAGCCGACGGCACGACCAGTCATCCCGCCTCACGGGTGTACCTCGATCGCGCCCGCGTGCGCTCGAGACCCGGCGTGATCGTCGAGGGCGGGGCGGTTCTGCGTGCATTCGCCCGCATTGGCTGGGGCTGGGGCGGTCGCTGGAGCGGCCCGCGCGACTACCAGCATCTCTCGGCCAGCGGCCGCTGACGGAGAGCCGGTTTCAAGAGTCGCGGTCGTGCTCGCGCCCCGTCGGGCCGGACCGATCACCTCAGCCGGTGTTGCCGCGCGCGATCTTGCGCAGGTCGAGCGCGGCGTCCAGCACCGACTCCTCGACCCCGTGCGCGCGCGCGACCTCGCGCAGCGAGCGCCCGCTCGAAGTTGCGTCGCGGACGATCGCGGTCGCGCGGTCATAGCCGATGAAGGGGTTGAGCGCGGTCGCCATTGCGAGCGTGGCCTCGCCGTGCTCCTCGTTGCGCTCGATGTCGGCCTGGACGCCGTCGACGAGCTTCCTCGCGAGCAGCCGGCTGGCTGCGGCGAGCAATCCGATCGACTCGAGCAGGTTGCGCGCCATGAGCGGGATGTAGACGTTGAGCTCGAACGCACCCGACATGCCGCCGATCGTGATCGCGGTGTCGTTGCCGATGACCTGCGCCGCGACCTGCGTGACGACCTCGCAGATCACGGGGTTGACCTTGCCGGGCATGATCGAGGAGCCCTTCTGCAGCTCCGGCAGGATGAGCTCGCCGAGGCCCGCGCGCGGGCCGGATCCCATCCAGCGGAGATCGTTCGCGATCTTCGTGAGAGACGCGGCCACGACCTTGAGCGCGCCCGAGGTCTCGATCAGCGCGTCCCGGTTCGCCTGCGCCTCGAAATGGTCGAGCGGAGCCGCGATCGGCAGGCCAGACGACTCGGCGAGGAGGGCGCGCACGCGGCGAGCGAAGTCCGGGTGGGTGTTGAGCCCGGTACCCGTCGCAGTGCCGCCCAGGGGAATCTGCCCGAGGCGCGGGAGTGCATCCTCCACGCGGGCGGCGCCGAGCGAGATCTGCGCCGCATAGCCGCCGAACTCCTGGCCGAGCGTCACCGGCACGGCGTCCATGAGGTGCGTCCGGCCTGCCTTGACGACTTCCGCGAACTGGGCGGACTTGGCGGCCAACGAGGCCCGCAGCTCGCCGAGCGCGGGCAGTAGATCGTTGGTCGCCGCGTCGAGCGCCGCGAGGTGCACGGCGGAGGGGAAGACGTCGTTCGACGACTGGCCGAGGTTGACGTGGTCGTTCGGGTGCACGCCCTCGCCCGCCAGGGCCGAAATGACCTCGTTGGCGTTCGTGTTGGAGGAGGTCCCCGACCCGGTCTGAAACACGTCGATCGGGAACTGATCGTCGTACTCGCCGTTCGCGATCGCGTCGCCGGCTGCCGCGATCCGCTGCGCGAGCTCGGGATCGAGCAGGCCGAGATCGGAGTTGACGCGCGCCGCTGCTGCCTTGATGCGCCCCAGCCAGCGGACGACCCCGACCGGGATCGGCCTGCCCGAGACCGGGAAGTTGTCGATGGCCTTACGCGTCTCGGCGCCCCACAGCTCGCTCATCCCCCCAATCGTAGAAGCGGGCGGCGCTGGAGGCGCCGCCCGCTTCAAGGGGGGGAGGGGAGGAGGTTCGGAAATCTCAGGCGGCACTGCCGACCGTCGCGCGCTGCGCGGGATCCGCGGAGACGAGCCGGCGACGCAGCGCATCGGCGGCACGGCGGGCGGCGAGCGGGTCGCGGCCGTACAGCGGGGAGTCGATCCCGTCGGTCAGGAACGACCGCACCGCATTCAGCGACTCGCGGGATACGACCAGGTCCTCGTCGCGGAGCGCCGCTGCGACGGCCGAGAGGGCCGGAGCGGCACCGAGCACGATGGCCGGGCGGGCGACGCGGTTGCGCAACGGGATCCCCGGGCCGGCCGCGTCATTGATGGCACCGTCGATCGAGCGGGCCCAGGCCCTGCGCTCGTCGAGCGTAACCTCGTCCTTCACCCGGTCGAGCATCCGATGAAGGAGGCCCCGCTCGGTGACCTCGTTGTTGACGAACATTCTTGCTCCCTCTTGGACGAACCTCTTGATGATGACCTCAGTAGCGTTGCAACAGCCGCGTCAAAGCCGTGTCCCGATTGATCGTTCACCCGTCAAGCTCCCGACAAGGTCGTGTCCGGGCGCCACATCGGCGCCCACTGCCCGGCCGCGGCCCTAGAGTGCTCACGTGCTGCTCGTGATCGCGGCCACCCCTCAGGAGCTCGGCGGCGCAGCGGGAGCGCGCACGCTGGTCTGCGGCATTGGTCCACGCGAGGCCTACACCGCCACCGAGGACGCGGTGGCGGAGGGCGGAGCCGACGCCGTGCTGCACGTCGGCATCGCAGGGGCCCGCCGCGACGGCGGAGTGCCCCTGCTGGCCACGGTGATCGGCACGCAGGCCGTCGACTGCGACGGCGACAGCGAGCCGATCGCTCCCTCCGCCAAGCTGCTCGCCGCCGCACGCCGCGCGCTGCCCGAGGCGCTGGCGCTGCCGATCGGGACGAGCGCACACGTGGGCGGCACCTCTGGTGTCAGCGTCGAGGCGATGGAGGGATTCGCAGTCCTCGCCGCCTGCCAGGACGAGGGCGTCCCGGTGCTGGAGATACGCGTGGTCTCGAACGAAGTGGAGGAGCCCGATCGCGCGCTCTGGCGCTTCGACGACGCGCTCGCGGAGCTCGCGCGCGTGACCGCGCTCGCGATCGCGGAGATCGACCGCGCATGAACGTCTCCTTCGGGTTCTCGCCCTGCCCCAACGACACGTTCGCCTTCGATGCGCTCGTCCACGGCCGCATCCCCGCGCCGTTCACGGCCACCCCCGCGCTGCATGACATCGAGGAGCTGAACGCACTCGCGCGCACGGGCCGCTACGAGCTCACGAAGCTCTCGATCGGCGCGCTCGCAGGCGTCCGCGACCGCTACACGCTGCTGCGCAGCGGTGGTGCCCTGGGTCACGGCTGCGGCCCGCTCGTCGTCGCGCGCGAGCCGACCTCGCTGTCCGACGCGGCGCTCGGCCCCATCGCCATCCCGGGCCGGGACACCACCGCATACCTCCTGCTGCGCCTGGCGGCACCTGCTCTCGGGCAGGTCGTCGAGCTGCGCTACGACGAGATCCTCGCTGCGGTCGCCTCGGGAGCCGTGGGCGCTGGGCTGATCATCCACGAGAGTCGCTTCACCTACGCCGCGCACGGTCTTGTCGAAGTCTCCGATCTCGGCGCCTGGTGGGAGCGCGAGACCGGCATGCCGGTGCCGCTGGCCGGGATCTGCGCTCGAGCGGACCTGGACGACGAGCTGCGCGCCGCCGCCGAGGACGCGATCCGGCGCTCCGTCGAGCACGCATTCGCCCATCCCGCCGACAGCCTCGGATACGTGCGCGCCAACTCCCAGGAGCTCTCGGACGAGGTCTGCCGTCAGCACATCGAGCTGTACGTCAACGAGTTCTCCTGCGACCTCGGCGACGACGGCTTGAAGGCGATCGACGCATTGCTGGCACGGGCCGCCGGAACCCCCGCGTGATCAACGAGCGCTCGCTGGCGAGCGTTGCGGCCGCGAGGCTGCCGGGTGGCCGCGTGCGCCCGCTGTACGACTCCTACGGGTTCGCGCGGATTCCCGGCACGCTGCTGGGGCTGTTCGGCGAGCAGGAGGCCGCCGGCCTGCCGGACGACGTGCTGCCCGCGCTCGCCGACGCGCCGCCACGCGTGGTCGCCGTGCTGATCGACGCCCTCGGCTGGACGTTCGTCGAGCGCTTTGCCGGAAGAGCGCCGCTGCTCGCTCGCCTGCACACGGACGGCGTCATCTCGAAGTTGACGACGCAATTTCCATCGACCACGACGGCGCACGTCACCACGTTGCACACGGTCCAGCCCGTGGGCGAGCACGGTTCCTACGAGTGGTTCGTGTACGAGCCGTCGCTCGACCGCATCGTCTGCCCCCTGACCGCGGGATTTGCGGGCGAGCCGGCGGGCAGCCTGATCCGCGCCGGAGCCGACCTCGATCCGATCTACCCGCGCGTGGAAGGCTTCGCGGCCCGGCTGGCCGGGCTCGGTGCCCAGTGCCACCTCGTGCAGCCGGCGGGGACCGTCCAGCTGCCGTTCACCCGGTTGATGGCCGGGCCCGGCGGGCTGCACGGCGTCGAGTCGGCGCGGGCGGGAGCGTCGCTTGCCGCGGAGCTCGCGCGCGCGGCTGCGCCATCGCTGACGCTGCTGTATCTCGACGACTTCGACACCATCGGCCACAAGCTCGGGCCGGACGACGCCCGCTCCGAGGCTGTCGCGCTCGACCTGCTGGAGGCGGTCGAGCAGGAGCTGGTCGACGCGCTGGCGGGAGTGCCCGGGGCACTCGTGCTGCTGTTCGCCGACCACGGCCAGCTGCCCACCGACCCCGCGAGCTGCGTCTACGTCAACGAGCGCTGCCCGCAACTCGTGCCGCTCGTGCCGACGGGAGCGGATGGACGGCCGCTCGCCCCCGCGGGCTCGGCGCGCGACCTCTTCCTCCACGTACGCGAGGGCGCGCTCGACGAGGCCCTCGGCCTGCTCCAGCAGCTCTTCGGCGACGATGCCTGGGTGGCGCCGACGGCACAGCTTGCGGCCGACGGGATCTTCGGGCCCGTGATCTCGAACCGCTTCACGGAGAGGGTCGGTGACATCGTCGTGCTGCCGCGCGCGGGCATCGAGGCCTGGTGGCACGAGCCCGGGCGGTTCGAGCAGAGCCTGCGCGGCCATCACGGCGGGCTGGAGCCGGCAGAAGCCGAGACCTGGCTGGGTGCGCTCGTCCCGTGACGGCCCACGAGCTGCGCGGCGGCATCCGTCCCCTGCTCTTCCCGCGCTCGGTCGCCGTGATCGGCGCGAGCGATCGAACGGCCGAGGGCGCAGCCGACCTCCAGCAGGTGCTGAACGGCGGGGTGTCGACATGGTTCGTGAATCCGAACCGCCCGGCCGTGCTCGGGCGCGAGTGCTTCGGCGTCGGTCGGAGCGCTCCCGGAGCAGCCGGACTGCGCCTACCTGCTCGTCGGCCACACGCGCGCCGAGGCGGCCTTCGACGATGCGGTCGCGGCCGGTGTGCGCGCCGTGGTGCTACCGGGGCTGGGCGCAGAGGCCGGGGCCGAGGGCCGGGCCGTCGCGGCACGCATCGGCGTCCGGGCGGCCGAGTGCGACGTGGCGGTGGTGGGGCCCAACTGCATGGGCGTCGCGACGCCGGGGGGTGTCTCGCTCTGGCTCGGCACCGTGCCCGGGCGGGACGCCTTCGTGCCCGGACACGTGGCCTGCGTGGCGCATTCCGGATCGATCGGCGAGGCGTTCCTCGCCTGCGGGCCGCGCGTGGGCTTTCGCACCGTCGTGTCGGCCGGCAGCGAGCTCTCGCGCGACATTGCGGACTTCGTCGCGTACCTCGCGGAGGACGAGGGCACGCGCGCGATCGGCCTGTTCGTCGAGACCATCCGGCGGCCGAGCGCGTTCGCCGCCGCGCTTGCGCGCGCGGCCGAGGCGGGCAAGCCCGTCGTCTGCCTCAAGGTGGGGCGCTCGCAGGCCGCCGCGCGGGCTGCGCTCGCCCATTCCGGCGCGGTGGTCGGCTCGGCGCGCGCCTTCTCCGCGCTGCTTCGGCATCACGGCGTCATCGAGGTGAGCGACTTCCACGAGCTGCTCGAGACCCTCGAGGTGCTCGGCCGGCGGCGCTGGCCACGCGGGCTGCGCATCGCCGCCGTCTCGGAATCGGGTGGCGAATGCGGCCTCCTCGCCGACCACGGGGAGGACGCCGGCATGCCGTTCGCGCCGTTCGACGACGTGCTCCAGTCCCGGCTCGTCGAGGCCTTCCCGAACTTCACGCAACCTGAGAACCCGCTCGACTGCTGGGCCATCGACTCGTTCGATCGGGTCTTTCCCGGCACCCTCGCGATCCTGCGCGAGACTGGCGCCTACGACGTGCTTCTGGCCCAGCTCGACCTCTCGCGCCATCGCGGCGACCACGAGGAGGCGTGGTGCGCGTCCATCACCGCAGCGCTCGCGGATGCCGTCGACGGCTCGCCCATCTTCCCTGCGGTGAGCTCCGTCCACGCAACCGACCCGCCGCCGGCGATCGCGGAGCTGGCGCGCAGCCGCGACGTCGCGCTGCTGCGCGGAACGCGCGAGAGCATGCGTGCGATCGCCTCGGTCGCCCGCTGGTGCGCCCGCTCGCGCGAGCCTGCGTCCGAGCTGCACCCGCCGGGGCCCCGCCAACCGAAGGCCGTCGATCCGCTGCCCTCCGGCGCGCTCGCGGAGCACGACTCGTGTGCGCTGCTCGAGCGCTACGGCGTGACCTTTCCGGCGCGCGTTCGCTGCGCCTCTGCCCACGAGGCGGCGTCGGCGTTCGATCTGCTGGGCGGCCCGGTCGTCGTCAAGATGGACGGCCCTGCACACAAGCAGGCCGTGGATGGTGTCGCGCTCGGCGTCTCGAGCGCGGCGGAGGCGCGCGACGCGGCCGAGCGCATGGGCGGGCGGGTGCTCGTGGCACGCCAGGTGCCGAGCGGCGTCGAGGCGTTCTGCGGCCTCATGCGCGACCCGGACTACGGCCCCGTCCTCGCCGTCGGCCTCGGCGGCCGGGCGATCGAGGCGTTGGGGCTTGCCGCGGTTGCGCTCGCACCGCTGGATGACGGCGCCTCCAGCGCCCTCGTCGCGGAGGCTCCGGGCCTGGCGGAGCTCGCGAGCCCGGAGGCCGCCGGTGAGCTCGCCGGAGTGCTCGCCGCGCTCTCGCGCATCGCCGCCGATCACCCGGAGATCGACGAGATCGACATCAATCCGCTGATCCTCGGCGACCACGGCGCGACCGCCGTCGATGCCCTGATCGTCGTGAAGGGAGCGCCATGAGCGAGGTCGTACTCGAGCAGCGCCGCGGGCCGGCGCTGTGGATCACGATGAACCGCCCGGACAAGCTCAACGCCCTGTCCGGCGAGCTCGTCGACGGCCTGCGCGCGAGCTTCCGCCAAGCCGCTGCCGACGATGAGGTCAAGGTCGTCGTGTTGAGCGGGAGCGGCCGCGCATTCTCGGCCGGCTTCGACATCTCCGAGGAGGTCGAGGGCGAGATCGCGAGCGCGGAGCGCTGGCACGACCTGCTCGCCACAGACGTCTCCCTCGGCATGGAGCTGTGGTCGCTGCCACGGCCGACGATCGCCGCGGTGCGCGGGTGGTGCCTGGCTGGTGCCTGCGAGCTCGCGATGGCGTGCGACATGATCGTGGCGGCGGACGATGCCCGCTTCGGCGAGCCCGAGATCCGCTACGGATCGGGACCGGTCTCCCTGTTGATGCCGTTCGTGCTCGGACAGAAGAAGACCAACGAGCTGCTCTTCACGGGCGACTGGGTGGATGCGCAGGAGGCCGAGCGGCTGGGGCTCGTCAACCGCGTCGTGCCCGTGGACGCGCTCGAGACGGCCGTGGACGAGCTGGTGGCCAAGATCGCGCCGACCCCGCTGCCCGTCCTGCGACTGACGAAGCTCGCCCTCAATCGCGCCTACGAGGCCATGGGGCTGCGGCAGGCCGTGAACGCGAACCTCGACCTCTCGGCGATCCTCAACGCCGCCGAGACGCCCGAGCAGCGCGAGTTCGACCGCATCGTGGCCGAGCAGGGGCTGAAGGCCGCGCTGGCCTGGCGAGATCGCCGCTACGGAGAGCCGTGATGGAGGTCGCGGGCCGGCCGATACCACCGGACCTCGCCGCGCTGCTCGAGCGCTTTCACTTCGAGCGCGTCCCCTTCGAGCAGCTGCGCGCCCGCATGATCGCCGCCGGCGACGACCTCGAGTCGATGCACCGCATCAGCGAGCCGATCGAGGTGCCGGCGAGCCGACGTGGCGCAGCCGTTGCCGGCACCCGGCACTCCCGAGGGGCGGCGGGCAGCCGCGCTCGGACGCGAGATCATCGGACGCGGCGAGGTCGCCGCCGTCGTGCTCGCCGGCGGCATGGCGACGCGCTTCGGCTCCCGGGTGAAGGCGCTGGCGCCGGTCCTGTCCGGGCACGACCTGACGTTTCTCGACCTCAAGCTCGCGGACCTCACGCGCTTCGGCGTCGAGGTCGTGCTGATGACGAGCTTTGCGACGCACGATGCCCTCGCCGCAGGCCGTCGAGGGCACGGGCGTGCGGCTCGCGCCCCAGCTCGTGTCGCTGCGCCTGAACCCGGACGGGTCGATGTTCCTCGATGACGGCGCCCCCTCGCCGCACGCGCCGGGGCACGGCGACCTCGCAGACGCGCTCGAGCTCTCGGGCGCATTCGAGCGCTTCCGCCGGAACGGCGTGCGCACGCTCTTCGTCTGCAACGTCGACAACGTCGGCGCGACGCTCGACGAGGTTCTCGTGGGCCTTCACCGCTCGCTCGCCGGAGCCGTCACGGCGGAGCTCGTCTCCAAGCGCGCAGGCGATGCCGGCGGACTGCCGGTGCGGCGGGCGGATGGCTCGCTCGCCATCGCCGAGGCCTTCCGCGTGCCTGAGGGGTTCCCGCACGAGCGCTTCCCGCTCTTCAACACGAACACGCTCTGGATCGAGGTCGCCGCGCTCGAGACTCCCGCCGACTACACCTGGAGCGCTGCCCGCAAGTCGGTCGACGGGCGCGAGGCGATCCAGTTCGAGCGCCTCGTGGGCGAGCTCACGTGGTGGCACGCGTCGCGCTACGTCCACGTGCCGCGCGATGGCGCCGAATCTCGCTTCGTGCCCGTCAAGGACAGCGAGGATCTCGAGGCGGCACAGGAGCAGATCGCCGCGATCTGCCGTGAGCGCCTCGGACTCGACGTCCGGCCCCGGTGAACGCCGGGTTTGGAAACCGTACAGATCGTGTGAGCCGGCTCGGCAAATGACCGGGCCCTCAAGCATCATCTGAATTG